>MKRJ01000013.1 GCA_001896885.1 Rhizobiales bacterium 65-79 | reverse complement strand
TTCCATCCGCGAGGCGTCCCGCCGCCTGAATGTGGCCGCTTCGGCGGTAAGCCGGCAACTCAGTCATCTGCAGGATCGGCTGGGCGTGAAGCTTTTCGACAATATGGGCCATTCGCTGCGTCTCGCCCCGGCCGGCCATGAACTGTTGCGCTACTGCCGCGCGATCCTGGAGGATCTCGACCCCACCGTTGACGCTATCAGTTCGCTCCACGGCTACCGGACGGGGACCGTCCGGATAGCGACGATCGACAGCTTCGCGACCACGCTTCTGGCCGAACTCATCAGCGGGTTTTCGCAGGACTTCCCGTCCATCCATCTCTCCTTGTCGATCCATTCGGCCAAGGACGTCGCAAGCCAGGTCGCCGAAGGCTTTGCCGATGTCGGGTTCGCCTTCAATGTCAAGGACCGCGACCTGTTCAGGATCCTGCTCAAGGCGGAATTTCCGATGGGCATCGTGGTATCCGATACGCATCCCCTCGCGGGCAAATCATGCGTGACCTATCAGGAGTGCGTGGGATATCCGATCGGCCTGCTGAAACCCGGAACTTCCATCCGCACCGCGCTCGAGCAGGCCTCGACGCGCGCCTCGTTGCCCTGGCCGAAATACGTGGAGGCCACATCGATGCGGTTTCTGGAGGATCTCGCCCGTGTCGGGCGGCATGTGACCTTCCAGCCACGCTACAGGTTCACGTCGGGCTTCTGCAAATCATCCCTGGTCTTCATCCCTCTCGACGATCCGCCGAAGACCACCGACGAGTTCGCGATGATCGTGGACCGACGGCTGCAATTGCGGCCGGCTCCGAAGGAATTCGTAAGCTTCGCGAAAAGGTTCCTGTCGGAGCGGCTTGAAAAGACGCAGTGAATATCCGTCACCGGCCGGCGGGAGCGGCTTTCTCCTCATGAGGCTGCTGCCCATAAGTCTTGTGCCGCTCGATCACCTTCGCAATTGCGTCGGCAGAGAGTTGCGGCGGTTTTCCCATCGGCAGGCACAGGAGATAAAGCGTCGCCAGTTCCTCGACAACCTCCGCGACGTTCAGCGCACCCGCCAGGCTGGAATGCGCGGCGATCACGCCGTGATGGGCCAGCAGGCAGGCGCGCCGGCCTTCCATCGCGGCAACGGCCAGATCGGCCAGTTCCTGCGTGCCGAACATCGCATAGCCGGCACAGCGTATATTGGGACCGCCTGCCGCCGCGATCCGGTAATGAATGGGCGGAATCTCATGGCCGAGAACAGACACGGCGGCCGCATGCATCGAATGCGTGTGGACGATCGCGTTCAGATCCGCGCGCCGTTTGAGGATATCGCGGTGAAAGCGCCACTCGCTGGAGGGCGTCATGCAGCCCTTGACGGTTCCGTCCCAGCGCATGCGTACGACCTGCCCCGGTTCAAGCGTTTCATAGGGAACGCCCGTCGGCGATATCAGGAAGCCCCCATCGATACGCACGCTGACATTGCCGGAAGTGCCCTTGACGAGGCCCTTCCGTTGCATGGCCTGGCAGGTCTCAACCACCGAGCGGCGCAGATCCGGTTCGTCATAGGTCATGGCATATCGCCCAAATGCTCGGCGGCAACTCAGGCGAGTGCCGGCTCCCGTGCGGCCGGCTGTGCCGCGAATGCCGCGACGATCTTCACGACCCGCTCGAATACGGCCGAGCGCGTGCGCGTGATCTCTTCCCTGCTGATCTCCCGCTTGCTGTCGCCCAGCCCGGCAGCGTGGTTCACGATCGGACAGATCGCGGCATATTCGATGCCGAGTTCCCGGGCCAATGCCGCCTCGGGCATCCCCGTCTGACCGACGAGATCGCATCCGTCCCCGGCCAGTCTGCTGATCTCGGCGGCCGTCTCGAGCCGAGGTCCGTTGAAGCAGCCATAGCACCCGCCGTCATGGACGCTCTCGCCTGCCGATTTGGCCGCCTCGATGATGCGCCTCCGCAACCGCTCTGAATAAGGGCACGTGAAATCGATATGCCGCACCGGCTCGCCATTCGTGCCGTCGTGATAGGTCGACTCGCGCCCGTGGGTGTAGTCGATGATCTGGTCCGGGACGACGAGCGCAGCCGGCCCGAAATCGTCCCGGATGCCGCCGCTGGTCGCGATCGAAAGGATCTGCGTAACGCCCAGTTTCTTCAGCGCCCACATATTGGCGCGATAGTTGATTTTGTGCGGGGCGAGCGCGTGCGGGTTGCCGTGCCGTGGCAGGAAGGCAATTTGCCTGCCACCGCAGAGGCCGATCGAGACCGGGCCGGACGGATCGCCGAAAGGCGTCGATACCCTTTCCTCGCGCACCGCTTCCAGATTCGGCAGGCGGGTGAGATGCGTCCCCCCGATGACTGCGTCCATATGTCGATCTCCTGTTTCTAACGGTCCTGCACGGGAAAGGTCTGCGACAGCGCCGCGGCAGGGAATATGCCGTGCTCGGTGATGATCCCCGAGACGAGCTCGGGAGGCGTCACGTCGAAGGCGGGATACCAGCCCTTAGCCAGCGGGCTGGCCGTGCGGATCCCGAGGCAGTGCAGGCTCTCCTCCCCGTCACGTTCCTCGATCGGAACGGTGCTCGGATCCGGGGCCTTGGCGTCGGGCCGCATTACCGTCGCGAAATATGGCAGCTTGAAATGACGGGCCGCGATGGCCGCGTGAAGCGTGCCGACCTTGTTGATCACATGGCCGCTCATGGTCACACGATCGGCCGCGGTCATCAGCATGCCGACACGGCCGCTGGCCATGGCATGCGCCACCATGCCGTCGGTTATCACGGTCGCGTCGATCCCCATCTCGGCGACGCTGTGCGCGGTAAGCCGCGCGCCCTGAAGGTAAGGCCGCGTCTCGGTGCAGAGCAATTCGATCTGCTTCCCGTCTTCCCGTGCCGCAATCAACGTTTCGAGCAGCGCTCCTTCCGACCAGCAATGGGTAAGGATGCGCTCGCCATCCGCGATCAATGAGTTCGCGTATCGTCCGACCGCGCGATATTGTCCGCGCCGCGCCTCCCATTGTTCCAGCACGAATTTCTCGCAGGCCTCGGCGAACCCGCTGCCTGCAGCGTGCTCCTCGGCGAAGGCCAGTATCTGCCGGACAGCCGTCGCGACGTTATTGTTGGTGGGCCGCGTTTGGACCAGCCTTGCGCCCGCAGCCTCCATCAAGGCCTGCCGGCAGGCCGGATCGGTCGCTTTTTCCGCTTCCCTGGCCGCCAGCACCATGCCCGCGCCGGCTGCGTAGAACGGGCCGTTGCTCTGCGTGACCATCTGCTCGATCGCAAGCGCCACCTGCTCGCAATCGCTGCAGACGACGAACTCCTTCGAGAACGGAAACACACGCCGGTCGAGGATCCGGACCTGGTCCTTTTCCAGCAAGACATTCTCGGCGTAAAGCGTCGGAAGCGAGAGCTTCTGCCTGGACATTCTCTTCCCGGAATCTTCGGACTGCCAACCTGACCGGCTGGAACGAGATGACCATACAGTGCGATCGAACGTTGCCGGTAATGCTGTTTACTTCACCTTCCGTTGCCCAAATGAGAACGATCCGGCCGACCAGGCAGATAGATGCACCTGATAGCTCGGCTTTAGATCCAAAAAAGCAGCCACGGTGGAATTGATCATCGGCCCGCTGTGCTCTCAAGCTTTGGTCGGCAAGGGCTTAGCGATACCCCGTTACCAGCCTCCGGAAAGCCAGGACCGTCTCGGCCGTCCCGGTACCCGCCTCGGGCTCGGTCAGGCAGAGGCGGAACGCCTCGACATGCGAGTCGGTCACCGAACCGAGGCAGGCGGAGAACTTTGCCCGTAGCTGCGCTAAAGACAGAGGCAAGTCAGGAGCCCCTGGCATCCGCTCCACCAGCCGCGTCAGAGTCTCGCCGCTCCTCATGAGCAGCCTCACGCGTGCCGGAGCCAAGGCCCGAGGCTCGAAATCTGTTTCCACCGTACATTTCAGCCCCCGTGCCAGCGCGACGCTTCCGGAAAGGACCGCGGCGGCCGTGAAATCCATTGGCCCGAGGTTCCCGCGCGACAATGCGCGGGCGAACGCGTAGGCGGCACAGAACTGGCCATGCACGCCCGGATTTTCGGCGCTCTCCGGCGCAAAGGGCCGGCCCACTACCGCGTGATTGGTTCGGCTGAGACCAAGGGCTCCGGAGACGACATCATCCGGCCGCAGCCCCTCGGAATGGAGATCGATGGCGATCGCAGCCAGGCTGTGCGAGCAACGGCAGCAGGGAAACGGCTTCAGGCTCAGACGCGCCAGATGCCAGTCCTCACCCAGCCTCTCGGTGAGGAGTGCCGGGTCGCCTTCAATACGATACTGCGCAAACAGTCCTGCCTTTCCGCTCAGGAAACGCTGCGCCCCGGTGATAGTCGCGGCCGCCAGATGCGCCGCCACCAGACCGCTACGGGCGGCGAAGCCAGGACCGAGTCGCTTGGCGAGGACACCGTCTTCTATGACCTGCACGGTTCCGCTGATTTGCGAATAGGCAAGGCCGAGCGCACTCACCATCTGTCGTTCATCGAGACCAAGCAGCGTTCCCGAGGTCGCGGCAGCCGCGAAAGCCCCGAGCAAGGTCGTAGGATGCCAACCGGTATCGAGGCAGTCTCGGCAGGCTAGGCCGAGACGGCAAAACAGCTCGGCCCCGATAGCGAGCGCGTCGAAGAAGCGATCGAGGCTAACGCCACCCAGCGTTTCAGCGGTCGCGAGCGCGGCAGGAAGGACTACGGAAAAGACGTGTACCCGGGCCGGGTCGTATTGATCGTCGAAATCCAGCGCATGGATCGCTGCACCATTCGCCATCGCCGCCGAGCCGGGATCGACGCGTATGCCCGTCAGCAATATCTGCGAGCGCCCCGCCCCGCCCGACAGCGCGGCAAGGCTGTCGTTCAAAGCCGATATGCCCGGCGCCCCGTGGGCGCCGGCGAGAACGCCGAACGTATCGAACGCCGCAGTCCTCAGGGCCGTCTCGACTTCAGCCGGCCGTAGGCGGCCGCGCAATCCGACCAGGGCTGCGGCCAACCGCGCCTCGACGATGCCATTCCCGAGGTCGTTTTCCATGCTCAGGCCATATCGTTCAAATGACAGGCGCTCAGATGGCCGCTGGCCACGGGAAGGAGCGCGGGCGCCTCGCGCCGGCAGCGCTCCATGGCGAAGGGGCAGCGCGGATGGAATGCACAACCGGGCGGTGGGTTGAGGGGGCTCGGCAGTTCACCCTCTATTGCCGCGAAGGGGCGCCGCTCGCCATCGATCCGCGGCAGCTCTTCGAGCAGCGCGCGCGTATACGGATGGTTCGGCCGTTCGAAAAGCTCAGCCACCTCCGCATTCTCCACGACACGACCGAGATACATCACCACTACACGGTCCGAGAGATGTTCGATCACGCCGAGATCATGGGAAATGAACATGCTGGTGAGGTCGAGCTTTTCTCTCAGATCCATCAGCATGTTCAGGATCTGAGCCTGGATGGAGACATCGAGCGCAGCCACCGCTTCATCGCAGACCAGCATTTCGGGGACCACCGCCAGCGCTCGCGCGATCACCAGGCGCTGACGCTGCCCGCCGCTGAGTTGGTGCGGGTAGCGGTCGCCGAGGGCAGGGTCCAGTCCGGCGAGAAGAAAGTGATGCGCGACATAGGCGTCTTGCTCGCCGCGCGGAATGAGGCCGTGGATGCGCGGCGCCTCGGCGACAATCTCGGCGGCGCGCAGCCGCGGGTTCATTGCGGACCAAGGATTCTGGAACACCATCTGCGCTTTCAGGCGCGCTGCTTTGCCCTCGCGCCCTCGAAGGGAAGACAGAGGCTTGCCATGCCAACGGATTTCACCCGCGGTAGGCTTCAGGATGCCGGCGACCATCCGCGCGAGGGTTGACTTGCCGCAACCGCTCTCACCCACGATTCCGAGCACTTCACCCTGCCTGAGACCGAACGAGACGTCGCGGACCGCATGGATGACGGGGGAACCCCGGCCCAGGCCAAGCCGCTCCAAGGCTCCGGGGCCGCCGAAGCTGCGTGATACGCCACAGAGTTCGATCACGAACTGCTCGGCAGAGCCCGAGGATATGTCTGCGTCGCGATGTTCAGGAATGGCCATGGACCGGCCCTTCGTTGAGGGGATGGACGCAGCGCCATTGCCATGCGCCATAGGTCGAAACGCTCATCACCGGATTCGCCCGGCAAGCGGCGTCGGCGCGCGGGCAACGGTTCGAGAAAACACACCCCTCCGGCAGGTCGAGAGGCTCGGGCATCATGCCCTCGATCTGCCGCAGCCGCTCGCCCCGCCGCGCACGGCTGGGCAGCGAGTCGATAAGACCGCGGGTGTAGGGATGTCGCGGGTGGGCAATGACGCGATCCGCCAGCCCTGTCTCGACCAGACGACCAGCATACATGACCGCTATGTCGTCACAGAGGCGCGAGACGACGGACAAATCATGCGATATCCAGATCATGGCCATGTCGTATTGCTTCATGAGGAGCTGCATCCGGGCAAGGATCTGCGACTGGATCGTTACATCCAATGCCGTCGTGGGTTCGTCGGCGATGATCAGCGATGGCCTATGGAGAAGCGCGATGGCGATAGCGACACGCTGCCGCATTCCACCGGAGAACTCGTGCGGATAGGCCGACATGCGCTCGTCAGGACTGGGAATGCCGACGAGTCCCAGTGCGTCACGGCTACGTTTCCAAGCTTCGGCGCGTGGGATCTTCTCATGGGCGCGTATCGCCTCGACCATCTGGGTTGATATGCGCAAGACGGGATTCAGCGTCATTGCCGGGTCCTGGAAGATCATGGCGATGGCGCGCCCGCGCAAGGAGCGCATCTCGGTCCTTGACTGGCGCACCAGGTCGCGTCCGGCGAAGAGAATTCTTCCTCCGGCGATGTGGCCAGGCGGCTCCACCAGGCCCATGATCGAGTAGCCGGTCACCGACTTGCCCGATCCGCTTTCGCCTACCAGTCCCATCACCCGACCAGCGCCCACACTGAACGACAGCCCATCCACCGCCTTCACAAGGCCTCGCGGCGTGGGGAAGACAGTGGTCAAGTCTTCGACAGTAAGCACTGGCACGAGACGCGCAGCGGCAGGAGCGGTGTGCATCACAGGCTCCTCGGGTTCAGTACGTCGCGCAGCCGGTCGCCGATCAGGTTGATCGTGACTACGGTGACCAACAGCGCGACGCCAGGCCAGAAGCTGACCCATAGTTTTCCCGCAAGCATGTAGTTCGATCCGTTCGAAATCAGCAGCCCCAGGCTGGGTTCCGTGACAGGCACGCCGATGCCCAGGAAGGACAGTGTCGCTTCCAGTGCGATCGCGCGACCGATCTGGATCGTGGCGATCACGATCAGTGAAGGAAGGCAGTTGGGCAGGAGATGCCGGTAAACGATCCGGTGTACCGGGATGGCGAGGCAGATGGCGGCTTCGATGTATTCCTTCGACCGTTCGACCAGGGCTGCGGCGCGGGCGGTGCGCGCGTAGGTGGCCCATTCCACGACCACCAGCGCTACCACGACGTTGCCGATGCCCTTGCCCATAAAGGCCAACAGCATCAATGCCACGAGGATTGCAGGAAAAGAGAATTGCAGATCCACAAGGCGCATGATCGCGGCATCGACCCAGCCGCCACGATAGGCCGCGAGAAGCCCGAGCGTGATGCCGACGATCCCGGCGAAGATAGCCGTCAGCACTCCAACTTCCAAAGAGATGCCAAGCCCGTAGATGATCGCGGACAGCAAATCCCGTCCCTGCCCGTCTGTGCCCAGCCAATAGATCATCCCGGACATGGACCGCGACCCTGGCGGCAGCATTGCGTCGAGCATGCTGATCTGAGCCAGGTCATAGGGATTCTGCGGAGCGATCCAGGGTGCGAAAACCGCGGCCAGCACAATCACGGACATTACAGCAAGGCAGGCTCGTGCCGACCACGAGCGGCAGAAACTCCGAACCAATGTCAGCATGGGGCCGGGGCGGCGAAATGTCTTGTCGTTGGCTTTGGACGGCTTTGCGCTCATTTCCGCACCCGCGGGTCGAGCACCATGTAAAGTATGTCGACGATCAGGTTGATGAGGATGAAAATCACCACCATGCAGGCGAGGTACGCGACAATCACGGGACGATCGAGAAGGTTGATCGAGTCGATGATCAGCTTTCCCATTCCGGGCCAAGCGAAAACACTCTCGGTGACGACCGCAAACGCTATGAGCGAGCCGAACTCCATTCCCACGACGGTGATCACCGGTATCAGGATGTTCTTCAGAACATGGACGAAGATCACGCGTGTGTCGCTCAGTCCCTTAGCATGAGCGAAGAGCACGAAGGTCTGCGGCAACACTTCGCGCACGCCGGCGCGGGTCAGCCGGATCACGAGCGAAATCTCGAACAACGCCAGGTTGAGGGCAGGCAAAATCAGGTGCCTCAGCCCGTCGAGGGTGAGGAATGACCATCGCACTCCCAAAATGCTCACCGTGGCGCCACGGCCAGAACTGGGAAGCCAACCGAGGCGCACAGCAAAACAGAAAATCAGCATCAGCCCCACCCAGAAGGCCGGCAGCGAGAATCCGAACAAGCTCGCACCCATCACCAGGCGGCTCGCGGGGCTTTCAGGTCTCAGACCGGCATAAAGGCCCAAGGGTATGCCGAAGCCAACGGCAATCACCATCGCGGCCCCAGCCAGTTCGAAGGTCGCGGGCATTCTCTCCAGGATCAGTCTCAAGGCGGGTTGGCCGTATACGAAGCTGATTCCGAAATCCCCGGCAGCGACGCCATCAAGAAAGCGCAGATACTGGCGCCAGAGCGGCAGATCGAGGCCGAGAGCCTTGGTTAGACGGAGGCGCTCGACGGAATCGGCCTGGGGCGAGACGAGGATATCGATCGGGTTCCCGACGAAATGCAATCCGATGAATACGATCACCGTGGTTGCCAGCACCAGCAAAGCGGCCTGTAGTACGCGACGGATCAGCCAGCCCAGCATGGGCGCGTCCTCGATGTAGAGCGGGATCGGCTCCGCATCGGCTCAGAAGGCTTCCGCAGACAGCTGGCCTACTTTCGCCAGCAGCGCCGGCCATGTGGCAAGGCCTTCATCCAGCGCTTCCAGCCGGAAGAATTCATTGGGAGCATGCGCATTCTCGTCGCCCGTAGCCAAGCCGAACATGAGCGTATCGATGCCAAGCACCTCCTGAAAGATCTGTGTGAAGGGAACGGTGCCACCGCTGCGCACGCGAAGCGGCGGACGGCCGCGACGAAGCGTGACGACCTCCTCCGCCGCAAGGAGGAGCGGATGATCCAGGCGAAGCGAAAATGCGCGGGCGTCACCACCGTGGCTGACCTCGAGCCTGACGCCTTCCGGCAATAGAGCGCGCAGATGCGTCTCTACACGGGCTCTCGCCCGGGCCGGATCCTGCCCGGCAACGAGGCGCATCGTCAGCTTGGCGTGCGCCATCGCGGGGATCACCGTCTTGACTCCGAGACCGGTATAGCCACCCCAGATCCCGTTTGGCTCGATGGTGGGGTAGAGTGTCATCCGCTCCCAAGGGGTGCGTGCGGGGTCTCCGCCTTCCACGCCATGGAAACCCGCGTAGTGCTCCGCCGCGTCGAAGGGGAAGGCGGTAGCCTGTTTGATATCGTCGGGAGAAATCGGAGTCATGTCGTCCTCGAAACCCGCGACTGCGATCGAGCCGTCGGCATGGTGGAGCGAGCTGACCAGGCGCGCCATCTCCGCGATGGCATTGCGCGTCGCACCGCCGAAGCGACCGGAATGCAGATCGCTTGACGCCGTGGTCAGCGTCAATTCGAGGCTGGCAAGTCCGCGCGCGCCGACATAGAGCGAAGGGAAACCCGGCAGTGCCCGCCCGCCGTCGGCCGACAGCACGGCGTCCGCCGCCAACAGCCCGCGGTTCTGCTGAACGATCGTCGGCAGGCTCGGGCTGCCGATTTCTTCCTCGCCTTCGATGAACAGCTTTACGTTGACGGGACATCCATCGGCAACGCGCAGCCACGCCAACACCGTCTCGAATGCGATTATCGTACTGCCCTTCACGTCCGAGGTGCCGCGGCCGTAGATTCGATCGTCGCGGATCTCCGGCATGAAGGGATCTGAGAGCCACCCGTCGTCCCTATGGGCGGGCTGAACATCGTAATGGCCATAGATCATGATCGTGGGCGCACCGGGCGCGCCTAGCCAGTCGGCGTAGAAGGTCGGGTGCCCCGAGCCGGCCGAGAGAAGCTGGACGTTGCCGAGATCGGAGCCAGCGATCCTGTCGCGCAGAAAGTCGAGCGCCTGATGCATCGCCGGCGATGTCGGCGAGATTGCAGAGATGCTGGGAATACGTACGAAGGCGGCGATGCACTCAAGGATTTCGTCGCGGCGGGCGGCGAGATCGTTCGCGACCCGGGCGGCAGCCTCCGAAGCAGTCATATTGCGAACGGTCAATCGAGTTCTCCAAGCAGAAGTTCTGCGAAGAAGGCAGCCTCGCTCACTGCGTCGGCGACGCGGTTGCGCGCCCTGCGCAATCGGGTCAGCGCCAGCAAGCGCGGCTCTCCTTCGGCAATAGCCTCCAGCTCCGCGAGTCCCGCGATCGCAGGGATCGGGGCCGCTAGTGGCGAATAGCCGTAAGGATCCTGCCCATAGCGACCGGCAACCGTCGTTGAGAGCGGAACCAGTTCGCGCGCGATGTGCCGCACAAGGTCATTTATTTTCGCCGCGCGATTGTCCGCGACCGCGGCACTTTTTCCGACGGCTGCCAAACGCGCGTCGACCCGGCCGAGCAGTCCGGCGAGGTGCCAAGCAGCCTGGCCCAGCCGTCGAGTGTCGATACCCATCGGGGCGTCGGGCAAGGTATCGATCGCCTCCGTCAGAGCCGCGGCGGCGGGAGCAAACCGGTAAGGAAGAATAGGCACCGTGCAAAGCCGCCATAGGTAGCCGGCATAGAGCCGCAAATGCAGCGCGACTTCGTCCCAGTCGAGCTTGTCAATGGTATTGTGCACTGAATGGTGCCACCACCCTCGCGAGCCCGCCTTGGCGATCTCCTCGTCCGTGAAGCCGCCTTGGGCGGCAATCATCGGGATGCCCAAGCCAAGGAATGAGGCATCCCCCATCTTTGCTGCCTTCCGCCAGATCCTTGCTCTGCCGTCCAGCAATTCATCCTCGATTTCCTCGTGAAATGCACGCAACTCGGCATTTGAGGAGACGTCCCAACGTGTCGTCCCGACACAGCCCGGTTCATCGATCTGGAGGTAGGCCACCGCCCCGCGCGAAAGTCGATCCCATTCCTGATCCGCGATCCAAGAGGAACCGATCATCGTTCCGGTCTCATGGCCCTGCCAACAGCCGAATACGAGCCCGCGAAGCAGCCGGTCGGAATGGGGCGCAAAGACACGTGCAATCTCGAGGATGCAGGCGGTCCCGGCCGCATTGTCGGTGGCCTGCGGGCCGAACCAGCTGTCCTGATGGCCGCCGACCAGCACGAATTCGCTCGCCTGTCCGCTGGCGATTTCACCCAGGGTAATTTGGATCTCACGCCAGTCGTTCTCGACCTCGGCCTCGATCCGGCCCTCCGGCGCGTTCGATGCGAGTTGCACCCTGAGCGCCGTTCCGTCGCGTCGCGACAGCCCGATCGCCGGAATGGACGGCACCTCGGCGGCATAGTTTCCGGCTTCGGGATTGCCCCAGGCAGCCTTGACCGAACCGAAGGGTATCGCCGTGCCGTCGTCGGGGCCGAAATTCATCATGACGCAGCCCACTGCACCAGCAGCCTGCGCCAGGCGCAGCTTTTCCTGGCGCGGAGGGTGACTGGCGAGGTCGGAAAGCAAGAGGCAACCAGTAAGATCCTCTTGGCCGAGGCGACGTGCTGCTTCGGCCAGAGCCCTGGCGTCGCCTGGTCCGACATCGACGAGGCGGCCCGCCGTACCGCCCGGGATACTCGGTGCCGATTGGCCGAGCGTACTGCCGGTGAAGATTTCTCCATCCAATTTCAGTCGCCCCTCGCCCGGGAAACTGACGAGACCGGGCAAATTCACCACGCGACCCGCTGCGCCTACTTCGGTGAGAACACGGGCAGTGAACTCCGCCATTCGGCGGCCGTTTTCCGAACCGGCAAGACGGGTGGGTATGTTCTCCGTGATTGTCTCGACGGTGCGCCGCACCCGCTCGGCCGACAGTGCGCCGAGGATCTCCTTCGCGACAGGATCGGAGAACATTATGGGCTCCTTCGAATGTGCCCGGGCCGCGCGGGCGGCCAGGGCAAGTATCACGGATGGCGCAAAAGGTGCCTGATCAGGCGCTCAAACTCATTTAGCTGGCTTGATGAACCACGGCAGGGTGTCTTCATCCAGGCGCGGCGTGAAGTCCGAAATCTTGTCCGAGCGCGCTGCCGTGATGGTGTTGATGTTGACCAGCGGGATCATCGCTCGGTCGCTCACCACCAGCTTCATCGCGTCTTCCAGCATCGCCTTACGCTTTGCCGGATCGATCTGCTGGTTTGCCCCGTCTACGTCCGCGTCCATTTTCGGATTTGAATAGCCGTAGACGTTCCACGAACCCGCGCCGGCGGCGCGATCGTTGGTGTGCAGGAGCGGCTCCAGAACCTGGGAGGTCTCGCCCGTCACCGTGCCCCAGCCGTGCATGAAGAGGCTGAAATCGCCTGCCGCACGCTTCGAGAAGAAGACGGACCGCGGAATCGCATTGACCTTCACGGCAATACCGATGCGCGTCAGAAACTGGCCCAGACCTTCGCAGATGCGGCCGTCGTTGGGCAACCGGTCCGAGGTACAGGTCAGCTCGACACCGAAACCATCAGGATAGCCGGCCTTGGCCAGCAGCTCCTTCGCATGCGCGGGATCGTAGACCGGCTTGGGGATCGATGGATTGTAGCCGATGATTCCTTCTGGCACTGCCTGGGTCGCGACGCTGCCCTGTCCATCCATAAGGCGGTCGACCAGAAGCTGACGATCAATCGATTCAGAGATCGCCTGTCTCACTTCGGGCTTCAGAAATGGGTTGGTATCGAGCGGTTTCCCCGCCTTGTCGGTTACCTTGGGTGAAGTCTTCCGCATGTCCGTGAAGAGCAGGAAATTGAAGGCGGATGGCCCGGAGAAGACCTTGATGCCCTTGCGTTTTTCGAGCATCCCGACATCGGCCGGCTGTACCTGGTTGACGAAGTCGACATCGCCTGCAAGCAGTGCCGACATCCGCGCCGAGTCGTTCGGTATCTCGCGAATGGTGACGTTTTTCCACGGAGCCTTGCCGCCCCAATAGTCGTCGAAGCGGGTCAGCTCCATCTTGTCATTCGCGGTCCAGGAAACGAACTTGTAGGGACCCGTACCGATCGCTTTCGCGGGATCGTTGAGCTCGGCTCCCTTCAGTTTGCCCACGACATCGGCGTTCACGATAAATATACGACCAATAGAGCTTGGCAGATTCGCCGCCGGGTGCGGGGTAGTAATGCGGATCGTGTAGTCGTCGACGATCTCGACCTTCTGAATATCGCGGGTGTACATCAGATAACTGGCCGGCCCGGCTGCCTGCGGTACCCGGTCGAGAGAAAATTTCACGTCCTTCGCGGAGAAATCCTGGCCGTTGTGCCATTTCACGCCGTGGCGCAGGTGAAACTCCCAAGTGGTATCGTTGACCGCTTTCCAGGATTCGGCGAGTGCCGGCGTCGGGTTCTGCTTGGCATCTCCGGCAATCAGCGTCTCGTAGATGTTGCGCATCTCCGAGATCGTGGGTGATAGGGAGGAATATTGCGGGTCGGCCGTATCGGCGCCCGCCTTGACGGCCATCACCAGATCTTCGGCGTAGGCGCTCAATGGTTGAATGGTCAGGATCGCTCCGAAAAGGAGGGCTGTCAGGCTGCGGTTTCTCATCTGTCTGGATTCCCCTGTTAGTGGTTTTGGTAATTTCCTGGTCGTTCGAGTTCAGATCGAGAGAACCCGTTAGTGGAACGCTCCCTTTGCCTCGATCGGCCAAAGTGCGCGAACGACGCCGTTCCGGATGCAGACGAAATGTGCGTGCCGGTCGACCGTCGGATCGCAATGGCCCGGCACCAATGCCAATCGCTCACCGATCCGTGGTGCCGAGGCCGGATCGGTGCAGGTGAATTTGAGGTGCTCGTCCGAGGCGCCGGTACAGATGAGGTCTGGTCGCCCGGCGACGGCGGGAAGGCCGCGGTCGACAGCCACTCCTTTGTGGCCGACATCGGTGACCATAAGGTCTGGCAGCGGTCGGCTGATAACCGTCGTAAGGACATGCATCGCCTGTCTGAATGGCGATCCCCCTTCGTCGTAACGACATCCCTCGGCGTCGAGATCGGCGCCATAGTCCAGATCCATCACACAGTAGCTGCCCGGCTGGATCTCGGTGTAAACGCCCGAAGCCGCTTCGAGCGGATAGGTGCCGGTGCCGGCGCCGGTGACGACGGGGCAATCGATGCCCCGAACAGCCAAGGCGTCGAGAGTCCGGCGGCAGGCCTCGACGGCTCCATCGACGGCCTCCTGTCGTTCCGAGGCATGACGAAGATGCTGCGCCCTGCCGTGATAGGCTTGGATCCCTTCGAAAGCGAGATGCCTGCTCCCCGCGATGGCAGTAGCCAGTTCGGCAGCGGGGACCCCAGGCCGCGTACCGCAGCGGCCCGAGCCGACGTCGATCTCGACCAGCACCGGCAAACGGATGCGCGCATCGCGTGCTGCCGCATCCAGAAGCGGAAGCTGTTCGAGGCTGTCGGCACAAACCGATATCCGCCCCAGTTCGGCCAGGGCGCACAGCCTCGCGATCTTGCGCGGATCGACCACCTGATTGGTGACGCGGATATCCGTGATGCCGGCATGCATCAGCGCCTCGGCTTCGCCCACTTTCTGGACACAGAGGCCGACTGCGCCCGCTGCGATCTGGCGCCGGCCAATCGCCGCGCATTTATGCGTCTTTGCATGGGGTCGCAGGGCGATGCCTGTCCCCTCCACTGACAGGGCCATCTGAGCCAGATTGGCCTCGAGGGCATCGAGATCGAGCAGCAACGCCGGGGTCTCGACATGGTCGAGAGGATCGTTGGGACGGGCGGGACGGAAGATAGCCATCACGCCTCCTCTGTGGTCTCGGCCATCGCGGCGCGCAGCCGGCGTGTGGCCTCGGCATCCACTTTGCCTCCGGCATCGCAGCAGACACCGTAGTGCCGGGCGGCATGCGCGATGCTCAACTTACCTTGGCGAACATCCTCCGCCACCCGGGCGGGATCACGACGAACGGCTGGGCCGTAGCCGCCAGAACCGGGCATCTCCACGCGATAGACCTCACCTGCACTGATTTGGCGGATCACCTTGGCCGGAATCGGCTCCAGTTGCCCGCCCGCCGGCGCAAGGAAGGTTCGGCCCGGGCCTCCTGCATCGCCGCCAAACAGTCCGTAGGGCGGAAATTTCTGCCGATCCGACCGGACTTGCAGCAGCGCCTCCCCGTCCAACAGCCGATACTGGCGCGCAATGCCCAGCGAGCCCCGGAACTCGCCCGGGCCTGCACTGTCTGGAATGAAGGCGTATTCCTCGATCAGGACGGGGTTCTCCGCCTCCTGTACCTCGACCGGAACGTTGGCCAGATTGCCCAGGCAAAACGGCCCGGCATCCTGCCCGTCTGTGGCCGGTCCGCCGCCGTGGCCGGTGACGTTATGATATTCGAGCATCAAGAACGGCTCGTCGGCAGGGTCCCGACCAGCGATGACGATCGAAAATTCCGACCCACCTGTGCAGGCCGGAATACGGCCGGGCACCAGTTGCGCCAAGGCACCGAGCACCAGGGACCGCAAACGGTAGCCAGACTGCCCACGGGCCCCTACCGGAGCGGGAAACCGTGGGTTCAGGAACGACCCCTCGGGCACGATAAGCCGGATCGGACGATAGAAGCCGGCATTTGTCGGCAGATCCATCGGCATGATGGTGCGCAGCGCGGCATAAGTGAGGGAGGCGGTGAACCAGAAATTCGGATTGGTCGCACCGCTGGTCTGCGGCGAAGTCCCGGTAAAGTCTGCCTCGATCTCGTCGCCTCGGATCGTCAGCCTGACCTTGAGCCGCACCGGATCGCCTCCGGTGCCATCGTCGTCATTGTAGTCGACGAAGGTGGCCGTACCATCTGGAAGGGCGGCAATCGAGGCTCTGGTCAGCGCCTCGGCATAGGCGATCAGATCGGCCATATAGGTTTCGATCACCGAGGCTCCCTGCTCGGCCAGCAGCATCTCGAAAGCTGCCACGCCGGCCGTCAGCGCGGCGATCTGGGCCCGGATGTCCCCGAGCATACGCTCGGGCATCCTCACATTCGCCTCAAGAATGCGGAATGCTGTCTCGTTCGGCACGCCCGCCTCGTGGAACAGCAGCGGCGGAAGACGCAGCCCTTCCTGATATATTTCCGTGCTGTCGGTCGCATTGCCGCCGGGGACCCGGCCACCCATGTCGGTATGATGGATGACCAGGCTCAGGTAGGCGATCACCCGCCCCCCGGAAAAGACTGGCGCGAACATGAAAATGTCGTTGAGGTGGCTGGCCCCGGAATAGGGATCGTTGTTGGCAAGGATATCCCCTGGCCGCAGGCGCCCCTCATACAGGCGGAGGCATGCCGCCAGAGCCGGCATCGTCGCGCCCAAGTGACCCGGCAGTGCAAGGCCTTGCGCCACCGTATTGCCTTGCGCATCACAAATCGACGCCGAGAAGTCGAGTGAGTTCTTCACCACGGTGGAACGCGAGGTGCGCACCACTTGCATAATCATATTGTCGGCGATGGTGATGAGCGCGTTCTTGATCAGCTCACGGCGGACGGGATCGATAGCCATCAGGCCTCCTCCCTCTCCAGGATCACATTGTCCAATGCGTCACGACTGGCGATCACCCCGGGCCGAACAATGATGGTCGTGTCGTATTCTTCCATGATGGCAGGCCCGGCTACCGGCCCTTCCCGGAGGTCCACGGCCCCGAATAGCCTGGCTTCCCTCCAGCCCATTTCGGCTCCGAAATAGGCGGATCGAGTACCGGAAACAGTGCGTTCCCGGCTGCGGCGTAACGGTGTGGTGCCCGGCTCATCGCCAAGACCGCGCCCTGACACCTTCAAGGCCACGAGCTGTAGCGGCTCGAATTCGGAAGCATAGTTGTAGAGATCACGATGAGCGGCATCAAAATCGGCCTTGAGCCTTGCGCGCACGCATTCGTCCCAGGCCGTTCCGGCAACCGGTATCGACAGCGTCGCGGTCTGGCCGGAATATTTCGCCTCGACTTCCAGTCTGAGGGCTCTGCGAGCGGGATCGGTATAACCCTCCTCGACGAGAAGCTCGGTGACACGTCCCAGCAGTGACGCGGTCTCGTTATTGAGAGCCTGCGTTGTCGCGCCGGCGAGCGGGCGATAGAAACCTGCAACCAGTTGATGCTCGGTCTTGGCGAGCAGCATGCCCAAAGCCGAAAATACGCCGGCGGCCGGCGGCACGACGATACGACGGATCCCCAGATCCTCGGCAAGCTTGGGCCCGTGGATGCTGCCGTTACCGCCAATGGCGAAAAGCGTGAAAGCCGCAGGATCCAGCCCCCGTTCGGACGAGATGCCGACGAGCGCTCGCATCATGGTGGCATTGGCGATCAGATGGATACCATAGGCGGTATCGGTGAGGGACATGTTCAGCTTGCGCGCCAATTCACCGATGGCGGCCTCGGCCAGATCCGGCGACAGGGCGAGATCGCCGCCGACCAAGGTGTCCGGACTGAGATAGCCGAGCAGCAGGTTGGCATCGGTGACGGTCGCTTTGGTCCCGCCCTGGTTGTAGCAGGCTGGTCCGGGCATGGCGCCGGCACTGCTCGGCCCGACCTCGATCCCTCCGGCGGCATTGACCCTGGCAATGCTGCCACCGCCGGCTCCAACTTCGGCGAGATCGATCGTCGGAACCTGCACGACATAGCCTGCTCCCTGCGTCAGCCGGTGGCCCAAGACCGCGCCGCCGCCCACCTCCGTCTCGGAAGTTTGCCCCGGCAACCCGCCCTGGATGATCGCCGCCTTGGCGGTTGTGCCGCCGATGTCGAGCAGCAGCAGGCTATCGCCTTGCAAACGCCGCGAAATCTCCGCCGCTCCGACGACGCCCGCCGCCGGGCCGGATTCGATGATGCGCACGGGCTGCCCCGCGGCAAGGCGCCCGGAAAGAAGATTTCCGCCCGACTGCATGATCGCCAGCGGCGAGCGGATGCCCATACTAGACAACCGCCCGTTCAGCGCCTCGATATATCGCCGTATGGTCGGTATCAGATAAGCGTTTACCACCGTGGTGGAGGTACGCTCATATTCGCCGATCTGGGGCAAAAGATCGACCGAAGCGGTGATGTCTACCTCAGGCATCGCGGCAGCCAGATAGTCGCGCACCGCAATCTCATGAACGTCGTTGACGTATGAATTGAGGAAACAGATAGCTACCGCTTCCACAGCCTCGGCCTTCAGTTTGGCGGCAAGCACACCCAACTCGGCATGATCCAGGGAGGTCAATACGGCGCCGCTGGCGGATATGCGCTCGCGCAATTCGAACCGCAGCCGACGTTCGACCAACGGCTCGGGCTTGCGGAAACTGAGGTCGTAGAGACGGGGCGAGCGGAAGCGGCCAAGCTCGAGGACGTCGCGAAAACCCTTCGTCGTGACCAGCGCAACACGTGCGCCCTTGCGTTCGATGATCGCATTGGTCGCGACCGTCGTGCCATGCGCGAATTGTCCGATCTTGCCGGGGGCAACTCCGGTTTCCTCAAGCAGCCGGATCAGCCCCTCTTCGATGGCGCGGCTGTAATCTTCCGGCGTCGACAGAACCTTGCGGGTATGAATCGTGCCGTCGGGAGCGACGATCACGATGTCCGTGAAGGTCCCGCCTATATCCACGCTGACGCGAAAGCCGCTCACGCCACACCTCGCTGAGCAGGGGCGAGCAGCCCGGCCATATCCAGGAGCAGGGCCGCCACGGTCCGGCTGCCCGCTTTGATACGATCGATCCGCATGTTCTCGTTTGGCGCATGAGCCCGCATGTCCGCATTGGCGATGTGGCTCCAGAGCGAGGGGATTCCGAGCGCACGGGTGAAAAGCACGTCGGGAGCCGAGCCGCCGCTGCGCGGTAACAGGATTGGCCGCTTGCCGAAGCCGCGCTCGAATGCACCGATGACGGTTTGCGCCACCGGGGTGTCGATCGGCGTTGAAGATGCATATTTGCGGGCCAGTAATTCGATCTTCAAACGTGGTTCGATCGCCGTCAGGTATGCGGTGATGCCTGCGACCATTGTCTCGTTGTCCTGGCCAGCGACGCTGCGTACGTCGATCTGCGCGCGCGCCTCCGCGCAAATCGAGTTGCGGTGCTGACTGCCGGTGCCGACATAGCCCGACGCGATGCCAGTCACGGACAATGAGGGGAGATACATCATCCGCTCCAGCGGCGAGGCATCTTGCGGACCGGCCAGCGCGTCTGCGCCGAGGGCGGCCGCCATCGCGACCGGGTCGAAGGGAATGCGCTCCATCTCGATCGCCTCGGCCGGTCCAGGCGGGACGATACCATCGTAGAAGCCCGGTGCCGTGACTCGTCCGTCCGGGGCGACCAGGCCGGAAAGCAGGCGCGACAGGCGCAAGGCGGCGTCAGGCGCGAGATTGCCCCAATGGCCGGAATGCTGGTCTTCGTCCATCAAGCGGAGCGTCAGTCGCAGGGTAAAGCCGCCGCGAAATCCGAAGACGATGCGCGGCGTGCCATCGGGATGTTCCGGTCCGTCCATGGTGAAGACGAATTCTGCGCCCCGCAGACGGGGCTCAAGCCGGGCGACCATGTCCTCCAATCCGGGATTGCCTACCTCTTCCTCACCATCAAGAAGCAGCTTCAGCCGCAATGGCACCTCGCCCAGCAGCCGGCGGAGGACTCGGACGGCGAATATGTGGCAGAAGAACTGACCCTTGTTGTCGGCGGCGCCGCGTCCCCAGATGCGGCCGTCGCGAATCTCGGGCGCGAAGGGTGGCGTTTGCCACGCATCCAGAGGCTCGGGCACCTGCACGTCGTGGTGGCCGTAGAGGAGCAGGCAGCGTCCATCCGCCCTTCCGGTTTCGGCAAGCACAGCGCGACTTTCGCCGATCGGGATGATTTCAGCCTGCCAGCCCTCATTCGAAAGAAGCGATTTCAGATAGTCGGCGGAAGCGGCGATGCCTTCGGGCCCTCCGGCGACGACAGAAGGGATCGCGATGGCGCCCAAAAGGTCCGACAAGCCGGAATCGACTTCATTGTCGACAGCAGCGGCAATATCTGACCAATCCGATTCAATCACCTGTTTGCGCCTCTTCCGAATTCTTCCAGTCCAAACGTGCCAGCGCTCGCCACTTCAAGAAGACGTTCCGCCCGGACTACCCTCCCGTGCTCGCACGGAAATCCGATCTCTTCCCTCCGGATGCGACCCAGACCAGCTCCCATCGTCGGGCTTACCGGCCTTTGCGTAACCACAACCTCCCAAAAGCGAATTGGCTTCACAGAGACCGGCTTAGGTAGACCGTCGCGCAAGCCAGCACGGTCAGCCTCACGCTATAGGACTAGTCATTTAAGTCAACAACAATCTTTCAGACACGAAGGAAAGCTTGTTGATCGGGCGGCTACGCTTCGCTAGATAGCATAATGACTAGTCATCTTAGCGGAAGGGGGTGCCATGCGCATCGGCGTTGATGTCGGGGGGACCTTTACCGATCTCGTCGGCCTCGATCATCAGTTCGGGCTGCGATATGTAAAAACGCCTTCGACTCCGGCTGACCCAGGTCTCGGCGTCATGACCGGCCTCTCCCGGCTGGCCCTCCGATTCGGGCTCGATCTCACGGATCTGCTTAAGAGAACCGATCTGCTCATCCACGGCACCACGGTCGCCACCAATATCCTCGTCCAACGCAGCGGCGCGCGGGTCGGACTGATCACCACCGAAGGCTTCCGGGACCTTCTGGAGTTGCGCGAGGGCACCAAGGCCAACCGCTACAGGCTGCGCGAGCCATTCCCCGCTCCTTTGATCCCACGGTCGCTTCGTCTGGAAGTGCCTGAACGCATCCGCGCCGACGGCAGCATTGAAACGCCGCTCGACCGCGATGCGGTGGAGGCCGCGATCGCCGAACTGCGTGCGGCGGATATCGAAGCGGTGGTCGTGTGTTTTCTCCATTCTCACCGCAACCCTACACACGAGTTGCGCGTTGCCGAGACCATTTCCGAGATCGGCTGGTCGCCCTTCGTGACGCTCTCGCACCAGATCCTGCCGCGCGAGGGAGAATATGACCGCCTTTCCAGTTCGGTCGCCAACGCCTATGTCGGCCCAGGGCTCGACAGCTATCTCGGGCGGCTTTCGGATCGGCTGGCGGATGAAGGCGTCGCCAGTCCGCTGATGATCATGCAATCGAACGGAGGGGTCGTCTTGGCGGCAAAGGCCGCCCAGCGCGCCGTAAACGCAGTCACCAGCGGGCCGGCGGGCGGCGCACTGGCCGCCGTGGCGATCTTAGGCGAACTGGGTGAGAGCCGGGCCATCACGTTCGACACGGGCGGAACCAGCACCGATATATGCATCATCGAAGACGGCATCCCGGTCGAGACGCAGACAAAGGTGCTGCTCGACACGAAGATCGCCGTGCCGGCGATCGAAGTGAATCCGTTGGCCCTTGGAGGCGGCAGCATTGCCCGGGTCAGGACAGGTGGCATCCTCGACCTGGGGCCACAAAGCGCCGGCGCGGATCCGGGGCCGGCGTGCTTCGACCGCGGCGGAACGCTGCCGACACTGACCGATGCCAATCTTGTCCTCGGATATATATCGCCGCAGGGACTTCTGAGTGGCGAACTGGCCCTTTCACGGTCGTCAGCCGTAGCCGCGCTGGAAGAACATGTCGCCGCTCCGCTCGGGCTCGATGTCGAAACCGCCGCACTCGCAATCCATCGCCTCGCCACGAGTCGTATCACCGAGGGAGTGCGTCTCGCCACGGTACGTCGTGGCTCCGATCCGCGCGACCATCTGCTGTTGTCCTTTGGGGGGGCCGGCGGCCTTCATGCGGCAGCGGTCGCGCGCGAGATCGGCATGCCGCGTACGGTCATCCCGCGCCAGGCCTCCGTGCTTTCCGCGCTTGGTTTTCTCAGCGCCGATCTGCGCCAAGATGCTCAACGCGCGATCGGCCGCGCGGTCGGGGACCTGTCAGGCCTAGCCGAGCTTTGCGAGGAACTTGCCGTCGAGGGTCGGCGGTCGCTCGAAATGCAGGGCTTCTCGCGGAACGGGATCACTATTCGACTCATCGCGGACTGCCGCTATGCAAGACAGATCCACACACTGCCGGTTCAAGTCGATCCGGACTGGCTGCCGGAAGAGGTCACCGCCCGGCTCGCCACCGCCTTCGTTTCCACCTATGATGCCCGGTACGGCCATCACCACCCCGGCGAACTCTGCGTAGTCGAAACGTTGCGCGCAGCCGCCTTCGGACAACTACCAGGTATGGAATTGCCCCGGCTCGACCCACAGGAGGGGCAGGCGAGGTCACGCCACAGTCGCGCGATATATCTCGGCGGCACGGGAGGCGGCTGGCGTGAGGTTTCACTCTACAAGGTCGAGGAATTGGGTGCCGGCGCGAGAATCGCGGGAGCGGCACTCCTCGAATCGGAATCCACCACCATCCTGCTCCACGACGGAGATACGGTTGAGGTCGACGCCTGGGGCTGCCTGCACATCACCCGTCCGGCCGAGAGCTTGGAGGTATCAGCGAAAACCAGCCCGAGAGAGAGTGCGCGATGGCCAGTTCCGTAGTCGACCCCCTCACCCTGTCGGTGGTCCGCCATAAATTGCAGGCGATCGCCGAGGAGATGGTCGAGACCATGACCAGAACCTGCTTTTCGCCAATTCTGAACCAAAATCAGGATTTCTCCGCCGTGGTCCACGACAGTCTGGGGCGCACGGTCGCCCAGGCCGAGAGAGTGCCGATCCATATGGGTGCAATGTCGACGGCGATCCGGGAGATGGCCCATGCATTTGCCGGCGATATCCATCCCAGCGATATTCTGATCGCGAATGATCCCTACGCCGGCGGCAGCCACCTGCCCGACATCACGATGGCAAAGCCCGTCTTCACGGCGGGAACCCTACGACTCTGGGTCTCCATCCGCGCACATCAGGGCGACATCGGCGGGCTTTCCGCAGGCGGCTACTCGCCCGGCGCGCGCGAGATCTGGCACGAAGGATTGCGCATCCCACCCCTTCGGCTGGTGGATGAGAAGGGGCTCAGGCAGGACGTGCTGGCGCTGTTGGGATTGAACTCACGCAAGGCGAACGACCTGAAGGGGGACCTGATGGCGCAGATCGCCGCCGTGGAGGTTGGTGCCCGTCGGCTGGAAGAATTGATCGCACGCTATGGCGCAGACGAGATCGCCCAGTGCGCCGAAGCGATCCTCGACGCAGGCGCAGCCTCCATGCGGGCGTTGCTTGCACGCTGCCGGTCGGGCACCTACAAAGCCGTGGGTCTGCTGGAAGGTGACGCGCCGGGCGTGACGATCGAGTTGCCGGTCACGATCCGCCTTTCGCCGGAGTCGGCCGAAGTCGACTTGAGCGACTGTCCGGATCAGGTCGACAATTTCCTGAACAGCCCGATCGCCAACACCAGAGCCGCGGTAAACGTGGCGCTCCTGTATCTGCTCGACGATACCGAGGCACTGAACTACGGCAGCGCCGACGCCATTCATCTCGTCACGCGCGAGGGCAGCCTTGTTCACCCCCGCGAGCCGGCGCCGGTCGCGGCCTGCACGTCGTTGACGGCAGCGACGATCATAGAGGCCGTCCTGATGGCGATGGCCGAGGCGCTGCCAGAGAACGCCATTTGCGGCTTTGCCCGGCGCTTCCGCTTTGTCATCGCCAGCGAGGATGCGACAGGGGCTCCTTTCATCTGGCATTCCTTCTTCAACCGCGGCGGCGCCGGCGCCTTCGCGACCGGCGATGGTTGGCCCAATCTGGGAGGCATCCACAACCCCGGCGGCACCCCTTCGCCTAGTATCGAGCGAACCGAATCGAGCTATCCGCTGACTGTCGAAGCCTATGAGCTGCGTCCTGATTCCGGCGGAGACGGGCAATTCAGAGGCGGTTTGGGTGGGCGAATTGTCATTCGCTACAATGGCGAGAACCGCGGGCGGATGATCTTTACGGGCTCAGGTACGGCAGTGGCTCCCTATGGTCTTGTCGGGGGCCATGCCGGCCAGGTCCATGCCTGCGAGATTCTGCGAAGCGACGGTCGACGCGAAGCTTTGGGTGGACGTGAGAGCGAGATTGCGATTGATGGTGGTGATCGCATTGTTTGCCTTTCTGCTGGCGGTGGTGGCTACGGCAGGCCCGATGCGCGTAGTCTCAAGGACCGTGCACGAGACGTGGAATTCGGATATGCGTCGGCTGTCGATGGCTGCCGTTAAATGCCTTTTCAGGCGCTCGGGCCGAGCATTGACGGCCGGGGTCGTACGACAGGAAAGACAGGAAAGAACGTGACGAGGCACAGTGAGCCCGAGGCCGCATCCGAGGCACAGCGAAGGAAGCGCGAGACCTCCGGCACGGAATCGATGCCAATCTATGCCCGTATCCAGACGCATCTGCGTGAACGCATAGGCTCGGGGGAATACGGGCCTGGAGACCGTCTTCCCTCAGAAATGGCACTCGCCGACCAGTTCAAAACCACGCGCTCGACCGTGGTGCACGCGATGCAGCTTCTTGTCTTCGAAGGTCTCGTTTCGCGCGAGGCTGGACGCGGGACCTTCGTGCGCCAACGACCGATTCCCACGACTCTGGATGCGGCCCGCATCCGTTCGTTCGAAGACGAAATCGTCGAAGCCGGCGCGCGCATCGATTACAAATTGCTGGCCTTTTCACTTGAGAGTGCCGAGCAGTCGGCCGCTGAACGGTTGCGGGTCGCGCCGGAAAGCGAGATTTACCATATGCGCCGGCTGCGCATCGTTGATGGGACGCCGGCAGTGCTGGAAAACCGTTTCATACCTGTCGAGATCGCCGAGCGGATGTCGATCGAGGATCTGCGACAGCGTCCAATGTACGATATACTTGAAATGAGCGTTGGGCGACCGGTGGCACGAGTCGACGGAATCATCAACGCCGTAGCGGCCGTGCCGGACGTGGCTAAAATCCTTCGCATCGCCCAAGGCACCCCTATCCTCGTACGCGACTATACACTGGCAGACAGAGGCGGCGCGCCCTTGGTTTGCGGCGAGACCAGCTATCGCACGCAGTACCCGATCCGATACACGGTGGTGCAGTCCTCGAACGGCTGAGCCAGCGCTCCTCTTGGCCGACCGATATACTGCATCACTCGTAACCAGTAGGGAACCGGCGCGCCGTCATATCCAATTCCCGCTCCCAGGCAATCCCGCGGCGTGAGACGTTCTCGTTCGCGTCTGGTTAGGCGTCCGTCGATACGCTAGCATCCTGGCGGATCCGACTGAGACCGATCGGGGGCGGGCTCGCCATGGAAATGCACCAGATACGCTACTTCCTCAAGGCGGGGGAGACGCTGAACTTCACCCGTGCCGCCGAGCAGTGCGGCGTCAGTGTGCCTTCGCTCAGCCGCGGCATCCGGCAACTGGAGGAGGAGCTTGGCGGACAGCTTTTCCGGCGCGAGCGGCACCTGACCCACCTGACCGATCTCGGACGGCTGATGCTCCAGCATTTTTCCGTCGTGAGCCAAGCCGCCGACGCAGCCAGACGCGAGGCCGAGGACTATACCAGGCTCAGCGGCTCGCGGCTGAAGTTCGGCATCTTCGCGTCGATCGGCGCCGACGTTCTGACCGGATACCTCACCGCATTGCGCCATCAGGCGCCCGATCTCGAACTGCACATATGGGAAGCCAATTGCGAGGAACTGGAAGCGGCGTTGCTCGGCGGCGAGATCGATATCGCGCTGACCAGTTCACCCAAACCGGACGAGCGCATCCGCGTGACACCGCTGTTCAGGGAGGCGTTCTACGTCTCCTTCGCTCCCGGCCACCGCTTCGGCCAGATGAACGCGGTGCCGATGCGCGAACTGGAAGGCGAGGACTACGTCAAGCGCCTGCATTGTGAGTTTCCCTCCAACCTGGCGCGGCTTGGCGTCGAAAAGCCCTACGACGCCGTCAACATCCGCTATGTCGGCGAGCGCGAGGACTGGATCCAGTCTCTGGTCCGGGCCGGCCTCGGCTGCGCGGTGATGCCCGAGAACCTGCCGCTCCTGCCCGGCCTCGAAATGCGCCGGCTGGTCGACCCGGAGGTATTCCGGCAGATCAGTCTGGCGACGGTCGCCGGCCGGGCGCACAGCCAGCCCGTCGCGGCGGCGGTCGCGGCGGCGCGGCGTTATCGGTGGCCGGCCGGCTCCGCCGGCCAGAGCCTGGCCACGGCCTGAGCGGCCATCCACCGGCCTTGCGCGAACGCTAACGAATCGTGAGCCGAACGATGGCTGTTCGCGCGCGCCGGAAAACCGCAACCTTCCGCCACTTCGTGCCGCACGCGGCATGGCAACCGGGGTGCAAGGGCAGCGGGAGAAATGTCGAACATCGCCAGACGAGCGGAAGCCGGGCTTCTCGCCACGGCGTCCTCCTATGCGTTCGCGGCCGCCCTCATCGGCGCCGGCGGGCTGGCAATCACGCCCGCCATGCTGGTCGGCGCGGCAACGCCGGCGCACGCCTTCGAATGCATCGAGGCGTCCGGCCTGGACGCCAACGGAGCCAATGACGGCGGGCACGGAGCCAATACGGCCTGCGGCGCCAACGCGACCGCCACGGGCGGCAACTCCAACAATTCGGCTTATGGCGTCGCCGCCAACGCCAATGGCGACAATGCGGAGAATACCGCTGTCGGGGCCTCCGCCAACGCGTCCGGGGCCTACAGCTACAACAATGCGGTCGGTGCCCTCTCCGACGCTTCCGGCGAAGCGAGCTACAACACGGCGATCGGAGCCGGTTCGCTTGCCGGCGGCAACAGCAGCGCCAATGTCGCCATCGGCGACCAGGACAATGCGACCGGCGCCATCAGCCACAATATCGCGATCGGAATCCTTTCCGCCGCTTATGGCGACGGCAGCGCCAATTCCGCATCGGGTTATGAAGCGAGCGCACGCGGCACCGGCAGCAACAACATCGCGAGCGGCACCTACGCGGATGCGCGCGGCGACGGCGGCACCAACGTCGCGCTCGGCGGCTATGCCGATTCCGCCGGCTCCAACAGCGGCAATATCGCCACCGGCTGGTCCGCGGTCTCGGGGGGCAATGACAGCTCCAATATCGCGACCGGCCTCCATTCCTCATCGTTCGGCATGTCGAGCAGCAACGACGCCACCGGCGAGGCCTCCAATGCCAGCGGCGACAGCAGCTACAACAGCGCCTACGGGTCATCCGCCGACGCCCATGGCAACGCCAGCCATAACAGCGCCTATGGCGCCTATGCCTCTGCCTTCGGCGACAGCAGCGCCAATATCGCCAGCGGCTATGCCGCGTCGGCCATGGGCAATGGCGCCGCCAACGCAGCCTATGGCTACGGCGCCCAGGCCACCGGCATCGGCAGCAACAATCTGGCCCTGGGGTCCCTTGCCGGTGCAGGCGGCGCGTACAGTGCGAATCTCGCCCTTGGCCTCTCCGCTTTTTCGGCCGGCGACGGGGTCGCCAACATCGCCATCGGCCGCAATGCCGCTGCAGGGGGCACCGAAGGCAACACCCTGGGCAACGCCAACGCCCTTGCAATCGGCGACGGCGCGCAGGCCGGAGCGACGGCTGCCGGCCAGACAAACGCGACGGCAGTCGGGCAGGGGGCGACGGCCAATGCCGCTTCCGCTTCGGCCTTTGGACAGGGCGCGGCTGCGTCCGACACCAACTCCGTCGCGGTCGGACAAGGGGCGATCGCGTCCAGCGGGCAGACGACGGCCGTCGGCAACGCAAGCAACGCCACCGGACTGGCGAGCAGCGCCTTCGGGCAAAACAGCCGGGCCTTCGGCGACTTCTCGACCGCGTCCGGCGCGGGAAGCATCGTCGACACGGGCGCCGGCAACAGCTCGAGCTATGGCGTCAATTCCAGCGTTCTGGCCAACAGCGGGGAATCGACGGCGCTGGGCGCCTTTTCGACCGCTGGCGTGGCGGGGCTCGGTACATCCACCAATGTTGATGCCACCGCCGTGGGTTTCGCCGCAAACGCGACTGCCTCCAACACCGTGGCGGTCGGTTCCTGGGCAACGGCGATTACCGACCGCGACATCGCAGTGGGATATGGCGCGGGCGCCTCCGGAGCGAATTCGGTGGTCGTTGGAGCAGGTTCAGCGGACAGCGGCGAGGCCAATTCGCTCGTGCTCGGCGCGAACGCCTTTATCCTCGGCGGGGTTCCCGGCGCCAATGTCGCACTCGGCGAAGGCACGCTCGCCGCGCGAGGGTCCTTGACGAACTATACCGCCTACGGGATCGCGGCGCCGCAGAGTTCCATCGGCGAGGTGGCGCTGGGCAATCGCCAGATCACCGGCGTCGCCGCCGGTACGGAGCATGACGACGCGGTAAACCTCGAGCAACTTCAGGGCGCCATTGCCGCCATTCCCGGGGCCGCTTCCTATTTCATCTCCAACGATCCGGGCGGCGCCATGCTGCCGGTCTCCTCCGGCGCCAATTCCTCCGCCGGCGGCTACGACGCCCAGGCCACCGGAGCGGACGCCACGGCGCTCGGCCAGGGCGCGCTTGCCGGCGGCACCGGGATGAACGGCCTCGCCAATGCTGGTACGACGGCGCTCGGCCAGGGCGCGCAGGCCGGATCGACGGCGGCCGGCCAGGAGAACGCCACCGCCATCGGTCAGGGGGCCAACGCCAACGCCGCCGATGCGTCCGCATTCGGACAGGGCGCCACGGCAAGCGCCGAGGGTTCGGTCGCGCTCGGCCAGGGCTCGGTCGCCGACACCGCCAATACCGTTTCCGTGGGTACGGCCGGGAATGAGCGTCGGATCGTCAACGTTGCCGACGGCGTGATATCCGGGACAAGCACGGATGCCGTCAACGGCAGCCAGTTCTTCACCCTGCAGCAGCAGATCACCAGCGGTGGCATCGGCCTGGTCCGGCAGGCCGGCTCCGGCCAGCCGATCCAGGTCGGAGCGGCAACCGATGGCACCGAGGTCGATTTCACCGGCGCCGATGGCAGCCGCGTGCTGACCGGCGTCGCGGCGGGGACGCTGACCGCGACCAGCACCGACGCAGTGATCGGGAGCCAGTTGCTCACCGCCAATCAGCGGATTGCTGCGGCTTTCGGCGGCGGCGCCGGCGTGGACGCCGGCGGCCAGCTGGGAGCGCCGAGCTATTCCGTGCAGGGGAGCACTTACGACAATGTCGGTGGCGCGCTCGGAGCCCTTGACGGCCAGGTCACCACCAACACGACCAGCATCGCCGCGCTCGCCACGCAGATCGGCAACGGCAGCGTCGGCCTGGTCCAGCAGGATCAGGCGACCCGCGCCATCTCCGTCGGCGCGACCACCGATGGCGACGTGGTCGACGTGGCGGGAACGGCCGGCGACCGGCGCGTTGCGGGCGTGGCGGCGGGCGCCGTGACGGCGACCAGCACCGAGGCGGTGAACGGCGGGCAGCTCTTCGCCACCAACCAGGCGGTGGCGGCTAACACCGCCGACATCGCCAGCCTCATCAGCACCGTCACCGGGATCCAGACGGGAAGCTCGACCTACGTCAAGGTCAACAGCACGGCGGCGCCGGCGAGTGCGTCGGGCAGCGAGGCGATCGCCGTCGGCGGCAATGCGGTCGCAAGCGCCGACGGCGCGTTGGCCATCGGCCTGAACGCCTCCTCCACCGGAACCAACGCCATCGCCATCGGCATGGGCGCCTCGGCCACGGGCTCCGTCGCCGTCGGCGCGCTGGCCCAGGCGGCGAACGGCGGAGCCGCCTATGGCGACAATTCGGTGGCGACCGCCCAGTACAGTACGGCGCTCGGCCCGGACGCCAGCGCTGCCGGAGCCGATTCCGTCGCAGTCGGCCACAATGCTCATGCGACCGCGGCCAATTCGGTCGCGCTCGGCGATGAATCGGTCGCCGACGAAGCGAACACGGTTTCCGTCGGCTCGGCTTCCAGCCAAAGGCGCATCACCCACGTGGCGGCCGGAACCGATCCCACCGACGCCGTGAATGTGGGCCAGCTCGACAGCGTGGCCTCCGGCATCGAGCAGCAGGTGTCCGGCGTCCAGAAGCAGGTCGGATACAATCTGCGCGAGGCGCGCGCCGGCATCGCGCTGGCGCTGGCGGCGTCCTCTCTGCAATACGACCAGCGGCCCGGGAAGGCATCTCTTTCGGCGGCGTTCGGCAATTTCAAGGGCCAGTCGGGAATCGCCGTCGGCTTCGGCTACAGCGCCAGCGACCGGTTCCGTATCAATGCCTCATTCGAAGCATCCCCGGGGACAAGCGACTACGGCGTGTCCGCCGGCGCCTCCTGGACCCTGAATTGAACATTTCGATCGGAGAAAATCATGTTGTGCCGGTTTGACGTGCCTCGTCATCGATGCGCCGACAAAAGCGCGACCGTCGTGTGGTGGAGCTTTCTTGTTCTGGCAACGCTTGTCGGCCTGCCGACCTTCGCCATGGCCGAACAGGCGCCGGCGGTTCCCTGGTCCAAGCTGCCCCGCATGCAGCTTGAAGGGCAGTTCGCCGGCCCGCTGCAGGATACGATCATCCAGCGATGGCGTGACCCGGCCAATGGAACGGTCTGCTATCTCTACCTGCCGATCACGGCGCAACACTCGTCGCCGACGGAATCGGGCTATGTGCAATATGGCCCCAACATCATCGGCACGATCAGTTGCATCGAGGGAGAGGCTCCGGAAAAACATGTTCAGGAGCCGACAGGAAAGAAAAAAAGATAATTCGTCTCAAGTCGAAAGGATGAATCGGGCCACCAGGGACGTCACATCACAACCGAAAGGCCGACTTTCAGGTCGGCAATCTCCTTGATGCGAGCCGCAGGCAGCATGTTGCGCGGATGGCCACCGAAACAGGGGCGGCCTCAGACGCGCTTCCATACCGCTTCGAAACCGGCACGCTGGGTCATGAAGGCATTGCGGGCGTACTGGCCACCGTCGAATATTTTGAATGGCTCGGCCAGACGATGGGAACGCCCCTTGAGACCGAGCGGAAAAACTCCCGCCGCAGTTCGATAAAAGCGGCATGGGAGGTGCTCGGTGAATACGAAACCGGCCTTACCCGTCGGCTTATCGCCGGCCTGTCCGCCATGCCGGAGGTGCGCATCCTGGGCATCACCAATCAGAATGAAATCTACAAGCGGGTACCCACGGTGGCCTTCACCCATCGGCGCATCAAGCCGATCGAGATCGCACGGGCTTTCGCGAAACGAAACATTTTCGTCTGGAACGGACACAATTTCGCCGTCGAGGTAGCCCGGCGGTTGAACCTGCTGGAATCCGGCGGCACGTTGCGAACGGGGCTTGCCCACTACAACACCGAGGCCGAAGTGGACTTTGCTCTCGATACGCTGGACGGCCTTTGATTTCGGGTGGAAAGCCGGCGGGGCACGGCTAGCGGGTGTCAGCAATGGCTTGCTGACAAAAGTGTCGGATTAACGGGGAGGAAGCACCTGGTGAACTATCGGTTCAAAGCCAGGGAAATCGAACGGGCCGCATCCGTGACGATTGGAGCGAGTTCCTTCTCGACTCTGTCGACGGACCACTGCGGCCAGGGCACCGCGATGTTGACCGCAGCCGTCGCAAGGTTGGTATCGTCGAATACGGCCGCGGCGACCGAAATATCTCCGAGAAACGCGTCCTGATCGGACAGGCAATAGCCCTTTTCGCGGATTTCGGCCAGCGACGCCATGATCTCCTCGGGGTCGGTTCTTGTCGTGCTTGTCCGCCGTTCGAGCTTGCTCTTCGCCAGCAAGTCACGCGCTTCCTGTTCGGGCATATGGGCGAGGATCGCCCGGCCGGGCGCAGTGCAATAGACCGGCAGGCGTGATCCGACCGACAGATCCACGCTCACCACGTGACGGCTGCGGTAGCGAACCACGTAGACGACATCCGTACCGTCCCGCTCCGTCAAATTCACGGTTTCCTCGCAGCTCTGATTGACTTGCTGCAGGATAGGGTCGGCGACCTCGCGGATCTTGTTGGCGGCCAGGTAGGACGCGCCGAAATCGAGGACACGCGCCGAGAGGCCGTAGCGCCGGCTCCGTGGATCCTGGCGGAGATAGCCAAGGGACCTGAGCGTAAACAGAATGCGCTGGGTGGCGTTCTTGTCGATGTTGCTGATCCGGGACACCTCGCCGAGGCCGAGCCACGGGTGGCCGGCGCTGAACGCGCCTAGCACGGCAAAGGCCTTTTCCACCGAACCCAGAAACCGACCATCCGCTGTCGGCAGCGTATCTCTATCCATGAAATTCGTCCTCCCGCATTTCTCCCCCCTGTAGCCGGATCACGACGCAAGGCAGACACTTGACAGAGAGCCGCTGTCTTTTATTCTGTATCTATATACAATAGATTGTGTCTCTATGCGACACAAGGGATATGTGATGGAAAAATCAACCGGTTGTCGCGTTGGCTTCGACATTGGCGGTACATTCACCGATTTCGTGCTTTTGGACGGAGACGTTCTCCACGTTCACAAGGCGCTGACGACGCCGACGGATCCGGCTGCAGGTTCCATCGCCGGACTCGAGCAGTTGATGTCCAAGGCGGGAAAGCGCTTTTGCGACGTCGATACGATGGTGCACGGCACGACCATCGTCACCAACGCCGTTATCGAGCGGAAGGGCGCCCGCACCGCCCTGCTGACCACCCGCGGCTTCGCCGACATCATCGAAATGGGTACGGAGCAACGCTATGACGCGCACGACCTTTTCCTGACGTTCCCTGAACCGCTCGTGGAGCGCGGAATGCGGTTCGAGCTCGACGAGCGCGTGGCGGCAGGCGGCGAGGTGGTGCGCCCCCTTTCGGAGGCCGAGATTCTGGACACCATCAGGCGCGCGGTCGATGCGGGTGCCGAAGCCGTCGCCGTCTCGTTGCTGCATTCCTACAAGAACGCCGCGCATGAGCAAATGATCGCGCGGGTCGCCGCCAAGCACTTCCCCGATCTGCCGCTCACGCTTTCCTCCGACGTCTGCGCCGAGATACGCGAATACGAGCGCACGACCACCACGACGGCGAACGCCTATGTGATGCCGCTTATCGGCCCCTATGTCCGCCGCCTGCAGGAAGCGCTGGCGGAACGGGGCTTCGCGGGCTCGCTCTACCTCATGCAATCCTCCGGCCAGCTCGCATCGCCCGAAATGGCGCGCCGCTTCCCGATCCGCCTTTTGGAATCCGGCCCGGCGGGCGGCGCCATCGCGGCCAGCTATTTCGGCAGGGCGGCGGGACACGAGAACGTCATCGCATTCGACATGGGCGGCACCACCGCCAAGGTCTGCGTCATCGAGGGCGGCCAGGCCGACGTCAGCCCCATGATGGAGGCCGCGAGGGAGCACCGTTTCAAGCGCGGCAGCGGCCTGCCGATCCGCTCCCCGGTGATCGACATGATCGAGATCGGCGCCGGCGGCGGATCGATCACCCATCTCGATGAACTCGGATTGCTGAAGGTAGGACCGCGCAGTGCCGGTGCCGCGCCCGGCCCGGCATGCTACGGCCGCGGCGGCGTCAAGCCGACGGTGACGGACGCCAATCTGGTGCTGGGATATCTCGACCCGAAATCCTTCCTCGGCGGCCGCATGGAACTCGATCGCGGCGCGGCGCAGACGGCGTTCGAGCCGATCGCCGACGCCTTGAAGGGCGACGAGGTCGCCGCGGCCTGGGGTGTCTTCGCGGTCGTCTCCGAAAACATGGCGGCTGCTGCCCGGGCCCATGTGGTGGAGAAGGGACGCGACCCGCGTGACTACGCGATGATCGCCTTCGGCGGCGCCGGTCCTGCCCACGCCGTTCGGGTGGCGAAGGCGCTCGGGGTAAACGAGGTCATCGTGCCTCGTGCCTCAGGCGCGGCCTCCGCTCTCGGCTTTCTCGGCGGCCGGGTCGGCCATGAAGCGGTGCGTTCGGCACCGAGCCTTATCAGCCGGGTGGACTGGAACCTCGTCAACGATCTGGTGGGCGAACTCGAGGCGGATGGCAAGCTGCTCCTGATCGACGCCGGCATCGACCCCGAGAAGATCGAGATTCGCCGCCGCGTGGAGCTTCGCCTTGCCGGACAGGTGCACAATCTGCAGGTCGAGGTGCCGTCGTCGGCGCTCGACCAGCGCGCCGCGGCTTCCATCCTGGACGGGTTCGCGAACGAATACCGGCGACTTTACGCCAGGGAGCCCAGCGGCGCCGAGGTCGAGGTCGTCAGCTGGCGTGTGACCGCGCTCGGCCCCGATGCGGAACTCTCCGTCGGCTCGCTCTCATCGACGAAATCCGGAGGCATGGCCCTCAAGGGGAACCGTCCGGTATGGTTCCCGGAGACGGGCACATTCGTCGATACGCCGGTCTACGACCGCTATGCGCTTCGACAGGGCGAACGGCTGATCGGGCCTCTCGTCATCGAGGAAAACGAATCCACGACAATCGTCCCTCCGGATGACGAGGTCGTTGTCGATGGAACCGGCAATCTCGTTGTCCGGCTGAACGGAAGCAGGACACTGGCGCTCCCCCAGGGCCGAAAGCAGCTGACCGTCGAGGAACTCGAAGCCGACCCGGTAGGGCTCGAGATCATGTGGAGCCGCCTCATCAGCATCTCGGAGGAATCCTGGCTCACCGTCATTCGCACCGCCTTCTCGCTTATCATCGGCGAGATGCAGGATTTCGGCTGCGAAATCCTCGACGCTGACGGGCAGTCGCTGGCGCATTCGCCGCGCGCCATGCCGGTCTTCAACATCACGCTGATGTCGGCGGTCCAGTCGCTCCTCAAGGTATTCCCCGCCGATACGCTTGCCCCCGGCGATGTGCTGGTCACCAATGATCCCTGGATGTGCGCCGGCCACCTCTTCGATGTCGGCGTCGTCACGCCGGTGTTCCGTAACGGCAAAGTGGTCGCCATGATCGGCGCCATCGGCCATGTCAGCGATATCGGCGGCACCAAGGACCGGATGCGGGCCCGGGAGACGTACGAGGAAGGTATCCAGATCCCCCCGATGAAGCTCTATCGGGCCGGCGCGCCGAATGAAGATCTGTTCACGATGATCCGCGCCAATGTGCGCAACGCCGACCAGGTCATCGGCGATATCGAGGCGCTGGTTGCCGCCAACGCGGTCGGGGCGCGCCGGCTCGAAGACTATCTCGAGGAATACCGGTTGGATGACCTGCGGGCTCTGGCGACCGTCATCCAGGGCCGCGCCGAAGGAGCGATGCGCGAGGCGATACGCGCCGTTCCCGATGGGGTGTACCGCAGCGAGGTCGAGCCGCTGAGCAATGGCGTGCGTCATACCTTCCCGGTCAGGATCACCGTCTCGGGCGAATCGATCGAGGTCGACTATGAGGGCGCGCCGCCCGAACTGGCCCAGGGCGGACTGAACTCCACGCTCAACTTCACCCAGGCGAAGACGTTCTTCTCGCTCAAATGCCTTCTGACGCCCCAGATACGCGCATCGGCCGGCTGCTACCGCGCCTTGAGCGTCAGGGCGCCTGAGGGTTCCATTCTCAATTGCAGCTATGGGACCTCGGTCGGCCTGCGGCATCTCACGGGCTCCTACCTTGTGGGCAACATCTTCCAGGCTCTCGCCGAGGCGCTGCCGCAGCAGGTCCAGGCTTACAGCGGCCTGCCGGCCATCGTGCATTTCTTCGGTAGGGACGAGACCGGCCATCCCTACAGCGACCATCTCTATCTGGGCGGCGGCCAGGGCGCTTCCGCCAACGCCGATGGAAAGTCGGCGGTGCTGTGGCCGACGAGCGCTTCCAATGGATCGGTCGAAGTTCTCGAGACGCGGGCGCCCGTCCTCGTTCTGGAAAAGAGCTTCGTCAAGGACAGCGCCGGCGCCGGCCGCCACCGTGCCGGTCTCGGACAGCGTCTTCGCGCACGGCGCCTTTCGAAACGCGGCCCCAACGTCATGATCAACTGCTATCCCGAAGGCGTCGGCTTCGAGCCGAAGGGCATGGATGGGGGGCAGGCCGGAGGCGATGCTCATTTCCACATGACCGACGCGCGCGGCGATGTCCTCAAGGACTACGGAAGCGGCTCCGTCGACATGCTGACCAACGACCACGACATCGTCGAGATCGCGGTCGGCGGCGGCGCGGGCTATGGCAATCCGCTTGATCGCCCCGTCGCGTCCCTCGTCGCGGATATCGCCGACGGCTATGTCAGCCGTTCCCAGGCGGAGAGCCGGTACGGACTTGTCTTCAAATCGGATGGCAGCGTCGATCCCGAAGCCAGTGAGTGGCGGCGCAAGGAACTGTCCGCCCTGCAATCGTCCGCACCGGTCCATTGATCTGACCGTTCTTCTCGCAAAAGGAGCCGTCGCATGCCCCTGAAATGCAATCTTGCCGCGACCATGGCGCTTGCCTGCACCGCCTCGTTCCTGGTCCTCTCCGCACAGCCGGGCGCTGCCTTCGAGGTCGTGGGCGGGAAAAATTATGTCGTCTGGGGCGGCCGAACGCCGCCCAGCAATTTCGACCCGGCGCAGAAGTTCGATGCCCCCCACCACTTGTTCGATTCCAACATCTACGAGCCACTGGTGAAATATAAGGGCGATCCGGCAAAGATCGTTCCATGGATCGCGGCAAGCTGGACCAACAGCCCGGACGGCAAGGTCTGGACGTTCAAGCTCGACCCGAAGGCCAAGTTCCAGAACGGTGATCCCGTCGATGCCGAAGCGGTCAAGTATTCCTTCTCCCGCCAGCTTACGGTCAACAAGGGCGTAGCGTGGATGCTTTCGCCGATCCTGAAGCCCGAGAACATCAAGGTCGTCGATGCGGGCACCGTAGAGTTCACCCTCGATCGGCCCTCTCCGAGCTTCATCGGCTACATTCCATGGTGGATGATCGTCAATCCGAAGCAGATCGAGCCCAATGTGAAGGACAATGACCAGGGCCAGGAATGGATGATGACCCATACCGCGGGCAGCGGGCCGTTCGCGATCAAGTCGTTCAAGCAGGACGCCACCTACGTGCTGGAGGCGCGGGACGACTACTGGAAAGGATGGCCCCAGGGCGACAAGCACTTCGGCGGCGTCATCTACCAGGTCATCAGGGAACCTTCGGCACAGCGCACGGCGCTCATCACCAAGCATGCCGACATCGTCGAGGGGTTGACCACCGCCGACTACCAGCAAGTGAAGAATACGCCGGGCATCACGATCGAGAACAATGTCGGCGCCAGCCCGTTCGCGATCAAGTTCAACTACGTCAACGGGCCGACCGCCGACGTCAATCTGCGCAAGGCGATCGCCTACGCCTTCGACTATTCAGCGCTGCCCGAACTGTACAATGGCGACGCCACCTTGATGACGAGCCCCTTCCCGAGCGCCGTCCAGGGCCATATCGACGTCCCGGACATCCCGCATCAGGACCTCGCCAAGGCCAAGGAGTATCTGGCCAAGACGAAATGGCCCAAGGGCGGCCTGACGCTGGAATACGTGTCCCAGCAGGGCAATGACGAGACCCGGCGGGTCGGCCTCGTCCTGCTCTCCAGCCTGAAGCCGCTCGGCATCGACGTCAAGCTGACGCCGAAGCTCTGGGCCAACATGGTCGCCGACGCGCAGAAGCCCGAGACGGCGCCGAACATGACCGGGCTGTTCACCGCCACTTATTCCGTCGATCCCGATTCGACCGCCTCCCAGTATGACAAGAGCGCCTGGGGCCAGTGGTTCGGCGTCAGCCACTACAATGACGAGAAGGTCTTCGACCTCATCGAGAAGGGCAAGACCGAGATGGACTGGAGCAAGCGCGAGCCGATCTACGCCGAGATACAAAAGGAGCTCACCGACGATCAGCCGGAAGTGTTCAGCTACACGCCCAATGTGCGCCTGGCGCATCGCGACTACGTCAAGGGCTACGAATACTGCCCTGTTGAAATGAGCGGTTTCGCCGATCTGCAGTCGCTCTGGATCGATCAGTAAGCCGAAGGGGCGCAGCGTCGAAAGTCATGCTGGTCTTTTATCTCCTCAGGCGGATCGGCGTGCTGTGCACGATGCTCTTCGGCCTGCTCTGCATCACTTTCGTCATCGCCAACGTCGCACCCGGCGACCCGGCGGCTCTCGCCGCCGGGCCCAACGCCAATCCGTCCATGATCGAGACGATCCGTCAGGAATACGGGTTGGACAAACCCCTGCCGGAGCAGTTCGTCACCTACGTCTCGGATATACTGCGCGGCAATCTCGGACGGTCGATCTCGACCTCGGAGCCGGTCGCGCAACAGGTCGCCACCGCCCTTCCCAACAGCGTCGAACTCGTTCTTTTCGCCATGGCATTCGCCGTGGTGGTCGGAATATCGCTCGGAGTATTGTCGGCGGTCTGCCGCGACACCGTCATCGACCATGCCGTGAGACTTTTCTCGGTGTCCGGCATCGCCCTTCCGATGTTCTGGTTCGGGCTTCTGCTCCAGCTGGTTTTCGCAGTCGGTCTCGGCTGGCTGCCCGTCAGCGGGAGGCTCGGGCTGGTCACCACCCCGCCCGAACCGATTACCCACCTCCTGATCGTCGACGCGCTGCTGCGCGGGCAATGGAGCACGGCCTGGGAGGCCTTCACCTACCTCCTGATGCCAGCCTTCGTGCTTTCCTTTCCGACTCTTGCTTCCATCTGCCGTCTGACGCGCGCGGAAATGATCGAGACCCTGTCGTCGGACTATGTGCTTGGCGCCCGCGCTCAAGGCCTCGGCAATTACAGCATCCGGATCCGGCACGCGCTGCGCAACGCCATGCTTCCCGTCCTTGCCGTCATCGGCCTCTATTATGGCTGGACCCTGGGCGGCACCGCCCTGGTGGAGACAGTGTTCGACTGGCCCGGCCTCGGCCTGCTTGCCGTCAACTCGGCCCTCATGAGCGATTTCAAGCCGGTGATGGCGGTGACGCTCATCATCGGCTTCAACGTAATGCTCGCCAACTTCATCGTCGACATTGCCTATGCGGTGCTGGACCCGCGGCTGAGGAGGGCATGAGGCGTGAGTGAGGCGAGCGCGATCGAGGCCACCGCGACATCGGCCGACGCCAGCGAAAATCCGCGCGGGGTCTGGCGCGAGGCGCGCCGCGCCCTCTGGCTGCTCTCGCGCAGCTTCTCTTCCGTTGTCGGGTTGGTGATCGTCGCCATCTTCCTGGTCCTGGCGATTCTCGGGCCTTATATCGTGCCCTATCCCGGCGCCTCGACCGGCAATGTGGACATGTCGAGCATGCTCCTGCCGCCGAGCATGGAGCACTGGTTCGGAACCGACGACATGGGCAACGACATCTTTTCGCGTGTCGTCATCGGCACGCGGATCTCGCTGCAGATAGGGCTCACCATCACGCTCGGTGCCGCCGTCATCGGCGTTCCGCTCGGCATTTTCTCCGGCTATCTGGGAGGCAATGTCCGGCGCGTCATAATGGCGTTCACCGACCTGTTCCTAGCCTTGCCGAGCCTGGTCCTGGCGATCCCGATCGTAACCGTGCTCGGACCGGGCGTGACGAATGCCACGATCGCTCTCGCGATCGTCTGGTGGCCGGGCTATGTTCGGCTGGTCGACAGCAAGGCCCTTTCCCTGAGTAAGGAGCCCTTTGTCGAAGCGGCGCGCGCCATGGGCGCCTCGACGCTCCGCATCGTGTTCCGCTACATGCTGCCGAATTGCACCTCGCCATTGATCGTCAAGGCGAGCCTGGACATGGGTGCCGCGATCCTGGCAGCGGCGGGCCTCGGCTTCATCGGGCTGGGCGCCAAGGCGCCTTCGCCGGAGTGGGGCGCCATGCTCAGCGTCGCGCGCGGCTATCTGCCGACCTGGTGGTGGTTCGCCGTCTTTCCTGGTCTTGCCATCTACGTGAGCGTGCTCGGCTTCAACCTGCTGGGCGACGGCTTGCGGGACATCTTCGACCCGAGGACGACATCGCAGTGACCGCGTCCGGACATATCGAGCCTTCGTCGAAGAGCCTGCTTTCGATCGATCGTCTGTCGGTCAACTTCCATACCTTCGAAGGGAAGGTGAGCGTCCTCGATGAAATAAGCCTTGCCATAGCATCCGGCGAGTCCGTCGGCATCGTCGGCGAGACGGGATGCGGCAAGTCGGTTCTGGCGAAGAGCGTCCTCGGTCTCCTGCCGAGCCGCACGGCCCGCTATGCCGGGGGCGGCATCCTCTGGAAGGGGGAAAACCTGCTGCGGGCTCCGCAAAGGCGCCTTCGCCGGATACGCGGCGCCGAGATCGGCATGGTCTTCCAGGACCCGATGACCTTTCTGGATCCGCTCTACACGGCGGGCAGCTACCTTCTCGAGGCGATCGTCCATCGCGACGAGGTCAACGGGCGCACTTCGGCATCCCACGACAGGCGCGGAGAGGCGATCGCCCTGCTGGGCAGGCTGGGTCTTGCCGATCCGGAGCGGATATTCGACAGCTATCCCGGACAGCTGTCGGGCGGCATGCGCCAGCGTATCCTGATCGCGGCGGCGATCGTCGGGCGGCCGAGGCTCTTGATCGCCGACGAGCCGACGACCGCCCTCGACGTCACGGTGCAGGCCCAGATCCTCCACATGATCTCCGACCTTCTTACCGGCGACGAGATGAGCCTGATGCTGATCTCGCACGATCTCGGGGTCATCGCCAGCATGTGCCAACGGATCGTCGTCATGTATGCCGGCACGATCGTCGAGAGCGGCAGCAAGGCGGCGGTCCTCGCCAATCCTGTTCACCCCTACACGCGCGGACTGATCAACGCCGTGCCGCGGCTCGGCTACCCCCAGCGCACGATCAAGGGAATCCCGGGCCAGATCCCGAATCTGCTGAAGCCGCCGCAAGGATGCCGCTTCGCCGCGCGCTGCGCTCTGGCCGATAGCCGCTGCAGGACCGAGGCGCCGACACTCGAGCGCCGGGGCGTCAGCCACGAGGTCGCCTGCTTTCATGCGGAGCATGCCGATGCCTGACCACGTTGCGCGTGTCGCCGGCCTCAGGAAGACCTTCCAGGTACCGGACGGCCCTTTCCGCAAGCGGGAGGTTACAGCCGTCGACAACGTCGATTTCACCCTTGAGCGCGGCGAGACCGTCGGCCTCGTCGGCGAGTCAGGATCGGGGAAGTCGACTGTCGGCCGGCTGCTTCTCGGCCTGCTGCCGCCGACCGGCGGCGAGATCGTCGTCCTTGGCCGCGACATCGCCGCGCTTCCGGCGCGGCAGATGCGCAGCCTCCGTCGCGACATCCAGATCGTGTTTCAAAATCCCCACACCTCGCTTCATCCGCGTATGAGCCTCGGCCGGGCGATGGCGGAGCCGCTCTTGATCCAGGGCGGCTTCTCCAGGAGCGAAATACGACGACGCATCTCGACGATGATCGACATAATCGGGCTGCCGGAGATTTTTCTCGGCCGCTATCCGCACGAATTGTCCGGTGGCCAGAAGCAGCGGCTCTGTATAGCGCGCGCGCTGATGCTGAACCCGAAGATACTCGTTCTGGACGAACCGACATCCGCGCTCGACGTCTCCGTGCAGGCGCAGATTCTGGAATTCCTCCGCAGCCTGAGAGCGGAATTCGGGCTGACCTACCTCTTCATATCGCACAACCTCGCCGTCGTGCAGGCGATGTGCTCGCGTATCCTCGTCATGTATCGCGGCCAGATCGTGGAAAGCGGCGAGACCAGGCAGATCCTCACCGATCCCCAGCACGCATACACGCGCCGTCTTCTTTCGGCGACGCTCGAACCCACGCCCGATGCCAGGCTGCCGGTGCTGCTGGACTCCGGCTGATCTCGCTCAACCCTTAGGATCCTAACCAAACGCCATCGCCGCGAGCGGCGATTCGGGTGCCACTTCCGGACCTGGTTGGAAAGCGGGCCGGCAGGCTTCCGGCGCCAAAAGACGAAAGCGAATTCATGATCAAGGGAGCAAATGCCGATGAAAGTGTGGCGGTGGTCGGAGCCGGCATCATCGGGTTGTCGATCGCGTGGCACCTTACCAAGCGGGGATTCCAGGTCGTCCTGTACGACCCCGAGATGCCGGGCAGCGGCTGTTCGTCCGGCAACGCCGGCGCGATAAGCCCAGGGTCGGTCACGCCCCTCGCCATGCCGGGGCTCCTAGCCAAGGTTCCCGGGATGCTTCTCAACCCACGCAGCGCATTGCACATCCCGCTGAGCTACTGGATTTCGGCGTTCCCCTGGATTGTGCGCTTCGCGGCGGCTGCCCGACCGCAGCGCGTGGCCGCGATCGCCGACGCGCTTGCCGGCCTTTATGGCGATGCCATCTCGCAGCACATGCAACTGCTGTCGGAGGTTGGCGCCGCCGATATCGTCCGCAAAAGCGGCCAGCTTCATCTCTATCGGAACGAACGCCAGCTGCGCGGCAGTCGCGGCGACTGGAAGCTGCGTGCCGCGCATGGCGCGCGATTCGAGAAGCTGGACCGGGCGGGGATCGAGGCGCTCGAACCGCAGGTCGGTCCGGCTTACCGCATCGGAATCTTCCTTCCAGATGCCGCCATGAGCGTGAACCCGCATCGCCAGGCGGCCGCGATCGCGGAGGCTCTCGCCGCGAACGGCGTCAGCTTTCGCCGCGAACGGGCGAAGTCCTTCGTCACCGAAGGAGCGCGCATATGCGGTGTGACAACCCATGCTGGAACCCACCGGCACGGCCACGTCGTCCTGGCGGCGGGCGCGTGGTCCGCCGGCCTGCTGCGCCCGTTGGGCTATGACGTGCCTCTCGAAGCGCAGCGAGGCTACCATCTCGATTTCGCGGATTCCGCCATCTCGCTGTCAAGGCCGATCGTGCCGGCGGATCGCAAGGTGTTCATCACCTCCATGGAGACAGGTTTGCGCGTGGCCGGGACAGTGGAGATTGCGGGGTTGGACGCGCCGGGGAACGAGGCGCGGGCCAAGCTCCTGATCGACGATCTGAAGGCCGTCCTGCCTTCGGCACAGGTGGAGCAGCCAAAACCTTTCTGGATGGGTCGCAGACCGTGTCTTCCCGATTCCCTTCCGGTTATTGGCCGGCCACGACGCTGGGGAGGGCTGATTTGTGCATTCGGCCACGGCCATCTCGGCCTGACAGCATCGGCCGCTACGGGGAGTATCGTCGGCCGCCTTGTGGCGGGAGAGGAAATTCGGCTGGATCTTGACCCGTTCAGTATTGAGCGGTTCTGATGAAACTCCTCGGTCTGCATACGACCAAACTAGCAGCCGTTGCCAGGTTGCTGAATAGGGCCCAGCCCTCATTTCAGGGAAGTGGCGAGGTGAAATGCATAAGGTTTCGACCGGTATTCGCCTTCGCCTTCTTGAGTTCGTTACGTGCGACTACGCGCATGTGGACTTCGTCGGGGCCGTCGATGAACCGTAGCGCCCGGCCCCAAGTCCACAGATAGCTGAGCGGCGTGTCGGAGGTGATGCCCGCGGCTCCGAAGACCTGGATCGCACGGTCCACGACTTGCGTTTGCAGCCGCGCCGCCGTCACCTTGATCGCGGAGACATCGACCCGCGCCGCGCTGGCGCCCTCGCGGTCCATCTTCCAGGCGGTTTGCAGCATGAGCAGCCGGGCCTGGTCGATCTCCATGCGCGATTGCGCAATCCAGTCCTGTATGTTGGCATTGTCGGCCAACGCCTTGCCATAGGTCTTGCGCTCCATCGCGCGCTCGCACATGAGTTCCAACGCCAGTTCGCACTGGCCGATCGTGCGCATACAATGGTGGATGCGCCCCGGCCCGAGACGGGCCTGAGCCAGAAGAAACCCATCCCCCTCCTTTCCTAGAATAGCGTCCACCGGGACCCGGACGTCCCGGAACAGGACCTCGCAATGTCCTTCCGGCGCATGATGATGCATGATCGGAAGATCGCGGACGACCGTCACGCCCGATGTGTCCATCGGGACGAGCACAAAGGAATGTTTGTGATGCGGGTCCGCATCGGGGCGATTGTCGGATATCCCGAAAACGATAGCGAGTTTCACATTCGGATGTTTGGCTCCGGTCGAAAACCATTTCCGGCCATTGATTACATATTCATTGCCCTGGCGAGCGATGGTCGTGCCCAGATTGGTCAAGTCCGATGAGGCAACGTCTGGCTCGGTCAGGCCGACAACGGAACGTATTTCGCCTTTCAGCAAAGGATCGAGCCATCGTCTCGTCTGCTCTGGCGTGGCAAAGCGCTTGAGAATCTCCATGTTGCCGGTATCGGGCGCCGAGCAGTTGAACACTTCGGAGCACCATGGCACGCGGCCCATCGCTTCGGCGAGCGGGGCATATTCGAGATTGGTCAGGCGTGTGCCGGGATCGTCGTCGCCCAATTCCGGAATGAACATGTTCCAGAGCCCGGCTTCGAATGCCTTCGTCTTGAGGGGTTCGACGATTTCGAGGGGATATCGTCCCGCTTCCGCCAACTCGTGGAAGCGCCGATTGGCTGGAAGGACATGCGTTTCGATAAATCCCGTTACCTGCTCGAGCAGTTCCCGGGTGCGTGGCGAGTATTCAAAGTCCATGCTTCCTCCTCGCCTTTTTGGCGCCAGCATCGCTGGATATGATGGATTCGGCCAGTTCGGCGCATACCGGCGCCAGACGCCCGACGGTTTTAGCGTGCTCGCTGACGGCCTGGCCCGACCGTTCGCGGAAGGTGATGCCCTCGAAAATCACGGACATCCGGAATAGCGCGAAGGCCCGATGGAATGGTGTCAGGGTTGCAACCTTGCCGTTCTCCCGGCTGTAGCATTCCAGGAACTCGGACTGGCTCGGGATCCCGAGCTTTCTCAGGTCGAGCCCGGAAAGGCCGCCCAATTGCTGCGGATTGAGCAACCAGAACATGGAGAAATGCGCCAGATCAGCCCTCGGGTCACCGAGCGTCGACAATTCCCAGTCAAGAACCCCGGCGATTCGCGGGACATCCGGCGCGATCATCAGATTGCCGACCCGATAGTCGCCATGGACGATGGTCGTTGCTTCCTCCGGCGGGATGTTGCCGGCAAACCACTCGGCAAGCGCATCAATGCGCAGGTCCTGCCGGGTTCTCGATTTTTGCCATTGCGTTGTCCACCGCCGAACCTGGCGAGCATAGTAGTCGGTCGGCTTACCAAAGCCTTCCAGTTCCGCCGCCTTCCAGTCGACCCGATGCAATCGGGAAAGTATGCGGGCAGCGTCGGCGTAGATTGCGGAACGTGCTTTCGGCTCGAAGCCGGACAGGGCACTGTCTTCGCACACCTGGCCTTCCAACTGTTCCATCAGGAAGAACGGGGTTCCGATTATTTCCGGATCTTCCTCGAGCAACAGCATGCGCGGGACCGGCACACCCAAGCCGGCCAGAGCAGCCATTACCCGGTATTCCCGGTCGACCGCGTGGGCACTGGCCAGCGTTGCGCCCTTCGGCTTCTTGCGCAGTACCAGTTTCTGATTGCCGAAAGCGATGAACCAGGTCGGATTGGACTGGCCGCTAGCCACCGGCGTCAGCGTCACCGGGCCGCCCAGATATCTTTCCAGGCGCGCCGGGTCAAAATCGGGCTCTACTGCCATGTGGCCGCCCCCGGGTTGGCGATAGGCGTGCAATCCTCCCGTCTTGCCGGCCGGATGCCTTCCAGATTGTGCCCGCCCATTTCATCGGCGATCTGCTTGTAAGCGAAGCTCACCTTCGACGGTCGATCGTGCTGGTTCATGATCGGCACATCATGAAACCGGCGCCTCCAAACGAGCGGGAAACCCATGTTTTGTGTATCCATCGGACGTGGAAGGCGATATTGTTCAAATTCGTAATGTCAACAATTAGCATGACCATAGCACCAAATCGGCGGAAACGGAAAGGTCTCCTGTATTGAGAGCGTCCAGCGGCAAAGGCGCTCCGGGCAAGGAGTTTCGCGATCCGGAATTCGGCGCCGCCGGTCATGTCCGTCCCTGGCAAACCGGCGACGGCCAATCAGTGGAAAGGGGACGATGAAAGCCGTACTGAGTGTGGCCCCAGGCGGGCCGGAAACCCTTCTGATCTCCGATATCGCGCCTCCTGAACCCAAGCCGGGCGAAGTCCGCATCACGGTCAAGGCGGCCGCGATGAACTATCCGGACCTGCTGATCATCGAGGACAAATATCAATTCCGCCCCGAACGGCCGTTCGCACCCGGTGCCGAGCTTTCGGGGGTCGTGGACAAGGTCGGCCTCGGCGTTAAGGACTATCTTCCGGGAGACCGCGTGATGGCGCTCCCGCTCTGGGGCGCTTTAGTCCAACAGATCTGCATCGAAGCCAGCATGTGCCGCAGATTGCCGGACGCGGTAAGTTTCGAGAAGGCGGCAGCGCTTCAGATGGCTTACGGCACGGCTTACTACGGATTGACTGAGCGTGGCGGCATGAAGGCTGGCGACAGAGTGCTGGTTCTCGGTGCCGCGGGTGGAGTCGGACTGGCTGCCGTCGAACTGGCAAACGCGTTCGGGGCAACCGTTACCGCTGGGGTGAGCACTGCAGAAAAAGGCGAAGCAGCCAAGGCGCGTGGCGCGAAAAATTACGTCATCTGTCCTCGCGGTGCGATCGATCGCGAGAAACAACGAGCGGTATCGGAAGACTTACGTCAGGCGTTGGAAGGCGGTCAGTCTGATATCGTTGTCGACACGGTCGGTGGCGATTTGGCGGGGCCGGCGCTGAGGACATTGGCCTGGCTGGGACGTTTCCTGGTCATCGGCTTTCCTTCCGGCATTCCGAGCATTCCGGCAAACCTCCCGCTGCTCAAATCCTGCGATATTCGTGGCGTCTTCTGGGGAGCGGCCGTCAAGAGGGATGTGGAGGCCCATCAGCGGGCAATGGATACGCTGCTGGACATGTACGCGACCGGGCGCATCGATCCGAAGATACACGCGGCCTATCCTATGGAAGACGCAGTGCGGGCGTTCGCTGAAATGAAGGATGGCAAGCCGATCGGCAAAGTTGTCGTGACCATTTGACCAGGAGGGCACGTGGAGGACGATCCGGATATTACCTACGAAAAGGAAGGCACGGCAGCGATCCTTTCCTTCAACCGCCCCGAGCGGATGAACGCCGCCCGCATCAAAACGCATCGTGACCTGATCGAGGCGCTGGAGCGCGCCGAGGCCGACGACACCGTGCGAGCCATCATTCTGACAGGCAACGGGCGTGCGTTCTGCGCCGGCACCGACATTGCAGATGGATTCAACCTTCCCGCGGGCGGTGATGTGGCGACCGGCGAAGGCGTCCCGCCTGACATCGGCGGGCAGACGGTTCTTCGCCTTTTCAAGCTGAAAAAGCCGGTGATCGCCGCCGTAAACGGCGCTGCCGTCGGTTTCGGGGCCAGTCTTTCGATCGCCTGCGACATCCGCATCGCAAGCGAAAACGCGAAATGGGGTTTCGTCTTCACGAGACGCGGAATCGCGCTGGAGAGCTGCTCGAGTTGGTTCCTTCCACGCATTGTCGGCATATCGACCGCGCTGGATTGGACCCTGAGCGGAAGAATGGTTTCCTGCGCGGAAGCGCTCGAAGCACGTTTGGTGAAAACGGTGACGGCACCGAAAGCCCTTATGGACGCGGCGCTCGGCGCCGCCGAAGCGCTTGTCTCGGAGACCTCGCCCATCTCTGTCGCGATGAACCGTCAACTCATGTGGCGGATGCTTGGCGCGCCACATCCGGCTTATGCGCACAGGCTCGAATCACGTGCGCTTTCGGCACGATTTACCCATCCCGACAGCAAGGAGGGCGTCGCTGCATTTCGTGAAAAACGAAAGCCGGAATTCGACAAACGCCTGGACGGCTTGGAATTCATGCAAAGCTGGTGGGAATGATACTCCCGCCAGTTTTATGGCTTGAAGCCCTGCACTATTCGGTCTGGTGCTTCTCTCTTTCGGCGAGGAGCTTCATGGCCGTTCTCTTGGAAAAAATGACCATTTCGTAGGCGGCCGCGGCGGCTCCGTCGCCGTCACCATCCGAAATCATCTTTATCAGGTTCTTCCAATTGGTGGCGGATTGCTGACGACGTTCTTTGGTCGACAGGCTGATGCGCGAGTATCGAATGGTCTGATAAAGCAGGGAAAAGATGATCGACGTCAATCGCTCGCTGCCTGTACGCGCGCAGATGAGCAGGCTGAGCTCCTGCAACCTGTCCATGTATGTTTCGGCAATATCCTCCTGGCCTTCCCAGTCCAGGATATTGATGACATTCTGCAGGCGTACGGTAAGCTCCTCGGTGAGCTGCGGATCTTTCTTTTCTGCCGCCCGGCGTGCCGCCAATCCCAGCAACAAAGCCCGGATCTCGAAAAGGTCGTCGACCTCTTCGACCGTGAGATTCGTCACGACCGCGCCTTTTCTCGGCAGGATATTGACGAGGCCCACCTTCTCCAGAATCCGCAATGCCTCGCGAACGGGGCCTCGGCTGACCTTGAATTTCTCCGACAGGGCGACTTCGTGAATGCGCTCTCCCGGCTTGCAAACGTTGTGTATGATGTCGGTTGCGATCTGCTCCGCGATCTGCTCGGATAGCGAGAGTGCTTCACCCCTATAGAACGGTGAACGGATGCCTCCCGCCGTCATCGTGCTACGTAGGGGTGAAAACACCATGAAAACCGCCAGCTTTTATTAACATTGCGACTGTTCACATAATTCCTACCGGGTTGCAAGAGTGGGATTGTGGGTCGCGGGCTCCGCTTTTGCAGGGATGCACAGCTCATTTTGTCGAAGTGTCCCTTTGCCGTTCCTTGTACAAGCCACAAGAATGCCCGCGCGGAGAAATTTTTAAACCCCGGACTATTTGAGTTCGAATTATATATATATTATTTATATAAAATTTAAAATATTATTTAAACCCATCAACTCATTCGTTATTATCGCTGATAGTGAAATACTATTTATTCGAAATAATTCGAATAAATCATAATATAATACTGCTCAATATTTCAAATGCGCAAGGATCGATGTGGACCGACTTTCGCCAAGTCGATAAGCTGCAGGCATCCAGCCTTCCTCGCGGCGGAAACGCCTGCCTTCTTCTGCACCCGGACCCTTGGCCCCCGCTTTACAGATCCGGTGAACTGTTGTCATGTATCATGTTAACATTCTAAATGCTATCCGTTTTTGGTATCTTATCCCCAAGGAGAACCTAAGGATGCGTCGGCGGCTTTCGCAAGTCCCGCCCAATGCAACAAGGAAGTTCCGATGCCGGATCCTGATCGCGCAGGACTTCGGCAAGGCAACTCCTTGGCCGTAGGGGGCCCTGCCCGCTCCGTTCATCGCGCGGCAGGAGGGAGAGAAACGGATGCGGCCGGGACCGCAGGGGTAGTTCAGGATCAACAATGATTCCATTCGTCGATGCACATCACCATCTGTGGGACCTGGAACGCAGCAATTATCCGTGGCTGAAGGAGGCCGATCACGATCGGGGATGGGGCGACTGGTCAGCGCTGCGCAGTTCCTACCTCCCGAAGGACTTCTGGCATGACGCGGATGGGCTGCCTTTGACCAAGAGCGTGCATGTGCAGGCGAATTACGATCCCACCGATCCGGTAGGCGAAACGCGCTGGCTGAGCGAGATCGCGGAAACGCCGGCGGCAAAGGGCATCCCCCATGGCATCGTTGCATTCGCCGATCTCTCCGTCGCCAATGCCGTCGAGATCATCGATCGTCACCTTGAATGGCCTCGCGTGAGAGGCATAAGGCAAGTGCTTAACCGGCATCCGAATCCGAAACTTAATCGCGCGCCGGCCGATTACCTTGCCGACCCGTTATGGAGACGCAATCTTGAGTTGCTTGTGGCGCGGGGCTTGTCTTTCGACGCGCAGGTCTACCATCACCAGATGGATAGTCTGGCGCAAGTCGCGCGCGACAATTCCGGTCTGAGCATCATTCTCGACCACACAGGCATGCCATCGGAACACGATGGTGACGCCATTGCAGGATGGCGCCGGGGAATTCGGCTGCTAGGGAGTATCCCGAACATCGTCATCAAGCTGAGTGGCTTCGGCATGTTCGATCTGCACTGGAGCCCGGAAAGCATAAGGCCGTACGTCCTTCATTGCATCGACTGTTTCGGTCCCGACCGTTCCATGTTCGGATCGAATTTTCCCGTGGACAAGCTGATGAGCAGCTATAGCCGCCTCTGGCATGCCTGTGATGAATTGACCGCGCATTTTTCGGCGCACGAGCGCGAGCAGATGTTTCGAGGCACTGCCGAGCGCATTTATCGGATTTGAGCCGTCCGTCTCGCCGCAGCGCTTACCCAGCGCTCCGCCCGGTCACAACACGTTGCGTACGGCGTCGGGGATCGCGGCCAGCGTGGTGACGACATTGGCGCCGGCGCTCGCCAGGGCACTCCGCTTCGCCGAAGCCGTGTCGTCCTTATTGACGATCATCGCGGCGACATGGCCGAAGCTGACACCGGCGGGATAGCGTTCCTGAAACGTACCGGCAATGTAGGCGATCACCGGCTTCTTGATCAGCCCTTCGGCGATGGCCCGCGCGACCTTCGATTCATTGTCGGTGCCGGGCTCGCCATAGATGATCATGGCGTCGGTTTCCGGATCATTCTCGAAGAGCTCAAGATATTCGTGCATCATCCGACCGGTAGTACGGTCGCCGCCCATCGAAACCGCGGTAGACACGCCCATTCCCGAGCGCTTGAGCACCCAGGCGAGTTCCGCCGACATGCCTCCCGAGCGGGAGACGATCCCGAGCCGTCCGGGCATGTAGATCGCGTCCGGATCATTCCCTCCGATGCCTCCGAGCTTGCATTTGCCCGGCGAGATCACGCCGTTGGTATTGAAGCCGATGAGCCAGGCATCCGCGCGCCGCGACATCGCCACGGCCTGAACCGCGTCATGCTTCGGCATGTTCTCGGCGGTGGCGAGGACGATCCCGCAGCCCGCTTCGATCGCCTCGAAGACCGCGTTACGCGACCGGCTGGCGGGAACGTAGGTAACCGCCGCATTGGCGCCGGTGTTCCGTACTGCCTGCAGCATCGTATCGAAAACCGGGACACCATATACTTCTTCGCCGCCACGGCCGGGGGTGACGCCGGCAACGATCTTCACGCCGTAGGCGAGCGCCAGCTTCGTGTCGAACAGCCCCTGATTGCCGGTGATGCCCTGAACAACGACCCGCGTATTTTCGTCAATCAAGATGCTCATTGCACGGTCTCAATTCTATTCCGCGGCCTGGCGGGTCAGTTCGACGATCATGCGGCAGCCGTCCTCAAGCGTGGCGTCCGGTGCCAGATAGTTGACCCCCGGAATGGACGCCGCGATTTCGCGTGCTTTCTTCTCCTCCGGACCGAATACACGCATGACGATCGGAAAGCGGGTCGGGTCCACCCGGTTGCGATCGACGGATATCCTGAGGGCTTTCGCAACCTGGTCGCAGCGCGCCATCTGCAGGTAATTGTAGCCGATCAGCAGGCTGCGGCTGCGCGGATTGGTGAAGATCGCATCCAGAATCGCTTCCAGCTTTTCTGTCCCCGGAGCCGGGCTGACATCCGTATGGTTCGCCGGCTTTCCCCCCAGCTCAACAATCATGTCGTGCTGCAGCAATCCGGCGCCTCCCCCGGCCACCAGCAATCCGATATTGCCGTCGAGTTCCGTATATCGGGATTCTCCGCCCGGATAGCTTCGATTGGCCAGGATCACGGCTGCCTCGCGGGGGTTCGCCGACGTTTCGGAAACCGCCTCCGCCTCGATCCAAGGCTGGCGAAACAACGCGGAGTCGTCGATCTCCATCATCGATCCGACAAGGAGCGGCTTGTTGTCATCATCAAGCGTCAGGGGATTGATTTCCATCATCACTGCGTCGCAGGCGACAAACGCGTCGTATAAGGACGCTGTCATTCGCCCCACGGCAGCCAATGCCTGTCCTTTCAATCCGGCATCCGCCCAATAGCCAACCGCATCCCATGCCTTCAGACCCCGAAGCGGATCGATGTCTGCCACCACGATTTTTTCGGGGTTTCGCGCATAGGTAGTCTCGATATCCACGCCGCCTTCACAGCAGATCACCATGCGCAGATTCTGGTCGGTAAAGGCGAAGCTGAGATAAAGTTCACGGGCGATGGTCGCGCGACGCTCCACATAGATTTTTGTGATCGGATTGCCAAAGGCCCGCGTGCCGAGCATCCGCGAGGTTTCGCGAGCGGCGGACTGCTCGTCATCGACAACGGCCACCAATCCCTGCTTGCCCCGCCGCCCTGCCGCGATCAATGCCTTGACGACGGCCGCTCCGCCATATTCCCGTGCTATTGCGCCGGCTTCCTCGGCGGTCTGCGCGACCGCGCCATCGGGAACGGGCAATCCGTGACGTCGCAGCAGCGATTTTGCTAGATCTTCGGTCAGCTTCATATCGCTTCAACGTGTAGGGAAAAATATCGCCGGGCATTCGGCTGCTAGGTTGCGCCTAAGCGTGGCGTGCTCGGCGCGGCGGCGACGTGTGTGCATGTCGGTTCCGGTGGCAGGACGGTTACGATGATCGAGTTGGATTCCGCGATCGCGCAAAAATCTTCGCCGATTTGACGGACTGTCCCGCATTGGCCGGCCGGAGCCGGCCAATGCGGTGGTCTGATGCAAGTCCCGGCTATCCGCAGGTCGGGTTTTTCGTCGGCATGTCCTTCCAGAACAGTTTGTCGGCCTCAAGCGGTGCCTTGAGCACGCCGTTGGCTACCAGCAGTTTGTTCCAGCGCTCCAACTGATCCAACGGAAAGGTCAGGGTCAAGGTAGGAATGTTTTCTTTGATCATGTTGCTGAACTGCTCATCCGTCAGGCCTTGCGAAGGGAGCTTGCTCTTCAAGAGCGAGACCAGTTCCTTGAAGTTGGCCGGATTGTTCACCCAGCAATAGGCCATCTCGTGCGCCTTGATGGTGCGCGCAAAAATCTCGGGCTTTTTTTCGACCGTGGAACGCTTTGCCTCGATGCCTTGATAGATAATTCCTTTAAGGTCCTCGGGCCCTTCACCCTTGCGCAGGTCCATGACCGTTTGGCCATAACCGCCCGAGGAGGCAATGATCGGCGCGGGGTCGAGCGTCATGTACACCTGGATCTTGCCGACCTGAAGCGCCGGCAGGCCGGTGGCGGGACCGCCCACGCCGACCCAGGTGACATCCTTGTCCACGTTGAGGCCGGCGTCCTTGGCCATCATGCGCATGAAGACTTCGCCGTCGGAACCACGGCCATAGACGCCCCAGACAAGGCCCTTCATGTCGCCGATCATTTCGGGGTATTTTCCCTTGTGCGGCAATTTCACGTCCGGACGGGTGATAAGAACCCACGGTATGTTGGCATTGCCGGCCACGAAGATGAGATCGAGCCCCTGTTCGCGCGCGAGACCGATCTGGCTCGGTGCGTTGAAGCCGACGTCGATGGCGCCGCTGGCGAGCTCGGAATTCATCAGCGGGCCGTTGGCGGTGGAAATGAATGTCGGCTCGAGCCCAGCTTTCTCGTAGAAGCCCTTCGCTTGCGCCACGAAGATCAATGTCTGGAACGTCGCGCCCGGGTAAAATCCGATATTGACCGGTATGCGGTCCTCGGCATGCGCCACGTTGCGCACGCCGGTATTCACCAGTGCCATACAGGTAGCGGCGCCAACCAAAAGCGCCCGTAGCAAGCCATGCATTTTTTCGTTCCTCCCTTGCCGATGGTTCTCCTACGCTTTCGTCGATGCCGAAGACTCCGTCCAACTGCCGAGCAATGCGGCTTCGATCGAGTCAGCGATGAGAGTCAGCGCCACGGCAACGACGGCCATGACGATCAGGATGCCCATGACGGCATCCATCCGGAGTATGCCGGAATAGTACATGATGAGTTGTCCGAGCCCGATCTTCGAGGCCAGCATCTCGCTCGTGACTACGCCCAGAAACGAATAGATCAGTGCCAGCTTCAAGCCGGCGAAGACGCTGGGGACCGCCCACGGAAGCGTAATCTTGGTGAACTGCTGCCAACCGGAACAACCAAGCGAGCGGCTGAGCCGGATCAGGATGGGGTCGATATTCTTCATTCCGGCAAAGGTGCTGGTGAGCACGATGAAGAAACCCAGGCTGAATGCGAGCGCGACCTTTGATGGCAGGCCGATCCCGAACCACAGGATGAAGATCGGAGCCAGAGCGATACGTGGCATGCTGTTGAATGCCGTCAGAAAAGGATCGGTCAGCTTCTTGAGCAGAGGCACCTCGACAAGCAGCAAACCCGCCATGATCCCGAAAATGCCCGACATGGCGAAGGCAATCAGCGTTGCCAGCAAGGTGGCCAGCATGTTCGGAACCAGTTCGTTACTGAAATTCTGGTACAGGAATACGGCCACGTCCTGGGGGGTGCTGATAAAGAGTTTGTCAACCCAGCCCAGAGCAACGATTGCCCACCACACGAACGCAAGCCCGGCGAAAATCAACAGCCGGCCGGCGTAGAGAAACAATTTTTCCCAGATGTGCATCAGGACAGCCTGTCTCGCGTCTGAAGTCGGCCGTTCTACTTTCGTCATGGCGATTGATTTCGACTGCATTACATCTGCATCTCTAGGGACATGTCTTCCCAGATCTTCTGATACAATTCGTGATACTTGGGATCGTGCTGCAGCTGGTTGATGTCGCGCGGGCGCGGCAGGTCGATTTCAATTTCAGATTTGATCTTTCCGGGACGAGCCGTGCAGATGAGGACCCGGTCGGCGAGGCAAATAGCCTCCGCCAGGTCATGCGTGATAAAAAGGACCGTGCGCTTGTCGCGATCCCACAGACGCAGGAGGCCCTGCTCGAGCATGAGTTTCGTGTGGGCGTCCAGCGCGCCAAAAGGCTCATCCATCAACAAGATTGGGCTGGGCATCAGGAATGTCCGCGCCAGCGCGACGCGCTGCCTCATGCCGTGCGAGAGCTGGCGCGGATAGGCGTCCCCGAAACCGGACAGCCCCACCATCGAAAGCAGGCTTTCGGCATTTTCCCGCACTTCCCTTGAAGGGCGGCGCGAGCCTGTCTGGATCTCGACCCCGAACAGGACGTTATCGATCACCTTCCGCCAGGGAAGGAGAGCATCCTGCGCGAACATGTATGCCACGTCATGACGGCCGGCGCGCGGCGCCTGGCCATCGACGATCACCTCGCCGGTTTGCTGCCGCATCAAGCCTGCAATGATGTTCAGTATGGTGGTTTTGCCACAACCGCTGGGCCCGACAATAACGACAAACTCGCCCGCTCCGACAGTGAAGCTCATTTCGTCGACGGCAAGCATCTGGCCTGCAAAACTATGCGACACCTGCTCGACGACGACCTGTTTCCGGTCGCTGGCCAGTTCATCCTCCCGCAGTGTTTCGTAACGAGCCACACCTCGCTGGCGCAGCCTGTCTGTTACTGCTAAGTTGCTATTTTAAGAAAGTCAACAATATGACAACTCACATTACGGCGATAGGTGCGGGATTGGGTTGGTGGCCGCTCGGGTGACGGCCTAGCGCCCTTTGGAAGTCAGGAAATTGCGGGCAGACGGCGACGATTCCGCCTCCTGCCCGCGCGGCGCGGAGGAATGACATGGTTCGAGCATTGGTGATGGATCGGGAGGACAATGTGGCGACGCTGATCGACGCCGGTAAGGCAGGAGACCGGTGCCATCTCAAAGGCCCGGGAGGAGGCGAAGTCATCCTGCGCGCCGATATTCCCTACGGGCACAAGATTGCCATCAAGCCGATCGCGGAAGGCGGCACGGTGATGAAGCACGGCCAGGATATCGGCGTGACGAATGCCTCCATCGGCGTTGGTGAGCATGCGCACGTCCACAATGTCGAATCGCGCAGGGGCCGCGGCGACAAGCACAAACTCCAATCCGCCCAGGCGAGGAAATCCTGATGACTGAGACGTTCCTGGGTTATGAACGGCCGGATGGCCAGATGGGGATACGAAACTGGGTCGGCGTCCTTTCGGTGATGGACAACGTCAATCCGATCGCCGCGGCGATCTGCCAGAATGTTGCCGGAACCTTGTTGATCAAGACTCTCTTCGTGCGCGGCCAGTATGGCCGGGATCTCGAGATTACCTACAACACGCTGGCGGGGATGGGGCGCAATCCCAATCTGGCCAGTATCCTCGTGGTGGGTCTTGAGGAAACAAGTACGTCGCAGGTGGCAGACCGCATTCGAAATTGCGGCAAACCGGTGGATGTGCTGCTTGTCCAGAATGAGGCCGGCAGCATCGCCGCGATGGCGGAAGGGATACGCAAAGCCGCCGCCCTCGCCGTGGCCGCTTCGAGCGAGCGACGCAAGCCGGTTCCGGTTTCCGCGCTCTGCATCGGCGTCGAATGCGGCGGCTCGGACACGACATCGGGCTTGGCCGCCAATCCGTGCATAGGGCGCGTGTCCGACCGGATCGTCGAAGGCGGTGGCAAGGTCGTGATTTCCGAGACGTCGGAGTTCCTCGGCGCCGAGCATCTGTTCGCCGAACGCGCAATCGACGAGACCGTCCGCAAGGCCTTCCTGGACCGGGTCGATCGCATGGAAAAGGAAGCGCTGATGCGCGGCGTCGATATCCGCGGCACCAATCCTGTGGCGGACAATATCAGGGGTGGGCTTACGACAATCGAGGAGAAGTCGCTGGGGGCCACTGCCAAGGCGGGCACGACGCCGCTCGTCGGGGTGCTCGATTACGGGGAGGCGGCTGTCATCCCGGGTATGCACTTCATGGCGACTCCCGCGCCGGCGGTTGAATCGATGACCGGACTGGCGGCCGGCGGCTGCCAGCTCATCCTGTTCTCGACGGGTGTCGGAAACATGATCGGGAACATGGTATCGCCGACTATCAAGATCACGGCCAATGCGAACACAGCGCGCAGGCAGGCCGACAACATCGATGTCGAGGTGACTTCGGTCCTGGAATCGGATCGCACGATAGAGGAAGCAGGGGACGAACTCTTCCGGTTCGTGCTCGACGTCGCCTCCGGTACCCTGACCCGCAGCGAGGTGCTGGACATGCGCGAGACAGCGGTGAGCCGATTCGAGCCGACGATATAGAATTGGCTACGGCAACAGAACTTTGCCAGGTCGGCTGCGACCGGCATTCTCGGCGATCTGGCTCGGAGGGATTTTCCAAACCGGCCAAGGGAGGCGCGATCATTCATGCCAAGCAAGACAGCGCTGATTGTGGGCTCGAACGGATTGGTCGGACGGGCACTTGCCGAACAGCTTGCCGAATCCGGCGACTGGGGAATTCTGGAATTGTCCCGCCGGCCGTCGCCGCTCGGTTCGATAGGCACACCGATAGCTGTCGATCTGCAGGATCGCGAAGCCTGTCTGGCCCTAGGGCCGAAGCTTCGTGATGTCACCCACCTCTTCTATTGCGCGCGCGCGGTGGCACCCGACCTCTTCATCGAGGAGCAAACCAATCTGGCGATGTTCACCAACATCCTCGATGCCGTTGAATCGGCCGCTTCGAAGCTGAGCCACGTGCAGGTGATGGAAGGCACGAAGTGGTATGGCTCACATCTTGGTAGCTACAAGACGCCCGCCCACGAGGACGATCAGCGGCATTTCCCGCCAAACTTCTACTATGTGCAGCAGGACCTTGCCGCAGCACGACAGAAGAACGCTTCATGGACCTGGTCGGCACTGAGGCCCCATGTCGTGTGGGGCGTCACGCTTGGCTATCCGCATTCCTTCGTCGTTTTGCTTGCAGCCTACGCCACCATGTCCAAGCATCTCGGAATGCCGCTTGTCTTCCCAGGGTCGCAGGCCTGCTATACGACGATCTCGCAGGCGACCGACGCCCTGCTGTTGGCGAAGGCGATGGAATGGGCCGCGACATCACCCAAATGCGCCAACGAGGCCTTCAACATCACAAATGGCGACCTGTTCCGCTGGCAGCATCTGTGGCCGCAGGTCGCCGATTATTTCGGGATGGAAGCCGGGCAGGTGCAATCGCTTTCCCTCGCCGCGCGCATGAAGGATCTCGAGGCGATCTGGCGGGACGTCACCAAGGCCCACGAGCTGCGCCCAATGCCGTTTTCCAGTCTCGGCAATTGGGCCTATTTCGACTACACGGTACGCTTCGACGTCGACGACATCTCACTGACCACCAAAGCGCGCCATTTCGGATTCGAACCTTTCGCCGATACGAAGCAGGAACTGTTCTCCCAATTTGACCGTCTGCGCGACCTGAAGGTGATTCCCTAGCATTGCCGCTTCCAATCGCCTGCCGGTGCGACCTTCGTCGGCCATGCAGTCGAGTGGATGGAGGGCGGGCGACAGGCAAATACCGACGATGCGACACTGCTCCCCTTACAGGACCAGGTCGCGTACCGGCGAATAGTGATCCCATTCGCGATCCTTGTAAGGATATTTCGAGAGCACTTTCTTGTTGAGCTCGATCCCGAGGCCTGGCTTGGTGGGGAGCGTGAACTCGCCGTTTATCAGTTCCAGCGGCTCGACCACCACTTCATCGCGTTCCGGGATCTGGATGTATTCCAACAGAGTGAAATTCGGGATGCTCGCTCCGACATGGATCGCGGCGGCAGTGCCGACCGGACCGCAAGGATTGTGCGGAATGAGCGGGATGTAGTATGTCTCGGCGAGTGCCGCGATCTTGCGCATTTCCGAAATGCCGCCGCAATGAACGACATCCGGCTGGATGAAATCGGCGGCGAATTTCGCCAGGAGTTCGCGAAAGCCCTGGCGTCCGATCAGCCGCTCCCCGGTGGCGATCGGTACGGTTGTCGAGTGACGCAACTCGGCCATTGAATCGATGTTCTCGGGCGGAATGGGTTCCTCGAAGAAGAAGGGACGGTACTCCTCCAGACGGCGGGCGATACGGGTGGCGGTCGGAAGATTGAACCGGCCGTGGGCGTCGAGCAGGAGATGGACATTGTCGCCCACCGCCTCGCGGACCTGTTTGACGCATTCCACGATGATGTGTTCCTGCTCGCTGGTCACGTCATAGGCGGCCGAACCGAAGGGGCTCCACTTCAGCGCACCCCAGCCGCGTTCGACGGCTTGCGCCGCCTTTTCGGCATATTGGCCTACGCTCCGTGCGTAATCTTCCCTCGTTTTGCCGAGGAACCAGTAATTGCCGTATGCGGGAACCGTCTTGCGGGTCGGACCACCGAGCAGTTTGTAGACCGGAACCCCGAATTCCTTGCCCTTGATATCCCAGAAGGCCATGTCGAGGGCGCTCAGAACCGTTGAGCTTATCGTGTCGCCGCGCCAGAACTTGTTCCGGGTCAGATAGTCGTATTGCCACTCAGTCGCCCTCGGGTCGGTGCCGACCACCAGCCGCTTGTAGTCTTCGATGGCGCCGAGAATGGCCTTGTCGAACATCTCAAGGGTGGCCTCCCCCAGGCCGGTAATTCCCGCGTCGGTTTCGACCTCGATAAAAATCCAGTTACGTCGAACTGCCTCCACGACATAGGTTTTTATGTCCGTAACCTTCATTGTGGTTCCTCCTGTTTCTTCGCCAACCGCATAACCATCCCGCCCTTCATCAACACCGACGATCGCGATTTTGATGGGATCCGCCGTTATCCTCCGGTCACCTTATCCTCGATCCTGAAGGCGACTTCGCTCATTCCCGGAAGTTCGTAACGGAACCGGCACGGCGGCTTCGGAAAGCGGGTGACGCACAGGCTGCCGGTAAGAACGATATCGCCAGCCTTCAGGCCCTCGCCGCGACTGAGGAGGTGGTTGGCAAGCCATGCCAGCGGTGCGAAGGGATGGCCGAGCACGTCGCGGCCATGTCCGGAATCGATGACGACGCCATCGAGCCATACGACGCCCTCGATCCCGGCCGGGTCGGGCCAGTTGTCGCACCATTCACCGAGGACAATGCCGGCGTTCCAGGAATTGTCGGCGATCAGCGCGAGGGCGTCGAGCTTGCCGTATTCGGCGTTCCTGTCGTCGACCATCTCGACCGCGGCACAGATGGCTGAAACGGCGGGTGCGACGGTTTCCACCGCATAAGGTCGCGGGGACGGGCCAAGGTTCGTTCCGAGCCGGACGCCTATCTCGAACTCGACGCCGAGCCGCCCATAGCGCGATGCGTCGAGGATCGCGCCGCTATGAAAGACCCGCTCGCCGAACACAACGCCGGCTACCGGCTGGTCGATCCCGCACATTGCCTGCATCTTGGCGGAAGTAAGCCCAACCTTGTAACCCGCGCGCGCCCCGAGGCGCTCGCGCAAAAGGCTCACATAGTGGTCCTGGACGGCATAGGCGTCGTCCGCCGTTTCAACCCCCGATCCCTCCTCAAAGGGATGAAAGGCCTCGCCTTTGTCGTGCTCCGTCAGCAGAGCGTGGGCAAGGTTCATGAATCCAGCGCTCATTCGCCACCCTCACTTCGCATCGCGCCGATTTCTGTTGACGACCAGCCATCCGGAGTAAGGTCGGGCTGTCGGCATGCTCGAATTCCGCCTCGCGGAACCGCGATTGTCTGAAACTCCCCTGCTCTCAAAGGAAACGCTCCATCCGATCTCATTTTCAGTGCATGAGAATCTGTGGGTGCGCGTCGATATAGCCCGTCGACACGTCGCCGCGACGAAAGTCGTTTTCGCGCAGCACCGCCAGAAGGAACTCGCGATTGGTCGCCAGACCCTCGATCTCAAAGCTGTCGAGCGCGGCGATGGCCCGTTCGACCGCGGTTCCTCGATCCTCGCCCCAGGCTATCAACTTGGCGATCATGGGATCGTAGTAAGGCGTTATCCGATCGCCCTGGCGCACCCCGGTATCGATACGCACCTTGTCCATACCGGCGGGCGGCCGGAAAGTCTCCAGCGTGCCCGGCGCGGGAAGAAATCGCTTGGCTGGATTTTCCGCATAGAGGCGGCATTCCAGCGCGGCGCCGCTTCGCTTTATCGCTGACAGTTCCTTTTCCAGATCTTCGCCGCCGGCATGGCGTATCTGCATCCCCACCAGGTCGACATCGCAGATCAATTCCGTCACGGCGTGCTCGACCTGGATGCGGGTATTCATTTCGAGAAAATAGAAATCCGTGGTTTCGGCATCCACGAGAAATTCCACCGTCCCGGCCCCGCTGTAGTTCTGCACGGAGGCCAGATCGCGCGCGCTTTGCGCCATGCGTTCCAGCATGTCCGCCGGAAGGTTGGGGGCCGGGCTCTCCTCGATGATTTTTTGAAACCGCCTTTGTACGGAGCAGTCTCGCTCGAAAAGGTGGAAGGCGCGCCCATCGCCTAGTCCGAATATCTGGATCTCCACGTGCCTGGCGCGCGGGACGTACCTTTCGAAATAGACGTGATCGTCGCCGAAGCCTCGTTTTGCCGCGCTTTGCGTGGATTCCACCGCTTTCAACAGCTTTGCCGGATCGTCGACCCGTTGCATTCCGATGCCGCCGCCGCCAGCACAGGCCTTCACAAGCAGGGGGAAGCCGACCATGCGCGCGGCAGCCTGGATGGCTTCCGGATCGCAACTGGAAAAGCGCTCCGATCCCGGCAGTATAGGCACCCCGGCGGCCCGGGCGATCTCCCGGGCACGTTCCTTGTCGCCCATGTCATCGATCGATTTCGGCTCGGGCCCGATCCAGGTCAATCCGGCGGTTCTGACACGTTGAGCAAAGGTCGCGTTCTCGGCGAGGAAACCGTAGCCGGGGTGGACGGCGTCGGCGCCCGATTGTGATGCGGCCTCAAGCAGGGCCTCGACGCGCAGATAGCTCTCGCTTGCCGGCGCCGGGCCGATTTTCACCGCCTGGTCGGCCCGCTCGACAAATAGCGCGTTCTCGTCCGCTTCCGAATAGACGGCCACGGTCTCGATCCCGAGCGCCCGCGCAGCCTTGATTATCCGGCACGCGATTTCGCCCCGGTTTGCAATCAGTATGCGTTTCAAGTTTTCAACTCCGACTAGAGTCTTATGGTTCGCTTCGTCATGCCGAGCTGTTCCGGCAAAATGCGCCAGGCATCGTCCAGCCATTCGTTGAGAACCGTACGGGTCCGCCGCGGGTCGATGATGTCCGGAACGCGGAAACGTTCCGCCGTCAGGAACGGGGATTCGAGATATTCGTAATAGGCTTCGAGCTCCGAAAGCCGCTTACCGCGTTCTTCCGCGGGCAGCTTGTCCAGCTCGGCGCGATAAGCCGCTTCGACGCCGCCGCCGATCGGAATGGAGCCCCAGCGCGCCGAAGGCCATGCATAGTGAAGGTTTATGCCCTGCAGGCGACCATAGGCCGTGCCGGCGAGACCGTAGAGACGGCGTATAATGATGGCGCACCAGGGAACCCTGCTTTGCTCGATCGCCGATACGACGCGAACCGATCCCTTCACTGTGCCTGCACGCTCGGCCTCCGGGCCGACCACGGTGCCCGGCTGGTCCACGAAATTCACAATCGGCAGGTGGAACGTGTCGCAAATGTCGATGAAGCTTTCCATTTTCCCTGCGGCGGCACGGGTGAGGCCCCCACCGTAGAAAGTGGGATCATTGGCGATGACACCGACCGGCCGTCCGCCCAGGCGCGCCAGACAGGTAACGATCGAGCGACCGTAGCGCGGCGAGATTTCCAGGATCGAATCCTTGTCCATCACCAATTCGATGAGCCGCCGGCACTTGTAGATGCGGCGACGTTCGCGGGGGATGATGGACAATAGTTCCTCCTCCTCGCGGTTCTTCGGGTCGTCGGTTTCGACGAGAGGAGGCATCTCGAAGACGCTGGACGGCACGTAGGACAGGAAGCGGGCTACCAGATCCAGGGCCTCCTCTTCCGACTGCGCCTCGTTGTTGATGACCCCACTTTCGACCGTATGGATCGCCGAGCCTCCAAGGCTTTCCTTGTCGATCTTCTTGCCGATGCCGCGCTCGACCACCGGCGGGCCTCCGGCGAAGACCTGCGAAGTGCCCTTGATCATGATCGAAAAATGGGCGCAGGCCGCCTTTAGCGCGCCAAGCCCGGCGCAAGGCCCCATGGCCACGGCGACCACGGGTATGACGCCCAGCAGCCCCACCATGGGCCAACTCGGATAGCCGGGTATCTTGGTGGAGCCCATCTGTTCCAGAATGCGAACCGAGCCGCCGGCGCTTTCCACCAGCCGTACCAGCGGAATGCGCATCTCGAGCGCGTAATTCTCCGAGTAGATCCACTTTTCCGAGACAGTCGCTTCGGAAGAGCCGCCCCGGATCGTGTAGTCGTCGCCGTCGATCGCGACCTTCCTGCCATTGATGCGGCCGGTGCCGATCACCGCGTTGGACGGCCGGACCGACACCAGGTTGTGGTTTTCATCATAGGTCGCCTTGCCGGCCATGACGCCCAGCTCGTGAAAGCTGTCCTTGTCGACAAGCTTCGCGATCCGTTCCCTCACGGTCAGCCGACCCGCCGCGTGCTGCCTGTCGACACTCTCCTTGCCTCCGAGCGCTTCCGCGAACGCGCGCCGCCGATTGATTTCAGCGACCTCCTCCCTCCAACTCATGGATGCCTACCTTCCCTGGATTGTCCTTGCGGTGGGACCACCGCATGGTATGATTTGTTATTAGTATTGTTGACATTCGTAATTTATTCAACATTTTTGATGCCCTGAAGCGCCTGGGAGGAAAGATGTCCGACGGTGACACCGCATATGAGGGGTTGATCAAGGAGCACGAGGCGCGCAAAGCGCATGTGCTCGCCATGGGCGGTAAGGAAAAGCTTTCCAAGCGGAAGGCGGCCAGCCTGCTTGACGCCCGCGAACGGATCGAACGCCTGTTCGATCCGGGGAGCTTCACCGAAACCGGAATGTTCGTCACCTCGCACCTGCCGAGCATGCGGGATAAAAGTCCGGCCGACGGGAAGGTGTGTGGATTCGGCAGGATCGACGGTCGGAATGCCGCAATCGTGTCCTGCGACCTGACTGTGCTCGGGGCGTCGTCGAGCCCGAACAACGTCAAGAAAATGGGGCATATACGCCGCGTCGCGACGAAAAACGGCATGCCCGTTATTTTTCTCAACGAGACCTCGGGGGCGCGGATTCCCGACACGATGGGCGCGCAGGGAATCGGCGCGCTTGGACAGGATCCCACGCAATTTCTTCGCGATCGCCAATCGCCCTATGTTTCGGCCTGCCTGGGACCGAGTTTTGGCACCGGAACCTGGTACACGATGCTTTCCGATTTCGTCGTCATGCGTAAGGGCGCCTGCCTGGCGGTTTCTTCGCCACGCGTGACTTCCCTGGCGATCGGCGAGGACGTCGATCCGGAGGAGCTAGGCGGGTGGAGGCTTCACACGGAGAAGACGGGCCTAGTCGACTATGCCGTCGATACCGACGAGGAAGCGCTGGACCTGATAAAGACCTTTCTTTCCTATTTGCCGAGCCACGCCGGACAAAGACCCCCAAGGACGGAGGCGCCGGACAATTCGCGGATCGATCCGGAAATCATATTGGAGATCGTGCCGCCTCAGCGCCAGAAGGTCTATGATGTCCGCAAGCTCATAAAGGCCGTTGCCGATCCGGACACGGTACTGGAGTTGAAGCCGAAATTTGCCCGCGTCGCGACGACCGCCCTTGCGCGCATGAACGGCCAGGTCGTCGGCTTCGTCGCCTCCAACCCCATGTTCAAGGCGGGCGCGCTTGATCCGGACGGCTGCGACAAGATCACCAGTTTCCTGGTCCTTTGCGACAGCTTCAACATCCCGATCATCATTCTCTGCGATACGCCTGGCTTCCTTATCGGGATCGAAGGCGAGCGCCGCAAGGCGCCGGGCAAGATCATGAATTTCCAGACCGCGCTTCAGATGTGCACGGTGCCGAAATTCTCGATCGTGACCCGGAAATCCTACGGCCAAGCCTATCTGAACATGGGCGGAACCCGCAATTCGGACGAGATGGGGGCGTGGTTCACAGCGGATGTGGGGTTCATGGACCCGGTCATCGGAATCAATGTCGTCTACGGGGTGACCCAGAAGAACGATCCTGAAAAGTTCAGCAAGCTGAAGGCGGAGCTGGACCGGGAAACGTCCGCCTACGATTTGGCCGCCATAAACTCAACACAGGCAGTCATAGATCCGCGCGAGACCCGCGACTGGCTATTGCGAATGCTGGAAATACATTCGCGGGACCTGGAAGGCGGTCTCTCCCAACGTCGGCTGGCGAGCTGGCCGACCACTTTTTAACCCATACCGAAAAGAAAGCATGCGATGGCCAGGTTCAAGATCGAGTCCGAAATAGCCGGCAATGTATGGAAGATTGAGGCCAAGGAAGGTGACCACGTCGATGATGAGGACGTGATCATGATCCTGGAATCCATGAAGATGGAGATTCCCGTCCTCGCTTCGGAAAGCGGCAAAATCGTAGAGATTCACGTGGCCGAAGGTGACAATGTCGCCGAAAACCAATTGCTGGTGACGCTCGAAAACTAGCTCCTGGTTTCCCAGGAGAATTTCCGACGGCGTATCGTGCCACGGAGCAATTTGCCCGTGGAACAAGTTCGTTTAATGAGTGGGTGATGGCTCTGCCGGCGTCAGCGGGCGTAGTGGCACGCTTCCCAGTGCGCAAGCCCACGCAGGGCCTTCGCGGTTTCCGGCAGTTCATCGAAGACGGGGATACCCGCCGCCAGCGCGGCGAGGCGATCGGCCCGGCGCCGATTTTCGGTCGCTTCGGCGCCATCCGATCGCAACACGAGAAGAATTCTCGGCGCGTCCACATTTTCTCTCCGTACCCGAACGGCTTCGCGCACGAGCCCGCCGATGACATCCACCGTCCGGTTTACCGATTTCATGAAGACCGGAAGATTGATGTGAAGAACAATCGCGTCGCAGGCCTGTTCCTTCAGCAGAATATCGAGGATTTTGCCGGCCACGGCTCCGTCCTGATGGAGCAGCGTGTTCGCTGGCGTGTCGACCGGATTGTTCAATCCCGTGCCCGGCGGCAGGTCGAGCGCCAATAGACGATCCAGAACGGGTTTCGACAAGGTCGGAGTTTCCAGTCCCAACCTTGCAAAAGCGTCCGCGGCCAGCACGCTTGTGCCGCCGCCATTGCCGAATAGCACGACGTTTCTTGTCGGACGCTTTTTCCCGCCGGACCGCATTTGCATCAGCAGCAATATGTCGATGAACTCATTGAGGGTGTCCGCGATCACCGCGCCGGTCTGTCTGGCGATGCCGTCCCACAGCCTGGTGTCGGCGGCCATGGAACCGGTGTGAGAAGCGGCGGCGCGGCCTCCAGCCGCCGTGCGGCCGCCGACGAGAAGGACCACGGGCTTTTCGCCCATGTGTTCGACCAGCCGCTGCACGAAACGGCGTCCATCCTTCACATCCTCCAGATAGAGGCCAATCACCTGCGTCTCAGGATCGCAGAAATGATATTCCAGCAAATCCACCGGCTTGACGTCCGCGCTGTTTCCGAGCGTCGTCACGGCCGAGAATTTCAGTCCACGCTCGGCTCCGCGCGAAATCAAATCGACCGCCAGACCGCCCGATTGCGATATGATGCCGACGGTGCCGGGTTCCGGATCGGCGTCCTCGACAAAGGTCAGTCCGCCCCGCGGCGAATGAACGCCGAGACAATTGGGACCGAGCAACCGGAAATCGGCCGCCTTTGCGGCGGCCAGCAGCCGTCGTTCCTTTTCGATGCCATGCTCCACTTCACCGAAGCCGGAAGACATGACCTGCACGAAACGCGCCTTGCCCTGCGCCTGCTCGAGCGCCGACACGGCTGCGTCCGCGCCTATTGCCACATAGGCGAAATCGGCAGCTTCCTCCAGGTTCGAAAGCGACGAAACCGTCGGCAGCCCCTCGATCTGCTCGGCACGCGGATGGACGGGGATCAATTTTCCGGCGAACCCGAATTTCTTGCTGTAGCGGATAATGGCATTGCCCGGGCTCTTGCCGTTTTCGGAGGCGCCCAGCACGGCGATGCTGCGAGGCCTGAACAGATGCCGATAAGCGGCGAGGACTGCCGTGGGGTCTATCGGCGGCGCGACCTTGGGGAACACAGCCGGTGACTCCGCGAGAATGACGCGAGCGTCTACCGCAACGGCCCCCTTGGTCCCCGCGATTAGCGGATTCATTTCTATTTCACGGACCTCGTTCTGAAGTGTCATGAGAACACCTTGCTGTCCGCCAAAACACACCAGCGCGGACACTACGGCATCCATGTCGACCGGCTGGCGCCCCCGCGCTCCGGTCAGAATCCTCGATCCCTTGAGTTCTTTCAGCATTTCGAGGGCATCCGACGCGGTAATCGGGCAAACCCGAAAAGCCACGTCGGCGAAAATCTCGGTGAAGATCCCGCCCAGTCCCACCATGACGCAAGGCCCGAAGCGCGGATCGATCAGCCCGCCCACCACGAGTTCCACACCTTGCGCTTCCGCCTGCTCCTCAACCAGGAAGCCTTCCGCGTCGATGCCGGCCTTCTGGGCCGCGACAGACATCTGCCGGATGGCGCCGGCGACTTCCTTGGCACTTTTCAGTCCGATACGGACTCCCCCAAAATCGCTTTTGTGCGCCCCTTCACGTGTCAGAACCTTCGCCACGAGCGGATGCTTCAGGCCGGCCAAAGCCGGTTCGGTCGCGTCAGAGTGGCCGGCGATCCGGATGCCGTGCGGAACCGTTATTCCCGAAGCCGATAAGAGGCTCTTTGCAACATCTTCGGCAAGCGCCCGTGCTCCGTTTCGGCGGGCTGCCGCGCACAGATCGATTGCCTTGTCGTGCCAATCCTGCTTCCATTCGATGGATACGCGTTTTCTTTCCGTCTGTTGAATCGTAGCCATCGATATTCCCAGCGATCTTCCAATGAGTGAGTTCGTTGTCGCGAGATCGGTCGTACTGCGGCGTAGCCGGCTTCATTCGAGCATCCAGTGAACCGGTCGCACACCGGGAACGTCAGCCCGGAAATGGACGAGACGGTCCATTTTCAGGGAGCCGACATACACTTCGCGCAAATCCGACCCGCCAAACGTCACGGATGTCGGAAAGGACATCCGCTCACCGCCGGGATCCAGCGCGACGACAACGGGCTCTTGCGACGGGGGGATGGCGATCAGCCCGTTCCGGGTGATTTCAGTGACCCAGAGCACGTCCTCCGAATCCACGGTAACACCGTCCACCAGAGCGCCGGGCCACAGGCCGTCGGGACCGAAAATCCTTCGGTTGGACAGTTCGCCCGACCTCGCGACATCGAATGCCGTTATTCGCCCGCGCGCCGTTTCGGCGACGTAAAGCACCGTTTCGTCTGTATTGAAGCGTATTTCATTCGTGAAATAGAAGCCGTCCGCGACGACGCGGGCACGATTGTCTTCGATCAACATCACATAGCCATCGGGCCGGGGCTCTTCGATCGCCAAGCGTCGGGGGTTTGCCAATGTCGACACCGAAACCCACAGGCGCCAGGCGCTGTCGAAAAGCACGAAGTTCACGGCGCCAAGCGGCTTGCCGTCCAATTCGTCCACAACGGTCCGGGAAGCGCCGGAACGTTGGAGACGCTGTATCGAACATAGATCGATATTCGCGATGACGAATGAACCATCCTTGTCCATCGCGATACCGTTGGGCGCGCCGCCAACCTGTCCGATTCTCGTTTGCGCGCCGTCGGGCGACAGCTTGAGCACGCCGCTCTTGTCGTCCGAGATCCACAACACGCCATTGTGCTGCGCCAAAATGCATTCGGGCCTGCTTAGACCGGTTCCACGATAATCGATCCGCTCAAGGGACACGCTGTAATCGAATTGAGACAACAGATACGTCCTCTGTTCATCGCTCGGAAGCGCATCAGCGGCTTCCGACCGAACTCGTGCCGACAATTGAGCGATCCTCGCCGCTGGCAACGGGCTCTATGCCAACATGTACTCACTGGACCGGGTTCATCGATTGAGCAGTCGATCGCGACAATATTTCCTAATCCTATCACACTGAACTCTGGATTGTTAACATTCCTAATGTGAAATAATTTGCTGGACAAGCGTTAATGAGAGACCCGCGAAGCGGCCACAACGGACACAAAACTGGAGCGGGGCGCATTCCGACAAATACTGCCCGATGAGATCGCCGCTTTCGTGGTCCATTGACCAACGACCTTTCGCGGCACCCGCTTCACGGGTGATGGAGCGAACGCCCTTCTCGCGAAGTCGTCCATCTCTTTCTTATTCGGCCGAGGCGTTGCTCCGCTGTCGTGTTGCCTGCGATGGGCAGCAAAACGCTCGTCAGCCTCGGCGGCAGCCTTGCGGACAAGGATCAGAGTTGCCTTCGCGTCCTCGTCCTCGGAGAGAACGTTTCTTCGGTCTTTGGGTACGTCGCCTTGATGTCGACGGGGATTGCTGCGCAGTGGAACGATGAGGAGCCTAAGCAGCTGAAATCATGAAGTTTCTTAGAAATTCTACCTACCGTAAAGACTGGCGGTGCTTACAGTCTGAAGCGAACCGGTCTCGGTCTGAGATTCCCTGTTTTCGCGGGAGAATAGGGAATTTCGGGGAATCCGCCGATTTTCAGCTCGCCGCCACCGACATTCGCGACGAGAACCCGCCTTTTAAATCCCAAATTCCCAATGATGGAAAACAGGACATTGTTTCGCAGATCAGGGAATTCGTTTGCGGGATCTGACCATTTTGCAGGTCTCACCATAAGGGGCGAGACATCGGAAAAACGCGTTTTCGAGATTTCTGACCTTGACGATCTACTCATCAGACCAGTAGCCTATGTTCCTTCATTTAGGAGGATGATCCATGAAAGTACCGTCGATATTTTCTGCCTTGCTGCTCGCTTCGGCTGCAGGATTTGCGGCCCTGACGCCAGCGGCCGCAGGCGACTACGTCGTCGGCGTGATCGTCCCCCAGAGCGGCCAGACCGCCTTCATCGGCGACAGCGCGTTGAAGGCGATGATCCTTCGCGCCGAGCAGATCAACGCCGAAGGCGGCATCAACGGCCACAAAATCAAGCTCGACGCCCAGGACGAGAAGTGCAATCCGACGAGCGCGGTGAACATCGCCCAGGAATTCGTCAACGGTTCCGGAGTAGCCGGCGTGCTCGGCCCCTTCTGTTCGGCGGATTCGATCGCGGTGAAGCCGATCTTCGCCCGTGCCAAGGTCGTCGACCTCACGGTCGCCTCGACCGCCGACGCGATCACAAAGGACTCCAAATGGACTTTCCAGATCGCCGCGCCCGACGGAGTCTATGCACAAACGCTTGCCAACTACGCCGCCGACCACGGCAAGAAAATTGCCATCCTCAACGACACGTCGGCCTTTGGCCTCGGCGCGTACGCGACAGTGGACAAGGTACTGAAACAGCGCAACGCCAACGTCGTCGCGCATGAACAGATCACGGCGGGACAGGCCGATCTCACCCCGCAGGTTCTCAAGCTGAAGCAGGCCGGCGCGGATTTCGTCGTCGCGCTAGTTCTCGGCGGCGACGCTGCCAAGCTCTGCCTCACCAGCCGCGATCTCGGCTTCAAGGCGCAGTTGGCGGGGCAGACGGCATGGTCGTTTCCAAACGTGCTTTCGCTGTCCAAGGGCGCCTGCGACGGCGCCATCTTCACCGATCCGTTCGATCCCGATAAGCCGGAGGCGAAGAGCATGCTCGATGCCTACCAGAAGCGCTGGAACGACCGTCCGCAAAGCTACTTCGCGGCCGCAGGATGGGACGCGTTGAGCCTCTGGGCGGAAGCCGCGAAGAAGGCCGGCACCGCCGGCAGCGACGAGATCGACCAGGAAAAGCTCCTCGACGCCCTCGACAATACCAAGGGCTACAAGGGCGTGATGGGCGTCGGCGATGCGACGATCAACTTCTCCGCGACGGACCACATCGCGCTCGACGTCGATGGCACCCATCTGCGCCGTATCCAGGGAGACAAGCTCATCTCTCTGGGCGACGAGAAGTCCAAGTAGACCGTCCGCATGTCGGACTTCCTCCAGTTGCTCGTTGGAGCCGTTACCCTGGGCGCGATCTATGCCTTGATCGCCCTCGGCTTCAACCTGATCTTCGCCGCTTCCCGCCTGATGAACTTCGCCCAGGGCGATCTCGCCATGCTCGGCGCGATGGTCGGGGTGACCCTGGCGGGAACGCTGCATCTGCCCTTCTCTCTCGTCGTTCTCGCCGCGGTCGTGGTTGTCGGCCTCCTCTTCCTGGCGTTCAATCTCGGCGTGCTGCGCCCGCTGGCGAAGCGAAATGCGACGCTGACTTCGATGGTCATGGCGACGCTCGCCCTTTCGATGTTCCTGCAAGGCGCCGCCGAACTCATCTGGGGCCGCCTCGAGCAGGCCGTGCCCTCGCCGGTCGGATCGACGCCGCTTCTGGTGGGCGGCATCGTGATCGTGCCGCACTATCTCGTCGTGGTGGGCACCTCCGCCGTCGCCTTCCTCGCGATGTTCTTCTTCTTCCGCCGCACGCTCACGGGAAAGGCCCTGCTCGCCACCGGCTTCGAGCCCGAGGCCGCCAGGCTGGTCGGGATCAATCCGGTCTCGATGGTGGCGCTGACCTGTTTCCTCGGCGGCGGTTTCGCCGCGCTCGGAGGACTCATCATCGGCCCTATCACCTTCGCCGCGCCGTGGATGGGGCTCAGCCTTGCTGTCAAGGGTTTCGCGGCCAGCATGCTCGGTGGCCTGGGCAGCTTGCCGGGCGCGCTCCTCGGCGGATTGATCGTGGGCCTGCTGGAGACCTTCGGCGCGGGCTACGTTTCCTCCGCCTATTCGGACGCGATCATCTTCCTCGCGCTCATGCTCATCCTTTTCGTCCGGCCGGCCGGACTGCTCGGGTCGCCCCTGGTGACCGGCGAGCATTTCTGAGCGGGCGCCGGTCATGTTGTCCAAGAACATGAAAACGGTCGCGACGGCGGTGCTGGTCGTCCTGCTGTTCAGCCTGCCGCTCCTGCCGCTGACCAAATACCAGCTTCACCTTGCCAACCTCATCGCCATATCCGCGATACTTGCCATGAGCCTAGACCTCCTGTTCGGCTATCTCGGACAGATGAGCCTCGCCCATGCCGGCTTCTACGGCGTCGGCGCCTATGCCGCGGCTCTCCTCACCACGCACGGGATCATGTCGTTCTGGTTGGCGACGCCGGTTGCGATGGTCGTCTGCGGCCTCGTCGGGGTCCTGCTGGGACTGCCCGCCTTGCGGCTGACGGGATTTTATCTCGCCATGGCGACGATGGCGTTCGGCATCATCCTGTCGACGCTTTTCGTGCAATCGGTCGATCTCACCGGCGGTCCGAACGGGCTGCTCGGCATCAATCCGCCCCAGTTCTTCGGCACCGACCTCATCGGCCCGCAGAAGGGGATCGTCGGGAACTACTACTACCTGCTGCTGATCGCCGGCATCGCGACCTACCTGTTCCTGCGCCGGCTGACCTCCGGGCGGACGGGCCGGATAATCACGGCGGTACGCGACAGCACGCTCGCCGCCGCCGCCGTCGGCATCAACACGCGGATCGTGCAGATAACGATTTTCGGCCTGAGCTGCGCCTTCGCCGGCCTTGCCGGCTCGCTCTATGCCCACCTCATCCTCTATATCAGCCCGGAAAGCTTCACCTTCACCAATTCCCTCCTGGCGCTTCTGGCGGTGGTCTTCGGCGGCATCGGGACCATCTGGGGCCCGGTCATCGGATCGGCCATCCTGACTATTTTGGGCGAACTGACACGGAGCTTCGGCGCTTACCAGCTGCTTTTCTACGCGGCGGCAATCGTGTTCGTGATCATGATCGTCCCGCACGGGATTTCCGGTCTGCTGCGCGATATAGCCGGCAAAGTATCGAGGCGAGACGGAGGTACGGCGAGCCGGCGTTCGGCTGCGCCTTGCGACGTTCAGCCGGCGGCAGCGCTGCCTTCGTTCGAGGCCGGCAAGGCCACGCTTCTTTCAGTGCATGGCTTGAGCAAGCGCTTCGGCGGCCTGCAGGCGCTTCAGGACGTGGGCTTCGAGGTCAGGGCCGGCGAGATCAAGGCGCTGATCGGTCCCAACGGTTCGGGCAAGACGACGCTTTTCAACTGCATCAGCGGTTTCGAGAAGGCCGACACGGGCCGGGTGGACTTTTCCGGCAAGGCGATAAGGAACCTCGCCGCCTACCGCATCGCGCGTGCGGGAATGGCCAGGAGCTTCCAGATCGTCCAGCTCTTCACCCAGCTCACCGTCGCTGAGAACGTGCTGCTCGCGGGCCAGCGCGTTTATAGGGCGTCGCTGGTTGGAACCTTTCTCGGCTTTTCCGAGGCGACGAGGGCGGAACGCGAGAATATCGCCGCGGCCGAAGCACTCCTTGTAGAGGCCGGGCTCCATGAGCGTCTTTCCCACAAGGCCTCCACCTTGCCCTACGGACGGCAGCGCATTCTCGAAATCGCGCGGGCATTGGCGACCAATCCCCGCCTGATCCTCCTCGACGAGCCCGCCGCCGGGCTGAATACGGGGGAGGCTCTCCAACTGGCCGACTACCTTCGCCGCGTGCGCGACCGCGGCGTCACCATCCTGGTGGTCGAGCACAACATGGCATTCGTCATGGGGCTGGCCGACAGCGTCGTCGTTCTCGATCGCGGCCGCATCATCGCGGACGGGACGCCTGCCGAGGTCCAGAACGATCCGGGCGTCATCGCGGCCTATCTCGGGACGAGTCCGGCGGAGGCGGCGCTGGATGCTTGAGGTACGTCAGCTCGTATCCGGCTACGGACCGGTCGAGGCGGTCCACGGAATCGATCTCAAGGTCGCGGAAGGCAAGGCGGTCGCCGTCATCGGCGCCAACGGCGCCGGCAAGACCACCTTCCTGCGCACCATCTCCGGCCTGATGCCGCTCTGGTCGGGAAGCGTGACCTTCGAGGGCCGCGACGTCACGCGGCTGTCTGCGCACGAACTGGCGCGCGTCGGCATCAGCCACGTGCCGGAAGGGCGCAAGGTCTTCAAGCCGCTGGACGTCGAGACCAACCTCGAACTTGGAAGCTATTCGCGCCGCGATCGGACGGGTGCGTCCACGCGGCAGGACCTCGAGCGGATCTACGAGCTCTTTCCCCGCCTGCGCGAAAGACGCCGGCAGGTGACCGGAACCCTGAGCGGCGGCGAGCAGCAGATGGTTGCCGTGGGTCGGGCCTTGATGGGACGTCCGAGGCTTCTGCTTCTCGACGAACCCTCGCTTGGCCTGGCACCGCAGATCTTCCATGAGATCTTCGCGGTGCTGCGGCGGATAATGGCCGAGGGCGTGGGCATGCTGATCGTGGAGCAGAACGTTCGGCTGGCGCTCGAGAACACAGAGAGCGCCTATGTCTTCCAGACCGGCAAGGTGGCGCTTCATGGCCCCAGCCGCGATTTGCTGACCAACGAAACCGTGAAGAAGGCTTATCTGGGCGGTTCCATCTAGCCGGCCCGGGACACGCGATACGCATGAAAGGATGGATGGATGGCTAGACGGAAAAGCGCGGCGGCCCAATTGCGGGGTCTGCTCGAAAAAAAGGGCTCCATGGTGGTGGCGCCGGGCGCCTATGACGGCTTGACGGCCAAACTGGTCGAGGGCGCCGGGTTCGAGGCCGTCTATATGACCGGCGCGGGAGCGGCGGCCCGCTACGGATTGCCGGATTACGGCCTGCTCAGCATGAGCGAGATGGTCGACAATGCCCAGAACATGGCCGAAAGCGTTTCCATTCCACTGATCGCCGACGCCGATACCGGCTACGGCAATGAACTCAATGCCATCCGTACCGCCCAACTTTACCAACGCAGAGGTGTCGCCGGCCTGCACATAGAGGACCAGGTCTTCCCGAAGAAATGCGGCCATCTCGACGGCAAGGAGGTCATCTCCGTCGACGCGTTCGCGCGTAAGGTTGGGGCTGTCGTCGAACAGCGCCTCGACCCCGACTTCGTCATCATCGCGCGCACCGATTCGCGTACCGTGCTTGGCTTCGACGCCGCCATCGAACGCTGCAACGCGGCGCTCGACGCGGGCGCGGACGTCGCCTTCTTCGAAAGCCCGCTGTCGCGCGAGGAGATCGAGAAGGTTCCCGGCCTGGTGAAGGGCCCGTGTCTCCTCAACATGGTGCATGGCGGCAAGAGCCCGCTGGTAACGCTCAAGGAGGCCGAGAGTTTCGGATATGCGATCACCATCGTCCCGGCGCTCGGCTTCATGACGGTGATGGCGGCGCTGGACGATGTATACCGCCGCTTGAAAGAGACCGGCGAATATCCGGTACCGGAGCGCATGATGACGGTGGTCGAGGCCTTCCGACATGTCGGCGCGGACGATTGGGATCTGCTCAGAAACCGCTACGCCGAGCCGCAGGCCAAGAAGGAGAACGTGTGATGCCGTTGAGAACGGAACAACGCGACGGTGTGCTCAAGGTCATCATCGACCGTCCCGAATTCGACAACAGGGTCGACCGCGAGATATGCCTCGGAATCGCGGCAGCCTTCGCCGAGGCCGACCGCGATAGCGCGGTCCGCGTCGTGGTGCTGACGGCGACGGGATCCAAATTCTGCATAGGGGGCCAGGTCGACGGTGCCGCCGATGGCGCGGCGGCGAAGCAGATCGCCTTCGCCGAAGCCTTCGCCGGCGTCCACAAGGCTGCCGTCGCGCTGTCGAAGCCGCTCATCGCCGCCATCAATGGCGACGCGGTCGCCGGGGGATTCAGCATGATGGCGTCGGCCGACCTCGCCATCTCGGTGGACAGCGCACGCTTCGGCCTGCCGGAACTTTCGGCGGGTCTCTTCCCGATGCTCGCCCTTGCAACATCGGTGCCTATCCTGCCGCGCAAGGTGCTGTTCGACCTTATCTACAACGCACGTCTGCTCACCGCCGACGAGGCATTGCATTATGGCCTGATTTCAAGTTCCGTCCCCGCCGGCAAATTCGAGGATGCCGTTGCTTCGCAGACGCGAGCCATCGCCAGGCAGAGCCCGGTCGCGATCGCGCTCGGTCGGAGGGCCTATCACGCTATGCTCGACATGCCCCGTGCCGCCGCTATAAGCCATGGGGGACTGGCGCTTGTTGAACTGCTGGCGACCCAGGATGGACGTGCCGCGGTCAAGGCGCACGCCGAGGGTCGCGAGCCGGTCTGGTCGGGAAGCTGAGGATATATTTTCTTGGACGATAAGACCCGCGCGAAGGGGGATCCTGGCAGCGGCACCGTTTTTCACAAGACGGTGAAGCGGCGCGCCTACGAAGACGTCGTCGACCAGATCGAGCGGGCGATCCTTCGTCGAGAACTCAAGAAAGAGGAAAGACTACCCTCGGAGCGCGATCTCATCGTGCAGTTCGGCGTCAGCCGCGCCACCATCCGTGAAGCGTTGAGGGTGCTCCAGAGCCGTGGCCTGATCGAAGTGAGGCACGGTGATCCCGGCGGCCCGATCGTCCGCGCCGACCCCGGCGCCAGTGTCACCTCGGTAGTGAGTTCGCTTTTCCACGCCGAGCGCTTGTCCCTGGCCGATGTGATCCAGTTCCGCATGGTGGTGGAAAGCGCCGCCGCCGGTTTCGCCGCCAGTGCCTCGAAGGAGGCCGTGTCGGCAATACGGGAGGCCTACCACCGGATGGAAACGACGGCGACGCTCGAGGAGCAGTTCCAGTGCGACGTGCTGTTTCACCGCCGCATCGCGGAAGCCGGTGGCAATCCGCTCTTCGCTCTGGTGGTCGACGCCCTTCACCAATTCAATTCCATCGCCACCTGGCAATCCAGACGACCTCTCGACAAGGCCCGCAGCGACACGCTCGCCGTGCACCGCCTGATCCTCGACGCCATCGAGGCGGGCGACGCGGAAAGGGCGGCGGAACTGTCCCGGTACCATCTCGCCAAATCCTACGAGCCCATAGTCGGGCCCATTGATCGTAAGCGATTGGAACGTATCGTTCCCACGTGGAAGTAGAACCTAGCTCGGCGCTAACTGATATACAAACGGCAGCGGGAATCGCGTTCGTCAGAACACCCGCTGCTCCAGCCCCAGGCTGATCGGCCTCGCGAGCATTTTTAGCCATCAGCCACGATATGCCAATCACATCAACGAGTTAGGGAAGCGCCGAAAGTCGTGCCTGCTCGAACGATGAAAGCTGCCTCTCATTGCCGAAACAGCGTCCTGTTGTGCGCATTCGAGGCCCTGTCATGCACATTCCGTCGAATATCATAAGTCACTGAAACAGGGCGTTACTCTCTCCAAAAGCCGAAATTTGCGTCGTTTTTGCCGGTTATTTGGCACAAAATGCGAAAGGTCCAAAATTGGCATCCAATCGAAACTCACCGGCCATCCGGCAGCCGGAGACGCGCCGCACAATGCGCTCAAAGACGACGCAAAACGGACGGATTTGCAGGCAGCACAAACGGATTGGAACGGGAATAGCGCCGACATAACGCCAGCTTACACGGAAGCAGCGAACCTGGAGACTGGGTGCTCAGGGTGGATGGCGGAGAGAAAGGGATTCGAACCCTTGATACGGTTTCCCGTATACACGCGTTCCAGGCGTGCGCCTTCGACCACTCGGCCACCTCTCCGAAGCGAAAATCCCGCCGTCTTACCTCGCTGGATTCTCGACCCGGCTCATCTAGTCGATCCGGAACGGAATGCCAAGCGCCACGCGTGCACCTATTGACGCGCGCCGCCTTCCCTGAAAATCCGGGGAGACGGCGTGGTCGTGAACGGGTGGCCATGCCTTCGGCCACGGGCTGAACGATGGCTCTCGCGGCCGAGGACCAGTCCGATGCCCTGTTGCCCGCCGGGCCGGTTGCCCGGCAATGGCGCGGCATGTACCCTGCCCGGATGGTGCGATTTCTCTTTCGCCTTCTGGCCACGATCTCGCTTGCGGTCGCGGTGATCCTGTCGGTTCTCGACGCCACGCGTTCGGTGGCAGTGTCGAGGCTCGTCCTTACGCCGCTCGGCGACACCCTGAAGGCGGCGGCGCCCGGGATGCTCGAAAATGCACATAGGGCGGCGGAAAGGAGCTGGCCTTTCCTGTGGGACACGATCGTGGTCCATCTGCTCGCCGCGCCGGGCCCGCTCGTCTTCGCCGTCCTGGCGCTCGCCCTCTACGCCATCGGGCATCGGCCGGAACGCCGGCGCGACTTCGCCGCCGATTAGGGCGGTCATGAACCCCGGCCGGTGCAGCGGCCTTACTTCCGGCTGAAGGAAGCCGTTTTCCAAAAGGTCAAAAAATCCACGTGTAATTTGTCTTGCGCCATGCAAGAGTGCGGCCCGAGCGGGGGCGACAATCCCTGCCAGGATCGCGCCGATGCCGGGAACGAGCGTCAGCGCGTAACCATATTGGAAAAGACAAACCGACAGGGTGTGGATCACATGAAGCGTTTAGTTCTCGGCCTTATCGCCGCAACCGCAATGACCCTTCCGGCCTTCGCCGCCGACATCAAGCCGGCTGTCATCTACGACATGGGAGGCAAGTTCGACAAATCCTTCAACGAGGCCGCCTATCACGGCGCCGAGAAGTTCAAGAAGGAAACCGGCATCGCCTATCGCGATTTCGAGATCTCCAACGACACCCAGCGCGAGCAGGCGCTGGAGAAGTTCGCCCAAGACGGCAACAGCCCGATCATCGCCATGAGTTTCTCCTTCGAGGCGGCGATGAAGAAGGTGGCGCCGGAATATCCGAAGACGCAGTTCGTCATCGTCGACGACGTCGTCGACCTGCCGAACGTCCGTTCGGTCGTGTTCAAGGAGAACGAAGGCTCCTATCTGGTCGGCGTCATGGCGGCGCTCGCATCGAAGACCGGCACGGTCGGCTTCATCGGGGGCATGGACGTGCCGCTGATCCGCAAGTTCGGCTGCGGCTATGTCGGCGGCGTCAAGGCGACCAAGGCGGACGCCAAGGTGATCCAGAACATGACGGGCGATACCCCGTCCGCATGGAACGATCCGACCAAGGGCGGCGAGATCGCCAAGTCGCAGATGGACCAGGGCGCCGACGTGATCTACGCGGCGGCCGGCGGCACCGGCGTCGGTGTCCTGCAGGCGGCGGCGGATGCGGGCAAGCTCGGCATCGGCGTCGATTCCAACCAGAACGGCCTGCAGCCCGGCCATGTGCTGACCTCGATGGTCAAGCATGTCGACGTCGCGGTCTATAACGCCTTCATGGATGCGAAGAACGGCAAGTTCACCTTCGGTCCCGAGCATCTCGGCCTCGCGGAGGATGGCGTCGGCTACGCGATGGACGACAACAACAAGTCGCTGGTCACGCCGGAAATGCAGAAGGCGGTCGAGCAGGCCAAGGCGGACATCATCTCGGGCAAGGTCAAGGTCCACGACTATACGTCGGACAATGCCTGCCCGTACTGAGCCGGTCCCGATTTCCAAAGAGAGGCCGCCGGACGGAAATACGGCGGCCCTTTCCTTTGGCCGGACCTACCAATGCGGCGGTTTCGTCACTGGCGTCTCCGGCCGCGCCTGCTCCTCCAGTTCGAGAAAGCGCTCCGTCAGCGTATCGAGCTTCTTGCACATCCGTTCGATCGTCTTCCACTGTTCGGCGATTTCCGCCGAAAGCTCGCCGATCGTCCTCTCCTGTTCGGCCGCCAGCGTCTCGAGCCGGGTCAGCCTGTCGTCATCCGCCGAACTCATCCGCTTATTCCCTCGAGAGCCTGGCGAAGCCGCACGTCGAGCGGCACGGGCCGGCGCGTCTTCCGATCGACATAGACATGAACGAAGAAGCCTTCCGCCGCAGCAAGATCATCCTCGTTGCGGAACAGGCCGACCTCGTAACGCACCGACGAAGTGCCGAGCCGGCCGACGCGTAGGCCTGCAGTGACGGCATCGGGAAAGGCCATTTCCGAGAAATACCTGCAGCCGGTCTCCACCACGAGCCCGATCCGCCCGCCGCCATGGATATCGAGTACGCCGGCCTCGATCAGCCAGCCGTTCACCGCCGTATCGAACAGCGAATAATGCACCACGTTGTTCATGTGGCCGTAGATATCGTTGTCCATCCAGCGGGTCGCGATCGTCCGGAACGCACGGTAGGCGGAGCGGCTGGAGGGCGCGGGACGGTTCATTCCCCTCCCCCTCGAGGCAGAGCGACCGCGCATGAATTCGCGACGGAGATGGACGGTTTCCTGCCCCATCCCTGTCCGGCCCCCTCGAGGGGAAGCGAACGACCGGCGCCGCTCACCACGCCGCCCGGTAGATCGCCAGCGCGTCGGCCTCGGCGACTTCGCGCGGGTTGTTGACCAGAAGCCGCGTCTGCTTCATGGCGTCGGAAGCCATCTTGCCGAGATGCTGCTGGCCGATGCCGACCTCGCGCAGGCGGCATTGCAGCCCGACGCGCTTCGACAGGCCGGCCAGTTCCTCGATGAAGGCGGCGCAGCGTCCCTGCGCGCCCTCCTCCCTTTCCAGCGACGGGAATGCGTCGGCGGCGATCTCGGCATAGAGATGCGCGGCATCCGGCGCGTTGAAGCGCAATACGTGCGGCAGGACCAGCGCGTTGGAAAGCCCGTGCGGGACATGGAACGTGCCGCCGATGGGATAGGCCAGCGCATGCACGGCGGCCACCGGCGAATTGGCGAAGGCCTGGCCGGCCAGCATCGAGCCGAGCAGCATGGCGCCCCGCGCCGCGATGTCGCCGCCCTTCGACACGGCCGTTTCTATATTTGCGCCCAGCAACCTCAGCGCCTGGCGCGCCAGCATCCGCGAGAGCGGATTGTTGTTGGCGCTCTTCGAAGCGTAGGCCTCGATCGCATGGACCATGGCGTCGATGCCGGTGGCGGCGGTGATCGCCGGCGGCAGGCCGAGCGTCAGTTCGGCGTCGAGAAGCGCTATATCCGGCAGGATGACGGGCGAAGACACGCCGCGCTTTTCCTCCTCGCCGACCGTGATGATCGACACCGGCGTCACTTCCGAGCCGGTACCGGCGGTCGTCGGCACCAGAACCAGCGGCAGGCGCGGGCCCCTGGCGTTGCCGACGCCCCATGCCGCGTCGAGATCCTCGTCCGATCCGCAAAGCAGCGCCGAGAGCTTGGCGATATCGAGCGAGGAGCCGCCCCCGAACCCGACCACTCCGCCGATCCGCGCCGCGCGGCCGACCTCCACCGCCTTCATTAGCGTGGCGCGCGAGGGATCCGCCTCGACGGCGTCGAAGATTGTGACGGCGACGCCTTCCCCCTCCAGCGACGCGATGGCCGCGTCGCAGAGGCCGAGCCGGCGCAGGCCGGGATCGGTGACGAACAGGACGCGTCCCCCGAGCCGCCGGCCGGCGATCCCGCCGAGACGTTTCGACGAGCCGGGCTCGAAAACAACCGAAGGCGTGGTGTTGAAGGTGAAGGGGGCGATCTTGGAACTGGTCATGGTTGCGAAATTGACAAGCGGGCACCGATTTGTCGAGAGTGTCGGCGCGGCCGTGTCGATTGGCAGCGCGGAAGCGTCGTGCTAATCCTTGACCAAACGATAAAAATTCCTCCGGGGAACGAGGCAGGCGGATGGCGGAAGCCGCAATCGAGCTGATCGGCATCAACAAGAGCTTCGGCGCCGTCCGCGCCAATCGCGATATCCATCTCACCGTGGAAAAGGGCACCATCCACGGCATCGTCGGCGAGAACGGCGCCGGCAAATCCACCCTGATGTCCATCCTCTACGGCTTCTACCAGGCCGACAGCGGCGAAATCCGGGTCAACGGCAAGCCGACGCGGATCGACACGCCGAATGATGCCATCGCCGCCGGCATCGGCATGGTGCACCAGCATTTCATGCTCGTGCACAATTTCACGGTCCTCGAAAACGTTATCCTCGGCGTGGAGGGCGAGGCGCTCCTGAGGGCCAGCATCGCCAAGGCGCGGTCCGAGCTGCAGCGGCTGGAGCGCGAATACGGGCTGACCGTCGACCCCGACGCCATCATCGAGACGCTGCCGGTCGGCCTGCAGCAGCGCGTCGAGATCCTCAAGGCGCTCTATCGCGGCGCCGAGACGCTGATCCTCGACGAGCCGACCGGCGTGCTGACGCCGGCGGAAGCCGACCACCTGTTCCGCATCCTCCGGCAGCTCAAGGAACAGGGAAAGACCGTCGTCCTCATCACACACAAGCTGCGGGAGATCATGGCCGTCACCGACAATGTCTCGGTCATGCGGCAGGGCACGATGGTGGATACGCGCAAGACCGCGGAGACGACGGTCGGCGAACTCGCCGAACTGATGGTCGGGCGGCGCGTGCTGCTTCGCGTCGACAAGGGCGAGGCCAGGCCCGGCGACTTCAAGCTCGTCGTGGAAGGCCTGACGGTGAAGGACACGCGCGGCGTCACCATGGTGAACGACGTGTCCTTCGGCGTTCGCGCCGGCGAGATCGTCGGCATCGCGGGCGTCGCCGGCAACGGCCAGTCGGAACTGATCGAGGCGATTGCGGGTATCCGCCACGCCGTCTCCGGCCGCGTGCTGCTCGACGGAAAGCCGATCGAGGTCACCGGCAACGCCGACCCGGGGGAACTGCGCGAGCACGGGCTGGCGCATGTGCCCGAGGACCGCCATCATGTCGGCCTGGTGCTCGCCTTCGAGGAGAACGAGAACTCGATCCTCGGCTATCACGACGAGGCGCAATATCTGAAGGGGGCGTTCCTCGACATCCCGGCGATCCGCCGCGACGCCGCCGAGAAGATCGAGAAATACGATATCCGGCCGGCGGACTGCCGGCTGAAAACGGCGAATTTCTCCGGCGGCAACCAGCAGAAGATCGTGCTCGCGCGGGAAATGGAACAGGACCCCGGCGTCCTGATCGTCGGCCAGCCGACGCGCGGGGTCGATGTCGGCGCCATCGAATTCATCCACAAGCGGCTGATCGACATGCGCGACCGGGGGAAGGCCGTGCTGCTGGTCTCGGTCGAACTGGACGAGATACGCTCGCTCTCCGACCGCATCCTGGTCATGTTCGACGGGCGCATCGTCGGCGAGCGCGGACCGGACGCGACCGAAGGCGAACTCGGCCTCTTGATGGCCGGCGTGGAATCGAAGGAAGCGGCCGAATGAGCACGCCCTATGCCAAGCTGCCCGGCTGGGTGGATTACGGACTGATCCCGCTGATCAACGTCGTGGTCGCGTTCCTGGTGGCCGGCCTCGTCGTGCTCATCGTCGGCGAGAACCCCTTCGAGGCGGCGGTGATCCTCGTCAAGGGCGCGCTCGGCGGCGGACAGAACATCGCCTACACGCTCTACTACGCCACGAATTTCATCTTCACCGGCCTCGCCGTCGCGGTGGCCTTCCATTGCGGCCTGTTCAACATCGGCGGAGAGGGACAGGCCTATGTGGGAGGCCTCGGCCTTTCGATCGTCTGCCTTTCGCTCGACACCACCTTCCCGTGGTGGATCAATTTCCCGCTCGCGATCGTCGCCACGGCGCTCTTCGGCGCCTTGTGGGCGCTGATCCCCGCCTATCTCCAGGCCAGGCGCGGCTCGCATATCGTCATCACCACGATCATGTTCAACTTCATCGCCGCGAGCCTCATGGTCTATCTCCTGGTGGGACCGCTCAAGGCCGCGAACACCATGGCGCCGCAAACGCGCGACTTCCTGCCCGGCGGGCAACTGCCGAAACTCAACTTCATCTTCGACGCCCTTGGCATGACGGTGCGCTCAGCGCCCTTCAACGTCTCGTTCCTGCTGGCGCTGGCCGCCTCCGTCTTCGTCTGGGCGCTGGTGTGGCGCACGCGTTTCGGCTACGAACTGCGCACCATGGGTTTCAGCCCCGAGGCCGCACGATATGCCGGCATCAACGAATCCCGCATCATCATCATCACCATGCTGATATCCGGTGCGCTGGCGGGGCTGATGTCGATCAACGTCGTGATGGGCGACCAGCACCACGTGGCGCTGGATTTCGCATCCGGCGCCGGCTTCGTCGGCATCGCGGTGGCGCTGATGGGGCGCTCTCACCCGTTCGGCATCATCCCGGCCGCGATCCTGTTCGGCATGCTCTACCAGGGCGGCGCCGATCTTTCCTTCGAGATGCCGGAAATCTCGCGCGACATGATCGTCATCATCCAGGGCCTCGTCATCCTCTTCGCGGGCGCGCTGGAGCACATGTTCCGGCCGGCGATCCAGACGATCTTCGCCAGCCTGTCCCCCCGTTCGGTCGGCATCGCGGCCAAGGCGGAGGCGCGCTGACATGAATTCCTATATGGTGCTCATCCAGATCGCCGACGCGACGGTGCGGGTCTCCGTTCCGCTGCTGCTTGCGGCGCTGGCGGGACTCTATTCGGAGCGGTCCGGCATCTTCGACATCGGGCTGGAAGGCAAGATGCTCGCCGGCGCCTTCGCGGCAGGGGCGGCGGCCTATGTCAGCGGCTCGGCCTGGGTCGGCCTCGGCGTCGCCATCATCGTCTCGATCGCCATGTCGCTCGTCCACGGCGTCGCGTCGATCTCCTATCGCGGCAACCAGATCGTTTCCGGCGTGGCCATCAACTTCATCGCCTCCGGTTCGACCGTGATCCTCGGCCAGGCCTGGTTCCAGCAGGGCGGGCGGACGCCGTCGGTCTCAGGCGCGGCGCGCTTCGGCGACATCGCCCTGCCCGGCGCCAACGCAATCCGCCCGATCCCGATCGTCGGGCCGATCTATTCCAACGTGATCTCCGGACATTCGATCATCGTCTATTTCGCCTTCCTGATGGTGCCGTTCACCTGGTGGGTGCTGTTCCGCACGCGCTTCGGCCTGAGGCTGCGGGCCGTCGGCGAGAACCCGGCGGCGGTGGATACGGCGGGCATATCGGTCGCCTGGCTGCGCTATCGGGCGGTCATCTGCACCGGCATCCTGACCGGCGTGGCCGGCGCCTATCTGTCGATCGCGCAGCAGGCCAGCTTCGTCAAGGACATGTCGGCAGGCCGCGGCTTCATCGCGCTGGCCGCGTTGATCTTCGCCAAGTGGAAGCCGGTGCCCGTGATGCTGGCGTGCCTGCTCTTCGGCTTTCTCGACGCGATCTCCATCCGCTACCAGGGCATCGCGCTCCCGGGCATCGGCAAGCTTCCGGCTCAACTCATGCAGGCGCTGCCCTATGTGCTGACCTGCGTGCTGCTCGCGGGCTTCATCGGCAAGGCGATCCCGCCGCGCGCCGGCGGCGTGCCCTATGTGAAGGAAAGGTGAGATGAAGCAATCGGCAATCGGTATTGGGCAGTCGGCAGTCGGGTCTGATTTTTGCGTCAGCCGTCACTGCCGGTCGCTTGCCGTCTCTCGCGCCTCGCCAAACTGCCGATTGCCGATTGCCGATTGCCGGAACTCATAATGTCCCACGATCTCTTCCTCGCAGCACGAGCCGCCATGGCCAGGTCGCATTCGCCCTATTCGCGCTTTCCTGTCGGGGCGGCGCTGAGGACGGAAGACGGCCGCATCCATGCCGGCGCGAATATAGAGGTCGCCTCCTATCCGGAAGGCTGGTGCGCCGAGACCACCGCGCTCGGCCACTATGTCATGGGCGGCGGCGGCAAGATCACGGAGATCGCCGTCGTCGCCGAGAAGATGGCGCGCATCACGCCATGCGGCGGCTGCCGCCAGCGGCTCGCCGAATTCGCCACAGCGGACACGAAGCTTTATCTGTGCGATGATACCGGCATCGTGGAAACGGTGACGATGGGCGAGATGCTGCCGCTCGGGTTCAGCGGGGAGACGCTGAAATGAAGCCTGCCCTCGACCTCCTGGTCGACAGGCTCTCCGGCTTCGCGCCGACCACGGCGCTCGTGCTCGGTTCCGGGCTCGGCAGCCTCGCCGGCGAGGTCGAGGACGCGATCCGCATCCCCTATGCCGACCTGCCCGGCTTCCCGCATGGCGGCGTCAGCGGGCATGCGGGCGAACTGGTTGCCGGCAGGCTTTCGGGGAAACCCCTCCTCATGCTCGCCGGCCGCGTCCACTACTACGAAAAGGGCGATGCCGCCGCCATGCGCCCGGCGCTCGAGATCCTCGCCGGGCTCGGCGTGACGACGCTGCTCCTGACCAATGCGGCCGGCTCGCTCAAGCCGGACATGCCGCCCGGATCGGTGATGCTGATCGAGGACCACATCAATTTCTCCGGCGCCAATCCGCTGATCGGTGAGCCGAGCGACCGCCGCTTCGTCGGCATGACCGGCGCCTATGACGCGGAGCTCCGCAACGTGCTCGGGAAAGCCGCGGGGACCGCCGGCATCACGCTCCATCGCGGCGTCTATATGTGGCTTTCGGGCCCGTCCTTCGAAACGCCGGCGGAGATCCGCATGGCGCGCCTGCTCGGCGCCGACGCGGTCGGCATGTCGACCGTGCCGGAAGTGATCCTCGCCCGCTTCCTCGGGCTCCGCGTCGCCGCCTGCTCGGTCATCACCAATCTCGCCGCCGGCATGACCGGGGCGGAACTTTCCCACCAGGAGACGAAGGACATGGCGCCGGTCGGCGGGGCGCGGCTGGCCACGATCCTCCGCGAAGCGATCGGAGAAATCGCATGAACGTCAAGACGGATCCCGCGCGCATGGCGGACGCCCGGCCGGCCACCGAGAAGGGCCTCGTCCCGGTCCATTCTCCGATCAGGCGCAACGAAGGCATGGCGCTCGACCCTGCCCTGTTCGAGGCGATGGACGTCAACCTCTCGGCCGCCGAGCGCCGCGCCGCGACGCTGACGACCCGGCGCTCGGTCAAGAAGGCCTGGCAGGCCGCGTGGCTCGTCCGCGCGATCGAATGCATCGACCTCACCACGCTCGCCGGCGACGACACGCCGGGCCGCGTCGAGCGGCTCTGCGCCAAGGCGCGGCATCCGCTGCGCGACGACCTCGTCGAGGCGCTCGGGCTTTCAGGCCACCGGCTGCATACCGGCGCGGTCTGCGTCTATCCCGCCATGGTGCCGACGGCGGTGAAGGCACTCAAGGGCTCGGGCATTCCGGTCGCGTCCGTGGCGACCGGCTTCCCGGCCGGGCTGACGCCTCTGCCGCAGCGGCTTGCCGAAATCCGCTATGCGGTCGGCGAGGGCGCGGCCGAGATCGATATCGTCGTCACCCGCGCCCATGTGCTGACCGGCAACTGGCCGGCGCTCTATGACGAGGTCCGACAAATGCGAGAGGCCTGCGGCGAGGCGCATCTGAAGACCATCCTCGCCACCGGCGAGCTGAAGACGCTGACCAATGTCTACAAGGCCTCCATGGTGGCGATGATGGCCGGCGCCGATTTCATCAAGACCTCGACCGGCATGGAAGCCGTCAACGCCACGCTGCCCGTCAGCCTGGTCATGGTGCGCGCCATCCGCGCCTATCTGGAGGCGACCGGCTACAGGATCGGCTTCAAGCCAGCCGGCGGCATCCGCGCCGCCAAGGACGCGCTCGCCTGGCTGATCCTCATGAAGGAGGAGCTCGGCCGCGACTGGATGGAACCTGACCTGTTCCGCCTCGGCGCAAGCTCGCTGCTCGGCGACATCGAGCGCCAGATCGAGCACTTCGTCACCGGGCGGTATTCGTCGGCGGACCGGCACGGGATGGGCTGACCCAGACGTATTCCAGATGATGAACAAACATTCCCCTCTCCGTCCCGCTGCGCGGGACACCTCTCCCCCTGAAGGGGTAGAGGACAGGAGCCAAACCGGGCACCCGTCCTCTCCCCTCACGGAGTGGGGGAGAGGTGTCCGCGAAGCGGACGGAGAGGGGGTAGTCAAATCGTCCTCGCCCGCGGCAGGCTTTCGGAGCACGCTATGAACCAGATCCAGGACATATTGCGCACCATGGAATACGGCCCGGCGCCCGAGGAGGACGCCCATGTGCGCGCCTGGCTGAAGCGCCATGGCGGCCGGTTCGGGCACTTCATCGGCGGCCGCTTCACCAGGCCGGACGGCAAGACCTTCAAGGTCTTCAATCCTTCGACCGGCGAAGAGATCGGCGAGGTCGCGGAAGGAACCGAGAAGGACGTCGACAAGGCGGTCAAGGCCGCAGCCTCCGCCTTCGCGAAGTGGTCGGCGCTTTCCGGCAACGAGCGCGCCCGCCATCTCTACGCGCTCGCCCGCTCGGTGCAGAAGCATGCGCGCTTCCTCGCCGTGCTGGAGACTATCGACAACGGCAAGCCCATCCGCGAGACGCGCGATCTCGACATCCCGCTGGTCGCGCGGCATTTCTACCACCATGCCGGCTGGGCCGAGCTTCGCGACGAACAGTTTCCGGGCTACGTTCCGGCCGGTGTCTGCGGCCAGATCATCCCGTGGAATTTTCCGCTCCTGATGCTGGCGTGGAAGGTCGCGCCGGCGCTCGCTGCCGGCTGCACCGTTGTGCTCAAGCCGGCCGAGCATACGCCGCTCTCCGCGCTCGCCTTCGCCGAGATCTGCAACGAGGCGGGGCTGCCGGCCGGCGTCTTCAACATCGTCAATGGCGGCGGAGAGACCGGCGCGGCGATGGTCGCGCATCCGGGCTTTTCCAAGATCGCCTTCACCGGCTCGACCGAGGTCGGCCGCATCATCCGCAAACAGACCGCCGGCACCGGCAAGAAGCTGTCGCTCGAACTCGGCGGCAAGTCGCCCTTCATCGTCTTCGCCGACGCCGATCTCGACGCGGCGGTGGAAGGCGTGGTCGACGCCATCTGGTTCAACCAGGGCGAGGTCTGCTGCGCCGGCTCCCGCGCGCTGGTGCAGGAAGGCGTCGCGGAGCGCTTCTACGGCAAGCTGCGCGAGCGGATGGAGAAGCTGCGCGTCGGCGACCCGCTCGACAAGTCGACCGATATCGGCGCCGTCGTCGCGCCGGTCCAGATCCGGTCGATCACGGCGAAGGTCGAGGCCGGCGTCAGGGAAGGCGCATCGCTCTTCCAGCCGAGCTGGGCGAAGGAGCTTTCGGGCCGCCCCGGCTGTTTCTTTCCGCCGAGCCTGTTCACCAATGTCTCGCCGGCCTCGCCGCTGGCGCAGGAGGAGATTTTCGGGCCGGTGCTGGCCGCGATGACGTTCCGCACGCCGGGAGAGGCGGTGCAGCTCGCCAACAACAGCCGCTACGGCCTCGCTGCCTCGATCTGGTCGCAGAATCTCGACACGGCCTTCGACACTGCGAGGCGGGTGAAGGCGGGCGTGGTCTGGATCAATTCGACCAACCTCTTCGACGGCGCCGTCGGCTTCGGCGGCTACAAGGAAAGCGGCTTCGGACGCGAGGGCGGCCGCGAAGGCATGCATGAATATCTGACGCCTGCCTGGCTGAAGAAGGCAAAGCCGGCGCGCGTCGCACCGCCGCTCGAAGCGCCGCTTCCGGCCGAAGAAGGGCTGCCGGGCAGCGCGCCCCGCGCGCTCGACCGCACCGTGAAGCTCTATATCGACGGCAAGCAGGCGCGGCCGGATTCGGGCTACTCCTATCCCGTGTTCGACCATTCCGGGAAAGCCGTCACGGAAGCCGGCTTCGGCAACCGCAAGGATATCAGGAACGCGGTGGAGGCGGCACGCAAGACCGAAGGCTGGAGCGGCATGACCGGCCATGCCCGCGCGCAGGTGCTCTATTTCCTCGCCGAGAACCTGGAGCTTCGCGGCGACGAATTCGCCGCGCGCCTGCGCCAGGCGACCGGCGCCAGTCCGGCTCAGGCAAAGAAGGAAGTCGCCGCTTCCGTGGCGCGCGTCATGTATTACGCGGCCTGGGCCGACAAATATGACGGCGCGGTGCGCGGCCCGCAGCCGCGCATGCTGTCGCTGGCCCTGCCGGAGCCCTTTGAGGTGATCGGCATCTCCTGCCCGGACGAGGCGCCGCTGCTCTCTTTCCTGTCGCTGGCATTGCCGGCGATCGCCATGGGCAACCGGGTGGTCGCGACGCCCTCCCCGCGCCAGCCGCTGGCGGCCTGCGACCTCTACCAGGTGCTCGACACGAGCGACGTGCCAGGCGGTGTCGTCAACATCGTCACCGGCGACCGCGACCAGCTCGCCTCGGTGATGGCCAAGCACGATGACATCGCCGCGCACTGGTATTTCGGCTCGGCCGAAGGCTCGGCCATGGTGGAACGGGAATCGGCCGGCAATCTCAAATCCACCTGGGTGAACAACGGCAAGGCGCGCGACTGGCACGATCCGACTGAGGGCCAGGGCGAGGAATTCCTGTTCAAGGCGAACCGCATCAAATCGATCTGGACGCCGTTCGGAGTGTGATTTCTTTGATGTTGCGCCCTATGCCGCCCCGCTCTGTCCGGCCGGACATCTCCCCCACAAGGGGGGAGATCAAGCCTTCATATAGGCCGACCCGTATCTCCAAGCTCACAGAAAGAGGGCGGCGGACGAAACGCGTGATCTCTCCCCTCGTGGGGGAGATGTCCGGCAGGACAGAGGGGGGCGCGAAGCGGCACGGGTCCTCCAGATATTTGGCGAGCATCTGATGCTTCCCGCCGAATTCATCCGCCGCAAGCGCGACGGCCGGTCGCTGCCGGCGGACGAGATTGCCGCCTTCGTCGAAGGCATCGTCTCCGGCTCGGTTTCGGAGGGCCAGGCGGCCGCCTTCGCCATGGCCGCCTTCTTCAACGGCATGAGCCGCGAGGAAGCGGTCGCGCTGACGCTAGCCATGCGCGATTCCGGCGACGTGCTGGAATGGTCCGACCTGCCCGGCCCGGTCACGGACAAGCACTCCACCGGCGGCGTCGGCGACAATGTCTCGCTGATGCTGGCGCCGATCGTCGCTTCCTGCGGCGCCTATGTCCCGATGATCTCGGGGCGCGGCCTCGGCCATACCGGGGGCACGCTCGACAAGGTGGATTCGATCCCCGGCTATGTCAGCCAGCCGGACAACGCCCTCTTCCGCAAGGCGGTGCGCGAGACCGGCTGCGCCATCATCGGCCAGACCGCGAACCTCGCGCCGGCGGACAAGCGCCTCTACGCGATCCGCGACGTGACGGCGACGGTCGAGTCGATCCCCCTCATCACCGCCTCGATCCTGTCGAAGAAGCTTGCCGCCGGGCTGCAGTCGCTGGTGCTCGATGTCAAGGCCGGCAACGGCGCCTTCATGGCGCGCGCCCGCGACGCCTCGGCTCTGGCGAAGAGCCTCGTCGGGGTGGCGAACGGCGCCGGGCTGAAGACCTCCGCGCTCATCACCGATATGGACGAGCCGCTGGCATCAGCGGCCGGCAACGCCGTCGAGGTGGAAAACGCGGTCGATTTCCTGACCGGCCGGCGGCGCGATCGCCGCCTCGAGGAAGTCACGCTGGCGCTCGCCGCCGAGATGGTTGGCGCGGCGGGCCTCGCCGGTTCCAATTCGGATGCGGTGCGCCGGGCCCGGGAAGCGCTGGACAGCGGACGCGCCGCCGAGACCTTCGGGCGCATGGTGCACGCCCTCGGCGGTCCGTCGGGCTTCTTGGAGGATTGCCGCGCCTTCCTGCCGAAGGCGGATGTCGAAATCGCCGTCGAGGCCGACAGGGGCGGCTATGTCGCCGCCATCGCCACGCGCGACATCGGCATAGCCGTGGTCGGCCTCGGCGGCGGCCGCCGCAAGCCGGAGGACACGGTGGACCATACCGTCGGCATCACGGACCTGCTGCCCGTCGGCGCGGAAGTCGCGCGCGGCGACGCCCTGGCTCTCGTCAGGGCGCGCTCGAAGGCAGACGCCGAGGCTGCCGCCGCCGCGATCCGAGCGGCCTATTCGCTGGGCGACGCCCGGCCGACCCGGCGCAAGCCGGTCATGCGGCGGGTGGCGGAATAGCCGTCCGCCAGGGCAGCGGGCGTTCTGACGAACGCGTTGTCCGCTGCTCCAGCGTGGTTTCCCTAGCCGCATTTGTGCGACGCCAGCCGATTCCGTCCGGCTGCAAAATGCTCTTATTGCTGCAGGATCATGGCGCCGTCCTCGACCTGGTATTTCGAGAGGCGCTTCAGGAAGCTCATGCCGACAAGCGTGCCGTTCAGTGCCGAATCCTGCAGCACGAGAGCCGGCACCTTTTCGACATAGATCTTGCCGATCTGGATGGCATCGATCGTCGCGGCGGCCGCCGTCGTCTTTCCGTTGGCGGTCCCGACCTGATAGTGGAAATCCGCCGGGGTGAGTACGATTCCGATGCGGCGGGCGGTGGATGCGTTGATCGCCACCAGCGTGGCGCCCGTATCGATCATCGCCGGCTCGGTGCGGCCGTTCAGCTTGAAGTCGGCGGCGAAATGCCCGCGCCGGTCGGCCGACAGGCGAACCTTGCGCCCGAGCAGCACGGGCTCCTCCTCCGCCAAGGCAAGACGCGGCGGCAAGGATTGTTCCTGCTGCGGCGTCGACGCCGGCCTCGGCTGCAGGCTCGACCGCAGCATCGCCTCGAAGGCTTGCGGATTGGACTGGTACAGCACCGGCACGGAGGCGGCGATGCCTGCAAAGGCACCCAGGAGGATCAGCTTGTTCATGGGCCCGGTTCCAGAATGGCCTAAGCCTAGCCTGCGGCCGTCACCGCCGCCTTAATTCCCGCGAGGCCGAGCGCTCGCGGCGGCAAATCCGCCGATTTCGGTTAGCGGAACGTAAATGTCGGGCAGGAGACGCGTTATTTCGTGCCGTACATGCGGTCGCCGGCGTCGCCGAGGCCGGGCACGATGTAGCCAAGCTCATTGAGGTGATCGTCGATCGCCGCGGTGAACACCGGCACGTCCGGGTGCGCCCTGGTGAAACGCTCTATCCCCTCCGGCGCCGCGAGAAGGCACAGGAAGCGCATGTTGGTGGCGCCGCGCGCCTTCAGCATCTCGACCGCGGCGATGGCGGAATTGGCGGTGGCGAGCATGGGATCGACGATGATGATCAGCCGGTCGGCGAGGTCGCTCGGCGCCTTGAAGAAATACTCCACGGCCTGCAGCGTCTCGTGGTCGCGGTAAAGCCCGATATGGGCGACGCGCGCCGCCGGCACGAGGTCGAGCAGCCCTTCGAGCAACCCGTTGCCGGCCCGCAGCACCGAGGCGAAGACGAGTTTCTTGCCTTCGAGCGTCGGCGCCTCCATGGAGGTGAGCGGCGTCTCGATGGTCTTGGTCGTCAGTTCCAGGTTCCGCGTCACCTCATAGCCGAGGAGCAGCGATATCTCGCGCAGCAGGCGGCGGAAGCCCGCCGTCGAGGTTTCCTTGCTGCGCATGATCGTCAGCTTGTGTTGCACCAGCGGATGGTCGACGACTGTCACACCCTGCATCGGATACTCCTCTTGGCCTCGGCCATCATAGTAGAGACTGGCGCGCCGCCGACACATCCCGCATCGCAGGCTAACCCACAATTTTATGCCGCCATAAGGGGAAAACGCCGCGTTTGAAAGCGCCATTGCGCTGGATTCACCACGCGGCCCTTCATCGCGGCTTTGCCGATGGCGTGCCCGATTTCGATCGGTTATGGTCGCGCCGTTTTCAGAACGGGACGTCGGAATGTCTGAACAACGCGCTACCGCCGGCGAGGGCATGCGGACCTCCTTCGGCTTCCGTCCGGTTGCCGATGGCGAGAAACAAGGGCTCGTCAACACCGTCTTCCACCGCGTCGCCGAACGCTACGACCTGATGAACGACCTGATGTCCGGGGGCCTCCACCGGCTCTGGAAGGATGGCATGGTCGCCTGGCTCAATCCGCCGAAGCGGCCGGGCTGGACGGCGCTCGACGTCGCCGGCGGGACCGGCGACGTGGCGTTGCGCATCGTCGCCGCCTCCGGACGCAACGCCCATGTCACGGTGCTCGACATCAACGGCTCCATGCTCGCCGTCGGCCGCGACAGGGCCGAGCGGCAAGGCTATGCGGCAAACGTCGATTTCGTCGAGGCCAACGCCGAGCAACTGCCTTTCGCGGACGATTCCTTCGACGCCTATACGATCGCCTTCGGCATCCGCAACGTACCCAGGATCGACGCCGCGCTCGCCGAGGCGCATCGCGTGCTCAGGCCGGGCGGCCGCTTCCTCTGCCTCGAATTCTCGGAAGTCGAAATGCCGCTACTCGATCGCGCTTACGAAGCCTGGTCGTTCAACGCCATACCGCGCATCGGCGGCATCGTCGCGAGCGACCCCGATTCCTATCGCTATCTGGTGGAATCGATCCGCAAATTCCCCAACCAGGCGAATTTCGCCTCGATGATCCGCGCCGCCGGTTTCGAGCGCGTCACGTGGCGGAACTATTCGGGCGGCATCGCGGCGCTGCATTCGGGCTGGAAGCTTTGAGGGACCGCGCCGCATGAGCACGCTGGGCGCCTCGCTTCGCCTTGCGCGCGCGGGCTGGATGCTGGCGCGCGAGGGCGTGCTTGCCTCGCTGCCGGGCGACGAGCTTTCCGGCGCGCCGAAAGCCGCCTGGCGCATTTCGAAGGCGCTCGCCGCACGGCGCGCGGCGCGCAAGGGGCGGACCGAAAGGCTGGCGGACGCGGTCGGGAAACTCGGGCCGTCCTACGTGAAGCTCGGCCAGTTCCTCGCCACGCGACCGGATGTCGTCGGCAAGAACATGGCGCGCGATCTTGCGGGCTTGCAGGACCGCATGGCCACCTTTCCCCGCGCCGCCGCAGTCGCCTCGGTCGAGGCCTCGCTCGGCCGGCCCGTGGAGGAGCTCTTCGAGCGCTTCGGCGAACCGGTCGCGGCCGCTTCCATAGCCCAGGTGCACGAGGCGTTCGTGACGAGCGGGAACGTGCCCGGCCGCGTCGCGGTCAAGATCATCCGGCCGGGTGTGCGCCAGCGCTTCCAGCACGACCTCGAAAGCTATTTCCTCGCGGCGCGCCTGCAGGAGCGGTTCATCCCTTCCTCGCGGCGGCTGAAACCCGTCCAGGTGACGGAGACGCTCGCCCAGACGACCCGCATGGAGATGGATCTGCGGCTCGAGGCCGCCGCGCTTTCCGAACTGGCGGAGAACACCAAGGACGATCCCGGCTTCCGCGTTCCCGCGGTCGATTGGGAACGCACCGGGCGCGACGTGCTGACGCTCGAATGGATCGACGGCATCAAGATGTCGGATATAGAAGGTCTTGCCGCCGCCGGCCATGACCTCAAGGAACTGGCCGCGACGCTCATCCAGTCCTTCCTCCGCCACATGCTGCGCGACGGCTTCTTCCATGCCGACATGCATCCGGGCAATCTGTTCGTCGAGGCGGACGGCACGATCGCCGCGGTCGATCTCGGCATCACAGGCCGGCTCGGCAAGAAGGAGCGGCGCTATCTCGCCGAGATCCTTTACGGCTTCATCGTGCGCGACTACCGTCGCGTGGCGGAGGTGCATTTCGAAGCCGGCTACGTTCCAATGAAGCACGACGTCGCCGCCTTCGCGCAGGCGATCCGCGCCATCGGCGAGCCGATCCACGGCCAGTCGGCCGAGACGATCTCGATGGCGCGGCTGCTGACGCTGCTCTTCGAGGTGACCGAGCTTTTCGACATGCAGACGCGGCCGGAACTGCTTCTCCTGCAGAAGACGATGGTGGTGGTGGAGGGCGTGGCGCGTACGCTCGATCCCGCCTTCAACATGTGGAAGGCGTCGGAACCTGTGGTCGGCGGCTGGATTCGCGACAATCTCGGGCCGAAGGCGCTGCTGGTCGACGCGCGGGACGGCGCCAATGCGCTCCTGGCTCTTGCCCGCCAGGCCCCCGATCTCGCGGCCCGCGCCGAGCGCCTTTCGCGCGAGATCGATGCCATGGTCGTGAACGGGCTGCGCTTCGACGCCGAAACCGCCCGCGCGATCGGCAAGGCCGGGGCCCGCCACACGCGCTGGGGCCGTCTCGCGCTGTGGGTCATCGCCATCGCGCTGGTCGCGATTGCGTGGAAAGTTGGGTGACCGCTGAAAATTGACGAAAGTGCAGTCATTGCTTACATTGCTGTCAATGACAATGTGAGGCGAAAGTGGCTACCCTGACCATCAGGAACGTCCCCGACGGCGTCAAGCAGGCGTTGCGCGTGAAGGCGGCTCAAAAAGGTCGCTCTCTTGAAGAGGACCTCCGGCGGATTCTGGCCGATGAGGTCGCCGATCCGAGCATTCCTGCATCGCGAATCGATGCTGAAGAAATAATGCGACGAGCCGCCGATCTCGAAACGGACGAGCCTGCGGACAACCGCTACAGATACTTCACGCAGAAAGAGTTGAGCGACGCGATCTGCGGCGAATATGATGACCTCTGATGGTCATTGATACATCCGCCGTCGTGGCAATCGCCCGCCGTGAGCCCGAGGCTTTTTCCTTTGCCCGTATTCTTGAGCAGACGCCTGGCAAGATCATGGCCGCACCGACCTATCTCGAATGCACCTTCGTCCTGTCGGGCATAGCCCCGAAAAAAGGAATGGATTTCCTGGAGGGATTGATCTCCGACACCCTGGTTACCATCATTCCTTTCGGGGAGCGGGAACTGGAGGCCGCGGTAACTGCCCGTCACCAATTCAGTAGAGGCTCGGGGCATCCGGCCAAGCTCAATTTCGGCGACTGTTTCGCCTACGCGCTGGCGAAGACGCGCAACCTGCCGCTTCTTTTCAAGGGCGACGATTTCATCCATACCGACATCGAACCGGCGTTGAAGCCGGCGTGAAAAGAGCGACGGGGTCTTTGAGTCTTTCCGGCAAACGCATCCTGCTCATCATCGGCGGCGGCATCGCGGCCTACAAGGCGCTCGACCTTATCCGCCGCCTGCGCGAGCGCGGCGCTTCGGTGCGGGCGGTGATGACCGCCGGCGCGCAGCACTTCATCACGCCGCTTTCGGTGGGGGCGCTTGCCGGCGGCAAGGTCTTCACGGAACTCTTCGACCGCGAGGACGAGCACGATGTCGGCCATATCCGCCTGTCGCGCGAGGCCGACCTGATCGTGGTCGCGCCGGCGACGGCCGACCTGATGGCCAAGATGGCCGGCGGCCATGCCGACGACCTCGCAACGGCCGTTCTGCTTGCCACCGACAAGAAGGTCCTGGTCGCGCCGGCGATGAACCCGAGGATGTGGGACCACCCGGCGACGCGGCGCAACCGCGCCACGCTCGCAGCGGACGGCGTCCATTTCGTCGGGCCGGAAAAGGGCGAGATGGCCGAGAGCGGCGAAGCCGGCGAGGGGCGAATGGCCGAGCCGCTTGCGATCGTCGCGGCGATCGAAAAGCTGCTCGACGGACGGCCGAAGCCGCTCGCCGGCAGGAAGATCATCGTCACCTCCGGCCCGACGCACGAGCCGATCGATCCCGTCCGCTACATCGCAAACCGCTCGTCCGGCAAGCAGGGGCACGCCATCGCCGCCGCGCTCGCCGCCCTCGGCGCGGAGGTGCGGCTGGTTTCCGGCCCCGTCTCGATCCCCGACCCGGACGGCGTCCATACCGTCCATGTGGAAAGCGCGCGCGAGATGCGCGAGGCCGTCCTGGCGGCGCTGCCGGCGGATGCGGCGGTGATGGTCGCCGCCGTCGCCGACTGGCGCACCGCCGACAGCGCGGACGAGAAGATCAAGAAAGTCGCGGGCGCCGCGCCGCCGTCGCTGAAGATGGTCGAGAACCCCGACATACTTGCCGAGATCGGCCATTCCGCCAAGCGGCCGCCGCTGGTCATCGGTTTCGCCGCCGAGACCCAGAACCTGCTCGAGAACGCGGGGGCAAAACTGAAGAAGAAAGGCGCCGACATCATCGTCGCCAACGACGTATCGGAGGGTACCGGCGTGATGGGCGGGGACCGCAACCGCGTCCGCATCGTCTCGGTCGCAGGCGTCGAGGAATGGCCGGAACTCGGCAAGCGGGAAGTGGCGCAAAGACTGGCGGCGCTTGTCGCCGAACGCTTGCAGGCCAAAGGCCGTTGAGCCTTCCCGGGCTGCTTCCCTGTCCATCCATCGAGACCGAGCGTCTTTTGCTGCGCGCCCATCGGCTGGATGATTTCGACGCCTACACGTCGATGTGGGCCGACGAGACGGTGACGCGCCATATCGGCGGCAAGCCGTTTTCCCGCGAAATGTCCTGGACGCGCTTCCTGCGCTATGCCGGGCACTGGCCGGTGATGGGCTTCGGCTTCTGGGCGATCGAAGAGAAGGAAACGGGCCGCTTCATCGGCGAGGCCGGTTTCCACGAACTGAGGCGGGAGCTGGAACCTGCCATCGAAGGCACGCCCGAAATGGGATGGACGCTCGTTCCCGACATGCATGGCAGGGGCTATGCCAGCGAAGCGCTGTCGGTCCTGATCGAATGGGGCGAGCGCCATTTTGCGAGGCAGGATTTCGTCTGCCTGATCGACCATGGCAATCTCGCCTCGATCCGGCTGGCCCAAAAATTCGGCTTCCGCAAGGAAGTCGACAGCGCCTATCACGGCGCGCCGCTCGGCATCTACCGGAGGCCCGCGCGGCGGGAATAGGTGACGTCGATCGGTGAACAGTCCGTTCGGCTCGTTCACCACTCGCAGGACATGCACCGAGTGGCTAGATTCGCTCCAACTTCGCAACAAGGGAGCGTTCCCATGTCCATCAGACCTATCAGACAGATTTCGCAGTCGCAGCCGACGCTCGAAGGCGCCGGCGTACATCTCAACCGCGCCTTCGGCTTCGGCGATCCGTCGCTGGCCGATCCGTTCCTGCTCTTCGACGATTTCCGCAACGACAATCCCAAGGATTATCTCGCCGGCTTTCCGTGGCACCCGCATCGCGGCATCGAGACCATCACCTATGTGCTGGCCGGCTCGGTCGAGCATGGCGACAGCCTCGGCAACCGCGGCTCGCTCGGCGCCGGCGACGTGCAGTGGATGACGGCCGGCTCGGGCATCATGCACCAGGAGATGCCGCAAGGCGACCACAAGGGCCGCATGCACGGCTTCCAGCTCTGGGCGAACCTGCCCTCCTCGCTGAAGATGACGGCGCCGCGCTACCAGGACGTCAAGGCCGGGGAGATACCCGAGATCATCGACGATGACGGGACCATCGTGCGCGTCATCACCGGCGAGTTCTGGGGCAGGAAGGGTCCGGTCGAGGGCGTTGCCGCCAATCCGCGCTATCTCGACGTCTTCGTGCCGGCGGGCAGGAAGAAAATCCTGCCGGTCGACACGCGCTCTTCCGCCTTCGCCTATATCTTCGAAGGCTCGGGCACGTTCCGCGATGCATCGAGGCCGTTCGGCGTGCTGGTCGAGAAAGGCCTCGGCGAGGAGGAGCACTTCATCCGCGACATGAGCGGCGACCGCACGCTGGTCGTCTTCGGCGCGGGCGACGAGGTGACCGTGCAGGCCGGCGAGCGCGGCATCCGCTTCCTGCTCGTCTCGGGCCGGCCGATCGCCGAGCCGGTCGCCTGGCACGGGCCGATCGTCATGAACACGCGCGAGGAGCTGGTCCAGGCGGTCAACGAATTGCGCAACGGCACCTTCATCAAGGCGGCGTAGCAGAACCACGCATCCAGCAGAGAAGCGGGCCGGTGCCTCCGGCCCGCTTTTTTGTCGGCTTGCGCATCAGATCGGTAGGTGCGCAAATTCTTTTCGTCCTGTCGAAATCCGGAAGATCCGCACGTCATCGGTCTGGCCCGCGACATGACGGGCTGTGACAATGATGGAGACGACAATGAAGTACATGCTGATGCTTTACATCGACGAAAAGGGCATGGCCGCCGCCGATGAACCGGCCCAGACGAAGACGACAGCGGCTTACACCGCCTATACGGAGGCGATGAAAAAGGCCGGCGTCTGGCTTGGCGGTGGCCGTTTGCGACCGACCGAGACGGCGACCCTGGTACGTCTCAAGGATGGCAAGCAGCAGGTGGTCGACGGACCCTATGCCGACACAAAGGAGCAGCTCGGCGGCTATTACCTGATCGAGGCACCGGACATGGATGCGGCCCTCTCCTGGGCGGCACGCTGTCCTACGGCCGGCCACGGCACGGTCGAGGTCCGGCCGCTCTGGTATTGAGCGCCCGGCGACAATGCGCGGCACGGAAGATGAGGCACGAGCGGCGGCGGAAGCTGCCGCCCGTCGCAGCTACGGCAAGCTCGTCGCCTTTCTCTCGGCCCGCACCCGCGATGTCGCAGCGGCAGAAGACGCGCTCGCCGACGCTTTCGCCTCGGCGCTTGCCCGCTGGCCGGTCGCCGGCATTCCCGACAATCCGGAAGCCTGGCTCATGGCTGCGGCCCGCCGCAAGGCGATCGACGGCGTGCGCAGGCAACGAACCCGGGTCAATGCGGACCCGCATCTGAAGCTGATGGCGGAGGAAGCGAGCGAAGTGATCGAAGAGGGCGGCATCCCGGACGAGCGCCTGCGGCTGATGTTCGCCTGCGCGCATCCGGCGATCGACCCGGCCATCCGCGCGCCGCTCATCCTGCAGACCATACTCGGCTTCGACGCGGCGAGGATCGCTTCGGCGTTCCTCGTCTCGCCCTCCACGATGGGACAGCGGCTGGTGCGCGCCAAGGCGCGCATCCGCGAGACGGGCATCCCCTTCCGCATCCCCGATCGCCCCGAGCTTCCCGAGCGGCTGGATGCGGTGCTTGCCGCGATCTACGCCGCATTCGCCGAAGGCTGGGCCGATCCGGCCGGCACCGAGACCAGACGCCGCGAACTCGCCGGCGAAGCGATCTGGCTCGGCCGGCTCGTGGCGTCGCTCATGCCGAACGAGCCGGAAGCGCTCGGGCTCGTCTCGCTGATGCTTTTCGCCGAAGCACGCCGGGCAGCCCGCCGCGACACAAATGGCGGCTACGTGCCGCTTGCCGAGCAGGACGTGACGAAATGGGACCAGACCCTGATCACGGAAGCGGAGGGCCTGTTGCTCCGGGCTTCAGCCATGGGGAGACCGGGACGCTACCAGATCGAGGCGGCCATACAGTCGGCGCATGTCGTCCGGCGCAGCACGGGACAGGCGGACTGGCGGGCGATCGTCGATCTCTACGGGGTACTTGCCGCCATGGTCCCCTCGCCCGTCGTCGCCGTCAATCGCGCCGTGGCGGTCGCCCAGGCGGGGCATGCCGGCGACGCGCTTGCCGCGCTCGACGAACTCGCCGACGATCCGCGCCTTGCCGACTATCAGCCCTATTGGGCGGCGCGCGCGGAACTCCTCGCCCGCGCCGGCAAACAGGCCGAGGCCGCGACCGCCTATGACCGGGCGATCGGCCTCGAGCCCGATCCGTCGGTGCGGGCTTTCCTGCAAGAAAGGCGCATGGCCATGAAACCGCAGACATCTTCATGAAACGGCCGCAATGGGTCGGTTGTCTCGCCTCCCCGCGAGGAAGATTCCATGCGCCTCTTGAACTATCTGCCCGAGTGGCTCCGTTTCATCCTTTCCACCTTCGCCATCATGCTGGTCATGAAGACGGTAGCGTTCGGATCGAACTTCATCCCTTCCGAAAGCATGGTGCCGACCTTGCAGATCGGCGACCGGCTCGTCGTGGAGAAATGGGCCTATGGCTGGAGCCGCTATTCGCTGCCGATCGATCCGGGCTTCGATTTCCCTACGAAGGACGGCCGCATCTTCTCGCACCTGCCGAAGCGCGGCGACGTCGCCGTCTTCACCAATCCGAAGACCGGCGAGACCTACATCAAGCGCGTCATCGGCCTGCCGGGCGACCGCATCGCCATGGAGAACGGGCGGCTCGTTCTGAACGGCGTGGTGGCGCCGCGCCGCGAAACCGGGCGCTACACCTACCGCGACCCTTCCGGCTTTCCGGTGACCGTGACGCGCTACGAGGAGACCATCCCCGGGGGCAGCACGCATACGATCATCGAACGCACCGACGACGGCATGGCCGACAACATGGCGGAAGTGACGGTGCCGCCGAACCGGCTCTTCATGATGGGCGACAATCGCGACGATTCGGCCGACAGCCGCTTTCCGGAACTCGGCTTCGTGCCGGTGGAGAACCTGCAGGGGAAGGCGGAACTGATCACCTGGTCGTTCTACGACTGCCGGAAGGAGCCCGGCCTGACCTGCGCCAAGCGGCGGTTCCTCTCGCCGATCCGCTGAGCGCGCGTTGCGCTACTTCACCAGGAAGCCGCGGCCGAGCACGTCGTCCTCCTCGAGCGTGAACTCGGCCGTGCCGGAATAGTGCGCCCGGCCGGAGACGCGCGCGACGATCGCGGCGTGCGGCCCGGCGGTCGTGGTGCGGGCGACCGCGCCTTCGAAACGCGAGCCGACGATGCTCTCGAAGACACGTCTTTCCCCGACCGCAACCTGCTTTTTCGCGTGCATGGCGGCGAGCCTCGCCGTCACGCCCGAGCCGGTGGGCGAGCGATCGACCTCGGCGTCGGCGAAGACGCAGACATTGCGCGTCGGCCTGCCCGGCTCGCTCTCCATGCCGTCCGTCAGGATGGTGCCGTAGAGGAAAGCCAGGTCCTCATGCTCGGGGTGGGAGAGCGGCAATTCCGCCTTGAGCTTCTCGGTCAGCGTCGTCGCGGCCTTGACGAAGGCGGCGGCGCCATGCCGGCCGAAGCGCAGGCCGAACTGGCGGCAGTCCGCCAGCGCATAGAAGGCGCCGCCATAGGCGACGTCGAAATGGATGCGGCCATAGTCCGGCAACACGACGGATTTGCCCGCCGCGAAGAGGAAGGCCGGGACGCTTTCGAAGGACACGGCGCCCGCCTTGCCGTCCGCGACCTCGACGGAGGCGACGACCATGCCGCAGGGGCATTCGATATTGACCTGCGTGAGGGGCTCCCTCGCCTCGACCAGCCCGTGGTCCACAGCGTAGCGGCCGAGCGCGATGATAGCGTGGCCGCACATGGTCGAATAGCCCTCATTGTGCATGAAGAGCACGGCGAGATCGGCGCCGGGCAGGTCCGGCTCGACCAGCAGCGCGCCATACATGTCGTGATGACCGCGCGGCTCGAAGATCAGCATCCTGCGCAGATGGTCGAGATTGTCGCGGACGAAGGCGCGCTTTTCGAGGATGGTGCCTTTCGGGATCGGCGGATAGCCGCTGGTGACGATCCTGAGCGGCTCGCCGCCGGTGTGCATGTCGACAACGGTGATGCTCAACAGCCCTATCCCGGAGAAAACATGTTCTGCAGCGTCGCGAAGGGCGTCGCGTCGCGGGCGAAGGTGAAGGTGCCGTGGTCCAGCATCTCGCGCGATGCCCGCTCGAGGCTGCCGAAGGCGTAGTTGGTCAGTTTCGAGCCGAGGGAAATCCGGCGAGCCCCCGTCTCGTTCAACTGCGCCATCGTGAGCTGCGGCACGGCGAGCACGTTGACGGGCCGGGAGACGGACTGGCAGATCGTCCGGACGACCGCGATATCGGTGAGGCCGGGCGCATAGAGCACATCCGCCCCGGCCTTTTCATAGGCCTGCAGCCGCTTCACCGTGTCTTCGAGGTCGTCGCGTCCATGGAGGAAATTCTCGCAGCGCGCGGTGAAGACGAAGTCGCGCGACAGCGCCCTTGCCGCCTCGGCGGCCGCGGCTACGCGCTCGACCGCCTGGTTGAAATCGTAGATCGGCCTGGCGCGGTCGCCGGTGGCGTCCTCGATGGAGCAGCCGGCAAGGCCGACGGCTTCGGCCGCGAAGATCGTCTCGGCGGCGCTGTCGGCGCTGTCGCCCTTGCCGTTTTCGAGATCGGCCGAGACCGGAAGATCGGTCGCGCCGACGATCTCGCGGCAATGCGCGATCATGGCTTCGAAATCGACGCCGCCGTCCGGCAGCCCGCGCGAGAAGGCGAAACCGGCGCTGGTGGTCGCGAGCGCCTTGAAACGCAGGGAGGCGAGGAATTTCGCCGTCCCGATATCCCATGGGTTGGGAATGATGAATGCATCCGGACCGTCATGCAGCTTTCGGAACGCGCTTTCCCGACTGGCCGCCATCGCTACCTCCTTGCCGACCCGCCCGAACCGACATCTGTCGGGCAGTTCGACGCGGAGGCTGCTTTTTGTCAAGCAGGACGGCTTGGGCCAAGGTCACTCAGCTGCCACCCTGTGGCCGGCATCCTTTTCGACCGCCTCGATAATCGCCCTGGAAAAAGGCTCGAGGTCGCCCGGATTGCGCGCGGTGATGAGATTGCCGTCGACAACGGTCTGGGAATCCTCCCAGCGTCCGCCGGCGTTCTTCAGGTCGGTGACGATGGACCTGTAGGAGGTCACACGCCTGCCGTCGATCACGCCCGCCTCGATGAGCAGCCAAGGCGCGTGGCAGATTGCGGCGAGCGGCTTGCCCGTCGCCTCGAAGTCGCGGACGAAATCGACCGCCTTCTTCTCGACGCGCAAGAGGTCGGGATTGATCTGGCCGCCCGGCAGGACGAGCGCGTCGTAGTCGTCGACGGAAACCTCGTCGAGCGTCCTGTCGACCCTGACCGCGCTGCCCCAATCCTTCTTGTCCCACCCGGTGATCTCGCCCGCTTCGAGCGAGACGATATCGACGCTGGCGCCGGCCTCCTTCAGCCGGTCGCGCGGCGTCTCCAGTTCCGACTGCTCGAAACCGTTCGTGGCGAGGATCATGATCCTGGAATCGTCGATGCTGGACATGGTGTTCTCCATCCTGGCTGGAAAAACACCGAACGCATCAGACGGCCGCTCGTTCGATCACGTTTTCATGCGACGATTATTTCATGCCGGTCGAGCCGAAGCCGCCAGCGCCGCGTGCCGTCCCGGAAGACAGGCTGCGCTCCTCGATCGCCGCCTGCACGACCGGCGCGACGATCATCTGGGCGATGCGCATGCCCCGGCCGATCTCGAAATCCTCGTCGCCATGGTTGACGAGAAGAACCATCACCTCGCCGCGATAATCGCTGTCGATGGTGCCGGGCGTGTTAAGGCAGGTGATGCCGTGCTTCAAGGCAAGGCCCGAGCGGGGCCGCACCTGCGCCTCGTAGCCGGCGGGGATTTCCAGCACGAGGCCGGTCGGAACCAGAGCGCGCCTTCCCGGCAGCAGCAGGACCGGACGGTCGTCGGGCACGGCCGCGCGCAGATCCATCCCGGCGGCGCCGGCCGATTCATAGGCGGGCAGCGACAGGCCCTGCGAATGGGGAAGGCGGACGATGCCGAGAAGCGGAGCGGGGTTCGTCATGCGCCAGTGCTATCGCCGCACGGGCCATGGCCGTCAATCGCCCACGAAAATTATCACCGCAATATTCGCGGCAGTTCCATCGTCTCCTTGATCTCCTCCATGACGAAGGACGCCGAGACATCGGACAGCGGGACCTTGGCGATGAGCCGCTGGTAGAGCCGGTCATAAGCCTTCACGTCCGGCACGCGGGCCCGCAGCACATAATCGAGATCGCCCGACATGCGATAGACGCCGATGATCTCGGGGATCGAGGTGACAGCATCGCGGAACTTCTTCAGCCATTCGGGTTCGTGATGCGTCGTGCGGATGAGGATGAAGACCGAGAGGCCGAAGCCGAGCTTTTCCGCATCGACCAGAGCCACCCTTCCGGTGATGATCCCTTCCTCCTCCATCATCTTCACGCGCCGCCAGCAGGCGTTGCGCGAAAGGCTGACGCGCTCCGAAAGCTGGTCGACGGAAAGCGTGCCGTCGCGCTGCAGCTCGGCGAGGATCATGCGATCCATCGTATCGATTTCGGGCCTCATCTGGGATGTATGTCCCAAAGGTTAACGGATATCAAGGACAAATTGGGACCATACGGGCGTCAGCCCGTGATATCTTTCGCCATCTGTCAGGGGAACACACCAGATGACGACGCTCGTCCGCCTCTTTCGCGACCATCCCGCCTCCGTCAACGAGACCTATTTCGAGCATATGGCGTTCGCCGGCAAATTCTCCGGTCGGCTGTTCCTCGCCGGCTCGATGGCGCTGGTTCACGCCCTCCTGCCCTTCCTGTTCGAACGGTCGGCGAGCGGCATCGTGCGCGAACTCTACGAGAAGACGCACGGCCGCGGGAAGTAAGGACGCGCCTGCCGACGGCAGCCACCCGAAGTAACGTTCCATCAAGGGCGGGCGCCTAAGACTGGCCTCCGGATTCGGAGGTCAGATGAACGCACCCGTCCGCCAGTTGAAGCGGCCCTATGGTACCGCCTATCCGGCATTCGGCCGGCGCGGTCCCTCCGATCGCCAAAGGTCTCCGCGCGGTCCGGTTCGTCCGGCGAAGCGGCTCCTCGCCCTGGCGATCATCCTCGGCTTCATCGCCATAAGCTTCCATGCGGCACCATATCTGTCCGGTCAGATGGGCAGGATCGTCGCGCAACTCCCTTATGCCGATGCGTTGCAGCGGTGGATGCCGGAGCGGCGCGCGGACAGGACTCCCCTTCCTCCTCCGCCTCCCGAAGGCAAGATCGCCTCGGCGCGGCCGATGCCCATCTGCGGCGAAGGCTATCGCGTGAACTGCATCGTCGACGGCGACACGGTCTGGGTGGATCGCGAGAAGATCCGGCTGGAGAAGATCGACGCGCCGGAGGTGCATGGAAGGTGCGCTTATGAAACCGCGCTTGCGGCGAAGGCGACGAGGCGGCTCGAAGAGCTGCTTTCGGACAAGCGCATGATCATCGCTCGCCACGGCAGCGACATCTATGGCAGAACGCTTGCACGGATCAGCACCGATGCGGGCGAGGTCGGCGGCATCCTGGCAAGCGAAGGGCTCGCGCGCCGCTGGACAGGGCACCGCCACCCCTGGTGCTGACAGGGTCCGCGGTGGCGACGGTCAGGGTTTTCGGCCGCGCAAGTGAATTCGAGGACGGGGCAAGCGCATGAAGATCATCCACATATCGGACATCCACATCCATCCCGAACCCATCCTCGGGCTCGATCCCGTCGCCAATTTCCGCCGCTGCCTCGCCCATGTCGAAGACAACCATCCCGACGCCGACAGGATCATCATCACCGGCGACCTCGCCCATCGCGGTCTTGCGGAGAGCTATGCGCAGCTTCGGGAGATGCTTTCGGCATCCAGCCTCCAGGACGAACGCCGGCCGCGGCTGCTGATCGGAAACCACGACAGCCGCGAAGCGTTCCTCGCGGCGTTCCCGGAGGTCGCGACGGACGCGAACGGCTTCGTGCAGCGCACGGAAGAGACCGGGGCCGGCACCTTCGTCTATCTGGACACGGTGGACGCGGGCGAGCATTCCGGCCGCTATTGCGCCGCGCGGCGGCAGTGGCTCGACAAGGTGCTGGCCGCATGCCGTGCCGCGAGCCGGCCGGCCTGGCTCTTCATGCATCACAATCCGACCGCCGTCCATGTCGCCAACGCCGACCGCATCGGCATCGTGGACGAACGCGAGATGAAGGAGTTGCTGAGCGCCTATCGCGATACGATCCGGCATATGTTCTTCGGGCATTGCCACTACACGCTGAGCGGCTCGCTTTCGGGCATACCGTTTTCGGCGCCGCGCTCGACCAACCACACCTGCTGGCCCGATTTTTCCGGCATCGCCGAGCGCATGGGCTATGGCGAATTGCAGCCGAACTACAATGTCTGCTTCCTCGACGGCGACGATGTCGTCGTCCATTCGATCGACTTCCTCGACGAGGAAAAGGTGCGCTGGCTCGCGGACAAATAAGGCGGCACGGCCGCATTCGGGCCTGCCGGAATGTAACCCGGCGATTCAAACCGTGTTTTTCTGCCCCGGAACCGTCCCCTGAGGGCCACATTTGCCGCCCCGTTTCCCCTTACGCGGCCTGTGGAACCAACGAAGCCAGGGCATTTATACATAATGAAATCAGCAAAGGCTCTCGCGGCCGGCTGCGCGATCGGTATCGCGCTCGGCACCGCGACCGTCCCCGCCGCGGCCCAATGCGGCCGTGCATCATGGTACGCACTCCACAGCCGGACAGCCTCCGGAGAACGCATGAACCCCGCCGCCCTGACGGCGGCCCACCGCTCCCTTCCCTTCGGCACCAGGCTGCGCGTCACCAACCGCCACAACGGCAAGGTCGTCACGGTGACGATCAACGACCGCGGACCTTTCGTGAGGGGGCGCGTGCTCGACCTGTCGCGGGCGGCGGCCAGACGCCTCGGCTTCGTCCAGTCAGGCCAGACGGCGGTCTGCTTCGCCAGCGCCGAGTGATCCGGCCAGCCGATTGGCCACAGCGGCGGCCATCGCCTCGGCGAGTTCCATGCCCCAGCACTCGCGGCAATAGGCGCGGAAGTCGAAGCATGGCAGGCCGGGGCACACCTCGAATTCGATGAGGTGGACGGTCTCGTCCCTCTCGACGCGCAGGTCGACCGAAAATACGTCGGCAAGGCCCAGCCCGGAGACGAGCCGGGCTGCGATGTCGCGTATGGCCCGGTCGGCGTCGGGCTGGGTTGCGGCGACGGCGGCGAGGAGCGGTTCGGCGTAGCTGCCTTCCCGCTTCGCTTTCGTCCCCGTATCGCCATAGAGCGACAGGCTGTCCGCCATCGTCTGGAAGTCCGAGCCCGAGTCGACGAAGAAGACACCGAGCCGCTCCATCCCGGCTCCCGGTTCGACGGCGAGGAAGCTCGCACGGACGTTGCGGCCCTCGACATAGGGCTGGACGATCGCGTCGTCCCGATAGCAGGCATAGATCCGACGGCTGAGTTCCAGCGCCTTTTCCGGCGTGGCGCAGCGGGAATCCTCCCAGATGCCGATCTTGGCGCCGAGCCGGTTCGGCTTGACGAAATAGCCGCGTTCCGAGGCGGGCGGCAGAACGATCCATTCGCCATTGCGCGCCAGCCCACCCGCCGGCGCCGGCAGGCCGAGCGCGCGGAGCACGCTGCCGGAGCGGAACTTGTCCTGGCAGAGGGCGAAGAGGGAATCGTCCGCGCCGATCGTGCGCAGGCCGTGGAGCCGGGCCAGCGCCGGCGCGACGCCGCCGCGGAAATAGGCGATGCCGTCCGTCAGGGTCCAGACCAGCGTTCGCGCGGGATCGCAGCCCGCCAGGGCTGCCGGCGCGTCATCGAGCGCGACGGGCCGGAAGGCGAGGCCGCGCCCGGCGCAGGCGCTTCCGAGCCGCTCGAACTCCGGTTCCATGTCCGTCGATTGCGCCAGGTATGAGGTGATCTCGGAGACATGCGGCTCGGCGAAGCCGGCGGCTTCAAGCCGCTTGCGGCAGGCCGCCTCGCTCTCATGGACCAGGACCAGTCCGGGCCGGCCGTCATTTGCTTTGGTCAAGGGCATTCCCGCTCCGTCCGGTAGCGATCGATCCGCTCGATGAATTGAGGACGCGAGAGGATGGCACCGTGGCCCGGCAGGGCTAGTGCGAAATCGACCTCCGCAAGACGCCGGTGCGACAGAAGCAGGTCACGCCGGCCGGCGCCCGGAATGTCGTCGTAGATATGACCGTCATGGACGGTATCGGCCGAGAAGAGCAGACTGGAAGTCCTGTCCAGCACGCAGAGCGAGCCGGGCGAATGGCCGGGCGTGTGGAGGATTTCCAGGGTGCGGGAGCTGAGTTCCAGACGGCTGCCTTCACCGACGAAGCGGTGAAGGGGACAGGGTTGCTGGACGAGGGAGGCCGGCGCGATGGCCCCGCCGCCGATCAGAACCACACGGCCCGAAAGATAGGGCAGCGCCTGGGTGGCGGTCGGGTCCGGCCGGACGAAGATCGCTGCCTCCGCCGGATGGCCCCAGCGCTCGGCCGCGAGATGGAGCATGCCGATATGATCGAAATGGCTGTGGGTGGCGATGGCGACCAGGGGCTTTTGCGGATCGGCCCGCAGGCCTTCCAGCGAGGCGCAGAAGCCCCAGCCGCCGTCGATCAGGCAGTCGCGGCCGGCTCCTTCGACGAGATAGAAGAAGCTGCGCTCCGCCGGCAGCAGCGCAGCTTCGGAAAGCCGCTTCACGCCCGGCGCGACCTCCTCGATCACAAGCCCCTCCACGCCGCAGGCAAGCGACTGCCACGGGACGGGCTCGATCGCCCTCACATCACGCCGCCATCGACGATGATCGTCTGCGCCGTCAGCATGGCGGAGGCGTCGGAGGCGAGGAACAGGCACGGACCGACCATATCGTGCGGCTGCATCTTCTCCTTCAGGCATTGGCGGTCGATATGGCCCTGGAGCGCCTCCGGCGTCACCCACAGCGCCTGCTGGCGCTCGGTGATCACCCAGCCCGGCGCGACCGCGTTGACGCGGATGCCGTGCGGGCCGAGCGCACCGGCCAGTCCCTTCGTCAGCCCGATGACCCCGGCCTTGGCGGCGGTATAGGAGGGCATGCCGCCATGGTTGATCATGAAGGCGGTGGAGGTGAAATTGACGATCGAACCGTGGCCCGCCTCCTTCATGCCTTCGGCGACGGCCTGCGCCGTGAAGAAATGCGGCTTGAGATTGATCGCCTGGTTGCGATCCCAGAATTCCCCGGTGACGGCCGCGACGTCGTGGCGGTCGTCGAGCGCGGCGTTGTTGATCAGGACCGTGACCGCGCCGTGAGCGGAGGCAGCCTTCGCAACGGCCGCGCGCAACGCATCGATGTCGGTCAGGTCGGCATGGATGAAGAGCGGCCGTTTGCCGGTCTCGCGCTCGAGCCGGGCGCATAGCGCCTCGCTCGGCGCGTCGGCGATGTCGATGAAGGCGACGCGTGCGCCCTGGCGGATGAAGCCCTCGGTGAGCGCCGCGCCGATGCCCGAGCCGCCGCCCGTGACCAGCACCGAGGCATTTTCGAGATCGGGGAAGCGCGCGGTGGTGGGAACGGTCATTCCGGCATCGGCCTTTTTTGCTGTCATCGACCCATCCGCCTAGCGGTCACCTCTTCCTCTTATTCGTGGAGGAGAGAGCGCGCCGGCTTTGCGGTCGGCGGTTCCTATCCCCCGGTCGAGCGAGAGAGAAGTGATCTGCGAAGCAAATCGGAGTGGGGGGCGAACTTCACACGCGCCTGCCTTTCCCGCAAGGGGGAGAGGGAGCGCCGGAATGCTCAGGCCGGGACGAGCGGAAGGTCGCCGGCGGCCCGCAAATAGTCAAGGGTCGAGCTGGCGTCGGCCGGCCGGCCGAAGAGGTATCCCTGGCCGCCGCCGCAGCCGAACTGCATCAGGCGCTCGGCCTGGCGTTCCTCCTCGATGCCTTCGGCGACGACCTCCATGCCGAGCCCCTCGCACATGGCCAGGATGGCGCGGATGATGTGCTCCGACGGCTTGTCGTCGAGAATGGAGGAGACGAAGGTCCGGTCGATTTTGAGCTTGTCGAAATTGAACTCGCGCAGGCGGCCGAGACTGGACTGGCCGGTGCCGAAATCATCCAGCGATACGCGGATGCCGACGGAACGCAAATCCTTGACGATCTTTTCGGCGGAGGCCGGATCGGTCATCAGACCGGTCTCGGTGATCTCGATCTCGAGACGGCGCGGGTCGAAGCCCATGCGATCGAGGATGGCGAGGATGTGGAGGCCCGTATTCTGATCGACGAGTTGCGAGGGCGAGAGGTTGAAGGAGAGGAACAGGCCTTTCGGCCAGCTGCGCGCGGCTTCCGTCGCCTTGCGCAGCACCAGTTGCGAGAGCGGGCCGATGATGCCGCGCTCCTCGGCGATCGGAATGAAGACGCCCGGCGGGACGAAGCCCAGATCACGGTCGGTCCAGCGTGCCAGCGCCTCGAAGCCGATCGTCTTGCGCGTCCTTATGTCGACGATCGGCTGGAAATAGGGCTCGACCTCTCCGTGGGAGACGGCGCGCCTCAGGGCCTGCTCGATCTGCGTGACGCGTTTCGCCGCTTCCTCCATTTCGTGGGAATAGACGACGACGCGCCCGCGCCCCGACTGCTTGGCGTGGTAGAGCGCGGTCTCCGCCTTGTCGACGAGCAGTTCCGTCGTCTCGTCGCCGGAATAGAAGAGCGAACAGCCGACGGAAGCCGACAGCCGCGCGGTACGCTCGCCGAGGTCATAGGGCGCCGACAGTACCTCGATCAGCATCCGCGCCTTTTCCTCGGCGGCGTCCTCGCTGAAGACCATCGGGAAGAGGAAGGCGAACTCGTCCGGGCCGACGCGGGCGACCGTCGACTGCCCGTCCATGGCGGCCCGCAGCCTCATGGCGACCTGCAGCAGGATCTGGTCGCCGGCGCCGCGGCCGAACAGGTCGTTGATGGGCTTGAACCCGTCCAGGTCGATGATGCCGATGGCGAAAGGCGCGGGATCGTCCGCCCGATCCTCGATCAGTCTCTCGATCTTGCCGAAGAAACGCCGCTCGTTGCCGAGGCCGGTCAGGGAGTCGGTGAAGGCGAGATCGGCACCCTGCCTGTCATATTCGCTCCCGATCGAGGTGCGCATCGGTATTCCGCCTTTTCATCCCCGCGCGGACCCTGACAGCAAAGCGTTTAGGAAAAGTATGCAAGCTTACTATCCTTCGGGCGATTTTGCACACATGTGCAACCGAAGGTGGCTACGCCCCGCGATCAGCGACAGACGCTTATTTCAGGACCACCCTGAACAGCTTGAGCGGCTGGTCAGCGGTCGACGGAACGGGCGCCAGCCAAGCGGGCCGTTCGTTGCGGCCGAGCCGCGCCGCCAGACCGGCAGGCGCCTCGTGATCCAGACTCTTCGTCTCGACGTTGCCCGGGCAACTCGCCACGATCGTCACGCCGTACCGGCGAATGACGGCCAGCGCTTCCTGGTCCGTGCCGATCAGCGCGTTGAGGGCTGCGAGAGCGCCCTCGGCGTTACGGTGATAGGGTCCGGCGAGCGCGCGCTGCCCGGTATAGCGGAGGATCGGCGCGCCGAGATTGGTAATGGCCAGCACGGTGGTCCGCGGCATAGAGGCGAGCGTGGCATAGTCGCCGGGGGAAAGGCACGCGCCCTGCGGAACGACGCCGCCGCCGGATGCCTTTTGGGGCGCAAGGCGGCCAATCGCGGCTTCCGCCGCGCTGCTCCACGCAATGTTGAAGGAAAGAAGCCAGACGGCGATCAGCTTCGCCGCGCCGCCTTTCACCGGTCGGTCCGCGATGCGCGCGCGCCATTCGCCGACCCACACCGCCAACGGCACGATGGAAAGCGGGATGGAGAAATAAACGCCCCTCACCTGCCACAGGCTGACGAGGACGGCTGCCAAAAGGAAGGCGCCGAAGATCAGTTCGTCGCGATCGGGCCGGGCCCTGCGCGCCCGCAGCAGCATGGTGAGCGCCGCGAGGAAAGGCGTACAATAGTAGGTGGCGACCATGACCGGCTGGGCCATGAGGATCCGTCGGAAGGACTGGGCCTCGGTGACCGAATCGAGCCAATAGGTCCTGAGCTTGGGATCAAGGCCTGCATAGGGCGCGGCAAGGCATTCGGGGAAGGCGAGAACGAGCAGCGCCGCAACGGCCGCCGCCAGCACCATAAACGACAGGAAGCGGTTCCGGAACGTTGCGCCGCAAGCCGGGACCGTAGCAATGACGAAAAGGCCTGCGCCTGCCAGCGCCGCAATCGACATCTGCGGAAGAGTGAAGGCATCGCAGCGCGGCGCCGCCCAGAGCGAGGCGGGTACCGTCGCCAGGAAGGAAGCCGCCGAGACCACGGCGAAGCCCGCTCCGAACATCGCCGCCGAGCGGCGCTCCGCCTCGCCGCGGAAGAGAAAGCCGAGAGCGGCGACCGCCCCGGCAAGGGCGACATAGGGCGCCGTCTCCATGCCGACCACCAGGGACAGCGCAGCCATCGTTCCGGCGGCGAAACCCGTCATCGGGCGCCTTGGAGCTTCGAGCAGGAAAAGCATCGTCATCAGCACGAGCACGAGCTGGACGTTGTGGTGGTCGAGCGCGGCGCTCTGGAAAAGCGGCAGCTGGTAAAGCGCCAGCGCGCCGATGAAGGTCGCGGGCAACAGCGCCTCCTCGTTGCCGAGGCGCCTGACGAAGCGCAGCAGCAGGTAAAGCGTCGCCGCCATCAGCAATGCCGGATAAAGAATCTCGACGATCGTCTGCGCGCTTTCCATGCCGCCGGTCACCGCCTTGGCCAGCAGGAGCAAGGCGGCGATCGGCGCGTCGACGAAGCGCGACCAGTGCATGAGGAAGCCGCCTGCCGGCCCCATGCGGTACTGGTGGAGATCGTACCAGCCCTGCCCGGAGAGCCAGTCGAGGACCTCGACCATGCGCATCAGGCTGTCGTTGTCGGCGTTTTCTCCATAGATGAGGGGAAAACCCTTCACCGCATGGACGAGAACGACGGCCGCCGCCACGAGCAGCGCCAGTCCGATGTCCCGCTGCCGGGATGACAGCCTGCCGGCATCCCGCTTCAGCGCCATTATCGCTTCGTTTACCATCTGCTCCGGCGTGGCGCGCAAAAGCCCGCCCTTCGCTCCCCGCAACTGCCGTCCGAAACCTAACCTTAACGGCTTCAATAAAGAGTAAAGCCGCATGGCGGTCTCAGGCGTACCGCCGATGGGGCTTTCTTGATCATGGATGTTTCCCTGGATCTTTCGATCGCGGTCCTGATCCCGTGCCACAACGAGGAGAAGACGATCGGCGACGTCGTGGCGCGCTTCCGCGCGGCGCTGCCGGGCGCGAGCGTTCATGTCTATGACAACAATTCGACCGACCTGACGGCGCTCAGGGCGCGTTCGGCAGGCGCGATCGTGGTGAAGGAGCCTAGGCAGGGCAAGGGCAATGTCGTGCGCCGCATGTTCGCCGACATCGACGCCGACCTCTACGTCATGGCGGACGGCGACGGCACCTACGCGCCGGAAGACGCCCCGCAGCTCGTCAACGCGCTTCTCACCGAACGCGCCGACATGGCGGTCGGAACCCGGCGCGGCGTGACCGACGATGCAGGCCGTGCGGGACATGCGATCGGCAACCTTGTCTTCAACCGCATCTATCATGGCCTTTTCGGGCGCGATTTCACCGACATCTTCTCCGGTTACCGCGTTTTCACCCGGCGTTTCGTCAAGAGCTTCCCGGCAGTGTCCAGCGGGTTCGAGATCGAAACCGAGATGTCGGTGCATGCTTCCATGCTGAAGATCCCGACCGCCGAGATCGCGCTCGACTACGGACGGCGCGTCGAGGGGTCGACATCCAAGCTCTCCACATGGAGGGACGGCGCGAAAATCCTCTGGACGTTCGCGATGCTGCTCAAGGAAACGCAGCCGCTGCGCTTCTTCGGGGCGCTGAGCGCCATCCTCGCCGTTGCCAGCATCGGCTTCATGCTGCCGGTCCTGTCGGAATACGTCGCCACCGGGCTGGTGCCGCGCATCCCGACATGGATATTGTCCATCGGCCTTGCATTGATGTCGATGCTGCTCGCCCTGGCGGGAATGATCCTCGATTCGGTGGCGTGCGGGCGCGCGGAGCACAAGCGGCTGCTCTATCTCGCGATCGGTCCGGTGCGCGGCAACCGCATTCCGGCGGCAATCGGGCCCGCGCCGGCGCAGCGGCGCGCAACGGAGATCCGGCGCCAGAAACGCGCGGCATGAACAGGCCCCTGCGCTTCCTGCTGACGGGCGGGATCGGCTTCATCGTCGATGCCGGCGTACTGGTCGCGCTTCTGCGCGCGACGCCGCTCGATCCCTTCTCCGCGCGCCTGTTCTCGGTGGCAGCCGCGCTGTCCGCGACATGGATGCTGAACCGGCACATCACCTTCGGACCGAGCAGCCGCGCGCTTGCCGTCGAAGGCGCGCGCTATGGCGGCGTCGGCGTGACGACCAGCCTCATCAACTACTCGGTCTATTCGGGACTGCTCTTCGCCGTTCCGGGGATGCCGCCGCTGATCGCCCTCATCCTGGCCTCCGGCATCGCGATGGTCCTGTCCTATCTCGGCTATTCGCGACTCGTCTTCGACCGGTAAAGCCCTTCTCCATTCCCGTGCCGATTGGCAGGCGACCGCCGACGGGATAGACGATGCCTGAACAATTTGCGTCCGGAGAACAGCCCATGCCGCTCAGCGTCGCCATCCAGATGGACCATGTGTCCACCATCCACATCGCCGGCGATACGACCTTCGCGCTGGCGCTGGAGGCGCAGCGCCGCGGCCACCGGCTCTATCACTATACGCCCGACCGTCTCTCGATGCTGGGCGGCAAGGTCTTCGCGCGGCTGGAGACTCTTTCCGTCTTCGACAAGGCGGAGAAGCACTACGAACTCGGCGAGCCCGTCCGGACCGACCTCTCGGAGATGGATGTCGTCCTGCTCCGGCAGGACCCGCCCTTCGACATGAACTACATCACCACCACGCACGTCCTCGAACGCATCCATCCGGCGACGCTGGTGGTCAACGACCCGGCCTGGGTCCGGAACAGCCCGGAGAAGATCTTCGTCACCGAGTTCCCGGACCTGATGCCGGAGACGCTGATCACCAAGGACCCGCTCGAGGTGGCGGCCTTCCGCCGCCAGCACGGCGACATCATCATCAAGCCGCTCTACGGCAATGGCGGCGCGGGCGTCTTCCACCTGCACGAGGCGGACCGCAACCTCGCCTCGCTGCTCGAAATGTTCGGCCAGATGTTCCGCGAAGCCTATATCGTGCAGCGCTACCTGAAGGAGGTGCGCGCCGGCGACAAGCGCATCATGCTGGTCGACGGCGAGCCGGTGGGCGCCATCAACCGCGTGCCGGCCGAGCACGATGCGCGCTCCAACATGCATGTCGGCGGCCGCGCCGAGCCGATCGGGATGACCGAGCGCGAGCGAGAGATTTGCGCGCGCATCGGCCCCGCGCTGAAGCAACGCGGGTTCCTGCTGGTCGGCATCGACGTGATCGGCGACTATCTGACCGAGATCAACGTCACCTCGCCGACCGGCATCCGCGAGGTGAAGCGGTTCGGCGGCGCCGACATCGCGGCTTTGTTCTGGGACGCGGTGGAGGCGAAGCGCGGCGCCCGCTGAGGGCCAGCCCCGCGCATCCAGTCGTCAAGGCCGGCCTTTGTTCTCTTCCTGCAACCCGGTACAGCCGGATTGCAGCCTGCGCGATCATTTTGTTCTCTTATTGTTCTTGCATGGCGCCACAATCCATGCTTGTCTATTGGGACAAGGGGTATGGAGGACAGCATGGTTTCGCGGGTGCGCACGGTCGCCTTCCAGGGCATCGAGGCGGTTCCCGTCGACGTGCAGGTGATGGTGGCGCCGGGCAAGGTCGGCATCCAGATCGTCGGCCTGCCGGACAAGGCTGTGGCGGAAAGCCGCGAACGGGTGCAGGCGGCGCTGCACGCATCCGGCCTGTCGATGCCGGCAAAGAAAGTGACCGTCAATCTGGCGCCGGCCGACCTGCCCAAGGAGGGCAGCCATTACGACCTGCCGATCGCGCTCGGGCTGATGGCGGCGCTCGGCGCCGTGCCGGGTGACGCGCTGGCCGAATATGTCGTACTCGGCGAACTGTCGCTCGACGGAACGATCGCGCCGGTGGCCGGCGCGCTTCCGGCGGCGATCGGCGCCAATGCCGAAGGCAAGGGGCTGATCTGCCCGCATGGTTCGGGATCCGAAGCCGCCTGGGCTGGCGAGGAGATCGACATCCTGGCGCCGCGCAGCCTGATCGCCATTGCCAACCATTTCCGCGGCACGCAGGTGCTGAAGCGGCCGGAGGCACGGATCCGGCCGGCGGCCGGCGTGCTGCCCGACCTCGCCGACATCAAGGGACAGGAAAGCGCCAAGCGGGCGCTGGAAGTCGCCGCGGCCGGCGGGCACAATCTCCTGATGGTCGGCCCGCCCGGCGCCGGCAAGTCGATGCTGGCGCAGCGCCTGCCTTCGATCCTGCCGCCGCTCTCGGCGCGCGAACTGCTGGAAATCTCGATGATCGCCTCGATGGCCGGCGAACTCGCGGGCGGCCAGCTCTCCGACCGACGACCCTTTCGCGCGCCGCATCATTCCGCCTCCATGGCGGCGATGGTCGGCGGCGGGTTGAGGATCCGGCCGGGCGAGGTGTCGCTGGCGCATAACGGCGTGCTCTTCCTCGACGAATTTCCGGAATTCACGCCGCAAGTGCTCGATTCGCTGCGCCAGCCGCTCGAATCGGGCGAATGCGTCATCGCCCGCGCCAACCACCGCGTCACCTATCCGTCGCGCATCCAGCTCGTCGCGGCGATGAACCCGTGCCGCTGCGGCATGGCCGGCGAACCCGGCTATCGCTGTGCGCGCGGACCACGCTGCCAGAGCGACTACCAGGCGCGCATCTCCGGCCCGCTGCTCGACCGCGTCGATCTCAGGATCGACGTGCCGGCAATCTCGGCGAACGATCTGATCCGCCCGGCCAAGGCGGAGTCATCGAGCGCGGTCGCGGAGCGCGTCGCCCGCGCGCGCGCCATCCAGGCGGAGCGCTTCGCCGCGCTCGGACCGGGAGGCGGCATGACCAATGCGCATTGCGCGACCAGGCTGATCGAGGAGATCGCCGCGCCCGACGCGAAGGGGACCGCGCTCCTTTACGAGGCGAGCGAGAAACTCGGCTTTTCCGCCCGCGCCTATCACCGGGTGCTGCGCGTGGCGCGCACGCTCGCCGACCTCGACGGCGAAGCCAAGGTCGGGCGCATCCACCTGGCCGAGGCGATCTCCTATCGCGTGCCGGGCGAGAGGCTGGCGCAAGCGGCATAAAGGCCGGCGGATTTTCGGATCGCGCTCCGCGGTGGATCGCGGCTCCGGAGGAATCGGGCTTCTATCTCTTCGGCGCCAAGGATGCGCCCCGCTCAAGCGGGAACCGGAATGCGTTCTGCCGCCGGTTCGTCTATCAAGGCAAACACCCGGCAATTACGGAAGATTTGCGCATGACCGCCCTTTATCTCTTCATCGCGCTCGGGCTCGGCGCGATCATCTCCATGCAACCTGCCATCAACGCACAGATGGCGCTCAGGCTCGGGAGCCCGCTAATTGCCGCCATCTGCTCGATCGTCATCAGCCTGGCCATGATCGTCGTCGTGTGGACGACGCTCGGCCGCGCCCCGATCAGCACGCCGAAACTTCTTTCGCTGCCATGGTGGGTTCTCATCGGCGGCGCGGCCGGCGCGCTCTTCGTCCTTGGCGGCATCATGGTCGCGCCGAGGCTGGGCGTCACCGCATTCTTCACCTGCATCGTGCTGGGCCAGGTTCTCGGCGCGGCCGCTCTCGATCGGTTCGGCACGTTCGGCCTCGAGGCGCAGCCCATCAGTTGGACGAGAGTGCTGGGTATCCTGCTGGTCGCCGCGGGCGCTGCGATGACGCAGGTGCAAAACTGGCCGGGATCATAACCCCGGCCGATACGCCCGACGGCGCGGCTACTTCACCGCGCTGACCATCATGTTGTCGCCGGAGCGGATCGAGACCCAGCGGCCGGTATCGTCCTCGGCCTGGCGCTTCAGGTAGCGATAAGGCGTGTGCGTCCACAGCTTAACCTTGTCGCTCAGATTGTCGAGGATGTAGTCGCCCTTGTCGGTCCGCACGGTGAGCACGGCGTGGCCCTCCCCGTCCGGCTTGCGCACCACGGTGATCAGAAGATCGGCCAGCGAAAAGCCGGCGTGGGCGAGTTCGCGGCGCTTCTCCAGGACATAGTCCTCGCAATCGCCGACGCCCTTGTCCGGATAGGCCCATACCTCGTCCTTGCCGTAGATCTCATAGTCGCTCATCGGCTTGACGGTGGTGTTGACGTGATCGTTGACGCCGACCATCGCGCTCCACGCCGCCCGGGTCAGTTTCGCCGGGCGCAGGTCGCGCGGGTGGATGTTGCATTCGTCGGGATTCGCCTTGCAGAAGTCATAGTGACCGATCGGCTGCGAGGTCAGCCCGCCCGTCGTCATATAGGCGCCGGCCGCCGCGTCGTTCGCGCTCCAGCCCATCACCAGGATACCGACCAGAACGGCGCTGCGAAGCACCGCTCCTCCTCCAACCTTGCCGGCTATGATCGACACCATGCCCGTCGCCACTTATTATTTCTTAATGAAACGTTAAGTGCGCAGGCGGGGCAAAGTCAATCAAGCGATCGGCGTCGCTGCGTTAATGGTTAGCGGGCGTGGTAAAAATGCAAGCCTGCCCGGCGCCACCGGGTCAGGCGCGACAGCCGGCCGTCTCAGCGCGTGGAGCTCACCAGCCTCGGCCTCGAAGCGGCGCGTTTGCGGCCGCTGTTCGCCGTTATGAAATCGACGATGCGCGGCACGATCTCGGCGCGGAAGCGGGAGCCGTTGAAGACGCCGTAATGGCCGACCTTCTTCTGCATGTAATGCTCGCGCATGTGGTCGGGAATGTTGGTCGCCAGCCGATGCGCCGCCTTGGTCTGGCCGAGGCCCGAAATGTCGTCGTTCTCGCCCTCGACGGTCATCAGCGCCACGTTGCGGATCGCGGAAGGGTCGACCGGCTCGGCGCGATGCATCATCCTGCCGAGCGGCAAGCGATGCTCGATGAAGACGGTCTCGACCGTCTGCAGGTAGAATTCGGCGGTCAGGTCCATCACCGCGAGATACTCGTCGTAGAATTCGCGGTGCTTCTCGGCCGAATCGCCGTCGTCCTTCACGAGGTGCATGAAGAAGTCCTTGTGGGCGATGATATGCCGGTCGAGATTCATGCTCATGAAACCGGAAAGCTGCAGGAAGCCGGGATAGACCTCGCGCATGAAGCCCGGATGCGGCCACGGCACCTGCATGATGACGTTGTCGCGGAACCATTCGATGCCGTGCGCTTCGGCGAGCTTGTTGACGGCCGTCGGATTGGAGCGCGTGTCGATCGGTCCGCCCATGAGGACCATGGAGGCCGGCGCGAAACGGTCGCCACGCGCCTCCATCAGGGCGGAAGCCGCGAAGACGGGAACCGAGGGCTGGCATACCGCCATGACATGCGTGCCCTCGCCGAGCACGTGCAGCATCTCGATGACGTATTCGATATAGTCGTCAAGGTCGAAATGCCCCTTGGCGAGCGGCACCATCCGCGCATCGACCCAGTCGGTGATGTAAACATCGGCATGCGGCAGCATGGCCTCGACCGTGCCGCGCAGCAGCGTCGCGTAATGGCCCGAGATCGGCGCGACCATCAGAAGCTTCGGCTCGGAATGGCCGCGCGGGCCGTGCTTCTCGAAATGCAGGAGGTTGCAGAAGGGCCGCGACCATACGGTCTTTTCGACGACCGGGACCTCCTTGCCATCGATTTCCGTCGAGACGATCCCGAATTCCGGCTTGCCGTAGCGCCGCGTGGTGCGCTCGAACAATTCGGCCGCGGCGGCGACGGAGCGGCCCCAGGGCGTTCGCGACAGCGGATTGAGTGGGTTCGAATAGAAGAAACGGACGGCGTCGGCGTATACACGAAACGGCTGCAGGGCCGCGTGATTCATCTCGTAAAGCTGATAGAACACATCAAAGTCCCGTCTCCGAGGCCGGCCTGAAGAGAGCCTTGCCGGTCCGGGCTAATGTTGCCATGCATACAAAACTAGCAGCGATTTGCTGCAGCGCAATACGTGACGCACCGTGACTTTCGGCGAATATGTGGAAGAAATCCGGTTAACGAAGGGTTACCGCCCCTCGCGACAGCGCCGCGCGAGCCTCCCCGGGGCGCTCCATCGCGGCGGAAAGCGGATCAGACGCCTTCGACCAGGACCATCTCGGCATCGGCGACCGTGACGCGAATCGCCTTGGCCGCCTGGTATTCGGGCGAATTGTAGCAATCCCTCGCCGCCTGGATGGAAGGAAACTCGATCACCACGTTGCGGGCACGCGCCTTGCCTTCCTTCGCCTCATGCGCCCCGCCGCGTACGAGGAAATGGGCGCCGTATTTCTCGAAGGCCGGCTTTGCAGTCGCCACATAATCCTTGTAGCGCTCGGGATCGCGGACATCGACGCGCGCGATCCAATATCCCTTGGCCATTATTCCCTGCTCCTTCACGTTTCCCGGGCTTCCTGCATCTCTGCGAGAATAGAAAGGGCGGCCTCGCGCCTGTCAACCGCGCCGACGATCGGCCGGGCGACCACCAGATGGCTGGCGCCTGCGCGGATGGCGTCGGCAGGCGTCATGACGCGCTTCTGGTCGCCGTGCTCGCTGCCGGCCGGCCGAATGCCCGGCGTGACGATCGCCATGTCGTTCCCGACGATGCCGCGCACCGCCTTCGCCTCGGCCGCGGAGCAGACGATGCCGCCGACATTCGCCGCGCGCGCCTGCTCGGCGCGGCGCAGCACCAGCGTGTGCGGATCGTATTCGTAGCCGGCATCGAACATGTCGCGCTCGTCCATGGAGGTCAGCACGCTGACGGCGAGGATCGTCAGGCCGGAGCCTCTCGCGGCTTCCGCCGCCGCGCGCATGACGCGCGGATAGGCATGGACAGTGAGCATCGACACCCCCATCCCGACGATCGATTCGACCCCTTTCGCGACCGTGTTGTCGATGTCGAGCAGCTTCATGTCGAGGAAGATCCTCGTGCCGCCCGCCGCCAGTTCGCGGGCGAGATCGAGCCCGCCGGCGAAGGCGAGCTGATAGCCGATCTTGTAGAAGCCCGCGGCCCCGTCCAGCTCGCGCACGATCTTCTCCGCCTCGGCGACGGTCGGGACGTCGAGCCCGACGATGAGGCGTTCCTTCATGAGGGGTACATGAGCATTCATGGTTCGATCCTCGTCGAAAGCATTTGCGCGCGCTCGATCAGCGTGCGGCACACCGTTTCCATCGAATGCCGCAGCCGTTCTTCCCTGAAATCGCCTTCCTCGTCGAGGGCCTCGCTGGCGCGCGGCACGGAACATTGCGGCGTGACGATCTCGGCGTGGCAGGCCATCAGGACGGCGCGCAGATGATAGAGGCCGCGCGCGCCGCCGAAGCCGCAGTCGGAGGAGGAACAGAGGCCGAAGACCTTGCCGGAAAACGGATCGAAGGCCCGGCCATTGTCGCGGCGGATGCGGCTTATCCAGTCGAGGCCGTTCTTGAGGAGCGGCGGGATGGAGGCGTTGTATTCGGGACTGGCGATCAGCACGCCGTCATGGGCGGCGATCATGCGGCCGAGCCGCATGGCGTTTTCCGGGACGCCCTTCTCGCGCTCCAGGTCCTGGTCCATGATCGGCAGCGGATAATCGGCGAGCGAGATACGGGTCACGTCGGCGCCCTGGCGCGCCAGTTCCTTCATCGCCGCGTCCGCGGTCCGGCCCGAAAAGGCGTTCGTGCGGATCGAGCCGGCGAAGACCAGGATTTTCGGGACCATCGTCCACCGTCCGCTGTTCTCACCGCGGCCGGTATAAGCGATATGGCGGGCGAATCAATCGTTGGCCCGGCGGCGATGACGCGCAAGTCCCCGGAATTTCTTGCGCCGCACCGGCGCGCCGCCGCGCCGATAGACCCAAAGCTGGGTCGGCGGCACATTGCGGAAGACGAAGTCCAGGTGGGAGACGGTGTAGTCGCCGCGCCCGGGCGGCACCGGCGACAACGGTCCGTAGGTGAGCTGCACGATCGGCCTGCCTTCCGGCATGCGGTCGAGCAGGTCCTCGATATAGGCAATGCGCCGGGCGACCGGGAAATTGAGCAGCGGCACGCCGGAAACCACGGCATCGAATTTGAGGCCGCTGAATTCGCCCAGCGTGCTGTCGAGATCGAAGGCGTCGCCCTGGATGACGTGCACGTCGGGAAATTCCAGGCGGAGGAAGTCGGCGAAATCCTTCGAATACTCGACCGTGTAGAGGTTCTGGGGCGCGACGCCGCGCTGCAATATCGCTCGGGTGATGACGCCGGTGCCGGGGCCGAGTTCAAGGACCGGAAGGCTGGATGACGGCTCGATCACCGAGGCCATGCGCCGCGCCGTGATCGAACTGGTCGGCATGATGGCGCCGACGGCCTTCGGCTTGTCGAGCCATCCCTTGAAGAACCGCAGTTCATCGTCGAATTTGCCGGCGATCTGCCGCAGGCCGCTTCCCATGGTCATATGCGCGTCCCCTCGCGACTCAGCAGCCCCACGCCGCAAGTCATATATATGTTCCGAAGCGCGTTCGTGAATGCCCGGCTTCTATTCGCTGAAGGATTCGAAGAAATCCTTCATGCGGCTGAAGAAGCCGCTCGATTGCGGGCTGTTCTCCTTGGAGGAGAGCGCCTCGAACTCTTCCAGCAATTCGCGCTGGCGCTTCGACAGGTTCTGCGGCGTCTCGACCGCGACCTGGATATAAAGATCGCCCATCTGCGACTGGCGCAGCACCGGCATGCCCTTGCCCTTCAGGCGGAACTGGCGGTCGTGCTCCGTTCCCTCCGGAACCTTGACGCGCGTCTGCGTGCCGTCGAGCGTCGCCACCTCGAAGGAGCCGCCGAGCGCCGCCGTCGTCATGGAGATCGGCACGCGGCAATAGAGGTCCGCCCCGTCGCGCTGGAAGAATTCGTGCGGCTTGACCGAAAGGAAGATGTAGAGGTCGCCGGCCGGGCCGCTGCGCAGGCCGGCCTCGCCCTCGCCCGCGAGCCGGATGCGCGTGCCGTCCTCTATGCCGGCCGGGATGTTGACGGAAAGCGAGCGCTCCTCCGTCACGCGGCCGTTGCCGGAGCATTTCGGGCACGGATCCTTGATCGTCTGGCCGCGCCCCTGGCATTGCGGACAGGTGCGTTCGATGGAAAAGAAGCCCTGGGCGGCGCGGATACGCCCGGAGCCCGAGCAGAGCGGGCATGCGGTCGGTTGCGTGCCCGGCCTGGCGCCGGAGCCGGAACACTCGGCGCATTGCACGGAAGTCGGCACGCGGATCTGCGCCGTCTTGCCGGCATAGGCCTCTTCCAGCGAAATCTCCATATTGTAGCGCAGGTCGGCGCCGCGCTCGCGCCCGCTCGAAGAGCGGCGCTGACGCCCGCCCATCATCTCGCCGAAGATGTCCTCGAAGATGTCGGCGAAGCCGCCCGCCGCGAAGCCGTTCGCCCCGCCGCGGCCCATGCCGCCATTCTCGAACGCGGCGTGGCCGAAGCGGTCGTAGGCCGCGCGCTTCTGCGGGTCCTTCAGTATCTCGTAGGCCTGATTGATTTCCTTGAACTTGTGCTCGCAGGCCTTGTCGCCAGGATTGCGGTCCGGATGGAACTGCATGGCAAGCTTGCGGAACGCCGCTTTCAGCTCCTTCTCGTCGCAGCCCTTTGCGACGCCGAGCGTTTCGTAGAAGTCAACCTGCATTGCGTGCTGCCCGCTTCTTCATCGCTGCCGGCGATCCGTTAGGAATCCCTCGCGCCGGTATCCAGCCCCGATTTAGTAAGCCGGTAGCCGCAATGCCACAATTTCAGGCATTTGCGGAGATTTTTTTCGACGGGCGTGGCCGATTTCCCCTATGCGGCCCGCGACAGTTTGCGGTTCAGCGGGAAAACGTGCCCAAACCACTCGTTGAGGGCATTGCCGAGCGGCGCCTCGAAATATTTAGACGAGGCGACGGCAAGCGCCACGGACGCCGCCATCGGGACGAGCCAATAGACATAGAAGCTCACCACGTGCGCCGGCTCCAGCAAATGCCGCCAGACAATGCCGAGCAGCAGCGAAGCCATGATCGGATGGATGAGGTAGATGCTGAAGGAGGCGTTGGCGACCGGGTCGAAAGGCCGGAGGAAACGCGTGGCGTCCTGGTTGTTGCGCTCGGCGAGCGCGGCAAGGAAGATCGATATGGCGAGCAGGGCGAAAGCCGGGTAGCCGCCAAGCCCGTTCCACATCGCGACCACGGTCGCTGCAAACGCACCCCAGCCGACCCAGTGGCTGCGCATCCGCCAGCGGCTGTCGCGGACGGTCACGGCGACGAGCGCGCCGATGCCGAAATCGGCGAAGGCGCGGTAGGCGCCCCAGGTATCGGCCACCATCCAGGTCGAAAAAGGGATGATCCCGGCGGCGACAGCCAGCTCGAGCGCCGCGATCGTCACCCCGATCAGCACCACGAGCCCGGGCGCGCCGAAGCGCCGGTAGGCGATCACCACCACGGGCAGGGTAAGGTAGCAGAACCATTCCGCCGAAAGCGTCCAGGCGACGTAGTTGAAGGTGAGCGTGTCGGTGAATCCCCAGCCCTGGATCAGGAGCAGGTTGGCCGGCAGGGCGGAAAAGTCGTAGCGCCCCACGGCCGTCGAGCCGATGAAGCCCAGATGGACGGCGATGCCGACCATCACGAAATAGGCGAGCGTCACGAAATAGAGCGGATAGAAGCGCGCGACCCGACGCCAGATGAAATGCGCATAGCTGCCGGGCTCCATCAGAAGCCGGTCGACATAGCGGAACATGATGAGGAAGCCCGAGATCATCATGAACATGTCGAGGAGCGGCATCAGCGCCACCATCCGGCCCGCCATCCAGTTGGCGCTTTCCGGCCCGTAGAACAGGAAGTGGTACATCATCACCAGGATGGCCGCCGCGACCCGCCAGAAGCCGAGTATCCGGAAATGCATCATCGGCCAGCCTCCCCGCCGCCTATCCTTGTTTTTCTGCTCGGATGCCGTGTCGTAACACCTGCAATCCGGCTTGTGGCGGAAAGGAGTCGTTAAGCTTAACGGGAGGAGCGCCAGATCGTTTGGCCTCTTGGGATTCCTGGAGGCTCGCTCGTGAAAGATCGACTTTTTGGACCAGGACGGCGGCAGACGACGGTGCCTGCCGCCCTATGCGCTGCGCTTCTCTTCTGCCGGGTATAATCTCGCGCTATCCCCCGCTAACGCCGAGGCGCTTGACCAGTTCCTGCTGTTTCTGAAAAGCATCCGGGATGCTTCCGTATTTCAACGATTGCGTACAATCGTCCAGCGCCTTGTGAAATTCTCCTATCTGCATGTACGCGTAACAGCGATTGTTGTATGCTACTGCGACATTATATTTTCCGACTGATTTTTCGTCGTACAAGTACATATATTTTTTTAGGCTATCGATCGCCTCTCTAAATTTCTTTTGCTTATCGTATATCCAGCTAACGTTTACCGCTGCGTTTGCTCGATAACCATTTTCGGAGTTGGCTACTACAGTGAAATCATCCAGCGCGGCGTCCAGGTTTCCCATCTGCTGGTAGACGAGCCCGCGCCAATATCTCGCCAGCAGGTTCGCCGGATCGTCGCTTACCGCCTTCGTGCAGTCGGGGAGCGCCTTCTGGTAGGCTCTTTTTTCGTAATACGCGTAGCAGATGTAGTGCTCCCAATCGACCTGGTTGCCGAGATCGAGAGCAGCACGGGCATAGGTGATGACGTCGTCGAACCGGGACTGATAGGAAAGCGGGTCAAGCATCTGCAGATAAATCGTTGAATTTGCCAGATCCCTTGCGTCATCGTCGGGAAATTCGCTTTTGGCTATATCTGCAAGTGCCTCCCGGTTCTTGGAGAGAGCGTTGTCATAGAAGCCTTTCCAGTACCAGGACTGGGCGACAACGGCATCAACAACGTAGTCATTGTGGCCGGGATTCTTCTCGTCCAGCTGCGTATCGCTGTGCATCGCGCTCGCGGCAAGTTGCAACACGGCACCCGCATAGGTTTCGCCGCCGCCCGCTCGGAGCATGTCGAGGAGAATGTCCTTCACCACCAACCCGAACTCATAGTGATCGGCATGATCATAGATTTGCAGAGCGGCTACGACCTCGTGCTCCAGATCGGGTGTTGCCTGTTGCTTCATCAGCGTTCGCAGGCAGTCGGTAGCCTTTTCCCGATCACGATAGAATACACCGCATATCAACGAATTGGCATCCAGGATCCTGCGGTACAGGCTTATGTAGAGTAGCTTGAGCGGGGAATAAGTCTCCGCTCGGCTGGCATATCGATCGACGAAATGCTGCATCGCCGGGACCGATCCGCCCCAGCGTGGCTCGCGCATCACAAGGCCTTCTTCGTAGAGCGGGTAGTAGTCCGGAAATCTAGCGATCGCCTGGTCGAGAAAGCTCTGTTCGCCGGAGACATCTCCGAGGCCGCGCAGGACGACGAGCTTGAGGTAGTATGCGTACGGATTCGAGCCATCCAATTCGAGAGCACGATCCACGTCGGCCCGTGCCCGTCGCAGGTAGTCTTGAAAGACAACGAGGTCTGCAGGCAGCGTCTCCTCATCGAAACGATGCCCCCTCCTGAACCAGGCCGTGTCGTAATAGTATCGCGCACGGATGAGGATCGGCAGGGCCGCCTTTGGATTGCTCGAAACCCATTGGTTGAGACCGGCCTCGTAGCGCGCATCGTTGTCACTCGAAACCGTGGCCATAAAATCGGTAAACGGATAGTAGCGCCACGCTGTAATATGACTTTTGGCAAGCTCCGCTTCGGCGATCTGATTGGCGGCCTCGTAACGGCCGCCGACAATAGCCTCCCGCACGGAACCGGCCAGTTCCGAGGGCAATTTATCGTGGCGAGATTTGGCTGCGAAAGTAGCTGACGGCGTGCCCGCATCAACCGGCGTCTGCCCGTGGGCGATATTGCCCCAAGTTGCCGAAAACAAAAGAAACGCGCTCGCGACGCGTAGAACCAGATTTGCGGCCGGCCTCAAAAAGGGGTGCCAACGGCTACGTGGCTGCATATCCATGTCCGCTACTCCCCGAATTGCCGCCATGCGGACAACGGCAGACCTAGAAATGCCACGGCCGATCTAAGATTTGGCAAATATCCAGGAAATGATTTTAACGGACGGCAATCGCTATACTGCCGCCGGTGCAAACGGAGATCTGCTTACGGATCCTGAAATTGACTTCCAGAACATCCCCCAAACGAAAAGAGCCCGGCGCGGGACCGGGCTCTCCATCAAAGGCTTGGTTTCGGGCGATCAGGCCGACTTCTTGTTCTCGTCGTCGTTGATCTCCTCGAAGTCGGCGTCGACCACGTCCTCGCCGGAAGCCTTGGCATCGGCCGCGGCGTCCTTGTTCGCGGCGTCGGCCTGCTGGGCTTCATACATGGCCTGGCCGAGCTTCATCGACACTTCGGCGAGCGTCTGCGTCTTGGCCGTGATGTCGTCGGCGTTGTCGCCCTCGGCCGCGGCCTTCAGGCCGGCGATGGCGTCCTCGATGGCCTTCCTGTCATCGGCGGAGACCTTGTCGCCATAGTCCTTCAGCGACTTCTCCGAGGAATGGACCAGCGCCTCGGCCTGGTTCCTGGCCTCGACGAGCCCGCGCCGCTTCTTGTCGGCCTCGGCATTGGCCTCGGCGTCCTTCACCATCTTCTCGATGTCGGCGTCGCTGAGACCGCCCGAAGCCTGGATGCGGATCTGATGCTCCTTGCCGGTGCCCTTGTCCTTGGCCGAGACGTTGACGATGCCGTTGGCGTCGATGTCGAAGGTGACCTCGATCTGCGGCACGCCGCGCGGGGCCGGCGGGATGCCGACCAGATCGAACTGACCGAGCAGCTTGTTGTCGGCCGCCATCTCGCGCTCGCCCTGGAAGACGCGGATGGTGACCGCGCCCTGATTGTCCTCGGCGGTGGAGAAGGTCTGCGACTTCTTGGTCGGGATCGTCGTGTTGCGCTCGATCAGCCGGGTGAACACGCCGCCCAGCGTCTCGATGCCGAGCGACAGCGGCGTCACGTCGAGGAGCAGAACGTCCTTGACGTCGCCCTGAAGCACGCCGGCCTGGATCGCCGCGCCCAGCGCCACGACCTCGTCCGGATTGACGCCCTTGTGCGGCTCCTTGCCGAAGAAGTTCTTCACGATCTCCTGGATCTTGGGCATGCGGGTCATGCCGCCGACCAGCACCACCTCGTCGATCTCGCCCGCCTTGACGCCGGCATCCTTGAGCGCGGCCTTGCAGGGCTCGATCGTGCGCTGCACCAAATCCTCGACCAGCTGCTCGAACTTGGCGCGGGTGAGCTTCATCGTCAGGTGCTTCGGGCCCGACTGGTCGGCCGTGATGAAGGGCAGGTTGATCTCGGTCTGCGCCGAGGACGACAGCTCGATCTTCGCCTTCTCGGCGGCTTCCTTCAGCCGCTGCAGCGCGAGCTTGTCGTTCTTGAGGTCGATGCCCTGTTCCTTCTTGAACTCGTCGGCCAGGTAGTTGACGAGCCGCATGTCGAAATCCTCGCCGCCGAGGAAAGTGTCGCCATTGGTCGACTTCACCTCGAACACGCCGTCGCCGATCTCGAGCACAGAGATATCGAAAGTGCCGCCGCCAAGGTCATAGACGGCGATGGTGCCGGCCTTCTTCTTGTCGAGGCCGTAGGCGAGCGCGGCCGCGGTCGGCTCGTTGATGATGCGCAGGACCTCAAGCCCGGCGATCTTGCCGGCGTCCTTGGTCGCCTGGCGCTGGGCGTCGTTGAAGTAGGCGGGAACGGTGATGACGGCCTTCTCGACCTTCTCGCCGAGATAGCTTTCCGCCGTCTCCTTCATCTTCTGCAGGATGAAGGCCGAAATCTGCGAGGGGGAATATTTCTTGCCGCCCGCCTCGACCCAGGCATCGCCATTGTCGGCCTTGACGATTTTGTAGGGGACAAGCTTCTTGTCCTTCTCGGTCACCGGATCGTCGTAACGGCGGCCGATCAAACGCTTCACCGCGAAAACGGTGCCCTCGGGATTGGTGACGGCCTGGCGCTTGGCCGGCTGGCCGACGAGGCGCTCGTCCGAATCCGTGAAGGCGACGATCGACGGCGTCGTGCGCGCGCCCTCCTGGTTCTCGATCACTTTGGCGTCCTTGCCGTCCATGACGGCGACGCAAGAATTGGTCGTTCCGAGGTCAATACCGATTACTTTTGCCATTTCATTTCTCTCCGCTAAGCAGGCCGCCGGTGGACCCGTTAAAGGCGTTCCGTTGACAGCCCCTGTTCACAAGAAATTCCGTCCGCCACGGGTGTATGCCCATCGCGGCCGGTGTCGCGGCGTATATAAGAACCGGCACAAAAGCGTGCAAGCCGCATGGGCAGAGGAATTGCAGGGGAAGAAGGGTGAAGGGCGATATCCCGCAGCGTCGGATTTAGCCCGGAGACCAGCGGAAGCACCCCCTCATTGCCTGGCAGAGCCCGTGCTCAGGCCGATCGAGGGTCGCGGACGGGGTGGACACAAAACGAAACCGGAGCCTATGGCCTTCGACATGAGCAGGTCCTTCATCTTCGCCGGCGGGCTGGCCGGCGCCGCCGGCGTCGCTCTATCGGCGGCGTCGGCCCATACGGGCGGGCACGATATCGGCATCGCGGCGTCGTTCCTCGTCATGCATGCCCCGGCGCTGCTCGCGATCGGCCTTTTCCCGCGCAACCGCCTGCTGGCGGCCGGCGGAGCGATCTTGCTCGTCGGCCTTCTGCTTTTCTGCGGCGATCTCGCCATGCGCGATTTCGCCGGCCATCGGCTCTTCCCGATGGCCGCGCCGATCGGCGGCTCGGCGCTGATCCTCGGCTGGCTGGTCGTGGCGGCGTCGGCCCTCTCGCGGCAGGGAAGCCCCGGGAAGGTCCAGCGTCCGGCCGCTTCAACGATATTGCTGCCGCTCGAAAATCAGGATCAGGAACAACGACAGCACGAAAGGCACGATCAGGTATAGCAGGCGGAAGACGATCAGCGCCGCAAGGACGTCCGCCTCCTTTATCTCCGAGAGCCCGTTGATGAAGGCGAGTTCCAGCACGCCGAGACCGCCCGGCGCGTGGCTGATGAGGGCGATCGAGAACGAGATCATGAAGATGCCGAGCACGGCCAGATAGCCGGGATTTCCCGCCGAGGGCAGGGCGAAATAGACGATCGCCGCGGCCGCGGCGAGTTCGAGGGGTCCGATCAGCAACTGGCGGGCGACAATGGGCAAGCGCGGATATTGCAGCTCGAAGCGGCCGAGCCTGAGCGGTTTCAGATGCAGCCACGAACCCGCCACGTAGAGCGCCACCAGCGCCAACAGAACCAGTCCCGTGGGGGCCGACGCCTCGAGAGGCAGCACATCGACAAAGCGATCCAGTATCCCCGGCTCGACGACGAGCACCAGTCCGGTGAGAAGAAGCGTGCCGAGGGCGAAGGTGAAGGAGCAAAAGGCCACGAGAACGCCGACCTCCGCCGCCGTCAGCCCCCGGGAGGAATAGGCGCGGTAGCGGACAAGGGCGCCCGAAAAGACCGAGGCGCCGATGTTGTGGGCAACGGCGTATGCGGTGAAGGACGTCAGCGCCACGAAAAGCAGGTCGACCTTGCGGCCGAGATGCATCAGCGCGACGCGGTCGTAGCCGGCGAGCGCGGCGTAGGCGACAAGTGTCGCGACGCCGGCCAGCGCCCAGTTGCGCACGCTGATCGCGGCGAAGCTGTCGCCCAGGTCCTCGAACGAGACCCCGCGCAATTCGTGGTAAAGCAGCCAGACCGACAGCGCCACCGCGGCCAGGCCGACAATCGGCCAGATTTTCCTGCTCAGCGATCCTTCCCCTTTTTCAGATGGCTTTGGCACATCAGGCCGGGCGGGGGCAAATCGATATTGTCGTCACCGCGTGGCCGGGATGATTGGCCGCATCCCGAAGCCCGCCTTGGCTCTAGTCGACGGGCACCCACCCCTCCACATCGGCGGCGCGGTAGATGGCGTCGATGACTTTCTGGTTCCTCACAGAATCCTCCAGCGTGAAGACCGGCACATCCTCGCCCTGCGCGGCGCGGGCGAAGGTTTCGGCCTCCAGCCTGTACTGGCGCGTATCGGGGAAGCGGAAGACGGTCGCCTCGGTGTGGTTGCGGTTGTGCAGTTCGATGCGGTGATGGTCGTAGAGCCCGGCATTGAAGGGCGCATGCACCTCGATGAAGCCCTTGTCTCCGTGGAAGACCATGATTTGCCGGGCCGCCATCTGGGTCGCGCAATAGAAGGTCAGGTCGAAGCCGTCGAACTCGGCCTTGACGCAGGCATAGATGTCGGTGCCGAATTTCGGGTCGCGCTCCACCGTCGCCTGCAGCCGGAGCGGCTCCCTGCCGGTCGAGAACCGCGCCGCCACCGTCGGATAGACGCCGATGTCGGGCAGCCCGCCGCCGCCGAGTTCCGGTCTGTTGCGCATGTTCCGGGCGTCGACATTGTAATAGGTGAAGGCGCCCTGGACATGGCGCAGCCGGCCGACGGCGCCTTCGGCGATCAGTTCGCGCACCTTCAGCCATTGCGGATGGTAGGTGACCATGAAGGCCTCGGAGACCAGCACATGATTGCGGTCGCGCGCGGCGATGACCGGGGCGATATCCGCGGCCTTCAGGGCCAGCGGCTTTTCCACCAGCACATGCTTGCCGGCGTCCGCCGCCTTCACCGCCCACTCGACGTGCTGGGAGGTCGGCAGTGGAATATAGACGCCGTCGATGACGTCCGAAGCGAGCATCTCCTCATAGGAGCCGAAGGCGTATGGCACGCCGAAACGGTCGGCCAGCGCCCGCGCCTTCTGCTCGTCCCGGCTGGCGATGGCCGTCACCACGCCGTTCTCGGCGTCCTGCAGGGCCGGAACGACGTGGTCGCGGCCGATCTTCGCCGTCGAAAGAATACCCCAGCGGAACATGGCGTCTCTCCTCAATGCAGCGTGCTTCGAGGCTCGCTCCGCGAGCGCCTCAGGATGAGGGAGGCAGGCGCCAACGGTCCTCATCCTGAGATGCGAAGCCCGCAGGGCGAGCCTCGAAGGACGCACGGAAACAGCCGACGGCACAAATCCGGAGACGCTGGTATATCGGTCTAACCTTGCTTTGGCAAAATGCGTCGTAATCGGTTCGGACCAGATGGTCCTGGCAGCCATGGCGGACTGTTGCCAAAGCCGAAATCACCCTTTGCCATTCTTACCGATACTGTCGGCAATGGCGCGGGTGCGCTCGTCGGCCGGAAAATACTGCTCGATGAAGATGCCTTGCGACAGCACCTCCTGAGCCGAGCCGAAGGAGGTGAGCGTGGTGATCCACTGCGTCTCCAGGTCGCCGAGGCGCAGCCTGACCGCGATCACCGGCGGCGGGTTGCGGTCGGCCGCCTCGGGCGCGAAGAAGCGGCCGAGGTCGGCATCGGCCTCGTAGCGGGCGATGCGCTTCGCCAGCGCGCTTCTCGGCCCGTGCAGGCGCGCCTCGTTGCGCGCGCGGCGCAGGAAGAGGCCGGCGACCTCGTCGAAATTGACGATCGCGTCGCGCACCGGGCCGGACTCGACCACGAGGCCGAGGATGTTGGCGCCCGCCCCCGCGGCGATCCCGAGCGCCGAACCCAGCGCCGCGAAACCGGCATTGGCGGAGAGGATGTCGTGGTCGGCGTCGAAGACGATCGCCGGCCACGGCGCATGGCGGTCGAGCACGAGGCGAAGCGCCTCGCGCACCGGTTTCGGCAATCCGCCGATGCCTTCCTTCTCGGCCGAAGCGAAGCGCGGCGCGAAACCGGCGGCGGCGAAAAGCTCGTTCTGCACCTTGAAGGTGAGGTCGAGCGCCTCGGCGATGCGGATGATCATGCCCTCCGTCGGGCGCGAGCGGCCCGTCTCGAGAAAGGAGAGGTGGCGGGACGAAATCCCCGCCTCCATCGCCAGATCGAGCTGCGAGAGGTTGCGATGCGAGCGCCATTCGCGCAATTGCCGGCCGAAATCCATGGCGGTTCCCGTTCTGTCGGGCGACCATGCCCGGAGACGGACGGGAAAGCCATTACCCCGGAGGTAACGGGACGCGCTACCCGACCGCCGCCGCCAGCGGAACCTATTCCCGCCGCGCCTTCAGCTTCATGTCGAACTGGACGACGTTGGAATAGATCGGCGTGCCGACGTCCATGCCGTAGGGCGAGCGCAGCACATGGCCGGTGACGTGGAAGCTGATCCAGCCCTTGCCCATGTCTTCCAGTTCCGCCTCGAAAGTGGCGGGGCTGGTGTGGCCGCGCGCCGTCAGCATGCCGGTGATCGTGGCCGAGCGATCGCCGGTCCGCCTTATGCCGGAAGAGCGGAAGCTGATCGCGTGTTCGTTGGCGACGTCGAAGACCGCGTTCGACTTCAGGAACGTGTCGACGCGGTCCTGTCCCGTCTCGACGCTTGCCGGAACGATGGTGATGCGGACCGACGAGCGGGCGAGATTGCCGCCGTCGAGTACGATGGCGCCGTCATAGCGGGCGAACCTGCCGCTGATGCCCTTTCCGGCGATGCTGGCGATGGCGAAGGCGAGGCTGGAGCCGGAGGGGGATATCGCGTAGCGCCCGGCCGCGTCGTTGAGGTCGACGGCGGCCGAGCGCGCGGGGATGACAAGGCCGCCGAGCAGAAACGCGGCGAGCGAGAGGTTCTTCAAGCGCATGGTTCCATACCTTGGTTGCCGCCCATGCGAGACAAACGGCCGGCCGGACCGGCGCTTCCCGATCTCCGGGATCACATCCCCGTCATTCCCTGTTGACTGGAGGGCCGGCGCCCAGCATCCGCACCAGGACACCGTCATGCAGCAGGAAGTGGTGGCGCAGCGCCGCCAGAACATGCAGAAGGACGAGGCCCAGCAGCACCCAACCCAGCACATCATGCACCGAGGCCCAGAGCGCCTCGGCCGCGTCCGACCGCGTCAGCGGCAGGTCAGGGACGATGAAGAGATAGAAGGCCAAGGTCGGGATCTCGAGCACCGTGGTCGAGGCGATGGCCCAGCCGGTCAGCGGCATGACGATCATCAGCGCGTAGAGCGCGCGGTGGGTCCAGCCGGCTGCCTGCCGCTCGAGGCCGCTTGTCTCGGCCGGCAGCGCGGGACGCGGATTGGCGAGCCGCCAAACGAGGCGGAAGAAGGCAAGCGCGAGGATCAGCAGGCCGAAGGATTTATGCCATTGGATGAGGTCGAAGGAGAGGCGCTGGTCGGCGATGCTCTTCATCATTTTGCCCAGCGTCCACTGGCCGACGATGAGGACAGCGATCGTCCAGTGCAGGGCAATCGCCACCCATCCGTAGCCCAGTCTCGTGTTGCGCAGCATGCCGGCCTCTCGACCGTCCGCTAACGATCCCGGGAGCACAAGTCTTCCGGCGCGGCCGCCGTCAGATCATCGCCAGCGGCTGCTTGCGCCTCGGCGGCGGGAAGGCGCGGTCGAGTTCGGCGAGGTCGGCGGCGTCCAGTTCGATGTCCAGCGCCGCCCTGTTCCGGCGGACATGCTCCGGTTCGACCGCCTTCGGGATGGCAATGACGCCTTTCCGCCGCAGCACCCAGGCGAGCGCGATCTGGGCGGGCGTGGCGCCATGCCGCGCGGCAATCGCCGCCAGCCTCCGGTCCTCGGCCAGGCTGCCCTGGTTTACCGGCGAATAGGCCATGAGCGGAATGCCGCGCTCCTCAGACCAGGGCATCAGATCGTACTCGATGCCGCGCGCTCCCGGATTGTAGAGAACTTGGTTGACCTGCACCGCGTCTCCGCCCTCTATGCCGGCCAGTTCCTCCATGTCGTCCGTATCGAAATTGCTGACGCCCCAATGGCGGATCTTGCCGTCGCGCTTCAGCACCTCGAAGGCGCCGACCGTCTCGGCAAGGGGCGTGCCGCCGCGCCAATGGAGCAGGTAGAGGTCGATTCGATCGGTGCCTAACCGGCGCAGGCTCGCTTCGCAGGCCCGCATGACGCCGCCATGCGAGGCGTTGGACGGCAGCACCTTGCTGACGAGGAAGATCTCGTCGCGCCGGCCGGCAATGGCTTCGCGGGTCACCTCTTCGGCGCCGCCCGAAGCATACATCTCGGCCGTATCGATCAGGGTCATGCCGAGATCGATGCCGAGCTTCAGTGCGGCCACCTCGTCCGCATGCCTGTGCCGGTCCTCGCCCATGCGCCACGTGCCCTGCCCCAGCGCCGGCACCCGTTCGCCGGAAGGAAGGCCGATCATGCGTATCTCCGCCATGGTCGCTCAGCCTCGCAATACGCCGCCGGTCTGCTTCTTGATGTTGTCGACGATGCGGGCGGCAAGCGCCTCGAAATCCTCGTCGGTCAGCGTCCGCTCCACCGGCTGGATGGCGACCTCGATGGCGATCGACTTCTTGCCCTCACCGATCGAGGCGCCCTCGAACACGTCGAAGATCGAGACGCCGGTGACCAGCTTGCGGTCGGCGGCGGCCGCCGCGCGCAGGAGGCTGCCGGCCTCGACCTCCTTGTCGACAACGAAGGCGAAATCGCGCTTCACCGCCTGGAAATTCGACAGGTCGAGCCGCGGCTTGGTGCGCGTCGCTTTCTGCTTTGGTTCGGGCACGGCGTCGATGAACACCTCGAAGCCGCAGACGGGGCCATCCACATCCAGCGCCTCGAGCGTCTTCGGATGGAACTCGCCGAAGGTGCCGAGCACGTTCTTCGGCCCGAGCCGGATCGTGCCCGAGCGGCCGGGGTGATACCAGTCCGGACCGCCGGGCTCGACCTGCAGCTTGTCGACCGGCGCGCCGGCGGCTTCCAGCGCTGCAAGCGCGTCCGCCTTGGCGTCGAAGACGCCGACCGGCCCGGCATTGCCAGACCAGTTGCGGCCAGAGCCCTCGAGCTTCGCGGTGCCGCGCCGCACGCCGGCGGCGACCCGGCGCTGGGCCTCGGGCGTATCGCCCTCATAGCTGCCGGAAACCTCGAACAGCGCCACGTCGGCAAAGCCGCGGTCGGCGTTGCGCTGCGCGGCCGCAAGCAGGCCGGGCAGCAGCGAGGGTCGCATGTCCGACATGTCGGCCGCGATCGGATTGGCAAGCTTCAGCGCCGGCTTCCCACCGCCGAAAAGCGCGGCGTGCTTCGCCGGGATGAAGGACCAGGTGACCGCCTCCATCATGCCGCGCACGGCAAGCGCACGGCGCGCGGCGCGGGTGCGGATTTGCAGCGTCGTCAGGATGCGGCCATTGACGGCGTCGTGGCTTACCATCGGCGTGAACGGGATCGCGTTGACGCCGTGGATGCGCATGACCTCCTCGACCAGGTCGGCCTTGCCGTCGACATCCGGACGCCAGGAGGGTACGTCGATATCGACGACCCCGCCCGCGCCATGCGCCTTGAAGCCCAGCCGATCGAGGATCGAAAGGCTCTTTTCAGCCGGCACGTCGAGGCCGGTGAGGCGCTTAACCTCCGCCACCGGGAAGCGAACCGTCTTCCTCGGCGGCCCGGCATAGCCGACCACTTCCGGTTCGCTCGGGCTCCCACCGCAAAGCTCCATCACCATGCACGTGGCAAGCTCGATGCCCGGCACCATGAATTCCGGATCGACGCCGCGCTCGAAGCGATAGCGCGCGTCGGTGATGATGCCGAGGTCGCGCCCGGTGCGGGCGGTCGCCAGCGGGTCCCACAGCGCCGATTCGATCAGCACGTCCTTCGTGTTCTCGTCGCAGCCCGAATGCTCGCCGCCCATCACGCCGGCGATCGAATCCACACTCTCGTCGTCGGCGATGACGCACATTTCCGGCGTCAGCTCGTATTCGCGGCCGTCGAGCGCCAGCACCGTCTCGCCCTGGCGCGCGCGGCGGACGACGAGATCGCCCTTGACCTTGGCCGCGTCGAAGACGTGCAGCGGGCGGCCGCGATCGAAGGTGACGTAGTTGGTGATATCGACCAGCGCGTTGATGGGACGCAGCCCGATCGCGATCAGCCGCTGCTGCATCCATTTCGGAGAGGCGCCATTCCTGACGCCGCGCACGAGGCGCAGCGCGAAGCCGGGACAGAGGTCCTGCGCCACGATGGTCACCTTCACCGGGCACGCGCCATTGCCCGGGACCGCCTCGACCGTTTCGCCCTTCAGCCGGCCGAGGCCGGCGGCGGCCAGGTCGCGCGCGATGCCGTGGATGCTGGTGCAGTCCGGGCGGTTCGGCGTCAAATTGATCTCGATGACCGGATCGTCGAGATGCGCGTATGCGGCAAAGCTTGCGCCGACCGGCGCGTCTTCGGGCAGGTCTATGATGCCGGAATGCTCGTCGGAAAGCTGGAGTTCCCGCTCGGAGCACATCATGCCGCGGCTCTCGACGCCCCTGATCTTGCCGACGGACAGGGTGGTATCGATGCCGGGAATGTAGGTGCCCGGCGCGGCGAAGGCGCCGACCAGCCCGGCGCGGGCATTGGGCGCGCCGCAGACGACCTGGATGGCGCCGCCGGAACCGGTATCGACGGTCAGCACGCGCAGCCGGTCGGCATCCGGATGCTGTATTGCAGTGAGCACCCTGGCGATGACAAACGGCTTCAGCGCCGCCTTGTCGTCGACATGCTCGACCTCGAGCCCGATCATGGTCAGCCGCTCGGTGATCTCGGCGAGCGTGGCGTCGGTCTCGAGATGATCCTTGAGCCAGGAGAGGGTGAATTTCATTTGTCTGTTCCGTTGTCAGGGCGCGGCACGCTGGATTTCAGGTGGCGCGGCAGGCCGTCGGGCATGTGGACGAAGGGAAGCTGCTCGCGCACATAGGCATGCAGCGTCGGCTTGAAATAGGCCGGCTGGTCCATGGCGCCGAGCATGAAATAGATTTTGCCGGGCAGGCGGGCATCGGCATAGTAGAGCGGCGAACCGCAGATGCCGCAGAAGCCGCGCCTCACCGGCCCGTTCTCGAACGTCTTCGCGTCCTTGCCGGAAAACTCGACCTCGCTCTCGTTGAAGCCGACGAAGGCGGTCACCGGCGAGCCGGTCGCCTTGCGGCAGTCGCCGCAATGGCAATAGCTGACATGGTGCGGCTCGGCGGACGCCTCGAAGCGGACTTTGCCACAGCGGCAGGAGCCGGCGTGCACCGTCGTCATTTGCCAGCGCTCTTGACATGGTCGGCGAGCACTTCGTTGATGCGGCCTTGCCACCCGGGCCCCGTCGCGCGGAAATGGGCGACGACCTCACGGTCGAGCCTAAGGCCGATCCGTTCCTTGGTCGGTGTCTTCTGGGGACCGCGCTGCCCACGCATTTTCTCGAACGCCTTGACGATTTCGGGGAACATCTCGTGCGTGGGGCGGGCACGTGCGAAATCCTCGTCCGTCCATTCTGGAACGTTCTCGCCATGCGCGGCTTCATATTCGTCCAGCGTCACCTTGCCACTTGCAAGATCATCGAGCGTCGGCAGCGCCGGAGGCTTTTTCGTATTTTTTGCGTTCGCGCTCATTGCATTTCCTCAGGGATATAATCCGGAACCGTTTGCCTCTCACCGTCCAGCAAAGATTGCACAACGCTCCATCCAGATAGCCCATCGAGTTGAAGCGTTTCTCGCCATAATCTTCCCTCAAATCCGGTCGCGTTACCGCCGTTTCGAATTGGAAAGGCATGACATCCGCAAAATCGAGGCCCCGTTCCTCCAGCGTTCGCAGACGTTTGACCTCATCCCATTCGAGCTCCATGCCCCCGCATGTCCCTATTTAATTGTTGCCACAATTAAATCAAGTGCTCAGCCCTCCGAACAGCGTAGGAATATCCAGCGGCCGGAAACCGTAATGCGAGAGCCAGCGCACGTCGGCGTCGAAGAAGGCGCGCAGGTCCGGCATGCCGTATTTCAGCATGGCGATGCGGTCGATGCCCATGCCCCAGGCGAAGCCCTGGTATTCGTCGGGATCGAGGCCGCCGAAGCGCAGCACGTTCGGATGCACCATGCCGCAGCCGAGGATTTCCATCCAGTCGCTGCCCTCGCCGAAGCGTACCTCGCCCGGCCTGGAGCGGTCGCACTGGATGTCGACTTCCAGGCTCGGCTCGGTGAACGGAAAGAAGCTCGGCCGGAAACGCATGCCGACCGAAGGCACCTCGAAGAAGGCCTTGCAGAACTCCTCCAGCACCCATTTCATGTTGGCCACGGTCGCCGTCCTGTCGACAACGAGCCCTTCGAGCTGGTGGAACATGGGCGAGTGGGTGGCGTCTGAATCCTGGCGATAGGTCTTGCCGGGAATGACGATGCGGATCGGCGGCTTCTGCGCCTCCATGGTCCTTATCTGCACCGGCGAGGTATGCGTGCGCAGAAGCTTGCGCTCGCCCTTCTCGTCCGGGTTGAAGAAGAACGTGTCGTGCATTTCCCGTGCCGGATGGCCTTCGGGGAAATTGAGCGCGGTGAAATTATAATAGTCGGTCTCGATGTCCGGCCCTTCGGCAATCGAGAAGCCGAGATCGCCGAAGATGGCGGCGATCTCGTCGATGACCTGGCTGATCGGGTGGATGCGCCCGCGCTCCGCCGGCGACTGCCTGACCGGCAGCGTCACGTCGACCTTTTCCGCCGCGAGGCGCACGGCGACCGCCACGTCGCGCAATTCAGCGCGGCGCCCGGCCAGCGCCTCCGTCACCCGGCTCTTCAGCCCGTTGATCGCCGGCCCCTTAACCTGCCGCTCCTCCGGCGTCATCGAGCCGAGCGTCTTCAGAAGCTCCGAGACGGACCCCTTCTTGCCAAGCGCGGCGACGCGGATCATCTCCAGCGCCGGCTCGTCGGGAGCCTGGCCGATCTCGTCGAGGATCGAACGGGAAAGCGTTTCGAGGTCGGACATGATGTGCTCGTTCATCTGGGAGTTGGGGGCCTGTGGGCGCTAGGACCGCCAGCGCAGCGTCTGGGCTTTCAGCGGGTTGGCGAAGGGGCGGCCTTCGGTCTCGGCCTCCTGCCATTCGGATTTGACGCGCGCCCACCAGCGCGCCTGCGTATCGGCGTCGTTGATCAGCATCAGCTTCGGCGCGTTCAGCAGGCCCTCGCGCTGCTGCACCACGACGCGCCGGTCCTGGTCGAGGAAGACGTTCATCAGGTAGCGCACGAGCGGACCGAGCGGCTTCACCCAGCCCATCGTGGCGTAGAATATCTGATAGACCTCGGTCTTCTCGTCGGTGATCGGCGTCATCGCCGTCAGCCCGACGACGGTGTGGCGATCGCCCTTGATGTGCTCGATCCGGTAGCCCGGCAGACGGTAGGCGATCTCGGTCGAAACGTCCTTGCCGAGCAGTTTGTAGACGAGGTTCTGCGGCGGCAGCTTGTGGCGGACCATGCGCCAGCCATAGTCGGACGGCTCGAAACTCTTCTCCTTTGGCCGGAGTTTCGTCGCGCCGCGCTTGAACCACCAGGAGGTGTGGACATAGGCGGCATGCGTCGGGTCCATCAGGCCGAAAGCGGCGTGGTCGACGGAGCAGTCGAATTCCTGGCTGATAAGGGCGGCGGGCGCGGCGTCGCCCGGAATATCCGGCAGGAAGGCCGTGTCCGGCATGGGACCCTCCGCCGGCTGCTCGCCCTTCGCCGCGAAATAGACCCAGATCAGGCCGTAGCGCTCCTCGCAGGGAAAGGCGCCGCAGCGGATCTTCGACAGGTCGAGCTTCTGGCCCTCGCGCAGGCTCGGGATCTCGACGCAGGCGCCATCCGGCCCGAAGCGCCAGCCATGGTAGCAGCAGCGGACGCTGTCGCCCTCGACCTTGCCGTAACGCAGCGGGATGCCGCGATGCGCGCAGACATCCCGAAGCGCGAAGACCTTTCCGTCCTCGCCGCGCACGATCAGCACCGGCTCGCCGAGCATGGTGCGCGCCAGCGATTTGCCGCGCCTTACAGCGGCGGAGGGTGCGGCGATATACCAGCAGCCGCGCAGAAGCTCGGCCTTCAACGCCAGCATCCCGACCCTTGTTCTTTCGCTGCTGTCAATCGTCACGTCGCGACCGATCTGCCGTGAGACCCAAAGAAAAACCCGCGCCGGCCCTGCCAGCGCGGGTTTCCCAAATCAGAAAATGTCGTGCTTGGGAAGCGCTGGGGGTTAAGCCACGGCGCTTTCAAAAGCGTTCGGCGTCGTTTCCTTGAGATATTCGAGCGACGCCTTCGACTTCGCCACCAGCGCCGCGAAGGCCTGCGGCTCGTGGATCGCCATGTCGGAGAGGACCTTGCGGTCGATCTCGATGCCGGCCTTGTTCAGCCCGTCGATGAAGCGGCCATAGGTGAGGCCATGCTCGCGCACCGCCGCGTTGATGCGCTGGATCCAGAGAGCGCGGAAATTGCGCTTGCGGACCTTGCGATCGCGATAGGCGTATTGCAGCGACTTCTCCACCGCCTGCTTGGCGATGCGGATGGTGTTCTTGCGGCGGCCGTAAAAACCCTTGGCGGCCTTCAGGACCTTCTTGTGCTTGGCGTGGGCGGTTACGCCCCTTTTGACACGTGCCATGTCATGATCTCCTTAAAAACGCTCGTCCGGCGGCCGGACGGATTCCTCGTTCGCAATTTCGGACGGAAAACCGGTTTCCAATTTTCCTGAAATTGCTTAGAGCCCGCCACCGTTGGGAAGAAAATTCTTGATGACCTTCCTGGCATCCGGTTCGGCGAGAACCATGGTGCCGCGGGCATCGCGAATGAACTTGTTCGAGCGCTTGATCATGCCGTGGCGCTTGCCTGCCGCAGCCGAAAGGACCTTGCCGGTTCCGGTGATCTTGAACCGCTTCTTGGCGGCCGATTTGGTCTTCATCTTGGGCATTTTGCTTCCTTTTTCGATGCGCCTCGCGGATCGAGGCTATTCGCTTCGGGCCGACCATGGCCCGAAAAGCATTGCGAACCGCCACGGCATGCCCTGCCGGACGGTTCCAGAACGGCGGGCTTATAGCGGCGTGCCGTAGAAAGCGCAACGCCAATGATTCACGTGAAAAGCAGGCAGGTCGCTCAGGGCAGGCGCAACAGGACCGGCAGAACGTGCTCGAGTTGCAGGTGCTCGACGAATTCGAACACCGGCATGGCGGAGAAGAACACCAGGCTGTCGAAGAAGGTGGTGTAGAGCGTTCTCGGGGTGACGGTGATGGTCGGCGCGTCCTGGTAAAGCGAAAAATTCGGAAGCATGCGCGGGACGCGGGCGCAATAAGCGTCGTATGCCTCGCCGAACTTGTCGCGAAGGTGCTTTTCCTCGCGCAACGCGACGACGATGAACGCGATCACGGTCACGACGCCGAAGATCAGCCCGATGATGGCGCTGCCGGTCTGGGCGCCGGCCCCGGCGGCCCCGATCGCCGAAAAGACGTAGAGCGGATTGCGGACGATCGAATAGGGACCGTTCGCCACGATCTCCTCCGATTTGCGGCCGCCGATATAAAGCGTGCACCAGAGCCTGCCGATGATGGCTATGCCGATCAGGCTGACGCCGACGGCTTCGACGAATTCGTGGAATTCGCTCTCTTCGGGGTAGGAACTCACGAACAGCAGGATGCAAAAGGCGGCGAGCAGCATGAGAAACAGCACGACGCGGCGCGCGTGCTGGTAGCCGGAAAGCGATCTGCTGGAAGCGGTTGTCATCGAAGCTGCCCTGGTGGTTCGACACCGGGAGGATTGGCGCTCGAAAAAAGCTAATTTGGGGCGGCACGCCGGGATCTCCTTCCGGCACGCCGCCTCGATCACGGGATCACCGCGGCGAAAGCACCATCATCATCTGGCGACCTTCGAGCTTCGGCTCGGCCTCGACCTTGGCGATCGGCTCGACCTCTTCGCGGACGCGGTTGAGCAACTGCATGCCAAGCTCCAGATGCGCCATCTCGCGGCCGCGGAAGCGCAATGTCAGCTTGACCTTGTCACCCTCATCGAAGAAACGGCGGACGGCCTTCATCTTCACCTCATAGTCATGGGTGTCGATGTTCGGACGCATCTTGATCTCCTTGATCTCGATGGTCTTCTGCCGCTTGCGCGCCTCGGCGGCTTTTTTCTGGCTCTGGTATTTGAGCTTGCCCAGATCGGTGATCTTGGCGACGGGCGGTTCGGAATTGGGTGCTATCTCGACGAGGTCGAGACCGGCCTCTTCGGCCATGCGGATGGCTTCATCGATGGAGGTAGGCCCAAGATTGTTTCCTTCTGCGTCGATAAGCTGGACTCTCGGAACCCTGATGTCCCTGTTCGAACGGGGGCCTTCCTTGACGGGTGCTGTCGATTTGAACGGTCGGCGAATGGTCGTGATCTCCTTCAACTGTTTTCGCGCGAATGCCGGCCTTACGGCATAATGGCGCTATGTCGTCATGGCGCGAATTCTGTCAATAGCACAGGCAGGTGAAAGAATCACGCCGGGCGTTATTCATCATGGAGAACAGACATGGCCGAAGGCGAGCCGACCCGGATCGAAGTCGACGGCGCCCCGATCGCCGTGCGCCATCGTGAAGGAAAGGCGCCGGGGCTCGTCTGGCTCGGCGGCTACCGGTCCGACATGATCGGCACCAAGGCGGAAACCCTCGACGCATTGGCCGCGCGATCGGGCCATGAATTCACCCGGCACGACTATTCCGGCCATGGCGAGAGCGGCGGCCGCTTCGAGGACGGCACGATCTCGCGCTGGCTCGGCGAAAGCCTCGCCGTCTTCCGCGCCTTCACGAACGGCCCCCAGATCCTCGTCGGCTCCTCGATGGGCGCTTGGATCGCGCTCCGCATGATCCAGGAACTGAGGAAGGCGGGCGAAGGCGGACGCGTCGCCGGCCTCGTCCTGATCGCACCGGCGCCCGATTTCACGACGGAGCTGGTCGAGCCGCAGCTTTCGGAGGAAATGCGCAGGGACCTCGAAGAAAAAGGCCGCATCGAGGAGCCTTCCGAATATTCGCCGGAACCGAACATCTATACGCGGGCGCTGATCGAGGACGGACGGAAGAATCGGGTGCTCGAAGGCATCATCGACACGCACTGCCCGGTCCACGTGCTGCAGGGCATGGCGGACCCCGATGTCCCCTACAGCCATGCCTTGAAGCTACTGGACCATTTGCCGGCCGACGATGCGACGCTTTCCCTGGTGCGCGACGGCGACCACCGCCTGTCGCGGCCGCAGGACCTCGACATGCTGGTGCGCACGGTCGAAGGCATGGTCCGGCAGGTCGGCTGAACATGCGGCTGTCCATTCCCGCGTCCGCCTTCGTGGCGGCCATCGTCGGCTTCGGCGGCACGCTGGCGCTCATCATCGCCGCCGCGAACTCGCTCGGCGCGACGCAGGAGCAGACGGCGAGCTGGGTAACGGCGATCTGCCTCGCCATGGCCGTCGAGACCGGCTGGCTGTCCTGGCGGACGCGCATGCCGGTGATCACCGCCTGGTCCACGCCGGGCGCCGCATTGATCGCGGCGACCTCCGGCTTCAGCATGGAAGAGGCCGTCGGCGCCTTCCTCGTCACGGCGCTGCTTCTGGTCGCGACCGGCCTGGTGCGTCCGCTGACGCAACTGATCGCGCGGATTCCCGCTTCGGTCGCGTCCGGCATGCTGGCGGGCATCGTGGTGACCTTCGTCATCGGCGCCTTCAGGGCGATCCCCGCCGATCCGCTCCTCATCCTGCCGCTGATCGCGCTGTTCTTCGTGGCGCGCCTGTTCAACCCTGCGCTCTCGGTGCTCGCGGTCCTCATAGCAGGCGGCATCGCAGCGGTCGCGCTCGGCCGCGTCGGCAGCCTGCCGGCCCCGGAACTATCGACGCTCTCCTTGACGGTGCCGCACTTCACGGTCGCCGGCGTGATCGGCCTCGCCATCCCGCTCTACCTCGTCACCATGGCCTCGCAGAACCTTTCCGGCCTCGCCGTGCTCAAGGCGGCGGGCTACGAACCGGATGCCGGACCGCTGATCGCCGGCACCGGCTTCGTCTCGTTGCTGACGGCGCCTTTCAACGCGCACACCACCAACCTCGCCGCGATCTCCGCCGCGATCTGCACGGGTCCCGACACGCATCCGGATCCGGAAAAGCGCTGGCTCACCGGCCCCTTCTATGCGCTCGCCTACCTGGTATTCGCGATTTTCGGCGCATCGCTGGTCGCGATCTTCGCCGTCCTGCCCCCAAGCCTGATCGCGCTGGTCGCCGGCCTGGCGCTGATGGCGCCGCTCGCCAATGCGCTGTCCATCTCGCTGGCGGCGGAAGCGGACCGGACGGCGGCGGTGACCGCTTTCGCCGTCACGGCGTCGGGCCTGACGCTCTTCGGCATCGGCGGCGCCTTCTGGGGACTGGTCGCGGGCATCCTCGTGACAGGACTGGACCGGATCAAAAGAAAATAGGCTTTTCAGCTTCTTGCCCGGTTTTCACCCGGATCATCTTGAAAGCGGATTTCGCCGTAACCATTTCGATTCAAAGGCGGCCGTCGGTGGCTGCCCCGCAACCGAAGGAACGGGAGAAATGAACGCAACCGCAATGATCCGCCCCGCCTGGACGCCGGCGACCATCGCGCTGATGATCATCGGCTTCATGGTGTTCTGGCCGCTGGGCCTGGCCATGCTCGCCTACATCATCTGGGGCGACCGGCTCGACGGGTTCAGACGCGACGCAGGTCGCGCCCGCGACAGAGTCTTCGGCGGATGCCGCGGCCGCTACGCACGGCACGGCGGATTTGCCCGGACCGGCAACGTCGCCTTCGACGACTGGCGCGAGAAGGAACTGGAACGGCTCGCCGAGGAACGCCGCAAGCTCGACGAGATGCGGGACGAATTCGACGATTACGCTCGCGAGCTTCGCCGCGCCAAGGACCAGGAGGAGTTCGACCGCTTCATGGCCGAACGCGACCGCAGGGCGCGCGACCGGCAGACGCCGGACGCATCGGGGACCGCGCCCGGCAACGCCTGAAGCGCCTTGTGACGGAATGACGAGCGGCGCCGGGTTTCCGGCGCCGCTTTCGATTCCGCCTCACCGGAATTTCAAGAATCACCTAGACTCGCGTCGATGTTCGGCCTCTCGAGAAAATCCCCGCCACCCGCCGCGATCGAGCGCATGCACGAGGTTGCGGGCCGCAGCCTGCCGCTCCGGATCGTCCAGAACGACCGTGCCAGGCGGCTGACCTTGCGCATCGACGCCGGCGGACAGGGCCTGCGCGTGACCGTACCGCCCGGCATGCGCCTGACCGAGATCGACCGCTTCCTCGACCGGCACCAGGGCTGGCTGGAGGCGCGGCTGGCGAAAATTCCCGACCGGCCGACGCTCCGTCCCGGGGTCAAGATCCCGATCCGCGGCATGCCGCATCTGATCGTGCACGAACCATCGCGCGGCACGGTCGAACCCGCGATGGGCGACGACGGGCCGCTGCTGATCGTCCATGGCGACCGGCGGTTCCTCGCCCGCCGTATCGCGGACTACCTGAAACGCGAGGCAAAGCGCGACATAGAGGCGCTGGTCGGGAAGCATGCGGCGAAGGCCGGCCGGCGCGCCAAATCCATCCGCTTCAAGGATACGACGAGCCGCTGGGGCTCGTGCTCGGCCGAGGGCAACCTCTCCTTCTCCTGGCGCATCATGATGGCGCCGCCGGCGGTCATCGACTATCTCGTGGCGCATGAGGTGGCGCACCTGAAGGAGATGAACCACGGGCCGAAATTCTGGAAGCTCTGCCGGGAACTCTGCCCGGACACCGACCGCTGCCGCGCCTGGCTGAAGCGCAACGGCAGCGCACTTCAGGCGATCGGGTTCGGATGAGGCGCTTTCCCTCCCCCTTGAGGGGAGGGTGCCGAGCGCAGCGAGGCGGGTGGGGTCCTCGCCGCCACGCCCGATTTTCATTCGCTCGACCAGGGTCAGTCCGGCCAGGCGTGCCCCACCCGTCCCGTCGCTCCGCTCCGGTCCACCCTCCCCTCAAGGGGAGGGAAAGGCGCGCCCTCTCGACTCTTTTCGTTGGAAATGGCATCTGCTGGCCCCATGGACATCAAGATCTGCGGCCTCAGGACGGAAGAGGCGCTGGCGGCGGCGCTCGCCGGCGGCGCGAGCCATGTCGGCTTCATCTTCTTCCCGAAAAGCCCGCGCAACATCGAGCCGGCCGAGGCGGGCCGGCTGCGCAGGCTGGCGAGCGGCAAGGCGAAGGCGGTCGCCGTCACGGTCGATGCGGACGACGCGATGCTGGATGGGATCGTGAAGGCCGTCGCGCCGGACATGCTGCAACTGCACGGCTCGGAAAGCCCTGCGTGCATGACCGCGCTAAAAGCACGCTACGGTCTGCCGCTGATGAAGGCGCTTTCCGTCCGCGAGAAATCCGATCTCGACCGCGTCGCGGCCTATGCCGGCGTCGCCGACCGCCTCCTCTTCGACGCCAAGCCGCCGAAGGGCACCGAACTTCCGGGCGGCAACGGCATGGCGTTCGACTGGCGGCTTTTGACGGGCGTCGATCCGGCAACCCCCTATATGCTTTCCGGGGGTTTGAACGCCGCCAATATCGCCGAGGCGATCGCGATCGCGCGGCCTTTGGGCATCGACATATCGTCCGGCGTCGAAAGCGCGCCCGGCGTCAAGGACGTCCGGCTGATCGAGGCTTTCTTCCGGGCCGTCGCCGCGGCGCGCAAAAACCGGGCTGCGTGAAGCCTCGAAGCGGTTTACTTTCAGCCCGGGAACGGCTTATGCGTCGGCCAAAGGGCAAGGGCGCGCAACCGTCGCCAGGCATCATCCAAGGAGATCGGCCGTGAACAAGCCGGCAGAACCCAATTCATTCCGGACCGGGCCCGACGAGCAGGGCATGTTCGGCATTTTCGGCGGCCGCTTCGTCGCCGAGACGCTGATGCCGCTGATCCTCGACCTCGAGCATGAGTGGAACGCCGCCAGGTACGATCCGGCCTTCCGGGCGGAGTTGGAGGGGCTGTCGACCTTCTATGCCGGGCGGCCCTCGAAGCTCTATTTCGCCGAGGGGCTGACCAGGCATCTCGGCGGCGCGAAGATCTATCTCAAGCGCGAGGACCTGAACCACACCGGTTCGCACAAGATCAACAATTGCCTCGGCCAGATCCTGCTCGCCAAGCGCATGGGCAAGAAGCGCATCATCGCGGAGACCGGCGCCGGCCAGCACGGTGTCGCCTCGGCCACCGTCTCGGCCCGCTTCGGCTTCCCCTGCGTCGTCTATATGGGATCGACCGACGTCGAGCGGCAGAAGCCGAACGTCTTCCGCATGAAGCTCCTCGGCGCCGAGGTGCGGCCCGTCTCGGCCGGCCACGGCACGCTCAAGGACGCCATGAACGAAGCGCTGCGTGACTGGGTGACCAATGTCGAGGACACCTACTACCTGATCGGCACGGCGGCGGGGCCGCATCCCTATCCGGAGATGGTGCGCGAATTCCAGTCGGTGATCGGCAAGGAGGCGCGCGCGCAGATCCTGGAGCAGGAAGGGCGGCTGCCCGACGCCATCATCGCGGCGGTCGGCGGCGGCTCCAACGCCATCGGCCTCTTCCATCCCTTCCTCGACGACCGCGAGGTGAAGATCATCGGCATCGAGGCCGGCGGCCATGGGCTCGACGGCGACGAGCATTGCGCCTCGATGAATGCCGGCAGGCCCGGCGTGCTGCACGGCAACCGCACCTACCTGCTGCAGAACGAGGACGGGCAGATCAAGGACGGCCATTCGATCTCGGCCGGGCTCGACTATCCGGGCGTCGGGCCGGAGCACTCCTGGCTGCGCGATTCGGGCCGCGTCGAATATTTGCCGATCCTCGACGACGAGGCCCTGGAAGCCTTCCAGGTGACGACCAGGGTCGAGGGCATCATCCCGGCGCTCGAATCCGCGCACGCCATCGCGCACGCCATGAAGATCGCGCCGAGGATGAAGAAGGACCAGACCATCATCGTCAACCTCTCCGGCCGCGGCGACAAGGACGTGCATACGGTGGCGGGAATGATGGGGATGGAGATTTGATATGGAGGTGGAGCTGTGGCTCAGATTAAAGAAGGTGATGTAGTTCGGTTGAAATCTGGGGGACCAAATATGACGGTCCGTTGGGTGGAGGACGATGAAGCCTATTGTGAATGGTTCGACAAAAACGAGAACAAAGGTGCGAATTTTCGGGTAAATCAGCTAACGGTAATAATGTGACGGTCACCCGCATCGATCGCCGCATGGCGAAGCTGAAGACGGAAGGCCGGCCGGCGCTCGTCACCTATTTCATGGGCGGCGACCCGGATTACGATACCTCGCTTGCGATCATGAAGGCGCTGCCGAAAGCCGGCGCCGACGTGATCGAGCTCGGCATGCCTTTTTCCGATCCGATGGCCGACGGCCCGGCCATACAGGCAGCGGGGCTGAGGGCGCTCAAGGGCGGCCAGACGCTGGTGAAGACGCTTGCCATGGCGCGCGAATTCCGGAAGTCGGATGATGAGACGCCGATCGTCATGATGGGTTACTACAACCCGATCTACATCCATGGCGTCGAGCGCTTCCTGAAGGATGCGAAGCAATCCGGCGTCGACGGCCTCATCGTCGTCGACCTGCCGCCGGAGATGGACGAGGAACTCTGCCTGCCGGCGATCGGGGCAGGCATCAATTTCATCCGCCTCGCCACGCCGACGACGGACGACCGCCGGCTGCCGCGCGTGCTCCGGAACACGTCGGGTTTCGTCTATTACGTGTCAATGACGGGCATCACCGGCTCGGCCCTGCCGGATACAAGCAAGGTCTCCGCCGCGGTGCGGCGCATCAAGGCGCATACGGAGCTTCCGGTCTGCGTCGGCTTCGGCGTGAAGACGGCCGAGCAGGCGCGGGCGATCGGGGCGTCAGCCGACGGCGTCGTCGTCGGCACGGCGATCGTCAACGCCGTCGCCAGCGTGCTTGACGGCAAGGGCGGCCATACGGCCGACCCAGCGGAAGCGGTTGCGACGCTCGTCAACGGGCTGGCGCAGGGAGTGCGCTCGGCGCGCCTTGCGGCGGCAGAATAAAGCGCCCACATTGACTGCCTGACCGGAAAGAGGCCGATGAACTGGATCACCAACTATGTCCGTCCGAAGCTGAATTCGATGCTCGGCCGGCGCGACATGCCCGAGAACCTCTGGATCAAGGATCCCGAGACGGGCGAGATGATCTTCCACAAGGAACTGGAGGACAACCAGTACGTCATTCCCGGCTCCGGCCACCACATGCGCATCTCGGCGCGCGAGCGCCTCAGATATTTCTTCGACGAGGGCGCGTTCGAAATCATCGACAATCCGAAGGTCACGCCCGATCCGCTGAAATTCCGCGACGAGAAGCGCTATATCGACCGGCTGAAGGAGGCGCGCGCCAAGACCGGCCTCGATGAAGCGCTTCTGGCGGCCTCCGGGTCCATCGAAGGCCTGCCCATCATCGCCGCGGTCCAGGATTTCGCCTTCATCGGCGGCACGCTCGGCATCGCGGTGGGCGAGGCGATCGTCAACGCCTTCGAAACGGCGGTGAGGCGCGAGCTGCCGCTGGTGCTGTTCGCGGCTTCCGGCGGCGCGCGCATGCAGGAAGGCGCGCTGTCCCTGATGCAGCTTCCGCGCACGACGGTCGCGGTCGACCGGCTGAAGGAAGCCGGCCTGCCCTATGTCGTGGTGCTGACCAACCCGACGACGGGAGGCGTCTCCGCCTCCTATGCCATGCTGGGCGACATCCACATCGCCGAGCCTGGCGCGCTCATCGGCTTCGCCGGCCCGCGCGTCATCGAGCAGACGCTGCGCGAGAAGCTGCCGGAAGGCTTCCAACGCTCCGAGTACCTGATGAAGCACGGCATGGTCGACATGATCGTGCACCGCAAGGAACTCAGGCCGACGATCGCGCGCCTCCTCAAGATGATGCTGAAGTTGCCGGACGGCGCGGCGGAGGGGGAGACGGCGGAAGTGAAGGAGGAAGCCCCGGTCGCACCGCCGCAACCGGAAGCGCAGGCCGGAGCACAGGCCTAGAGGTCCCGGCTTCTTTCGCCGATTTCAGGAACGACAATCAGATGGCGACCCGAACCGCCGAGATCGAAATCGAGCGGCTGATGACGCTGCACCCGAAAGGCTTCGACCTTTCGCTGGACCGCATCCGCCGGCTGCTCGAAAGGCTGGGCAATCCGCAGGACCGGATGCCGCCGGTGATCCATATCGCCGGAACCAACGGCAAGGGGTCGGCCGCCGCCTTCTCGCGGGCGCTGCTCGAAGCGGCGGGTTATCGGGTGCATGTGCATACCTCGCCGCATCTCGTCCACTGGGCGGAGCGCTACCGGATGGCGGCGACCGGCGGCGGCCGCTTCGTCCCCGACGACATCTTCGCCGACGCCATCCAGCGCGTGGGGGAAGCCAATCGCGGCGAGACGATCACCGTCTTCGAGATCCTGACGGCGGTGATGTTCGTTCTTTTCTCCGAGCATCCGGCCGACGCGGCGGTGGTCGAGGTCGGCCTCGGCGGCCGGTTCGACGCCACTAATGTCGTCGAACGGCCGGCCGTGTCGATCATCATGCCGATCTCGCTCGACCATCAGGCCTATCTCGGCGACAGGGTCGAGCTGATCGCGGCGGAGAAGGCCGGAATCATCAAGAAGGGCGTGCCGGTCGTCATCGGCGCGCAGGAATCGGAATCGGCGCGCGCCGTGCTGGTCGAGACCGCCGAGCGGCTCGGCTGTCCACTCCATGTCTACGGCCAGGATTTCCTCGCCTTCGAGGAGAACGGCCGCATGGTCTATCAGGACGAGGCGAGGCTGCTCGACCTGCCGCTGCCGCGGCTACCCGGCCGGCACCAGTACGCCAATGCCGCGGCGGCGATCGCGGCGGTCAAGGCGGCCGGCTTCAACGTGCCGCCGGAGGCCGCCGCCTTCGCCATGGGCGCGGTCGAATGGCCGGGGCGGCTGCAGCGGCTGGCGAACGGACGGCTGGCCGAACTGGCTCCCGGCGACGCCGAGATCTGGCTCGACGGCGGCCATAATCCCGGCGCGGGCGTGGTGATCGCGGAGGCGATGGCCGCACAGGAGGAGCGCCATCCGCGGCCGCTTTTCCTCGTTTCGGGCATGATCAACACCAAGGACCAGACCGGCTATTTCCGCGCCTTCGAGGGCATGGCGCGGCACGTGTTCACGGTGCCGGTGTCGATGAGCGAATCCGGCGTGCCGGCGGACGAACTGGCGGCGAGGGCGACGGAAGCCGGCCTTTCGGCCGAGCCGGTCGCCTCGGTCGAGAACGCGCTGAAGCTGCTCCGAGACACATGGGACGACGCCGAGACGCCGCCGCGCATCCTCATCGGCGGCTCGCTCTACCTCGCCGGCGAGGTGCTCGCCGCCAACGGCACGCCGCCGGCCTGAGGGCGCCAAGCTCACCGGCCTCCTCCCCCTGACGGCGCACTTGCATAGGGCCTGGGGGAATTCGGATGGTCGCCATGCCGGCCGCCGTCATCCTCGGGCAGGTTTTGACAGAGACCGACATATGTCGGTCATCCGTCAGGCTCGGGCTTGTCCCGAGGATCTGCTTCGCATCGAGCAATTGCGGTCGCTCCAGCGGAAAAAGCGGACGGCCACGGCGATAACCAGCAGCCACGGCAGATTCTCAGGACAAGCCCGAGAATGACGGCGTCGATGCTTACCCTGCCGACAGCCCCTTGTGCGACAACGCCGCCGTCGAGAAGAGGAGAGGCGCCGGTGCCACGAAAAAGGCCCGGCAAGATACCGGGCCTTTTTTCAATCGATATGCGCCGAGATCAGTTGACGCTGCCGCCGATCCACGAGGAAAGCGCGGTCTTGGGAAGCGCGCCGACCTTCACGTCCGCCACTTCGCCGCCCTTGAAGATCATCAGGGTCGGGATCGAGCGCACGCCGAACCGCGCGGCAAGCTCGGGATTCTCGTCGATGTTGAGCTTGGCGATCTTCACCTTGCCGTTCAGCTCGGTGGAAATCTCTTCCAGGGAGGGCGCGATCATCTTGCAGGGGCCGCACCACTCCGCCCAGAAGTCCACGACGACCGGCTCGGATGACTGGAGCACGTCCGCCTGGAAGTTGTTCTTATCGACCTTTTGGGTAGCCATGGCTATTTCCTTTGAGTTCGTCGCCGGACATGTGGGTTTGGCGTGGCTGGCGTTCAAGCAGTCCTTTTCTCACGCTCGCGTGAGTCGGGCAAGGGCGGCGTCCATCGCCTCGGCCGGCAGCGGCACGAGACGCGGAGCCTCGGTGAAGAGCAGCGCCGCCGACACCGGCCGGTCCGGATAGAGCGGCCGCAGCAGCGCCCGATAGAGCGCGAGTTGCAGGAGATAGGCCTGAGGCACCTCCGACGCATCGGCAGGCGGCCGGCGGTCGGTCTTATAGTCGACCAGGAGGACCTCGCTCTCCGATATCGCGAGCCGGTCGATCTTGCCGGAGATCGTCCGCGGGCGGCCGCGTATGTCGAGCGTGCCCATGACCGAGATTTCCGCCCGCGAGCCCGGCGCGAAGATGGGCGCGTAGCGGGAATCGTCCAGGATCGACGAGACGGCCGCCCAGGCGCGGTCTCGGTCCTCCTCCCGCCACGCCGCGCCGATCCGGGCAAGATAGCGGCGGGCCGCCGCCTCGCGGCCGTCCTGCGGAATGTCCGGCAGGGTCTGGAGCAGCCGGTGCATCGCGAGCCCACGCTCGATGGCGAAGGAGGGCGCGGCCTCCCTGTCGAGCGCGGAAGCGGCGGTCGCCGGCAGCTCGGGTTCGTCCGGCTCGCCGATCAGGAGCGACGCGCCGGACGGCGAAAGCGGGCGCGGCAGCTCTTCGCCGAAGCCTTCCGGCAAGCCCGGCAGTTTTTCGAACACGGGCGGCGAAGGCTTTTCTTCCTGAGCCGACGCCGGCTCCGCCGGCACAGCGCGCGTGCCGCTCACCTGATGGCGGATCACGTCACGGTCGGCGGCGGGATGACGACGGATGGCGCTTTCCGGCATGCCGGAAAGCGCCCTGCTCACCAGATTGTGCCAGATGCCGTCATGGGGTTTCATCTTGCCGCGATAGCCGCAGACGACGAGGCGGTCCTCCGCCCGCGTCATGCCGACATAGAGCAGCCGGCGGTATTCCTCCTCGGCCTTTTCCTTCAGCGCCGCATTGACCGTCTGCGAGACGCCGTTGGCGAGATCGGACGAGGCGCGCCAGAGGAAGCCCTTGCCCTCCCAGCCGCCGTTCTGCGGCGTATAGGGGATAAGACGCGGCAGGTGGGAATCCGAGAAGGGCCGGCTGCCGCCGTCGACCAGGAAAACGACCGGAGCCTCCAGCCCCTTGGCCGAATGCACGGTCATGATGCGCACCTCGTCGCGCTTCTGGTCCATCTCGCGCTTGATGTCGGGGCCGGCGCTTTCGAGCGTTGCGAGGAAGGATTCCAGCCCCGGCAGGCCGGTCCGCTCGACGGCGAGGCAGAAGGACAGGAACTCGTCGAGGATTTCGCCCGCCGCCGGCCCGAGCCTCGCGATCATCGCCGAACGGACGCCGTCGCGGGCGAGGATGCCGGCATAAAACTCGAACACCGGCTTGAAGGCCGCCTCGTTGCGCCACAGATCGAGCCTGCCGACGATCCAGGCAAGCTTCGCGTCGTCCCCGGAGCGCGCCCGCAGGGCCGAGAGCAGCGATTGCCGTCCCCGATCATGGGCAAGCGAAAACAACTGTTCCTCGCCGAGGCCGAAGACCGGGCTCTTCAGCAGCGCTGCGAGCGAGAGGTCGTCGCCCGGCTGCAGCGCGACGCGGCCGAGCGCCACGAGATCCTGCACCGCGATATGGCCGGGCAGGCTCAACCGGTCGGCGCCGGCGACCGCGACGCCCCTCTCCTTCAGGGCGCGCGACAGCGCGTTGACGAACCGGTCGCGCTTGCGCACCAGCACCAGCACGTCGCCGGGCGTCAGCCGCCTGCCCTTGCCCTCGATCACCTCGCCCGCGTCGATCCACTGGCGCACGGTCGCGGCGATCTCATCGGCGAGCTTCACCGACGGGGCCGAGGCATGGTCGATGGCTGCCGTCCAGTCGTCCGGCTCCGCCACCACGGTCGGCTCGACCAGCGGCCATATCTCGACATAGCCCGGCTCGCCGTCACGGATCGTGGTGTGGACGATCTCCTCCTCATCGCGCGTCAGGCCCTTCCGCGTCTCTTCGATCGAGAAGACGCGGTCGACGGCGGTGAGCACGTCCTCCGTCGAGCGGAAGGAGCGCTGCAGGCGCACCTTTTCGAAGCGGCCTTCGACGCCGGCGACCTGCCGGGAAAATTCGTAGCCGCTGAGGGCAAAGGATTCGGGGTCCGCGCCCTGGAAGGAATAGATCGACTGCTTTTCGTCGCCGACGGCAAAGATGGTGCGTCGGATGTTGTCGCGGGCACTCATCCCGGTGAAGAACTCGGCGGCCATCTTCCCCACGACCTGCCACTGCTCGGGACTGGTGTCCTGCGCCTCGTCGATCAGGATGTGGTCGATGCCGCGGTCGAGCTTGTACTGCACCCAGGGGCCGACATCGCTCCGGGCCAGGAGATGGACGGTGCGGCGGATCAGATCGTTGAAATCGAGGAAGCCGCGCGCCGCCTTCAATCGCTCGTAGCGGCCGATCAGCACGTCGGCGATGACCAGCGCGGCGCGCGTAGCCTCGAGCATCCGCAGCAAGGCGACGCGATCGGAAAGGGCAAGCAGCGCGCCGGCAAAACGCTCGAACTCGCCGGCGAATTCGGGGAAATGCTCGGCGACGCCCTTGGCCAGGATGTTCCTGGTGCTTTTCGCCTTCAGGCCGGGTCCATCCTTGGTGAGAAAGCAGCGGCAGAGTTTGCCGAGCCGGCTTTGCGGATCGGCTTCCGCGCAGAGCGCCTTCAGTTCGGCGGCGAAGTTCGTCGCCGTCGTCTTGCCGGCGGTCGTCGCGCGCGTTTCCATCAAGCCGGCCAGCGCGGCGTCAAAGTAGGGATCGGGCCATGCAGCAGCAGCCAGGCCTTCCGGCGTGTCCTCCGGCCGGAAGCCGAATTCGGCGAAGAGCGCCTCGAACGACCCGCCCACGGCTGCGTCAATGAAGGCGCGCAGATCGTCGCGGCGCGCCACGATCTCGTTCAAGAGCCCGTCGAGCCCGCTTTCGCCGGCGATCGACAGCACCAACTCGAAGGCGCCGGCGAGACCGGCATCCTCGCCGACGCCGATACCGGTCAGGAGGTCGCGCCGCGCCTCGGCCACCAGGGCCGATTCCATCTGGGCGTCGAGCATCTCGAAATGGCCGGCGATGTTCGCTTCAAGCGGGAAGCGGTGCAGGATCGCCTCGCAGAAGGCGTGGATGGTCTGGATCTTCAGCCCGCCCGGCGTTTCAAGCGCGGCGGCGAAGAGACGGCGGGCGCGGGTCAGCCGCTCGCGGCCGGGCGCGCGGCCCTCCACCTTGCGAATCGCTTCCGCCAATTCCTCGTCGCCGAGCGCCGTCCATGCGCCAAGCTCGGCGAAGACGCGGTTCGACATGTTGGCGGCGGCCGCCTTGGTATAGGTCAGACAGAGGATCTTTCCGGGCTCGGCGCCGTCGAGCAGCAGGCGGATCACGCGCTGCGCCAAGACATGCGTCTTCCCCGAACCGGCATGGGCCGAGACCCAGGCGGAATTTTCCGGGTCGGAGGCGACCGCCTGCCATTTGAGCGTATCGGGCGGGATGATGAGCGACCGCTTCATTCGCCGCCCTCCCCGCCATCGCCTTCCTCGCCGGCGGCGGACCATTCCTGCACGCGCGCCAGATGGTCGTATGCGCCGCTCGTATCGCCCTCGCGGAAGGGAAGCGCGCGCGACATGTAGCCGTTCGCCTCGTCGCGGTAGAAGAAAAGCAGGCGCTCCAGCCTCTGCCACGCTTCCCCGGAGAGCTGCCGGCCGCTCTTGTCGCTCTGAACCCCGTTCACCCTCGCGCTCAGGATCGACTCTTCGACCACGTCGCCGGTGGCGCGCAGACGGACATAGGCGAGGTCGGCGGGCTCCAGCGGTCCGAGATCATGGAAGGCGCCGCGCATGAGCAGCGCGCCCTCCAGTGCAAGCTGCGGCGCGACCAGTGCATGCGCCTGCACCTTGGACGGCGTCCAACCTGTCTTGTAGTCGAGGATGTCGGCGAGGCTTTCCCGCTTGACGTCGATGCGGTCGGCGCGGCCGGAAAGCGTGACGCCGGTTGCACCGACTTCGACACGGGAGGCGATGGCTTCGGCCAGCCGCCTCGTCGCGCCGGTGCGGTGGCTGTTTTCCCATCCGATCAGGTGCGGCGCCATCATCCTGAAGCGCGGCCACCAGACCGCGTCTACATCGGCCGGCAGCGCCTCCTCGTCGAAGCATTGGCGGCCAATGGCAAGCAGCCTGTCCAGCGCATCCTGCGCGGCGGCATTGTGACCGGAGGCGGTGAAGCGGTGCAGGATCTCGTGGAAGAGCGAGCCGCGCTCCGCCGCGCCCGGATCGCGCAGCAGCGGCTCCAGCGGATCGAGCCTGAGCACTTTCCGCGCATAGATCGCATAGGGATCGCGGCGCAGCGTCTCGATCTCGGTGACAGAGAAGTGCGGCGGCCGCGCGGCAAGCGGCGGCGCCGGCTTCGGGCGCGGCGCGAAGGGCACATTTGCCGGCGCGTCGCCGGCGTGATGCCGGGCGGCCGCCAGAAGCGCCGCGCCGCGCCCGCGCATTTCCTTCGCCGGTTCCTCGCCGACGCAGGCGGTCAGGCGCTGCAGCCAGCGCGAGGGGACGGACGGCGCATCGCCGGCCCGCGCCGCACGCGTCAGTACAAGCTTCGGCGCGCCAGCCGCCATCATGAAGTCATGCGCGGCCTGCCCGATGCGCCGCTCGGGCGGGTCGAGGTCGATGCCGGTCTTCATGACGCGCGACATGAAGCCGTCCGGATCGGCGCGGCCGGGCCAGCTTCCCTCGTTCAGCCCGCCGCAGACCAGCATATCGACGCTCTGCAGCCGGCCTTCCAGCGCGCCCCAGATCGCCACGGCGCGGTCCGCCCCCTGGCGCGGCTTCACCATCTGGCCGGCCATCAGCGCGGCCAGGATATCCGGCCATTCGCGCGGGGCGAAGGGGAGCGGCGAGCTTGCGGCGGCCAGTTCGCGCAGATGCTCGGCAAGGCGCTCGCCGGCCTCGCCCTTATAGAGATCGCCGAGGCCGCCCGATGCGTCGCGCCCGACCGCTTCCAGCGCCTCGATCGTGGCGCGCGCGACCGCCTGGATGGTCAGCGTTTCGCCTTTTCGGAGGGCGGCGAGCGGCGCCAGCGCCGTGTCGAGCGCCGCGAGCACCTGCCGCGCCTCTTCGACCTCGCCGGCGCGGATGCGGCTGAACCAGGCCGACATATGCGGGTCGCCGGAAAGGCGGGCGAGCCGCGCCTCGAATTCCTCGGCCAGCCGGCCGATGTCCGGGCGGCCGGTGCCGCCGCGCAGCGCGACCAGTTCGACCGTTTCCGCCGCGCGGCGCACGATTGCACGCTCAATGCCCAGCGAGAGAAGCGGCTGCTTGAGGAAGGACAGGATCGCGACCGGATCGCCCGGCCGCATCACCGCCTCGACCATGGGCGACAGCAGGATGGCCGGCGGCGTCTGCGCCAGCGGGCGACCGGCGGAATCGTCGGCGACGATGCCGAAGCGCAGCAGTTCGGACGCGACGCGGCGGGCAAGCGCGCGATCCGTCGTGACCAGCGCCGCGCGATGGCCGGGCTCGGCAGCCGCGAGGCGCAGCACATAGGCGATGGCCAGCGCCTCGTCGCGCTCGTTCGGCGCCTCGATCAGCGTCACGTCGGCAAGCGCGCCGGCATCGACGGCCTCGGCGACGCGCCCGCGGTTGGAAGCCCAGGCCTCCGTCGATTCGGCCGGGCGCAGCGCTTCGGAGAGGATCGCCGCGCGGGCGGCGAGCGGCGGCGGAGGCGTCCCGATCTCCGTGACATCGCCCCGTGCGACGCCGAGCGCGGCGACCAGCCTTTTCAGGCCGAATTGCGGATGGCCATAGACCGAAGGCGAGGCGGAAGGCTCGCCGAGCAGCGCCCAGGCCTCCTCGTCCAGCCTTTTGTCGAGGCCGGGCAGCACGACCGCGCCTTCGGGAAGCCGCGCGATGGTCGCGAGCAGTTCGGCGGTGGCGGGAATGGAGCCGGTCGATCCCGCCGCGATAATCGGACCCTCGCCGCCGCCGCGCTTCAGGCGCGCGGCCTCGGCGCGGATCATGGCGTTGCGGTGTGCGGCCGGATCGGAGCGCTGCCGCTCGGCCAGCGCCTTCGGCCAATAATCGGTGACGATTTCCAGGAAATCCAGCGTGAGCCGCCACCAGTCGGCAAGGTCGCGATCGACCAGACCGGCAAGGCGCGTCCAGTCGGCGCCCGCCGTCTCCATCTCGTCGATCAGGCCGGCGAGGTCGCGCGACAGCCAGAGCGCATCGGCCGCCGAGGCCGGAACGACGACCTCCTCCTGGAAGAGCGCCGCCACATGCGCCGGCAGCCGGCTTTTCCATTTCTGCACCAGCGGGGCGAGCGCCAGCACGCGGTCGAGATCGGCGATCGGCGGGGCGATGTCGAGCGCGGCCGCGCCGGCCGGATCGATCAGCGCGAGCTCCTCGTCGAACTCGCCGAGCGCGCGGATCGTCGGCAGGATGGCCGAACCGCCGGGCGACTTCTCCACGAAGATCGAGCGCAGCGCGCGGGCGGCGCGGCGGGTCGGCAAATAGATGGTGACGGTGGAAAGCGCGAGCGGATCGCCGTCGGCGCGAAAGCCGGGCACCAGTTCGCCGGCGGCCAGCGCGTCGGCCAGCGTCGGCAGGAAGGGCGCGCCGGGCGGGATGGAAAAAACGCGCGCCGCTCTTTCCCGCGTCACGACACGCTGGCGGCGGCGATCGCCGCTTCGGCCTCGGTAATGGCTTCCGGCGTTCCGACGGTGATCCAGCGGCCGCGCATGCGCCAGCCGAAGAGACGGCCCTCGGCGGCGGTGCTGTCGAAATAGCGGTTCAGCGAATGCGGCTCGGCCGCCGCGCCGGCGAAAATGCGCGGATGGACGATCGCCGCGCTGGCATAGATCAGGCCGGCCGGATCGCGCCTCGCGCGCGCCAGCCTGCCGTCGGCGCCAAGCAGGAAGTCGGTCCCGCCCGAATGCCCCGTCGCCTTGTCCATCTCCGCCAGCATCAGGAGAATATCCATCCGCGCGTCGTCCCATGCAAGGGCGAGGCCGGAAAGATTGGGCGCGCCGTCCTCGACCCAGAATGAGTCGGCGTTGAGGACGAAGAAGGGTTCCGGGCCGAGCAGCGGCAGCATCCTGACGATGCCGCCGCCGGATTCGAGCAGGCGGTCCGTCTCATCGGAGATGACGACGCGCGGCGCCTTGCGTTTCGCCAGATGCGCGCGCATCTGGTCGGGCAGGTGATGGATATTGACGACCGCCTCGGCGACGCCGGCACGTTCAAGGCTGTCCAGCCCCCAGTCGATCAGCGCCTTGCCGGCGACCTCGATGAGCGGCTTCGGCGTCCTCTCCGTCAGGGGCCGCATGCGCATGCCGAGGCCGGCGGCGAGCACCATGGCCCTGGAGGGAACAGGGCTCATCCTCTTGTCCCCGCTCATGCGGCCGGCTCGGCCAGCACATCCATGCCGGCGTAGAATTCGCGCACCGGCGCCAGCGCCTCGTGGCCGAGCGCGCGGGCCATGTAGTCGCGGATGCGCGGCAGGTGCTTCATGTATTGCGGCTTGCCGTCGCGCCGGTTGAGCCGGACGAAGATGCCGAGGATCTTGGAGTTCCTCTGCGCGGCCATGATGGCATAGGCCTCCTCGAAGGCGGAGCGGTCGAAGGCGCCTGCGGCGGCGCGCGCCCGGCAATAGGCGTCGAGGATCGCACGCTCCAGCGCGGGCTCCACGGTGGCGCGCGCGTCCATCGCCAGCGATGCGACGTCGTAGGCGGCGGGGCCGATCAACGCGTCCTGGAAATCGATCAGCCCCAGGCGATCATGGCTCTTCCTTTGCCCGCGCCAGATCAGGTTGGGCGAATGGAAATCGCGAAGGACGAGGCTCTTTTCCGCCCGTTCCAGACGGTCGAAAACGGAATTCCACTGCCGCACGAACCGCTCGTGGACATGGCGTTCCAGCCGCCCCGCCATTTCGGGCAGGTACCAGTCGACATAAAGCTCGACCTCGATCGTCATGGCGTCGCGATCGTAGTCAGGCAGGCGATGGCGGGCGCCGGGCACGATCTCGCATTCCTTCGGCCAGTCGAAGGCATGAAGCGCGGCGAGAAGCTCGGCGGCGGCGAGGTAGCGCTCCGGGATCGGTCTTCCCGCTTCGTCGAGAACGCCCTCAGAGCCAAGGTCCTCGATCAGCAGGATGCCCTGGCCGATGTCCTGGCCAAAAATTTCCGGGGCGGCGAAGCGGCGCTCGCGCAATGCGCGATCGATCGCCACGAAGGGTTTCACGTTCTCCGCCAGATGCGCGATGCGGCTGTAGGGCTTGCCGCCGCGCACGGGCGGGCCGTCCGGACGCTGCGGCGCGTTCATGAGGATGACGCGCGGCCGGCCCTCGAGCGACAGGGTCTCGTAGGCGCGGGTCGAGGCATCGCCCAGCAGGAAGGCGCGATGGCCGTTCGCCCATTCCGTCTTCTCGACGAAATCCCTTATAGCGAAGGAGCGTTTCAGCCGCGCCAGCGCTTCCGACGGGGCGGCGATTTCGGCGACGCGTCCGTCGCCTTCCTCCGCCAGCCGGACATGAATGACATCCTCGCCGATGAGGCCGCCGGCGCGCTCGGGCCATTCGACCAGGGCCACGCCCTCCTCCCGCGCCTCGTCGAAACCGAGTTCGAGGAGTTCGCCCGGATCGGAAAGCCGGTAGAGGTCGAAATGCCGCGCCGGAATGCGCGCATCGTAGGATTGCACGAGCGTGAAGGTCGGGCTCGGCACTTCCAGCGCCGGGTCACCCGCCAACGCCCTTATGACCGCGCGCGCCAGCGTCGTCTTGCCGGCGCCGAGATCGCCTTCCAGCGCCAGCACGTCACCGGGTTTCAGGATTGCGGCGATGTCCTCTCCGAAGAGGACCGTCCGCCGCTCGTCGGCAAGGCGCCTTTGCAGGACTTTTCCGTTCATCCGCCGAACTTACTCCGCCGCCGTGCGGAAGCTTTCGGGCACGAGCGGAAAGCGGCAGCTTACGGTCGTCCCCTGGCCCGGACGGGAATCGATTTCCACCGTGCCGTGATGAAGCTCGACGAAGCTCTTGACGATGGAGAGGCCGAGCCCGGCGCCGCGCCTGCGGCCGCCGTTCGGGCGCGGCTCGAAACGGCGGAAGACGCTGTCGGCGATGTCCGAAGCGATGCCCGGCCCGTCGTCATGCACCGCGAACACCACCGCATCGCCTTCCTTCCGGCAGGAGAACACGACCGTGCTCTTCTCCGGCGCGTAGTTGGCCGCGTTGGCGAGCAGGTTGAACAGGATCTGGCGGACGCGGTTGACATCGGCATGGAAGCTGGCGGGCGCGCCGGCCATGTCGATCCTGAGGTCGATCGCATGCTCGCGCAGCCGCTCGCCGATGAGCTCGGCGGCATCCTGAACGACCCGGCGCACCGGAACCTCGGCGATGTCGAGTTCCATGATGCCGGCATCCACGGTCGCAAGGTCGAGGATGTCGTTGACGATGGTCAAAAGCACCGAAGAGGAAGACGAGATGTGGTCGACATAGTCCCGCTGGCGGGTATTGAGCGGCCCGGTCGAACCCTGGGCGAGCAATTCCGTGAAGCCGATGATGTTGGTCAGCGGCGAACGCAGTTCGTAGTTCACGTGCTTGACGAAGTCGTTCTTCAGCTGATCCGCCTTCTCCAGCGCCTCGTTCTTTTCCTTCAGGGCGCGCTCCACGTTCACCGTGTCGGTCACGTCGACGAAGGTCATCATGACCTGCCCGTTCGGCAGATGAATGACGGCGTAGCTCAATATCTTGCCGTCGTGCAGTTCGGCCTGGCCGTGCCGGTCGCGCCTTTCATCGTCGAAGCCGGTGGTGAGCGCGACGAAATCGCCCCACGGGCTTTCCTCCGACATGCCCTCGCAGCGGGCGCGTATCTCTGAAATATGGGTCTTCTGCGTGACGAAATTGTCGGGCAGGCCCCATAGCCGCGAGAAGGCGGGATTGGAAAGCCTGACCCTGCCGTCCGGACCGAACACGGCCACGCCCTCGGCGAGGTTGTCGAGCGTCTCGCCCTGGACGCGGATCGCCGTGTTGTAGCGGCTTTCGAGATCGATGCGCTCGGTCAGGTTCTCGAAGATCCAGGTGACGCCGCCCTTGGGCTGCGGATTGGCGACCACGCGGATCGTGCGTCCGTCGGGCAGGTGCCACCAGTGCTCGGAGGATTCGACCGAACGATAGGCGCCGAGGATGGTCTCCTTCCAGCGCCGCCATTCCGGCTGCTCGGCAAGCTTGCCCTCGGCGCGCAGGCGATCGAGCAGGAAGGCGTTGTCCGGGGCGCTGTTCAGAAAGGAGGCGTCGAGCGCCCACAGCTTCTGGAACGCCTGGTTGAAGAAACGGAGCTTTTCCTCGGCGTCGAAGATGGCGACGGCGGTCGTAAGCTGGTCGAGCGTATCGGAATGGCTGCGCAGGGTATGCTCGTACTCGGCGCGCACCGTCTCGATCTCGCTGCGGTCGGCGGCGAGCCCCGCCATGCCGGCCCTGCCGGCATATTCGGTCACGGCGAAAAGCCTCCGGTCGCCGCGGACGACGGCCGACAGCGTCTGCGAGAAGACGGGCTGCGCCAGATGGCTGAGATGCACCGCCTCGCGCGCTTGGGTGCCGAGCATCTCGCGGCCTTCGCGGATCGCCGCGGCCGGATCGGCCGCTTCGACGGCGTCCGCATAGGCGCGGTTCACCCATTTCAGCCTGCCTTCCGGCGCACGCAGCCAGAGCGGCATCGGCAGCGCTTCCGCAAGCCCCATGAAGGTCTCGTGATCGGTCAGCAATTGCTGATGCTCCAGCTTCAGCCGCGCGTGCTCGACCTGCGCCTGCGAAAGAGAGATGAAGCGGACGATCACCTGGCTGCCGGGGCGGCGGCCCTGGACCTCCAGCAGCGCGCCCGCCTGCGTCTCGACCACGAGGTCGAAAGGCGCCGACCCGTCGCGGAGGCCGGCGATGGCGTTCTCCAGCCGCGTCGCCGAGCGCGGCGCGAGCCAGCGGCCGAAGGCGAGGAAAGCGCCGCGCTCGTCGGGCGCGCCGGAACCGCTCGGCAGGGAGCCTATCAGATCGGGTTTCTTCGCGGCAGGCGTCCAGGCGATGATGCGCTGGTCCTTCAGGTTGAGCAGCGCCTCGCTCCGTTGCAGCGCGGCGTTCAATTCCCCGATCTTGCCGCGCAAGGCCATGTTCTCGCGGGCGACGCGCCCGCGCTCGCGGATCAGCCAGATCGCGGAAAGGAAGGCCGAGCCCATGATGCCGGCCACCACGGCGCACTGGATCACATCCACCGTATCGGTCGGAACGGCCCTGGAGAGCAGGGAAGCGGCATCGTCCAGCGACTGCGCGAGCGCCTGTGCCGTCCCCGCGAAAATGGAGAATACCGTCGCGCCGATTGCCCCGGGCGACAAACGCCGGAACCGCCGGACGGACGGTTTTACCGCCCCGGAATCGCTCCGGCTGCCGACGCCGGCCCTTCCCGCCACTGGCGGGCATTCCCCTGGCATGCCTTGTTCCTCTCCGCCGCCTGAATTCCAAGACCGCCCGCGCACGCGCACCCGTACCCCGTCTGTCGGGCGCATCGCGAATCAGTCGAGAATAGCCCCGAGGCGAATCGGCGTGAAGAAGGGCCGGCGACAAAAATGGCGCCGGGCGAAATGTCAATCGCCCGGCATCAATATGTAGTCGTTTTCCAATGAGGAATCAGTATCTGTAGTGTTCGGGCTTGAACGGACCTTTCGGCGTGACGCCGATATAGGCGGCCTGCTCGGAAGAAAGCTCGGTGAGGTTCGCTCCGAGCTTGCCCAGATGCAGCCGCGCGACCTTCTCGTCCAGGTGCTTCGGCAGGACGTAGACTTCCTTCTTGTAGCTCCCGGCCTTGGTCCACAGTTCGATCTGGGCCAGCACCTGGTTGGTGAAGGAAGCGGACATGACGAAGCTCGGATGGCCCGTCGCGTTGCCGAGGTTGAGCAGGCGCCCTTCGGACAGCAGGATCATGCGCTTGCCGTCGGGGAACTCGATCATGTCCACCTGCGGCTTGACATTGGTCCATTTCAGGTTGCGCAGCGCGGCGACCTGGATCTCGTTGTCGAAGTGGCCGATATTGCCGACGATGACCATGTCCTTCATGGCGCGCATGTGGTCGAGCGTGACCACGTCGCGGTTGCCGGTGGCGCTGATGATGATGTCCGCGGTCGGCGCGGCCTCATCGAGGGTGACCACCTCGAACCCGTCCATCGCCGCCTGCAGCGCGCAGATCGGGTCGACCTCGGTCACCTTGACCCGGGCGCCGGCGCCGCGCAGCGAGGCGGCGGATCCCTTGCCCACATCGCCATAGCCGCAGACGACCGCGACCTTGCCGGCCATCATGACGTCGGTGCCGCGGCGGATGCCGTCGACGAGCGATTCCTTGCAGCCGTATTTGTTGTCGAACTTCGACTTGGTGACCGAGTCGTTGACGTTGATGGCGGGAAAGGCGAGCAGCCCGCGCTTCTGCAACTGATAGAGACGGTTGACGCCCGTCGTCGTCTCCTCGGTGACGCCGCGTATGGCATCGCGCGTCTTCGTGAAGAAGCCGGGGGTTTCGGCCATGCGCTTCCTTATCTGCGCGAAGAAGACCTCCTCTTCCTCGCTGCCGGGCTTCGACAGGACGTCCTCGCCGGCCTCGGCCCGCGACCCGACCAGGATGTACATGGTGGCGTCGCCGCCGTCGTCGAGGATCATGTTGGTCGACTGGCCGCCCTCCCACTGGAAGATGCGGTCGGTGTAGGACCAGTATTCCTCCAGCGTCTCGCCCTTGACGGCGAAGACTGGCGTGCCGCTCTCCGCAATCGCGGCGGCGGCGTGGTCCTGCGTGGAGAAGATGTTGCAGGAGGCCCAGCGCACGTCGGCGCCGAGTGCCTTCAGCGTCTCGATCAGCACGGCGGTCTGGATCGTCATGTGCAGCGAGCCCGAGATGCGGGCGCCCTTCAGCGGCTTGGCCGCGCCGAATTCCTCGCGGCAGGCCATCAGGCCCGGCATCTCGGTCTCGGCGATCTCGATCTCCTTGCGGCCCCAATCGGCGAGGGCGATATCCTTGACGATGTAATCCTTGGCGCGCGCCATGATAAAAACTCCTGTCGAAACGAAGAAGCGCCCGGCCCGGCGGCAGGCGTCATATTGCCGGCCTGCCTACCAGATCGGCCCGGAGGCGACAATAGGATATAAGGAAATCTTTATCTCTGCATGTCGCCGCAGGACGGCGTGAGGCCGCGCGTCAAAAAATCACCCGGCGGAGGTGAAAAACGGCGCCCGGCCCCGCGGCGTTTTCAGATCTCTTCGCCGAAGCGGCTCTCGATGAGTTCGGCGAGCGCGTCCATGACCGCGGCGGCGTCGCGCCCGGTGGCGGTGACGCGGATGCGGCATCCCGGACTGGCGGCGAGCATCATCAGCCCCATGATCGAGGTGCCGCCGACCTTGTTGCCGTCCTTCTCCACCGTGACCTCGGCGTTATAGCCTCCGACCGTCTGGACGAATTTGGCGGAAGCGCGGGCATGCAGGCCGCGCTGGTTGACGATGGGGAATTCGCGGGTGACCGCGCCGTCCTTCAGGTCGCCGGCCCCGCCCGTCATTTTCCGCTCAGGAACTTGCTAGCGACGTTGATGTATTTGCGGCCGGCCGCCTGCGCCTCCTCCAGCGCCGTCGCCATGTCGCCGTTCACCCGGATGCTGGAAAGCTTGATCAGCATCGGCAGGTTCACGCCGGCGATCACCTCGACGCGGCCCGAATCCATGACCGAGATGGCGAGGTTCGACGGCGTCCCGCCGAACATGTCGGTCAGGATGATGACGCCGGAGCCGGTGTCGCAGCGCTTCACCGCGTCGACGATGTCCTGCCGGCGCTTTTCCATGTCGTCGTCGGCGCCGATCGACACGGTGTCGAAATATTGCTGCGCGCCGACGACATGCTCGACGGCATTGAGAAACTCATCGGCCAAACGACCGTGCGTTACGAGCACGATACCGATCATGCAGTGCTGGCTCCCGGCATGCCCCATTCACGGGTGCTTATATAGTATCCGTAACCCGTCGAGCGGCTGCGCGGGCCAAACGGGAAGTGCGCAATCTTGTCAATGCGCCCTTCGTTTACAAGCCCCAATCTTGAACCGATATGACCATTTTGACGCAGTTCCGGTGTTGCGAAGGCGCCGGCATGCGGCCTTTCCGGCCCAAATCCGGGTCGGCGCCCCCTTGTCAACGGGGCCCCAGCTTCCTGAGGATAAGCAGGGCCGGACCGGCGATTTCATGTTCGGGAAGCACGAGGAGCGGCACTTCGCAGCCTTCCAGCACGACCGAATCCCGCTCGGGGTATCGCGGCACCGCTCCGCGTTCCACCAGGTCGACGACGAGACCGACCACCATCGCCGGCTCGAACGGCGTCGGCTCCGGACCCATGCCGCGATACTCGGCCATGCCGGCGATGCTTTCCGGCGCGCGGCAGACGAGGCGGCCACCACGCGCCTCGAGCAGCGCCTGGTCGTCCGAGACCAGACTGGCGAACCGTCCTTTCGCGGCGCACATCCCCACCAGCGCCAGGGCGAGCGTCGTCTTTCCGGCGCCGGAACGGCCGCGGATGAGCACGCCGCGGTCGCCGAGGACTACCGCCGTGGCATGATGGTTCATCGGCATTTCATGCCGGCAGCGTCATGATGAAGCGCGCGCCGCGGATGTCGCCCGGCTTGGTGCCGACGAGATTCTCGGCGTCCAGCGTGCCGCCATGGGCCTCCATGATCTGCCGGCTGATGGAGAGGCCGAGGCCGGAATTCTGGCCGAAAGCCTCGTTGGCGGGGCGGTCGGTATAAAAACGCTCGAAGATGCGGTCGATGCGCTCAGCGCGGATGCCCGGTCCGTTGTCCTCGACGGTGACGATGGCGTGGCGGGCGGTGCGCGACAGCGTCACCACCACGCGGCCGCCCTCCTCCGGCACGAAAGAGCGGGCGTTCTCGATGAGATTGGTGACCACCTGGCCGAGCCTCAGATCGTGCCCCTGCACGACGAAGTCCTTTTCGCCGTGCGGAAGCTTCGCGACGTTGAACTCCACCGTCACCTGGCGGCGGTTCTTGCGCACCTCGCGCGCCGCCATCACCAGATCGCCGATCAGTTTCTTCAGGTCGACGCGGCCGGAATATTCGCGGGCGAGCTCCGCGTCGAGGCGCGAAGCATCGGAAATGTCGGTGATCAGGCGATCGAGCCGGCGCACGTCGTGCTGGATCACGTCCAGAAGCCGCTTGCGCGCCTCGTCGGTCTTGGCGATGGGTAGCGTCTCGACGGCGCTGCGCAGCGAGGTCAGCGGGTTCTTCAGCTCGTGCGAGACGTCGGCGGCGAAGCTCTCGATCGCCTCGATGCGCGCGTACAGCGCATTGGTCATGTCGCGCAAGGCGACCGACAGATTGCCGATCTCGTCCTGGCGGGAGGAGAAATCGGGGATCTCCTCGCGGCTCTTCACGCCGCGCCGGACGCGCACGGCGGCGGCCGAGAGGCGGCGGAGCGGATTGGCGATGGTGGAGGCGAGCAACAGCGACAGGATGGCCGTCACCAGCGCCGCCACGCCGAAGACGCGGAAGATGGCGCGGCGCTCGGAGGTGACGATCTTGTCGATGTCGCCGCCCTGGGTGGAGAGCATCAGCACGCCGAGCACCGCGCGGAAGCGCTGGATCGGCACCGCGACGGAGACGATCAGATCGCCCTTCTCGCTCACCCGGACGATGGTGGCGGGGCTTCCGGTCAGCGCCGTCATGACCTCGGGATAGGCCGAGCCATTGCCGCCCGGCAGTTCGTGATAGACGGGCAGGTCGCGCCGGCGGAAGAGGCTGATGATGCTCTTCTCGATCCGCTCGAAGATGTTCGGTTCCTCCTCGTCCATCGGCGGCAGGTCGTAGCGCAGGATCTGCCCCTTGGAATAGAGCCGCTGCGAATCGAGCAGCAGATTGGCGTCGCGGTCGTAGATGCGGGCGCGGGTGCGGGTCGGCGAGATCAGGCGCCTCAGGAGCGGGGCGACGATCTCGGGGTTGATCGGGAAATCAAGATTGTCGAGCTGGTCCGAACCCGGCTCGATGCTCTGCCCGGCCTGCAGTTCAAGAAGCTTTTCGGGATCGATGCGTATGGCGTCGGTCTCGACGGTGGCCGAGGAGGCGATGGCGCCGGCGATGATCTCGCCCTGCGTCATCAGGCTTTCCTCGCGCGCGTCGATCAGGCCGTCGCGGAACTGGTTGAGGTAGAGGATGCCGACGACCAGCACGACAAGCGCCGCCATGTTGAGGAACAGGATGCGGCGCGTCAGGCTGGAAAAGAGATAGTGGCCGAGAATCCAGTTCAGGCGCTTGCGCAGCCGCGCGAAGACGCCCGTCGCCTTCCTGCTCTTCGGCGCGGCCTTCCTGGTCAGCGGGATATCGCCGGTTTCTGCCACCATGGGCGGAGTCTAGACCAACAGGCGCCTTATGGGAAACGCGGGCGACGGACATCCGGTCGCAAGGGCAAGTATCGACACCGTCATGGCGCGGACGCCGCTCATGCCTCGCGGAAGCGGTAGCCGACGCCGTAGAGCGTCTCGATCATGTCGAAATCATTGTCGACGACCTTGAACTTCTTGCGCAGCCGCTTGATGTGGCTGTCGATGGTGCGGTCGTCGACATAGACCTGTTCGTCATAGGCCGAATCCATCAGCGCGTCGCGGCTCTTCACCACGCCCGGACGCTGGGCCAGCGAATGCAGGATGAGGAATTCAGTCACCGTCAGCGTCACCGGGCTGCCCTTCCAGGTGCAGGTATGGCGCTCCTGGTCCATGACGAGCTGGCCGCGCTCGAGCGAACGGCTCTGTACGTTCGGCGACTTCGCCGCCGCCTCGCGGGCGCTGGCGCGCCTGAGCACGGCGCGGACGCGCTCGACCAGAAGGCGCTGCGAGAAGGGTTTGCGGATGAAATCGTCGGCGCCCATCTTGAGGCCGAAAAGCTCGTCGATCTCGTCGTCCTTGGAGGTCAGGAAGATGACCGGCAGGTCGCTCTTCTGGCGCAGGCGGCGCAGGAGTTCCATGCCGTCCATGCGCGGCATCTTGATATCGAGGATGGCCAGGTTCGGCGGACGCGCCGACAACCCTTCGAGGGCGGAGGCGCCATCCGTATAGGTTTCGACGCGGTATCCCTCCGACTCCAGCGCGATGGACACGGATGTCAGGATATTGCGATCGTCGTCGACCAGCGCAATCGTGGACATGTCGAGCGGCTCCCTCATCTGCTGGTGTCCCTTCCTTCGGCTGAAGCGAGCCTTTGAGGGACAAATTAGGTACAAAATGTGGCGCGTCGACCCCGCATATGCCATGGCGGCAGGCGATTGCGAACCCCCGGCGTCCGGCGGCGGGACAATCCGACGCGGCCAGCCGCCGCGCGCCATCCCCGGCATATAAACGATTTAAATATCCCTCAAAATTTTTAAATCGATTAAATATTTGATATTGCTAGTCTTTTCTGTATCTGCCCTAGCTAGTACTATCGAGGTGGCCTGAATGCCTTCGGCGGGCGGGCTTTTTACCAACCCTTTTCCGGCGGTGAGGAAGTGAAAGAGTTCGGCGAAAAAAATCCGGCCCACGGCATCGACAGGATCGGTCTCGGCGGGGCGCAGGCGGCCTATTACAACCTGACGGAGGCGGCCCTCTACGAGGAAGCCCTGCAGCGCAAGGAGGCGCGGCTCAGCGCGCATGGCGCGCTGGTGGCGTCGACCGGCCAGCACACCGGACGCTCCGCCAAGGACAAGTTCATCGTCCGCGACACGAACACCGACGCGCATGTCTGGTGGGACAGCAACCGGCCGATGTCGCCGGAGCATTTCGAGACCCTTTTCGCCGACTTCAAGGCGCATGCGGCAGGCAGGGAACTGTTCGTCCAGGATCTCGTCGGCGGCGCGGACGAGGCGCACCGCCTGCCGGTGCGCGTGATCAACGAGCTTGCCTGGCACTCGCTCTTCATCCGCAATCTCCTGATCCGGCCCGAGCGGAGCGCGCTCGCCACGTTCGAGCCCGGGATGACCATCATCGACCTGCCCTCCTTCCGCGCCGATCCGGCGCGGCATGGCTGCCGGTCGCAGACGGTGATCGCGGTCGACCTCACCCGCATGATCGTGCTGATCGGCGGCACGTCCTATGCCGGCGAGATGAAGAAATCGGTGTTCACCGCTCTCAACTACAGGCTGCCGGAAAGATCGGTCATGCCGATGCACTGCTCGGTCAACGAAGGCGTCGACGGCGACGCGGCGATCTTCTTCGGCCTTTCCGGCACCGGCAAGACGACGCTATCCGCCGACCCGACCCGCACGCTGATCGGCGACGACGAGCACGGATGGGGGCCGGACGGCGTCTTCAATTTCGAGGGCGGCTGCTACGCCAAGACGATCCGCCTTTCGCCGGAAGCCGAACCGGAGATCTTCGCCACGACGAGGCGCTTCGGCACGGTGCTGGAGAACGTCGTGCTCGGCGCGGACGGCGTGCCCGACCTCGACGACGGTTCGCTGACGGAGAACACGCGCTCGGCCTATCCGCTGCACTTCATCGCCAACGCCAGCGCGGACGGCAGGACGTCGCATCCGAAGAACGTCATTATGCTGACCGCCGACGCCTTCGGCGTGCTGCCGCCGATCGCCAGACTGACGCCGGCGCAGGCGATGTACCACTTCCTCTCCGGCTACACGGCCAAGGTGGCGGGCACGGAGAAGGGCGTGACGGAGCCGGAAGCCACCTTCTCCACCTGCTTCGGCGCGCCCTTCATGCCCAGGCATCCGTCGGAATATGGCAATCTGCTGCGCGGCCTGATCGCCGAGCACGGCGTCGATTGCTGGCTGGTGAACACCGGCTGGACCGGCGGCGCCTACGGAACCGGCAAGCGCATGCCGATCAAGGCGACGCGCACGTTGCTCGCCGCCGCGCTCGACGGCTCGCTGGCGCATGCGGAATTCCGCACCGATCCGAATTTCGGCTTCGCCGTGCCGGTTGCCGTGCCGGGCGTCGATCCGGCGATCCTCGACCCGCGCTCGACCTGGGCCGACAAGGCGGCCTATGACCGCCAGGCGCGGCGGCTGGTCGGCATGTTCATCGACAATTTCGCCAAGTTCGAGGACCATGTCGACGCCACCGTCGCGGACGCCGCGCCGCGCGTGCAGGAGGCGGCGGAATAGGGCAGCCGCGGCTTTACAGGCCGGCCTGGCCATTTTTGGCTTCCAGCATAGATCAAGGCCGGACGAGGCTATTTCTGGCGCGTGTACCTGCAGGGCAGCCTATCGGCATCTACGATTGGTGGATCGGCCCTTTTCGCTTCGTCATCCCAGGGCGAAACCGAGCGAAGCGAGGCGTAGACCCGAGGATCCATGCCCGTGAAAGCGCGGCAGCGTGCCGGAGGCGCAGAACATTGCGTGTTCTGCCGCATGGTCTGCAACGCGGGCGGACGGCCGCGCTGTTCCGGCATGGATCCTCGGGTCGCGCTCCGCTTTGCTTCGCTTGCCCGAGGATGACGAAGGTGGAGGAGCCGGCGCGAAGGCGGCACCCACCGGCTTCATCCCGGAAGGCAGCCCGAACGCAGTGAGGGCGGCCTGTCCGGGATCCAGTCCGTAGCGATGCGGAAACAGGCTGATGGCTCAGAATGCGGCGACGGCATCGCCCGTGTGTCGGAGAAAAAGCCTTCGATGTCACGGAATGGGTGCCGGTCTTCCGGCTTCCGCTTCGCTTCATCCCGAAACCGGCATGACGCGCGTCGGCGCGGCCCTCTCCCCTTCGTCATCCACGGGCAAGCGCAGCGGAGCGGAGCGCGACCCGAGGATCCATGCCCGTGAAAGCGCGGCAGCGTGCCGGAGGTGCAGAACGAGCGCGTGTTCTGCCGCATGGTCTGCAACGCGGGCGGGCGGCCGCGCTGCTCCGGCATGGATCCTCGGGTCTCCGCAGTTCGCTTTCGCTCCTGCTCCGCCCGTGGATGACGAAGGCGGAGAAGCAACGCTTCACTTGCGAGGACAACAAACGCGCGCGCCGGATGCGGTCGCCCTAAACGTGGACAGGATCGCGCCGTCCGTTCCCGCAAGCCGCTCTTTCCATTCACCATTCGCATTTTCTTTTCCTCCCCTTATCCACGCCTTCTCCGCCTCGCTTATCCTTGGCCGCAGTCTCTCCTGCGGGAACGCTTGTCGCGACGGCGGGAATGCGGGGAGGGACCGGCGCATCCGGCGAAGCGGTCGACGGACCGTGGAGTGCCGGTGGGTCCATCCGGAGTTTCCAACATCTCCGGCCCGTTGGGTCCCGGTCCTCGTGGCCGGGGCCCATGTAAGCGGTCCCTGGGAGAGTAGGGCGCTGTATGTCTAGCGCCGGCATCAGGAAACCCACGGCGCATGCCGGCAGGTCCGATGCTAGAGGAATGGATGGGCACAAGTCAGTCCGCGCCGGACGGGCGGCCGCGAGGTCGCACATAACTACTAGATGAGCGAGCTTGCGGCCGCCCGTCTCCCGATCCCATGGTCCCCCGACCGGCAAAGCCGGGTCGGGATAAGGAACCATGGGCAACAAAGAACCCAATGGCCAGGGCCGAAAGGCAGCGTGGCGAGGATGGAGCGTGGAATGACAAATGCAGCAAGGCTTGCGGGACAGGGTTGGGAAAAACATACGCGAAAGAATGATGACCTTAACGGCGGACATATCCCGGCCCTTTTCTTTTTCGGCCGGGCGGTGCATCTCGTGGCCGGAGGAGAACAGCATGACCGCACTCAAGACCATGCCGCTGGCCTTCGCCGGGATGCCCGAGCGGGAAATGCTGGCGCGGGCGCGGGATTTTCGCTCGCTGATGGACAGGCGCCGCACCGTGCGCGACTTTTCCGAACGGCCGGTGCCGCGCGAGCTCGTCGAGCATGCCGTGATGACGGCCGCGACCGCGCCTTCGGGCGCCCATCAGCAGCCCTGGACCTTCGTCTGCGTCGGCGACGCGGCGACCAAGCGGCGCATCCGCGCCGCGGCGGAAGCCGAGGAACGCGCCTTCTATGAAGGCGGTGCGCCGGCGGAGTGGCTGGAGGCGCTGGAGCCGCTCGGCACCGACGCCAACAAGCCCTTTCTCGAGATCGCGCCGTGGCTGGTCGTCGTCTTCGCGCAGCGTTACGGCGTCAAGCCGGACGGTTCACGACGCAAGCACTATTACGTGCCCGAATCCGTCGGCATCGCGACCGGCATGCTCATCGCCAGCCTGCACAATGCCGGGCTCGCCACCCTGACGCACACGCCCTCGCCGATGGGGTTCCTGAACGAGATCTGCGGGCGGCCGGAGAACGAGAAGGCGGTGATCCTGCTGGTGGCCGGCTATCCGGCGGACGATGCCCAGGTGCCCGACATAAGGCGCAAGGAGGCGGGCGACCTGATCGTCTGGAAGGAATGACGGAAGAACGCGGGATCCGGGTGGCGCCCGGCGTCTTCATCGGCGAAGACGAACTGGAAGAAGTATTTATCCGCGCCTCCGGCCCCGGCGGGCAGAACGTCAACAAGGTGGCGACGGCGGTGCAGCTTCGCTTCGACGCGCGCCATGCGGCCGGATTGGCGGAGGAGGTGCGCGACCGCGTGATAAGGCTAGCCGGCCAGCGCGCCACCAAGGAAGGCGTGATCGTCATCGAGGCCTCGCGGTTCCGCACGCAGGAGCGGAACCGGCAGGACGCCCGCGAGCGGCTGGCCGCGCTGGTCGCCAAGGCGGCGGAGCCGCCGCCCCCGCCGCGCAAGAAGACGCGGCCGACCAGAGGCTCGGTCGAGAGGCGGCTCAAGGCGAAGGCCGGCCGCTCGACGGTAAAGAAGATGCGCGGCCGCGTTTCGGACGATTGAGCGCGGACCACCGGACGGAGAACCGCATGCCGCTCCTCGCCCAGGGCATCCGCCACCTGCCGGGCCATCTCGACCGAGTGGCGCAGGAGGCGCTGGTAGAGGATATCCGCGCGATCGTGGAGGCCGCACCGCTCTATGTGCCGACCATGCCCAAAAGCGGCAAGCCGATGAGCGTGCGCATGACCAATTGCGGCAGCCTCGGCTGGGTGACGGACCGCGAGGGCGGCTACCGCTACCAGGCCCGGCATCCCGTGACCGGCGCGCCATGGCCGTCGATCCCCGAGCGGCTTATGGCGCTGTGGCGCGAGGTCGCCGACTATCCGAACCCGCCTGAGGCCTGCCTCGTCAATTTCTACTCCGACAGCGCGCGGATGGGCCTGCACCAGGACCGCGACGAGAAGGATTTTTCCGCGCCCGTCGTCTCGGTGTCGCTCGGCGACGACTGCCTCTTCCGCGTCGGCGGGACGAAACGGAGCGACCCCACCTTGTCCGTGCGCCTTTCGAGCGGCGATGTCGTCGTGCTCGGCGGCGAAGGCCGGCTCGCCTTCCACGGCGTCGACCGCATCTATCCGGAGACCTCGACGCTTCTGAAGAAGGGCGGCCGGATCAACCTGACGCTGAGAAGGGTGACATTGCCGCTTTTCTCTTCTCCCCGCCGGGGAGAAGGTGGCCGTAAAGCGGCCGGATGAGGGGGCGGCTAGAAATGGCACGCCTTGCGACATCAAAGCTCCGTCACGACCCGGTGGCTCGGCGGATGCACCATGCGCACGAAGGTGACCGGCTTGTCGGCGAGCCATGTCAGCCGCTCGGCGACGAAGACGGCCCCGCCTTCCGGCACGCCGAGCAGGGCAGCCTCCTCCCCTCCGGCGTGGGCGGCGCGAAAAATGAACTCGGCGCGCGAGAAGGGCGCGTTGGTCACCAGCCATTCGTTCGGGCTGACGGCCGAGAAGGAGACCCCCCCTGCTTCCGGCACGGCGTCGAGATTGATCCAGCGGTCCTCGTACTGGTAGGGGGCGCCGTCGGCGAGATGCAAGCAGCGGACATGCAGCATGCGCGCCGGCTTGCCGAAGCCGAGCCGCGCGCGCAGTTCTTCGTCGGGCGTGACGGGCTCGCAGCCGAGCAGCCGGTAGCCGTAGGCCGCGCCCTTCGCCTCGATCTCCTGGCGCACCAGCGGAATGACAAAGCGCGCCTCGCGCACCGGATTGAGCGAGACGCGCGTGCCGGCCTTGCGCCGCCGCTCCAGAATGCCGGACCGGGCGAGGTCCTGGAGGGCGCGGTTCACCGTCGCCCGCGAGCAGCCGAATTCGGCGGCGAGCGCCTGCTCGCCGGGGATGAGCGCGCCGGGTTCCCAGAGGCGTTCGGCGATGCGCCGGACGATTTCGCTCGAAATGTCGCGGTGGGAAATCCGCCCGAGGCCGCTCATAGCCTGGCGGCGATCCCGGCCAGGCATTGCCGGTAGCGTGTCGCGATCTCGTCCCGGTGCACATGGCGGCCGGACTTCACGCAATGCCGGCCGGCGGACCACACATCCGTGACCGCGCCCTCGCCGGCGAAGATCCAATTGTCGAGCGGCAGGTCGGGCTGGCTTGCAAGCGCCAGCCCGTCGCCCTGGTCGAGCGCGGCGAGATCGGCCCAGAAGCCCGGCGCGATGCGACCGGATTTCCGGCCGAGCGCCTGCGCCCCGCCGGCAAGCGTGCGGTCGTAGAGGGTGCGGCCGGCCGACTGGTCCGCGCCGGCCATCACCACCCGGGCGCGGTCGCGCAGGCGCTGCGAATATTCGAGCTGGCGCAACTCCCCGTTTACGCTGATGCGGATGTTGGAATCGGAGCCGACGCCGAACGAGCCGCCCGCAATGAGGAAACGCGCGCCGTCGAAGATACCGTCGCCGAGATTGGCCTCGGTGACCGGGCAAAGGCCGGCGACGGCGCCGCTCCGCGCCAGCGCCTCGGTCTCGCGCGGCTCCATATGGGTGCAATGGATGAGGCACCAGCGCCTGTCGACCGGCATGTTGGCGAGCAGCCATTCGACCGGCCGGGCGCCGAGCTCGGCGAGCGTTTCCTCGACCTCGCCCTGCTGCTCGGCGATATGCATGTGGAACGGCGCTTCCGGCAGCATGCCCGTCAGCGCCTCCAGGTCGGCCGGGCCGACGGCGCGCAGCGAATGCGGCGCGACGCCGAGGCCGGTGTCGGGGGACAGTCCCTTGACGATCTCGCTTGCCCGCTTCATCAGCTCCGCGAACGCGGCGAGCCTGTTGCCGAAGCGGAGCTGGCCGCCCGCAAGCGGCCGTCCGTCGACGCCGCCCTGGGCGTAATAGACCGGCAGGAGGGTGAGGCCGATGCCGGTCGAGCCTTGAGCCGCCGCGATGCGCGCCGACAGTTCGCCGGGATCCTCATACGCCGCACCGCCCGGCTGGTTGTGCAGGTAATGGAACTCCGCGACCGCGGCGAAGCCCGCCTCCTGCATCTCCATGAAGGCGAAGGCGGCAATGGCCTCGATATCTTCCGAAGAGAGGAGATCGAGGAAACGGTACATCACCTCGCGCCATGTCCAGAAGCTGTCGCGCTCGGATGGCCCGCGCCGCTCCGTCAACCCGGCCATGGCGCGCTGGAACGTGTGGCTGTGCAGATTGGAGAGCGCCGGCAGCAGCGTCTCCACGCGCGTGCTGTCGGCCTCGGCCGTGCCGTTCTTCGCGACGGAAGCGATGCGCCCGTCGACATCGATGCCGATCAGGACATCCTTTGCCCAGCCGTCCTCGAGGAGCGCCGTCGCTGCGAATATCGTCCGCATGGGTATTTCCGTGTTGACTTATTTTGTCTAGACATAATAGCATTAAATCCGGACATGTGAACCGCCCCGGGCGCCATGACACTAAAAATCATCACCGCCGCGACGATCGCCACCATGGCCCCGGCCACGCCTGGCTATGGTCTCATCGTAAATGGCGCGATCGGCGTTGAAGACCAGTCCATCGCATGGGTCGGAAGGATCGATGCGGCGCCGGCCGGATGGCGCGATGCCGCCATCGAGGATTGCGGCAACCGGCTCGTCACGCCGGCGCTGATCGACTGCCACACGCATCTCGTCTTCGGCGGCAATCGGGCGAAGGAATTCGAGATGCGGCTCGAAGGCGCGACCTATGAGGAAATCGCGCGCGCCGGCGGCGGCATCGTCTCGACGGTAGCCGCGACCCGCGCTCTTTCAGAGGACGAACTGGTCGAGGCCGCCCTGCCGCGGCTCGACGCCCTGGTCGCCGAGGGCGCCCACACGGTCGAGATCAAATCGGGCTACGGCCTGACGATCGGGGACGAACTGAAAATGCTGCGCGCGGCGCGCCGGCTCGGCGCGATGCGCAAGGTGCGGGTCAGGACGAGCTACCTTGCCGCGCATGCCGTGCCCGCCGAATACAAGGGCCGCGCCGATGCCTATATCGACGAAATCGTGCTGCCCGGGCTGAAAGCCGCCCATGGTGAGGGGCTGGTCGATGCCGTCGACGGGTTCTGCGAGGGCATAGCGTTTTCGCCGGAGCAGATGGCGCGCATCTTCGAAAGGGCGAGGGGGCTCGGCATTCCGGTCAAGCTGCATGCAGAGCAGCTTTCAAATCTTGGCGGAGCGGCGCTCGCAGCCTCCTTCGGCGCGCTTTCGGCCGATCATCTGGAATATCTGGACGAGGCCGGCGCCGAGGCCATGGCAAAGAGCGGCACCGTGGCGGTCCTGCTTCCCGGAGCATTCTATTTCCTGCGCGAGAAGCAGGCGCCGCCGGTGGACGCTTTGAGACGCGCGGGCGTGCCGATCGCCATCGCCACCGACTGCAATCCCGGCTCCTCCCCGCTCGCCTCGCTGCTCCTGACCATGAACATGGCCTCGACGCTCTTCCGCTTAACGCCGGAGGAGGCGCTTGCCGGCGTGACGCGCAACGCGGCGCGGGCGCTCGGACTGGCGGACGAGATCGGCACGATAGAGGCGGGCAAGCGCGCCGAGCTTGCGGTGTGGGACGTCGGGCATCCGGCGGAGCTGGCCTACCGCATCGGGTTCAATGCGCTGGAGAGGGTGATCGTGGGATGATGGAGACAATTCGTTCAGCGCCGCGCCCCTTCGCACCCCCCTCTGTCCTGCCGGACATCTTCCCCTCAAGGGGGGAGATTACGCCGGCCGCTTGCCTCGGCTCCCATCCTGTAGCGTTGGCGATTAGCGAGAACAAGGATGGAGGTTTGATCTCCCCCCTTGAGGGGGAGATATCCGGCAGGACAGAGGGGGGTGATTTCGACCGCAGGACATTCGAAGCCTTGCGCGCGATCTACGAGACGGAATCGCGCGCATGACCCTCACCCTCCATCCCGGCGCCATCGCGCTCGAAACGCTGGAGCGCATCTATCGCGGCTCGGAGCCCGTCCGCCTCGACACCTCCTCGCATCCGCGCATCGAAGCCGCCGCCCGGCGTATCGCCGAGATCGCGGGCGGGTCGGACGCCGTCTATGGCATCAACACCGGCTTCGGGAAGCTCGCCAGCGTGCGCATCCCGGCGGCGGACGTGGCCACCCTGCAGCGCAACCTCATCCTGTCGCATTGCTGCGGCGTCGGCCGGCCGCTGAGACCCGAGATCGTGCGCCTCGTCATGGCGCTGAAGCTGATGTCGCTCGGGCGCGGCGCGTCGGGCGTGCGCATGGAGACCGTCACGCTGATCGAGGCGATGCTAGAAAAGGGCGTCGTGCCGGTCATCCCGGAAAAGGGCTCGGTCGGCGCGTCCGGCGACCTCGCGCCGCTCGCCCACATGACCGCCGCCATGATCGGCGAAGGCGAGGCGTATCTGGCCGGCGAAAGAATGCATGCCCGCGCCGCGCTCGACAAAGCCGGGCTGAAGCCGATCGTGCTCGCCGCCAAGGAGGGACTGGCGCTGATCAACGGCACGCAGGTCTCGACCGCGCTGGCGCTCGCCGGTCTCTTCGAGACGCATCGCGCGGCGAACGCGGCGCTCGTCACCGGGGCGCTCTCGACCGACGCGGCGATGGGCTCTTCCGCGCCGTTCCATCCGGAAATCCACACGCTGCGCGGCCATCGCGGCCAGATCGACACGGCCGCCGCACTCTGGCGGCTGCTCGACGGCTCGGAAATCCGCGAGAGCCACCGGCTCGGCGACGAGCGCGTGCAGGACCCCTACTGCATACGCTGCCAGCCGCAGGTCGACGGCGCGGCGCTCGACATTTTGCGCCAGTGCGCGCGCACGCTGACGCTCGAAGCCAACGCCGTCACCGACAATCCGCTGGTGCTGTCGGACGGCTCGGTGGTCTCCGGCGGCAATTTCCATGCCGAGCCGGTGGCCTTCGCCGCCGACCAGATCGCGCTCGCCATCTGCGAGATCGGGGCCATCGCGCAAAGGCGCATCGCGCTCCTGGTCGATCCGGCGCTCTCCTTCGGCCTGCCCGCCTTCCTGGCGAAGAAGCCGGGGCTGAATTCCGGCCTGATGATCGCGGAAGTCACCTCCGCCGCGCTGATGAGCGAGAACAAGCAGCGCGCGCATCCGGCCTCGATCGATTCGACGCCGACTTCCGCCAACCAGGAGGACCATGTCTCGATGGCCTGCCACGGCGCGCGGCGGCTCCTCGACATGACGGAGAACCTCGCCACGATCGTCGGCATCGAGGCGGTCACGGCGGCGCAGGGGATCGATTTGCGCGCCCCGCTCAGGACAAGCGGCGAGTTGCAGAAGGCACATTCGGTGATCCGCATGGCGGTGCCGGCATTGGAGGTCGACCGCTACATGGCCGGCGACCTCGCCGCCGCCGGCGAACTGGTGCGATCCGGCGCGCTCTGCGACAGCGTATCGGCGGGCATTCTGCCGGGGCTGGAGGGGAATATTCCTTCTCCCCGCTTGCGGGGAGAAGGTGCCCGAAGGGCGGATGAGGGGCGGCACTGATGAGCGATCCTGCCCCTCATCCGGCTGCCGCCACCTTCTCCCCGCAGGCGGGGAGAAGGGCGCAACCCTTTGAAATCACCCGCGGCACCTCGCCAATCATCCTCGGCCTGCCGCATACCGGCACGGAAGTTCCGCCGGACATATGGGCCGACCTCAACGAGGAAGGCCGCAAGCTCCGCGACACGGACTGGCATGTCCATAGGCTCTATGCCGGCCTGCTGTCGGAGGTGACGACGGTGCGCGCGACCTTCCATCGCTATTGCATCGACGCCAACCGCGATCCGTCCGGCGCCAGCCTCTATCCGGGGCAGAACACGACCGGGCTGGTGCCGCTCACCGATTTCGACGACCAGCCGCTCTGGTCGAAGGAGCCGGACGGGAAGGAGATCGAGCGGCGCAAGGCGCTGTTCCACGCGCCCTACCATGCGGCGCTCGCCGCGGAGATCGAGCGCGTGAAGGCGATCCATGGCATCGCCGTGCTCTACGACTGCCACTCCATCCGCTCGAAATGCCCGTTCCTGTTCGACGACGTCCTGCCCGACTTCAACATCGGCACCGACAACGGCAAAACCTGCGCGCCGGAATTCGAGCGGGCCGTCGCCGGCATCTGCCGCTCGGCCGACGGCCATACCTCCATCCTCAACGGCCGCTTCCGCGGCGGCTGGACGACGCGGCATTACGGCAAGCCCGAGACCGGCGTCCACGCCGTCCAGATGGAGCTGGCGCAATCGACCCATCTCGAAAGCGAGGCGCTTCCCTTCGCCTATGACGAGGCCAAGGCGGACCGGCTGCGCATCCATCTCGGCGCGATCCTGAAGCGCCTCGAGGGAATCGCCCTTTCGACGAAAACCGGAGCCTGGTCATGACCAATCCCCGTCACAACATCCGCGAGATCCACGCGCCGCGCGGCCCGGAGCTCAACGCGCTTTCCTGGCAGACGGAAGCGCCGCTCCGCATGCTGATGAACAATCTCGATCCGGGCGTGGCCGAGAACCCGAACGAGCTCGTGGTCTATGGCGGCATCGGCCGCGCCGCGCGCACCTGGAACGATTTCGACGCCATCGTGGCGACGCTAAAGACGCTGAAGGAGGACGAGACGCTGCTCGTCCAGTCGGGCAAGCCGGTCGGCGTCTTCCGCACCCATGCCGACGCACCGCGCGTGCTGATCGCCAATTCCAACCTCGTGCCGCACTGGGCCGACTGGAACCATTTCAACGAGCTCGATCGCAAGGGCCTAATGATGTATGGCCAGATGACGGCCGGGTCGTGGATCTATATCGGCACGCAGGGCATCGTGCAGGGCACGTATGAAACCTTTGTAGAAGCGGGCCGCCAGCACTACAAGGGCGATCTCAAGGGTAAGTGGATACTTACGGCTGGACTGGGCGGCATGGGCGGCGCGCAGCCGCTCGCCGCCGTGATGGCGGGCGCGTCCTGCCTCGCCATCGAATGCGACCCAGACCGCATCGATTTCAGGCTGCGCACCCGCTATGTCGACGAGCGCGCGGATACGCTCGACGAAGCGCTCGCCATGATCGAGCGCTGGACGAAGGCCGGCAAGGCGAAGTCGGTCGGGCTCCTCGGCAACGCGGCCGAGATCGTGCCGGAGCTTCACCGGCGCGGCATCAGGCCCGACATCCTGACCGACCAGACCTCGGCGCACGATCCGCTGAACGGCTATCTGCCGAAGGGCTGGTCGCTTGCCGAATGGCGGGAAAAGCGCGAGAGCGACCCGAAAACGGTGGAAAAGGCGGCACGCCAGTCGATGCGCGAGCATGTCGAGGCGATGGTCGCCTTCTGGAACGACGGCGTGCCGACGCTCGACTACGGCAACAATATCCGCCAGGTCGCCAAGGACGAAGGCCTCGACAACGCCTTCGCCTTTCCCGGCTTCGTGCCGGCCTATATCCGTCCGCTCTTCTGCCGCGGCATCGGCCCGTTCCGCTGGGCGGCGCTGTCGGGCGACCCGGAGGACATCTTCCGCACCGACGAGAAGGTGAAGGAACTGACGCCGGGCAACACGCATCTGCATAACTGGCTCGACATGGCGAGGGAGCGCATCTCCTTCCAGGGATTGCCGGCGCGCATCTGCTGGGTCGGCCTCGGCGACCGCCACCGGCTCGGCCTCGCCTTCAACGAGATGGTGGCGAATGGCGAACTGAAGGCACCGGTCGTCATCGGCCGCGACCATCTCGATTCCGGCTCCGTCGCCTCGCCCAACCGCGAGACGGAGGCGATGAAGGACGGGTCGGACGCCGTGTCGGACTGGCCGCTGCTCAACGCGCTGCTCAATTGCGCGTCGGGCGCGACATGGGTGTCGCTGCACCATGGCGGCGGCGTCGGCATGGGTTTCTCGCAGCATGCGGGCATGGTGATCTGCGCCGACGGCACGCCGGAAGCGGCCAAGCGGCTGGAGCGGGTATTGTGGAACGACCCGGCGACCGGCGTCATGCGCCACGCCGACGCCGGCTACGATATCGCCATCGAATGCGCCAGGGAGAAGGGGCTCAGGCTGCCGGGGATCCTGGGGAACTGAGCGGTTCCGCTCAGCACGTCACGGCGATGACGCAGCGCCAGCGATCCTTCGTTTCGACGCTGTAGCCGTGCGGGATCTGGCCCCGGTCGGAGCATTGGAGCTTGTTCGCCTCGTTCACCGGCACGCCGACACGGATCGGCAGGGCGATGACGTTGTGGCTCAGCACGTAGATGAGACGGTTCTTTTCGTAGTAGGCGACGGCCTGCGCGCAGGTGAGGTCCTGCGCAAGCTCGAAGCCCGAGGCCGTCCCCAACGCTCCCAACAGCAGAAGTCCCGCCAGCGCCGGGATCGCGGTCTTCGACATGGCACTCCCTGAGATCCTGCCTCACGATTCAGATAGGCGCACCTTTCCGCCATTGCCAGCCGGCCGGCCGGCGACTGCCCATCATGCCTGACGGCCGGTAAATGATACATCGCTTACGCATTCCGGCGCGGCTCGGACGCGTAGCTGAAGCGGCTAAAATCGGCGTGCCGCCCGGAGCCGGAAATGTCGAAAGCCGCCATGCCGACAAAGGCGCCGGTGAAGGAGCCGTGCTCGCCGCGCCCGGCCTCGTCCGAAACCAGGCTGGCGTCGAGCACGGGGCCGATGGGGCGCCAGTCGCCGGGCAGGTTGCCGACGGGTCGCCAATGAAATTGCAGCGCGGCGTCCCGTACCTCCATCGCAAGCTCCACCGGCCCTTCCGCCGGCAGCATGACCGGCTCGGCCAGCGGGAAGGCGAGCCGCCCGTCCGGCCAGTCGCCGGGGCAACTCAGGATGGTGAGCACGCGGCCGTGGCGCGCATCATGCGTCACGGCGAGGAAGTGGAATTTGTGCCGGTTGTAGTAGTGGACGAGCCCGGCCGCCTGCTGGAAATTCGCCGGCTGGAAGTCGATGCGCGTCTCGGCGCGAAAGGCAAAATGCTCCTGCCGCCGCGCCACCAGCGCCTGCTCGAACCAACTTCCGATGGATTCGCGCGCGAAGAGGCGCAGATGGCCGGGCCGCGCCGTCAGCGAGAAGATGCGCTCGGGAAAGGGCGTGCGCAGCCACTGGAAGTCGGCCGGCAGCGCCGGCCCGTCGAAGGCGTAGTCGGTGAGCGCCTGGCCGGGGATGTGCTCCGCGCCGCCCGGCGCCGGCACCTCGACCGACGGCACGGGCCCTCCCTCGGCGAGCCGCAGCCAGCCGTCGGCGCCCCAGACGCATTTCTGGATCGCCGTCTCGCGCCCGAGCGGCGAGCGGCGCGTGCCCGGCAGGGGCCGCGAGGTCAGATGCGTATGATAGAATTCGCCCTCCGGCGTCTCGACGATCTGGCCATGGCCGGCGCGCTGCAGAACCGCGTCGGGCGCGTCCTTCGAGGTGATGATATGGATGTCGGGATGCAGTTCGTACGGCCCGTCGATCGCGCGCGAGCGGGCCATGGTGACGGCATGGCCGTAGCCCGTGCCGCCCTCGGCCGTCGTCAGATAGTACCAGCCGTCGCGCCTGAAGAGATGCGGTCCCTCCACCAGTCCGTGCGGGCTGCCGCGGAAGATGTTCTTCGCCTCACCGACGAGTTTTCCCGCCTTCGGGTCATATTCCTGCAAGAGGATGCCGGCGAAGGAGGGATGCTTCGGATGGCCGCCGACACCGTTCGAGACATGGTTCCAGAGCATGTTGAGGAACCACTTCTTCCCGTCCTCGTCGTGGAAGAGGGACGGGTCGAAGCCGCTCGAATTGACGTAGACGCGGTCCGACCAGGGGCCGGTCACCGCAGGCGCGGTGGTGATGTAGTTGTGCGCGTCCTTGAAGTTGCCGTCATAGCGCTTGACGTCGGTGTAGACGAGCCAGAAGAGTCCGTCGGCATAGGATAGGCACGGCGCCCAGATGCCGCAGGAATCCGGATTGCCGCGCATGTCGAGCAGGCCGGCCCGCTCGAGGGGACGGGAAACGAGCCGCCAGTTGGCGAGATCGGTCGAATGGTGGATCTGGACGCCGGGATACCATTCGAAGGTCGAGGTGGCGATATAGTAGTCCCGCCCGACCCGGCAGATCGACGGGTCTGGATTGAAGCCGGGCAGGATGGGGTTCCGGATCATGCGCGCGGCCTTTCTCTTGCACCCTCCTCTGGCCTGCCGGCCATCTCCCCCTCAAGGGGGGAGATTACGCCGGCCAGACCCGTCGACGCTCCCTTTGCAAGGATGGCGATTGGCGAAGGCCTCGCCGAGAGCTGATCTCCCCCCTTGAGGGGGAGATGGCCGGCAGGCCAGAGGAGGGTGCAAAAGAATGCGAACGCCGTCATGGGCTACTTCCGCGCCGGGCCCTTCCGTTCCGCCGACGCCGCCCAGAGATTGATGTCGGCCTCGCGTGCGTAGCGGTCGATCTCCTGCAGCTCGGCTTCGGAGAATTCGAGGTTCTTCAGCGCGCCGATGCTGTCCTCGATCTGCTCCGGCCGGCTCGCCCCTACCAGAGCCGAAGTGACATGGCCGCCGCGCAATACCCAGGCGAGGGCCATCTGGGCGAGCGTCTGGCCGCGCCTTTCGGCGATCTTGTTCAGCTTCCTGATGTTGGCGACGGTCTTCTCGTTGAGGAAGGATTTCCTGAGCGACTTGCCCTGCGCGGCGCGGCTGTCCCCGGGGATGCCGTCCAGATATTTCGAGGTCAGCATGCCCTGCGCCAGCGGCGAGAACACGATCGAGCCGATGCCGAGCCCTGCCAGCGTGTCGAGCAGCCCGTCGTCCTCGACCCAACGGTTGATCATGGAATAGCTCGGCTGGTGGATCAGGCAGGGCGTGCCGAGCTGGCGCAGGATCGCGGCGGCCTCCTGCGTGCGCTGCGAATTGTAGGAGGAGATGCCGGCGTAGAGCGCCCGGCCGGAGCGCACCGCGTGGTCGAGCGCCATCATGGTCTCCTCCAGCGGCGTCTCGGGATCGAAGCGGTGCGAATAGAAGATGTCGACATAGTCGAGCCCCATCCGCTTCAGGCTCTGGTCGAGGCTGGCGATCAGATATTTGCGGCTGCCCCATTCGCCATAGGGCCCCGGCCACATGCCGTAGCCCGCCTTGGTCGAGATGATCAGCTCGTCGCGGTAGCCGGCGAAATCCGTGCGCAGGATCTCGCCGAACGCCTCCTCGGCCGAGCCCGGCGGCGGCCCGTAATTGTTGGCAAGGTCGAAATGGGTGATGCCGAGATCGAAGGCCTTGCGGCACATCGCCTGCTTGGCCTGGTGCGGCGTGTCGCCGCCGAAATTGTGCCACAGGCCGAGCGACAGCGCGGGCAGCTTCAGCCCGGAGCGGCCGCAGCGGTTGTAGCGCATGTTCTGGTAGCGGTTCTCGGCGGGGGTGTAGGGCATGGGGACCTCGGAGTTTTCTGTATTCTTTTGCTTCAGTCTGGCCGGCTAAGGAATGGATCCCGGTCTTGCTTCCGTTCGCTGCGCTTCGGCAGCAAACCGGGATGACGGGCCTAGCTGTCGCGTCATCCCGGTTTTCGGCACCGAGCGGAGCGAGGGGAGAAAGACCGGGACCCATTCCGTGATCGGCGAGAAAAAGGCCGGCACGACATTGCAATAATTACTGTGCCTTCCTCGCAAGCAGGCCCTTCGCGGCCTTGATGTCAAGGGCGGCCGGCCGCTCGCAAGTGGTGCGCATGGGTACGAACTTTCCGGTCTCGCCCGATTTCAATATTCCGGTCATGACCTCGATCGCATGCAGCGCCGCCTCCATCGAGCAGCGGTGCGGCCGCCCCTCGGCGATCGCCAGTGCCATGTCGGCCAGCCCCGCCGCACGGTAGTTGGCGAGCGGGCCGCGCGGCGAATCCTGGTTCGGCACCGCAAAGGGATGGTCCCAGCGCGGCAGCTTCTTCACCGGCTTGTCGCGCTCGGAAATCGCCACCTGACCGCCGAAGAAATTCGGATCGGGAACGTAGAGCGTGCCTTCCTCGCCATAGAGCTCCATCGGCGCATGGTTGTGCAGCCAGACATCCCAGCTCGCGTTGAAGGTGACGACGGCGCCGCTTTGAAATTCAAGCAGCGCGTGGATGGTCGTCGGGGTCTCCACCGTGATCTTCTGCCCGGCGCGGGGTTTGGAACTGATGGTTCGCACCTTGGCCGGAATCGCCGTCAGCGCCGCCACGCCCTTCACCGGCCCGATGAGCTGGATGAGGTTCGAGATGTAGTACGGACCCAGATCGAGGATCGGGCCGCCGCCCGCCTTGAAGAAGAAATCCGGGTTGGGGTGCCAGTGCTCCATGCCGTGGCTCATGACATGGCAGGTGCCGCTGGTGACCTTCCCCACCTTGCCTTCGTCGAGGAGATGGCGGGCAAGCTGGTGCGCGCCGCCAAGGAAGGTGTCGGGGGCCGAACCGACGCGCAGCCCGCGTTTCCCCGCCCGTTTCTTCAGATCGAGCCCCTCGCGCACGGAAAGAACGAAGGGCTTTTCCGAATAGACGTGCTTGCCGGCGTCGAGGATCGCCTTCGACACCATGTAGTGCGCCGCCGGAATGGTCAGGTTGACGATGATGTCGATTGCGGGATCGCGCAGGATCTCGTCCACCGTTTCGGCGCGCAGCGAAAATTCCTTCGCCCGCGCCTTCGCCGCCTTCATGTCGATGTCGGCGCACGCCCGCATCTCGATGCCGCGGAAAAGCGGCGCATGCCGCATATAGGCGGCCGAGATGTTGCCGCAGCCGATGACGCCTACGCCCAGTTTCCTAGCCATGCGAAAGAACCCCTGTTACAGCCTGTTCGCCGCGGCGATGGAACGACGCGCGAAGCGTCCGACGTCGCTCGGCTTGTCGTGCTCCATGATGAACACCTTCGCCGGCGTTTTCTCCCGCAGCGCCTTCATGATCGTCTTCCAGTCGATGGTGCCGTGGCCGACATCCGCCCAGCCGTCCTCGTCGGCGTTCTCGCCCTTCGGCGCGATATCCTTGACATGCACGGCGGTGATGCGCCTGCCATGGCGGTCGATCCATTCGAGCGGATCGGCCCCGCCGCGCACCACCCAGGCGACGTCGATCTCCCAGCCGATCCCGGGCGCGGCCTCGAGGATCGCCGTCATCGGCACCGAGCCGTCCGGCAGCTTCTCGAACTCGAAATGATGGTTGTGCCAGCCGAAATCGAAGCCGGCCTTTTTCGCCGCTTCGCCGGCCTTCGCCAGACGCTTGCCGAAGGCCGTCCAACCGGCCTTGTCCTTCGGCCGCTGGTCCGGCATCAGGAAGGGGCAGATGATGTTGGTCACGCCGAGCGTGCCTGCAATATCGGCGGCCTTGGCGAAGTCGCCTTCCAGCATGTCGATGCCGAAATGGCCGGTCGGCATGGTGAGCCCGCTGGCATCCATTTTCCTGCGAAAGGCGGGCGGATCGTCATAGACGCCGCCGAACCCTTCCACTTCCTTGTAGCCGGCATCGGCCACGAGCTTCAGGATCCCGTCCCAGGGCTGGAAGTTGCGCGCGCTGTATAGCTGGAATGACCAGTTCATCTGCCTGTTGTCCTATGTTTGAATCTAAAGCCGCTCGCCCGTTTCCGCGTCGAAGATGGAGGCCGCCGCCGGCTGGAAATGGACATTCACTTTCTCGCCGATCTTGTGCGTCTCGTCGGGTCCAATCCGCAGCGACACGGATTGATCGCCGATCGAACCCCACAAGAGGCTGTCGGCGCCCATCGGCTCGACCAGCGTCAATGCGAGAGGAAGCGCGGTCGCGCCGGGCGCGGTGGAATCGAAATGGATCTGCTCCGGGCGGACGCCGAGATCGACCTTGCGGCCGGACTGCGGCCGCTCGTTGAAGGGGTAGCCGGCAAGCCGAATTTCCGTCCCGTCGGCGGTGCGCAGGACCGGATCGCTGTTGGCGACGAGCTCGCCGGAGACGAAGTTCATGGCCGGCGAGCCGACGAAGCCGGCGACGAAACGGTTGACAGGCCGCTGGTAGATCTCCTTCGGCGACGCGAGCTGCTGGATGACGCCGCGATGCATGACGGCGACGCGGTCGGCGAGCGTCAGCGCCTCGATCTGGTCATGGGTGACGTAGATCATGGTCGAGCCGAGCGTCATGTGCAGTTTCTTCAGTTCGACGCGAAGCTCGGTTCGCAGTTTCGCGTCGAGGTTCGACAGCGGCTCGTCGAAGAGGAAGACGCCGGCCTCGCGCACCAGCGCCCGGCCGATCGCGACACGCTGGCGCTGCCCGCCGGAAAGCTCCGCCGGGCGCCGCTTCAGGAGCGGCTCGATCTGCAGGAGTTCGGCCGTGCGGGCGACACGCTTGGCGATCTCGTCCTTCGCCACCCCCGCGACCCTTAATCCGAAAGTAAGATTCCCCTCCGCCGTCATGCGCGGATAGAGCGCGTAGGACTGGAAGACCATACCGATGCCGCGGTCCTTCGGTTCTTCCCAGGTAACGTTCTTTCCGCCGATCCAGACCTGGCCGTCATCGATGTCGAGCAGGCCGGCGACGGCGTTGAGGAGCGTGGACTTTCCGCAGCCGGACGGCCCGAGCAGGACCACGAATTCGCCCTCGGCGACTTCGAGATCGAGGTCGCGCAGCACGCTCAAGCTGCCGAAGGAGACGCCGAGCTTGCGGATCGAAACGCTTGCCATGCCTGCCCTTTCAGCCCTTGACCGCGCCGGCGGCGATGCCGCGCACGAACCAGCGTCCGGAGATAAAGTATATGGCGAGCGGCACCGCCGCCGTAAGGATCGTCGCCGCCATGTTGACGTTGTACTCGCGCACCCCGGTGGTGGTGTTGACGATGTTGTTCAGCTGCACGGTCATCGGCCAGTTCGGCCGGCCGGAGAAGATGATGCCGAAGAGGAAGTCGTTCCAGATGCCCGTCACCTGGATGATGACCGCGACGATGGTGATCGGCACCGACATCGGCACCATGACATAGAAGAAGGTCTTCCAGAAGCCGGCGCCGTCGACGCGCGCCGCCTTGAACAATTCGATCGGCAGGCCGGCATAGAAATTGCGGTAGAGCAAGGTCAGGATCGGCATGCCGAAGATCGTGTGCACGATGATGATGCAGGTGAGTGTCGAATAGATGCCCATGATGCGGAAGCCGATGATCAGCGGGTAGATGACCACCTGGTAGGGGACGAAGGCGCCGAAGAGCAGGATGCCGAAGAGCAAGTTCGCGCCCTTGTAGCGCCAGAAGGAGAGCGCGTAGCCGTTGATCGAGCCGATCAGGATCGACAGGATGACGCTCGGTATCGTGATCTTCACCGAGTTCATGAAACCGGGGCTCAGACCGAAGCAATCGCGCCCGGTGCAGGCGTGCAGCCAGGCGTCGCTCCACGGCTTGAAGGTGACCTCAGACGGCAGGTTGAAGAGATGGCCGAGGCGGATCTCCGGCATGCCTTTCAGCGAGGTCACCACCATGATGTAGAGCGGGATGAGGAAGAACAGCGCCGACACGATCAGGAAGGCATAGATGCCGACGCGGCCGGGCGACAGGCGCGCGGGCTTCGGCCCCGCGGCCTGCGCGCGGGCGTCTTCACGCGGCCCGGCGCCTGCCCGTCGTGTGTCGGCGCTGCTCACGACCGTGCTCATGCGCCCGCCTCCGCGCGCACGCGGCGACGCCAGCCGACGATGCCCACGATCGAGAGAAGGAGGATGATCGGCACGAGCATCATGGTCGCGGCGGCCATGCCCTGCCCGACATTCTGGCTCGAGGTGATCATGTCGATGACATAGACGGCCGGCATGTTGGTCGAAATGCCGGGGCCGCCGCCGGTCATGGCGATGATGAGGTCATAGACGCGCACCACGCTCACGCATTGCAGGACGAAGGCGGTGGCGAGCGCGCCGCGCATCATCGGCAGGGCGATAAAAAGATAGGTGCGCCAGGGCGGGATTCCGTCGACCTTGGCGGCCTTCCATATCTCCGAATCGATGCCGCGCAGTCCCGCCAGCATGATCGCCATCGAGACGCCGCTGCCCTGCCAGATGCCGGCGACGACGAGGCCGTATATCGCCGTGTTGACATCGACGAGTGGCGCGAATTTGAAGCTCGCCCAGCCCCAATGGTGCATCGCCGACTGCAGGCCGAGATTGGGGTCAAGCGCCCATTGCCATACCAGGCCCGTCACGATCAGCGACATGGCGAAGGGATAGAGGAAGATCGAGCGCAGAAGGTCCTCGGCGTGGATTTTCTGGTCCATGAAGACGGCAAGCAGGAAGCCGAAGACCATGTTGCCGCCGATGGTCAGCAGGCCGTAGATCCAGATGTTGGAGACGGAGACCAGCCAGCGGTCGCTCGCCCACAGGCGGTAATACTGCCTGAGGCCGACGAAGTCGTAAGCGGGAAAGAGCTTCGAGCTGGTGAAGGACCAGAAGAAAGTGAAGGCGATGCCGATGACGAAGACGCCGACCGCGACGAGGATCATCGGTATCGTGCCGATGACCGCGCTGTAGTTGAAGCGTCGCCTGGTTCGAGCCATGGATTGGACTGTCCGCTTTGCCAGGTCGGGTGGATTCGGGAACCTTCGAGCAGCAGCGCCCGATCGTCCTCTATTCGTTCGCGACCTTCGTCTAGAGGGCTTATCGAATGTGGTCGAATATCCCCCACTCCGTCCCGCTTCGCGGGCCACCTCTCCCCCACTTTCGTGGGGTAGAGGAAGAGGGCCAAGCCTTGCGGCTGGCGCTTCCTCTCCCCCGTCGAACGGGGAGAGGTGGTCAGCGTAGCTGATCGGAGTGGGGGTCGCACCTCATAAGCACTTATCCTATCGGAAGGGGTTCATCCGGCTGATATTGAGCCGGATGACGCTCTCGTCGTCAATCAGAGTTCTTGATGATGTCGACGAACTTCTTCTGCGCCGCATCGACCGTCATGGAATCGTCGGCCCAGAACTGGTTGATGAGCGAGTTGAGCTGGTTCGACGTATCCTCGGTGATGAAGCGCTGCACGCTGGTGGCGATGCGCTTCGGATCCTCGACCGCCTTCAGCGCCTTCTGCATACAGGGATCGGCGGAGGCCATGTCGACATCGCCGCGCACGGGCATGGAACCCTTGGCGTTGTTGAAGGCCACCTGCACCTTCGGGCTGATCAGGAGCGCGGCAAGGCGCTTCTGCGCCGCTTCCTTGGCGGCGTCCTTCTGCTTCGGGAAGACGATCACGTCGCCGTCGGTGCTGACGATGGGATTGTCCTCGTCGAGGCCGATCATGCAGCCGAAATCCTTGACCCCGGTCATGCCGGCGGCCGCGAACTCGCCGCGCGCCCAATCGCCCATGATCTGCAGCCCGGCCTTGCCGGTGATCACGAGGTTGGTCGTGTCGTTCCAGTTGCGGTTGGCATAGCCGCTGTCGGTGAACTGCTTGAGGTCCTTGAGTTCGGTCAGCACCTGCTTGACGCCGTCGCCGCCGGCGATGTCGGCGTCCTTCTTGCCGTACATCTGCTCCATCTTGGGGATGCCGATCTTGTAGAGCACCATCTGGTCGAAGGCGCCCTTGATCTGCCAGCCATTGCCGTCGCCGCCGATGGCGAAGGGGATGATGCCGGCCTCCTTCAGCTTCGGCGCGTCCTTGACGAACTCATCGAAGTTCTTGGGGTTCGACAGCCCGGCCTTCTTGAAGGCGCCGTAGGAATACCAGCCCCACGGCCAGGAATGGATGTTGACCGGGACGCAGTACCAATGACCGTCGACCAGGCAGGCATTGGCGATCTTCTTCGGGCGGATCACGTCCGCCCAATGGCCTTCCTTGGCGATGTCGTCGAGCTGCAGGAGCAAATTGTTCTTGATCAGCTCCTCATATTCGCGGCCGGGGTTGAACTGCGCCGCGCCGGGAGGATCGCCGCCGAGCACGCGCTGCATGACGGTGGCGCGCGCCGTCTGGCCAAGCGCGATGGCGCTGTCGACCCAGTGGTCACCCTGCCCGTCATTGTCGAAGGCCTTGGCGAATTCAGCCACCGCGCGCGACTCTCCCTTCGAGGTCCACCAATGGATCACCTCGAGATCGGTGGCCTGCGCGGGGGCGGAAAACTGAATGGCAGCGGCGGCCGCCAAGGCGGCCGTCATGAGCTTGTAACGCATCACTCTCCTCCCGATCTGAAACGTTGCAGGTCGAAAGCTATGCGAAGTAGCCGCCTTAGGCAACGGCGGAATCGCTCCCAAGCGCGAATTTTTTCTCGTCCCGAAAAAATACAGGCTTCACGTCGGATGGCGGCACTTGAGCCGCGGCGATGGCGCGCCGCAGCATTTTTGCATGAATTTGCAGGCTAAGCTGCTGAAACTGCTGATCCCGCATGCGCTCAGTCGTAGGGGCCCAAAGGACGGATCGTGGGCCCGGCCTTGTCGACGGAGCCGCCCTGTTCAAACAGAGACCGGTTTCCATCTGAAACGTTGCAGCTTATTGTCTTTTCCCGTCGCACCGGCCGATAAATGTGCTATCGGCGGCATCGGGGTTGGGAACGGAACACGAGCATGGACACGCCCGCCGGCGAGCGCCCGACGCTGAAGACGATCGCCTTCATGACCGGGCTCGGCATCACCACCGTGTCGCGGGCGCTGAAGGACGCGCCGGAAATCGGCGAGGAGACGCGCCGGCGCGTGCAGCTCGTGGCCAAGCAGGTCGGCTATCGCCCGAACCGCGCCGGCGTACGGCTCAGGACCGGCAAGACCAATGTCATCAGCCTCATCCTGAACACCGAGCAGGAGGTCACCGGCTTCAGCTCCGACCTGATCTACGGCATATCGGAAGTGCTGGCCGACACGCCGTATCACCTCATCGTCACGCCCTATTCGCGGCGCAACGATCCGATGGAGCCGGTGCGCTACGTCGTGGAGACCGGCTCGGCCGACGGCATCATCATCTCGCGGACCGAGCCCGACGACCCGCGCGTGAGATACATGCTGGAGCACGGCTTTCCGTTCGCCACCCACGGGCGGACCGATATGGGTCTCGACCACGCCTTTCACGACTTCGACAATCTGGTCTATGCGCGCGAGGCGGTGCGCGCGCTGGCCAAAGCGGGCCGGCGCCGGCTGATGCTTCTCGGGCCATCGCCGACGCTCTCCTACCATTACCACATGCGCGACGGCTTCCACGAAGGCCTGTACGAAAGCGGCGCGAGCGAAGTGCCCTTCGCCGGCGCCACGCTGGACAGTCCCATCGGTGACATCAAGGCGAAAATCGCCGAACTGATGCGCAGGCCGAACCGGCCGGACGGCATCGTCAGCGGCTCGGGCGGCGCCACCTTCGCCATCGTTGCCGGAATCGAGGAGGCCGGGCTGAAACTCGGCCGCGACGTGGATCTCGTCTCGAAGCAGTCGTCGCGACTGCTGCACTGGTTCCGCCGCGAGATTTTTACCGTGGACGAGGACATCAAGCTCGCCGGTCGCGAGCTGTCGTCCGCCGTGCTGAGAAGGATCGCGGGGGCGGAGGCGAAATCGTTGCAGAGCCTGAGCGTGCCGGGGAAGCCGGCGCGGGAGTGAGGAGCGCGCAGCGTATCGCTGCAGAAATCAGCGGGCGCCGATCGACCAGTGAGCCTGTTGATGGTGCATCCTTAGAGGCTTTGCTTTGCAAAGCCTCTAAGGATGCACCAAACCCAAACTACCCGTGGCCGCTCCAGGGGCCGTGCTGCTCGCCCTTCATGTCGATCCGCTCGAAGCCGTGGGCGCCGAAGAAGTCGCGCTGGCCCTGGATCAGGTTGGCCGTGCCGCGGCCCTGCCGGTAGGCATCGAAATAAGCCAGCGCCGAGGAAAGCGCCGGCACCGGCAGGCCTGCCTCGGCCGCCCAGGCGACGGTGCGGCGGAGCGAGGGATGCGCCTCCGTCATCATCTTCACAAAGCTCGGCGCGACCAGCAGGTTGGTGACCGGCCCGGCCTTGTAGGCGTCGGCGATCGTGTCGAGGAACTGCGAGCGGATGATGCAGCCGGCGCGCCATATCTTCGCGATGGTCGGCATCGGCAGCTTCCACTTGAACTCGCGCGAGGCGGCTTCCATCACCGCGAAGCCCTGGGCGTAGGCGGCGATCTTGCCGGCGAAGAGGGCGAGTTCCAGGTCGTCCGCCGGCAACGGCTTCTGCTCGGGCAGGCCGACCTTGCGGCGGTAGAGCTTGTCGGCAGCCTCGCGCTCGTCCTTCAGCGCGGAAAGGCTGCGCGCCGCGACCGCCGCCTCGATCGCGGTGGCCGGCACGCCCATCTGCTGCGCCTCGATGACCGACCAGCGCCCGGTGCCCTTCTGCCCGGCCTTGTCGAGGATCAGGTCGACCATCGGCCTGCCGGTCTTCGGATCGGAGGTGCCGAGCACGGACGCCGTGATCTCGATCAGGTAGGAATTCAGCCGACCCTTGTTCCATTTGGCGAAGACGGAGGCGATGTCCTTCGGCTTCATCTTCAGCCCGTCGCGGAAGATGCCGTATATCTCGGCGATCATCTGCATGTCGGCATATTCGATGCCGTTGTGGATGGTCTTGACGAAATGGCCTGCCCCGTCCGCGCCGAGCCAGGCGCAGCAGGGTTCGCCATCGAACTTGGCGGCGATGGCATTGAGGATGCCCTTGATGCGGCTGTAGGCCTTCCTGTCACCGCCCGGCATGATCGAGGGGCCGTGCCGCGCGCCCTCCTCGCCACCCGACACACCCATGCCGACGAAGGCGAGGCCGGAACCTTCCAACTCGCCGAAGCGGCGGACCGTGTCGTGGAAATTGGCGTTGCCGGCATCGATGACGATGTCGCCCTCCGACAGGAACGGACGCAGCTTGGCGATCTCCTCGTCCACCGCCGGCCCGGCGGAGACCATGAGGATGATCGGGCGCGGCGGCCGGATGGCCTTGACCAGATCCTCGATCCGCGTGCAGGGAACGATGCGCTGGCGCAGCTCGCCGGCCGATTCGAAGAACGCGCCCGTCTTGGAAGTCGTTCGATTGTAGACGGCGACCGCGTGGCCCTTCTCGGCGATGTTGAGGGCGAGATTCGAGCCCATCACCCCAAGGCCGATAAGGCCGATTTCCGCTTGCGCCATATTCCCATCCCGAACGCTGTCTCGGCGCCGCCACCCCGGCGCCTGGATGGCGGGATGATGGACATCGTCACGCCCCTGCGTCAACCGGCGCAATCGCAATGCAGGCATGCAATGAGGGCGGCAGCGGGCGCATCGCCTACACCTTTCGTAGAAGGCTGCCGGGCAGCCCGGCGGCCTTGCTTTGAAGGTCGGTGTATCTGCGAGGCCGCTACCCCCACCCTTAATCCCTCCCCACAAAGGGGAGGGAGACGCCGGCATCGATTTCCAGGCTGAAACCGTCGAAGTTTCCCCCGTGCAGCGCTGGACCAAGTTCCCCTCCCCCTTGTGGGGAGGGGTTAGGGGTGGGGGTATTCACGTACTCGCCGGGCTCCGGAGAGGGCGGACGTCCTCTAACTGTTGGCCTTGGCCGTCGCGCGTTTCGCCATCACCACCACCAGCGCGGCGCGATAGTCCGCGGAGGCATGGATGTCCGACATGAGGTTCTTCGACGGTACCTTCACGCCTTCGACGGCGGCGGCGTCGAACTTCTTCGACAGCGCGGCTTCGATCTCCTTCGAGCGGAAGACGCCGTTCTCGCCCGCTCCGGTCACGGCGACGCGCACATCGTCCTTGCCATTGGCCTTGCCCTTGGCGACGAAGACGCCCGTCATCGCGTAGCGCGAGGCGGGATTGCGGAATTTCTCATAGCCGGCTTTGGCCGGCGCCGTGAACCTCACGGCCGTGACGATCTCGCCGTCCTTCAGCGCGGTCTCGAACAGGCCGGTGAAGAACTTCGCCGCCGCGATCTCGCGCTTGTTGGTGACCACCGTCGCGTCGAGCGCCAGGAGCGCGGCCGGATAGTCGGCCGCCGGGTCATTGTTGGCGATCGAGCCGCCGATGGTGCCCTTGTGGCGCACGGCCGGGTCGCCGATATGCGCGGCGAGATCGGAGACGGCCGGGCAGACTGCCTTCAGCTTCTCGTTCGCCGCCACTTCCGCGTGGGTCGTGCCGGCGCCGATGGTGACGTTCTTGCCGGACACCTTGATGCCCTTCAATTCGCCGATATGGCCGAGATCGATGAGGTCGCTCGGCGCCGAAAGCCGCGTCTTCATCGCGGGGATCAGCGTCATGCCGCCGGCGAGGTATTTCACGTCGTCGCCCTTCTTGGCGAGCTTGACGGCGTCGGCAACGGACGAAGCGCGGTGGTAATTGAGGGAATACATCTTATGTCCTTTCGCTCACGGGCCGCGCGCTCGCGCGTTGCGCTCGCTGGCCCTCCGCGGGGGCGGGCAATCCTGCCCGGCGGCCGGTCGACCTTGCCTCGCTTCGCTCGGATTGGCGCGGCACCCGCATGGTTGATCCTAATGCCTTGTCGCTGCCTTCAGCGCCGTCCACACCTTCAGCGGCGTCGCCGGCATGGTGAGGTCGTTGTCGCCGATGGCGTCGGTGACGGCGTTGATGACCGCCGGCGGCGAGCCGATGGCGCCGGCCTCGCCGCAGCCCTTGATGCCGAGCGGATTGCTCGGACAGGGCGTGTTCGACGTCGACACCTTGAAGGACGGCAAATCGTCGGCGCGCGGCATGGTGTAGTCCATGTAGCTCGCGGTCACGAGCTGGCCGGAGGCCGGATCGTAGCGGCACCCTTCGAGCAGCGCCTGGCCGATGCCCTGCGCGATGCCGCCATGGACCTGGCCTTCGACGATCATGGGGTTGATGATGTTGCCGAAATCGTCGGCCGCGACGAACTGCACGATCTCGGTGACGCCGGTATCCGGGTCGATTTCGACTTCGCAGATGTAGCAGCCGGCCGGGAAGGTGAAGTTGGACGGATCGTAGAACGCCGTCTCCTTCAGCCCGGGCTCCATGCCCGCCGGCAAATTGTGGGCGGTGTAGGAAGCAAGCGCCACCTGGAACCAGGGCAGTTTCTTGTCCGTGCCGGCCACCTTGAGTTCGCCGTTCTCGATGACGATGTCGGCTTCGTCGGCTTCCATCAGGTGGGCGGCGATCTTCTTCGCCTTGGCCTCGACCTTGTCGAGGGCCTTGAAGACGGCGCTCATGCCGACCGCGCCCGAGCGCGAGCCGTAGGTGCCCATGCCCATCTGCACCTTGTCGGTGTCGCCATGGACAATGGAGACGGTGTCGAGCGGCACGGAAAGGCGCTGGGCCACCAGCTGCGCGAAGGTCGTCTCGTGGCCCTGGCCGTGGCTGTGCGAGCCGGTCAGCACCTCGATCGTGCCGACGGCGTTGACGCGCACCTCGGCCGATTCCCACAAGCCAACGCCGGCGCCGAGCGAGCCGACCGCGGCGGACGGGGCAATGCCGCACGCCTCGATGTAGCAGCTCATGCCGATGCCGCGCAGCTTGCCCTTTTTTGCCGCCGCCTTCTTCCGCTCGGAGAAGCCGGCATAGTCGGCCGCCTTCATCGCGGCGTCGAGGGAGGCGGCGTAATCGCCCGCGTCATAGGCCATGATGACCGGCGTCTGATGCGGGAACTGCGTGACGAAGTTCTTACGGCGCAATTCCGCCGGCGAGACGCCGAGCTCCCGCGCGGCGGTCTCCATCGTGCGCTCGAGGACGTAGGTCGCTTCCGGACGGCCGGCGCCGCGGTAGGCGTCGACCGGGCTGGTGTTGGTGTAGACGGCACGGACATTCGCGTGGATGGCCGGGATATTGTACTGGCCCGAAAGCAGCGTGGCGTAGAGATAGGTCGGAACCGACGAGGAGAAGAGCGACATGTAGGCGCCGAAATTGGCGATCGTGTCGACCTTGAGCGCGGTGATCCTGTTATCCTTGTCGAAGGCCATCTCGACTTCGGTTACGTGGTCGCGCCCATGCGCGTCCGTCATGAAGCTTTCGGTGCGGTCGGCGACCCATTTCACCGGCACGCCGGTGCGCTTCGACGCCCACAGGCAGACGATCTCCTCCGGATAGATGAAGATCTTGGAGCCGAAGCCGCCGCCGACATCGGGCGCGATGACGCGCAGCTTGTTCTCCGGCGCGACGTTGTAGAAGGCGCTCATGACGAGGCGCGCGACATGCGGGTTCTGGCTGGTGGTCCAGCAGGTGAAATGGTCTTCCGCCTTGTCGTAGTGGCCGAGCGCGGCGCGCGGCTCGATCGCGTTCGGCACGAGCCGGTTGTTGACGATGTGGAGCCGGGTGACGTGCGCGGCGCTGGCGATCGCGGCGTCCACGGCCTTGCCGTCGCCGATTTCCCAATCGTAGATCAGGTTGCCCTCGGCCTCGGGATGGAGTTGCGGCGCGCCCTTGGCGAGCGCCCTGGCCGGATCGACGACCGCCTTCTTCTCCCTGTAGGTCACCTCGACAGCCTCGGCGGCGTCGCGCGCCTGGCCCTTGGTCTCGGCGACGACGATCGCCACTGCGTCGCCGACATAGCGCACCCGGTCGACGGCGAGCGGCGACCACGCGCCCATCTTCATCGGCGTGCCGTCCTTGGAATGGATCATCCAGCCGCAGATGAGATTGCCGATGCCGTCGCCCTTGAGCTGCTTGCCGGTGAGCACGGCGATGACGCCCGGCATGGCCTCGGCGGCCTTCACGTCGATCTTCTTCACGTCCGCATGCGCGTAGGGACTGCGCACGAACGCCGCGTGCTTCATGCCCGGAACGACCATGTCGTCCACGTAGCGGCCGGCGCCGGTGACGAAGCGCCTGTCTTCCTTTCGCGCGACCCGCGCGCCGATGCCTTCAACGCCCATATGAGTCTCCTCCGTGGTGAGGCAATCGGCAATTGGCAGTCGGCAGTCGAAAAATCTTCGCGCCGAACCCGCTTCCCGATCTCCTCCCGTCCATCCGATTGCCGACTGCCTAATACCGACTGCCGATCAAGCCGCCGCCTTCGCCCTGCCCTTCGATCCCTTCGCCATCGTCTTCGACGCGGCGAGCACGGCCTTGACGATGTTGTGGTAGCCGGTGCAGCGGCAGATGTTGCCTTCGAGCTCGTGACGGACCGTCGCCTCGTCGAGCCCTTCGGGGTGACGCGCGATCATGTCGACCGAGGTCATGATCATGCCGGGCGTGCAGAAGCCGCATTGCAGGCCGTGATTCTCCTTGAAGGCGGCCTGTACGGGATGCAGGTCCGTGCCGTTGGCCAGTCCCTCGATCGTCGTGACCGTCGAGCCCGAGGCCTGGACGGCCAGCATGGTGCAGGATTTCACCGCCTTGCCGTCGACATGCACGACGCAGGCGCCGCATTGCGAGGTGTCGCAGCCGACATGCGTGCCCGTCAGGCCGAGATTCTCGCGCAGGAAATGTACGAGCAGCGTGCGGTCCTCGACCGTGCCCGATACTTTCCGGCCATTCACAACCAGCGAAACGTCAGACATATGTGCTCCCTCATTTCCGGACGCGCCGGGCCTATTCCAGGCGGCGCTCTCAAGCCGTACCTGCCGCGATCAGCCGAAGCCGCATGACAATGCAGTCCGGCATGAGCACGTCATATTGTACTTTCGACCGAAGAGGGGTCCGGACGCAAGTTGCCAAACGGAAAATTGCCGGCAATGATGCGGCAGGGCCGGCGAAGGAAAAGAAGCCGGAGGCCGAGGGAGATGGTCACGCGGTGGCCGAGCGTACCCGATATGATTGCGGCATCGTCGCGCTGACCGCACCGGGCATCGACGCGGAGGGCCTGGCGCGAATGGCGGCTGAGGAGGCGGAGAAATGCGAAGCCGCCTTCGCCTTCATCTTCCATTCGCCGTCGCTCTTCACGTCGGAGGCCGTCGAGGCGGCCATGCGCAGGCATGCGCCACGGCTTTCCCATGCCGGCTGCACGACGGCGGGCGAGATAACGCCGGACGGCATCGGCGACGGTGAGGCGCTGGCGATCCTGCTGCCGGCGGCGCATTTCACCGTCCGCTCGGCCCTGATCGAGAACATATCGACTTCAGGCATGCATACGGTCGCGGGCGAGGTGGAGCGCCTCATCCACGAACTCGACGATTGCGGCGACGGCGGGCCGGGGCGAAAGCGCTTCGCCATGTGCCTGATCGACGGCATGTCCTTCGCCGAGGAGGCGGTGACGGCCGCCATCCACTGGGCGCTGGACGATATTCCGCTGGTCGGCGGCTCGGCCGGCGACGACCTGAGATGGCAGAAGCCCATGCTGTTCCACAACGGCGCGGTCCGCTCCGACAGCGCGGTCATCCTCCTCGTCGCTACCGACCTCCCCTTCAACATTTTCAAGACGGACAATTTCATCCCGACGGACGCGAAATTCGTCGTTACGGCGTCGGACCCGGACCGACGCGTCGTCTCGGAGTTCAATGCCCGGCCGGCGGCGGCCGAATATGCCGACGCCCTCGGCAAGGATGCGCACTCGCTCTCGCAGATGACCTTCGCCTCCTCGCCGGTCGTCGTGCGCGTCGGCGGCGAATATTTCTGCCGCGCCATACGGGATGCCGGGGCGGACGGCTCGCTAGCCTTCGCATGCGCCATCGACGACGGCGTCGTCCTGACGCTCGCCGAGGCGCGCGGCATGGTCGAATCCACCCGCTCGGCGCTCGACGATCTCGACCGGCGGCTCGACGGCATCGACATGGTGCTCGGCTTCGACTGCTGCTACCGCCGCATCGACGCGGCCAACCGGCAGATCATGAGGCCGATGGCCGAGCTCTACCGCAAATACAATGTGGTCGGCTTCGGCACCTATGGCGAGCAGTACCAGTCCATGCATCTGAACCAGACGCTCACCGGCATCGCCTTCGGGCGGCAGGCGGCCCCGCGCGCCGAAGCGGCGGAATAGACCGTGGCTCTCAACGAAATCGCCGATGTGGAGCGCCTGCGGCGGATCAACGAGGCGCTGATCGGGCGGGTCGAGCGCTCGATGGACCAGCAGGCGAACGCCTTCTCGCTGTTCCAGACCGCGATCAACCTCGAGAGCCGTATCCGCGCGCGCACCGACGAATTGCGGGCGACCCTGCGCCGGCTGGAGCAGTCGAACCACGAACTAGCGCTGGCCAAGGATGCCGCCGAACAGGCCAATCTGTCGAAGACGCGGTTCCTGGCCGCGGCCAGCCACGACGTGCTGCAGCCGCTCAATGCCGCGCACCTTTCGATCTCGGCTCTGGCCGACATCCAGAAGTCGGAGGACGGCCGGCGGCTTGCCGCGCAGGTGTCGAGCGCGCTGGAGACGATGGAGGACGTGCTCAGGACGCTGCTCGACATCTCCAAGCTGGATGCCGGCGTGGTGCGGCCGGAAATCTCGGATGTCGAAGTGCAGCCGCTCTTCCAGTCACTGATGTCGGGCTTCTCGCCAATGGCGGCGAAGAAGGGCCTGCACTTGCGCTTCCGGCCGACAGACGCCGTCATCCGAACCGACCGCATGCTTTACCGGCGCGTGTTGCAGAACATCATCTCCAACGCGCTGCGCTACACGGTGAAGGGCGGCGTCATCGTCGGAACGAGACGCAAGGCCGGCAGGATCGCGATCGTCGTGGCGGATACCGGCATCGGCATACCCCAGGAACAGTACGAGGCGGTCTACGAGGAATTCCAGCGCGGCCGCAATGCCAGCGAGGCGGAGCGCTCGAGCGGCGGGCTGGGTCTCGGGCTTGCCATCGTGAGGCGCCTGATCTCGGCGCTCGGGCACGACATCTCCTTCACCTCCAGGCTCGGCAAGGGAACGGTCTTCCAGGTGTCCGCCGTTCCGGCCGCGTTCCGTCCCGTCCGGCGCGCCGTGCCGGCGCACGCTCCGGGGACGCCACGCTTCTACGGGCTCTACGGCATCCGCGTCCTGCTGGTGGAGAACGACGATTCGGTGCTGGAAGCGATGTCCTCGCTGCTCGAGCGCTGGCATTGCTCCGTCCGTGTCGCCTCATCCACGCAGGAGGCGCTCGGACGCCTTGGCGATACCGGCTGGGTGCCGGACCTCATCATCGCCGACCAGCATCTTGACCATGGCGATCTCGGCTCGATCACCATCGGCGAAGCGCGGCAATATCTCGGCCGCGCGGTGCCTGCGCTGATCGTCACCGCCGATCCGTCCGAGGCGCTTGCCGCCACCTCGCGGCAATCCGGCATCGAGCTGATGCACAAGCCGGTGAAGCCGGCGGAGCTGAGGGCGTTGATGGCGCATCTGCTGGCATGAGGACGGCAGTCGAACAAGCAGCCGGCAAGAGCAGTCGGATAGAACTTTCGGACTCCTGCAAATCCCGCAAGCCGGATTCAGCGTTGCGCCGACTGCCCATTGCCCGCTGCCGCTACTCTCCCCGTGCCGCGAAGCCGTCGCCTTCGCGGAACAGTTCTCCATGCTCCAGCCGCGAAACCTCGATCACGGCCTGCGTGCGGCTATAGACCTGGAGCTTGCGCAATATCTCAGAGACATGCGCCTTCACCGTCGTCTCGCCCACCTGAAGCTCGAAGGCTATCTGCTTGTTGAGCAAGCCTTGCCTGAGCATGCCGAGCACCCGCATCTGCTGCGGCGTCAGCGTGGCGAGGCGGCGCACGAGTTCGGCGCGGTCCTCGCGAGCGGCGTCCACAGGCTGTTCGGCAAAGTTCTCCGGAACATAGACCTCACCCTCCATCACCTCGCGGATCGCCTTCGCCAGATCGTCCTTGCGCGCCGATTTGGGGATGAAGCCGGCGGCGCCGTAGGACAGCGTCTCCGAGACGATGCGCGGGTCCTCATGTCCCGAGACCACGACGACAGGCAGGCGCGGGTAGCGTGTGCGGATCGTCAGCAACCCTTCGAAGCCCTGGACATCGGGGATCGAGAGATCGAGCAGGGCGAGATCGAAGTCCCGGCCGGCTTCGAGGAGCGCCAGCGCATCCTCGATCAGGCGCGCCTCCACCGTCTCGGCATCCGGATAGACGAGGTGCAGCGCGCTCCTGAGGGCCTCGCGGAAGAGCGGATGGTCGTCGATGATGAGGAAGCGCAGCATGGCGGCTTCATACACCATGGCGGCGCGACCGTCTTTTGGCATCAAGTACAGGATCGCCAGTCCGTCGTCCCGGAAGGCAGTCCGAACGCAGTGACGAGGGGTTATCCGAGATGACGCGCGGCCCTCTCAGGCCGTCGGCCAGCAGAACCTCAGCCGACGAAGGCGCGCTCGACGACGAAGTCGCCGGGTTCGCTGTGCGAGCCCTCGCGGAAGCCGGCCTTTTCGACCAGGGCCTTCACGTCGTGCAGCATGGCCATCGAGCCGCAGATCATGACGCGGTCGTTGGCGGGATCGAAAGCCTCGACGCCGAGATCGGCGAAAAGGCTGCCGTTCTCGATCAGCGCCGTGATGCGGCCCATGCGCGGGAACCGGCCCCTCGTCGTGGAGGAATAATAGGTCAGCCTTCCATTGGTCAGCTCGCCGATCAGCGCGTCCTCGACGCTCTGGCGGTAGAGCTCGGCGCCATATTCGAGCTCGGCGACATCCCGGCAGGTATGGGTGAGGATGATCTGGTCGAACTTCTCGTAGGTCTCGGGATCGCGGATCAGGCTGGCGAAGGGCGCGATGCCGGTTCCGGTCGAGATCATGTAGAGCCGCTTCGCAGGCGTCAGCGCGTCGAGCACCAGCGTGCCCGTCGACTTCTGCCGCAGCAGCACCGTATCGCCGGCGACGATCTTCTGCAGGTGCGAGGTCAGCGGACCGTCCGGCACCTTGATGGAGAAGAATTCAAGCTCGTCGTCCCAGGCGGGGCTGGCGATCGAATAGGCGCGAAAGACCGGCCGCTCGGCGTTCGGCAGACCGATCATGACGAACTCGCCGGAGCGGAAACGGAAGCTCTGCGGCCGCGTGATGCGGAAGGAAAAGAGCCGGTCCGTATAATGCGTGACCGAAACGACCTTTTCCGCATAGACATTCGCGGGGATCGCAAAGGCGGTCGCTGAAGCCTGGGCCGAGTGGGAGAGATCGGCGGTCTGCATGTCTTCGGTTCCCGGATGCGGCTTGTGGAACGCTGCGCCAGCAGCACGAAAAGGCAATGGCCTTGCTCGTAATATTTATTAGTGTACAAATGAATATCGCGTCAAGGCGCGGGCGTAGAGAACCATTCTAAATTCCATCATATCAGCAGGTTGGACATTCCGGATTTCCGCATGGACGCGAAAAATGGAGAAGGTTCGGGCAACGTCGTCGCCGGCATCGATGTCGGCGGAACCTTCACCGATCTGCTTCTGATCGACGGACGCGCCGGCGGCAGGGCCTTCATCGCCAAGACGCCGACAACGGTCGAGAACCAGGCTTTCGGCGTGGTCGCCGCGCTCGACCGGACCGGGTTTCCGATCCAGGCGATCGACCTCATCGTGCACGGCACCACGACCACCACCAACGCGGTGCTGGAGCGCCGGCTGGCCAGGACCGGCATGATCACCACGCGCGGCTTCCGCGACATCATCGAACTCGGCCGGCGTACACGCCCCCAACCCTACGGCATGACCGGCACCTTCGTGCCGGTGATTCCGCGCGATTTGAGGCTGGAGGTGACCGAGCGCGTCGAGGCCGGCGGGAAGGTGCGCACCGCGCTCGACGAAGGAGAAGTGCATGAAGCCGTGGCGAAACTGCTCGCGGCCGGCTGCGAATCTCTCGTGATCCATTTCCTGCATTCCTACGCCAATCCGGCCCACGAACTGCGCGCCGCGAGGATCGCGGCGGAGAGCTGGCCGAACGGCTACATCACCACCGGCCATTCGCTGCTTTCCGAAGCGCGCGAGTTCGAGCGCGGCGTGACGGCATCGGTCAACGCCTCGGTGCAGCCGATCCTGAAGCGCTATGTCGAGAAGCTGAGGACAGAGCTTCAGGGCCGCGGCTACGACCGGGATTTCCTGGTCATGAACGGCAATGGCGGCATGATCTCGGCGCGCTTCGTGACCGACGAGGCGGCGAAGACGGTGATGTCCGGGCCGGCTTCCGGCGTCATGGCGGCGGCCTATACCGCCCGGCGGGCCGGCTATCCCAACGTCGTCACCTACGACATGGGCGGCACCTCGACCGACGTGGCGCTGATCCGCAACGCGCAGGCCGCCGTCTCGAACGAGATCGAGATCGAATACGCGATGCCGATCCACGTGCCGATGGTGGACGTGCACACGGTCGGCGCGGGCGGCGGCTCGATCGCGCGGGTGGACGAGTCCGGGCTGCTGCGTGTCGGCCCGCAGAGCGCAGGCGCCACGCCCGGACCTATCTGCTACGGACGCGGGGGGGCGGAGCCGACGATCTCCGACGCCAACCTCATTCTCGGCCGGCTCAATGCGAAAAAGCTGCTCGCGGTGGACAATCCCGTCGATCTCGACACCATCCGCGCCGCCTTCGCCGAAAAGCTCGGAAAGCGCCTCGGGCTCGACGCTGTCGAGGCGGCGGGCGCGGTGCTGAAAATCGGCAATATCCGGATGGCCGGCGCCATCCGCATGGTCTCGATCGCGAAGGGCCATGATCCGCGCGATTTCGCGCTGTTCGCCTTCGGTGGCGCCGGCCCGCTGCACGCCTCGGCATTGGCCCGCGAACTCGGCATCCCGAAGGTGCTCGTCCCCGCGCGGCCCGGCATCACCAACGCGCTCGGCTGCGTCGTCGCCGACCTGCGCCACGATTTCGTCAATACGGTCAACCAGCCGGTGGCGAAGCTCGACGAAGAGGCCGTAAGGGATATCTTTAGCCGGCAAACTGCAGAAGGTCGACAACTGATCGAAAAGGAGGCGGTGCAGCCGGAAAGCGTTCGTGTCGCGCACTCCGCCGACATGCAGTTCATCGGGCAGACGCATCTCCTGAACGTGCCTTTGCCTTCGGCCGACGTCTCCCGCGAGCAAATCCAGGCGCTCTTCGAAAAAGCCTATTTCGCGCGCTTCAAGGTGGAACTGCCGGAAATCCGGGCCAATCTCGTCAACCTCAATACGTCGGTCATCGGAGTGCGGCCGGCGCTCGACCTGTCGAGCCTGATCGATCCGGCGGGGCGGGCGGGAACGCTCGAAGAGGCGCTCAGTGAAACGCGCCCGGTCTGGTACGGCGGGACGTGGCACGATACGCCGGTCTACGCCCGCGAAAAACTGCCGCTCGACGCGGTCATCACCGGCCCGGCCGTCCTCGAGCAGATGGACGCCACGACCGTCATTGAGCCAGGCGACCGCGCCACGTCGGATGCCGACGGCAACATCATCATCGAGATTGGGAAGGCTTGAGAATGGAGTTCGTCGACAATTTCACGATTTCTCGGCGGCTTCATAGTCGAAGTCCGGTTCATCTTCGAGATCGGGATCATTCTGCCGGCCATGGCGCATGTTCAGTATATGAACTTCGCCGGCCCGTATTTCATAGTCGAGGATGTAATCTCCCATGACGAGGCGGCGCAGCCCCGGGATTGGCAACGGCTTCTCCGCCCCGATATGCGGAAACTCCGATAGCAGCTTCCTTGTCCGCCGGAGCCTTTCGGACAATCTCTTCCAAGCGGTATTGCTATGACGCCGGAGGTAGGACCTTTCGTGCCGCAAAAAGCCTTGCACCCTCGCGGATATCACGACCCGCGTCATGCGGCGACGTCACCGTCCTTGCGACGATCCAGTTCGTCGAGCGTCTCGTCCAGATCGGCCGCTTCGCCGCGCGCGATCTCATTCCTGCCCTCAGCGGCATCGAGAATATCCCGCCCCTCGGCCGCCAGATATGCCTTTATGGCGCGAACGATGACCCAGCTTCGGCTACGCTCGGTGACATTTGCAATCCGTTCGATCTCGGACAGAATATCCAAGGGTACGCGCAGCGCGATCGGGTCCGACAGGTTCTTCAGGTTCGACATCATTTTCTCTCCTGTAGTTATACAATGTAATACAAAACGGGAGATATTCCAAGCAATCGGGTGGCGGCGCTCATGAGTCTCGACGCGATCACGCTGACCGTCATCCAGGCAGGCCTGCAACAGGTCTGCGACGAGATGGACCTGACCTTTTCCCGCGCCGCCTTCTCGCCGGTGATCGCCGAGGCCAACGATCGCTCGGACGGCATCTATTCCGCTGAGGACGGATCGCTGATCGCGCAGGGGGTCGGCGGGCTGCCGGTCTTCGTCGGCGTCATGCAATATTCGACCCGCGTTCTGATCGAGATGATCCGCGACGGGCGCTGCCTGCCGCCCGAACCCGGCGACATCTACATCGTCAACGACCCCTATCTCGGCGGCACGCATCTGATGGACGTGCGCTTCGTCATGCCTGCCTATCGCAACGGCAGCATCTTCTGCTGGCTGTCCAACACCGGCCATTGGCCCGATATAGGCGGCGCCGTGCCGGGCGGCTTCTCCGCCTCCGCCACCGCAGTGGAGCAGGAAGGGCTGCGCCTGCCGCCGGTGAAGCTTTTCAAGAAGGGCCGGCTCGATCCCGAGATCCACGGCATCATCGCCTCCAATATCCGTGTCGCCGACCAGCGCATCGGCGACATCAAGGCGCAGGCCGCGGCGCTGATGGTCGGGCAGGACCGGCTCTTCGAAATGCTGGATCGGTACGGAGACGAAACGGTATCCCAGGCCATTGGCGAATTGCGCGAACGCGCCGCCGAACAGATGCGGGCGCGCATCGCCGGGATAGAGGACGGCACCTATCGCTCGAAGGCCTATGTCGATTCCGACGGGGTAGTCGACGCGCCTCTGACGATCGCGCTCGCCGTCACCAAGAAGGAGGACACGCTTATTTTCGACTTCGACGGCTCCTCGCCGCCCTGCGCGGGGCCGATGAACAGCGTGCTGGCGACGACGCTCTCCTCTGTCTATCTCGCCATGCGCCACATCTTCCCCGACGTGCCGATGAGCGCCGGCGCCTTCGAGCCGCTGATCGTCAAGTGGCCGGAAGACACCTTTCTCGACGCCAGATATCCGAGGCCGGTTTCGGGCTGCGCCGCGGAGGTGTCGCAGCGCATCGCCGAGGCCGTTTTCGCCGCGATGGTGCAGGCGCTGCCGGAAAAGGTGACCGCCGCGCCGGCTGGATCGAGCGGCAATTTCGCGCTCGGCGGCAGCGATCCGGCGCGCGGCCGCGACTATGTGATGTACCAGATCTCCGGCGGCGGCTATGGCGGCAACGCCGACCATGACGGGCTTTCCAACGGCTGCTCGACCATCGGCATCTCCAAATCTCCACCGGTCGAGGTGATGGAACAGGCCTTTCCGGTGCTCTACCGGGAATATGCGCTGCGCGAAGGCTCCGGCGGCGCCGGAAAGCACCGCGGCGGCTTCGGCCTTCTCTACGACGTGGAACTGCTCAGGGGCGAGGCGCGCGCGTCCTTCGTCATGGATCACGGCCGCGTCGGGCCGCAGGGCGTGCTCGGCGGGGAGGATGGCGGCGTCAATTCGGTCACCGTGTTCCGCGACGGCAAGGCGCATGTGCCGCCTCACCTCTCCAAGGAACAGGACATCCCGCTGAAAGCCGGCGACCGGGTGCGCGTCGGGACGCCGGGCGGCGGCGGCTACGGCGATCCGCGGCAACGCGATCCGGAAGCCGTGCTGGCGGATGTGAGGATGGGTTACTACACGCCCGAGCAGGCGGCGGAGCGCTTCGGGGTGGCGGTTCGGCAGATTCAGGCGACGCCTAAGCCGGTAAAATGCCGGTGATTACCTTTTCTTTGTGACCCTTTGTGTGGTACATTGGTCCAAACAGGATCGGTGAATGATCAAAGGGTTTCGGGAGGACTGGCTAGGCCGTTTTTTCGTTGACGACGTGAGGTCGCGCCATATTCCGTCTGATCTCGAAACCCGACTATTCCGCAAACTGCAGATGATCGACGACGCCGCTTCGGACCGGGACTTGAGAGTACCGCCCAGCAATCATTTCGAGAAGTTGCAGGGCAAGCTGGAAGGCTTCCATTCCATCCGCGTGAACAAGCAATGGCGGCTTGTCTTTCGCTGGAACGCCGAGCGGGGGGAAGCGGCCGATCTCTATCTCGACGACCACGGTTACAGGTGAGGTGAAGAATGCTTGCCACCAAGCGTAAGCCGGCAACGATCGGAGAGATTCTCACGGAAGAGTTCATGCTGCCGCTCGGCCTGACGCAGACCGCGCTTGCCGAGGCAATGGGCGTCCAGCGCAAGCATGTGAATGAACTCTGTAACGACAGACGAAATGTGACGGCGGCGACGGCGCTCATCCTCGCGCGGGTATTCGGCAACAGTCCCGATTTCTGGCTGAACGTCCAGCGCCGCACCGACCTTTGGGAAGCGATGCACTCACCGCGTGAGCGGGAGCGGATAGAGCGGGCCAAGCCCCTTCCGAGCGCTGCATAGACAGAGCCGCTAGGCCAGCTTCGCCAGCAATCTCAGGAACGTCGCGGTCTCGCGCGCGTTGAGCGGCGCAAGCGTTTCGGCCGTGATCCGCTCGGCGAGCGGCAGAAGCCTTTCGATCAGCGCCCTGCCATCGTCCGACAGGCTGACGACCAGCCGCCGCCTGTCCTCCTTGTGCTCCGACAGAGCGACAAGGCCGCGCGCCTTCAGCCGGTCGATGACGCCCTTGATCGTGGCGGCGTCCATCGCGATCTGCGCGCCGAGCTGGTTTTGCGAGGTCTCGCCGATCTCGGCGAGCTTGGCGAGCGCGGCGAATTGCGGCGGCGTCAAATCGTCGATGTGCCTGGCGAAGATGGCGATATGGCGCTGGCTCGCCTTGCGCAGGATGAAGCCGACCTGGTCCTGGAGATGATAGCCCTCGTCGACGGCCGGCTCGACCAGCTTCAGCTTGCCCTTGCCCACGCTCATCGAAGCCCGTCCTTGCCCTTGACGTCTTCCGCCGCCAGCCCGCCCATGCGGTTGTGCACGCGCGGCCCGCAGGCCATCGCTAGGCAGAACAGGATCTCGTCGGGGCGCGGGCCGTCCGGCATCGACACCGTCATGGCATCGAAATGGCTGCGCACATAGGCGGCGTTGGTGTGGCCGAGCGGCACGTCGAGCGATGCGCCGAACGCACCGACCTTCATCGCCGAGGGCACGATGGCCTTGGTGTCGTTGAGACGCTCGCGCATGGCGTAGCCGCCCGGCACGTGCCAGAGCGCGCCATGCTCGATCTCGCCTTCGGTGCCGACGATAGCGCCCTTGCCGTAGCCGTCGATCGCCTCGATGTCGCCCCCGAGCGCGGCGATCAGCCGATCGGTCAGCATCAGGCCGAGCGGCTTCAGGGCTTCCATGCCGGACTGGAGTTCGGGGGCATATCCGCCGGCATAAGGGTTCCTCACCAGCGCCAGCGCCGCGCCGCGCCGACGCGGCGTCGAAGGCGCCGGTCCGCCCTCGTGCAGGATCTCCTCCGTCAGCACGGCGATCTTGCGGATGGGAAATTCAGGCATGGTCAAACTCCATTGATGGCCCCCTCTCCGCCTCGCTGCGCTCGGCACCTCTCCCCCTGAAGGGGGCGAGGACGGGAGCTAGGCCGGACACTCCGTCCTCTCCCCACGGAGTGGGGGAGAGGGGCCGAGCGCAGCGAGGCGGAGAGGGGGTTTAGTTCGAAATCACCGAAGAGGCGCGCGTCGCCTCCCAGAAACAGCGCCGCCGCCTCGATCAGTCCTTGCCGGCGATAGTCTTCCGCGACAATGAGACCGCATTCCAACGCTTCGGATATTTCCTCGTCCGTAAGCGACCCGACACCTGTCGTCACCCATCGCTGACCGAGATCGCTGTCCGGCTGGATGTCAGACGCGCGCTCGCGCCGGATCGCCGGATGGTCCGGCAGATCGATGGCGTTGGCGATCAGCGTCGCCGCGACGTCGGCGGTCGCGGCGTCCTTCGCCAGCACGGTTACCGCATCGGCGATGCCGAGCGAAAAACTGCGGCCGCGCCAGCCGCTGGTGGCGATGCCGCGCACGCGATCTTCCGCACGGATGACCAGCCGGTCGGACAGGCCGTGCCCGGTCCCGGCGATCGCGGCTTCCATCGACTGTCCGGGCGCAAGATGGATGGCGATGTCGCCGCCATCATTGACATAGGCGCGCTCGAGCGCGCGGCCGGCAAGCATCGCCGCCAGCATCTCGTCGGCGACCGAACCGGCCACCGCCGCCATCGGCGTGACGAAGATCCCGGCGAAGCGCGAAGCCGCCGCTTCCATCCTGCGCGCCGTCGCGCCGGCAAAGGATCGTGGTTGCCGGGACGACGGTCGGCGCAGTTCCACGAGCTCTTCCACCAGCTCGCCGAGGATCGTTTGAAACCGCCGGGCAGCCTGACCATAAGCCGCCTCGACCTCATCGCGCGCGCCGAAAGCCTCGACGATCAGGTCGATCGGACCATGGTTCATGTGCAGCCGGCGCCCGCCCGGCAGCCAGACGATCTGCGGCCCGTTCATCGCTGCCTGCCCGGCGCGTTCCGCAGGGTCGCGAGCGGCGGCCACGGATTGACGCCCGGCGCGCCGGCCCCCCGGCGCGGGTTCAGATACTCGCCGCCGCGCGCAACCACGTCCTCGACGGTGCGGATCTCCGACACATAGCCGCCCAGCTTCTCGTAATCGTCGCGGCGCAGCGTGAATTCGATCGGGGCCACCAGCGCGGGCGTCGGCACGTAGCCGAAGGAATTGTCCGGGGTGCGCATGACATCGACCATCAGCATGATGCCGCCGCCCGGCCACACGTAGACGGGCGCGCCGCCGACCGTGACATAGGTCTGCAGTCCGTGGACCGAGCGCGTGAGATTGACCGGGTTCTCCGTGACGCCCGCACGTAGCGAGCCGCCGGCACCGCCGACGAAGAGCACCGTGCAGAGCGCCGGCTCGCAATTGTCCTCGATCAGGTCGACCGATTTCCGGAGCCGCTCGGGGAACGGCTTTTCGACCGGCTTCAAATCGCCGTCCAGCTCGAAATAGGCGAACTGCTCGCCGGTGGTGGAGACCATCAGCAGCGACAGGCCGGGCCGCGCGCCCTTCTTTGGATTCCATTCGCCGAGAATCTGCAGCGGATCGGAGATGGTCGTGCCGCCCCAGCCGAGCCCCGGCTCGGAGACCTTGAAATAGCGGCCCGGCGTCGAGCGGCGCCCGAGGATCCTTATGCCCGTGTCCTGCCAGCCGAGCACCTTGCCGGCCTGGTGCTCGGAGACGACGCCGGTGATGTGGTCGTCCACCACCACCACCTCGTCGACGAGGTCCTTCCATTGCGTGGCGAACATGCCGATCGTCGCCGAGCCGCAGCCGACGCGCATGCGGTGCTCGGGCCTGCCGTCGATGACCGGCGCCTTTCCGGCCTGCACGACGACATCGACGCCGCCGTCGATCGAAAGTTCCACGGGCTCTTTGTTGCAGAGCGCCAGCAGCGCGTCGCAGGTGGCGCGGCCCTCCGCCTTGGAGCCGCCGGTCAGGTGATGCACGCCGCCCAGCGACAGCATCTGCGAGCCGTATTCGGCGGTGGAGACATGGCCGATCACCTCGCCTCCGGCGCGCACGAGAGCGGTCTCGTCGCCCAGATGCCGGTCGGTGTCGATCTTCACCTTGGCGCCGCAATAGGAAAAGATACCTTCCGTCACCACCGTGACGAGGTCGACGCCCTCGACCTCCTGGCTGACGATGAAGGGGGCGGGCTTGTAATCAGGATAGGTGGTACCGGCGCCGATGCCGCTGACGAAGCGGCGGCCGCTGTTCACGAGTCCGCCGTTCCAGTCCTCGCCTTCGGCCAGGAAGGGCGTGACCGCGCCGCCCGCCTCTTCCGTGTGCTCCAGGATAGTGAGCGGATCGCAGCGCACGATGCGGCCGCCGACATTGCCGTAGCGGTCGCAGGCGCCGGTGCGGCCGTCGGCGATGTAACACATGACCGGGCAGGCATCGCAGCGGATCTTTTCCGCCATCTTCTTCTCGCCCGGATCGTGCGTCTCGAAGCGCTCGGAGAGTTCGCTCATGAGAACTGCCTTTTCCCTCCCCCTTGAGGGGAGGGTGGACAATCGCCAAAGGCGATTGGACGGGTGGGGTCGCCGCCAACTGCGCGACCTGTTCCCTTACCGACGAACAAAGATGAAGGTAGAGCGTGGCCGCAGCCACCCCACCCCGATCCGCTATGCGGATCGACCCTCCCCTCAAGGGGGAGGGAAAGACCGGGACCCATCATTCCCTCGCCTCCCAGATCGCCGCCAGCACCCGTGACGGTGTCGCCGGCACTTTCGCCATCTTCGCGCCCGACGCGTGGCGGATGGCGTTGAGGATCGCCGGCGCGGTGGGGATCAGCACATGCTCGCCGAGCCCCTTGGCGCCGAACGGTCCTTCCGGGTCCGGCACCTCGACCAGGATCGACTCGATGGGCGGCACGTCGCCGATGGTGGGGATCAGGTAATCGTGCAGGTTTTCCGTGCGGCCGGGAACATATTCCTCCATCAGCGCCAGGCCGATGCCCTGGGCGATGCCGCCTTCGATCTGGCCCTCGACCAGAAGCGGATTGACGGCGCGGCCGACATCATGCGCGGCGGTGATCTTGAGAAGCTTCACCGTGCCGAGCTTCATGTCCACCTCAAGCTCGGCGATCTGCGCGCCGAAGCCATAGACGGCGTAGGGCTTGCCCTGACCCCTGGCGTCGAGCGCGGTGGTCGGCGCGTCGTAGGTCTCGACCGCACGGAAGACGAGGCCGTCGCAGTCGGCCTCCATGGCGGCAAGGTCGATGGCGCGGACGGCGTCACCCTCGCGCACGGTGAGCGTCGCGCCGTCGAGCGACAAGACCGCATTCCCGGAGACATTGGCGAAGCGCAGGATCTTTTCGCGCAGCGCGCGGCCGGCCTTTTCGGCCGCCTTGCCGGTGATGAAGGTCTGGCGCGAGGCCGAGGTCTTGCCGGCATCGGGCGTGACCGAGGTGTCGGCGCCGACCAGCCGAAGCTTGCCGAGCGGCAGGCCGAGCGCGTCGGCCGCGATCTGCGCGATCACCGTGTTCGATCCCTGTCCGATATCGACCGCGCCCTGATGCAGCACCACCTCGCCCGCGGGCGAGACGCCGATCTTGATGGTGGAAGGGTTCGGCAGCGCCGTGTTGCCGCAGCCATACCAGCAGGAGGCCACGCCGACGCCGCGCTTGCGCGACTGATGGCCGGCGTTGAACGCCTCGGCATCCTTGAGCGCGCGCGCCCAATGCGGCCTCAACGCCTCCAGGCACTCGACGATGCCGGTGGCTTCCAGCACCTGCCCGGTCGCCGTCACGGATCCCTTGCGGAAGGCGTTCCCCAGGCGGAATTCCAGCCGGTCCATGCCGATCTTGCCGGCAAGCTCGTCATAGAGCATCTCCTGCATGATCGTCGCCTGCGGCACGCCAAAGCCGCGGAAGGCGCCCGAAATCGGACCGTTCGTATGGATCGCCCTTCCCGTCGCACGATAGTTCGGCGTCGAATAAGGGCCGGAGGCGTGGACGGGCACGCGGTTCGCCACGGTGGGGCCCCAGCTCGCATAGGCGCCGGTGTTGAAATCGCCCTCGAAGACCATGCCGGTCACGCGGCCTTCGGCATCCGCTCCGATCGTCGCCTTCATCGAACCCGGATGGCGCTTGGTGGTCGAGGCCATGGATTCGGAGCGCGTATAGGCGAGATAGGCCGGCCGGCCTGTCTTCAGCGCCACCAGCCCGATCAACGGCTGCAACGAGACGTCGAGCTTGGAGCCGAAGCCGCCGCCGGTCGCGGTCGGCACGATCCTGACCTTTTCCGGCGCGAGGCCGAGCACGGCGGCGGTATCGTCGCGGTCCATATAGGGCGCCTGCGTGCAGGCCTTTATGACCAGCGTGTCGCCATCCATGAAGGCATGGCCGGCCTCCGGCTCGATATAGGCATGCTCGACATAGGAGGTGTCGACCGCGCCGGTGACGATGAAAGCCGCGTCGGCCAGCGCGCGCTCCGGGTCGCCGCGCTCGACGAAGCCGGTGGTCAGGATGTTGCCCTTGCGGCCCGGATGGATGAGCGCGCTACCATTCAGCGCCTGCGAAGGTTCGAGCGTGTGCGGCAGCACGGTCCACTCGATCGGGAAATCGGCCGGATCGAGATCGGCCACCGCATCCTTCTCGCCGGCGACGAGGGCCACGGCCTCGCCGCGGAAGCGCGCCTCGCCTTCGGCCAGCGCCGGCTGGTCGGCGAAGGGCGCGATGACGCCGAAGCAGTTGCGGCCGGGAATGTCCCTTGCCGTATAGATTGCGATGATGCCGGGACGGTCGCGGACAAAGGCATCGAGGTCGCCGAAGCCGAACGAAGCGTGCCAGTGCGGCGAGCGGATCACCAGGACCGACAGCGCGTCGGCCGGGCGCTCGTCGGCGCCGAAGCGGTCGGTTCCCGAAACCTTGGGAACGCCGTCGAGACGCACCGGCGACGCGCCTACCGCATGGCCGGCGGCGGGAAGGCGGAGGTCGAGACCGTCCGGAGCGACAAGCTTCCTGTTTGGACGTGACAGCCCCTTCGCACCTCCCTCTGTCCTGCCGGACATCTCCCCCACAAGGGGGGAGATTACGCTGTCATCAGCGACAGCCTCAATCTCCAACGCCGGCGATTGGCGGCGACCGGAGTGGAAGCCGATCTCCCCCCTTGTGGGGGAGATGTCCGGCAGGACAGAGGGGGGTGCCTCGAACGAGCCCCTCGAGGTCGAATTGCCCCCCGCCACCGCCAGCACCGCCTGGACGATCTTGCGGTAGCCGGTGCAGCGGCAGAGCACCCCGCCGAGCGCGTCCATCACCTGCGCCTCGTCCGGATGGGGAACCTTCTCCAGAAGCGCCGTCGCGGCGACGAGGAAGCCTGGCGTGCAAATGCCGCATTGCGCCGCGCCATGTTCGAGGAACGAGGCCTGAAGCGCCGAGAGTTGCCCGTTGGCCAGCCCCTCCACCGTGCGCACGCTCGCGCCGGAGGCGCCTCCGGCCGGCATCAGGCAGGCGCAGACAGCCTCGCCGTCGACGATGACGGTGCAGGCGCCGCAATCGCCGGCGTCGCAGCCGATCTTGGTGCCGGTGAGCCTCAGTTCGTCGCGCAGCACCGAGGAGAGCCGCGCCACCGGCGAGGTGGAGACCGTCACCGGCCTGCCGTTCACCTCGAAGCTGATCTCGGCGGTGGCGAGGCTCATGCGGCAAGCTCCGTTTCCGGAACGCCGGCGGCGCCGCACAAGGCGCGGGCGACGATCTCGCGCGCGGCCTCGATACGGTATGCGCGCGAACCGCGCACGTCGTCGATCGGGGCGAGGCCGGCGAGATGTTCCGCCGCGACCGCGCCGCCCAACGAGCCATCCGCGGGGCGTCCGACAAGCGCGGCTTCCAGCTCCCGCAGGCGCCGCGCCACCGCCGAGCAGGAGCCGACGGCGACGGCCGCTTCCACGATGCGCCCTTCCGCTCCGACTACCAGCCGCGCGGCCGCCATGGCGATGGAGATGACCAGATAGCGGCGGGCGCCGAGCTTGACGAAGGCGGAAGCGCCGCGCGCCGATGCCTTGGGAATACGGATCGCGGTCACCATCTCGCCGGGGCGGATGGCGGTCTTGCGGTTGCCGAGGATGAATTTTCCGAGCGGCAGGCGGCGCGTTTCGCCCGCCGAGCGCAGTTCGACCTCCGCGTCGAGCGCCATCAGCGCGGGCACGCCGTCGGCGGCGGGCGAGGCGTTGCAGAGATTGCCGGCCACCGTGCCGACATTCTGGATCTGCACGGAGCCGACCTCCCGCGCGGCCGCCCTCAGCGCATCGAAAGCAGGCGGCAGGTCCGCACGGGCGATCGCCGTCCAGGTCGTGCGCGCGCCGATGACGATATGGCTGTCGTCATGGCTGTCGTCCTCGCATATGCCGCGCATCTCCGGCAGCCCGTTGATGTCCAGAACGTTTTCCCTGAGCGGCTTCGCGCCGAGCGCCGGATAGAAATCCGTGCCGCCCGCCAGGATGCGCCACGGCCCTTCGGCGAGCAACGCCAGCGCCTCTTCCAGCGAATGCGGTTTCGCGTAACGGACCATCGCTCCCCAGCCGGATTTCCCGGCGAAATTCATTGGTATGCAAATGATATCAGCGCCACGCCACTTGTCAAAGAGAGGTTTTCCGGTCCACCCTCCGGCATATCCCGTGCCGATGGAGGAACGCCGCATGGCCGAAGCCCTGATCGTCATCGATTTGCAGAACGATTTCTGCCCCGGCGGCGCGCTGGCGGTCGCCGGCGGCGACGAGATCGTGCCGCTGGTCAACGAGATGATCGCCCGCTTCGAGCATGTCGTGCTGACCCAGGACTGGCACCCGCAAGGCCATTCGAGCTTCGCCTCGCAACATTCCGGCAAGAACCCGTTCGAGACGGTGACGATGCCCTATGGCGAGCAGACCTTGTGGCCGGACCATTGCGTGCAGGGCAGCGCCGGCGCCGCCTTCCGTCTCGGCCTCGAATGGACCAAGGCGGAACTCGTCATCCGCAAGGGCTTCCGCAAGGGGATCGATTCCTATTCGGCCTTCTTCGAGAACGACCACAAAACGCCGACCGGCCTCGGCGGCTATCTCCGAGAGCGCGGCATAGACGAAGTGACTTTTACCGGCCTCGCGACCGATTTCTGCGTCGCCTATTCGGCGCTCGACGCGGCGCGATGCGGGTTCAAGGCGACAGTGGCGATGGACGCCTGTCGCGCCATCGATCTTGGCGGATCGCTGGCGGCGATGACCGCGAAGATGCGGGAAGCGGGAGTGATTTTGGCGTAGGCGCGTTGCAACGCCCCTCATCCGCCTGCCAGCGCCTTGTCTCCGGCCCGGGATGTGCTGGGGTGGATGCTTCCATAAGCGATTGCCCTGCTTGCCGGAGAGGCGTGGATTGACGCTCCGGTAACACCCCGCATGGTATGCCTCGCCTTGACAAGCAAGAGCCGGGCCAGTTTTTGTTGCCGGCACAATAAATTCGCCGGAGACCGTCCGGCGAGATAACGGGACGCGCGGACAGGACGGCAATGGGGCTCTCGGCCAGGCTGCAACTGAGGCAGTCGCAATCGCTGGTGATGACGCCGCAGCTGATGCAGTCGATCAGGCTGCTGCAGCTGAGCCATGCCGAGCTCGAGGCTTTCATCGACCAGGAAATCGAGCGCAATCCGCTGGTGGAACGCGGCGAGGATGCAAGCGGGGCGGCAGCCGGCGACACGCCTGACGGCGCGGACGCCGAGCCGCCGCCCGAAAGCGGCCCGGAGCCGGAATGGACGGCGGCTTCCATCTCGGATCGGCTCGACGCTTCGCTGGAGAATGTCTTTCCCGACGATCCGGGCGTGCGCGAGAGGATCGGCCCCGACCTCGCGGCGCAGTGGAAGTCGGCACATGGCGGGAGCGGCACATTCGACGGCGACGGGTTCGATCTGGAGGAGGTCGTATCCGCGCCGGTGACGCTGAACGATCATTTGCGCGAGCAGATCGCCTTCGCCTTCACCGACCCCGTCAAAAGAGCCGTTGCCGCCGAGCTTGCCGGCAGCCTCGACGAAAGCGGCTACCTGCGCACGGAGCTTCCGGAGATCGCGGCACGGCTGGGCATCGAGGAAGAGACAGTCGCCGAGACGCTTTCCACCTGCCAGGGTTTTGATCCGCCCGGCATTTTCGCCCGCGACCTCGCGGAATGCCTGGCGCTGCAGCTTCACGCGCGCGACCGGCTCGATCCCGCGATGGCGGCGCTGCTCCGGAACCTGGAACTCCTGGCGCGCCGCGATTTCCAGGCGCTCTCCCGGCTATGCGGCGTCGGCCAGGAGGATCTGCTCGACATGCTGGCCGAAATCCGCGCGCTCGATCCCAAGCCGGGCATGGCCTTTGCCGGCGGCACCGCCGACGTCGTCGTGCCCGATGTCCTCGTGCGCCCGGCGCCGGACGGGAGCTGGCAGGTCGAGCTCAATCCCGACACGCTGCCGCGCGTTCTCGTCGACAACGCCTACTATGCGCAGGTCAGTTCGGCGGCGAAGGACGGCGCGGAGAAGGACTTCCTGGCCGAATGCCTGCAGAACGCGACATGGCTGAAGCGCAGCCTCGACCAGCGCGCCAAAACGATCCTCAAGGTGGCGTCGGAGATCGTGCGCCAGCAGGACGCCTTCCTCGTCCACGGCGTTCGCCACCTGCGCCCGCTCAACATGAAGAGCATCGCCGAGGCGATCGGCATGCATGAATCGACCGTCAGCCGGGTCTCCGCCAACAAATACATGCTCACTCCGCGCGGCGTGTTCGAACTGCGCTATTTCTTCACGCCGGCCATCGCCGGCGCGGGGTCGGCCGAGGCGCACTCCTCGGAAGCCGTCCGCGACCGCATCCGCCAGCTCATCGAGCAGGAAGAGCCGGCGGATGTGCTTTCCGACGACTCGATTGTGGATAAGCTCCGCGAAAACGGCGTCGACATAGCCCGAAGGACCGTCGCCAAGTATCGGGAAGGAATGAACATTCCCTCCTCGGTCGAGCGTCGGCGCGAGAAGAGGGCGCTCGCGGCGCTCGGCTGAGCGCCGTTCGCGCGGCTGCCGGAAAGCGGCTGCCTCGGTTGACATGCCCGTTCAGACCCACTAGTAGGCCGCCCGCATGAGGCGGGGCGGCGACGCACGGACCTGCGGGATGCAGAACGCGGCGTCCACCCATGACTTTCCGGCGGAATCCCCGAAGGCTGGGGACAAAGGCGTGCCGGAAGCCGGCGGTTGTTCAAAAATCATGTTCAAAATCAAAAACTTGAAGTGCGCTTCGCCACAACGCCGTCTATTCTGCCAACCGGTCGCGTCGAGGCGGCCAAACCTTGTGCGCACGGGCCATGGGTATAAACTCGGCCTGTCGGGTAAGAACGAAGGATCGGACTTGCGATGAACCTGCGCATATCTGGCAAGCATATGGATATCGGCGATGCGTTCCGCACGCGCATCGAAGGCCGCATCGGCGAAGCGGTCGACAAATATTTCGACGGCAGCTATTCGGGCCGCGTGACGGTGGAGAAATCCGGTTCGCGCTTTTCCGCGGACTGCATGATCCATCTCGACACCGGCATCGCGCTGCAGGCGGCGGCGGAGGCGCAGGAGCCCACCTCAGCCTTCGATGTCGCCGCCGAGCGTATCGAGAAGCGGCTGAGACGCTACAAGCGGCGGCTGAAGTCGCACAAGGCTAGCGCCTCGGAGCCGGACACGATGGCGGCCTACCGCATCGTCGAACCTCTGGCGGATGACGATTCGGAGATACCCGACGACTACGCGCCCGCGATCGTGGCCGAATCGACGGTATCGCTGCGCACCATGACGGTCGCCTCCGCCGTCATCGAACTCGATTCCCGCGACAGCCCGGTGTTCGTGTTCCGCCAGAAGGGAACCGGCCAGGTCAATATCGTCTATCGCCGGGCGGACGGGAACATCGGATGGATCGATCCGGCCACCATCGCCGGCAACGGCTAGAAGTCGCTCGCCCGGCGGCCGCACCGGCCGCCGGGCGAAAACGAAGTCCACAAAAGGGACGCGGGTAAATGGATCTCAGCGATCTGATCGAGGTTCCGGCGATCATGCCGGCCTTGAAGGCGAACTCCAAGAAGCAGGTCCTGCAGCTTCTGGCCGAAAAGGCGGCGCGGATCACCGGCCTGCCCGAACGGGAGATCTTCGACACCGTTCTGAGGCGCGAAAAGCTCGGTTCGACCGGCGTCGGCAACGGCATCGCCATTCCGCACGGCAAGATCCCCGGCATTCGCCGCATCGCCGGCGTCTTCGCCCGGCTGGAGCAGCCGGTGGATTTCGATTCGCTGGACGACCAGCCCGTCGACCTGGTCTTCCTGCTCCTGGCGCCGGAAGGCGCCGGCGCCGATCATCTGAAGGCGCTTTCGCGCATCGCCCGTGTCCTGCGCGATGCCGATACCGTGGCGAAGATCAGGGGCACTTCCGACGCCGCCGCGATCCACGCCTTCCTGTCGCAGACGCCCGCCTCGCACGCGGCCTGAACTCCCATACGGTCCGGAATACGAAAACGGGCGGCCGACGGCCGCCCGCGCTTACATCCTCGATGACTATGCCGGCCCGCTCAGTGCAGGCTGACCGGTGTCAGATCGTTCTCCAGCGCACCGGCGAGTGCCCCGGCGCGGGCGTCCGTCAAAAGAATCGGCTGGCCGTTCGCGGCGAACAGCGCCCAGAGCTTTGTGCCGGGGGTGAGGTTCGGGATACCGGGGAAGCGGCCCATCAGCTCGTCCGAGCCGATTTCGCGCATATAGGCGACGACGCCTTCGCCGAGATGGGCGAACTGCGTTTCGGTAAGGGTGTTTTTTTCGATGCTCTCGGTCATGTCAGCCTCCTTTCGCGAACCTTCCTTCAATGGACCGGTCCGTACAGAGCCATCGGCGAAGATCAGTCTTTCACCGAAATGTTGATTTTTCGTACCAGGCGCTGCGGTTCGGGCCGATCGAGATCGATCGCCAGGAGCCCGTTGCCGAGCTCCGCCGAGACGACCCGCATCCCGTCGGCGAGCATGAAGGCGCGCACGAACTGTCGCGCCGCGATGCCCCGATGCAGATATTCACGTTCGCCTTCGTCTTCCTGCTTGCCGCGGATGACGAGCTGGTTCTCTTCCGTCGTGATGTCGAGGTCGGCTTCCTTGAAGCCCGCGACCGCCAGGGTGATCCTGAGCTGCGTGGCGCCGGAATCCGAATCCCGCAATCTCTCGATGTTGTAGGGCGGATAGCCGTCGCCCGATTTCGCCAGCCGCTCGAGCGTCTTTTCCATGCTGTCGAAGCCCAGCATCAGCGGGCTCGAAAAGGGCGTCATTCTCGTCATTTTTCCTGTCCTCGAAGAGCGACGTGGAAACGGAAAAACCCGGATGGCATCTTTCCGTACGATGCTGATATGGTCCGCGCCGCGAACGAATTCAAGTTGGTGACGACAAGGAAAAAGCATGGCCGGGAAACGCAGAATCATCATCGATACGGATCCCGGCCAGGACGACGCCGTCGCCATTCTTCTGGCGCTGGCAAGCCCGGAACTCGAGGTGGCCGGCATCACGGCGGTCGCCGGCAACGTGCCGCTCGAATTCACGGAAAAGAACGCGCTCAAGATCTGCGAACTGGCGGGCAGGACGGAGACGAAGGTCTATTCCGGCGCCGTGCGGCCGCTGATGCGTCCGCTGGTGACGGCCGAGCATGTGCACGGCAAGACCGGCCTCGACGGTCCCGACCTGCCGGAACCGAAGATGGAGCTGCAGCAGCAATACGCCGTCGATTTCATCGTCGAGACGCTGATGGCCGAGGAACCGGGCACGATCACGCTCTGCCCGCTCGGCCCGCTCACCAATATCGCGCTTGCGCTGATCCGCGAGCCGAGGATCGCGCCGCGCATCCGCGAGATCGTCCTGATGGGCGGCGCCTATTTCGAGGTGGGTAACATCACGCCGACGGCGGAATTCAACATCTATGTCGATCCGCACGCCGCCGACGTGGTCTTCCGCTCCGGCGTGCCGATCGTGATGATGCCGCTCGACGTGACGCACAAGGCGTTGACGTCCAAGGCACGCGTGGCGGCATTCCGCGCCCTCGGCAACAGGGCCGGCATCGCGGTCGCCGAAATGCTCGGTTTCTCCGAGCGCTTCGACAAGGAGAAATATTCCGGCGACGGCGGCCCGCTGCACGACCCGTGCGTGATCGCCTACCTCCTCCAGCCGGGACTCTTCTCGGGCAGGGAATGCAATGTCGAGATCGAGACGGGATCGGAACTGACCATGGGCATGTCGGTGATCGACTGGTGGGGCGTCACCGACCGCAAGAAGAACGCCAAGGTCATGCGGGAGGTCGACCACGAGGCATTTTTCGCCCTCCTCGTCAGCCGGCTTGGCCGTCTCTGACGATATCGTGTGCGGATGGATGGCTTTCCCTTTCCTCCGGTCTGTTGTAGGTAGCGTCGGCGGCGGATGAAGCGGCGGGCATCCAGGCGCCATTTTGAATTGCATTGATGGGCCAATGTCCCGAGGGCTCTTGCCCTTGGCGCCACCTTAGCCGGATTGTCGAATGAAACTTTCAGATCGAATCCTTGCGGCTGCCGTCGGCCTGGCCATTCTGGCCGTCGCCGCCTGCACGGAATCGCAGAGTTCGGCGAACCCGCCGGCGGCGCCTCCACCGGCCGTGAGCATCGTCCAGGTGAAGGCGGAGCCGGTTCCGATCGTCAGCGACCTGCCGGGCCGGATCGCGCCCACGCGCATCGCCGAGGTCAGGCCGCGCGTCACCGGCATCGTCGTCAAGCGCGTCTTCGAGCAGGGCAGCCTGGTCAAGGAGGGCGACGTGCTCTACCAGATCGACCCGGCGCCCTTTCGCGTGCAGGTGGAAAGCGCCCAGGCGACGCAGCAGCGCGCGCTCGCCGCGCAGAACCTGGCCCGCCAGCAGGCCGACCGGCAGAAGGAATTGCGCCAGCGCAACATCTCCAGCGCGCAGGATCTCGACACCGCGCTCGCCCAGCTGGCGCAGGCGGACGCCGATGTCGCCGCCGCGCGCGCCGGCCTCGACGCGGCGAAGCTCAATCTGCAATATTCCGACGTGAGGGCGCCGATCAGCGGCCGCATCGGCCGGGCGCTGATCACCGAAGGCGCGCTGGTCAACGCAAACGGTACGGAGAACCTGGCGACGATCCAGCAGCTCGACCCGGTCTATGCCGACTTCACCCAGCCGTCCGCGCAGATGCGGCAGTTGCGAAAGGCACTCAAGGACGGGCTCCTGAAAGGCCCGGCCGAAGGACAGGCGACGGTGAAGCTGCTCTTCGACGACGGCAGCGAATATCCTCGCCCCGGCCGGCTGCTCTTTTCCGAATCGACGGTCGACGAGACGACCGGCCAGATCACCATGCGCGCGGAGTTTCCCAATCCCGACGGCGACCTCCTGCCGGGCATGTATGTGCGCGTCCTGATCGAACAGGCGGTCGACCAGGCGGCCCTGACCGTGCCCGAGCAGGCCGTGCAGCGCGACAGCAGCGGCAAGGCGCTGCTTTATGTCGTCGGCGAAGACAACGTCGCCCAGATGCGCCCGGTGACCGTGGGCAGGACAACCGGCCAGCAGGTGGTGATCACCGGCGGGCTGAAAAGCGGCGAGCGGGTCGTGGTCGAAGGTTTCCAGAAGATCCATCCGGGCGCGAAAGTCGAGCCGGCGGACTGGAAGCCGGCGGCCGATACGCTTTCCAGGACCCAAAGCAAGGCCGACGCCGGTTAGAGAATAGAGACTAGATGCCCAGTTTCTTCATCGACCGGCCCATCTTCGCGTGGGTCGTTGCCATCTTCATCATGATCGCGGGCGCGATCTCGCTTCCGCTCCTGCCGGTCTCGCAATATCCGAACGTCGCGCCGCCGACGCTGACCGTCTATACGCACTATAACGGTGCGCCGCCGGAGGACATCTATCAGAGCGTGACGCAGCTCATCGAGCAGCAGCTCAACAGCGTGCCGAACCTGCTCTACTACGAATCGACCTCCGATTCCTCCGGCCTCGCGCGCATCGTCGTCACCTTCGAGCCCGGCACCAACCTCAACCAGGCGAGCGTCGACACGCAGAACGCCATCAACCGCGTCCAGGCGCGGCTGCCGAAGGCGGTGGCGCAGCAAGGCGTGCAGATATCGCAGTCGGGCAGCGGCTTCCTGATGTTCATCGGCTTGAAGTCGACCGACGGCAAGACCGACGCGGTCGGCCTCGGCGACTATCTCAACCGCAACGTCATCGGCGAGATATCGCGCATTCCAGGCGTCGGCCAGGTGCAGCTCTTCTCGCCGCAGCGCGCCATGCGCATCTGGATGAACCCGGACAAGATGCTCGGCCTCAACCTGTCGGTCGACGACGTCATCAACGCGATCAGCGCGCAGAACGCGCAGGTTTCGGCCGGCCGCATCGGCTCCAAGCCGAACCCCGTGAACCAGCAGATCTCGGCAACCGTCCTGGTGAAGGGCCAGCTCTCGACGCCGGAGGATTTCGGTTCGATCGTGCTGCGCGCCAATCCGGACGGCTCGACGGTGAGGCTGCGCGACGTGGCGAGGATCGAGATCGGCGCGGAGACCTACAATTTCTCCACCCGCATCGACGGCCAGCCGGCCGCCGGCATCGGCGTCCAGCTTTCGCCGACGGGCAACGCCCTCGCCACCTCCAACGCCGTGCGCGCCAAGATGGCGGAACTGGCGAAGTTCTTCCCGCCCGGCTTCGAATACATGATCCCCTACGACACCTCGCCTTTCGTGAGGGTGTCGATCGAGAAGGTGCTGCATACGCTGCTCGAGGCGATGGGCTTGGTGTTCGTCGTCATGTTCATCTTCCTGCAGAGCATCCGCTACACGGTCATTCCGGCGCTGGTGGTGCCGGTGGCGCTCCTCGGCGCCTGCGCCATCCTGCTGGCAACTGGTTCATCCATCAACGTGCTCACCATGTTCGCCATGGTGCTTGCCATCGGCATCCTCGTCGACGACGCCATCGTGGTGGTGGAGAATGTCGAGCGCATCATGGCGCATGAGGGCCTGCAGCCCAAGGAGGCGACGCGCAAGGCGATGTCGCAGATCACCGGCGCCATCATCGGCATCTGGCTGGTATTGACGGCCGTCTTCGTGCCGATGGCCTTCTTCCCTGGCGCCGTCGGCGTCATCTACCGCCAGTTCAGCGTCACCATGGTCGGCTCGATCCTGTTCTCCGGCTTCATGGCGCTGTCGCTGACGCCGGCGCTGTGCGCCAGCTTCCTCAAGCCGGTGCCCGAGAGCCATCACGAAAAGCGCGGCTTCTTCGGCTGGTTCAACCGCGGCTTCGCCCGGACCAGCCACGGCTATACGTCCATGGTCGACTGGATGATCCGCCGGGCCGGACGCTTCATGGTGATCTATCTCGCCCTCATCATCGGGCTCGGCTATCTCTTCATCCGCCTGCCCTCCTCCTTCCTGCCAAACGAGGACCAGGGTTTTGTCCTCGTCGACATGCAGACGCCGCCGGAATCGGCCGGCAACAGGACGCAGCGCGCCGTCGAGAAGGTCGAGGCCTTCTTCGGCAAGGAGCCGGCGGTCGACCACCGCACCGTGATCGAGGGCTATTCCTTCTCCGGCGCCGGCGACAATGCGGCGCTCGCCTTCATCACCTTCAAGGACTGGAGCGTGCGCGGCTTCAAGGATTCGGCGCAGGCGATCGCCGACCGCGCCAATGCCGCCTTCATGAAATTGAAGGACGTCGTCGCCTTCGCCCTGTCGCCGCCGCCGATTTCCGGCCTCGGCACGTCGAACGGTTTCACCTTCCGGCTGCAGGACCGCAGCGGCCTCGGCGACCAGGCGCTTTCGGCCGCCGCCTCACAGCTGCTGGCCGCCGCCGCCAAGAGCCCGATCCTAACCGGCCTGCGCACCGAGGGCCTGCCGGACGCGGCGCAGATTAATCTCGTGATCGACCGCGAGAAGGCGAACGCCTTCGGCGTCGCCTTCGGAGACATCAATTCCGCCATCTCGGCCTATATCGGCTCGGCCTACATCAACGACTTCCCGAACGCCGGGCGCCTGCAGCGGGTCATGGTCCAGGCCGGCGAGCACGAGCGCATGCAGGCGGCGGACCTCCTCAACCTCAACGTCCGCAACGCCTCGGGCGGCATGGTGCCCTTCTCGGCCTTCGCCCATATCGAGTGGGCCAAGGGGCCGCTGCAGGTCGTGGCCTATAACGGCTATCCGGCGGTGCGCATCAGCGGCAACGCCGCGCCCGGCTATTCGTCCGGCGAGGCCATCAAGGAGATGGAGCGGCTTGCCGACGACCTGCCGCCCGGCTTCGGCTATGAATGGACGGGACAGTCGCTGCAGGAGATCCAGTCGGGTTCGCAGGCGCCGTTCCTGATGGGCATGACGGTGCTCTTCGTCTTCCTGCTGCTCGCCGCGCTCTACGAGAGCTGGTCGATCCCGCTGTCGGTCATGCTGGTGGTGCCGCTCGGCATCATCGGCGCGGTGCTGGCGGTGATGATGCGCGGCATGTCGAACGACGTCTATTTCAAGGTCGGCCTCATCGCCATCATCGGCCTGTCGGCGAAGAACGCGATCCTCATCATCGAGTTCGCCAAGGACCTGAGGGCACGCGGCATGTCGGTCTTCGACGCAACGATAGAGGCCTCGCGCATCCGTTTCCGCCCGATCATCATGACCTCGCTCGCCTTCTCGCTCGGCGTGACGCCGCTGGCGGTGGCGGTCGGCGCCAGCGCCGCCAGCCAGAACGCCATCGGCACCGGCGTGCTCGGCGGCATGATCACCGCGACCGTGATCGCGGTGCCGTTCGTGCCGGTCTTCTTCGTCTTCGTCGTGAGGCTCTTCGGCGGCCGCAAGGCGCTGGAGGCGAAGCCGGAGGAAGAGCCGAGCCTGCCGCTGGAAGCTCCGGCGGAATAAATCTCAAGGCCTGGTCTTTGCAGGTGTTCCGGTGGCTGGACCACCTACAGGCCCAGATAGGCCTGCCTGACCCGGTCGTCGGCCAGGAGCGCGTCTCCGCTGCCGGAAAGCGTCACGCGGCCGTTCTCCAGCACATAGGCGTGCTTGGCGAGTTTCAGCGAGACGGCGACGTTCTGCTCGACCAGGACGCAGGTGATGCCCTCGCGGTTCAAGCCCACGATCGACTGCAGCATTTCGTGCACGAGCGCCGGCGCCAGTCCCAGCGACGGCTCGTCGAACATGATGAGTTCCGGCGCACCCATCAAGCAGCGGCCGATGGCGAGCATCTGCTGCTCGCCGCCCGACAGCGTGCCGGCCGCCTGCGCCCGGCGTTCCGCGAGCCGCGGGAACATCCGATAGACACGGTCGAGATTGCGTGCCTTGCCCTCGCGGGCGCGCGGCAGCATCGCGCCCGTTTCCAGATTTTCCAGAACGGTCATCGAGGGAAATATCTGCCGTCCCTCGGCCACCTGTCCGATGCCGAGATTGCAGACCTTGTAGGTCGGCCGGCCGGCGATGTCGGTCCCCTTGAAGCGGATATGACCGCTGGCCGGCTTCTGCATGCCGGCGATGGTGCGGATAAGCGAGGTCTTGCCGGCGCCGTTCGCCCCGACGATGGCGACGATGGCGCCGGGCTCTATGGTAAGCGAGACGCCATCGAGCGCCTGCGCGTCGCCATAGAAGACGTCAAGGCCCGAAACCTCCAGCATCAGGAGAGTTCCTCCACGCCCAGATAGCAGGCGAGCACGTCGGGATTGCGCGTGACCTCGGCCGGTGTGCCTTGGGCGATCACCTTGCCGTAATTGAGGACGACCACGTGATGAGACAGCGCCATCACCGCGCGCATGACATGCTCGATCAGGACGATGGTGACGCCGGTCTCTTCGTTGAGCCTGCGGAAGGTGGCGACCATGCGGTCGGTTTCGGTCGGGCGCAAGCCGGCCATCACCTCGTCGAGCAGCAGAAGCTTCGGTTTCGTCGCCAGCGCACGCGCCACTTCCAGGCGCTTGCGGTCGGGAAGCGTGATGCTGCCCGGCAGCGCGTTACGCTTGTCGGCGAGGCCGAGAAGCTCCAGCATGGCGAGCGCGTGCCGCCGCGCCTCCGCGAGGTCGTCCGTCCAGGACAACGCGCCGACCGCGACATTTTCGGCGACGCTGATCTGGCCGAACGGACGCACGACCTGGAAGGTCCGGCCGACGCCGGCGCGGCAGATCTGGTCCGGGCGCATGCCGACCAGCGACCGTCCGTCGAGCAGGACTTCGCCGGCAGTCGGCTTCAGCGCGCCGGCGATCATGTTGAAGGTGGTCGTCTTGCCGGCGCCGTTGGGGCCGATCAGCGCGTGGATGGCGCCGGGTGGCACCTCGAAGGAAACATTGTCGACGGCTGTCAGCCCGCTGAAGCGGCGGGTCAGCCCTTCGACCTTGAGCGCGGCGGAGCGGGACGCGGCGGCCGTCATCGTGCGCGCCCGTCGAGCTTGAGCAGGCCGGCGAGCCACGGCCACACGCCGGACGGGCGGAAGAGCACGATGGCGACGACGCAGAAGCCCCAGAAGAAGGTCTTGATGCCGTCGATCTGGAGGCCGGAGGTGAGCGCGGTCAGCAATTCCCCGAGCGGCGTCAGGATAAGCGCGCCCAGGATCGGCCCGAACAGCGTGCCGACCCCGCCGACCACGGCGCCAAGGATCAGTTCGACCGAGCGGCCGGTCGCGAAGGTCGATTCGGGAAAGAGGTTGTTGTAGTAGAAGGCGTACCAGACACCGGCCACGCCGGTCAGCGCCGAGGAGATCGCGACCGCGATCATCTTGTAGCGGAAGAGCGGCACGCCGGCCGCTTCCGCCGCCTCCTGGTCGTCGCGGATCGCCTGCCAGTAAAGGCCGAGCTTGCTGTTGAGCAGGAAGCGGCAGAGCACCAGCGCCCCGCCTGTCAGGATCAGGATCAGATAATAGAAGAGCGTCGGCGGCCCGCGCAGGTTGAGAAGGTCGATGCTGCCCGCGTTCTTGACCGGCAGGAACAGTCCCGCTGATCCGCCGAGCCAAGCGCTGTTGTCGACCATGATGCCGGTGAATTCGGCAAATGCGATCGTCAACAGCGCGAAATAGACGCCGCGGATCGAGAAGCGGAAGCCGAGATAGCCGATGATGCAGCCCATCAGGGTGGAAAGTGCTACCGCCGCGACCACGCCTACCCACGGATCGATGCCGAAATGGGTGAAGAGCGCCGCGCTCGTATAGGCGCCGATACCGACGAAGAGCGCATGGCCGAGCGACAATTGCCCGGCGAAGCCGAGCATCAGGTTCCACGCCTGCCCTACGAAGGCGAAATAGAGCGAGATGATCAGCACGCTCAGCACGTAGTCGCTGACGAAGAAAGGCGCGAGCGCCATCACGACGGCGAACAGCAGCAGCAGCGCCAGCGCCCGGCGCGGCAATCCGTCGGTCAGCCGCCTGATCATCGCGAGATCTTTCCCATCAGGCCCTGCGGCCGGAGCAGGAGCACGAGGATGAGGAGCCCGAAGGAAACAGCGCTTTTCATCGAGGGCTGGAAGACGAGGCCGGCCAGCGCCTCGGAAAAGCCGATGAGGAGGCCGCCCAGAAGCGCGCCGGGCAGGCTGCCTAGCCCGCCGATGATGACGATGATGAAGGCGAGCAGCGTGTAGGACGGACCGAGATAGGGGTGCACGTCGATGAGGAGGACGAGGATCGCGCCGGCCGCGCCCAGGCAGGCCGTGCCGATGCCGAAGGTGAGGGCGAAGAGGCGGCGGACATTCAGCCCCACCACCAATGCGCCCGTCTGGTTGTCGCCACAGGCGCGGATCGCCTTGCCGGTATCCGTATAGCGGAAGAAGGCGAAGAGCAGCCCGGAGACGACAAGCGCCGCGACGCCGGCATAGACGCGCACCTTGTCGACCAGAAGCGGACCGATCTGGAAGGAATCGTAGGCGTAGGATACCTGCACGCCCTGCGCGTCGGGGCCGAAGATCATCAGGCAGAGGCTGACGATCATGACCGCGATCGCCGCCATCAGCAGGAACTGCATGTAATCCGGCAGGTGCACGATGCGGCGCACCACGAGGTCCTGCAGCAGGTAGCCGAAGGCGAACAGCGCCGCCGCCACGATCGGCACGCAATAGAGCGGGTCGATGCCGAGATGGCGGAACAGCACCAGCGTGGCGAACATGCCCATCACCATGATCTCGCCATGGGCGAAATTGACGATGCGGATGACGCCGAAGATGACCGACAGGCCGAGCGCGGAGAGCCCGTATATGAGGCCGGTCAGCAAGCCGCTGACGGCGACGTTGAGGTAAAGCTCGACGGGCAAGGCCTGCTTCCGGAGATGGAAAAGGAATCCGCCCCGGCCAGGCGACCGGGGCGGAGCGGAATGCGCCTTCAGCGCTTATCGTAGGGCGGCATCGGCCAGACGGCCTTGGCGACGGCCGCTTTCTCGGGCGCCACCACGACGAGCTCGCCGCCGACATTCTGGATCGAGGCGTCGCCGACCGTATCGTTCTGGCCCTTGGCGTCGAAGCGGATGCCCTCGCCGATCGAGACATTGTCGGTGATGTTGGTGGTGCGCACGGCTTCCGTCAGTTCCTTCGAATCGCCGGTGCCCGCCCGCTTGTAGGCGTCGGCTGCCACCAGAAGCGCCTCGAAGGTGTAGACGTGGTTGGTGTTCAGGTTGACGTCCGGATAGGCCTTCTTCATGGCGGCCTTGAGCGTCTGGCTGAGCTTCTTCTTCGGATCGTACCACGGAACGAACGAGATCGGGCCGTCGCTTAGCTTTCCGAGCGTCTTGAAATACTGGTCCTCGTACCAGCCCGGCCCCATGGACAGGATGGCTTCCGGCGTCCAGCGCTGCTTGACCAGTTCGCGGGTGAGCAGGATGGCGTCGTTCAGCCGGCTGACGACGAGCAGCGCGTCGGCGCCGGTCGCCTTGGCCTTGGCGATCTCGACCGAAAGGTCGCGCGCGGCGCGGTCATAGGCGATGGTGTCGGCGACCTTGTAGGGCATGTCGAATTTCGGCATCACCTTGCCGATGCCGCCGGCCATCGCGGAGCCGAACGTGTCGTTGACATGCAGGAAGACGACCGATTTCGGCGCCGAGCCGACCTGCTTGAATATCTCCTTCTGCTGCTTGAAGGCGTCGGTCAGGATGGTGACCGCGGTCGGGAAGTTGCGGAAGACGTATTTGTAGCCCTGCTCGGTGATCTGCGGCGCCGCGGCGATATTGATGACGAAGGGGATGCCCTTCTGTTCCGCGACCTGCGCGATCGCCGCGCTCTGGCCCGAATCGAAGGCGCCCACCAGAAGCTGCGCACCGTCGCCGATCAGCTTCTCCGCCTGCGCGCGAGCGGTCTGCTCGTTCGATTCGGTGTCGCCGTTCATGATCTGGAGCTCGGGCAGGCCGAGTTCCTTGAGGATCGGCCCGGCCACCTCGACGCCGCGCTGGCAATCCTGCCCGATGCCGGCCTGCACGCCCGAGCGCGGCAGGAGCACGCCGACCTTGAGCGGGCCGCCCGCCGCGCGCACGATCGAGAAGCGCGACGTCCCTGCGAGCATGCCGGCCGCGCCGATACCCGCCACCACGGTGCGGCGGGTAACACCCCCGGCCGCCGCGGCGGCCTTGCTGATATTCCTGTCGGTCATTGACTTTCCTCCCAGGGGAGCGGTCCGAAAAGCCGCCCCCTTTAACCTTTTTCTGCGCCGATCGGACGCAACGATCCGGCCGGGTCGAGCCCGGTCGGCGATGGCCGGCATTCTTAATGGGTCATACGGCAGCGTCAATGAGAAGGCATGCGATCTTGCGGCTTCGAGGCACCCTGACTTTCGTCGAATGCGGAATGGCGGCTTTAGAGGGTGAAGCCTTCGCCGAGATAGAGCCGGCGCACGTCGGCGTTGCCCACCACTTCCGACGGCTCGCCATGGGTGAGCACCTTGCCGGCGTGGATGATGTAGGCCCGGTCGATCAGGCCGAGCGTCTCGCGGACATTGTGGTCGGTGATGAGCACGCCGATGCCGCGGCTGGTGAGATGCCGCACGAGTTGCTGGATATCGAAGACGGCGATCGGGTCGATGCCGGCGAAAGGCTCGTCGAGCAGCATGAATTTCGGGCTCGACGCCAGCGAGCGCGCGATCTCGAGGCGCCGCCTCTCGCCGCCGGAGAGCGAGATCGACGGCGCCTTGCGCAGATGGCTGATGTTGAACTCGTCGAGCAGTTCGTCGAGCCGGCGCTCGCGCTCCTTGCGGCTCTTTTCCACGACCTCGAGCACGGCGCGGATGTTCGCCTCGACGGAAAGGCCACGAAAAATGGAGGCTTCCTGCGGCAGGTAGCCGATGCCGAGCCGGGCGCGGCGATACATGGGCATGTTGGTCACGTCGTAACCGTCGATGGCGATGGTGCCCTTGTCGACCGGCACCAGCCCCGTGACCATGTAGAAGCAGGTGGTCTTGCCGGCGCCGTTCGGGCCGAGCAAGCCGACCGCCTCGCCGGCCCTCACCCCGATCGACACGCCGCTCACCACCTGGCGTCCCTTGTAGCTCTTGGTGAGCCCCCGCGCGATCAGCGTGCCTTGCAGCCGCGCCGGATCGATGGCCGCCGTTTCATCCTTTTCGGAGCCGCGTGGCAGGAAGGTCCTGGAGATTGCAGACAAGCTATTTTGTCTTCTTCTGCGGCGTCAGGAGCACCTTGACGCGGCCCTTGTTCGCGCCGCCACCGCCGCAGCCATCCAGGTCGGAAAGGCCGGTCTTGAGGTTCGCCGTCAGCTTGCAGCCGATGACGACATTGTCGCCCTGGGTCAGGACGACCTTGTCACCTTCGAGGACCAGGATCTGGGTCTGCATGTCGAACGTCCCATGGTCGCCCGTGGCGATCTGGTCGTCCGACTTCACATAGACCTTGCCGTCGACGTCGATGCTCTTGATGTTGCTGGCGCCGCCGCTCATCATGTTGCTGACCGAACCGCCCGTCTTGTCGCCGGTGCTGTCCGGCTTGCCGCTATCGGCGGCCGAGCCTTTCGCGCCCTTGATGTAGTGCACGACCATGCGCCCGGCCTTCATCAACGTGGTGCCCTGCACGACATTCACATTGCCGGTGAAGACGGCCGTATTGTCCTTGTCGTGGACCTCGAGCTTGTCGCTCTCGATCTGGATCGGCTTGTCGTTCGAAAGCTTCATGCCGGAGAAGGTCTGGTCCGTTCCGCCCGGCGACCCGGATTTCTGGGCAAACGCCGGTCCGGCAGCCGAAGCGGCAAGGACGGCGCAGGACAGCGCGAGGGCGAAGCTAGTGCGCCGCATCGGTCGCCCCGTTCGCGCCTTCGGCGGGCTTCTTCTTCTCGGGCATCATCGTCAGTCGGACCTTCTCGTCGAAAACGAGCACCTTGCCCCGGTCGCCGACCGTCAGGCTGTCGGCGGTGATATGCGAACCCTGTAAAGTAATATCGACCGGATCGGAAGTCTTCAAATCGCCGCTGCCGATGTTGACGAAGGCGGATTTGAGCTTGGCTACCATGCCGTCGGTGGTCGTCACCGTCATCTCGGTGGGGACGTCGAGCGTATTCTTGTCCTTGTTGTAGATCCCCTTGGCGGCGACGACATTGGCCCAGTTGCCGTCGCTGATCGGAAGTTTCGCCTGGATGTCGTCAAGCTCGAAGACGCTCGTGTTCGTCACGTCCTGGACGGCGCGGGCTGCCCGCATCGAATAGGGACGGTTCTCCCTCGTGAAGCCGTCCAGCTTCGGGTTGGCCATGGTGAGCTTGCCGTCGCTGTAGCTCGAGCCGAGGATGTCGATCGACACACCGCCCGGCGTCAGCAGATATGAATAGGCCGTGAAGACCAGGGCGATCAGGATGGCGAGGCCCGGCAGCAGTATCTTCAGTACCCTGACGGCCCTCGAATGGCGCCTCGCCCGGCGAAACGCCTTCTCGACCGCCCCGCCGCTTTCCGGAGGAACGGCCGGATCAGGTCGAAAACCTGCGGTATGGGCGTCCATCGTCACTGGTGCGGCCTGATCGAGTTCCATCGTTCGTGAAGCGCGACGCGCCGCCCCGTCTTTCCGATGCCCCGGCCGCGGCGGGCCGAAACAGCTTCCATTCCCGCCCTATGTCGGATGCACCCTTCCGCAAGGCGCCCGGCAATGTTCACCCCAATATGGTGATTTTGCGGTCGAGCGCCAGTGCCGATCGTCGCGGCCGGCCCCGCAGGCGGATGGAAAGCTGTGGCGGGAAGAGGGCGCATGGCATAGGAATAGGCCCGTAACGGCAAATGCGGGAACGAGGATATGGCTACACGCGCCGACGAACTGATCGACCGTCATCGCCTCAGGCGGAAGCTCACCTTCTGGCGCGTCGCCGCGCTCGCCGTCATTGCCATCGCCGTCGGCTGGGCAGCTTCCTGGGCCTATCGCGACGAATATGGCGGGCTGGCCGTCGCCCACATCGCCAAGGTCAAGATCGCCGGCACCATCGCCGAGGACGACGACCTCGTGGAGCAGCTCGAGAATATCCGCAAGTCTCCCGCGGCGAAGGGCCTGATCCTCGAGATCAACTCGCCCGGCGGCACGACGACCGGCGGCGAGCAGCTCTTCGACGAAGTGCGCCGCGTGGCTGCCGACAAGCCCGTGGTGGCCGAAATCACCGGCCTCGGGGCGTCGGCCGCCTACATGGTCGCGGCGGCGGCCGACCATATCGTGGCGCGCAAGACCTCCATCGTCGGCTCCATCGGCGTGCTGGTCGAATTTCCCAACGTCACCGGCCTGATGGACAAGGTCGGCGTCAAGCTGGAGGCGATCAAGTCCTCGCCGCTCAAGGCGGAGCCGTCCCCCTTCACGCCGACGACCGACGAGGAACGGGCCATGGTGCAGAAGCTGATCTCCGACAGCTACGACTGGTTCGTCGGATTGGTGGCCGACCGGCGCCACCTTCCCCACGATCAGGCGCTGAAGCTGGCGGACGGTTCGATCTTCACCGGGCGGCAGGCCGTCGCCAACAAGCTGATCGACGAGGTCGGCGGCGAACGCGAGGCGGTGGCCTGGCTGGCGACAAAGGGCGTCGAACCCGGCCTGAAGGTCATCGAATGGAAGTCCGGCAGCAGCCGCAGCTTCTTCTTCTCCAAGGCGCTGGCCCGCCTGATCGGCCTGCCGGAAGGTTCCGCGGGGATTCTCGATCGCATCGGCGCCGACCGTATCTTCCTTGACGGTCTCCTGTCGGTCTGGCACCCTTGAGGACATAGCTTGAGCAATTGAAAAGCAAGCAGAATTCGATTCCGTCGAAGTCTGACCAAGCACGCCCCGGGGAAGCAAATCCATGATCAAATCCGAACTCGTGCAGACGATCGCCAATCGAAATCCGCATCTGTTCCTGCGGGACGTCGAAAACATCGTGAACGCCATATTCGAAGAGATCACGCACGCCCTGGCCGAAGGCAACCGTGTCGAATTGCGTGGTTTCGGCGCATTTTCCGTGAAGAATCGCCCCGCCCGGACCGGTCGCAATCCGCGCACCGGCGAGTCGGTCGAGGTCGAGGAGAAATGGGTGCCTTTCTTCAAGACAGGCAAGGAATTGCGCGAACGGCTGAACGGCCAGTAAGCTTCCGCCGATCTATACTTGAAAGCTTCCCAGCCTTCCCCATCGCGGCCGCCGGCGCTACAAGGAGCCTCGTTGCAGGACGAAACCCCGTGATCGGGCGCGCAGGCCGTTTATCGGCCAGCCCCGGCAGGCCGAGCGGCAGATGATAAAGCGAATAGTAACCATAATCATAATTGTCCCGGTGGCGATCGTGCTGATCGCGCTGGCGGTGGCCAATCGGGCCTTCGTGCCGTTCACCCTCGACCCGTTCAACCCGGGCAATCCGGGCCTGACGCTGTCGCTGCCGCTCTTCGTCTATCTTTTCCTAGCGCTCCTGCTCGGCGTGCTGATCGGCGGCGTGGCCACCTGGCTGCGCCAGGGCCGCTATCGCCGACGGGCCCGCCAGCATGCCGACGAAGCCCGGGCGTTGCGCGAGGAGGCGGCCCGCTCCAGGCCGCCGGTGCAGACGCGAGCCCTGTCGGAACCGGCGAACTGATTCCGAGAGATCGCGGCATGCGAATGATCCCGGCCGACGAGGTCGACCGCTGCCTGAATTTTCCCGACCTCGTCGAGGCGCTGCGCGAAGCCTTCCGCGCCGGCGCGATCCAGCCGACACGGCATCATCACCACGTCGAGAAACCGGACGGGGCAGCCTCGACACTGCTCCTGATGCCGGCATGGACCGATTTCGCCGCCGCCGGCTCCTCCGAAGGCGGCTATGTCGGCGTCAAGGTCGTCACGGTTTCGCCCGACAACAATGCGCTCGGCAAGCCGGCGGTCATGGGCCTCTATCTGCTTCTCGACGGGCGCACCTGCGAGCCGAGGGCCCTGATCGACGGGCAGAGGCTTACGCTCTGGCGCACGGCCGCCGCATCGGCGCTCGCCGCCACCTATCTCGCCAGGAAGGACGCTTCCCGGCTTCTGGTCGTCGGCGCCGGCGCGCTTGCGCCGTTCCTTGCCCGCGCGCATTCCGCCGTGCGCCAGATCCGGGAAATCCGGATATGGAACCGCACGGCCGCCAATGCCGAACGCATTGCGGAGGCGCTGCGCCAAGAGGGGATCGCCGCCGTCGCCAGCGAGAATCTCGACGAGTCGGTCGGGTGGGCCGACATCGTTTCCTGCGCGACGATTTCCTCGACCGCGCTGGTGAAGGGCGCGCTCCTGAAGCCCGGCGTCCACGTCGATCTGGTCGGCGCCTTCACGCCCGCCATGCGCGAAAGCGACGACGAGGCGGTCCGGCGCGCGCGCGTCTTCGTCGACACGCGCGCCGGCGCCATGAAGGAAGCCGGCGACATCGTGCAGGCGCTCGAATCCGGCGCCTTGGCGGAAAAGGACATCGTGGCCGACCTCGCGCAACTGACGCGCGGCGAGAAGGCCGGCCGCGTAAGCGACGGAGAGATCACCCTGTTCAAGTCGGTCGGCGCGGCGCTGGAGGATCTCTGCGTCGGAAAGCTGGTTTTCGAGCGCATCGGCCGGAGCGGCGGATAGCCGGAACCCCTCCATCCTCCCTGCGTTGAGGCGGCAGATGGAGATGCGTCGCGGACTGTTCCTGTGGTCGCTGCTGAGCGCCGTCGTCGCGGCGCTCAGCCTCGGCCCGTCCTTCGCCCATGTTCTGGAAGCCGCTCCGCGTATGACCGTCTGGCCGTCGGAACTCTGGCGCGAGACGACCGTCTTCAACGCCCAGTTCGAATATTTCGCCATCATCGGCGCGCCGCTCGACGTCGGGGCGATCGTCGTGCTCGCCATTTTGGCGTTTCTGCTCAGAAACCAGAAACGGGCTTTTCGCCTCGCGCTCGCCGCCGCGCTGCTCTACGCGGCGGCCCTGGCCACGTGGTTCCTGTGGGTCGCGCCGGCGAACGCCGTGCTGGCGACATGGACACGAGGCCCGGTTCCGGCGGATTTCGCCGCCATACGCGACCGCTGGGAAACCGGCCACATGGCCGTCACCGTCTGGAAGACGATCGGCTTCGTCGCGCTCGCCAGCGGACTCTTGTCCATTCGCCGGGAGTGATCGACCGCTCCTAGACGATCGCGACAGCGCAACGGATCATTCCGCGTTCGCTTCCGCGGGAGAGAACACGCGCAGCCGATGGCCGTCCGGATCGAGCGCCACGAAGGTATGGCCGAAATCCATCCCGCAGGGCTGCTGGAGGATTTTCAGGCCCTTTTCCCGCCAGGCGCGATGGAGGGAGTCCACGGCCTCGCGGCTCTCGACCGGGAAGCCGAGTTCGCATCCTCCGCCGGCGGCGGCCGCCTTGGGTTCGACCGTATGGCGGGACCAGAGCCCGAGCATCAGCCCGTTCGGGAGCGCGAAGAGGGCGAAGGTCGGCGACGCCTCGATCGGCTCATGGCCGAGCAGGTCGCCGTAGAAGGCGGCGCTTGCCGCCGGGCTGTCGACGTAGAGAAGAACGAAATTGGGATGCATGGGTCACTCCGCGATTTGCGATGAAGCCACCATGCCCGCCGGCAGTGTCAGTTTCCGGCAGCAGCCGTCAGAACATGCCGCCCAGATCCTGCGACAGGCGCCATTCCGCCAGGAGGACAGGGTGCCGCCGCGGCGTGCGCTCGTGAACCGGTTTTACGGCGGCCATGCGGTCGAGCCGGAAATGGCGGAAATCACGGCGCGTCTCGCACCATGCGGCCAACATTTCGGCGGTGTCGAAGAAGCCGATGGCGATCGGCCAGACGAGGCGCTCCGTCACCCGGCCCCTTTTGTCGGAATAGGAGATATGGAGCTTTTCCTCGCGCCGGATGGCTTCCCGAATCGCCGGCAGATGGCCGTGCTTCCCGGACCCGCCCGGGCCGGCGAGCAATCCGCTGGTCGCGGCTGCATCTTCCAGGCCCGGCGGCAGGACAGCCTCGATCTTGCCGAGAACGTCCTCGGCCGCATGCGCCAGTTCATCATCGCCCCGACGCATGACGAAGCGCAGGCCGAGGACGATCGCGTCAAGTTCGTTGTCGCCGAACATCAGCGGCGGCAGGAAGTACCCGTCCCGAAGCACGTAGCCGAGGCCAGCCTCGCCCTCGATGCGGGCTCCCTGCGCCTGCAGCGTGCCTATGTCGCGGTAGAGCGTCCGGAGACTGATGCCGAGTTCTTCGGCGAGCGCGCGGCCGCTCACCGGGCGCCGGCGCCGACGCAAGGACTGGAGGAGACTGAGCAATCGTTCCGAACGCGACATGACCGGATACCCTTGGCGGCCCGTCATACCCGGCGCGCGCGTAAGGGAACAGCCTGTCGCGGGCTCGCCGGTTCGGTTGCGGAAGGGCATGCGCTGTGGCAGAAGCGGCCCGGATTCATGGAGAACACCGGTTGAACACCTCGCGCGACAGACGCGGCGATCATCGCGCCGAACCGTCGGGCAGCGCGGCGGCTCAAGCGTCACGCGAGCCGGCGCGACCATCTGAGCGACCGCTGGTCCGGCGCGAAGGACCGTTGCCCGGCGAGCGACTGCCGCTGATCCTGGAAGTCGCGCCGAACGAGGATTACGCCCTGCTCGATTCAGGCGACGGCGAGAAGCTCGAGCAATATGGTCCCTATCGCATCGTCCGCCCCGAAGGACAGGCGATCTGGCGGAAGGCGCTGCCCGCACAGGAGTGGCAGAGGGCCGACGCCGTCTTCACCGGCAACACCGACGAGGAGGGCATGGGCCGCTGGCGCTTTCCGAAGGCGCCGCTCGGCGAGACGTGGCCGATGCGCCATGACGGCATCGACTATCTCGGCCGCTTCACCTCCTTCCGCCATGTCGGCGTCTTTCCCGAGCAGGCATCGCACTGGGATCACATGGAAGCGCTGATCCGCGCCGCCGGCCGGCCGGTCAAGGTGCTGAACCTTTTTGGCTATACCGGCCTCGCCTCGCTGGTCGCGGCGCGCGCCGGCGCCGAAGTCACCCATGTCGACGCCTCGAAGAAGGCGATCGGCTGGGCGCGCGAGAACCAGGAGATGGCGAGGCTGACGGGCAAGCCGATCCGCTGGATTTGCGAGGACGCGATGAAATTCGCCGAGCGCGAGGAACGGCGCGGCAGCCGCTACGACATCATCCTGCTCGATCCGCCCGCCTATGGACGCGGCCCGAAAGGCGAAGTCTGGCAGCTTTTCGACGATCTGCCCGCTCTTGTCGACATCTGCCGCTCGATCCTGACGCCGAAGCCGCTGGCGGTGGTGCTGACGGCCTACTCCATCCGTGCCTCCTTCTTCGCCATCCACGCGCTGATGCGCGATGCCTTCGCGGGCATGGGCGGCCGGGTCGAATCCGGCGAACTGGTGATCCGCGAGAAATCCGCCGGCCGCGCGCTTTCGACCTCGCTCTTCTCGCGCTGGGTGGCGGGGTGACATGATCGACAGCCAGAACAGACCGGGCACGGTCGGCCGCGTCAAGGAAGTCACCAGCCTTTCCAATCCTCTGGTCAAGGATATACGCGCGCTGGCGCTGAAGAAGTTCCGCGACCGCGACAACGCCTTCATCGCCGAAGGGCTGAAACTCGTGATCGACGCGCTCGACCAGGGCTGGTCGATCCGCACGCTGGTCTTCGCCAAGGCGGGCCTCGGCAATCCCGCCGTCGAGAAGGCGGCCGCCCGCACGGTGGCTGCCGGCGAGACCGTGCTCGAAGTCAGCGAGAAGGTGCTCGGCGCCATCACCCGCCGCGACAATCCGCAGATGGTCGTCGGCGTCTTCGCGCAGCAACTCGTGCCGCTCGCCTCGATCAAGCCGTCCGGCGACGATGTCTGGGTGGTGCTCGACCGGGTCCGCGATCCCGGCAATCTCGGCACCATCATCCGCACGGTCGACGCCGCCGGCGCGAAGGGCGTCATCCTCGTCGGCGACTGCACCGATCCCTTTTCGCTGGAGACCGTGCGCGCCACCATGGGCTCGATCTTTTCCGTCCCCGTCGCAAGGGCGTCCGCCGAGGCCTTTCTTGCCTGGCGCAAGGATTTTCCCGGTCTCGTCGCCGGAACGCACCTGAAAGGCGCGGTCGACTACCGCTCGGTCGAATTCGGCGGCCGTCCGGTCCTGCTCCTCATGGGCAACGAACAGCAGGGGCTGCCCGAGGAACTCGCCGCCTCCTGCGACCGGCTCCTGCGCATCCCGCAGGCCGGCCGCGCCGATTCGCTCAACCTCGCCGTCGCCACCGGCGTCATGCTCTTCGAGATCCGCCGCGATGCGCTGAAGATAGACATGGAATCCAGAACGTGAAGCTCCGCGCCCTCTTCCCCTATCTGCTGATTGCAGTCGCCGCCGTCGCCATAGACCAATGGGTCAAGCGGATCGTCGAAAACTACATGGCGCTGCATGAGCAGATCGATCTCCTGCCCTTCCTGGCGCTCTACCACACGCGCAACACGGGCATCGCCTTCTCGCTGCTGGCCGGTTTCGGCGATGTCGGCCTCATCCTGGTCGCGCTGGCGGTCATAGCGGTGGTGCTGGCGCTCGCCTGGCGCACCAGCGGCGGCCAGGTCCTCGCCCGCGCTGGTTTCGCCCTCGTCGTCGGCGGCGCGATCGGCAACCTCATCGACCGCGTCGCCTACGGCTATGTGATCGACTACATCCTTTTCCATACGCCGGTATGGTCCTTCGCCATCTTCAATCTTGCCGACGCTTTCATCACCATCGGCGCCGGCCTCGTGCTCCTGCAGGAATTCGTCGACTGGCGACGCGGCCGCGGCGGGAGGGAGCCGGAACCGCCTTCCGGGCGTTGATTGTGGCGGGACGCGGCCCACGCGCTACGAAAACGGAGAAAACGATGCCGGACAGGTTCAAGGCCATTCTGATCTCGCGCGACGAGGAGAAAAACCAATCGGTCGAAACCGTCGAGATCGGCGACGCCGACCTGATGGACGGCGACGTCACCGTCGCCGTCGAGGCGACGACCGTCAACTACAAGGACGGGCTGGCGATCACCGGCAAGGCGCCGGTCGTGCGCCGTTTCCCGCTGGTGCCCGGCATCGATTTCGCCGGCACGGTGATCCAGTCCGGCCATCCGGACTGGAAGGAGGACGATCGTGTCGTCCTCAACGGCTGGGGCGTCGGCGAGACGCATTACGGCGCCTATGCCGGCCATGCGCGCGTCAAGGGCGAATGGCTGGTGCCGCTGCCGGAGAGCATGACCCCGCGCCAGGCGATGGCCGTCGGCACGGCGGGTTACACGGCCATGCTCTGCATCATGGCGCTGGAGCGCCACGGCATCACGCCGGCGCGCGGCCCGGTGGTGGTGACCGGGGCGTCGGGCGGGGTCGGCTCGGTTGCCATCTCCATCCTTTCGAAACTCGGCTACCACGTCGTCGCCTCGACCGGGCGGACCGCCGAGGAAGCCTATCTGCGCGATCTCGGCGCCGCCGAGATCATCGCGCGCGAGGAACTGTCCGGCCCGGCGAAACCGCTCGGCAAGGAACGCTGGGCCGGCGGCGTCGATGCCGTCGGCAGCCAGACGCTCGCCAATGTCCTCTCCATGACCTCCTATGGCGGCGCCGTCGCGGCTTGCGGGCTGGCGCAGGGCATGGACCTGCCGGGAAGCGTGGCGCCCTTCATCCTGCGCGGCGTCTCTCTGCTCGGCATCGATTCGGTGATGGCGCCGAAGTCGATCCGCATGGAGGCCTGGCGGCGGATTGCCTCCGACCTCGATCACGCCAAGCTTGCCGCTCTTTCCACCACGATCGGGTTCGACGGCATCGTCCAGGCGGCCCACGACATCGTAGATGGCAAGGTACGGGGCCGCATCGTGGTCGAGATGGCATGAAAAGGACCGCTTCGGTAAAATCTTAGCGAAGCTTCAAAATCTTCTCTAATCGGTGCTCCGCTAGTTTCCCTCGAAATGGCGGACACAGGGCTTCATTCGGATGCTGCGTTTGCGCCGGACAGGGGTGATGAGCCGCGTCCGCAGCGTTCCGATTCCGCCGCTCCGCCGCGCCCGCTGACCGCAAGGATTTCCGCCGCGCCGGGCTACCTGCTCTACGCGATGACCGGTTTCGCGGTCCTGCTCGCCGGCCTCGCCAATCTCTCCGGCTCGCCGCACTATCTCAGCAGCGCCATCCTCCTCACCGGCGTCGCCGCCTTCCTGATCGGCTGGCGCACGCGCAACGACGCGGCCGAGGTCAGCCGCCTCATCGGCGACGAAGCGGCGAGCCGCGCCGAGATCGAGACGCTTGCCGACCGAATGTGGGAATTGCAGGAGAGCGAGGAGCGCTTCCGCGGGCTCATCGACGCGCTCGGCGATGTCGTCGTCCACCGCGATCGCGAGGGCCGCATCGTCTATGCCAATCGCGTGCTGGCCGATCTGGTGGGCTGCCCGCAAAAGACGCTTTCCGGCAAGACGCTCTCGGACCTCGGCATCGAAATCGGCGTGGTGCCGGACGCTGCCTTCGCCGACGGCGAGTGCCTGAGTTCCACCGACGTCGCCATCCGCTCCGGCGGCGAGACGCGCTGGTTCTCCTGGATCGAGCTTTCCGTACGCGACAAGGCAAGCGATGCCGTTTCGCATCGCGCCATCGCGCGCGACATCACCGCGCGCAAACGCGCCGAGAAGGCTTCGGTGACGGCCCGCGAACGCGCCGAATTCGCCAATCTCTCCAAATCCCGCTTCCTGGCGACCGTCAGCCACGAAATCCGCACGCCTATGAACGGCATCATGGGCATGGCCAAGCTGCTTGCCGATACGCGCCTGTCTCCGGAACAGCGCACCTATGTCGGCGCCATATCCACGTCCGCCAGCGCGCTCCTGGCGCTCATCGAGGATCTGCTCGACTTCTCCAAGATCGAGGCGGGCCGTTTCGACATCGAGCCGCAGCCGGTTTCGCCGCGCGAGATCGTGGAGAATGTCTCCGAACTCCTCGCCGCCAAGGCCTATGCGAAGGGGATCGGCCTCGGCTGCTATTGCGCGCCGGACGTGCCGGCGATCATCACCGCCGACCCCAACCGGCTGCGCCAGGTTCTGCTCAACCTGATCGGCAACGCGGTCAAGTTCACCGACGAAGGCGGCGTGCAGGTCGAGGTGAACACCGTCGAGGCGGTGGGAGGCCGCGCCATCCGCTTCACCGTTTCCGACACCGGCCCCGGAATGGGAAGGGCCGATCTCGATCGCATTTTCCAGGAATTCGAGCAGGGGGACGGTACTTCGACGCGCAGGCATGGCGGCGCCGGGCTGGGTCTCGCCATCTCGCGGCGCATCGTCGAGGCGATGAGCGGCCGCATCGGCGTCGACAGCGAGCCGGGAGCCGGGAGCCGGTTCCATGTAGACCTGCCGCTCGGCCGCATGACCGCTCTCGGCACGCGGCCGAAGCTTCTCGACGGCCGCAATATCGGCATCGTTTCGCCGAACCGCGTCGAGCCGGAGCTGATCGCCAGGGCGGTCGAGGCTTCCGGCGGCGTCGCCATCATCGCCGATAGTGTGAAGATGCTCGCCAGCAAGGCGCATGAAGAGAAGCTGGAGTTCGATTCGATCCTCGTCGACACGGCGCTGGAGGAGCCGAACGGCACCATACTGAAGCGGCTCCGCCGTACGCTCGGCGGGAGCTTCGATGCCATAACGCTGATCGCTCCCTCGGATCGGGGGCATCTCGCCGAATACCGCCAGGCAGGCTACTCGACCTTTCTCGCGCGGCCGGTGCGCGGCGAAACCCTCCTGCGCGTGCTGCTCGCCGGCAAGTCGGTCGATCCGATCCTCAAATCCTCCGAAAAGCCTGAGCCGTCCGGCATCGCTCCGGCCCCCGGCGGTGAAGCCGGCCTGAACATCCTGATCGCCGAGGACAACGAGATCAACGCCATGCTCGCCCGCGTCGCCCTCTCCAAGGCCGGCCATCATGTGCGGCTCGTCACCAACGGGCGCGCCGCTGTCGACGCGGTCATCCATGCGCAGACCGGCCGGCGCTTCGACGTCGTGCTCATGGATTTGCATATGCCGGTCATGGACGGCCTCGACGCCATCGCCCTCATCCGCAAGCACGAGGAGGAGCACGGCGCGCCGCCCATCCCGATCATGGTGCTTTCCGCCGACAGCCAGGAGACGACGCGGCACGCCGTGCTGGCCCACGGCGCGACCGGTTTCGTCTCCAAGCCGCTGGACCCGAAGGCGCTTGCGGAAGCCGTTGCCGAACAAGCCGTTGCATGAACGGTCGAACTTAGGCATCCTTGCCGCAAATGCGGAGCGGCCACGAAACTGTCACTCTCCTGTTGCACGGACCGGCTAACGACCGGTCCGATTGCGGAATCGGGAGAATCACCGATGCGGGCGACGATGCTGGAGCGTAAGAACAATCCCGTCTCCGGCCGCGCGCTGCCCGCAACCGAGCGCGAAGACGTTCCGTCCGGGGCGGTGCTGGGCCGTATCGGACGGCTCGAGGTCCGCCTGGCGCGCGATCCGGCGGAAATCGCCGCTGCCCAGGAGGTGCGTTTCCGCGTCTTCTACGACGAACTCGGCGCCCGCCGCGACGCCGTCACTGCGGTGGAACGGCGCGATTCCGACCGCTTCGATTCGGTCTGCGACCATCTGCTGGTGCTCGACACGGCGGTTCGCGGACCGGCCACCAAGCAGATCGTCGGCACCTACCGGCTTCTCCGCCAGGAGAGCGCGATCGCGGCCGGCGGCTTCTATTCCGACGAGGAATTCCAGCTCGAGGCGTTGATCGCCCGCCATCCGGGGCGGCGCTTCCTCGAGCTCGGCCGCTCCTGCGTGCTGCCCGCCTACCGGTCCAAGCGCACGATCGAGCTTCTCTGGCAGGGCATCTACGCCTATGTCGGCTATTACGACATCGGCGTCATGACCGGCTGCGCCTCCTTCCACGGGACAGTGCCGGCGGCGCATGCCGAGGCGCTGTCCTTCCTCGCGCAGAATTGCCGGGCCGACCAGGAATGGGACGTGCGCGCGGTGATCTCGCGCTATCACACCATGGATCTGATGCCGTCGGAGGCGGTCAATCCGCGCTCGGCGCTCGCCGCCATGCCGCCGCTCATCAAGGGATATCTGAGGCTCGGCGCCAGGATCGGCGACGGCTGCGTCATCGACCGCGATTTCGGTACCACCGACGTCTTCATCATCCTGCCCATGGAATATGTGTCCGCGCGCTACCTGAACTATTACGGCGCCGAGGCGGAACGCTTCAACGCTTGAATTCCCCGCCAATCCCGATTTGATCGCGGCAGCGTGCCTGTCGTAGTGTCGCGAGACATGGAGGTCGGGAGGTCGTGAAGATGCCGGGAAGGCGAGGCCGCAACGCGCGCGGATCGGCGCGATGAGCTATGATTTCGACTTCCAGGACGTCTTTGCCGCCTGGCCCGAGCTCGCATGGGGCGCGCTCCACACGCTCGTGCTCTCCGGCATCGCCATGGCCATCGGCATGGTCGTCGCGGTCGCGGGGGCGCTCGGCAAGACCTCGGGGCCTAAGCCCGTCCGCGTCGTCATCGACGCCTATATCGAGCTCATCCGCAACACGCCCTTCCTGATCCAGATATTCATGATCTTCTTCGGCCTGCCGTCTTTCGGCATAAGGCTTTCGTCCAACACGGCGGCGGTCATCGCGCTGGTCGTGAATGTCAGCGCCTATGGCATCGAGATCATCCGCGCCGGCATAGAGAGCATCCGCGCGGGCCAGATCGAGGCGGGCAAGGCGCTCGGTTTGAAGCCCCTGCAGATTTTCCGTCTCATCGTCCTGAAGCCGGCAATCCAGGCGATCTATCCTGCGCTGACCAGCCAGTTCATCCTGCTGCTGCTGAACTCGAGCGTCTGTTCCGCCATCGCCGCGACCGAACTGACGGCCGCCGCCGGCGACATCCAGTCACGCACCTTCCGCTCCTTCGAGGTCTATTTCGTCATCACCTGCATCTATTTCGCCATGTCGGTCTTCTTCTGGGGCGTGTTCGGCGCCCTCGAGCGGACCTTCCTGCGTACGCCGTCCGGGCGATAGAGGGAGCTGCACTCAGATGCGCGAACTCGGCTCCGGCGATATCTTCTACATGCTCCTGGCGATCCGCTGGACGCTGCTCCTGTCGATCGTCGCCTTCGCCGGCGGCGCCGCCGGCGGCATCCTCGTCGCGCTGGCGCGCACCGGCCGCTTCCGCTGGCTGAGGCTCCTCGCCGCCGGCTTCATCAAGATATTCCAGGGAACGCCGCTCCTGATGCAGCTTTTCCTCGCCTTCTTCACACCCGGCATCTTCGGCATCAACGTCAATCCCTTGGCCGCCGCGGCACTCGGCCTGTCGCTCAACGCCAGCGCGTTCCTGGGCGAGATATGGCGCGGCTCCATCCAGGTCGTCCCGGCGGGCCAGACGGAAGCCGCCACCGCGCTCGGCCTGCGCTACTGGCCGATGATGGCGCTGGTCATCGCGCCGCAGGCCGTCCGCATCGCCATCCCGCCGACGGTCGGCTTCCTGGTGCAGCTCATCAAGGGTACATCGCTTGCCTCGATCATCGGCTTCGTCGAGCTGACGCGCGCCGCACAGATCGTGAACAACGCAACCTTTCACCCGTTCACGATTTTCGGGATCGTGGCGCTTGCCTATTTCGTCATTTGCTGGCCTCTGTCGGTCTATAGCCGGCGAATGGAACGCCGGCTTGCGGTTGCCGCTCGCTGAGGCGCGGATCGCACAAGAAACTGAAAGGGAGAAACGTCCATGACCATGAAAATCACGCGCCGCGGCTTCGGCATGCTGGCCTCCGCCGGCCTTGCCACGGCGGCCTTCGGCATTCCCGCCGTGTGGGCGGCGACCCCCGACGAGATCAAGAAGAGCGGCACGCTCAGGGTCGGCGTCCTGGTCGACTATCCGCCTTTCGGCGGCACCGATTCGAACCAGCAGCCGGCCGGCTATGACGCCGACGTCGCCAAGCTTTTCGCGAAATCGCTCGGCGTGAAGCTCCAGCTCGTGCCGGTAACGGGTCCGAACCGTATCCCCTACCTTCTGACCAACAAGATCGACGTTCTGATCGCGACCTTCGGCATCACCGCCGAACGCGCCAAGCAGGTGCTGTTTTCCGATCCCTATTCGGCGTTGACGATCTATGTGCTCGCGCCGAAGAGCCTGAAGATCAAGGGCCCGGAGGATCTGAAATCGGTTTCGATCGGCGTGGCGCGCGCCTCCACCCAGGACACGGCGATCACGAAGATCGCGCCGGCGGGCACCGACATCAAGCGTTTCGACGACGACGCCACCGCGCTGCAGGCTCTCATCTCCGGACAGGTGCAGGCGCTCGGCGCATCGAACACCATCCTTGCGCAGTTGAACAAGGATTACCCGAAGATGCAGATCGAGCCGAAGATCACGCTGAAGGCGCAGGCGAACGGCATGGCCTTCCGCAAGTCGGATACGGAATTGTGCGGCTACGCCAACAAGTTCATCGCGGAGATCGTCAAGAACGGCGAGCTTTCGAAGATCAACCAGCATTGGTTCGGCACGCCGCTCGAAAAGCTGCCGCCGATGCCGAAGCTGTAGTCATTGCCTGCAGGGTGGGTGCAGGCTTGGGTGCGTCCTTCGGAGCCCTCACGCGCCGGCGTTATATGCCGCGATGGCCGCCATGTTCACGATGTCGCTGTCCTTCGAGTTCAGCGACACGATCTGCACCGGCTTGTTCAGTCCGACGAGGAGAGGGCCGATCATGGTCGAGCCGCCGAGTTCCTGAAGCATCCGGGTCGAGATCGAGGCCGAGTGAAAGGCCGGCATGACCAGCACGTTCGCGGGCGCGGAGAGCCGGCAGAACGGATATTGCTTGAGCAGCCGGCTGTTCAGCGCCACGTCTGCCGCCATCTCGCCGTCATATTCGAAATCGACGCGCCTCCTGTCGAGCAGCTTCACGGCTTCCTGAATGCGTTCGGACCGTTCGCTGTAGGGATGGCCGAAGGTCGAATGGGCGAGCATCGCGACGCGCGGCTCGTAGCCCATGCGGCGGGCGAAGCCGGCAGCCTCCTCGGCGATGTCGGCGATCTCCTCCGCATTCGGCATGTCGTGCACGGCGGTATCGGCGACGAGCACCGTTCGCCCCCGGCAGAGCGCGATGGAAACGCCGATGACGCGGTGGCCCGGCTTGGCGTCGATGACGCGCCGGACATCCTCCAGGACGGTCGAATAGTTGCGGGTCAGTCCCGAGACCATCGCGTCGGCGTCGCCGAGCGCCACCATGCAGGCGGCGAAATGGTTGCGGTCGTTGTTGATCAGCCGCTGGCAGTCGCGGAACAGGAAGCCCTTGCGCTGCATGCGCTCGTAGAGATGGTCGGCATAGACGGCGTTGCGGCGGGACAGCCGCGCGTTGATGATCTCGATGCCAGGCCGGTCGAGGTCAACGCCGGCATTGGCCGCGTTCTCGCGGATCACGTCGTCGCGCCCGACGAGGATCGCCGTGCCGAGCTTCTGGTTGGCGTAGGAGATCGCCGCGCGCATCACCTGCTCCTCCTCGCCCTCGGCGAAGACGACGCGCTTCGGCTGGCGCCGCACTCGGTCGAAGATGCGCTGCAGGGTCGAGGCGATCGGGTCGCGACGGGCGGAAAGCTCCTGTGCGTAGCGGTCGAAATTGACGATCGGCCGCCGCGCCACGCCCGAATCCATCGCCGCCTTCGCCACCGCGACGGGGATCGCGGAGATGAGGCGCGGGTCGAAGGGCACGGGGATAATGTAGTTCGGTCCGTATTTCGGCCGCGCCCCCTGATAGGCGGCCGCGACGTCGTCGGGCACGTCCGCGCGGGCCAAATCGGCGAGCGCATGGGCGGCCGCGACCTTCATCTCCTCGTTGATTGTCGTGGCGCGCACGTCGAGCGCGCCGCGGAAGATGTAGGGAAAGCCAAGCACGTTGTTGACCTGGTTCGGATAGTCCGACCGGCCCGTCGCCATGATTGCGTCGGTTCGGATATCGGCTACCTCCTCGGGCGTGATCTCCGGATCCGGATTGGCCATGGCGAAGATGATCGGGTTCTTCGCCATCGCTTCCACCATCTGCCGGGTCAGCGCGCCCTTGGCGGAGAGGCCGAAGAAGATGTCGGCGCCCGCGAGCGCTTCAGCCAGCGTCCGCGCGTCGGTCTTGGCCGCATGCGCCGATTTCCACTGGTTCATGCCCTCGGTGCGGCCCTGATAGACGACGCCCTTGGTGTCGCAGAGGATGATGTTCTCCGGAGAGAAGCCCATCGCCTTCAGGAGCTCGATGCAGGCGATGCCGGCCGAGCCGGCGCCGTTGCAGACGAGCTTCGAAGTCTTCATGTCGCGGCCGGTGAGGTCGAGCGCGTTGATGAGTCCCGCCGCCGCGATGATCGCCGTGCCGTGCTGGTCGTCGTGGAAAACGGGGATATCGAGCAGTTCACGCAGCCGCTGCTCGATGATGAAGCATTCAGGCGCCTTGATGTCCTCCAGGTTGATGCCGCCGAAGGAAGGCCCGAGATAGCGTACGCAATTGATGAACTGGTCGGCATCGGCGGTGTCGACCTCGAGATCGATGGAATCGACGTCGGCGAAGCGCTTGAACAGCACGGCCTTGCCTTCCATGACCGGCTTGGAGGCGAGCGCGCCGAGATTGCCGAGGCCGAGGATCGCCGTGCCGTTCGAAATGACGGCGACGAGGTTGCCGCGGCTCGTGTAGTCGAAGGCGCGGCTCGGCTCCTCGGCGATGGCGCGCACCGGCACGGCGACGCCGGGCGAATAGGCGAGCGACAGGTCGCGCTGCGTCGCCATCGGCTTGGTCGGATTGATCTCCAGCTTGCCCGGCCGGCCGGAGGAGTGGAAATCCAGCGCCTCCTGGTCGCTGACCGACGGCCTCGCATTCTGCGACTTGCCTTTGGAAGCCTTGGAATCCAAAGTTCTCTCCCATTCAGGCGCTCTTCTTTGTGGAGCGCCGCAGATTGAGGCTACACTTTGCCGGGCGGAATCGCCAAGCAGGATTACCACTCAGTATCGAAAAGCAGTTTCGCCTTGAACGACGGGACCCCTATCAGGAAAGCAGCCTCCTTCGCCGGTATCCCGCCGTCGGAGGGTGTCGATCCGGCGACGCCGCCGCCCGACGCCGCAGGCGGCATAACGCCGATGATGGAGCAGTATATCGAGATCAAGTCGGCTAACCCCGATTCGCTCCTCTTCTACAGGATGGGCGATTTCTACGAGATGTTCTTCGATGACGCGGAGGTCGCCAGCCAGGCGCTCGGCATTGCGCTGACGAAGCGCGGCAAGCACCAGGGCCACGACATTCCGATGTGCGGCGTGCCGGTACACGCCGCGGACGACTATCTGCAGAAGCTGATCGCGCTCGGCCATCGAGTCGCCGTCTGCGAGCAGATGGAAGACCCGGCGGAAGCGCGCAAGCGCGGCTCCAAGGCGGTCGTCCGCCGCGACGTGATCCGGCTTGTGACGCCCGGCACCATCACCGAGGAGAAGCTGCTCGCCGCCGCCGAGACCAACTATCTGATGGCGCTCGGGCGAGTGAAGGGCGACGCGGCAAGAGGCGAGGAGCGCGGCGGCGCGCCGGGGAACCAGGGAAGTTTGGCGCTTGCCTGGATCGACATCTCGACAGCCACGTTCCGCGTCACCGGCACCGAGCCGGCGCGCCTGCTGACGGACATATTGCGCATCGACCCCCGCGAGCTGATCGTGGCCGAGCCAGTCTTCCACGACGAGACGCTTCGTCCCGTCTTCGACACGCTCGGCCGCATCGTCTGTCCCCAACCGGCGATCCTGTTCGATTCGGCGGGCGCCGCCGACCGCATCTCGCGCTTCTTCGGCATCGCCACGCTGGACGGGCTCGGCTCCTTCTCGCGGGCGGAACTGTCGGCCATTTCCGGCGCCATCGCCTATGTGGAGAAGACGCAGAAGGCCGAGCGCCCGCCGCTGACCCGGCCAGAGCGCGAGGCTTCCGGCTCGTCGCTCTTCATCGATCCGGCGACGCGCGCCAACCTCGAGCTTGCCCGCACCCTTACCGGCAACCGCGACGGTTCTCTCCTGAAGGCGATCGACCGGACGGTTACAGGCGCCGGCGCCCGGCTGCTCTCGGAACGGCTGATGTCGCCCCTCACCGATCCGGCCGCGATCGCAGCCCGGCTCGATTCGGTGTCCTTCCTGCTCGGCGAACCGCGTCTGCGCGAGGGTCTGCGCGAACTATTGAAGGGCGCACCGGACATGCAGCGCGCACTTTCGCGGCTGGCCTTGAACCGCGGCGGCCCGCGCGATCTCGGCGCGCTCGCCGCCGGGCTGGCGGCCGCCCGCGACATCGCCGAAGTGGCCGGCCGCGAGGCGCTGCCGGCGGAACTGGAAGCCGCCCGGAAGGCGGTCGTGGCGCTGCCTTCAGCCTTCGCCGAGCATCTCTCCGCCGCCCTTGCCGACGATCTGCCGCTGTTGAAGCGCGATGGCGGGCTGGTGCGCTCCGGTTATCATGCCGAACTCGACGAGATGCGGGCGTTGCGCGACCAGTCGCGCCGCGTCATCGCCGCGATGGAGCGCGACCTGGCGGAGGAGACCGGCATCCGCTCGCTCAAGATCCGGCACAACAACGTGCTCGGCTACTATATCGAGGTCACCGCGAACCATCGCGACGCGATGACGGGTTCGGACGCCGCGCGCGCCCGCTTCATCCACCGCCAGACCATGGCGAGCGCCATGCGCTTCACCACCACGGAACTTGCCGACCTGGAGACGAAGATCGCCAACGCCGCCGACCGCGCGCTGTCGATCGAGTTTTCCGTGTTCGATACGCTTGTCGGCGAGGCGGTCGCCCATGCCGACGCCATCCGTGCCGGCGCGGAGGCGCTCGCGGTCCTCGACGTTTCAGCGGCGCTGGCGACCCTCGCCGAAAGCGAAAACTACTGCCGGCCGATGGTCGATGCCGGGCTCTCCTTCGAGATCGAGGGTGGGCGCCATCCGGTGGTCGAGCAGGCGCTGCGCCGGCAGGCCGGCGAACCCTTCGTGGCCAATGATTGCGACCTCTCGCCTTCGGAAGGCGAGAAGCGCGGCGCCATCTGGCTCCTGACCGGCCCGAACATGGGCGGCAAGTCGACCTTCCTGCGTCAGAACGCGCTGATCGCCATACTGGCGCAGGCCGGCTCCTTCGTGCCTGCGAAGCGCGCGCATATCGGCGTCGTCGACCGCCTCTTTTCCCGTGTCGGCGCTTCCGACGACCTGGCGCGGGGGCGCTCGACCTTCATGGTGGAGATGGTCGAGACGGCAGCGATCCTCAACCAGGCCGGCGAGCGGTCCCTGGTCATACTCGACGAGATCGGCCGTGGCACCGCCACCTTCGACGGCCTCTCCATCGCCTGGGCGGCGGTGGAGTACCTGCACGAGAGGAATGGCTGCCGGGCCATCTTCGCCACGCATTTCCACGAGATGACGGCGCTCGCCGAAAAGCTGCCGCGCCTCGCCAACGTCACCATGCGCGTCAAGGAATGGGAAGGCGACGTGGTCTTCCTGCACGAGGTGGCGCGCGGCGCCGCCGACCGCTCCTACGGCGTTCAGGTGGCGCGGCTGGCCGGCCTTCCGGAAGCCGTCGTGGATCGCGCGCGGGAAGTGCTGCACCAGCTCGAAGCCGGCGAGACCTCCGGCAAGGCGGAGCGGCTGGTGGACGACCTGCCGCTCTTTTCGGTGCCGGTCCGCCGCGAGCCGCCGAAGCCGAAGGCGGCCGACGCGCTGGCTGCCGCGCTTGCGGCGCTTCATCCCGACGAGATGACGCCGCGCGACGCGCTGGAGGCGATCTACCGGCTGAAAGGCCTGGCCGCGAAATAGCCCTGGCTTTCGCGATCGATCGCAACTCCTCGCGCCGTCATTCGTTGAACCGACGATGCAAAGGGAAAAGATCTCGTCGAGCGCGATCGCCTCCGCCGGGTACGACTGGGGGAAGCAAATCCTCGAACTCGAATATGCCGGGGGCGCCGTCTATCGCTATTTCGGCGTCGGCCCGCGGGTCTGGGCCGCCTTCGCCAGAGCGCCCTCGAAAGGCCGCTTCGTCAATTACCGCATTAAGGGCGCGTACCGCTATCGGCTCGTGCGGCAGGGGCCGTGTCCTCCGCAGCCGGGCAGGCCGATCCCGCACCCCCGGCGGCGGGGTAGCGATAGACGCGGATCGGCGAAGCGGGCAAAAGCGGGCATTCGCTGAGCCATGCGGGCGGATGGCCCTCCATCAAAGCCGCGGTCAGCGGGAAGGACTTTTCCAGAATGGCGGAGGACGGGCCGCGCCATGCGCAGATCGCGACGTGGGTTGCCTTCGACTGGTCCAGATAGATGCGCGGCTCCGGCGTGCGCGGATCGAGAAAGCGAAAAGCGCGCTCGATGCCGCGCCAGGCGGGATGGTGAGACGTCGCGACGATCGTCGCTCGTCCTTCCGGTTCGGCGGCAAGGATCTGGATGCCGAGATTGGGCGGCGAGAGGATGCTCGCGCCCTGGGGCCATACAAGCCGTGCGCCTTGGTCCGGATCGCAGTCGCCGGCGAAGTTCGCGCCGCTCGGGGGCAAATCTTTCGGCACATGGCGGACGAAATAGGATCCGATGGTGGCAGCCACGAGCAGGAGACCGGGCGCCAGCATGGCAGGCGCGGAAGGCAGATGCGCCGTTAGGGTGCCGGACAGGATGCTTCCTTGCGTTCTCTCCCGGCCAAGCAGCGCTGCAACGGTCAATATGAGGCCGAGGCTGGCGAAGAACCCGAGATAGCGGAAATAGCGGACAAGGAAATAGCCATGCAGCAGCGCCAGCAGGGTGAATGCCGCGAACAGGACGAGATTGCGTTTATGGGGAGGCTTGAGACCGGCTGCGACTATCGCGACGGCGCCGAGCAAGACCAGCGCGATGCCACCGATCTGCGGCGAAAGCACGATGTCCGGCCGGTCGAGCAGGCTCTTTTCCTGTGCGATATGGCCGAGCCAATCCGTGATGACGTAGCGGCTTACGGCGGAGTACGGTCCACCACGGCACTCCGGAAATAAATAGACGAGCCCGGCGACCGAGAGGCACGCCGGGATCGCCAGCGCGACGGCGCGCCGCCAGGGGCTTCCGAGCCTCGATGATAGACAGCCGGCCGCGGCAAAGGAGATGCCGGCCGCCGCCAATGCGAACAGATGCGGCGCGGAATAGGTGTCGCAGGCGACCGTGCCGTAGTGGCCCGGCGGGACGATGATCAGAAAGGCGAAGAGGCCCGAGCCGGCCAGAGCGCCCCCGAACAGCGCGAGGCGGCGATCCGCTTGGGGCCGCCCCGCCACGAAATCGACGGCGTAGGCCGCAAGTATCGCGGCGTAGAAGAGTGCGAATTCCAGCCCGACCGCGAAGGCGAGCGACACCACGATCCCATTTGCCGCCGCGCTCGCCATCCTGCGGTCCATGGTCAGCCACAGCGACGCGAAGAGGAGCACCAGTTCCAGATTATGGTAGTCGATGCGGTCCGGGGCGAATTCGAAGAAAGCCGGCACCGCCGGGAGCAGCGCTATGAGGAACAGTTCCGACGGCCGCTCGAATTCGATCTCGCCGATGATCCGCCGGTAGAAACAGAGCGCGAGCCACAGAAGGAAGAGCGGCACGGCAAAGCTCGCGACGTCGAGCGCCGTCTCGCGGCCGACGAGGAACGTGAGCGGCGCGGCGACCATGGCATAGGGCAGGTCGACCAGCCGCACCCAGTGCGATGCGAAAGGCTCCGGCTGGATTATTCCGGGGATGGCGCGGTCGAACCACGCCCCGGTGTGGAGGAAATTCCGGATCTCGACCCGCTTCAGGAGATCGTCGAGATCGCTGGCGGGCGAATATCCGGCAAAATGGCACAGGACGAGGAACAGCGACATCGCCGCCCATGCCGCCGCAACCGAATGCCGCAGGAGGAACCCTGGGATGCGGCTTGCGCGCGCGATGCCCTGTTCTGCAGCCGCTATCGTCATCACCGGCCCCGTTTTCGCCGGCGCGATTCTTGGAGAATAAGATTGCGATGAGGTAAAGCATCTTAGGAACGGCGAATGAAGCGAATCGCATGGCGCCTTCGATAGCCTCGCCGGCCGCGGCCCAGCCCCGTATCCATCGCCGTCTTTTCGCGCTATAGACCGCGCCGCCGCCGGCGCGGCTTGATGCGCCGACATGACGGACCTTGGGACATGCCGAAGCGGACATGGCAAAGACGGCCCTGAAGCTCGAGGAAATGATCGACGGCGAGGCGCTTCGCCGCGACCTGGCCGCGCTTGCGGAAAGCGCGGATGGCTCCGCGCCCGAGTTGCGGCAGGCGGTCGTGGGCCTGCTCAAGGAGCGGCTCGCCGCCGGACGCCGCAAGGCCGAGGAACTGCTGCTCGCCGACGGCGGCGGCACGGCCTGCGCCACGCGGCTGTCGCATCTCATGGACGAGATCGTCCGTGCGCTCTACGATTTCGCCTCGAGCCATGTTTATCGCTCGGGCAACCCTTCGGCCGCCGAGCGGATGGCGGTGGTCGCGGTCGGCGGCTACGGCCGCGGCACGCTGGCGCCCGGATCGGATATCGATCTGCTCTTCCTCCTGCCCTACAAGCAGACGCCCTGGGGTGAGCAGGTCGTCGAATACATGCTCTATGTGCTGTGGGACATGGGCCTTAAGGTCGGCCACGCCACCCGCAACATCGACGAATGCCTCCGGCTCTCCCGCACCGATGTCACCATCTGCACGGCGGTGCTGGAAGCCCGCTTTATCTGGGGCGCGAAGCCCCTATACGACGATCTGGTGCGCCGCTTCGACCGCGAGGTCGTCAAGGACAGCGGACAGGAATACATCCAGGCCAAGCTCGCCGAACGCGACGCCCGCCACCACAAGGCCGGCGAATCGCGCTACCTCGTCGAACCCAACGTCAAGGACGGCAAGGGCGGCCTTCGCGACCTCCATACGCTCTTCTGGATCGCCAAATATCACTATCGCGTCCGCGACAGCGAGGAACTGGTCGACAAGGGGGTTTTCACCCGCGAGGAATTCCTGACCTTCCGCAAGGCCGACGATTTCCTCTGGGCGGTGCGCTGCCACATGCATTTCCTGACCGGGCGGGCGGAGGAGCGGCTCCATTTCGACATCCAGCGCGATATCGCCGAGCGCCTCGGCTACACCAGCCATCCCGGCCTTTCGGCGGTCGAGCGCTTCATGAAGCACTACTTCCTCGTCGCCAAGGACGTCGGCGACCTCACCCGCATCTTCTGCGCGGCGCTGGAGGAGGAGCAGGCCAAGCAGGTGCCCGGCTTCAACCGGCTTTTCCTCAATTTCTCGAGGCGCAAGCGCAAGATCGCCGGCACCGCCGATTTCATCGTCGACAACCACCGTATCAATGTCGTCGACGACACGGTGTTCGAGCGCGATCCCGTCAACCTGATACGGCTATTCTGGCTGGCCGACCGCCACGGGCTGGAGTTCCATCCCGACGCCATGCAACTCGTCACCCGCTCGCTCGGCCTCGTCACGCGCAATCTGCGGCGCGACGCCGAGGCGAACCGACTCTTCATGGATGTCTTGACCTCCGAACGGAACCCCGAGCTCAATCTCAGGCGCATGAACGAAGCCGGCCTGCTCGGCAAGCTCATCCCCGATTTCGGCAAGATCGTCGCGATGATGCAGTTCTCGATGTATCACCACTACACGGTCGACGAGCATCTGCTCCGCTGCATCGGCGTCCTTTCGGAAATCGAGCATGGCGAGGCGGCCAGGCTGCACCCCGTCACGCACGGGCTGATCCGCGGGATGAAGGCCCATCGGGAGCTGCTCTATGTGGCGCTTCTCTTTCACGACATCGCCAAGGGACGGCCGGAGGACCATTCGATCGCCGGCGCCCGGGTCGCGCGGCGCGTCTGCCCGCATATGGGCCTTTCGCCCGCCGATACGGAGACCGTGGCGTGGCTGGTCGAACAGCACCTCACCATGTCGATGACGGCGCAGACCCGCGACCTGAACGACCGCAAGACGATCGAGGATTTTGCCGCCGTCGTGCAATCGGTCGAGCGGCTGAAGATGCTGCTCGTCATCACCGTTTGCGACATTCGCGGCGTCGGGCCGGGCGTCTGGAACGGCTGGAAGGGACAGCTCCTGCGGACGCTCTATTTCGAGACGGAACTGCTCCTGACCGGCGGCTTCTCCGAGGTCCCGCGCGCCCGGCGCGTGGAAGAGGCGCGCGCGGAACTCGCCGCCGCACTGGCGGATTGGCCGGTGGAGGAGCGCACGCGCTACCTGACGCTTCCCTACGACAACTACCTTCTCACCGTCGATCTGGACAACCAGAAGCGGCATGCCGAGTTCATTCGCGAGGCGGACGCCGCCAAGCGCGCGCTGGCGACCATGGTCAAGCTGCACCAGTTCGAGGCGGTGACCGAGATCACGGTTCTGGCGCCCGATCACCCGCGCCTGCTCTCCGTCATCGCCGGCGCCTGCGCCGGCGCCGGCGCGAATATTGTCGACGCGCAGATATTCACGACCTCCGACGGGCGCGCGCTCGATTCGATCCTGATCTCCCGCGAGTTCGACCATGACGAGGATGAGGCGCGCCGCGCCCGCCGCATCGGCAAGCTGATCGAGGACGTGCTTTCCGGGAAGACCTGGCTCCCCGCCATGATCGAGAGCCGGACGCGGCCGAAGCGCGGCTCGAAGGCCTTCCGCATCGATCCGCGCGTCGATATCCGCAACACGCTCTCCAACCGCTTTTCGGTCATCGAGGTGGAAGGACTCGACCGCCCCGGCCTGCTTTCGGAAATAACCGGCGCGCTTTCCGATCTCTCGCTCGACATCGCCTCGGCACATATCACGACCTTCGGCGAAAAGGTCATCGACACCTTCTACGTCACCGACCTGACCGGCCAGAAGGTCGAGAACCCGACGCGCCAGGCGAAGATACGCGATGTTCTGGTCGAAGCGCTTCGCCAGGGCGCATCGGCGCGCAAGGCGGCGGCCGCTGCTGAATGAAGACTTCTTCCGCATTGCCGCCCGTCATCATCTCCTCCAGCTCGGATGAAAGCGCTTGTCGACCGTAAGCCTCGTCAAGAAATTCGCCACCGTCGGCGGCGCCACGCTGGCAAGCCGCATCCTCGGCTTCTCGCGCGAGGCGATGATGGCGGCGGTGCTCGGCGCCGGCCCGGTGGCGGACGCCTTTTACGCGGCATTCCGCTTCCCGAACCTGTTCCGGCGGCTCTTCGCGGAAGGCGCCTTCAACGCAGCCTTCGTGCCGCTCTTCTCCAAGGAGATCGAGGCCAACGGTCCCGACGGCGCGCGGCGCTTCTCCGAAGAGGTCTTCGGCATCCTCTTCACCATCCTGCTCGGCCTGACCATCCTGATGGAACTGGCCATGCCGATCCTGGTGCGTACCATCATCGCGCCCGGCTTCTCCGACGACAAGGCGGCGCTGACCACCGCGCTGTCGGTCATCATGTTCCCGTATCTGATGAGCATGTCGCTGACCGCGATGATGAGCGGCATCCTGAACTCGCTGCACAAATATTTCGCGGCGGCGATCGCGCCGGTCTTCCTCAACTTCATCCTGATCGGCGTACTCGCCTATGCGCTCCACAACGGCATCGACCGCCGCACCGCTGGCCATCTCATGGCCTGGGGCGTCCTTGCGGCGGGCGTCGTCCAGCTTGCGATCGTGACGGTGGCGGTCAGGCGGAACGGCATCGCCATCCGCCTGCGCCGCCCGCGCATGACGCCCGCCGTCTGGCGGCTACTGGCGCTGGCGCTGCCCGCAGCCGTCACCGGCGGCATCACGCAGATCAATCTCGTCATCGGCCAGATGATCGCCTCCTCCCGGCCCGGCGCCATCTCGGTGCTGCAATATGCCGACCGCGTCTATCAGCTCCCGCTTGGGGTGGTCGGGATCGCGGTCGGGGTGGTGCTCCTGCCGGAACTGGCGCGGGCGCTGAAGGCCGGGCACATGATCGAGGCGGCGAACCTGCAGAACCGCTCTGTCGAGCTCGCGCTGTTCCTGACCCTGCCGGCGGCCGGCGCGCTGCTCGTCATGTCCCAGCCGATCGTCCGCGTGCTCTACGAGCGCGGCGCCTTCTCCGTCGACACCACCCATTCGGTGGCCGCCGCGCTCGCCGTCTTCGGCCTCGGCCTGCCGGCTTTCGTCATGATCAAGGCCTTCACGCCCGGTTATTTCGCGCGTGAGGACACCAGGACGCCAATGCGTTTCGCCGCGATCTCCGTCGCCGTCAACGTGGCGCTCGCGCTGACCCTTTTCCCGATCATCCACGAGGCCGGCATCGCCACGGCGGAGGCGACGGCCGGCTGGCTGAACTCGATGATGCTCCTCTTCACGCTGATCCGTCGCGGCCACTGGGCGCGCGACGAGGGCCTGATCCGGCGGGTCCCGCGCCTGTTCGCGGCGACCGCGATCATGGCGGTGGCGCTCCATTTCGGCGTGAAGGCGATGGCGCCGTGGCTCACCCCGCAATCGCCGCTCCTGACGCAGGCCTCGGCGCTGGCGCTGCTGATCGCGGGGGCGATGGTCGTCTATTTCGGCGTCGCCTTCGGGATCGGCGGGGCCGATATGGGCATGATTCGCCGCAACATCGAGCGCGGACGCAAGAAGCCGGCCGAATAGTTCCTCGACCGCGGCGCGTTCATGCCGCGGCCACGACGAGACCGCGCTGCACCGCCGGCCTTGCCAGGCCGCGCCGCAGCCAATCCGGGACATGCCTCAGGGAGGCGAAGTCGACAAGCTCCGCCGCCTCGTAGAACCCGATCAGGTTCTCGACCCAGCCGAGCGTGGCCATATCGGCGATCGTATAGTCCCCGCCTACGATCCACTGCCTGTCCGCGAGCCGTGCGTCGAGCACGTCGAGCAGGCGCCTGCTTTCCCGGACGTAGCGGTCGAGCGGGCGCTTGTCGGCGATGTCGCGCCCGCCGAATTTATGGAACCAGCCGACCTGGCCGAATATCGGACCGATGCCGCCCATCTGGAACATCAGCCATTGCAGCGTCTCGAACCGCTTCTCCGGTTCGCGCGGCAGGAAGCGGCCGGTCTTTTCCGCCAGATAGATCAGGATCGCGCCGGACTCCCAGAGCGCGAAGGGCTTTCCCTCCGGGCCGTGCGGGTCGACGATCGCCGGTATCTTGCCGTTCGGATTGAGCGACAGGAATTCCTCGGTGTGCTGGTCGCCTGCCATGATATCGACGCGATGGGCCTCATAGGACAGCCCGGTTTCCTCCAGCATGATCGAGACCTTGACGCCGTTCGGGGTAGGCGCGCCGAAGATCTGGAGCCGATCCGGATGCACGGCAGGCCAGCGGCGGAACACCGGAAAGGCGCTTTCGGAAAGAGTAGGCGTGTTCATCCTTGCTCTCCTCATGCATGGCGGTTGGAACTGTACTGGAAAATGGCGATGCCGGTCACGATCAGGACCGCCGCCCCGGCGAAACCCGCTTGCATATGCTCGCCGAGCACGACAATCGCAACGAGCGCACCGAGGAGCGCCGCGACCGAGCCGATCTGGCTGAGATAGACGGGCCCCGCGATCTGCTGCAGACGAAAGAAGGCGACATATTGCAGCGAGAAGGAAAGGATCGCGACGAGGGTCGTGGCAAGCAGGGCCGGGCCGGCGAGCAGCGAAAGGCTGTGCAGCCCGTGCCGCCAGATGGCGACCGGCAGGACAAGCGCCGCCCCCGCAGAGGAGCATCTGCCCCGCCAGCAGACGCGGCATGGCCCCGCGCGGCCAGAAACGCGTACGGTAGATATTGCCGATCGCCAGCACCGCGGGCATGAGGCAGACCATGACGAGCGCCGGCACGTCCGCGGGCGCGGCACCGATGCCCTTTCCGAGAGCGAGGATCAATCCGCCGGCAAGTCCGGCCCCGACGCCCGCCAGGCGGCCGCGATCGAAGCGATCCATGCCGAGGGCGAGCGACAGGAGGTATGTCATCATCGTCGGGAAGGCCATCGCCAGCGCCACGAAGGAGGCGCCGACCCGCTCGACCGAGAGATAGCCGAGCGCGCTACCGAGCGCCAGGAGGCCGCCGGCGACAAGACTGTAGGTCAGCGTGGGCGCCCGATCGGGCGCAGCTGCGGCGCCTCGGGAAGTCGCGAAGAGCACGACGCCTGAGCCGCTCATCGCCGCGGTCAGGTACCAGAGCATCGGCGCGCCTTGCTCGGCCGCGAGCTTGGACAGCAGGACGGCGGCGGCGAGAAGGGTTCCGACCGTGATCAGCAGGATGAAGGCGGTGTGGCCGCGGGGGCGGGCCGCAAGCGCGGATATCTCGGTGAAAATGGTCATGACGGTTCTCCTGCGGGCGGCAAAAAGCTGCCGGCCTCTGCCGGATGGATGGTCCGGCAGAACCGAATATTCTGGATGGATGGCATAGGCGGCCCGGTCAGCCAGGCGGTGCGTTGCCGGGATAAACGGGCATGGCGGCATAGAGCCTTCGCAACAATGCGGCGAGGGCCTTCCGCTCATCGGGTTGGAGGGTCTGGAGCCACTTCATTTCAAGGCCCATGTCTTCCGCGAAAGCCTGTCTCGTGCGGGCGTAGCCTTGCTCGGTCATCTGCACGAGTATGCTGCGCCCGTCGGCCGGAGAAGGCACGCGGCGGATGAGGCCAGCCTTCTCCAACTGCTTCAGGCGGTGCGTGAGGCCGCCCGACGATATCATCAGGGATGTGTAGAGCTCGGTCGGCGACAGCGTGTATGGCGGCCCGCTTCGCTGCAGGGTGGCGAGCACGTCGAATTCCCCGCGCTCCAGCCCATGGCCGGCGAAGAGCCCCTCCATATGTGGCGCCATGCGCGCCGCGATCCGGTTGATGCGGCCGAAGATCAACATCGGTTCGGCATCGATGTCGGGGCTTTCCCGCCGGCGCTGGGCGACGAAATGGTCCACATCGTCCGATTCGAGGTTGGTCTGGGTCACGGCATTCGTCCGTTATCTTGATGTCAAGATAATAGAACGGAACTATCTTGACGTCAAGACATTTATCGAGGAAGCGCGCATCCGCACTTGAGGGTGACGTCCCCGTCAGGCGATCGGGCCGATCGGTACCGCCGGCCCGAACGCAAACCACATCACGGCGAGACCGTGATGTGGCCCTTCATGTTGGGATGGAAGCGGCAGAAATAGTCGAACCGGCCTGCCTTCTTCAGAACCAGGCTCGCCGATTTCTTCGGCTGGATCATCACGTCCCAGTCGCCCTTCGCGGTGGCGGTATGGGCGAGGATGTCCTCGTTGACCCACAGAACCGTGTCGCCGACCCTGGCCTCTATGTCGGTCGGCGAGAAGACCAGATTTTCGATCGTCACCGTGATCGTCTCGGCGCGCGCCGGGATGGAAGCCGTCCCGAGCGCGAACGCCACGGCGAGCGGCAAGACCCACCGCGGCGAGGCGACGTTCGTCCTATTTGAGTTCGGCCTGGACATGCTCGGCGTGCTCTTCGTGGCCCTGGAAAATCTTGAGGCCGGTTTCCAGCAGGCTCTTCAGTTCGGCGTTGCTTGCCGAGGGGATGAGAACGTCCTTCAGCGCGCCGTTCACCTGCTTGTGGTAGGCGACCTCGTTGGCGATATAGGCCTTGTCGAAGGCCGCGCCCTTCAGCCCGGCGAGCCTGGCGCGCTCCGCCTTCGCCGCCTTGGCCAAGGCCTTGCTCGTGGCGTTGTCCTCCGGCTTCACCTTGAGCTTCTTCACCAGTGCCAGCGCCTGCTTGTTGACGGCCTCATGGTCGCGCAGCATGTCTTCGGCGAACGCCTTGACGTCCTTGTCCTTCGCCTTCCTGATCGCCTGCTTCGCCGCTTCGATGTCGATCTCGCCGGCGGTGTAGGCGATATGGGCGATCTGCGGATCGGTCGGCTTCCCGGCGGCCCATGCGGGCAATCCCGCCAGGAAAAGGCACGAAGCGGCGAGCACCGCGGTCATTCGGATGGCCATGGCTCTGTCTCCCTCCGTGGCGATGCCACGGATATGTTGGTTGCTGACGGCCATTCGATGCATGCGGGGAAGAAAGGTTCCCGAAATCATTCCTCCAGGCCGAGGCGCAGCATCACCGCCCGGGTCAAGCGGTCGCAGCGGCGGCCGGCAAAGGGAAATGCGTCCATCAGCACCGGCCCGACCTCCTTTTCGATCGTCTCGCGGACAAGCCGGCGCGCCCGGAACAGCCGGGTCTTTACCGTCTCGGGCCTGATCCCGAGCAGGTCGGCTGTCTCCTCGAGGCTCAGCCCTTCGATCACGCGGGCGACGAAGACGGTGCGGTAGATTTCGGGCAGTTCGTCCGTCGCGCGCTCGACGAGGGTGAGTATCTGCCTTTGTGCCATCGTGCGCTCCGGGTCGGCCTCACTCGATCCTAGGGGGAAGGGAATGATGCGGGCCTCGCCGCCCGGATCGTGCCGGCCGCTTTCCGGCATGACCACCGCGCCGGTCCGGCGGCGGTTGCGCAACCGGCCGAGCGCCTCGTTGATGACGATGCGCGAGAGCCAGGTCGAGAGCGCCGAATCGCCCCGGAAGCTTTCCAGATGCGCGAAGGCGCGCATATAGGCCTCCTGCACCGCATCCTCCGCCTCGCCGTCGTTGCGCAGGATGCTGCGGGCTAACCGGTAGAGACGCTGGTTATGGGTCCTGATGAGAAGGCGGCAGGCATCCGCGTCGCGCGCCAACGCCCGCTCCACCAGCACCATGTCGGACTGCAAGGCTGTGCCTGTCGATTCCACGCTTGGCTGTGCCATGACGACCTCCATGCGCGTCATTGGATGCGCCTGCGGCGGAAAGGTTCCCTTCGGCGGGACCGACCGAATGCCGTTCGATCAACCTGATCCTTGCCGAAGCGCCGGTGGATCCGCGCCGGCGAGTTCAATTCTCACCGGTCTCCGACGGCGTTTCGGCGTGCCGGTCGGTCTCTTGCGCGGACGTCTCCGTTCTGTCCGTCATCTGCCAAACCACCTGCGATCCTGTCGAATTCTATGGCAATTCGGATCGTCACTCCACTGTTCGCGCCGAGGGCGGCGAATGCTTCAAGCCTCTTGCCCCCCGCCGCGCCATCGTCCATAAGCGCCCGTCCAGGAATTTCGCCGCGCGCGAAACGGCCCTCCACAAGCCACGAGGAAACGTTCGATGTCCTTCAAGCCCCTTGTCTTTTCCGGTGTCCAGCCGACCGGCAATCTCCATCTCGGCAATTATCTCGGCGCCATCCGCAAATTCGTCGCCCTGCAGGAAAGCCACGACTGCATCTATTGCGTGGTCGACATGCATTCGCTGACGGCGACGCTGGTCCACGAGGACCTGCCCGACCAGACGCGCGCCATCGCGGCCGCCTATCTCGCCGCCGGCATCGACCCGAAGAAGCATATCGTCTTCAACCAGTCCCGGGTCATGCAGCATGCCGAGCTCACCTGGATATTCAATTGCGTGGCTCGCATGGGCTGGCTGAACCGCATGACGCAATTCAAGGAAAAGGCCGGCAAGGATCGCGAGAACGCCTCGGTGGGCCTGTTCACCTATCCGGACCTGATGGCGGCCGACATCCTCGTCTATCGCGCGACCCACGTGCCGGTCGGCGACGACCAGAAGCAGCATCTGGAACTGACGCGCGACATCGCCCAGAAGTTCAATAACGATTTCTCGAAACGGATCGCCGAACTCGGCGTCGGGGTCGAGATGGCGGTCGGCGAGGAGAAGGTGAACGGCTATTTCCCCCTGACCGAACCGCTGATCGAGGGCGAGGCGACGCGCGTCATGAGCCTGCGCGACGGCTCGAAGAAGATGTCGAAATCGGACCCGTCCGATCTGTCTCGCATCAACCTGACGGACGATGCCGATGCGATCGCCCGGAAGATCAAGAAGGCCAAGACCGATCCGGAGCCGCTACCGTCCGAACTGACCGGCCTGAAGGATCGGCCGGAGGCGCAGAACCTCGTCGGCATCTACGCCGCGCTCGCCGATACGACGAAGGAGAAGGTCATCGCCGAGTTCGGCAGCCGGCAATTCTCCGTCTTCAAGCCGGCTCTGGCCGACCTCGCCGTCGAGAAACTGGCCCCGATCGCCGCCGAAATGCGCCGCCTGATGGCCGATCCGGCCCATATCGACGCCGTCCTGCGCGATGGGGGCGAGCGCGCCGGCATGCTCGCCGAGGCCACGATGAAGACCGTGCGGCGGATCGTCGGACTCCTGGACGATTGACGCGGCGCCCGTCGGCTCGCTAGCCTTGGCGGGTCGCGGGCGGCTGGTCGCCACGTCCGCAGCAAGGGACATTCCATGGTTTCCAAGCGCCTGAGTCATGAGGCGGGCCACCGCCGCAAATTCCTGGCCGTCATCGACGAAACGCCGGAATGCGAGCGTGCGGTGGCTTACGCCGCCTACCGCGTCAAGGCGACGGGCGGCGGGCTGGTGCTGCTCTTCGTGGTCGACGCCGGCGATTTCAAGCAATGGCTCGGCGTCGAGCAGATCATGCGCGAGGAAGCGGTGGCGGCCGCCAAGGCCGCGCTCGACAAATTCGCCTCGAAAGTCAGGGAAAAGCTCGGCATCGAGCCGGAACTGATCATTCGCGAGGGCGCGGCGACCGACGAAATCACGAAGCTGATCGAGGAAGACCAGGACATCGCCATCCTGGTGCTGGCGGCGGGATCGTCCAAGGAAGGCCCGGGACCGCTCGTCTCCTCGATCGCCGGCAAGACCGCGGCCTTTCCTATCCCGGTCACCGTGGTGCCGCAGAACCTCTCGGACGAGGATATCGAAAGCCTCGCCTGAGGTTCCTCGCCGCATCAGCCGTCGGCGCTTGTGAAGCGGGCGGCGGCAGCCTATTTTAGGATGGAAACGCCCAGATCGGATCGCACGAATGTTCATCCAGACCGAATCCACGCCGAACCCGGCGACGCTGAAATTTCTTCCGGGCAAGGTCGTCATGCCCGAGGGCACGGCTGATTTCCGCGACGCCGACAGCGCCGGAGAGGCTTCGCCGCTGGCCGCGCGGCTGTTCGCCGTACCGAACGTGCGCGGCGTCTTCTTCGGCTACGATTTCATCGCCGTCACTGTCGAGGGCGCGGAATGGCAGCATCTGAAGCCTGCCGTGCTCGGCGCCATCATGGAGCATTTCATGAGCGGCGAGCCGGTGCTTGCCACCGCTACGGACAGCAAAGGCCAGGCGCACGGCGAGTCGGGAGAGGAATTCTACGACAAGGAAGATGAGGAGATCGTCCTGACGATCAAGGAACTGCTCGACACCCGCGTCCGCCCCGCCGTCGCCCAGGACGGCGGCGACATCACCTTCCGCGGCTACGAGAACGGCACCGTCTTCCTCAACATGAAGGGCGCCTGTTCGGGCTGTCCGTCGTCCACCGCGACGCTCAAGCACGGCATCCAGAACCTGCTCAGCCACTTCATTCCCGAAGTGCAGCATGTCGAGCAGGTCGCCTGACCGGAAAAGCTCCGGATTCCTGAACCGCTCTATTCCTGGCCCGAGGGCTTCGAAGCAGGCTCGCCACTTACCTCGTCTTCTTCCTCGCGACCGGGGATCACGTAGCTTCCGGACAGCCAGCGATTGAGATCGACGTCCTTGCACCGCTTCGAGCAGAACGGATAGTGCTCGCGCGAGGAGGGCTTGCCGCATTCGGGGCAAGGGCGCCTCGGCCTGAGCGGCGTCACTTTTCCGGTGTCGCTATCTGCCATCTGTCTTTCCCGTTCGCGATCCGCGCGCCCGGCCGGACCGGGCAAAAGCGTCGGATACCGGAATTCCGCTTCCGGGGAATACCGGCGGTTCGGCCGCCTCAGATGTCGAGGTTGGCCACCGACAGCGCGTTGTCCTGGATGAACTCGCGGCGCGGCTCGACATCGTCGCCCATCAGCCGCGAGAACAGGGAATCGGCATCCGTCGCGTCGTTCACCTTCACCTGTAGCAGCGAGCGCGCCGCCGGATCGAGCGTCGTCTCCCAGAGCTGCTCGGCGTTCATCTCGCCAAGGCCCTTGTAGCGCTGCATGGTGAGCCCCTTGCGGCCGGTGGCGAAAACCGCTTCCAGCAGCTTTATCGGGCCGGTGATGGGTTCGGCGGTTTCCTTGCGCCTCAGCACGGCCCGGCCCTCATAGACCTCCCGCAGGCGCGGCGCGTGGCGGTCGAGCGCGCGCGCGTCGGTCGAGCCGATGAGCGCCGCGTCCAGCACCGCGATTTCGCGAACGCCGCGCACGGTGCGCTCGAATATGTAGCCGCCCGTGCCCTCGTTGGAGGGATTGACCCGGCCCTGCCAGCCGCGCTCCGTCTCGTCGGCGATCATGTCGAGCCGCTCGGCGATGCGTTTCGCCATGGCGTCGGCGCGGCCCGGATCGGAAAGCACTTCCGCGTTCAGGCCGCCGACGATCGCCGCCTGCTCCACGACCGAGCGGTTGTAGCGCGAATGCAGCCCGTTCAGGAGGGAGCGGACCGTCAGCGCGTCGCCGACCACGGCGCGCAGGTCCTGTCCGGCACGTACCTCGCCCGAGCCAAGCTCCAGCGAGGTTTCCTCGAGCCCGGTGCCGATCAGATAATCCTCGAAGGCCTGCTCGTCCTTGATGTATTGCGCGCTCTTGCCGCGGGTAACCTTGTAGAGCGGCGGCTGGGCGATATAGAGGTGCCCGCGCTCGATCAGTTCCGGCATCTGCCGGAAGAAGAAGGTGAGCAGCAGCGTGCGGATATGGGCGCCGTCGACATCCGCGTCCGTCATGATGATGATCTTGTGGTAGCGCAGCTTGTCGGCGTCGAACTCGTCCTTGCCGATCGAGGTGCCGAGCGCCGTGATCAGCGTGCCGATCATGTCGGAGGAGAGCATGCGGTCGAAGCGCGCCCGCTCGACGTTGAGGATCTTGCCGCGCAACGGCAGGATCGCCTGGTTCTGGCGCGAGCGGCCGCCCTTGGCCGAGCCGCCGGCCGAATCGCCCTCGACGATGAAGATCTCGGACTTGGCCGGATCGCGCTCCTGGCAGTCCGCGAGCTTGCCGGGCAGCGAGGTGATGTCGAGCGCGCCCTTGCGCCTTGTCAGCTCGCGAGCTTTCCGCGCCGCCTCGCGCGCCGCGGCTGCCTCGACGATCTTGCCGACCAGCGCCCTGGCTTCCGCCGGATGCTCTTCCAGCCAAGCCCCGAGTTCCTCGTTGACGAAGTTCTCCACGACCGGGCGGACCTCCGAGGAGACCAGCTTGTCCTTGGTCTGCGAGGAGAATTTCGGGTCCGGAACCTTCACCGAGAGCACCGCCGTCAGCCCCTCGCGGCAGTCGTCGCCGGTGAGTGAGACCTTCTCCTTCTTGGTCAGGCCGGAATTTTCCGCGTAGCCCGTCATCTGCCGGGTCAGCGCGCCGCGGAAGCCGGCGAGATGCGTGCCGCCGTCTCGCTGCGGGATGTTGTTGGTGAAGGCGAGCACGTTCTCGTGGTAGCTGTCGTTCCACCACATGGCGACCTCGACCGTGACGCCGTCGCGCTCGCGCGAGATCGAGATCGGCTCCGGGACCAGCGGCTTCTTGGCCTTGTCGAGATATTTCACGAATTCGATCAGCCCGCCTTCGTAGTGCAGTTCCTGCTGCTTGAGGTCGGCGTGGCGGCGGTCGCTGAGGATGATGCGCACGCCGGAATTGAGGAAGGCCAGTTCGCGCAGCCGGTGCTCCAGCGTCGGATAGTCGAACTCCGTCATGGTGAAGGTCTCGGGCGAGGGAAGGAACGTGACCTCCGTCCCCGTCTCCTGGGCGGCGTCGCCCGTCTCGCGAAGCGGCGCGTCGGCGACGCCGTGCGTGAAGGACATTTCGTGGATGCGGCCCTTGCGGCGGATCTTCAGCTTGAGCCAGACCGAGAGCGCGTTCACCACCGAGACGCCGACGCCGTGCAGGCCGCCGGAAACCTTGTAGGAATTCTGGTCGAATTTTCCGCCGGCATGGAGCTGGGTCATGATGACCTCGGCGGCCGAGATGCCCTCGCCGGAATGGATTTCCGTCGGAATGCCGCGGCCATTGTCGGTGACCGTGCACGACCCGTCCGGGTTGAGCGTCACCGTGACGAGGTCGGCATGGCCGGCGAGCGCCTCGTCGATGGCATTGTCCACAACCTCATAGACCATGTGATGCAGGCCGGACCCGTCATCCGTGTCGCCGATATACATGCCGGGCCGCTTGCGCACCGCATCGAGGCCCTTGAGGACCTTGATGGAATCGGCACCATATTCGGCCGGTTCGCCGGGGAGGATTTCGGGCGTTTCGTTCATGTAAATCTTTCGTTCGGATGCTTGCGATCCGATGCCGGAAAAACCCGCCGAATCACGCATATGATGATGGCTTGAATATAGGCATTTCCGGCCGTTTTTCCAAATTTTCCCGGCGTTTCCACGGGCCGCGCGCCTGTTTTGTCGGGTCTTCCGGGCGGTGCCTCGCGCTTTCCGGAAACCGGGTGGCGCAAAAGCTTCAGGGCCGCCTTTGACCGGAGGCTTCCTTTCGGCTAATTCTCGCCCGATAGGGATGGGGTTCCCCCGACAACCGCCGAAAAGGCTGATGACTCCTGCCAGGGCGCGCTGCGTGGGCGGGAGCATCGAGCGGCCCTCTCCGCAGCCTGCCCGCATCGTATGGAGAGGAATGGGGCCTATGAATTTCCTGATCGTTTTCGTGGGCGCCGGCGTCGGCGGCGCCTTGCGTCACGGCGTCAACACGCTCGGCATGCGCTTGCTGGGAACCGGTTTTCCCTATGGCACGCTGACGGTCAACATCGTCGGCTCGCTGGTCATGGGCCTGCTTGCCGGCTGGTTCGCGCAGAAGGGCGCGGCCGGCCAGCATTTCAGGCTTTTCCTGACCACCGGCATCCTCGGCGGGTTCACCACCTTTTCCTCCTTCTCGCTCGACGTCGCCGTCCTGTGGGAGCGCGGCGCTATCGGTCTCTGCGCGCTTTACGTGGCACTTTCTCTCGCCGTTTCGATAGGCTTGCTCTTCTTCGGTCTCTGGCTGATGCGGCACTACGCCTGAACTCGCATGGCGTGGACGGCCGCCTCCCGCGCACCTACATTCGGGCGTAAGGAAGCCCGCCATGGACGCCACACCCACCCCTTTCGTGCCGCCGGCGCCGAAGCCGCGTACATCCCCGCCTTCGACGCTCGAGATGATCCGGATCGTCTATCGCAACCCGCTCGAATTGTGGGGTGAGCCATCCTACAACGAGAAATGGATATCGGTCTCGGGCATCGGCGGGCCGCTGGTGATCGCCAACGATCCGGGCCTCATACGCCGCGTGCTCGTGGAGAATGCCGGGAACTACAAGATGGCGCGCGTGCGCCAGAAGATCCTGCGCCCGATCCTGCGCGACGGGCTGCTGACGGCGGAAGGCGAGGTCTGGCGCCGTTCGCGCAAGGCGATGGCGCCGGTGTTCACGCCGCGCCACATCCACGGCTTCGCCGAACCGATGCTGAGGCGCGCCGAGGAGTTCGCCCAGCGCTATGAGGAAGGCGGCGTCGCCGACCTGTCGCGCGACATGACGGCGCTGACCTACGACATCCTGGCCGAGACGCTGTTTTCCGGCGAGATCGCAAGCGAGCCCGGCGGCTTCGCCAGGCAGGTCGACCGCCTGTTCGAGACGATGGGCCGTGTCGATCCGCTCGACCTCCTCGGCGCGCCGGACTGGCTGCCGCGGATCACCCGCCTGCTCGGCCGCAATTCGCTGGGCTTCTTCCGCAGGATCGTCGCCGACACGATGACGATGAGGAAGGCGCGGCTGGCGCGCGACCCGGCCGGAACGCCTGAGGATTTCCTGACCCTGCTCTTGCGCGCGCAGGCCCCCGGCGGGCTGACGCGGGCGGAGATCGAGGACAACATCATCACTTTCATCGGCGCCGGCCACGAGACGACGGCGCGCGCGCTGGGCTGGACGCTCTATTGCCTTGCCGAGAGCCCATGGGAACGCGAGCCGATCGAGGCCGAGATCGACGCCCTGATGGCGAGCGGCGCGGGTCCGGTTGCGTGGCTGGAGAAGATGCCGCTTGCCCGCGCCGCCTTCGAGGAGGCGCTGAGGCTCTATCCGCCGGCGCCTTCGATCAACCGCGAGGCGGTCGAGGACGATTCCTATCAGGACCTCGTCATCCGCAAGGGCACCCAGGTGCTCGTCATGCCGTGGACGGTGCACCGCCACCGGGCGCTCTGGGACAATCCCGAAGCCTTCATCCCGGCCCGCTTCGCGCCGGGCGCGCGCGACAGGATAGACCGCTTCCAGTATCTCCCCTTCGGCGCCGGTCCGCGGGTGTGTATCGGGGCCAGCTTCGCCATGCAGGAGGCGATGATCGCGCTCGGCGTGCTGATGTCGCGCTACCGCTTCGACACGGTGGCGGAGACGAAGCCATGGCCGGTCCAGAAACTGACGACGCAACCGCAGGGCGGCCTGCCGATGCGAGTCACGCGGCGTCGATAGTCGCGAAGGCTAGTTTCCCCCCTGGAAGACATTCTCGACATGCACCGGCCATCGCCGGGGCAGCACGGCTACCATGTCGAAACGCACCGAAAGGCTGCCGTGATCCGGCTGGCGCGAAAGCCAGAGGTCGGCCGCCGCCTCGATGCGCCGCTCCGAGGTTCGTGTCAGCGCCTCCATCGCCGCGATCAGCGTCGGCCGCGCCTTGACCTCGACGATCAGCACCAGGTCGCCGCGCCTGGCGATCAGGTCGATCTCGCCGAGCTTCGTCCTGTATCGGCGCGCGACGATCCTAAAACCCTTGAGCATGAGCGCGAGCGCCGCCAGCCGCTCGCCGCGATGGCCCCGGCGATAGGCGCGGAAGCGATTCTCATCCGCCACCGGATCTTCCCTTCAGTTCGATAAGGCGCCTGTAGAGAGCGGGTTTCTGCTCGCCCGTCATCCGCGCCGCCTCGGCGGCGGCCTTCGAGGCCGGCATTTCGGCCGCGAGCGAAAGAAGCAGCCTGTCGATGTCCATGTCTTCCGCGGCCTGGGCAAGCGGCGGCCCGACACAGACCACGACCTCGCCCTTCGGCGCGCCGGCCTCGGCATAATGCGCGGCAAGCTCCTCGAGCGTGCCGGCGCGGCGTTCCTCGAAGGCCTTGGTCAGTTCCCGCGTCACTGCCGCCGGACGCGCTCCGCCGAGAGCACCGGCCATCGCGGCAAGGCTGGCGGCGAGCCGGCGCGGCGATTCGAAGAAGATCAGCGTGGCCGGCACGCGCCCAAGCGATTCCAGGCGCGCCTGCCGCTGCCCTTCCTTCACCGGAAGGAAGCCGGCAAACAAAAAGGTGTCGGACGGCAGGCCCGACAGCGTCAGCGCCGCCAGCACTGCCGACGCACCCGGTATCGGCACGACGCGCAAGCCTTCCTCCAGCGCCGCGGCGACCAGCCGGTAGCCCGGATCGGAGACGAGCGGCGTGCCGGCGTCGGAAACGAGCGCGACGCTGCGGCCTTCCTTCAGCGCCGCGATCAGGCGCGGCCCGGCTTCTTCCTCATTATGTTCGTGATAGGCCACCACCCGCCGCCGGATGCCGTAGCGGTCGAGCAGCACGCGCGTCACGCGCGTGTCCTCCGCCGCGACGATATCAGCGGCGGCGAGCGTCTCGAGCGCCCTCAGCGTGATGTCGCCGAGATTGCCGATCGGAGTCGACACCGGATAGAGCGCCGGTTCCAGCGGCCGCGCCGCGACCGAGGCGTGGCCGATCAGGTAGGATCTTTCCTGGTTTTCCCCGGCCATGCGCGCCTCGTGAAGCTGTCGGGAGCTTTTCGCATGGCCGACCCGTCCGTGCAAAGCGGCTGCCCGCTCAGCGCAGCGTGATCTTCGATTTCAGCGTCACGCTTTCGAAATCCGAGATCAGGATATCGACCGACACGTCCCAGTTTCCGGCGACGGGAAGGCGGAGGCCGTCGACGCGCCATTGGCCCTGGTCGATCTTCCTGGCTTCCCGCCTTATCGGCTCGATGCCGGCCGAAGGCAGGGAGAAGGAGAGCGTGACTCCCTTCGCGTCGAGCGGCTCGAGATCGCCGCCGACGATGAAGGCCGAGACGGCGACGGGCCCGGCGCGGCCGGGCGACAGCGTCAGGCTTGCCATCGCCCGGTCGGAGTGGAGATGGACGGAAACCGGCGGCGCGGGCAACTCGGCCGCGAGCGCGCGCGGCGGCGGCGTGAAGCGCCAGAGCGCGACGCAGCCGAGCACCGCCGTCACCAGCACGATTTCGGCAACGACGGAACGGGCGAAGCCCCTTTTGGCCCGCGCATCGCCGGCTAGAGCGGGTTTCGTCAGTCGCCAGCGGTTGAAAGCGGCGAGTGCGAGCAGGAGCGCGACCAGCGCCAGCTTGGCGAGGAGCACGCGGCCATAGAGCGTCGAGAATAGCGCCTCGACATGACCGACCTGAATGAAGGCCAGCACGACGCCTGCCGCGAGCAGGGCGGCCAGCACATAGGGGATAAGCGCCGAAAAGCGCGCGAGCGCCGGCTGCGCCGCCGCATTGTCCTTGGCGAACAGCGCCGCGAGCGGCGCCAGAGCGCCGACCCAGAACGCGACGGCCAGTGTGTGGACGAAGACGGCCGGCCGCATCAGCCATTGCGGATCGGCGGTCGCCGCATGCCCGCTCGATGCGAGCGCCAGCCCGACGCCGATCAGGCCAAGGGTGGATAGGAGCCTCGCCTCACCCGGTTTTGGGGAATGCAGCGCCAGGAGCGCCAGCAGCATCGAAAGCGATCCGAACAATGCGGTGAGCGCGTAGCTGGTCGAAAGCGCGGTCTCCCACGTCTTGGCCTCGGTCAGCGATTCGAAGCCGAGATCGAGCGCGTCGACGCCGAGGAAGCCGAGCGACAGCCCCATCGCCACGAGACCCGCCATGCAGGCCCCGGCGATGAAGGAGCGCGAGGCGCGTATATCGGGCGCGGCCCAGGCAAGGAAAAAAGCGCCGCCGACGCCGATGAAGAGCCCGAGATAGATCAGCACCCGGCAGAGCCAAATGGCGGCCCGCAGCGGCCAGTCGATCGCTTCCGTCGCTTCCACGGCCGCCCCCGCGCTCGGCATGCCGATCGAAAAGACGACGGCGCCGCCGACGGGATGCCCGTCTTCCGAGATCACACGCCAGGAAAGCACATAGCTTCCTGTGCCGAGACCCGGCGGCGTGTCGGCGAGGAGCCGGTTGCCGTCGAGCTTGGGCTTGCCGAGCGGAGCCGCCCGCCCGTCCGGCTCCACGAGCTTGAGGATGAGCGGGGACACCGGTTCGTCGAAGGTCAGCGACAATTCCGTCGGCGCCTTGGCCAGAACCGCACCATCGGCCGGGTCGGAGGCGACGAGCGCCGCGTGGGCGAAAGCCTGGCCTGCGAGGAAGGCACTCAACAGCAACGCGGCAACAAGGGCTCGTACGAAACGCCGAACTTCGACGACAGGCGTATCGCCTTCATCCTCGGGCTTGTCCCGAGGATCTGCCTTGGTTCGCGCAACCACGACCGCCCCGATAGAACAGGGTGTCGGCGGCCACGGCAATGACCGGCGGCCACGGCAGATCCTCGGGACGAGCCCGAGGATGACGGCGTTGATATTGGCTGCGCTGGCCACGGCCCGGCTCTGTCCCTTAGTTCTTCGGCAGCAGCTTGACGGCGGGGGCCGGATGCTCGACCGAATCCGGGTCGCCGCCCGCCGCCGGCTTCTCGATCCAGCGCGCGGTACCCTTTTCGCATTCCTGCACGACCGGGAAATAGAGCATCTCGCCGACGGGAAGCGAATCCGCGAGATAGCCGCTCATGACGAACTCGTCATAGTAGTCGTCGGGCAGATTGCCGGTCCAGTCGATCTCCTTGACGCCCTCGCTGATCGGATGGCCATAGGCCTTGTAGGTCTTGTCGTACTTGCCCTTGACCACGTCGAGCTTCCAGCCGGGCTTCGGCATCGGCTTCACGCCTATATAGCCCTCGGGAACCTGGACGCGGAGCTTGACGGTAGCAGAGCCCGCGCAGCCATGCGGCACGCGGAAGACGGCTTTGTAGCCCGCGCCGACCCTGGCTTCGCCCTGTTCCAGCGTCACATGGGCGAAGGCCGTGCCGGCGAAGAGCGTACCGGCGGCGGCCAGGAGGATGACTTTCAGCATTTTGGTCTCCTTGCAGACCGACGCGTGCGCATCCGGCCTGCGATCATCGAACGGTCGCGGCGAGCCGAACCGTCCGGATTGAATGATTGGATGGGAAATGGCGGGACGGGTTCCCGCCGTCCGGTCACGCCGAAAGGGGTGGGGCCTGCGGCGGCGCCGAGGGCGGATAGGCGGCGCGGGCCACGAGCGGCGACGCCGGCAGCGGCGGCAGGCTTTCCGCCTTGCCGTACATGGCCGGAACCGGACAATCCGGCAGATGCAGGAAGAAGGAGGAGGAGATGCGGCAAGCGTCGCAGCCATGCCCGGACGCCTGTGACCGGTCGCCCTTGCCGGCGGTGTCGGTCAGGCAGATGACGGGCTGAGAGCCGTCCGGGAAGGCGTGGGCGGCAATCGCGAGCGTGCCGACGCGCGGCAGCATGGGCGGCTGGTGGCCGAAGGCCAGCAGCGCCAGCGACAGCGCACAGGCGAGGCGCACCAGAATCTGCCGGGCAGGCAAGCCGAAACGCATGGACCCCTTCCTCTGGCGGCATTCTTAGGCCGGACGCCACACCGCGTCCATGCGGCATGGTGGGCGCTGCCGCGGATTGACGTCGGGCGCCCAGCCCGGCGTAATACGCGGAAGGCAATCCGGGGCGGTATATGCGGCAGGGCGGGATCAGGCGTTTCGGCGGGACGGTCATGCTGGGCGGCCTTGCGCTGCTCCAGGCCGCGCCCGCCTTCGCCCATGCCGGCGACAGCGGCTTCGTGCTTCTGCTGCCGACCGGCTATTATCTCGCCGGCGGGGCGTTTGCGGTGGCGCTGAGCTTCGCCATCCTCGCCGCCGTGCCGCCCGGCCCGCTCGACCGCCTGGCGGCATGGCGCATGAAGCTCTTTTCCGCACCGATCGAATGGCGGCTCCTGCTCTCATGGATTTCCTGCGCGGTCTTTCTGGCGCTCGTCGCCGCCGGATACTGGGGCAGCCGCGATCCGCTTTCCAACCCGCTGCCGCTCGTCTTCTGGACCATGCTCTGGGGCGCGCTGGCGATCGTCGAGGGGCTGGTCGGCGACGTCTGGTTCTGGATCAATCCCTGGTACGGCCCCTGGCGCCTGCTCGCTGCGCTCACCGGCAGGAAAATCGCGGAACAAACCGACGCGACGCTGCCCGGAGGTCTCGCCTATTGGCCGGCCGCCATCCTCTTTCTCGCCTTCGCATGGCTCGAACTGGTCTATCCGGCGCCGGAGGATCCCGGCCGGCTGGCGACCATCCTGCTTGTCTACTACCTCGCCAATCTCCTCGCCGCGCTCGTCTTCGGCTACCGCGCCTGGATGCGGCATGGCGAATGCCTTTCGGCCTTCTTCCTCATGATCTCCCGCCTCGCGCTGCTTGTCGGGCGCGACGCCGGGGAAGGCCAGACGCGTGACCGGCCGATCGATTGCGCCCTCCCCGGCGCGCGGCTGGCCTCGGCGGAAACGCTGCCGCCGAGCGGCGTCGTTTTCCTGCTCCTGGCGCTGAGTTCGGTTTCCTTCGACGGCCTGTCGCGCACCTTCGCATGGCTCGGCTTCGTCGGCGTCAATCCGCTCGAATTTCCCGGCCGTTCGGCAGTGATCGGGGTCAACACGGCCGGCCTGGTCGGCATGGCGGCCGCGCTGATCGGCGTCTTTCTGCTGGCCGTGTGGCTGGGACAGCGGCTCTCCGGCGACGCCATCCCCTTCCGGCGAGCGACGGGAGCGCTCGCCTGGTCGATCATCCCGATCTCGCTCGCCTACCACATCGCGCACAATCTCACCGAGATCCTCGTCAACTCGCAATACGCGCTGGCCGCGATCTCCGACCCGCTGGCGAAGGGCTGGGACCTGTTCGGCACGGCGGGGCTGCACGTGCATGCCGGCATCACCGCCGGCTACGATTCGGCATGGGTGATCTGGAACACGCAGGCGGCCGTCATCATCGCCGGCCATCTGCTGGCCGTGCTCGTCGCCCATGTCGTCGCCTGGCGCCTGCACGGCTCGGGACGAAAGGCCCTGCTCAGCCAGGTCCCGCTCGCTCTGCTGATGGTCTTCTACACCGCGTTCGGCCTTTGGCTTCTTGCTTCCCCGACCGGCGCCTAATTGCCTCAAGCCGCTGTTTTGCGGGATTCGTGACACTCTATTGCCAGCCGGAATGTTTGATGATTTAGTTTGTACACAAGCGATTTTTCGTCCGGGTGGAACGGCGGACGAGACGCCCAAAATGCGGTCGGATCAAACAAAAAGGGGAACCGTCATGACCGACGAGAGTACGAAATCCAGCCTGATCCTGAGGAAACCGCTGACGCGGCGCTCGGCGCTGAAAGGACTTGCCGGAGGATTGGGCGCAGCCGCCGCGCTCGGCACCGCTCCGGGCTTCGTGCGCTATGCGCAGGCGGCGTCTTCCGCGCCGATCAAGATCGGATTCGAATGCCACCGCACCGGCATCGGCGCCGCCTATGGCCGCTGGTACGAGCGCACCACGAACGCCGCCGTGAAACTGATCAACGACGCCGGCGGCATCAACGGACGGCAGATCCAGTTGATCGTCGAGGATGACGGCACGGATGCCAAGCGCGGCACCGAGGTGATGGAAAAATTCGCCTCCGAGCACAAGGTGGACGTCGTCTTCGGCACGCTCTTCTCCAACGTCGTCATCGCCAACGGCCCGACCGCCGGCGATCTCAAGATGCCCTACTACGTGGTGAGCGAGGGCCATCAGGTCGCGGCCGGCAAGATGAACCGCTACGTCTTCCAGCCCGGCATCACCGACGTGAAGTCGCAGGTCATGGCGATGGCGCCCTTCATCACCGGCAATCTCGGCAAGAAGGTCACGCAGATCTTCCCCGACTACGCCTTCGGCTACGATCATCGCGACAACCTGCCCCCTTCCATCGAGAAGGCGGGCGGCAAGGTGGTGGCGCAGATCGCCATCCCGCCGACCGAAACCTCGTTCACCCGCTATTTCCCGCAGATCCCGTCCGACACGGACGTGATCTACCACGTCATGGTCGGCCCGGCCGTTCTCACCTTCGTCAAGGAAATGGGCGAGTTCTACGGCTCCAAGGGGCCGCAGCTTTTCGGTTTCATCGATTCGCTGGAAGCCGTCGACATGGCGACGCCCGGCCTCGAATTCCTCGACGGCAGCCATTTCTGGGAAGGCTCGCCGCGCTACCTGCAGGCGAATGCGGACGAGGCCCAGAAATTCTACCGCGACCATGTCGGCATCGACGAGAACGGCGCCGCCAAGGGTGACCCCAAGGACGTCTCGACGGCCGGCCATATGTTCGGCTGCTGGGAGACACTCTACGTCATCAAGAAGGCGATGGAGGATGCCGGTTACCAGGGTCCGGACGACAAGAAGAAGCTGATCGAGGCGACCGAGGCGATGACCGCCTTCGCCGAGGGCAAGGAACATCCGCAGGGCGACAAGACCTTCGACGGCAAGACGCATCAGTGCTTCGGCCACCAGAACATCTCGCAGTTCAAGGACAAGAAACTGACGGTCGTGCATCGCACCTCGATCGAGGATGGCATGTATCCGCCGGAAGCGGACTACACGACCGAGAAGCTGTGAGCGAGTTGCGTTTTAGCGGAGTATGAACTGCCGCTAAACCTTCATGGGCCGCCGTTCATCTGATCCGGGAAGGGTACCTCATGGCTTTCGCCAACGCCTCCCCCCTCTCCGTCTCGGCTTCGCCTCGACACCTCTCCCCCACATTCGTGGGGGCGAGGAAAGGTCGGCCGCAGACTGAGCGCCATTCCTCGCCCCCTTCAGGGGGAGAGGTGCCGAGCGCAGCGAGGCGGAGAGGGGGAAGTGACCCTGTTTCCCATATGATCGCTCGGTCGATCTACGAAAGAGAGCAGAGCAGGGCCAGCGTCTGAATGGCCTTCGGACCCCACCTCCTGCTCGCACTTCTCGAAGGCCTCGTCAGTTCCGCCGTGCTGGCGCTGACGGCGCTCGGCCTGTCGCTGGTCTTCGGCGTCATGCGCATCGTCAACGTCGCCCATGGCGAGTTCTTCATGCTGGGCGCGGTCTTCGCTTGGTGGTTCTCCAGCATGATCGCAGGCAGCCCGGCACTCGGCTTTCTGCTCGCCCTGGTGCTGGCGCCGCTCGTCGTCGGCGCCATCGCGCTGGTCGCCGAACGGCTGGTGCTCCGACGGCTGGAATACGATCCGGAGGCCACCATCGTCGCCACGATCGGCATGCTCTACATCTTCGAGCAGCTTGCGCTGATGTTCTACGGGCCGGAGGCGCGCGCCGTCCCGGCGCCCTTCGATTTCCGCGTCACGCTGCCCTGGTTCGGCTATTCCGGCTACAAGCTCGCCGTCATCGCCGCCTCGGTCCTGGTCATGCTCGCGACCTGGTACGTGCTGACGCGCACGCGGATCGGGCTGGTCATGCGCGCCACGCAATATGACCGCGAGACGGCCCAGGCTTTCGGCATCCCGGTCGGGCGGGTCTATGCCGGCGTCTTCGCGCTCGGGGCGATGCTGGCCGCCCTTGCCGCCGTGCTGATCGTGCCGATCCAGCAGGCGCATTACCTGATGGGCACGGATCCGCTGCTGCTCTCCTTCATCGTCGTCATCATCGGCGGCCTCGGCTCCTTGCGCGGCACCGTCCTGGCGGCGGTGCTGATCGGCCTGACCGAGGGGATCGTCGCCGTCTTCTTCTCGCCGACGCTCGCCAAGATGCTGGCGACGCTGTTCGTCGCGCTGGTGCTGGTTTTCCGCCCGCAGGGGCTGTTCGGGCAGGCTCCGCGATGACCACAACCGACCGGCCGACTCCTTCCATCTTGCTCCATGTCGGGGTCATCATGGTGCTTGCCGGCCTGTGGTATGTCCTGCCGGACTACCACCGCGCCGTCTTCTCGCGCGTCATGGTGCTGGCCGTCTTCGCCATGGGCTACGGCCTGCTCTTCGGCTATACTGGCCTGCTCAGCCTCGGCCATGCCATGTTCTTTTCCGCCGGTCTTTACGGAGCCGGAATGACCATGTCGATGCTCGGCTGGAACTCCCTCGCAGGTCTCGGCGCCGGCATCGCCTGCGGCGCGGTGCTGGCGCTCGTCATCGGGCTGCTGGCGCTGAGGACCACCGGCGTCGCCTTCATGATCGTCACGCTCATGTTCGCGCAGGTGCTCTACCTGACGATCCTCTATTTCAACGAATATACCGGCGGCGACCAGGGCTTTTCGCTGAGACGCGCCGCGCGCCAGATCGGACCGTTCGACATGACCGACCCGGCGACGCGCTATTTCGCGGCGCTTGTCCTGTTCGCCGCCGCCCTGGCCGTCATGCTCTACGTCGTGCGTTCGCCGCGCGGCCGGGTACTCGTCGCCATCCGCGAGAACGAGGAGCGCGTCCGCATGCTCGGCTACGACGTCTTCGCCGCCAAGCTGGCGGCGGTCGTACTTTCCGGCGCGCTCTGCGCCGCCGCAGGCGCCACCTACGCCATCCTGTTCGGCTATGTCGGCGCCACCTTCGCCACCATCCAGTATTCGATCCTGCCGCTTCTGTGGGTCCTGCTCGGCGGTGCCGCGACGGTGCTCGGCCCGCTCTTCGGCACGCTCTTCATGTATTATGTCGTCGATATCACCTCGAACTACACCACCGCCTATCTGCTTTTCGTCGGCGTCGCGCTGATCCTGCTCGTCCTCTATTTCCCGAAGGGCGTGCTCGGGACGGTGCGGGAAAGATGGCTGCAATGGCTGCCGTGACGCCACTTCTCGAGACGCGCGGCCTCAGCTGCTCCTTCGGCGGCCTGAGGGCCGTGGACCGGGTGGATTTCACGCTCCCGGCCGGCGAGATCCGCGCCATCATCGGCCCGAACGGCGCCGGCAAGACCACTTTCGTCAGCCTCGTCTCCGGCCGGATCGCGCCGAGTTCGGGGAGCGTTGTCTTCGAGGGCGAGGATATAACCGGGCTTCCGGCGCACCGGCGCGTCCGCAAGGGGATCGCCTACACGTTCCAGATCACGTCCATCTTTCCGAAACTGGCCGTCTTCGACAATGTCGCGCTGTCGGTGCAGCGCGCGCTGCTGCATGAGGGGCGACTGACCGCGGCGAACCTCAGGCAGGGCGCGATGGATGCGCTGGAGCGCACCGGCCTCGCCGAACGAGCCCGCGAGATTTCCGGCAATCTCGCCTACGGGCATCAGCGGCTGCTCGAGGTCGCGATGGGGCTGGCGCTGAAGCCGCGCCTGCTCATCCTCGACGAGCCGACGCAGGGCCTCTCCGACGGCGAGATCGAAAATTTCGTCATGCTCGTGCGCCGGATCGCCGAAGATGCCACCGTGCTCCTCATCGAGCACAACATGCCGCTCGTCATGGAGCTTGCGCAAAGGATCACCGTCTTCGACCGCGGTCGCATCCTCGCCGAAGGTACGCCGGCCGAAATCCGCGACGACCGGGCCGTGCAGGACGCCTATCTCGGAGCGTCCGCAGATGCCTGAACTTCTGAAGATGGAGAAAATCGGCGCGTCTTACGGCAGCGTACAGGTCCTGCGCGACGTATCCCTGGAACTGGGATCCGGGGAGGTTCTCTGCCTGCTCGGCCGCAACGGCGCCGGCAAGACGACCCTCCTGAAGACGATCATGGGGCTGGTCCGGGCAATTTCCGGTTCGATCCTGCTCGACGGCATGGAACTGACCAGACTTCCGCCGCATGAAGTGCCTCGCCACGGCGTCGCCTATGTGCCGCAAGGGCGCCGGCTCTTCGCCGAGCTGACGGTCGCGGAAAATATCGAGATCGGACTGATGACGCGCCAGAAAGGGAGCGAGACGCGCGAGGCCGTGCTCGACCTCTTCCCGGTGCTGCGCGAAAGGCTCGGGCAGCGTTCCGGCACGCTGTCGGGCGGCGAGCAGCAGATGCTGGCCATGGCGCGCGCGCTGGCGACCGAACCCAAGGTGCTGCTGCTCGACGAGCCGACGGAGGGCCTGATGCCCTCGGCGATCGCGAAAATCCGCGAGACCGTGGCGGCGTTGAGAGCGCACGGGGTCTCCACGCTGCTGGTCGAGCAGCGCGTCGACGCCGTCCTGCCGGTCGCCGACCGCGTCCTCTTTATCGAGAACGGCAGGAGCGTCAGGACGATCGGCGTGGCCGAGCTGCGCGCCGACCCCGCGATGGTCCGGCACTATGTCGGGGTGGGGTGAAGCGACCATCCTTTGCCCCTCACCCCCGCTCTCTCCAGGTTTGAACGATGGGAAGAGGACAGGGTTGGGGGGTCATGCCCGCACAAATTCGATATGCAATTACCCTGCGTCTTTAGGGAATACAGGAGGCTGCCCTCGGGTGGGCTTCACGCTGAAAGCGGGCTTTCGGCGCGGACGGCCCAGCTCTCGATCGGCAGTTCCTTGCCGGAGGCGACGATGCAGACGCGGTCGAAGCGGACCGGCTTGCCGAGCAGCAAATTCTCTGCTTCCACGACGGCGTCGCGCTTCGCAAACGTCTCCTCGACGCCGTAGGCGAGCGAAATATGCGGCATGAACTCCGAGATATCGCCGGCCAGGATTTTGTCGATGGCGCGCCGCTTCAGCTCGAGGAGCGGGCCTTCGGCGGCGAAACGGGCGTAGAAGGAACGGAAGAAGAAGTCGCTCACGCCGATCTCGGCCACGAGCGCTTCGAAGGGAGCCACGCCCTCGGAAATCCGCGCGACCAGAGGCGCGAGGTCTTCCACGCTTCTTTCCATGTCCTCGACCAGGGTCATATGCGGTTGGAAACGTGGGGAGCTGAAACGGCCGGCGAGATCCTCGACCAGCCGTTCGAGCATCGCCGCGTCGTCCGCGGCCGGCATCAGCCATATGGAATGCACGCCTGGAGCCATCCTCACCTGCCGCCGTCTATCGGCCGATATTGGCAAGAACGTCGGCGCGCAGGAAACGCTCCACCACGAACATGAAGGCGATCGAGGGCACCAGCAGGATCAGCGCCGTGATCGATGCGATCTGGTAGTTGCCGCCGGCGGCGGACGTATAGAGGAGCAGCGGCAGCGTGGTCACGTCCGGAGCGCCGACGAAGAAGGTGCCGGTGAACTCGTCGAGCGATTCCAGGAAGACGAAGATGGCGCTTGCCATCAGGCCGGGCGCGGCGAGCGGCAGCATCACGTCGCGGAAGGCGCGGAAGGCGCTGGCGCCGGAGGAACGCGCCGCCTCCTCGAGTTCCGGCTCGATGGCGCCGAAGGCGGCGGTGGCGATCCAGACCGCATAAACGAGCCCGTGCGTGGTGTGGACGAGCACGACGCCGAGGATCGTCCCGTTCAGCCCGATCTGGTAGAAAAGCCTGGCGATGTTGACGTAGATCGGCAGGTTCGGAAAGGCGTTGGGCACGAGGAGCGCGAGCAGGATGAGGCTGCGGAAGGGAAGCCTCAGCCGCGCCAGCGCATAGCCCGCGGGGATCGCCAGAAGCAGCGACAGGAACACGGTCAGGCAGGCGACCAGCGCGCTGGTGCCGAGCGAGCCCATGGCGTTGCCGCGCGGCGAGAAGACGCGTCCCCAGTAGGAGAATCCGTATTCCAGCGGCAGGGCGTGGGGAAAATACCACTTCTCCGTCACTGTCCAGAGAAGCAGGTTGACCAGCGGCCCGAAGATGATGAAGGCAAGCAGGCCGAAAAGGACGGCACGCGGGATCCAGTACCAGGCCGCCGCGCGGGCGGGCGCGGCGGTTTCCGCCAGCACGCTCATCGGGCGTTCTCCCGCATCGTCTGGCGCAGGTAGATCCAGGCGACGGCGCCGGTCAGCACGAGCGAGATGAGGCCGAGCGCATTCGCCACGCCGTAATCGCCATAGGCGTTGATGCGGAAGGCCATGTCGACGGTGATCACGGTCGGCGATTGCGAGGCGATCATCAGCGGCACGGAGAGCACCGACATCATGGTGACGATGCTCAGGGTCAGCGCCACCATCAGCGTCGGAGCCGCCTGCGGCAGGACGATCTCGAGCAGGATGCGCAGGCGCGAGGCGCCGAGATTGCGTGCCGCCTCGACCGTGCCGCGGTCGATGGAAGCCATGGCGCCGGCCAGCAGGAGCGTCACGAAAGGCGTCTGCTTCCAGACGAAGGCGATGACGATGCCGCGCCAGTCGAGGAAGCCGACCGTATGCAGCGGCGTGATCAGGCCCGTTGCGACGAAAATGTTGTTCATCAGCCCATTCTTGGCGAGGAAGGTGCGCAGGATCTGGCCGACGACGATGAAGGGAATGAAAAGCGGCCAGCGGTAGAGCCAGCGCAGGATGGCGACCGCGGCCGGGCTCGTGCCGAGCGTCAGATAGCCGGCGATCGCCACCGAAAGGGCCGCGGTCAGCAGCGCCGACAGCGCCACGATGACGATCGTGAAGAGAATATCGTTGCTGTAGAGCTGATAGGTCTTGATGAAATTGCCGAAGCTGAAGCCGCCATCGGCATCCTGGAACGCGCCTGTCACCGCGCCGGCAAGCGGCACGAGGAACAGGAAGACGATGATCGCCAGCGCTGGCGAGACGAGCAGCAGGCCGGGCAAGTAGCGGCGCATGAGTCAGGCCGCCTTCAGCGAGGCGTGCGAACGCCTGTACCCTACGTTGCCCCCCTCTGTCCTGCCGGACATCTCCCCCACAAGGGGGGAGATTACGCCTTCATGGATTTCAGCCGCCAACCATCGACGCCGCCCATAAGACGCCACCATCGCGGCCGGCCTGATCTCCCCCCCTGTGGGGGAGATATCCGGCAGGACAGAGGGGGGCAACGTGGAATACCGATGTGGTAGCATCAGATCGCCAGCAAGCTCAGTTCGCCACCTGCTTTTCGTAGGCTTCGAGGATGCCGTCGAAATAGGGCTTGATCGGGAAGGGCTTGCCGTAATCGGCCAGTTCCTTCGGCGAGATGTCGGTGAAGAGCTTGTTCCAGGTGGCCTCGTCGAGCTTCGGCTTGACGTGGTCGGCGTCGATGCCCGGATACCAGTTGAACTTCTTCACGATGCCGTTGGCCTGCACGTCGGGGCTCGTGGCGAGCGCGATGAACTTTTCGGCAAGCTTCGGATGTTCGGCCTTCGCGGGGATGACATAGTGCATCGGCTGGCCGGGCATGCCGGGCGAGGGCAGGATCAGCTTCAGGTCGGGCGGAAGCTGGCCGCTCGCCTGCCAGCTATAGAACATGTCGACCCAGACCGGGCCCATGGCGATCTCGCCGCGCGCCAGCATGTCGAGCGTGCCGGCATTGCCGGGGGTGAAGGTGACGTTCTGGTTGAACGTCTTCAACTCGCCCAGCGCCTTCGACCAATCGGCCTTCTCGTCGGGCTTGTACGGGCCCTGCTCCAGCGTCTTGGCGTCGCCGGCATTGGCGTAGACCCAGCCGACCACGAAAGCGACGCCGGACATGCCGCCCTTGATGCCATTGTAGCCGAACTGCTTCGGGTTCTTTTCCACCCATTTCGCTAGGTCGGCATAGGTCTTTGGCGGGTTCGGCACGAGGGCGGGATTGTAGGCGATCGCCGTCTGGCTGTTGAACATGGGCATGACATAGCCCTTAACGTCCGTGCCGAGCGCCATGTCGGCGTTGGAACGCGTCACCATCGAGCCGGTCTTGATGTCGGCGCGATATTTCTTGAGAAGATCGTCCTTGACGAGATCGCCCGCCGCCTTCTCGTGGACGACGGCGACGTCGACGTCCCATTTGTCCTTGTTGGCCTGCTTCTGCGCCTCGAGCCGCTCGATGATCTTCTGCGAACCGGCGTCGCCCGGGCCGGTGCCGACGGCCTTGACCGTATCGCCGGGGTTCTGTTTCTCGAAGATCGGCGCGAGGTAGTTGTTGATGTAGTCGACCATGTTCTGATCGCCGGCCGTAATGACGGTCAGTTCCGTCGCCCAGGCCGGTGTGGCTCCAAGAACAGCCGCCAGGGCCGCTCCAAAGAAAAGTCTGTTCATCGTGTTCTCCCAGCTTTCGGATGTTGTGCGGCGGCGATCGCCGCGATGCAAAAAGGTCAGCGAAGCTCCTCCTCACCCTCCTTGCAATCGGTTGCATCGAAGAGGAACAGCGCTTCCGCCGGCACCTTCACCGACACCGCCTCTCCACTAGCAAAGGCATGTGACGAGTCGACGACGATCGTCGCCTCGCCGATCTTGACCACATGGCGCCAGACGCCGCCCGGATAGCTCGCCTGCATGACGACGCCATCGAGCACGAGCGCGTCCTCGGTCGCCTTTTCCTTCGGAAAGGCGGTCGCCGAGTGGAGTTCGGCGGCTTCCGAACGGAAGCGCGCCTCCACCACACGGCCGCCGAGGCGCCTCCCCTCCGCGGGAATGGCTGCGGCGCGGTTCACCGGCCCGGCCGCGATCCTGAGCCGCTCGCCCCCCGCCTCGACCAGCAGCGGAACCACGTTCTCCGCGCCCATGAAGGCGGCGACGAAGGAGGAGGAAGGCCTGTTATAGACCTCCTGCGGCGTGCCGATCTGGGCGATGCGCCCTGCATTGAGGATGACGATGCGGTCGGCCATGACCATGGCCTCCTCGCGGTCGTGCGTCACATGGATGGCGGTAATGCCGAGCCTTTTCTGCAGCGCGCTGATCTCGTGCCGCACCGTCAGGCGGATGCGGGCGTCGAGATTCGACAGCGGCTCGTCGAGCAAAAGGATATCCGGACTGATCGCCAGGGCCCGGCCGAGCGCCACGCGCTGGCGTTGGCCGCCCGACAGTTCGGCCGGCTTGCGTTCGCCGAGCCCTTCGAGGCCAAGCAGCGCCTGCATCTCGGCGACGCGCGCGGCGATCTCCTGTCGCGGCTTGCCGCGCAGTTTCAGCCCATAGCCGATGTTGCGCGCGACCGTCATATGCGGCCAAAGCGCATAGGACTGGAAGACCAGCGCCATGCCGCGCCTGTCCGGCGGCTGGCGGGTCACGTCGCGGCCGCCGACACGGATGGAACCGGATGTCGGCATCATGAAGCCCGCTATGGTGCGCAGCAGCGTGGTCTTGCCGCAGCCGGACGAACCGAGCAGCGCGACGAACTCGCCGCGCATGACGCCGAGGCTCAATTCGGAAAGAACCTTCGTGCTGCCGTACTGGACGCTGGCGCGATCGACCTCGAGGAACGGCTCGCCCGTCGGGCCAGACGCTTCCGGCCGCGCGGCATGTCCCGATGTCGCCGGCATCGATGAATATGCGTTCATGGCCTCGCCCCGTGACGTGAAATCGCCAAATCCTCCCTTGGCGGCCTTTTGCAACGCTTTTTTGACCGGCCTGCTCCTGTCCGCGGAGCCGCGATTGCACACCTGTGCAACACTGATGCACTTTACCGTGCCTGTCAATCGCCGTACCGGTCGGACGGGCGATTTTCGCGCGGCGGACGGGTGATCTTGTTCGATCCGCCGCGACGGTGCAAGATGTCGGCCCTTCAGCCACGCTTGCCGCCATGGATCAGATCAAGCCGCGCAAAGCCTTTGCCAGTGCCAAGCAGGTAGCGGAACTCGCGGGCGTCTCGCGCTCGGCGGTCTCGCGCACCTTCACGCCGGGCGCCAGCGTCTCCGATGAAACGCGCCAGCGGGTCATCCAGGCTTCGGAAAAGCTCGGCTACCATGTCAACCATCTGGCGCGCGGCCTGTTGCGCAAGTCGACCGGCATCGTCTGCCTGATCGTCGCCGACAGCGATACGCCCTACATGTCGCGCATGGTGCGAACGCTTGCCCGGCACCTGCAGGAAGCCGGCAAGGTGGCGATGGTGATCGACACGACGGGACCGAGCGAAAACGTCGAACATGCGCTGCGGCAGACGCTCAACTACCGCGCCGACGCCACGGTGGTGCTGTCGGGGACCCCGGCGCACTCGATCATCCGCACCTGTCTCGACAACGGCCAGCGCCTGATCCTGATCAACCGCGACGACAGGCTTGCCGGACCCTACAACCTCTCGCTCGACAACCGGCTGGCCGGACGGACAGCTTTCGAAGCCTTCATGAAGGCCGGCTGCCGGCGGCTGGCGGTGGTCACTTCCGACGCCGGCACGCCGAGCCTGCTGGCGCGCGAGGAAGCGTATGTCGAAACCGCGCGCAAGGCGGGCATGACGGTCGCGGTCGCGCGCAACGGACGCACCAGCTACGAGGCCGGCGCCGCCGGCGCGCGCGCGCTGCTGGCCGGCCCGGACCGTCCGGACGCCGCTTTCTGCGTGACCGACCTGATCGCCTGCGGCTTCATGGACGCGGCGCGGCATGAATTCGGCCTGTCCGTCCCGGACGAACTCAGCGTGATCGGCTTCGACGACATAGAGCAGGCAAGCTGGCTTTCCTACCGGCTTACCAGTTTCTCGCCACCGGTCGAGGAACTCGCGGCCGCGGTCGTCGATCTTGCGACGATGGGCGAGGCGGCCGCCGAGGATGCGCCCTCGAGCCGCTTCCTGGAAGCGTCGCTGGTCTGGCGGGACACGGTGCGCGAAAACGGAGCCTGATCAGCGCACGCGCGAAAAGGCGAGCCACAGTCCGCCGCCGACCAGAAAGCCTCCGCCGATCCTCGTCAGCATCCGGAAACGCTTCGCCGACAATGCCCGCCCGGCTCGCGCGGCCGCAAGCGCGTAGGTGCTGTCGGAAACCGCGCCGAAGAACATGGCGGTGATGCCCATGATGGCGATCTGGAGCGGATAGCTTCCGGCCGGATCGATGAATTGCGGGATGAAGGCGCCGAAGAAGAACAGCGTCTTCGGATTGCTGATCGCCACGAGCAGTCCTTGCGCGAAGAAACCCATCCTCGGCGTCGGGGGCGCCGCGTCTTCCGCCGGGCCGCCGCGCGCCAGCAGCATTTGCATGCCGATCCAGACGAGATAGGCCGCACCGATGAAGCGGATATATTCGAACCAGTGCCCCATCGCCGCGATCGCCGAGGCCAGTCCGATGCCTACCACCGCGAAGACCATCGCCACGCCGGCCAGCGTGCCGCCGACGTTGAGAAGCGCGGCGCGAGCGCCATGACGCATGCCCGACGCCACCACCAGCGTCACCGTCGGCCCCGGCACCATGACGATGACGATCGTGGCGAGGAGATAGGCGATGTAAGTGTGAAGCTCCACTGCCGCCCCCTTCAGCCTTTCAGCGCCTGATCCACTTCCGTCGCGGGCGGGATCGACGGCTGCGCGCCCTCCTTGGTGCAGGCGAGCGAGGCGGCCGTCGCTGCGCGGCGAAGCGTCTGTTCGAGCGGCAGGCCGGAAGCGAGCGACGCCGCCAGATAGCCGCAGAACGTGTCGCCCGCGCCGACCGTATCGATCGGCTTCACCTTCAGCGCTGGCACGGAAATCGCTTCGCCGGGCGCGGCGGCGCGCACGCCTTCCCCGCCGAGCGTGACGATCACCGTGCGGCCGGTGCGCCCGGCAAATGCCGCCATGCGGGCGGGCCTGTCGCCTTCAGGCAGCGAGAGCGCATCGGCGTAGAGGTCGAACTCGGTCTCGTTGGCCACCACATAGTCGGCTTCGCCGATGAAGGCGGCCGCCTCGGCGGAGAACGGCGCCGTATTGAAGACGGAGACCGCGCCCGCTTCGCTTGCATGGCGCAGGGCGGCCTTGACCGTCTGCAGCGGAATCTCCTGCTGCAGGAGCAGGTAGTCGCCCTTCTTCAGATCCGCCGCCGAAAGGTCGCCCGGCAGCACCGAGCCGTTGGCGCCGGGGACGACGGCGATGACGTTCTCGCCATTGGAATCGACCAGGATCAGCGCCGTACCGGTCGGCGCATGCATGCGGCCGATCCGGGAAAGGTCGACGCCGGCCTCCTCCAGAAGCGACAGGGCTTCGGTGGCGAAAGCGTCCTTGCCGACGGCGCCGATCATCCTGACCTCGGCGCCCGCGCGCCGGGCGGCGAGCGCCTGGTTGGCGCCCTTACCGCCGGGCGCCGTGCTGAAATCCCCGCCGGAGACGGTCTCGCCAGGCCCCGGCAGCCGTTCGACGGTGGCGATCAGGTCGAGATTGATGGAGCCGACGACGATGATCAAAAAGAGCCTCCCGGAAACGCGGTTTCCGGGAGGCTAGACCAAGTCCGGCCGGGAATGGAAGAGCGACCGTCAGTGTCCGGCAAGCTGTCCGGCTTCCCAGCCGAGGATGGCGCGCTTCCTGGTCAGGCCCCAGTGGTAGCCGGTCAGCGCGCCGGACTTGCCGACCGCCCGGTGGCACGGCACCACGAAGGACATCGGGTTGGCGCCGATCGCGGCCCCGACTGCCCGCGATGCCTTGGGCGCGCCGATCCCGCTGGCGATCGAGGAGTAACTCACCGCCCTGCCCATCGGGATGCGAAGCAGCGCTTCCCAGACCCGCACCTGGAAATCGGTACCGATCATCACCACCCTCAGCGGCTCTTCCGACCGCCATTTCGCCGGATCGAAGATGCGGGCGGCATAGGGCGCCGTCGCGCCCATGTCCTCGACATAGGCCGCGTTCGGCCAGCGCGCCGACATGTCGGCGAAGGTTTCGCGCTCACGGCCCGGATCGCCGAAGGCGAGGCCGGCAAGGCCGCGGTCGGTGACCATGATCAGCGCCACGCCGAAGGGCGAGATATGGTAGCCGTAGCGGATGATCAGCCCGGCGCCGCGCGTCTTGTAGTCGCCCGGCGACATCGCTTCATGCGTCACGAAGAGATCGTGCAGGCGACCCGGCCCGGACATGCCGACCTCGTAGGCGGCATCGAGGAGCGGCGCGCCCTGGTCGAGCAACCGGCGGGCGTGGTCGAGCGTCACCGCCTGCAGGAAGGCTTTCGGGCTCAGCCCCGCCCAGCGGGTGAAAAGCTTCTGCAGGCCCGTCGGAGTGTCGCCCACGGCTTCGGCCAGCGTCTCCAGCGAGGGCTGGTCGCGATAGTCGAGGCTGATCTTTTCGATGCAGCGGCGGACGACCTCGTAATCGCCTCCGTCCGGCGTGATATCTTTCTGAAGGATTGCGGTCTGCGCGTTCATGTCGGCCTCCATGGCTGAATGTTCGATTGACCGCAATATCGTCCCGGGCCGCCGGGTTTCCCACCCGATTCCTGCTCTTCTACCAGAGGTTGAGAAGTATTTGCGCTACCGCCCTTTCGCGGTCGCAAGGGCGCGCTGGAAGGCCTTCGCGAAGCTCTCGCGGTCGTCCGGATTGAGGAAGCTTCCGATCGCCACGGTCTCGTTGCGCGAGGTCACCGACATCCGGGTGATGCCGATTTCGCTGTGGCGGCTGACCGAGAAGCGCGTCCAGAAGGGATTGAAGCTGTGCGTCTCGGACCGGCCGGAAGGCGCCGTCTTGCGGATGTCGAGCAAGGTGCGCGACAGCGTCACCTCCTCGCGGGCACGGGCGGCGCGGTAGTTCAGCCGGAAGGCGATATAGATTCCGAGCATATCGAGGCCGCAGAAGCCGAAAACCGGCCAGGCTCCATCCACGAGGAAGAAGATGCCCGTCGCCAGCCAGCCGAAGCCGAGCACGCCCATGAGGATGAAAAAACCGGTGCGGCCGAGCGACCGGTGCGGCTTCAGAAGCGCCCGGAAGAACGGCTCGTCCGCTGCGATTGTCTCGCTCATAAGAATAATTATAGAGGAGGAATGCAAAAGCTGAACAGCAAATCGGCGTTGTCGGGGCGGCGGAAGCCATCGGGCCGAGCCGGACCGTCGAAACGACCGAAAATCCCCTACACGGCCGAGGAGATCCACGAAATCTTCCGCCGCTTTTCGGTGCAGCGGCCGGAGCCGAGAAGCGAACTCGACTATACGAACGCCTTCACCATGCTGGTGGCGGTGGTGCTTTCGGCGCAGGCGACCGACGCCGGCGTCAACAAGGCGACGAAGAAACTCTTCGCCATCGCGGACACGCCGGAAAAGATGGCGGCGCTCGGCGAAGGCGGCATCGCCGACCATATCCGCACGGTCGGCCTGTGGCGCGCCAAGGCGAAGAACGTGCTGGCGCTCTCCGAGGTGCTGATCCGCGACTTCAACGGCGAGGTGCCGGACGACCGGGAAGCGCTCATGACCTTGCCGGGCGTCGGCCGCAAGACCGCCAATGTGGTGCTGAACAACGTCTTCGGCGAGCCGACGCTCGCGGTGGACACGCATATATTCCGGCTCGGCAACCGGCTGCTTCTCGCCCCCGGCAAGACGCCGGAGGAGGTCGAGGCGGGTTTCCTAAAGATCATACCGCCGGAGTTCCTGCGCCACGCACACCACTGGCTGATCCTGCACGGGCGCTATGTCTGCAAGGCGCGCAGGCCGGAATGCGAGCGCTGCATCATCGCCGATCTCTGCAAGGCGCCGGTCAAGACGTGCGACGTGCCGGCACCGCTGGTGCCGATCGGCTAGCGCGTCGCTCCCCGGCCGACACCATCTTGTGCAGATGCACCATCAGCGCCGCCGCGAAGAGCGGGGTCAGGAGATTGAGGATCGGCACGGCGAGGAAGGCGGCGATGACCAGCCCGGCGAGGAAGACGGTGCCGAAATTGCGCCTGCGGAGCGCCTTAGCCTCGGCTTCCTCACGGAACCGCATCGCGGCGAATTCGAAATATTCGCGGCCGAGCAAATAGCCGTTCACCAGGAAGAAGGCGGCGATGTTCACGCCCGGGACGAGGAGCAGGAACAGCGCGACGATATTGCCCAGGATCACGACCGCCAGGAATTTCGCCGACAGCAGGAATGCCCGCATGGCCGGCACGGCGCGACCCGGCGGATCGAGGGGATATTCGTTCTTCTCGATGATCTCGGCCACGTCGTCCAGGAAGAGGCCGGCGATGACCGCCGCGACCGGCGCGATCAAAAGCGCAAGGCCGAGCGCCAGCCCGATCGCGGCAAGCACGGCCGCGATGATGCCGAGCCAGCCTGCCCAACCCGGGAAGCCGGACAGGAGCGTGGCGATCCACGGCACCGCAAAGAGGTCGAAGAGGTGCTGGAGGCCGAGCCAGACAACCACCAGCAGGAGGAGCGTCAGGCCAAGCGTCTTGAAGAAGGCGGCGCGGAATTCAGCGGTGAAGAGGTCGCCGAGCGCACGGCGGGCGGCTTCGAGGATCATTCGTCCATCCGGTTCACCGGTTGCGCCTCCCGAAATAGGCGTCGCCGCAGCGTATCGCAAGGCTGGCTTGCAAATTCGGATGAGGCGGCTACACCCTCCTCGACCTGCCTGTTCCCGGAACCGGAGAAATGAATGCCCGCCTATGACGTGCTGTGCATCGGCAACGCGATTGTCGACATCATCGCTTCCGCCGACGACGATTTCATCGTCGGGAACGGCATCATCAAGGGTGCCATGAACCTGATCGATTCCGAGCGCGCGGAACTCCTCTACTCGCGCATGGGACCGGCGACGGAGGCCTCGGGCGGCAGCGCCGGCAATACGGCGGCCGGCGTCGCCAGCTTCGGCGGCCGCGCCGCCTTCTTCGGCAAGGTCGCCTCCGACAAGCTCGGCGAACTCTATACGCATGACATCCGCGCCCACGGCGTCGATTTCGACACGAAGCCGCTGGCGGGGCCGCCGCCCACGGCGCGCTCGATGATCTTCGTGACGCCGGACGGCGAGCGCTCCATGAACACCTATCTCGGCGCCTGCGTCGAGCTCGGGCCGGAGGATGTCGAGCCCGCCAAGACCAATGCGCGCGTGACCTATTTCGAGGGCTACCTCTGGGACCCGCCGCGCGCCAAGGAGGCGATCCGGCGCGCCGCCAGGCTGACCCATGAGGCAGGCGGCGAGGTGGCGATGACGCTGTCCGATCCGTTCTGCGTCGACCGCTACCGCGACGAATTCCTCGACCTGATGCGCACCGGCACCGTCGACATCGTCTTCGCCAATCAGCACGAACTCATCTCGCTCTACCAGACGCCTTCCTTCGAGACGGCGCTGGAGGAGATGCGGAAGGATTGCCGGCTGGCCGCCGTCACCCGCTCGGCCGCCGGGTCGATCATCCTCTCCGGCGACAGCACGGTGAATATCGACGCGATCAAGGTGGACAAAGTGGTCGACACGACCGGCGCCGGCGACCTCTATGCCGCCGGCTTCCTCTACGGCTACACGGCTGGATTGAGCCACGCGGTCTGTGGCCAGCTCGGCTCGCTGGCGGCCGGCCTCGTCATCCAGCAGATCGGCCCGCGCCCGCGCGAGAACCTGCGCGAGGCGGCGGAACAGGCAGGCCTGCTCAAGCGTTTGGCGCGTGCCTCCCGCTAGAGCAGCGGGCGTTCTAACGAACGCGTTGTCCGCTGCTCCAGCGTGGTTTCCTTAGCCGCATTTGTGCGACGCCAGCCGATTCCGTCTGGCTGCAAAATGCTCTAGAGTCTCGCCGAACAATCATGGCTTTTCCGAAAATGAAGTTCAACAAGGCCTTTTCCAGCGTCGCCAGCGCGGTTGCCCATGCCGCCGGCATGCCTGTCACCTTCCTGGCCTGCTGCGCCATCGTGATCATCTGGGCAGTGAGCGGCCCGCTGTTCGGGTTCTCCGACACCTGGCAGCTCATCATCAATACCGGCACCACGATCATCACCTTCCTGATGGTGTTCCTCATCCAGAACACGCAGAACCGCGACGGCGCCGCCGTCCAGGTGAAGCTCGACGAGCTGATCCGCGCCAGCAAGAGCGAAAACACCTTCATCGGCATCGAACATCTGACCGAAGAGGAGGTCGCCGATTTCCGCAAGCGCTGCGAGAACGCAGCCAAGGCGCATGGCCGCGTCGTCGAGGCCGAGAAGGCACTGCAGGCCGAGACGACCGAAATGGCCGCGGCTGCCGGAAAGGGCGTCGCGAGGAAGCCTGGTTCGCGCAAGAAGACCGCCGGCCGCAAGGCGGGTTCCGGAAAACAGAAGACAAAGGCCACGAAGGCCGCGGTCTGAGAGCGCCCCGCTCCGGCGTTCATCCCGGCATGAAAAAAGGCGCGCCGCGAGGGCGCGCCTTCCGTCGCCAGAGCCAGCCGGTCAGAACTTGAAGCTGATCCGGGCGCGGAGCACATCGGCATCAGCATTGACACCGGTGTGGTCGAAATCGTTGAAGCCATAATGCAGATATTCGATGCCCGGAACGATATGGTCGGTCGCAGCCCATTCGATACCGCCGCCGGCGACCCAACCCGTATCGTGGAAATCGCCTGCCTTGGCGTAGGCCACGCCGCCCGTGCCGTAGACCATCCAGCGGTCGAAGGCATAGCCGAGCCGGGCACGCCCGGTGATCGTATAGTCGACGTTGTTACCGCCGAAATCCATTCCTGTGGCATCCATATCGCCCTCGATGCCGAGCACGAGATGGTTGCCGAACTCGTAATTATAGCCGATCTGGCCGCCGCCGACGAAGCCGTTGTCATCGCCCCCGATGTTGGTGTTGGCCCAGCCATAGCCGAGATTGGCACCGAGATAGACACCGGTCCAGCTGAACACGGGCACCACCACCGGCGCCGGCGGGGCCGGAGGCTGCTCGGTGACCACGTCGGCGGCGCGCGCGGCGGTGCCGACGGCCGAAATCGCAAGCGCGGCGAGCGCGACGTACAGAATCTTCTTCATCAGACCTACTCCTTAGTTCCCTGCCCGCGCCGCCTTGCTGCAGCCGAGCCATGAGCACAAAACAGGCGACTTTGAGGAACGTTCCCGCTTTTCCGCGCCTCTTCGGCCATTCGCCTCCCGCCCTGTGGCATCGATGTCACAACGGCCAATCCGGGAGGCCGTCAGCGAATGTCTTCGGGACGCCGGCCCGGACGCGAGCGGTAGGCCGGGAAGCTCCAGCCGAAACGCAGCGCGCCGCCGCGCACGAGGAAGGCGGCGGCGACGGCCAGGATTGCCGCCGCCAGCGTCGACGCGCCTGCCAGTGCCGCAAGCGTGAAGACGGCCGCACCGGCCATCGCGGCCGTCACGTAGATTTCCGGCCTGAGCAGGACGGAAGGTTCGCCGGCGAGAAGGTCGCGCAATATGCCGCCGAAAGTTGCGGTCAGCACGCCCATGATGATGGCGATAACCGGCGACCCGGTCGCGGCCAGCCCCTTGGCCGCGCCCATCGCCGAATAGGCGGCAAGGCCGACGGCGTCGAGCCAGAGAAGCAGCCTATAGCGCGACTCGACCAGATGCGCGGTGAAGAAGACGATCACGCCGATCGCTGCGCAGACCAGCATATAGGCCGGGTTCGCCACCCAGAAGACGGGCAGATGGCCGAGAAGCACGTCGCGCAGCGTGCCGCCGCCGGTCCCGGTGACGGCGGCGAGGAACAGGAAGCCGATGATGTCCAGCTGTTTACGCGAGGCGGCAAGCGCGCCGGTCGCGGCGAAGACGGCGACGCCGGCATAGTCGAGCAGCAGGATAGGGTTCATCGCGCCTCCCGCTTTTCAATAGCGGAAGGACGGGAATGGAGGAAGGCCGGCACGCGCCCGCCAGCATGGATCCGAGCCGGCAAGCAAGAAGCTATCCCTCACCGAGACGGTGACGGGGTCGATCCAAAATTCCTTGACCTGCCGAAGACGCGGCTTCACGCGTCCTTTTCGGCCTGCGCGTTCGGCGCGCCGGGCTCGGCCGCTGCTTCAGGCGCGGCATTCTTCGGCCCGCCCCTGGAGACTCCGACCATCGCCGGGCGCAGCACGCGGTCGCCGATCACATAGCCGGTCTGCACGACCTGGACCACGGTGTTGGCGGGGACGCTCGGGTCGGGGACCTCGAACATCGCCTGGTGGAAATTCGGGTCGAATTTCTCGCCCTGCGGCTCCAGTTTCCTGACGCCGTGCCGCTCGAGCGCGCTCAGCATGCCGCGTTCGGTCATCTCGACGCCGTCGATCAGCGCCTTGAAGCCGGCATCGCCGGACGCCTTGGCTTCCGCCGGGATAGCCTCCAGCGCCCGCTTGAGATTGTCGGAGACGCCGAGCATGTCGCGGGCGAAATTGGCGATGGCGTAGCTGCGCGCGTCGTGAACGTCGCGGGCAGTGCGACGGCGCAAATTCTCCATCTCCGCCGCGAGCCGCAGCGCGCGGTCCTTCATTTCCTCGTTTTCCTTGGCCAGCCGCATGAAGGCCTCGTGATCGGCCTGATAAGGGCCGTCCTGCTTGCCATCGGCGGGGGCCTCGACACCGGCGGCGGCCATATCCGGCTCGACCTCCTGCGCGTCCGCGGTTCCAGGCTTCTTGCTCATTTTCCTACCATTTTCACAGGGTCTTGAAGTTGCGCCCGATATCGAGGTTCAGGGCCGGAAAATCAAGGGGTGGACCGCCGCCTGCGCTTAACCGAGCATCCGGCCGATAAGCTGCGCGGTATAGTCGACCATCGGCACGATGCGCGCATAGTTGAGCCGCGTCGGGCCGATGACGCCGAGGGCCCCGACGACGCGCTGGTCCTTGTCGCGATAGGGCGCCACGACGAGCGACGAACCCGACAGCGAGAAGAGCCTGTTCTCCGAGCCGATGAAGATGCGCACGCCCGAACCCTCCTCCGCGAGGTCGAGAAGCTGGATCAGCCCTTCCTTCGTCTCCAAATCCTCGAAGAGATGGCGCAGAAGGTCGATATCCTCCTGGGCGGTGACGTTTTCCAGCAGATTGCCATGGCCGCGCACGATCAGCCTGGCCGGAAGGTCGCCCTCGCGGCCGGCCCACACGGCAAGGCCCTTCTCCACAAGCTCACGCGAAAGCGCGTCGAGCGCGGTTCGCGTCTCCTCCTTGAGCCGTTCGATTTCGGCGCGCGCCTCGACGAGCGTTCGCCCGCGTATGTGCGCGTTCAGGAAGTTCGTCGCCTCGTGAAGCTGCGAGGCGGTGACGCCGGCGGGAACCTCGATGACGCGGTTCTCGACATCGCCGTTCTGCGACACCAGCACGGCAAGCGCCTTTTCCGGCTCGAGCTGGATGAACTCGATGTGCTTGAGCGGCGTCTCGTTCTTGGTGGCCAGGACGAGACCCGCGCCGCGCGACAGGCCGGAAAGCATCTGGCTTGCCTCCGTCAGCATGTGCTCCAGCGAAGCGCCGCTTCCCGCAGCCCTGACCTGGGCCTCGATGACCCGCCTTTCCTCGTCCGACAGGTCGCCGATCTCCATGAAGGCATCGACGAAGAACCGCAGCCCCCTCTGCGTCGGCAGTCGGCCGGCGGAGATGTGCGGCGCATAGATCAGACCGAGATGCTCGAGATCGCTCATGACGTTGCGCACCGTCGCCGGCGACAGCGATTGCGGCAGCAGCCGCGAGAGGTTGCGCGAGCCCATCGGCTCCCCGTCGCGCAGATAGGCGTCGACGATGAGGCGGAAGATGTCGCGCGAGCGCGCATCGAGCAATTGCAGGTTCTGGTCCATCAAGGGCTTCGTCATGGCTTCTGAACGCCTCTGCAGGCCGATCGGAAATATAAGGCGTCGGGCCGGCAACGCAACGCGTCTCGTACCGACCGCGCCCGGGTTCGTATACAGCCGGGACAAGGCGGCCTTTTCCTTTGCGTCCCCTTCCGCACAGCGCTACAAGCCGCTCGAAACCTGTCCCGGAGAAGCCTGTTGATGCGTCCATCCAAGCGCCAGAACGACGAAATGCGCGCGATTTCCTTCGAACGCGGCGTCGCCAAGCACGCCGAAGGTTCATGCCTCGTCAAGTTCGGTGATACGCATGTGCTGTGCACGGCGAGCCTGGAAGAAAAAGTGCCGGGCTGGATGCGCAATTCCGGCCGTGGCTGGGTGACGGCGGAATACGGCATGCTGCCGCGCTCGACCGGCGAGCGCATGCGGCGCGAGGCGTCCGCCGGCAAGCAGGGCGGCCGCACGCTGGAAATCCAGCGGCTGATCGGCCGCAGCTTGCGCGCCGTGGTCGATCTCCAGGCGCTGGGCGAAGTGCAGATCACGGTCGATTGCGACGTGCTGCAGGCCGACGGCGGCACGCGCACGGCTTCCATCACCGGCGGCTGGGTCGCGCTCAACGACTGCCTGCAATGGATGGCGGCGCGCCAGATGGTCTCCGTGCAGAAGGTGCTGAAGGATCATGTGGCGGCGATCTCCTGCGGCATCCACGGCGGCCAGCCTGTGCTCGATCTCGACTATGAGGAGGATTCGTCCGCCGGCACCGACGCCAATTTCGTCATGACCGGCAAGGGCGGCATCGTCGAGATCCAGGGCACGGCCGAAGGCGAGCCTTTCACGGAAGCGCAATTCGCCGAACTGATGGGGCTGGCGCGCAAAGGCATCCAGCGGCTGGTCAGCCTGCAGCAGATGGCGATCGCCTGACGGAAAGCCGATGACTCCCGCCGCCATCCTCGAATCCGCGCTCTATGTCGACGATCTCGACGAGGCGGAGGCATTTTACGGCGAGGTGCTCGGCCTGACCCGTATCACCAAGGCCGAGGGCCGGCACGTGTTCTTCCGCTGCGGCGACGGCGTGCTCCTGCTGTTCAACGCAAAAGCCACCGAGGTCCCGCCCCCGGCGGATGCCAGGCTGCCCGTGCCGCCGCACGGCGCGCGCGGGCCGGGCCATCTCTGCTTCCGCACCGCCGGCGAGGAGATCGAGGCCTGGCGGCGCGACCTGGCAAGAAAAGGCATCGCCATCGAGGCCGATTTCGAGTGGCCCAATGGTGGCCGGTCCATCTATTTCCGCGATCCGGCCGGCAATTCGCTGGAATTCGCCGAACCGAAAATCTGGGGACTCTGAATGCGTCGGCTCGACAGCAGGAAAATCGTCGTCGCCACCCATAACGACGGCAAGTTGCGCGAGATACGCGAATTGCTGGCGCCCTACGGGCTGGAAGCGACTTCGGCCGGCGAGCTCGGCCTTCCCGAGCCGCCCGAGACCGGCACGACGTTCGAGGAGAACGCCTATACCAAGGCCTTCGCCGCCGCTTCCGCGACCGGGCTGCCGGCGCTGTCGGACGATTCGGGGCTCGAAGTCGACGCGCTCGGCGGTGACCCCGGCGTCTATACCGCCGACTGGGCAGAGAAACCCGACGGAACCGGCCGCGACTTCCGGATGGCGATGGAGAGAGTCGAGGATCTCCTGCGGGAGAAGGGCGCGACCGAGCCCGCGCGGCGCGGTGGACGCTTCGTCGCCGTGCTGTGCCTCGCATGGCCGGACGGCCACGCTGAATATTTTCGCGGCGAGGTGGAGGGCACGCTGGTCTGGCCGCCGCGAGGGACCCGCGGCTTCGGCTACGACCCGGTATTCCAGCCGAACGGCTACACGCAAACCTTCGGCGAGATGAGCGCCAGCGAGAAGCACTCCTGGGAGGCCGGCCGGGGCGATCTCGGCCTGTCGCACCGCGCCCGCGCCTTCGCGCGCTTCGCCACCGCCATGCTGGAGCCGGCATGACAGACGGTGACCCCGGCTTCGGCGTCTATGTCCACTGGCCGTTCTGCGCGGCCAAGTGCCCCTATTGCGACTTCAACAGCCATGTCCGGCACCAGCCGGTAGACCAGCCCCGCTTCGCCGCCGCCTTCGCCCGAGAGATGGCGACGATGGCCGCCCGCACCGGCCCGCGCAGCGTTTCCAGCATCTTCCTCGGCGGCGGCACGCCCTCGCTGATGCGGCCGGAAACGGTCGGCGCGATCCTCGATGCGGTGGCGGCGAACTGGCACGTGCCGGCCGGGATCGAGGTGACGCTAGAAGCCAATCCTTCTTCCGTAGAAGCGGACCGTTTCCGCGGCTACCGCGCCGCCGGCGTCAATCGCCTCTCGCTCGGCGTGCAGGCGCTCAACGATCCGGACCTGCGTTTCCTCGGGCGACTGCACAATGTCGCCGAGGCGCTGAAGGCGATCGGCCTTGCCCGCGCGATTTTCCCGCGCATGTCCTTCGACCTGATCTACGCCCGCCCGCATCAGGCGCCGGAAGCCTGGGCGGCCGAGCTGGAAGAGGCCATTGGTCATGCCGCCGACCATCTGTCGCTCTACCAGCTCACGATCGAGGAAGGGACGCCCTTCCACGCGTTGCACGCAGCCTCGAAATTCAGCATTCCCGATGCCGACCATGCCGCCGAGCTTTACCGCGTCACGCAGGAGGTGACGCAAGCGCGCGGACTGCCGGCCTACGAGATTTCCAACCACGCCCGCCCGGGCGCCGAGAGCCGGCATAACCTCATCTACTGGCGCTACGGCGAATATGTGGGCATCGGGCCGGGCGCACATGGCCGCTTCGTCGAGCACGGCCGCCGCATCGTCACCATCGCCGAGAAGATGCCGGAGACCTGGTTGAACCTGGTCGAGGCCAGGGGACACGGCATCACCGGCGGCGAGCGGCTGACACGCTCGGAGGAGGCCGACGAATTCCTGCTGATGGGGCTGAGGCTCGCCGAAGGCATCGACGTCGACCGCTACGAAACGCTCGCCGGCAGGCCACTGTCGTCGGACCGCGTGACCATCCTGCGCGACGAAGACCTGATCGAGCCGGTCGGCAATTCGAGGCTGCGCGCCACCCCGTCCGGCATGCTGGTGCTCGATGCCCTCGTGGCCGATCTCGCAAGGTAAGTTTTTACTTACCTTATAGACTCCAGCGCCTTTCTATGCCGCTGCATTTCCAGGAATATCCGATGATCGCGCTCGAAGCAGGTGCGGGCAGTCAAGTCCGACCGGAGCTCCGTATCCGCCTGCCGCATGGCCGAGGCGGCGGAAGAAAGGTCCGGATGAAGGCCTGCCGCCGCTGCGGCCGCCATGCCGGTCCCCAGAAGCATCGGCTCCTCGCTCGCGGGCAGGATGATTGTGCAGCCGATGACGTCGCCATAAAGTTCTGTAAGTAATTGGTTACGCAAATGGCCGCCGGCAAGATGCAGGCGCTCGACCGGATGCCCGGCGGAGCGGATCGCCTCGACGATCTGGCGGACACCGAGCGCGATCGCCACCGCCGTGCGCCAGTAGAGCCGACACAGGCCGTCGAACGATGTGTCGAGCGCGAGCCCGCTGATCACGCCGAGCGCGCGCGGATCGGCATGGGGCGAGCGGTTACCGTGGAAATCGGGAAGCACATGCAGCCTGGCCGCGAATTCCTCCCCTTCGGCCGCCCGCAATTCCACGATCCGCGCGATGATCTTTCCATGGGTTGCGGCGTCCGGCTCGGCGCCGTGCCAGCGGATGACATGGTCGAGCAGCGCGCCGGTCGCCGATTGCCCGCCCTCCGTCGCCCAAAGGCCCGGGAGCGCGACGCCATGATAAGGCCCCCAAGCGCCGGCGAAGCGCGACGGCTCCGGCGAAAAGATCATCACGCAACTGGACGTGCCGGCGACAAGCGCGGCGCGCCCGGACAGGCCGGCCGATCCGGCGGCATAACCGCCGAGGACGCCGAGCGCGCCGGCATAGGCGTCGATCATGCCCGCCGCGACCCGGCATGCCGTGGTCAGTCCGAGCGCCTCGGCGGCCTCCCGCGTGAGCGGGTCGAGATCGGACCCGACCGGTCGGCTCCGATCGGGCAGGCCGCCGCGCGCAAGCAGGTCCGTGAGATCGACGGCGTCCAGGAAGCCCATGTTCCAGCCCGCCTCGCCGCCTGCGCCGAAAGTCCATTTGCAGGCGAGCGTACAGTGGGAACGTTCCGTGCCGCCGGTCGACTTCCAGGTGAGGAAGTCGGCAAGGTCGAAAAGGTGGCCCGTCTTCTTCCACATGTCCGGCCGGTTCCGCTTCAGCCACATCAGCTTGGGAATCTGCATCTCCGGCGACATGACGCCGCCGGAGGAATCCAGAACCGGATGGCGTGTCGTGGAGCAATCCGCCGCTTCCGCCTGCGCGCGATGGTCGAGCCAGGCGATAGTGTCCCAGTCCCGCCCTTCGGAGGAAGAGAGCGGCAGCGTCTCCCCCGCGCGCCCGCGGATGACAAGCGAACAGGTCGCGTCGAATGCGATGCCGGCGATCTCCTCCGGCCGCGCGCCGGATGCCGCGCGAGCGCCGCGCACAGCTTGGCACGTCGCGCGCCAGATATCCTCCGAATCGTGCTCGGCTATGTCCGGCCCCGCCCGGCGGATCGCGATCGGACAGTCGGCACGGCCAAGCAGCCTGCCCGTCCCGTCCATGATCGCGGCGCGCGCGCTCGTCGTACCGACATCGACGGCACAGACGAGAGACGCCATCAGCGCCCCTTGCCGAGAGCGGAGACGAGCGACGGCAGAAGGCGCATGTTATCGAAGACGGCGTCCGGCTCCAGGAGCGCAAGCGCCGCGGCGAGCCCGCCGGCAAGCGCATGGGAACCGCCGGTGAAGCCGAAGACGCGCATGCCCGCCGCCTTGGCCGCCTGCACGCCGGCCGGGCTGTCCTCGATCACGAGGCAGTCGTCGGGCGCTACGCCCATGCCGCGCGCGGCATGGAGGAACAGGTCGGGAGCAGGCTTGCCTCTTTCCACCATGGTCGCACTGTATATGTGCGGCTCGAATTGGTCCAACAGCCCGGTAACGGAAAGCGACAGGCGGATGCGCTCGGGCTTGCTGGACGAAGCGATGCAGCGCGGCTCCGAAAGCTTGCCGAGGGCAGTTCGAATGCCCGGTATCGGTTTCAGCTCGCGGCAGAAACGCTCGTTGAGGGTGGCCCGCGCCTGATCGAGGTGGGCCGGAGTGACGACGAAGCCGAAATCGTCGCGCAGAAGCTCGATCGTCGTCGCCATCGACCGCCCGAGAAAGAGCCTGTAGGCGGTCTTCTCGTCCATGACATGACCGGCCTTCGCCATCACGTCGAGCAGGACCGCGATCGAGATCGGCTCGCTGTCGACCAGCACGCCGTCGCAATCGAAGATGATGAGATCTGGGGGATTCACAATGCGGAGCCTGTGGGCAGGAACGTTTCGAACCGACGCGATGTGGTCGACATGTTTCGATCCGGGCAGGAAGGCCGTCGCCCTTATCGCCTTTTCAAGGCGCTCCCGCCAGATAGTCCTTCAACGTTTCCCGCGTACCTTTCGCCCAAAGCGTTTCGAGGCAATGGGCGAAGGCACGGGCGAAGGTTTCGGATCGGCCAACGTCGCCGTAGATATCGGTCATGGCGAGCCATGCGCCGGGATTGTCCTTCGCCGCGCGCGCCGTCCTCTGCATGCGGTCCCAGTCGGGGTCGTTCGGCTCGATGATCGTGCCGGAATCGGTCGTGCCGTGGCAGTAGCGGCACCAGAGCGCCGATTCGAGCGCGAGGCCCGTAACCGGCAGGCCTTTCGCCAGCCGGTCGGCGATCGAAGGGATGATGAATTTCGGCTGCCGGTTCGAGCCGTCAAGGCAAAGCCGGCGGATCGTGTCGCCGATCTTCGGGTTGAGGCAGCGCTCCTCGACCTTGCGGAAATAGGCGTGGAGATCGGTGTTCGGCACCGGCGGCACGATCGGGATGATCTCGTCCCGCTCGACCTTCTGCAGGAAGGCGCGCACCAGTTCGTTCTCCATCCCTTCATGGACGAAATGGATGTCCATCAGCCCTGATGGATAGGCGATGATGGCGTGGCCGCCGTTCAGGATGCGGATCTTCATCATCTCCCAGGGCGTGACATCCTTGACGAATTCGGCGCCCGCTTCCTCGAATGCCGGCCTGCCGTTGGGAAACGTGTCCTCCACCACCCACTGGATAAAATCCTCGCAGAAGACCGGCCAGGCATCCTCGATGCCGAAATCGTCCCGGACGATCCGCCGCTCCCGGTCCGATGTGGCCGTCGCGATGCGGTCGACCATGGCGTTGGGAAAGGCGACCTCGGCACGGACCCAGTCGGCAAAGCCCTTGTCCTGCGCAGCGGCAAGGCCTGCGACAGCGTCACGCGCGACCTTGCCGTTGTGCGGGACGTTGTCGCACGACATCACCGTGAAGGGCGCGCTGCCCGCGGCGCGCCTGGCCTTGAGGCCGGCGAGAATCAGGCCGAAGACGGTCTTCGGATCGCTGGGGTTGGCCGCATCGGCGACGATGGCCGGATGGCTCGGATCGAATTTGCCGAGCGCCGGATTGACGAAATAGCCGCCTTCGGTGACGGTCAGCGAGACGATGCGGATCGCCGGATCGGCAAGCCGCGCCACGATGGCGCGACCGTCCATCGGCGGGACGAAGCCGGTCATCACGCCGGTCACCCGCGCCGAGGATTTCTCCGCCGACTGCTCGACGACGGTGGTCAGCCAGTCCTGGCCGGCGAGGGCGTCGCGCATTCCGATGTCATAGGGCGTGACGCCGGCGCCGACGATCGCCCAATCGCGGTCGCGGCCGGCATTCATCAGCCGGTCGAGGAATATCTGCAGATGCGCGCGATGGAAATTGCCGACGCCGAAATGCAGGATGCCCGGGGAAAGGTCGGCGCGCCGATAGGTTGGCACGGCGACGTTTGTCGGCAGGTTGTTCAGCGCCCTGGCGGACAGTTTTACAGCCATGGCGTCATGTCCTTGCGTTCTTTGCCGGGCGGGCGTGGCGAATGCGGCCGGCGCTCCCTACGCACAATCGCATAGGAGGTTCGACCCCCACTCCGGTTCGCTTCGCGAACCACCTCTCCCCCGCTCGACGGGGAGAGGAAGCGCCGGCCGCAACGCCTGGCGCCTTTCCTCTCCCCCACGGATGTGGGGGAGAGGTGCCGAGCGAAGCGAGGCGGAGTGGGGGATACTTTGCCATATGCGATAGCCCTCCCCTCAAAGGGGAGAAAACTGTCCTCAGCTCATCCAGTTGCCGCCGTCGACATTGTAGGTCTGGGCGACGACGTAATCGCTCTCGGCCGAGGCGAGGAAGACCGCCATGCCGGTGAGATCCTCGGCCGTGCCCATCCGGCCGTAGGGCACTGCCTCCCCGACCAGCCTTTTCTTCTCGCCCTTCGGACGATGCTCGTATTTGGCGAAAAGCGCGTCGACCCCCTCCCAGTGCTCGCCGTCGACCACGCCCGGCGCGATGGCGTTCACGTTGATGCGGTGCTTGATCAGGTCCAGCCCGGCCGACTGGGTCAGGCTGATCACCGCCGCTTTGGTGGCGCAGTAGATCGCAACCAGCGCCTCGCCGCGCCGGCCGGCCTGGCTCGCCATGTTGATGATCTTGCCGCCCTTGCCGCGCGCGATCATCGAGCGCGCCACTGCCTGCAACGTGAACAGCGTGCCGGAGAAATTGACTGCGAAAAGCTTGTCGTAGCTGGCGCGCGTGATCTCGACGATCGGCGCCATGTCGAACAGGGCGGCGTTGTTGACGAGGATATCAATGCCGCCGGCCTTCTCCTCCACCGCCTTTACCGCCCCGTCGATAGAGCCTTGGTCGGTGACGTCGAGCTTGACGGCATAGGCCCGCGGCCCGATCCCGGCGGCCGTCTTTTCTGCCGCTTCCACATTGATATCACCGATCGCGACCGTCGCGCCCTCGCGCACATAGGCCTCGGCGAAAGCGCGGCCTATGCCGCGCGCCGCGCCCGTGATCAACGCGCTCTTGCCTGCGAGCCTCATCTGATCGCCAGGCCTTTCTCGTCGAAGCGGTGCATGCGCGCCCGGTCCGGCGTCATGAAGATCCGCTGGCCGCTCCTGACAGCGAACTCGCCATCGGCACGTGCTGTGATCGGGCCGAGCTCGTCGGCGTCGATATGGAGCAGCGTGTCGGAGCCGAGATGCTCGGTGACGCCGACCGTGCCGCTCCACGCGCCTTCCGTCGGCGAAAGCCGGATATGCTCCGGCCTCACCCCGATCGTCTTCGCCTGCATCTTCCCGGCCTCGGCGCCCTCGATCATGTTCATGCGCGGCGAGCCGATGAAGCCGGCGACGAAGAGGTTCGCCGGCGTGCGATAGAGATCGAGCGGAGAGCCGACCTGCTCGATGCGGCCGGCATTCAGCACCACGATCTTGTCGGCCATCGTCATGGCCTCGATCTGGTCGTGGGTGACATAGACCATGGTCGTCTTCAATTGCTGGTGCAGCTCGCTGATCTCGATCCTCATCGTGCCGCGCAGCGCCGCGTCGAGGTTGGAAAGCGGCTCGTCGAAGAGGAAAGCGGAGGGCTGGCGCACGATGGCGCGCCCGATGGCGACGCGCTGGCGCTGGCCGCCGGAGAGCTGGCCGGGGCGGCGATCGAGATAGTTGGTGAGGTTCAACACGCGGGCGGCGTCGCGCACCTTCCTGTCGATGACGTCCTTCGGCTGGCTGTCCATCTTCAGCGGGAAGGCGATGTTGTTGTAGACGGTCATGTGCGGGTAGAGCGCGTAGGACTGGAAGACCATGGCGAGCCCCCGCTTCGCCGGCGCCGCGGCCGTCACGTCCTTGCCGTCGATGAGTATCTGGCCGCCGGTCGTGTCCTCCAGCCCCGCGATCAGCCTGAGCAGCGTCGACTTCCCGCAGCCCGACGGGCCGACGAAGACGACGAACTCGCCATCCTCGATGTCGAGATCGATCCCGGGAATGACATCGGTCGTCCCGAAGGATTTCCTGACGCTGCTCAGAGAGATGCTGCCCATGGTTTGCTCCGATGAACGATCCTGACGCCGCCTATTTCACGGCGCCAAAGGTGAGGCCGCGCACGAGTTGCTTCTGCGAGAACCAGCCCATGATCAGGATGGGCGCGATCGCCAGCGTCGAGGCCGCCGACAGCTTCGCCCAGAACAGGCCCTCCGGGCTCGAATAGGAGGCGATGAAGGTGGTGAGCGGCGCCGCCCTGGAGGTCGAGAGGTTGAGCGTCCAGAACGCCTCGTTCCAGGCCAGGATGATGTTGAGAAGCAGCGTCGAGGCGATACCCGGGATGGCCATGGGGGTCAGGACATAGACGATCTCCTTGGCGAGCGAGGCGCCGTCCATGCGCGCCGCCTCCAGGATCTCGCCGGGGATCTCGCGGAAATAGGTATAGAGCATCCACACGATGATCGGCAGGTTGATCAGCATCAGCACCACCGTCAGGCCGATGCGGCTGTCGAGCAGGCCCCAGTCGCGGAAGATCAGGTAGATCGGGATCAGCGCCCCGACCGGCGGCATCATCTTGGTGGAAAGCATCCACATCAGGACGTCCTTGGTGCGCCTGGTCGGCGAAAAGGCCATCGCCCATGCCGCCGGCACCGCGATGACGAGGCCGATGAGGGTGGAGCCGACCGAGATGGTCACCGAATTCAGGAAATGGTGCAGATAGTCCGAGCGGGCCTGCACCTCCGCGTAGTTCTCCAGCGTCCAGTGGAAGAAGAGGAAGTAGGGCGGATTGGCGATGGCGTCGCCCTCCGTCTTGAAGCTGGTCAGGAAGGTCCACAGGATCGGGAAGAACAGGAGCAGCCCGCACAGCCATCCGACGACGGTGAAGGTGATCTTGCTCCTGGTCGTGGTCGCGCGTGCCATGGCGGTTCACCGGTCGAGGTTCTTGCCGATCAGGCGGATGAGGAAGATGGCGACGATGTTGGCGAGGATGACGGCGACGATGCCGCCGGCCGAAGCGCCGCCGACGTCGAACTGGAGCAATGCCTGCGCATAGACCAGGTAGGTCAGGTTGGTGCTCTGGATGCCGGGGCCGCCATTGGTCGTCACCAGGATCTCGGCGAAGACGGAAAGCAGGAAGATCGTCTGGATAAGGATGACGACGGTGATGGCGCGCGAGAGATGCGGCAGCACGATGTAGAAGAAGCGCGAGATGGCGCCGGCGCCGTCCATCTCGGCGGCTTCCTTCTGCTCGCCGTCGAGGGACTGCAGCGCGGTCAGGAGGATCAGCGTCGCGAAGGGCAGCCATTGCCAGGCGACGATCAGGATGATGGAGAAGAGCGGCACGTCGGCCAGCCAGTCGACCGGCGTGAGGCCGAGCCCGCGCGCGATCCAGGCGAAGAGGCCGTAGACCGGGTTCATGAACATGTTCTTCCACACCAGCGCCGAGACGGTGGGCATGACGAAGAACGGGGCGATGACGAGGAGCCGCACGATGCCCTGGCCCCAGAAGGGCTGGTCGAGCACCAGCGCCAGCAGGATGCCGCCGATGACGGTGATGAGGAGCACGCCGATTACGATCAGGAGCGTGTTGCCGATCGCCGTCAGGAAGGCCGGATCAGTGAGGAAATAGTAGTAGTTCGTGAAGCCGATGAAGTTGTGGGCGCCCGGCGTCAGCAGATTGTAGCTCAGGAAGGAGAAATAGAGCGTCATCGCCAGCGGCACGATCATCCAGACAAAGAGCAGGATGACGGCCGGCGACATCATCAGGCGGGCGCTGGCGCGGGTGTGCAACGTGGCCATGACACTCCCCCTTCAGGAAATGGCATACGTCAAAAAAATCCGGGGCTGCGGCTCCACTGGGATAGAGCCGAGCCCCGGAGGCGGGAGGTTCACTTGATATATCCGGCCTTGGTCATCTCGCGCGTCGTCAGTTGTTGCGCGCTGGAAAGCGCCTGATCGACGGAGATCTGGCCGGCAAGCGCCGCCGAAAACTGCTGGCCGACGGCCGTGCCGATGCCC
>MKRJ01000012.1 GCA_001896885.1 Rhizobiales bacterium 65-79 | reverse complement strand
CATCCCGGTATGGAAGTTCCGAGACGCGTAGCGCCGCCCTCAACAGCTGCGTCAAGAATGGGGCGGATTCCGGCCCGACGGCTTCTGGGCGACGAATCTAGAAAAGCGGAAATTCAGTTGGCCGCTCCACTCCGACGGCAACGCGCCCCGTTGCCGCCGTTCAAGCAAGCCCGTCGAGTCCTTAAGAGCGGACGTTCCCGTTGAGAGTGGAAGGCGACTCGATTGAAGGAGTTGCCGTTAGTCCGCTCCCGTTCTTGCGCTCAGAGCTCAGGATGCGGACACAGGCATCTATCCCTGAAGCCTCCCAATCCGGCCAATAATCACCGAAGAAAGCCGTATCTGCCGAGCAGAAGCCGAACGTATTCGGGTGTTATTTCGTAAACCTGCCTCGAAACGAGCGCGCCGTCAGGATGCGCTTGGATGTGCTCACCGCTTTCGACGTCGTAATAATTGAGAGCGATTTCTGCGGGCCATGGGAATTTTGGGTCAAATGGCACCTCTGCATATGGATTGAAATAGACCTGAAGGCCATCCAAATGGGTTTCACAATGAAACGATGAGTGCTGAATAATCACATCTGCACCGCCGATCTGATGTTCGCCCTCTCGTCGTAGCGTGAGGAGGTAGTTCAGCGCAGCGAGCTGAAACCGATGCGTCCCGACCTGCCAGAGCTCCGAACCGGGCGCAATCCTAGCCTTGTCGATCACTCTATAACGGGTCGATCGGACGAGCCTATCAATCTTGCTTTCGACGACTGCTTTCCCAAAGGTTCCTACCGTAGAGAAGAAAACAGCGCTGATCTCTTTGCACGAGTCGTTCGTGAAAACTCCCATCTCAACTTGCGCACCCGAAGGCTTCTGAAGCGAGGTTATCTTGTCTTGCTTTCCTAGGTCTGGCCCTTCGAGCGCAGGTGGCGCCAAGCCAAAAAGTACCATATTGATAAGTTCGTTGTTCTGAGTGAGCGAAAGGTCGCTATCGAAGGGGGCGATTGCAATGACAAATGGCCGCCCCCGCACGTGGCGCATCGAGGAATACGAGTGCTTGTTTCCATTGCTTCCGCGGTAAAGGCCCAGCTTGTCCCTAATCTTCCCAGCAAGTTTCAGAGCGCCACGGGTTTTGGAGTCTTGCTCGTTGAAGGTCTTCTGCTGCATCGCGGTCGGAGGCTGGTCGGAGACGACAGCCTCGATGTTGAACTCGTAGTTTCCGGGCCCTCGGACTAAGAAATCCGGCGCTGACTTTGAAAAGTCGACACTGCATCCCAAATCGATCAGCGCTCTGTTCAGATAGAGCTCCCACATCGAGGAATTAAACGTCGTCTGAAATTCGTTGATGAATTTCTGACTCTCCCCCCTCCGATCCAGCAGGCCAGTTGCCCAGCTTTGAATGATGGGTTTGGCTTTTGCGTAGTCAGGGTCGGCCGAGATGAGACGAAAGTGATTGTGGAGTTTTCCTTCCCTGAATCGTGGAGTAAATAAGTCCAACATTCATGTGCCCTTCGTGTGTTTCAGTCGCGCACCGCGCCCTATCGCTGTCTTAGACCGCTGAAATCTAACACTGAGCAGCTTCGCCGACGATCATGCGCGGGCCGTCGGCGAGCGCTGCCGATCAGCAGTTAGGCGACCACCGGTACAAGGGTATCGCGCCAGTGCGCGAGATAAGCGCGGTGATCCTGAAGGTGCGCAAGCTCAGTGGGACCTGCGAGTGCAATCATGAGGTCGGCCATTTCAATGGCGGTTGGCAACGTCATGCATGGCGAGGGAAGGTCCAGCCCGAGGACCCGTCTGCGATGCCGATCCGCATGAAAGGCGCGACGTTCGAGGCTGAGAACGCCGCCATTTTCAAGGTAGATTAACTCCTCGCCGAGGAAGCGGAGTCTGCCATCGTGTAGTGAGGCAAGGATCGATTGCCGGTACTCCCACGGAGCCTCGTGAAACTGCTTGAGGACGGTGAGGTCGTTGTCGGCGGTGAAGGCATCGAATATCTGTTGCTCGACGTGCGGCGAAGACGGGTAGACGGGAAGCGAGGCGTCGCGTGCGGCAACCAACCGCGCTGCCAGCACGGGATCATCCCCCAGGCGCCTGACGCGCCGTTCAAGCTCATCGTCATCGAGCAGCCGCGCTTCAGTTCCGGGTGGCGCATCGTCTACGGCAAAGAGAACTGGACAGCCATTGACCTTCAGCTTCTTAAGCGGTCGGGGCATACTTGCTAGCCGTTCAACAAGCTCTTCGTCGGTCAGTGCGGCGAAGTCGGCCGGATCGAACTGGAGGTCGAAAGCATAGTGGACGTTTTTGTCACGACCTGATGTCCCGATCCGGGTCACAAGCCACGTGTAGGCTTTTCCTTTGTAGAACTCGGCGAGCCCGAAAATCTGTTCGTCTTGAATGTGCTGCAAGACGGTCGACTTCTGCGCAAAACGCATGAAGTCATTCCAGACGCCCGGCGCCTCATTCATCAGAATGCGAGCGACATGCAGCGTGGCGTCGAGGTCCGCGCGCGCGTTGTGCGCGTGCGGATTATTGAAGCCATTGGCCCGCGCGAGTTCGCCGAGGCTGAAGAGTGGTGTTCCGTAGTCGCTAGTGTTGAGCCTAAGCGTTCCGGGCGCGAGGAGATGAGCGGCTCTTGCAAGCTTCAGAAGGTCCGTTCGCGAATTGCCGTCCATGACGGTGAGATAGGGGCGGTGCAGGGTCTTGTAAAAGGCTGCCCGCAGGATGTTCTCGTCCAGCCCCAGGTTGTTGAAGCCCATGAACATGGTGCGCCCCCAGCCTCGCAGCTGGGCGTCGATTTGACGGACCATCTGATAGTGAGAAGGGAGCCCGGGATTGGTTATCTGGGCTGGAGTGAGTCCGTTGATCTTCATGGCTTCCGGATGCGGAACGACATGAGGCAGCAGCCGGCTTTGCGTCTGAAACTCGTCGACGACCTGAAGATCGGTGTCGGTCTTTACGGCTGCGAACTGCAGTATCTGATCAAACTGCCAGTTTGTTCCGGTTGTCTCGGTGTCGTAGAATACGAAGGCCATCGCGCCCTCACTTTGCGGACAAACTCTTAAGTCGATATTCCATCATCGACTTGCTGACGCGGAACTTACGCGCCAGCTCGTCGAGCGGGCTTTCGTCATCTATGTCGGCCGACCCGGATTTTCCATCGAGTGCTTTCTGCAGAAGAGCGTGGGGCACCAGAAGGGCTGCCGCGAACCGGTTGGCCTGAATTTCAATTGGCTTGGTGCCTAGTGCAGATTCGTGGTCGCGGTTGAACACGAGCACAGGGACTTCGTACTCTTTGTCGACATGGATTTCGGCCGACAACAGGTCGCGGTGAAGTTCGAGATGTCCGCATTCGTGGGCGATTGTGAACCGTTGCCGGTTGACGTGATGGAGTGCATTGACCCCGATGATCGGCGTTCCGTCCTTGATGTAGATCATCCCGGAAAGTTCGTCGTCGAGCGGTGAGTAGCGGATCTGGGCACCGAGCGCCTTGGCAATCTTGTCGACCGGGATAGGCGCTGAATCTCCCAGTTTGAATCGCTCGAGAACGGCGGCGGCGGCGCTCTCTGGTTGCTCAGCGCTTGGTCTGCTTGGCACCGGTCTCTCCCTCTGTAGGCGTGGTGGTGTCATCCCCGAGCAGTTGCGCTAGCTGCGCACGCTGACTGGGGCTCAATTGTTGCGAAAACTTCATATCCTTCTGCACGACGACCGGCCGCACGGCGCGCGGCAACAGATCTTCAGGCTTCATGTCGAGGGCTGCCGCGAACGCGTAGATCTGATGGACCAAAAGTTTCTGTCGGCCGCTTTCAATATTGGCCAGCGATGTTCTGGAGAGCCCCACTAAAGGCGCAAGCTTCTCTTGTGTGAGTTTTTGCCGCTTTCGGCGCTGGCGAATCAGCCCGCCGATCTCTGGATATACCCATTCGTGGTTCATGACTTGTTCTATTCACAATCGGTTAAAATGTCAACGTCACCAACAACGTTTGCAAATCGGACAATTACAATGTTTGTATTTGACGCATTTTAGAATCAAGGCTATGGTCTGGGTCATGGGGATCACCCCTGCGACAAGACCAAGGAGATGAAGATGGCTTTCGATATTTTTGTGCATGCGCACGGGCGGGATCCTGTCGTGGCCTCTGTTGAGGACACGGATACGCTGGCTGACGTGCTGGATCGGCTTGGGCTTGGCGGCAAGGAATTTGCCGACGCTCCCGTGTTCATCGGCGAAAGCGAAAACGTGCTGGGCGACCTCGACTCGGACGACGGTGAAGACAAGATCGAAGCGGTCGATAGGAAGAAGTCGGTCAGCGATCTCGGCCTCAGCAAGCTCCGCCACGTACATGTGGCTCGCTGCAAGCGCGTGAAGGTCGAAGTCCACTACGGCGCGAAGACCAAGCGCCGCAAAGTGGCTCCCTCGACCACCGTGAAGACGCTGACGGTGTGGGCACGCAGGGCGTTCAAGCTCGATCCCGCATCGGCCGCCGAGTATGTGCCCCAGATCACCGGCACGACCACGCAGCCGCGTGGCGATACCCATGTCGGTGAACTGACGACCGCGCCCGTTTGCGCGGTGTCGTTCGACCTCATCAAAGAAGTCACGCCGCAAGGCTGAGGTCGCGATGACGCCGGATCAGAAGCTGTTCAACATGGACCTTGAGGACGCCGGATTTCGTACTGGCGTCCTCGCCGGCCGCTGGGGCCTTGCGCAGGATGAGGCGCTGCCGGCGGGCATGGCATGGCCGCGTGCCTGTTTCTGGTTGCAGGCAGCCGAACGCCCCGGTGCGCCGGAGCGCTACTACATCATGATCGACGTGTCCGGGTACCGCGCGGTTTCGCCCACCGGGTCTTTCTGGGACCCCGTCGGCAAGACCATGCTGCCGAAAGCCCGGTTCCCCAAGGGCCGGCCGGGCTCACGGTTCGCCCAGGTCTACCGGACGGACTGGGGCCCGGGATTGTGCAAGGCGTTCTACCACCCCTATGACCGTTTCACCCTGAGCTCCCACGGGGACTGGAACACGACGCTGCCGCATCTGGTGTGGACCGACCGGCACACGATCACCGACTATCTCGACGAGTTCCAGACGCTGTTGATGGGGGACGACTATGTCGGCCAGTGACGAGTGCGCGAAGCGTATCACCATCAGTCTATGGTCATGGGCCCGGCTCGTCGTCGGCCTCCGGGTGCGCGGTGAGGGTCGCCGCGAAAGCGGTGCTTTCCTTCTTGGCAAATGGAACGGCACGTCAGGCAAGGTAATGCGGGTCGTCTTCTATGACGACCTCGATCCGAACGCCTACCAGAACGGCATTATCACCTTTCATGGTGAGGGGCTGGCCGCGCTTTGGGCGATCTGCCGTGGCGGCGATCTTGAGGTCATTGCCGACTGCCACACGCATGGGAACGCGAACACCGGCCAAAGCGTCATGGACCAGCGCAACCCGATGATCCCGGAAGTCGGCCACATTGGCCTGATCTTCCCGTTCTTCGCCCAGATGGCGCCGTGGTCGACGCGCGGCGTCGGCGTTCACGAGTATCTCGGCAACTTCCGCTGGCGCCGCCACGACAAGGGCGGGCAGTCGAACCGCATCCACGTGACACTCTGGTAGAAGGCCGTCATGGCGAAAAGCATCTCGAGAATTTCCAAGCTGCTCGTTGACCGCAATGGGGTTGACCCCGATGAGGTGCTTGCGCGTCGGCGCAGGTTCACCATCGCGCTCAGACTCGGAGACGACGTGGCCGGTTCGCGCTCGCTCCAGCTTGCAGCGCTGACCGCAGCGCGGCTCGTGGTGCGCTGTTTTCCGGGCGCGGTGCGCGTGGAAGCGTCGGACGCCGTACTCGACGCCCCGGCGCGTGTCGGCGCACCCCTTAAGACTTCGCTTGGCAAGGCGCTTGCTGGCGAAGTTGGCAAGAAGGGCTGGGCCCCAGGCCCAACGGAGCACGTCCTATTATTCGGCGCCGTCGCGCATGATGGCTCCGCCACGCGCGTGACATATGACGGCTGGGTCGGCGCTGCGGGGCCGGAAGCGCAGTTGAGCCGTCATGCGGAACGGGAGCACTGTTCTCTAGCACCAGTGTTGGCGGCGGCGCTCGCCGTTTCGGAAATATTCCTCGCCTTCGCGCGCGTTGATCTGCAGGCGACACGTCGCGTGGTCGGTCTGTCGCTGTGGCGTCCCGACCTCAAGACCAATGATCCGGAGGCAATCGGGCCGGTCGTAACCTTCCTACCGAAGCGGGCATGGCTTCTTGGCCTGGGTCATCTTGGCAATGCTTATCTATGGGCTCTGGCCACGATGCCGTATGCACGACCTGAGGATTTGCTGCTCTACCTCCTCGATTTCGACAAGGTGGAAACGACGAATGTTGAAACGGGCGTTTTGTTCCGGCGTCGCGACTTGGCACATCTCAAAACGCGCGTGTGCTCGTCCTGGCTGCAGCAGTTCGGCATCGAGACTCGCCTGATCGAGCGCCTCTTCGACGAGCATTTTGTTCGGCGCGGTGACGAACCGGCGTTGGCGCTAAGCGGGTTCGACAACAACGAAGCCCGTCTCCACCTCGTTGGTGCAGGGTTTGGGAGAGTCATCGACAGTGGGCTCGGGGGCACTGCAACTAACTTCGACACAATCGGTCTGCGGACCTGGCCGAATGTCCGAAGTCCTTCTGACATCTGGCCGTTGGTTTCTGGACAGGAACAGGAGAAGGCAAACACGGCGATCGAAGCGGCGGCGAAGGCAAATGCCGGGTATCGTCGACTGAAGCGCGGGGCGTGCGGGCTGATTGAGCTTGCCGGCAAGTCAGTGGCAGTGCCCTTTGTCGGGATGACGGCGGCTACGTTGGTGCTGGCCGATGCGCTCCGCGTTCTGCACGACGGCGGCAAGATCGAGAACCTAAAACTGAGGCTCGGGTCAGTCGCCGATGGGGTAGACGTCGCGTGGTCGCAGTATGGCGGCGATGACCTCGCGGCAGTGGCCTACACCAGCGCAGCTTAACGCGAGTATTTCGTGATCCAGCGGCTGTACACTGGAACGTTCTGCCATGCTCCGGTATGGTAAGATGGGAAGATTCCGAGGCCATTCAATGGGTGCCATGAGTGGCGACGACACGCCCATAATGTCGATGGTGTTTCTGCAAGCGGCCCCAAGTGCGAGGGAGGATCTAGCGCTGCTCGAACGGCCGCGCTCGAAAATGCCTTAGCCAAAAGCCGACTGTCAGCTGCCGGCCCCGCTCCTGCCCAAATTTGATCCCGGTGGAGATCAGATTCTGATCGACGGAAGCCCTCCGCGTGGTGCGCATCGTCGGCGCACTTAAGCGCGTCCAGCAGATCTGCATCCGTTATTCTCATGTGATCGCCGCCTTCATCGCCCAGCGCGCCGCAGCAGTGCTTGAGCCGGGATCCGCTTCCACACAGGTGCGTTCCGTGGCGTCACAGCGCGTGATCCGCCGGTCCTGATAGTGTAATCGAGAGTCGTAGTTTTCCGATGAGGTGACGACCGTGCCGCACTATGTTTTCGAATCCGATGAGGGTGGCAACATCGTCCGAATCCTAAAGGACGGCCAGCCACACGATCAATCGGTGCATCTGGAGCAGCTATACTCGATCGTTACCATCTACTTCCGGCTCGCGTCCGAGCATCTCGCGCGGATGGCGTCGCTCCAGGAGCGTAACGCCAGGCGGTGTGCCGGTCTGCAGTCGTTCCTGATGGGCCTCACGGGATTAGAGGCGTTCACCAATACGTTCTTCCAACTACGCGCCCAAGAGTTGGGAAGCGAGGAGATGATCGCACGAATCGCGCCGCGAAGGATGCCATTGAAGCGCATCGCCAAGCGTCGCATCTCGGCGAACGCCTCAGATCCCCGTTTCAGGGCATCGACCTTCCTTGCCTGCCGGTCCGTCAGCAGGCCTCGCGGCTTGATGCACAGCGCTGCGGCAACCACTGGCGAAATTGCATGACCGGTTTCGGGTTCTCGAACCGGCTCCGACTCAACGCGGTGGGCGGTACATCATCGGTCTGTCGCCTTTCGGCTCGCCGCCAGGCTCCGAGCAACCGCTCTAGATTGGCGAAGCTGCCGGTGTAGCCGTGCTGCTTGACGTCATGAAACAGATGCCGCCCGCGCCGGTTTCCATCATTCCAGCATTGGGCAAGGAAGGCTTCGAAATACCATGGTGATGTGCGGTTCAGTGCCGCTCGTCGCCTGTTTGGCGGAGCCTCGAACTTGAGCCATTTCGTTACACTGCGACGTTCATAGCCGGTCCGTCTGGCGATCTCGCTGTAGGACAGCCCTTCCTGGCGCAAAGCGTGGAGCGCGTCGAATATCTCCTGACGAGATTGCCTATGCGCAAGACGGGCGCGCCGGCGATGCGTCGCAGCGTCAACAATGGCGTCCTCCGAAAGAATGGCCCTGCCGGTGGCACGTCCAGAAAGGCTCATCTGTTCTTCGATGGCCGAGCGAAGGTTCTGGACCAGATGAAACCGATCGGCGACCTGCTGGGCCTGCGGTGCGCCTTCACGGATGGCCTGCGCATACAGGCCGCAGCGGTCCCGGCTGACGACCTCGATGGAAGGATGGTCACGCAACCACTTGGCGGCACTCTCGACGCTGCGGTCATCCAGTATGTCGATGACCGAGCGGCGCTCGAGGTCGACCACGATGGTTCCGTAGCTCGTCGCTCGCCGCCAACTCCAGTCATCGATACCGACCACTCGTATCTCGGAATTGCGTTGAGCACCCGCGGCATCCCGCTTCAACTGCCGCAGGATGGTGTCATCGCTGACCGGCATGCCGAGCCGTTCCATCAAGCGTTCGCCAGGACGGCCGCCAGTGCTGTGGCCGAGCAAGCCGACAATCTCCCCGACCCTCCTCGTCCGGCGTGCATACGGAGCAGCAACCGTCGGCAGTCGGTCGGTGAACGTTCGTCGTGCGCATTCCCGTCTTGCACATCGCCAGCGGCTCAGAAGGAGATTCACTGTCACCGACTGACCCTGGACCGGCAGATCCTGGAGGCTGCGGTTGGACCAGCCATGCCGACTTCGGCTTCGCCGTCCACAATCGGGGCAGATGCCGATCGCGGACCCGGTAGCGGAAACAACCCAACCGTCATCACCGGCGAGCGCGATACCCAGAATTTTGACCCCTGGGCCAGGCGACCATTTCGATTTGCTTTGCATGCCCGCCCATAGCGACACCGCCGCTAACGGCAGATGAATCACACAAAGTGAGGAAGAACCAGTTAGCATGTCGAATGGTCCAGCGTCCCTGATCAAGCTCCGATCTGGAAGCAACACCCCGCTTATCTGCGCTGATCCTTGGTCCAGTCGATGGCCTGACGCTATCAACCCGCAAGGGGTCGGACTACGCATAGCGTGCCGCCGCGCCGGCGTTGCCAGCGCGGTGATTGCGGCCATCGGCCGAACGCATCGGGCGCCTGTCAGCGGGGGATGGTCCTCCGCTTCAAACAGGAGCCGGATCGATGTCCTTCCCCGACGCACACGCCTTCGCCTTCAGCCTCGCCACCACGCTGATGGTCGTGATCGTCATCTTTCGAGCCGGCGACGGCACGCTCTCGGTCGTGCCCGCGAACGAATACGACGGTGACGACGACGCCATCGTGGGCGAAATCGATCCCTTCGCCTCATGACGAGCGAAGATCCTGCCGGCCGGAGCGAAGACCTACACGGTTTTAGCTCCCGCAGACGGTTTTCATTTGCTATACTTGGTATCGCGCCGCGGTGGTGGTGGAAGGCGCATCCGTCAGATCTGTCCTTTCGGAGACACCACCATGATCATTCTCGGCATCCTCCTTTGCATGGTCGCAATTGGCTTCTTTTGCTGGTTGCTCTTCACGCTCGCTGTGTTCGCCCTTCCGTTCTTCGTCGGCGTGACGACCGGCATGTGGGCATTCAACTCTGGCGCAGGCTGGCTTGGCGCCATCCTTGTGGCCGCACTCGCTGCCGGACTGACGTTCGGCGTTGGCCAGCTCCTGCTTGGAACCGTCCGCCCACTGTGGGCGAAATTCGCGATCGCCCTCGTCTTCGTGGCGCCGGCGGCCGTTGCCGGCTATTACGCCACCCATGGTTTCGCGAAACACCTCATCCCGTCCGAGGGGTGGCAAATCGCATTCTCGTTTATCGGCGCTGTCGCCATCGGCATCGCGGCGTTCCTGCGGATCGCTGAAACATCCGGCCACGACCAATCCGGCCGGGGCATCGTTCAGGCTTGAGGTCGTGGCTCGACGTCGGCGGATCAGATGGGCGCAGCGGCTCTGTCCCGTGACGGGAGATACGGGCGCTGCGCGATGATGCACCGTGTCGCCATCCAGAGACCCATGACAGCCGCCGCGAGACACTTAGAAGCATTGGCAGGCAATCTGAGACAGCACGAGCAGACACGGTCGGGGTGGACGTCCTCCGAGGGGGCGCAACGGGCGAAGGCACGTCTGTGCGGAGGACGCAGATTAAGATCGCCGGGAGTATCGTTCCGGCCGGTTTCTGGCGAGTCCGGTCGCCAACTTCTCCGTCTGCCATCCGTTCAGCGAGCGCTCCAAACGGCCTCTCCAATGGGCTGATCTGACCGAAGGACGGCTGACGCCTCGACCGCCTATGTCGCAACAGCGCGTCTCGACTTTCTTCCCCTGCCGGCCAAGGCCGTCATTCCTCGCGAAACAAGAAAATCGATTCTGCGCCGTCCTCCGCTTTGCTGCGGTCGCAAGCGATGCGTCGTCGGTCGCCTCCGGCCCACCGATCGCCATCGAGGCCGCATGGTGCGGTCTCGG
>MKRJ01000011.1 GCA_001896885.1 Rhizobiales bacterium 65-79 | reverse complement strand
ACCCGATGCGCGATCTCATGGCCGGCCTGGCCCTTGTCATCCTCCCAAGCCTGACCGTCTCGCCGGCACTGGATCCATGAACGGCAGGTATGCTCACAACTGAAATGTGGTCCCAAGCCACCGTCATGGATTACCAGAGCTATAGAGTAGCTCCATCCTGGGCGAAGCGGGGAATATGGTCGAACCGGTCGCACTTGCCGCCCTGGCTCGTGCCGGAGAGAGCGCGTTCGAGCAACTGTCCACGCGATGGCGCTCCGGGTTCGAGGCATCAAGAGGGCCAGGAAGGAGTAGCCATGATTGAGCTGGCCGAGCTGCGTTTCCGCTGGACATGGAAGAATTGAATCACGATAACGCCCCTGCGGATGTGGCCGCTGAAGCGGCGACCTTACCCGTCCCGGCAAAGCGGACTTCAAAATCCGGTCGGAAAGGGCCGCGAAAAGCACCATCCGGGACAGCTGATTCCAAGGCGGCTCGTTCAGGCAGATCGAGGTCGGGCTCGACGAAGCAGTTAGGATGTCCGCTCGGCTGAAGGCCTCTTCATCGGCTACATCGGTATCGCCAAAACTGCGTGAGATCATTTGCGCGATGGTTCCCCGGATCGATCTCGACACCCATCGCATTCGCATGACGATCGATATTGCCAGCCTGGTTCGCTGGCTGATGGAAAACGCCACGGTCGGAGACGACGATGCGACCGTATCCCCGCATGCCGGCAGATCGTCATGCGTGAGCAGAAGAGAGAACACCAAATCGACCGGAGCAACGGACGAGGCGAATCGGCACGTTATCGATCTACCGCTCTCCATCTGCCGCCGCGGCATCGGGCGGCGCTTGGTAATCGACGGTCAGGCAACATCCCCGCGTCCGCCGGATCGGCCGCTGATCGAGACGCTCGCCCGTGCCCATGCCTATCTCGAAGCTCTCACGGACGGGCATGGACTTACCCGCCTGAATGTTGCCGACCGGTTCGGCGTACATCCCGAAGACGTGAGCCGAATGCTTCCGCTCGCCTTTCTCTCGCCTCGCATCGTCGAGGCCATCATGACCGGGGAGCAACCGGCCAACCTGTCGGTGCGACACCTTGCCCGCGGCATCGACCTGCCGATCGACTGGGCTGACCAGATCGAGTTGCTGGGCTTCCGGCCAGCACCAGCCCCCTCGTATTGAGATCCATTCGCCTCGATCGACCGGTTGAACATACCCGCATCCTGGGGCCCGAGCCGACACAACATCGAAGGCGCCACTTCATTTACTCGTCCGACCGGTGTGAGGGCCTTGGCACACAAGGCGCTTCAGCAGCCGTCGAGCATGACGGCGATCGTGCCACCATCGCCCCCACGAGATAGTGGACACCGAAAAGCCCCAACTGAGACGCGGCCGGGAAAAGCCGACGAATAGGCGTTTTACGGAGAGATTGTTCCACGATCTCCAGTCTCAGTAGCTCCAAGCCACTGAAAACACGACGCTATTCGGAGACAGGGAAGCGTCGGCGAAAATCGAAGGACCGAATGGTGGTGCTTGCGGTCCAGAGCGAACCGGTCTCAGTCTGAGAGTTCCCTGCGATCAGGGAATTTTGCAGGGAATTTTGCAAGGAACGCGGCTTTCCACGGGGTTTTGACCCCTTCGAGCTCCGACCAAGCGCAAAAAAGGGGGCAAATTCCCTGTTATTGTCGAGCAGGGAATTTTCCGGTCCACGGGAGGCTGTTGCAGCGACCGCGAAGCTGGGATCAGGCAAGTGCTAGCCAGCGACGTAGCTCGCCAAAGGCGGCGCACGCCAGCGGGGGGGGTTCTGTTACGAACCCTATACAAATCATTAGGTATGAGGCCAACGTTCCGTGGAGGGCACAATGACAAAAAGGCAACCCAAGGCCAGGCGGCCGCTCCCGTCCAAACCTTCTTCCGGAGCCGGATCAAATACGCTTGCCGCGACCCACCAAAATATTTGTCTTGAGATCTCAGTGGATATGATGAAAGCGCTGATGGTCCAGCGGCCGTCCGGCCAATCCGCGGCGTTCTGGGCGCGGCTTTTGGAAACACAGTCAGCGCAGAATACCAAACCGGACGACAAAGGTGGACCGCATCCGCAAAGCGCCGAGACCGATCCGGCTGTCCTGGAATACTGGGAGATTGATCTCAGTCGGGAACTCGGGGAACGTAAACCGTAGTCGCAGAATTCTGCTATAGCGTGAGATCGTGCTCGCACACCGCTGATAGGTGACGGCAGCACGGCCGGGATTACAACTTATGCGAGTAATTACCCGACGTAACCGGCAGCCAAGGCGGCAGCAATATTGCCATTTCAGGGTTTATTTACATCGACGCCAGGCCGCGCATCTCGCCTTTGAGACGGGTTCGCGCCGCTGATTCTGGCTGACCTGATGAAAGCCGCTTTGGAACCGCCGAGCCAGTGGGCTCAGTTCGTCTCCGATTCCCTCAATATGTAGGTTCTACATGAGGCAAGAGGATTGCCTCGGCCATAGGACCCCTCACATGATAAACCGAACGACGCCTTTGCAACTGGAAATCGAGTATCTCAAAATCTCGGCACTCAAGTCAAGTCCCGGGAACGCCCGTAAACATTCGTTCGAGCAATTGGCGCGGCTAGGCGCCGGTATCGAGAAGTTCGGGTTCACCAATCCCGCTCTGATCGATGAGAACAATGTGATTATTGCGGGGCATGGTCGGGTCGAAGCTGCTCGCGCTGTCGGACTGATGGAGGTGCCATGTATCCGTTTGGAGCACCTGGGTGAGGCCAAGAAAACCGCGCTGGCCATCGCCGACAACAAGCTCGGCGAACTATCAAGCTTTGATCCAGCACGGCTGAAGAATCAGATTCAAATCCTGTTAGACCTTGATTTTCCACCGGAACTCACCGGCTTCAGCACAGCTGAGATCGACCAAATCCTGGAGGTGCCGGATGTCGTGGTAGTCGAGCAGGGGAGCGAAACGTTCGTCGAACCTGATCCGACAGCTTCCATAGTTTCCCGACGGGGCGATCTATACGCATTGGGGGACCACCGCCTGTTGTGCGGCGACGCGCTGTCGCCGTCGGACCTTCAGCGGCTGCTGAAGAATGAACGGGCCGACATGGTGTTCACGGACCCGCCCTACAATCTGGAGATCGAGGGCAACGTCTCCGGCTTGGGCAAGATAAAGCATGGCGAGTTTGCGATGGCTTCCGGCGAACTGTCGAGCGATCGGTTCATTGACTTCCTCGACAAATTCATGTCAGCCGCCTGCCAATTCACGATGGTTGGTTCCATCCATTTCATTTGCATGGATTGGCGTCACCAATTCGAGATCATGCTGGCCGGCAATCGAAATTATGCCGAGCTGAAGGCCGTCTGTATCTGGAACAAGACAAATGGGGGAATGGGCTCTTTCTACCGTTCCAAGTACGAGAATGTCTACGTTTTCAAGAACGGCAAGGCTCCCCACGTCAACAATATCCAACTCGGCAAACACGGTCGCTATCGAACGAATGTATGGGACTATGCAGGCGTCAATACGTTCCGCCGTGGTCGACTGACAGAGCTTGCGCTCCATCCGACGGTGAAGCCGGTCGGCCTCGTCGCCGACGCGATACGCGACTGCTCCAGGCGCGGCGGATTGGTCCTCGATCCTTTCATAGGATCCGGAACCACTATCCTCGCGGCCCAACGCACCGGCCGCAGAGCCCGTGGCATCGAGATCGATCCCCTCTATGTCGACGCCGCGATCCGCCGTTGGCAGGACCTCACCGGCAAACGGGCGGTGTTGGCGGACGACGGCCGCAGTTTCGATGATCTGTCCCAGACCCGTACCTCAGAGGCCGGCAATGTCGGATGATGAGGATATCGGCTTCAGGAAGCCGCCGAAACACAGTCGCTGGAAAAAAGGCCAGAGCGGCAACCCCAAAGGGCGCGCCAAGGGCCAACGCAACCTCAAAACCGATCTCCTCGCAGAACTGCACGAGCGAATCCAAATCAACGAAGGCGGCATTCCAAGGCGGATCACCAAACAGCGCGCGCTTCTGAAGGCCATCATCGTCCGGGCAATTGCCGGCGATGCGCGGGCCACAGCCGAGATCCTCAATCTCGTCCTGCGTCTGCTTGAACCTGAAGCCGATGCTCCTCCCGGAAGCACGCAAGCGCGGACCCCGATCGACCAAGCAATCCTAGACGCCTATCTGGCAAGCCATGGAGTAAAGAGAGAGCAATCCGATGAGCAATGAACCTTTGGACCAGATCCTGCGGTCTGACTTGACGTCTTTTACCATGAAGGCCTTTGAGACCTTGAATCCAGCGTCGCCTTTCGCAGCGAACTGGCATCTCGATGTAATCGAGCACGCACTCGAGGAGGTACGGGACGGCCGAACAAAACGGCTCATCATCAATGTGCCCCCGCGTTCGCTCAAATCGACGATTATATCCGTTGCCTTCCCGGCATTCCTGATGGGACACAATCCATCGGAGCGGATTGTCTGTATCTCCTATAGCCGGACCCTTTCCAGCAAGCTCTCTCGCGACACCCGCACGATCCTCGAGTCCGACTGGTATCGCAGGATCTTTCCTCACACAGTTCTGGAGAAGGGTGCCGAAGCTATGCTGGAGACGACGCGTCGCGGCTGCAGGATCGCAAGCTCGGTGGAGGCCGGCGTTACCGGGCTGGGCGGCAACATCACTATCATCGACGATCCGATAACGCCGGACGAAGCGCCCAGTGAGGCGGCACGCGAAAAGGTCCTCTACTATTATCATCACACGTTGTATGGCCGTCTGGATGACAAGGTGAACGGCAAGATCGTTGTCGTCGCGCAGCGTCTTCACGAGGACGACCTCTGCGGGCACCTTATGCGGAACGGCGATTTTACCAGCCTCGTGATTCCTGCCATAGCGACCCATGATCAAATCTATGATCTTTCGGGTGGGAGGAAACATTTTCGAAAGGCAGGAGATGTGTTGCATCCCGCGCGCGAGCCCCAATCCGAATTGGACAAACAGCGCCGCAGTCTGGGCTCGGCCGGCTTCGAAGCACAATACCAGCAGAATCCGCTTCCGCCCGACGGGAACATGGTCAAGAAGGCATGGGTAAAAACTTACTTGAGGGTGCCGGATCGTGGCAATGGCCGGATCGTCCAGTCCTGGGACACGGCGATGAAGGGCAATCCGGCGAATGACTATTCGGTCTGCACCACGTGGCTGAAAAAGGATAACCGACATTATCTGCTGGATGTCTTCAGGGAGAAGCCCGATTTTCCGTCCCTGGCAAAGGCCGTCCAGGCGGTGTCTTCTCGCTATTCGCCCAATGCAGTTCTGATTGAAGACAAGGGTTCGGGCACGTCATTAATCCAGCACTTGAAGATCCAGTCCGGCGTCCCCATCATCCCCATCAAGGTCTCTTCCGCCACCGATAAGGAAACGCGGCTGGCCGCGGTGCTGCCGATGTTCGAGGCCGGCATGGTCGTGCTGCCGCAGGACGCACCATGGTCGGCTGAACTGGAGCGGGAGTTGTTCGGCTTTCCGAATGCCCGTCACGACGATCAGGTCGACAGTATCACGCAATACCTCAACTGGGCGCGCGATTCCGCGTTGCCGACGTTTGAAGCCGATTTCGGATTCGATGACGCGCCCACGCACGCCGACATTGCTGACAGGCTTCTTTGGGCTCGGGGCCGTTGAGAGATCGGCAACCCTTCCTTCCCTGGCCCCACGGGCGGCCAGGGACTAACTTACTGCCGAGATTTCAACGCTTCCCCTGCTTTAATCTCCCTGTTGGATTCTTTCGCGTCGGCCGCGTCGACAGGACATTCAATGCGCTGATCAGTCCGGAGGCCGTAAGAGCATAGGTTTTGGGACCGGTTTGCAAAGCCTGGGGTTTCAATGTTCTGGCTGGTGCTGAAGGCTTCATGGTCGAATCCTCTGCGTTTGTAACGTTCAGAGAATTGGCGTTAGCTTCAGCCGATTTGAAGGAGTCGCAAAGGAAAGAGTGTTGCTTGGTTAATTCAATGAGATTATCATTGAATATATCTTTGTCTATGTTTATAGGGTACCGCCGGAAATAAAAATGTAATTTACCCTACCCCCAGTACCAAAACTCCATTTGGGTGGTAAAGTCAGGAAAATCGGCATAGCAGGCCGATTTCGATCTTTGCTCCGAGAGGCCCCTTAAGCGCTGAAGAGCTTTTTGGCTACGATCCGGCCGGAAAATAAGGAATCCGCGGCCCGCCTGGTCCGGTGCCTGCAAAGCCGGACTAATTCTTGGGCCTCAAGGCCTCCAGCAATCGCACGGCTGTCTCCAGGTCGCGGTCGCCAAACCCGCGTCCAAGATCGTTCAGCCGTGCGAGAAGGACCAGCCGCGCGGCACTCTCGCGCCGTCCCTCCAAAGACTGGCTAAAAAGCTCAGCGATGGGAATCTCCAGCGCCTTGGCAAGGACATCCAACGTCTCCACGCTCGGAAGACCCTTCCCACGCTCGATGTTGGAGATTGCATCCACAGAACGCTCCGTTCGCTCCGCAAGTTCATTCTGCGTCAAGCCGCGCGCCTTGCGGACGGCCTTCAGTCGGATGGCAATGTTGCGCTTGAGATCCATGGCCGGAGTGTGTTCCGGACCAGGAGCAAATCGAACGGAGATGGATCGGTATTTTGACTTGAAGTCCGTATACTTATACGGCTTCTGTGCTTCCACTCGGAAAACTTGCGGAGGCACAGCCTTGGATCATTTTACACAAACACTCGATGTCGATCTGTTCGACGGCATCGACACCTTCCTCAACGGGGCTCTTGGCGTCGAAAGCATGGCGACGCTGACCGCCGCCCGTATCATCGCGGCGCGGCCTCCCGGTGAGTTCGACGGCGTGAGTTTTGTCGCCGCGCTTTTCAAGCGTTTCGCCGATAATTGGGACCGCTGCCTGGAGCGGCGGCCGAAAGGCTCGCTTCAGAATTTCCGCTGGCACAAACCACAGCGCAATATATCGCCCCAAAACAGGAGTCCGGAGGTCACGCTGGAAAGAGCCCTTATCCATGCCCTGGCCGGCGCGGGCCGTATGGATTGGTCAAACCAGGTTCCAATCGTGTCTGGCGTTTCCGGCTCCCACGCAGGCAAGCGCAGGGCCGTCGATCTGGTTCATAAAATGCCAGGGGACGGATTTGAGTTAGTCGAACTCAAAACGGCAAGCAATACTCCGCTCTTTGCCGCTCTGGAGGTGCTCCAATATGGCCTGCTGTGGCTTCTCTCCAGGCGTGACCGGCAGCTTCTTTCCTATGTCGACCGAGAGATGCTCGACATATCGGTGCTGCATCTCAGCGTGCTTGCGCCAAAAGCATTTTATTCGGCTGCGCCACTGGGACCGCTGGCGCAAGCGTTGGATGACGGCATCGCTGCCCTTGGCGGTGAGGCGGGCGTCGCAATGCGCCTCACGCAAACGGCGTTCCCGGCGGGTTTCCACTGGCCCGGCGTCTATTCCGATGTCGAACTCCTGTCTTTCCTCGACAATCGCGAGCTGATCTGACGTGCGGCTTCGCATTCACCGTGGCGCCAATCAGATCGGCGGCAACTGCGTCGAGGTCGAGTATGAAGGCCAATCGATCCTGCTCGATCTGGGAATGCCACTTGATGCGGACCGGCCGGAGCCGTCGCTTCTGCCGTCCATTCCTTTTCTAACCGAAGGTGAACAAGAACCACCTAGCAATAAGCGCCCATACAGGCCGGGCCGGCAGAGCCTCCTCGGAGTGGTCATCTCGCACATCCATCCCGATCACATCGGCCTGGCCGGCCTGCTTTCACCGACAATACCCATCTATCTCGGTGAGAAGGCCACACAGCTCCTTGCCGCCGCGCAGGACTTCGTTCCAAAGCAGGCCCCTCCCCGCGCCCTGAGGACCTATTCGGATGGCAACGCCTTCACGCTGGGCCCGTTCGAGATCACGCCTTATCTGGTCGACCATTCGGCCTTCGACGCCTACAGTCTGATGGTCAAGGCGGGCGACAGCAAAATATTCTATTCGGGTGATCTGCGCGCCCATGGCCGTAAGTCGGCTGTGATGGAAGGCCTGATCCGTCATCCGCCCACCGATATCGACGTTCTGATCCTCGAAGGGACGACGCTCAGTCGTCCCGATCACCGTACCGTTCCCGAAACGGTGATCGAGAAACGGCTGATCACTCAAATCGCGTCATCGTCACGGCTCGTTCTTGCCGCGTTCTCTGCCCAGAATATCGATCGCTTCGTAACCTTCTACAGAGCGACCCTCCAGGCGGGACGGGTCTTCGTCGGAGACGCCTATCTGGCTCATCTATTGAATTGCCTACAACTGCCCACCCTGCCCAAACCGAACAGTCGCAACTTCCGCATCTATCTGCCGTCAACGCAGCGACGTCATATCCTTTCCCGCCGATCCTTCCATCTGGTCGATACGATCCGGTATGCTCGCATATTCCCCGAGGAACTGGCCGCCGAGCCATCGCGGTTCGTGGTCCTGTTTCGCGAAAGCATGGCGGCCGAATTCCAAAGGCTGGTGCAAGCCTCGGGCGCCGAACTGATCTACTCGCAATGGCCGGGATATCTCGATCGCCCGTCAAGTAAGCTTCGGGCATGGTGCGCTGCCAATTCGGTCCCGCTAGCCATTTGTCATACCTCTGGCCATGCCGATCCAAAAACCCTCATTCGGTTGGCCCGTGCACTGCGGCCCCGCCACCTCATTCCTATCCATACCGTCGCGCCTGAACGTTTTCCGGGGCTTGTTCCCGATGTCGTTCTCCTTGGCGATGGTGAATGGTTCGAATGCTGACCACTATTAGTGGAAATGACAGAGCAAGACGGCAACGCGCATGTGAAACATTCCTCGCTTGCTCGACGGCAATCTCGTCGATAAAGCTGCGCCTCCGACTGGGGAACCTTGATGTCTAGCCCGGGCAACGACTTATCGGGCACACGTTTCCCCATCCAGGAAGGGATTATGAGACGACAAACACGACCATTCATTGTAGAGGTCAAACAGAAGCGCGTTAGCACCAAACGGAACCGCTCGATCTGGGGCGATCTCGATCTTTCTGCGATTGCCGCGGGCACGACAATGAGGTCGGAAGCTTTGATGTTGCCAAAGAGCGAGCTTGTCGGCCCCGGTATTATACCCATTGATGTTGAAGATAGGCACAAACCGCTGGTGGAGTATCCTATGGCCGATTTCAAGGAAGCTGAACCGCTTCAGTCCCCTGACGAAGCGCCTGTGAAGGGAGAAGCAACGGAAGCGAAAAAGAAGGCTCCGCGGCCGAAAGCGGCCAAGGTGCAGCCAAAGCGCTCCGCCCGAAAGGCAGTCGTTCAGCCTGCATCTTCGCTGGCTCAGTCTCCCTCCCCTGCCCGAACGACCCGGAGAACTTATTCCGAAAAGGAACGCGCTCACAAACTCGATCAGATCGGAAAATCGATCGGTCGCGGCGAGACCATCAGGAACGCGGTTAAGCAGGCTGGCGTATCGGAGCAGACCTACTACCATTGGAAGAAGGCCGCTGCGACCATTTCCGACGGTGGCGATCTGAAAGACCTGATCGCCCTTGAGGAGGAAAACAAGCGCCTGAAGGCTCTTCTGGCTGAACGGTTGCGCAAGGAAAACGCCGAACTCAAGAGAAAGCTCGGTCTCGACTAACGCGAGCTATAGATCCGTGTGCTAGGTTTGATAGTCCGCGCGGCGTGAGCCTCAACAACTGGGCGGCTTTGCAGAGCCATTGTAAAAGTCAGGTTCCTCACGCGCCAATCACGTCGGTCTGTACACTTCGCTGAGCGTTCGCATCTCTCCGGACGTCCGTCAGGCCGCCCGGTATGGGCAAAGACCAATGCCGGCATGGGCAGCTTCTATCGATCCCAGCATGAGATGATATTCGTCTTCAAGCATGGCGAGGCGGCCCATACCAACACTTTCGGTCTCGGCGAGAAGGGTCGGTTCAGGAGCAATCTGTGGACCTATCCGGGCCGCAACACCTTCCGCAAGAACCGCGAGGAAGACCTGGAGAACCATCCCACCGTGAAACCTACCGCGTTGGTCTCCGACGCGATCAAGGATGTCAGCCGCCGCGGCGAAATCATTCTTGATCCCTTTGCCGGGTCCGGCACAACCATGATCGCGGCCGAAAAGACCAAGCGTATCGCCCGGCTGATTGAACTTAAGCCCGCCTATTGCGATGTCGTCTGCCGGCGTTTCACAAAATATACCGGCAAGCCGGCGATCCTTGCGGCAACCGGCCAACCATTTGAGCAGGTAGAAGCGGATCGACTTACGGCAGTTCAAGCCTAACAATCGTACCTGAATCTGATCGATCCAGCAGTTCGGCTGCGAATGAGTAGGCCCATAAGCCCGCCCACTCGACCAGCCAATCGTAGAGGCCGGTCCTGATGACGGCATCAGAGAGATGAGCACGATCCCATAATATGATACGCGCATTGCCGACCATCGACCCTTCTTTCCCTCGCCTCCGTACTCGGCGTTCCGCTCCTCAAACTGATCAGTGAACCCGAACTCAATAAAGCAAGTCCACACACCGTATCGCCCTCGAACGTCCCCAATTACTGGGCTGATCGGCCTCACAGCACCCATATGTTGGATTCGGCGTCGGAAAATATGATTATTTTGCTCTCTGAATCCGACCTCGCCTCAACCAATCTTCCTTCCGTCCTGCGCCGCTCTGCCTGCCAGTCGTGGTGTGACGATCGCAGCCTCTCCGAGTCGATTGGCGATGCTGACGCATATCCGGCGGGCGACGCCGGGAAGACGGCTTGGCAAGACCCCGGGAGATCTTATGACAATACGGTTGGGTCGCGAGTGACATTGGTTGAAACGGCATTTAGGGAGAATGGAGCGGGATCGAGAAATCTCCGCAGGGCGTTTTTCGTCAGCGCGGCGACGTCGTTTTTCGCTCTGGGGTCGCCGAGCGAGCCTGCCCACGCGACGGATCCGGTCGACAGAACGGCGCCGCCCGTCTCCGTTTCGAAGAAAACCAGATCGGTACGCAGCATGGGACTGAGACCGCCTGTGACGGTGGGCCGGTTAACCAGGACCTCTTCATTAGCAAGTACGTAGCTGTTGTCCAACATGTCTGTCGTCGCGATGACGAGCGCATGAGCGGGCGTTCCAAGCGCCGTATCGGCCCGGTCGATCTCGATACCTGCCGCACCGCCTCCCGATAGGCCGAAATCCCCGAGTGGGGTTCCGGAAACGGGCGGATTATCGAAAAGAAAGCCGACTCGCGGATCGCATGCCGCTGCCTGCAAGCGGTACGGATGGCTTCGAAAGAAGCCCTGGCCGACATATCCGACGCCTACCAGCGCCTGTGGGAACCGGCCGTTGCGTCGCCATAGGCCACCATAGCTGCCGTCGAAGGCGTGATAATATTCGCCGGGCTCGGAGGCCCAACTCCTGTTACCATCCTCAGCGCGTCGAAGCTCTATCGTTTCAGGATAGTCGGGATGGGTCGATACGCGCCAATAGAAGCCGTTGCCGCCGAGGTAGATCAGCCTGCCGCCATCACCGAGATATTGGCCGACTGCATCGTGACTGCGGGTCGTGTGGTATTCCGGATGGGAGCCGGTCAGAACGCACCGATAGGGTGAAAGCGCTTTGGCGCCTTCGGCATCGAGGACGTCGTCGGTGATAATTTCGAACGGAATGCCTTCGCGATCCAGCCATGAAGCAACAAGCAGATCGGCGCCGAAGTTCCAAAGTCCGCTTCCAAGCCCGCCCTGCCATGCGCGCTGATTGTGCCGGAAGGTGAGGCAGGGACGGCGGCGCGACGAATACGAAACCCCGCTTCCATCCATATGCGTGTCATAAAGCGAGAGACCGTATTCGTAGTGCCCGGCGAGCTCGCAGTCGTTGGCCGTGAGCACTATGAGCCGGTTGGCAAGCACCTCGGGATTTGCCCCGTGGAGGAGGCAGCGATCGTTCGCATAGGCAAGGTAGGTAAATGTGGGTGCCAGCCATGCAAGTGAGGCGCTTTCGCCGCGGCGTCGCGGAGTGACGAAAATCGGCAGCGTATCGCGGCCCAGTTCTCCCGCGATCTCGATAAGATAGATGCCACTCGCGATATCCTCGGGAAGCACAAGGGTAGCCGCCGACGGCCAGCCTGCGTCGAGTAAGTCGTCGCAATGAAAATGGACGGACGCGTAGCCGCGCGGCGCATGGAGCCAACTCTGCTCCTGCCCGTCCCAGCGGGAACCCTTTACAGCTCTTGTGGGAAGGTTGACGAAGCGGCCGTGCCGGCCGTAAGGACCAATGTCGAATGCGGTGGCGCTCGCCATCTCCCTGCTGAAATCCCAGGCTGCAAGGAGATCCTCGTCTGCATTCGTATCGCCATCGGCCAGGCGGTCGAGACGGGCGAAGGTGTCGGAGGGGGCAAGGGCGCCTCTCCAGATGGCGGGCGATTCGATGCGTCCGTCAAAGCTCGGAAGAGCGGGATCAAAGTCCGGCCCGGCGGCACCAATCCGAAACACCGCGTTAGCCCCGGAAGGGCGTTCCGGCACGACCCCCGACGCGCTTCGGATACTTTGTCCGGAGCGGCAATGGATCGACATTGTTTCCGAACTTCGATCATAGGAGATCAGCAGAGCGGCCCATCGGTCCTCCACCGGTCCATTGTCGATGCGCAGCCGCGTCGTCTCCCGGGAGCCCGAGCGGCATTCGAGCCAGACGGTTCCTCCGAGGCTCAAGCCGACGACGAAGCCCGATCTCCCGTCGGTCAAACTACATAGGGCGCTTCCCCCGGCTGCGATGCGCGTCGGCTGAACCAGAAAGCCGATTGTGAAGCTGCCGTTGCCGGTCGTTTCACGGGGCGCTTCGAACCAGGAGCCAATGATCGTCCGTTGCGGGGTGACCGTGACCGCAAGCGGGGGGATGGCGACTCCTTCGGACGCCAATTCGAGGGCGGCGCCATCCGAAATGAGCCGGCGGAACCGATGGAGCCGGACCGCCGCGCTGGTTTCGCAGGCGGCCGATAGATGCAAGGAAACGGTATCGCCGGGTCGATAGGTCCACCGGTCTGTATAGCCGATGATACCGAAATCAGGCGCAAGCTTCATGCCTCGTCACCGCTTGCGGAGCGTTCCGTGCGCAGATGAAAGACATGACGTTCCGCTTCGGCCAGATCGTCAAAATAGACATCCAGCAATTGCGGCCGCTCCCCGCGGTCACCCAGTTGCGCCAACCGCCAGCGGCGAAACGGCTCCACCTCGACCAGCACATGCTTGCCGACCGCCGAAGCGCTCCTGAGGCGAAGGAGCAAGTGCTGGATATTGGCATCATGGTCGCCGAACGGGTCGGCAAGGAACCGCTCCGCCGGCGACGTCGGCCGCATCGGGTTCCCGTCGGAAAGAGGCATCCGACCCCTCCTATCCTATTCGTTCTAATGGTCGATGCGAGCCCGGTGAACGCGCTCGAAATGCTCGTGGTAATGATGCGGCTGGATAGCCACATCGACAAGTGCCGGGATTCCTTCGATATTGGCTTTCAGCGCCTGGGTCAGTGCATCGTCGATCTGGTCGGGTCGTGTCACCTTGATGCCGAAGCAGGATTGTGCGCGCGCGATTTCGGGAAAGTCGCTGTTGACCTCGAAGCCGGTGGCCAGGAAAGGCTTCTGGTTGAGCACCTGGTTGTACTGGACCCAGCCGAAGGCATGGTTGTTGAGGACGATCCAGGTGATGCCGCATTTGAGTTCCGCAGCCGTGGCAAGTTCGGCCAGCGACATCTGCATGGCGCCGTCGCCAGCAAAACACACGATCTTCTTGCCGGGCCGGGCCAGTTTCGCGCCAATGGCCCCGATGATGCCCATGCTCATGGCGGTCTGTTCCGCCATCGGCACGCAATCGTCGATGTCCAGTACCCGATAATGCGGCCAGTAGTAGCTCCAGAGGTCGGCGCCGCCGTTTTCCTTCATGAGGATGGTATCGTGACCGAAAATACGATTGACCGCATCCAGCACCCGGGGAACCCGGATCGGCACGGAATCGTCCGATGCTGCCGATTCGAGCTTCGGCCGATAAGCCTCCCGCAAGTTTTCGATGGCGGCGAAACGCGCGTCTCTTTCGGTTTTCGGGATCGGCGGCAAGACGGCCAGCACATCCTTCAGCGCGAGTTCGGCGTCGCCTGCGAGCGCAATATCGGGGCGAATGTTCATCCCCATCGTCTCGGGATCGATATCGATCTGGATGAAGCGCGCATCCTTCGGCCAGAACGACCAGCTGTTGGTCGAGAACGCCTCCAGCCGGGACCCCACGGAAACGACGAGATCGGCCGAATCGAAGTACGTCTTGCCGGCCTCGGTGAAGTAAAGCCCCGTCAGCCCGAGCGCGAGGGGCCCGTCCTCGGGATAGATGCCGCGTCCGCCCGGGGTCGTCATCACCGCCATGCCAACGCGATCGGCAAGGCCGGCGACCGCCGCCGCGGCCTGCGCGAATACCGCGCCGGAGCCGCACAGCAAGACGGGCTGCCTTGCCGCCGCGATCGCTTCCGCCGCAGCGGCAACCGCTTCCGCGGCGGGTCGCGAGCGGTGTCGAGTATAGCCTGCTCCGTAAGGCGGCATCGCAACCGGCTGGTCGGCCATATCCGAAGGGATTTCGATGAAGACGGCGCCCGGCCTGCCATTCATGGCGATGGCGAAGGCGCGCCGCATCACCCAGGGAAGGCGGCTCGGATCGGTGACCTTCACGGCCCATTTGGTCACCGGGCGCATCAGCGCGACGGCATCGAGTTCCTGGAAGGCCCCCATTCCGTCATGGCTCTGGACAACGCCGTTGGCGATCGCAATGACCGGCAGCGAGCCCGCCGTCGCCTCCAGAAGCCCCGTCACCAGGTTGGCGATGCCCGGACCCGGGTTGGAAAAGACGATGCCCGGCCGCCGCATCAGACGGGCATAGGCATAAGCGCAGGAAACGGCGGACTTCTCGTCGCGCACAAGGACGAATTTGACTTCGGTGTGCTCGGTTAGGTCGTAGATGAGATGCTTGGGATTGCCCGGCAATCCAAAAACATAGTCCACATTCTCGGCCGCAAGCGCGTCGGCAACCGCCCGCCAGACTGTTTTCTTCGCAAGCATTCAGCAATCCCTTTCTTCAAGCACGCAATCCGATCGCCCGGCTGCGGATGCGCGGCCGGGGATGGATTCGATCAGCATCCGCGTGTAGTCGTGTCGCGGATTGAAAAGCACTTCGGCCGACGGACCGGATTCCACGATCTTGCCGCTCTGCATGACCGCCACCCGGTCACAGACGGCCGCGGCAACGCGCAGGTCGTGGGTGATCAGGATCAAGCCGATCCTGAGTCGCTTCTGGATTTCCGCCAGCAATTCGAGCACGCGCGCCTGGATGGATACGTCGAGCGCCGAGATGGGTTCGTCGGCAACGATGAGCTGGGGTTCCAGCGCCAGTGCCCTGGCAATGCCGATGCGCTGGCGCTGCCCACCGGAAAAGGCGCTCGGGTAGCGGTCGGCGGCGGCCTGATCGAGCGCCACTAGTTCCAGCAATTCGAGCGCCCGTTCACGCGCGCGCGCACGGCTCATGCCATGCGCCAGGAGCCCTTGCGCGACGATCTCAAAAACCGTCCGCCGCGGGTTCAGGGAAGCGAACGGGTCCTGGAAGATCATCTGTATGCGGCGGCGCAGGGGGGCCATTTCCCGTTCGGACAGCTCCAGCAGGTTGCCGCCGACGCCGTCGAGGCGCAGGTCACCGCCATCGGCCTTGGCGAGGCCGACGATCATGCGCGCCAGAGTGGATTTTCCGGAGCCCGACTCGCCCACTATGCCGAGCGTTTCGCCGACGGCCAGCGAGAAGCTGACATCGTCGACGGCTTGCACCTTGCGCCGCGGCGTCAGCCAGCCGGAACGACTCGAGAAGGCCTTCGACAGGTTGGACGCGACGAGCAGTGGCCTTTCCTGGATCGCTTTCGGCGCCGCCCTCGGCTGAAGCCTAGGCACCGCGTTGAGCAGTTCCCTCGTATAGGCGTGGCGGGGATTCGACAGGACGTCCCTGACGCTGCCGCGCTCGACGATCTTTCCGTGCCGCATGACGGCCACATCGTCGCCGATCTCGGCCACGACGCCGAAATCGTGGGTGATCAGCATCACGGCCATGCCGCGGTCGGCCTGCGCCTTCTTCAGGAGAGCGAGGATTTGTTTCTGCGTGGTGACGTCAAGAGCGGTCGTCGGCTCATCGGCGATCAACAGGTCGGGATCGAGCGCCAGGGCCATCGCGATCATCACGCGCTGACGCTGTCCTCCCGACAGCCGGAACGGATAGGCATGCCGCAGCAGATGCGGTTCTGGCAGCTCCATCACCTGAAGGAGAGCCTCAACCCGTTCGTCATAGGGCCCCGCAATCCCGTGGAAGCGGAAGACTTCCTCGATCTGCTTGCCGACGCGCATGACCGGATTGAGGGCCGCCAGCGGCTCCTGGAAGATCATTCCGAAGCGGGCGCCGCGGATCCGCCGATGCCGGGCGGCCGGCATCCCGACCAGGTTTTCTCCTTCGAAGCGGATCTCGCCGCGCGCCCGGACCGTCTCCGGCAGGAGGCCCATGACAGCATGAGCCGTCATCGACTTGCCGGAACCGGATTCGCCGACGAGACAAAGGATCCGGCCGGGCGGGACGGCGAGGTCAATATTGTCGACTGCCCGGTTGCGCTCGCTACCGACGGGGAGCTCGATGGTCAGGCCCTCGATCGAGATCAAAGGTTCGGGAGTGGGCGGGTGGCTCATGATTCGAACTTGACCCGGCCCTTCAGATGCGGGTTAAGCGCATCGTTCAGCCCCTCGCCGACTAGGTTTATCGCAAGCACGGTTAAGACGATCGCGCAGCCGGGAAAGACGGAAAGCCACCAAGCCTGCCTGAACACCGTCCGGGAGGAGCCGATCATGTAGCCCCAGCTGATGTGATTCGGATCGCCGAGCCCGAGGAAGCTAAGCGAGGATTCCGTCAGGATCGCCGTGGCGACGAGGAGGGAGCCCATGACAATCAAGGGGGTGACCGCATTGGGCAGGATCTCGCGGCTGATGATGCGCAGGCGCGGCACGCCCGCCAGCACGGCCGCCTCGACGAACTGGCGGCTGCGCAGAGCCATGAATTCGGTTCGCGCTAGGCGCGCGATCGGCGGCCATGTGACGACAGCGATCGCCACGATGATCGACGTGACGCCAGGCGTCAGGATCGCGACCAGCAGGATGGCGAAGATGAAGCTCGGAATGGTCTGGAAGAACTCGGTCACGCGTACCAGCACATCGTCGACCGCACCGTCGAAGAAGCCGGCGGCGGCCCCGACGACGACTCCGATTAAGACCGAGACGATGGCGGAAAGGAAGCCGATCAACAGCGACACCCTGGCGCCATGGAAGACGCCGGCCAGCACATCGCGGCCGAGCATGTCGGTGCCGAACGGAAAGCGGCCATCAGGAGGCAAGAGCGGTGCGCCGCGTGGCGCCATCGGGTCGCCGGGGAAGAAAAATGAAGCCGTGAGCGCCGCGAACAGGATAGCCGCCAGCATGATCAGTCCCGCCGTGGCGGCAGGGTTCTCGGCGAAGCGGCGCAGCAATCCTCTCATGCCCGTGCTCCGACGCGCGGATCCGCCAGGCGTAGAACGACGTCCGTGAGCATGTTGAAGAAGACGACCATCAGCGATGACAGAAGGAACACGCCGAGGAGGAGATTATAGTCGCGCTGGAACAGAGCGTCGAAGGCCAGCCTTCCTATGCCCGGCCAGGCGAATACCGTCTCGACCACCAACGCACCGCCGACGAGCTGGCCCGCCTGGAGACCGGCGAATGTGATGATCGGCAGCAGGGCGGTTCTGAGGATATGCGCCGTGGCGACGCGCCATTCAGGCAGACCTTTCGCCCGGGCGGTCTTGACGTATTCGAGGCCGGCGGTCTCCAGCATAGAGGCGCGCGTCAGGCGTATGTAGACGGCAATGTAGAACAGGCCGAGGGTAAACGCCGGCAGCAACAAATGCTGCAGCGTGTCGAGCGCCTGCGCGAGCAGGCCGTCGGGCGGAATGAAGCCGTGCATTCCAAACGGAGGAAGCCAGCCGAGCCGAACCGAAAAAAGCAGGATGAGAAGAAGGCCGATCCAGAAGATCGGCGTGGCGTAGAAGAAAAGCGACAGGACCGATATCGCACGGTCGAGGAGGCTGCGAGGCCGCATCGCCGCAAGGGCCCCCAGCAGCGGGCCTAGGATCAGGGCGAACGCGTAAGCCGTGCCGGTCAGGAGGAGCGTGGCCGGCAGCCGCTCCAGGAGCATGGCGGCGACGGGCCGATGGAAACGATAGCTCTCACCGAGATTGATGGTGAAGACCTTCTCGACATAGATCGCCAGTTGCGCGGGCAACGGCTTGTCGAGCCCGTATTCGTGCCGCACCTGGTCGAGGAAGGTCTGATCGGCCGATCCCGCTTCTCCGGCCATCACCATGGCCGGATCGCCAGGCGCCAGGCGCAGCAGGAAGAAATTGAGGATAGTGATGGCGAGCACGACGGCGAGCGCCTTCACTATCCATTGCAGCAGGAAGCCGGCTACGCGCATCCGGCGCCTATTTCTCGAAGTAGGCCGAGGCGAAGTTGCCGTTGGGACCCAGCCCGTTGATGACGACGTTCTTCAGCTTCGCACTATAGACCGTCGGCCATTGCAATTCCACGAGCCAGGCGAGCGCGACCTGGTCGGTGAGAATTTTCTGCGCCTTGTCGTACAGCGCCTTGCGCTTGTCCTGATCCGGCAAGGAAGCAGCCTCGGCAAAGAGCTTGTCCACCTCGGGATTCGAATAGCCGGACGTATTGGTGAACAGGACGCCTTTCTTCTGGTTGTCGGTCAGATAGGTCCTGGCGACACCAAGGGCCGGGTCGGACAGCGTCGTCAGATAGGTAGTCGACATATCGACGTCCCAATTGGCGATGCGGTTGCCCCAGCCGGCCACATCGGAAGGCTGCAGCGTCACCTCCACGCCCACCGCGCCCAAGGCCTGCTTGATGTACTGGGAAAGGCGGTCCCACATCTCGCCGTAGGGAAGGCCTAGGAGACCGATCTTCACGCGGACGCCGTCGGCATCGGGCTTCAGCCCCATCTCGTCGAGCAGCGCCTTCGCTTTCGCCGGATCGTAAGCGTACTTGGTCACGTCGTCGGTATAGAAGGGCGACGAGGAATGGATCGGTCCCGTCGCGACCTTTGCGAAGCCGAAGAAGATGGTGTCGCGAATGAAGTTGCGGTCGAGCGCGTACATCACCGCCTTGCGGAAACGGACGTCGTCGAACGGCTTGCGCCGGATGTTCATCTCCAGCCAGGAAATCGGCGAACCCCATTCCCAGCCCTTGGTTGTGACCTTCAGGCTCGGATTGGAATTGAGCCGCTTTACGTCGACCAGTTCGAGATCGTTCTGAGTGGCAAGCTGTACCTGGCCCGACTCCAGCGCCAGCGCCCGTGAAGCGCTGTCGGGAATGAAGCGGTAGTAGATATCATCCAGATAGGGTTCGCCCTTAATGTAATAGTCGTCGTTGCGGACGAGATGGATGTATTGACCAGGCTTCCATTCGTCGAACTTGAACGGGCCGGTGCCGATAGGGTGGCGATTGGCCGGATTGTCTCGGTAATTGGTTCCCTCGTAGATGTGCGCAGGAACGATCGGCGCGCTGATAGCGTCGAAGCTGCGGAGAAGAGGTCCGTAGGGCTCCTTGAGCGTCACCACGACGGTATAGTCGTCGGGCGCGGTTACCTGCACGCGCTTGAATGTGGCGCGTGAGCGGGAGTGCACTTCCGGGATGAACTTCGTCAATGAGAAGACCACGTCCTTCGAGGTGAATGGGGCGCCATCATGCCATTTCACGTTGTGCCGCAGGTGGAAGGTGTAGATGAGCCCGTCCTTGCTGACCTCCCAGCTCTTGGCGAGCATCGGTTCCGGGTTAAGATTGAAATCGTAGGTCAGCAGGCCTTCGAAGATCTTCGTGGCCGGCAGCAGCGTCGGAGCATTGAGATTAATGCCGATGATGAGGCCCGGCGGTTCGGGCCACAGCGTCGAATTGAGCGTTCCGCCGCGGACCGGATCGGCCTTCGCCAAGCCGATGCCCACGGCCATGAGGGCCATGAGCGCGATCAGGAAACGACCGGCAATCCCATTCAGAGCTTCGATGCGCATTTTATGTTCTCCCTCATGCTTTTCCACGAACTATCCTGTAACAAGTGTTCTTGAGGAAGGGCCAGTTTCAGCCCATAGCATGGAGCCACTTCAAGGCTGGTGGAAATCGAACGCGGGATGCGGCAACGGAGCATCTTCGATGGGCTGGGCGAGGACAGGGATGGTACTTCCCTACAGCAGCGCGTGTACAACCGTATCGCCGAGGCTATCCTCCAGGGGCAGTTGCCGCCTGGCGAGCGTCTCCCCTCGACGAGGGATATGGCAAGGACGCTAAGCATCGGCCGCAATACGGCGGCCGCGGCCTTCGATCAGCTTATCGCCGATGGTTTCGTTGAGGCGAGGATGGGTTCGGGCACTTTCGTATCCGCGCGATTGCCCCATGGGCCGCTCCGTTCCGGCGGTCACGTCGCGCCCGCCGGTGCCATCGCCGCGCGGATGGCACGACGGGCGGAACGGTTCGCCGCGGTGGCGCACTCGCTGCGGGTCCCGCAGCGGCCGGTTCCGTTTCGCATCAACATGCCCGCAGTGGATTCGTTTCCGGTGGCGCGATGGCGAAAGCTGATGAAAGCGCTGCTCGCCGACAGCAGTATCGGTTCGGGATATCTTCTCGGCGAGACCGAGCCCGCCGGCTATCGCCCGTTACGCGAGGCCATCGCGCGTTACCTGATCATCAGGCGAGGCGTTTCCTGTACACCCGAACAGGTGGTGATCGTCGCCGGAGCGCAGCAAGGGCTCGACCTCGCCGCTAGGCTGCTGCTTGACCCGGGCGATCGCGTCTGGTGCGAGGACCCTGGCTTTCCGGGTGCGGTGGCGGCGTTGCGCGCCGCCGGAGCGCGAATCGGGGCCGTCCCGGTGGATCGGGACGGGATGGAGGTCGAAACGGGCATACGCTTCTATGATGATGCGCGGCTGGCGGTGGTCTGTCCGTCCTCGCAATTTCCCCTCGGACGAACGCTGTCGCTTGCACGCCGGCTGGCCCTCATCGAATGGGCGAGGAAGCGTGACGCCTGGATCATCGAGGACGACTACGACAGCGAATTCCGTTATCGGGGCCGTCCCGTCCGCTCGCTTCAGGGCCTCGACGGCGGCCACCGGGTGGTCTATGTCGGCACCTTTTCGAAGGTGCTGTTTCCAGGGCTGAGGCTGGCCTATGTGGTGGTGCCAAAGCCGTTCGTGGAACTCTTCGTCAATGCGCGCATCGTGGCGGGGCGACAATCGCCCACCTTCGAACAGGCGGTTGTGGAACGGTTCATGTCGGAAGGACACCTCGGTCGCCATGTCGCGCGCATGCGCAGACTTTACGACCGCCGACGCTCCATGCTCGCCACGATCCTCGGCGAGGTGGCGACGCCATGGCTCCGCCTTGAGCCTGCGGAAACCGGCCTGCAGATGCTCGCCTGGCTGCCCGAGGACTGGGACGACGGCGAGATCAGCATGCTCGGGCAGCAGGTGGGGCTGGAGATCACGCCGCTGTCCCGGCTTGCCGTCGAGAAGCGGCTCCCCCCGGCACTGCTTCTCGGGTTCGGCAATTTCCCGGCCGCCGAAATGAGGAGCGGTGCGGAAAAGCTGGCGACCGTCCTCCGCGCCTATGCGCGCAAATCCACAAGCTCCTGAAGGGAGCCGGGGCTTTCAATCCCCAGCAAGCCGGACCGGCTGACCAGTGCGTAAGGATTCCTCGGCGGCGAGGCAGATTTCCACGGAATGCCGCGCCTCCTTCGGGGAAAGGACGGACTCTCCCTCGTTAAAGCCTTGCAGAGCCCGCCGCAGGTTTTCCTCCAGTTCGAAAATCTCCCCTGATACGGGGATGGAAATAGTGCGAGGTTCGCCCGCACCGCTGCGAACCGCCAAGGCGAAATCCGGATGTAGGGTGCGGTCCATGGCGCCCGACCACCATGTTCGCGCAGCACCGGCGTCTCCCGCGATCTCCAGCAGCGTATGGTGCTCGAAGCCGGAAAGACACTGACTCAGCACGGCACGCGACCCGTCCGCCCAATCGAGGATGGCCACGAGGTTGCTCGCCAGCCCGCCCTCGCCGTCATTGCCCAATGCCTGCACCGAGGCCGGCCTGCCGTTTTCGCCGGCGTACCACATCACCAGATCGAAGAAATGAACCAACTCTTCGAGGATCCATGATCCGACCCTGTCTGGTTCATAGCGCCACCCCCCCGAGCCTTGCCGAAACGCGTGGCGGAAAAGCGAGAGATGCTGATAGCGAACCCTGCCTAGTTCGCCGGAAGCGACTAAGTCACGCAATGCGCCCCATTGGCGAGAGACGCGAAGCTCGTGATTGACGGCGACGAGCTTGCCTGTGCGCCGGGAAGCATCGATGACCGCATCGCATGCTCTCAAGGTCAGGCCGATAGGCTTCTCCAGGAAGACATTCGCGCCAGCCTCCATCGCGGCGACGGCGAATTCGGCGTGCAGATTGTTGGGAACCGCGACGTTGACGACGTCGAAGCCTCCCGCTTCGAGCATCGCGCCGTAATCGATAAAGCGCCGTACCGCGGGCAGGAGTTCTTGCGCCGCGGCTGCCGAGGATTCGCCGTGGCAGTAAACCGCCGCAATCTCGGCATCATCGATAGACGTAAGCGCCTTGGCGTGCATCCGACCCCAGGCGCCGAACCCGGCTATGGCAATGCGTATCTTCATGACTTTCTCCTATAGACCGCTTGTCGTATGTGGCAGCGCGCATCTGGGGCTGGAAGCATCTGTCGAGCCCGCTGGAGCAGCCGTCGCGAAGACGCTGGCAGATGAGAATCCGGCCTAAGTCGCCGAACCCTATTCCACGACGATCGGTGCGATTTGGACGTTCTGATTGCGGAACCACAGCGGAACTGTGTGGCGGGCGGATTGGGCATTCGCAATCCGCGCCGTCAGCACGAGGGCGTATTGCCCGTTGTTGTGGAAGCGGTAGTGTCCCTCGGCGTCGGTGCGCGTCTCGGCGACCTTCTCCAGGGAGGTAACGGTCTGACGCCAGAACACCACCTGCGCACCCGCGACCGGCTGCCCCATCGCGTCGACGACCTTGCCGACGATCCGGCCGCCGTCGTTGAAAGAGACATAGATGTTCCACGCCACGATAGCCAAAGCAATCATGCCGAACGTTATGGTGAAGCGGTTCCATACCCAATGGTTGCGCATCGCTATTCAGCCCTTGGTGGCGCCCGTCGTCAGGCCGCGGATGAAGTCTTTCTGGGCTAGCAGGAAAACCAGCATGCTCGGCAGCACTACCAGTACGCAGAAGGCGTAAAGCGCGCCCGTCGTGTCCTCGAAGGAAGCAAGGAACGAGACCAGGCCGAGCGGCATCGTTTCCTGGTCGGGGCTGCGCACGACAATCAGCGGCCAGAGGAAGTCGTTCCACGACCAAATAAACGACAGGATGATGTTGGTAGCTACCGCCGGCCTCGACAGCGGCAGCATGATTCGCGTCAGGATGCGCAGTTCCGAAAGGCCGTCGAGCCGCGCCGCCTGCACGAGCGAGGAGGGAATGGCCTCGAAGTTGGACTTGAACAGGAAGATGCAGACTATGTGGCTGAAGAAGGGTAGCGCGATGCCGAGCTTAGAATTGAGCAATCCGAGCTTTGCAGTTAACAGATAGGCTGGGATGATTGTCGCGTGGAAGGGGATCATCATCGAGGCGAGCAGGAAACCAAGAACCATTCCCTTGCCGGGAAAGTGCTTGGTCAGCGCATAGCCCGCCATCGCGTTGAGAACCAGATTGACGACGACCACCAGCACAGCAATCGCCAGACTGTTGGTGAACAGGCGCACGAAATCCACCGTGTACCAGGCCTGTACGTAGTAGAAGAGGTTCGGATCGTGCGGCACGATCGACGGAGGGTAGGTGAAGAGATTCTCGCCTGAGATGCTTGTTTTTACCACCCAGTAAATCGGCGTCAGCATGATCACCGATACGAGGATCAGCGTGATATGGCTGAGGATGCGGGTGCGTCGGGACATCGCCTTCAATCCGAAATATCGACCTTGCCCGCATCGCCACCAGCAAGCCGGTTCGTCAACAGTGCCAACGCCAGAAACAGCACGAACATCACCACCGTCATCGCGGCGGCATAATCGAACCGACTGAGCGTGAAGGCTGCCTTGTAGATATAGGTAATGAGCAGGTCGGTGGCGTGGCCTGGCCCGCCGTTTGTCATCGTGTAGATCAGGTCGAAGCTGGTGAAGGAAGCGATCACCCCGAGGATCACGCAGAGAAATAGAGATGGCCTGAGAAGTGGCAAGGTGATCCGCCAGAACCGGTGGTGCGCACGGGCGCCGTCGATGCGCGCAGCCTCGTAAAGATGCGGCGGTATGTTCTGCAGGCCGGTCAGGATGATAATCATGAAAAAGCCAAGAATCTGCCAGACGGCGGCGGCGATCACCGCAGCCAGAGCAAAATCGTAGGATTCAAGGAAGGCGATCGGCCGGCTGATCAGCCCCATAGAACGCAGCGCATAATTTATCAGGCCCACATTGTCGTTGTAGAGCCAGCGCCAGACGATGCCGACTGCGACGACCATCATCGGATAGGGAAGGAAGATGATCGTCCGATAGATATTGCGGCCGGTGATCTTCTGGTCGACAAGAAGTGCCAATGCCAGCGCCAGCATGATCGAAATCGGTATAACCAGCATGAAGATAGCGGTATTCTTCAGGACTTCCCAAAAGATCCCGTCATAAAACGCCAACTCCTGATACTGGTACAATCCGGCGAACCGTATCGGCTTGCCCGGCGCCCAGAAGCTGAAGGACAGCACGACGTTCCAGGCAAGCGGTACGGCGCGATAGGCGAAATAGACGAGAAGTGCTGGCAGGAGCAGCATCCAGACGAACGCCAGATGCCGCGTCTTCCTGCTTAAGAACGGCTTCTTCATTCTTTGAGCGACGACCGCGGTCTTTCGATCGTCCGCGTGCCTGGATGGCGTATCCATGGGCTCGGTTCCGGAAGGGGATCAGACCCGCGCCCGCCTGGGCGGGCGCGGGTCCGCTGGTTCAGGGACGGGACAGCGCGCGATTGACCAGCGCCTCGGCGCTATCCAAGGCTGCCTTCGGGTCGGTCTGGCCGAGCAGCGCGGGCTGGATCGCGCCCCAGAAGGCTTCCTTGACGCGCCCTTCCTTGGCCGATTTGAGGTAGCCGGTGATGGTCGACATATCGGGCTGATCGAGGTCAAGGACCTTCGACTTCAGCGGATCTTCCGACTTTATGTTGGCAATCAGCTTCTTGTCGACGTCCTTGTTGAGCGTCAGAATCGAGAAGGTGCTGGCCATCGTCGTCTGCCACTTGTCCGACGTCGCGATCTTTATGAGGTCCACCGCGGCATCGGGATGCTTGCTGGCCTTGGAGACGCCCCAGCCGTGCTGGCTCGGCACCCACCAGCCGCCCGGCGCATTGACGACCTCGACGTTCTTGTCATCGATCCAGCCGGCCTTGCTCGCCGCCCAGAACAGCGCCGAACTCAGCGACATGTACATGCCGACATTGCCGGAGGCGAAGGCCGTGTTCGGCTCGACCCAACGGCCGGTCCAGGAAATATTGTTGATGGCGCCGGACTTCGTGGCATCGGCAAGTGCGGTCAACGTCTTCTGAGCCGCCGGCGTGTTGAAGGCGGCCTTGCTCATGTCCTTGTCGAGGATGTCGACGCCGTTCATCTTGAACAGCGGCCAGTAAAGCCAATCGAAATTGGTCGTCAGGAAACCGGATTTGCCCTCGCCCGACATTTTCTTGGCGTCGGCCATCAATTCGTCGAAGGTTGTCGGAGCCTTGGCGATGCCGGCGGCCCTCATCATACGCTTGTTGAGATAAAGCAGCGTGCGCGTGAAGTACCACGGCACCATCCACGTCTTGCCGTCGGACTGCCAAAGATCGAGCGCCCCCGGCGTGAAGCGGTTGGCGAAATCCGGATCCTTTTTCAGATAGGGCGTGAGATCGAGCATGTCGCCGTCGGCGGCGTATTGCGCCCAGAGCGCGCCCTGTACATCGATCACGTCCGGCGGCGTGCCGGCGGCAAGCTGCGTCTGGTAGAAAGTCGCCCAGTCGGTTCCCTTCTTGTCAATCCACTCGACGTCGATATCCGGATGCTTCTTATGGAAGTCCTCTATCCATCCTTTGATCTTGTCGCCATAGACCGGTAGGTTCCATGTAAGCAGCGTGATCTTGTCCTTCGCCGACGCCGCGCCGACATCGATCATCGTCAGACCGATGGCGGCGGCGGCGACCCCAAGCAGCAATTTCCTCAGCATGTCAGTTCCTCCTTTGTTTTATTCGTAAGCCGATCGGAGGGCCTGGGACGATCTGCTTGCCGGCCCTCATGGGCAAGCGACCATGCTTGAGCGTTCACGCCAGTGCCTTTCCCGTATCCGCATCGAAGAGGTGCGTCTTGTCGTTGGGGAAGCGCAGGCGCGCGGAGGCTCCCGGCTGAAGCCGTGTAGCAGGCGGCACGCGCGCCGCGAACGGCGACCCGGCGACGGTAGCAAAGACGAGCGTGTCGGCGCCGAGCGCCTCGATTACGTCGACGACGACCTCCACCTCGCTATGGCCTTCCGGCGGCGGACCTTCGGCGACGGTCACGTCTTCGGGCCGCACGCCGAACATTTTGGCGCCGGGCTGCGCAGCCTTGTTCTCCGGTTGGCGGATAAGCACACTGCCGTCGTTCAGCCGCAAGAGCGTCCCGTCATGCTCCGCCGGCACGAGGTTCATGGTCGGCGAGCCGATGAAACTCGCCACGAAAAGGGTCTCGGGGTGGTGATAGACTTGCTCCGGGGTGCCAACTTGCTCGATCCGGCCATTGTTCATCACGACGACTCGGTCAGCGAGCGTCATCGCCTCGACCTGGTCGTGGGTGACGTAGACCGTGGTGACGCCGAGCCGGCGATGCAACTTCTTGATCTCAATGCGCATCGAGCCGCGGAGCTTGGCGTCGAGGTTCGACAGCGGCTCGTCGAAGAGAAAGACCTGCGGGTCGCGCACGATCGCCCGTCCCATGGCTACGCGCTGCCGCTGGCCGCCGGAAAGCTGCTTCGGACGCCGGTCCAGCAGGTCCGTCAGGCCCAACGTCGTGGCGGCGGCGGCCACCCGTGTCTTGATCTCCTTCTTGTTAAAACCCCGATATTGCAGCGAGAACGCCATGTTCTCGTACACCGACATATGTGGATAGAGCGCGTAGTCCTGGAACACCATGGCGATGTTGCGGTCGCGGGGCTCAATCTCGTTGACGATTTGGCCATCGATGAGGATTTTGCCGCCGCTGATCTCTTCGAGGCCCGCGAGCATGCGCAGGCAGGTGCTCTTGCCGCAACCCGACGGGCCAACCAGAACGACAAATTCGCCGTCGCGGATGGCAAGATCGATGCTGTGTACGACCTCAAGCGGCCCGTATTTCTTGACGAGACTGCTGAATTCGACCGTCGCCAAGCCTCTCCTCCCTGCTAGTTGACGGCCATCACGGCGCAATGCTCCCGGCAATTGAGCGAAACCGCACGGCGGTCGCGTCCGCGGCGCCAAAGAGCATGGCGCAATCATTGGCGACGGAGACGAAATCGAAACCGGAGCGAATATGCCGTTCGCTGAGTTCCGCGGTGGGCGCCAGCACGCCCGCCGCTTTCCCAGCACGCCTGACACGCACCAGCGCCGCGTCGATTTCCGCCGTTACCTCGGGATGGTCGGGGCGGCCGATAAAACCCATGCTGGCCGCAAGGTCTCCTGGGCCGAAGAAGACGGCATCGACACCGTCCACTGCAAGTATGGCGTCGAGATTGGACATGGCCTGCCGCGTCTCGATCTGCAGGATCAGGAAAAGGCTGTCGTCGGCACGCTGGGCATAGCCCTTAATGCGTCCATAACGACTGGCTCTGTGCATGGCGGCGACGCCGCGTTGGCCGCGCGGCGGATAGCGCATGGCAAGGACGGCCGCCTCCGCCTCCCGGGCGGTCTGGACGTAAGGCAACATGATCGTCGTCGCGCCAGCGTCGAGATACTGTTTGAGCAGGACGGGATCGTTCCAGACCAGCCGCACGATCGGCAGTGTCGGGGTCGCGGCAAGCACCCGCATGTGGGCCATGGCGTCCGCCAGTGTGACCGGCGAATGCTCACCGTCGATAAGCAGCCAGTCGAAACCGGACCACGCGATCCCTTCGACCGCATTGGTGGAATTCAGCATCGACCAGATGCCGATCAGAGGCGGGCGGGCCGCCAGCGCGTGGCGAAACGGATTCGTGAGGTCGCCATCCGTCATCCTAGTCTCCCGGTTCCGACTTCAAAGCATAGTGAATGTCGCCAGGGCCGCAACCAAAATCTCATTAAATGATAGCGAATTTCACTCTACGATACTTATTGGAGGTAGTGCCCCGTCTCCCATGCTCGGACGCCCGGCGGGACGAACCGGCCCGCAACCAGCATGCCGTGTGGTCGCAAGAGCGTCGCGCCGGTCCGCTTGACACCGATCACGTCGACGAACGGAAAATGCGCCTTCACTTGCTCTATCAGGCTGATATCGGCCGGTGCGCCAGCCGAAAGGTGTCCGAGGTCATCGCGTCCAAGCGCGCGGGCCGGCACATCTGTCGCCATCGCGATTGCATCCTTGACGCCGAGGCCGCAGGTGATCAGTTTGCTCATCGTGTGCAACAGGTCGAAGGCTGGCCCGTTGATCGACATGATATGGACGTCGCTCGAAATGATGTCGGGGGCAAAACCGGCCGCGATCGCCTGCTCGGCGCTGTCGAAGCCGAAGGCGCCCATGCCGTGGCCGATGTCGAAGAGCACCCCGCGTTCGCGAGCGTTAAGGAGCGCGTCGAGCACCGCTCCCTTCCCGTCGGTCGGCCCGTTCGGTTGCGGCCTGAAACAGTGGGTAAGGATGTCGCCGGGCCTCAGCCGTTCGAGGATCTGGGCATAGCTCGGTGGCGGCTGGCCGATATGAGTCATCACCGGCAGGCCGAGCCTGTCGGCAGCCGTCAAGGCGCGGTCTAGGGCCTCGAGCCCGATATCGCCGGAGGTCTTGGCCCCCATGCGCACCTTGACGCCGACAATCAACGCCCGGTTCGCCTCCGCCACCTCGACGCAACGCTCGACCGACAGGAGGTCGCGGATGGCCGCCTCGCCGACGACAAAGTCGCGGTCGAAGGCGAAGATTCCCGGATAGGAGATATTCAGGTAGGCAAGCAGCCGGAACGGCGAACGGGCAAAGATGAAATCCCTAAGGCCATCGAAATTACCGGCGCCGGCACTGCCGGCGTCCACGAGGGTCGTCACGGCAGAGCGAGCCGCCACAGCGTCGGGATCGACGCCGTAGTAGGTGGCCTTGTGGTAGATATGGGTGTGGATGTCGATCAGCCCCGGTGTGACCATCAGCTTGCTGACGTCACGGACCTCGCTGGCGCGATCTCGTTCGAGCGTTTCTCCGACCGCCGCGATCCGTCCGTCGCGGATCGCGATATCGGTCGGTCCGTCGATGCCGTTGCGCGGATCGACGACGTGCCCGCCGGCGAGGATGAGATCGTAGCGATCCGTTTGGGTCACCATGGGAGCGGAATTCCTTTGTAGTCGAAAAGCTGGCCGGTCTCGTGACTCCCGAGCCTAGAGACGAACTTGCGCATCGAAGCGACGCTCTCCTCGACGGGAACGGCCGCCTGTTCGGCACCACCGCCGGCGGTATCGACCCAGCCCGGATGGATCATCACCACGGTGATGCCGCGCGGAAACAGATCGATCGCGAGACTGTGCATGATCGCGTTCAGGCCCGCCTTGCTCGACCGATAGCCGTAATGACCGCCCGACAGGTTGAGTGCGATCGAGCCCATCCGACTCGTCACCGCGACGATCCTGCGATGTCGGCTCGCCGCTACATTGTCGCGGAACGTATCGACGAGCCGCAACGGGCCCACCGTATTCACTTCCAGCATCCTGCGGACATAGTCATAATCGAGATCGCCGAGCTTGCGGATGTCGAGGCCGATGCCTGCGTTGGAGACGAGCAGATCGATCGGCGTGTCGCCGATATTCTTTTTCAGGGCCTCGAACTGCGCTGGCTCCGTGACATCGAGTTGGAACCGTCCCATCCCCTCGGCAAGGTCCCCGGCATTAGCGAGATCGCGGAACGTGGCGATCACGGACCAACCGTCGGCGTGGTACTGTCGCGCGAACTCGCGCCCGATGCCGATATCGCAGCCGGTGATGAGAACGGTTGGTGTCGTTGTCATGGCGCCGTTTCAAATGTGGAGAGGTTGCCGCCGAAGAGCGGTTCGGCCAGGCCGCATGCCCCAAGCCCGTCGATGCGGAAGAGCTTTCCGGCATGCGGCCAGCAGGCCCGTTCCTCCGGTTCCAGGAGACGACTGGCGCTGGTGACGTAGAGTTGGTTTAATTCGACGCCGCCGAAGGCGACCATTGTTGGATGTTTCGCCGGAACGGCAATGCGATCGACCATTCGGCCGCTCGGATCGATGCAGGCAACGGCCCCGCCGTGAACGAGTGCGCACCAGTAGTTGCCATCGCGGTCGCAGGTGGCTCCGTCGACCCGGCCTTCGATGTCTGCGGTGGAGAAGAAGACACGCCGATTGGATATCCGCCCGCTTTCGATGTCGAGATCATAAACCCAGACCGTTTCGTCGCGGCTGTCGGCAAGATACATCCGGCTGTCGTCCGGCGAGAACGCGATACCGTTGCCGATAATGAAGCCCCCATCCATCCGGCTGGCCGCAAGATCCGGATCGAGCCGATAGAGCTCGGCCCGCCGGCCGATGAAGTCGGAATGCACACTGGCACACCAGTAGCGGCCACGGCGGTCACATTTGCCGTCGTTAAGCATCAGCCGAGGGTCGGGCGGCAATGGATTGGCAATCGGCGCCACCGTCCGCCGGTCGAGGAGAACACGGTAAAAGCCGCCGCGCATGCCGGCAATGACACTGCCGTCCGCGGCGAAGACGAAGGAGCCGATGTCAGTGGGCATCGCGAACGAGTCGAGCGCTCCCGTTTCGCAGTCGAAGCGGCGGATGGCGGGCGCGAAGGCATCCACCCAGTAGAGACGTTGCTCGCCTGCATGCCAGACCGGCGCCTCGCCCAGGATATCGACGTGATCGACCGCTATTGATACCGAAATCACGAGCCTGCCCCGTCGCCAGCTGCGAAGCGTGGTGGGCCGGCAGGACGCGCGCCCTGTGACACGGCGTTGTTCGGCCTCCCGGTCATCGCGCAGGGTCCGCACGCCACCCGAACGCAGCGGAAATCGCGCCGGCAACGCTCACGGAGGTTTCGACAAGTATCCTGAAGCGCGGGCTGTCGACCTCGATCCCGAAGGTGGAAATACTGAGACCGGCGATGACGTTGCCCGATGCGTTGCGCACCGGAGCCGCCACGCAGGCGACGAGTTCATTGTATTCGTGATCGTCGACCGCGTATCCCTGTTCGTGCACCCGTTCAAGCTCGGCCTTCAGCGTCATTGGATCGATGATCGAGCGAGCCGTCATCTGCCGCATTCCCGTTCGGGCGAGGATCGCCTCGACCTCGGGCCAATCCCTCGAGGCGGCCAGGACCTTGCCGAGCGCTGTGCAATGGAGCGGCCGGCGCGAGCCGATCTGTGTATTGATCTTAAGCGGCAGGTCGAGCGGCTCGACCTTCTCGACGTAGACGACCCCGTCGTCGACGAGGGACGCAAGCTGCACCGTCGCGCCGATATCATGGCAGGCGCTTTCCATGAAAGGTCTGGCCATCTCGCGCAGATCGGTGTGGCCGATGGCGCGCGTGCCGATCTCGAAGAAGGAGGAACCGAGCTTCCACGTCTTGCCGTTCGCGGTCACGAAACGGTCATGTTCGAGCGCCTTCAGGAAGCGCGATACCGTCGCCTTGTGCAGCCCCGCCTCGTTGCTGAGCTCCGTCAACGTTAGCCCCTGGGGATGGTGCGACAGGCATCTGAGCAGATTCATCGTCCGCGTGATCGCCCGGAACGTACCGTTGGCGGTCTCATCCTCTTCCCCGGATTTATTCGACACCGCTTTGGCGATGGTTTTCGTGCTCATCAGGGCATCCGGCAGCGTAATGCGGCTCACTATGGCGTCATAATGGGAACTGCGTCGGAATTCAATCAGCGAAACCATATTTCAATGAGCAAGACACAGCCGGAACATGGCGGGGCGTATTGCAGCTTCCAGGCTAACCACCCGCACCGGCCAACTGAACCTCATCGCGGCGCGCTTGTCGTCTAGATCCTATCTGACACGCCCGCGTGCGGCGACCTTCACCGCCTCCGCCGTCTCTCCATCCTGGCTGATATGGACGACGTCGAACAGGTTCGAGACCACGCAGACATGGTTGGGAATAACACGGACCCTTTCTCCGACTTCAGGCTTGCGCACGCATTTCGACAGGTCGACGACGCCATGCTCTTCGCTGAGGCTCGCCACGACCGCCTCCGGATATTCGACGATATGGCCGTGGCCGGGCGCCGAGCAGCGATCGGCAGCCAGCGATTTGGAACCGGCGTCGAGCACCGCACGATCCGGAGCCGGACGGCTGACGACGGTCGCGAGCACCGTGAGCGCGCAATCGGACAGGCTGCCGAGGCCGTGCTCCACCTGCATGCGGTCGGAATAGATGTAGGTGCCTGGCCGATGCTCGGTCGCGGCGGTCACCTCGGCGGCGGAATAGAATTCGGGGGACCCGCCGCTGGATATCCTCCGCGCTTCCAGACCCGCCCTGGCGAGCTCGGCCTTCGCGGTTTCGAGCCATTCGTTGACCTTCGCCAGTTGTCCCCGCGGCGGATAGGTCATCAACCCGTCGAAACGCAGGCCCGGCCTGGAGGCGATGCTTCGCGCAAGCGCCACCGCTTCCTGCTGCGACTGGACGCCACAACGCCCGGCACCCGTGTCGCATTCGACCAGAACCGGCAGCGGATGGCCGGCGTCGGCGAAGTAGCCGCCGTAGCCAGCGACCGTCGTCTCGCTGTCGGCCGTCACCGAAAGCGTGATGCGGTCGTGCAGAACCCGAAGGCGCTGGAGTTTCGCCCGACCGAGAATGTTATAGGGAATGAATATATCCGTGATCCCGGCATCGGCCATCACCTCGGCCTCGCCGATCTTCTGACAAGTGATGCCGATCGCACCAAGTTCGATCTGCCGGTGGGCGAAGAGCGGCAACTTGTGGGTCTTTATGTGCGGGCGCAAAGGCAGACGATGTTCGTCGGCATAGGCCTGCGCGCGGGCGAGGTTCGCTTCCGCGATGCGTCGATCGACCAGAATGCATGGTGTATCGAGATCTTCGATTTTCATCGCCCGGATATTCCTTTGCAGGGGACGGCTTTCGCTTTGCTCAAGGCGCAGCCGGCGAAAGGATGGATGATCGTCTGCAGCGAAGCAACATTATCTTTCGCGCCTTCACATTGCCCTCCCAAGCAGAAATATGAGATTTTACATTCTCAACCCACGGTGTTCCAAGCGCCCGAGCCCGATGGTTCGTTTCCAGATTTCCATCCCGACATCGAGCAGATATCGAATGTCAAATTTATTGCACTAACCGAAAGCATCGTGCATCTCGCTTGGAAATCGGAATCTGAAGGAAAGAACAGCATGACAAAGCAGTGTTTCGGCAAGGCCGGCGTTCCCCTTTCTCCCGCCGTTCGCGCCGGCGACTTCATCTTCGTATCCGGTCAGACCCCGGTCGGCGCCGACGGGCTTCTGGTCAAGGGCGCCATTGCCGAGCAGACCGAGCAGGTGATCTCCAACATCGAGGCGGCGCTCGGACTCGCCGGCTGTACGCTTGCCGATGTTGTAAAGACAACCGTCTGGCTCGACGATGCACGCGACTTCACCGTCTTCAACAGGATCTACGGCCAGCGTTTCGCCCACAACCCTCCGGCCCGCACCACGGTGGAATCGCGGCTTATGGCCGACATTAAGGTCGAGATCGAGGCGGTCGCCTACAAGCCCGCGTAAGCGATGTCGGCGATGTCGCGGTATCGATGAATGCGGCTGCGTAATTGACGGTTGGTTCGAAGTCTTTCGCGAGCCGTCTGTTGCGGTTAATCTAGGCGAAGAAGCGTTTAACCACCACCTCGGGGGAACGGCAAAGCCGACCTGATCCGGCTGCTCCCTAACGATCTCGACGAGGACGTTGGTGGCTTCTGTAACGCGCTCATGATTATATCCGCCAGCCGACGCGGAACAGCAAGGCCCACTGGCGAGCGGCTTAGCGCGTAGATATAAGAGAACACCGTCACCTCAATTGGCAGATAAGGCAGCGCCAATGATGGTCCTGAATCGAAAGAGCATCGCTCAGAAATCTAACTAATTTAAAGCACGTCGCGATCCTTCAGATTGGCTCCGTGCGCTTCAGCCTTTTTGATTTTACGCATGTCATATCCCGAAAGCAGTCCCCACTTCTGAGAGACATGCTCTAACTAGCGACATATTAAATCGAAGGGCCGGCTCACACGAGGTGTTCGATCAGCTCTGGATTTGACAAGATCCGATCGGCCCTGTCCCGATGCCTGACCTGTCCCGCCGCCACTATATAGATGCGATCTGAGACCGAGCATGTCAGCTTGGCGTTCTGCTCGAAAAGAAGAACCGTCAGGCCAGAATCGAGCAGCTTGCGCACGCTGCGGCTCAAAGGCTGGATGACAGAGTTCTTTAGGTCGCCATCCTCCAGATGGAGGTGCTGACGAGATTGAAAGACTGACTGACTGCGCTCTCATCTTCAACCTGCTCAATCGGCTGGACTAGCGCTCGTGGACAAAGGTTGACTGCGGGATCCGGTTTTAATTCAAGGCTTGCGGTTGGAGACAGCTTTCGGCGAGCGGATCGGTCTGACGGACGAGGAATGGGCGGTGATCGGACCGCTAATGCCTTCCAAACGAGTGTTGAATCAGTGTGGGTTCCGGATGCCGATCGGCACTGCAAGTCGTTGAAATCAGGCAACGAAGCCGACTTCGTTCGCCATTAACGGTCTTGCAACCATAACTAGTGCAAAATGGCCTTTGCGTGACAGGGCTGCACGCGGTGACAAACCGAAGGGGTCAATTCAGGAATCCGTCGAACTGCGGATTAACAAGGGAACAGTCCCTTTTCCAGACAACACAGAGTGAACGCGCGCCATGCCTCGTGCAGGACGCGTTATGTGATTGTATCCACTGCATGATGCAGTTTAAGGTGGAAAATGTTAGAAGTGTACAGCGGCTCTGATGGCTCGGCCGCTATTCTCGAGCCGGCTCAAAGCGAGAATATTGTCGAGCGCTGTCTAGCCGTTTGGCGCAGTGTCGGTCTTTCGGAGAAGCCCAGCGTAGAGTGGTTTCCACGAAAAGTGGTGCCATTCTCGGCCGTCTATAGCAAGCTTTTCGACACGGCTGTGGCAAGCGATCCCGACGCTGTCGTACTAGCGGAACAACGACGTAGCGCACCACTCCACAATCTACGCGATCACATCCCGTTATCACTTTTGCCTGTCATTGATATTGGCGGCAGAGCCAAGCATTTCGCCGATGTGCATTTCGATCTGATGGATCAGGCAAGCTGGATCGAGACGGCAAGATGTATCCTGGAATTTCGTGGACGGCGCGAAGGGCTCAGCCCTTTTGTGCGGGCGTCGCTTGATCCGCAGACACGCCTGCTTGCGCAGGCTTTCGTTTCAGCACGCCAACTCACGCCGATCCGATGTGCCGAGACGACGGGGGGCATATGCTATCCGGGATTCCCATCAGCGGAACATACGGTACCACTGGCAGAAAGCCTATGCCGGCAGCATTATATGAAGCGGACCTTCTTTGACCGTCTTCACGAATGCGCCAGATGCGGCTCACGCCGTCTTTCGGTGCGGGAAGAATGCAACGCATGCCGTTCACCGGAGCTGCGTCAGGCATCGCTCATTCATCACTATCGCTGCGCCACACTTAGACCCGAAGCTGAGTTCAGACAGGGAAATCTCCTTATATGCCCAAAATGTAGCGTACAGTTGCGGAATTACGGTAAGGACTACGACAAACCGGGCCAGACACAGATTTGTAGCGATTGCAACCGAACCACCTCGGAGCCGGCTGTTGGCTTCGTTTGCCTGGACTGTAGCACTCATGCTGATGGCGATACCGTCAAGCGGGCTGATGTCCACGCTTACGCGCTAACCGCCGAAGCTGTTGCGGCCCTGACTAAGCCAGTCGACAGCTTCGCTATCAAGGGCCTGCCGCAGGCATTGGTCGCTGATCTGAGGCAATTGCAGGCTATGCAAGCTACCGCGGGATCGAACCTGGCCGTGGCCGAAGTTCGCTACGGGGCACGGCAAAGTATTACGCAGGCGCGGGGCGAGCCGGTATTTGAACGCTTGCGAGCCCTCTTCCTTGAAAACCTAGCAAACTTCCTTGCCGGTAGAGGAACTATCTATCCTGGTGAAACTGCGGACTATCTATTGCTGGACGATACCGGTGAAAGAGTCGGTACGGACATCGATAGGCTGCTGGCGCAAGGCCAGAACTCGCTAAGCGAAGATCTTTCACCCCGCATTCGCTTGGCGACATCGTTCAAGCGGGCGCTTCCTTGAACGACATCGATCTCGGCCTGGCGTTCCTGCTTGCCCAGTCTTCCCGCAGTCTTGTGGCGATATTCTGGTACACGCTGATATTTGAATTGCCGCGTTATGTCTTACCATTTCTTGCCGCAGGGTTGACATGCAGGTTTCAAGCCGAGCCGGCTAAGGCTAATACCGACGTTACGGCTAGCGTCAGTGTGATCCTCGTTGGCCACAACGAGCAGGATTCGCTGGAAGCATGCGTACGCTCCCTTAGGGAGCAGTCTTTCAGCGATTTCGAGATCGTGATCGTCAGCGACGGATCGACTGACAGGATGAGCGATGTGGCTCGTACACTGGTGTGCCAAGGGCTTGCCCAGTCGATTATGACCACGGATATCCGGGGTGGGAAATCGAGCGGGATCAATCTTGCCTGCCGGTCCGCTGGCGGCGACATCATCGTCAATGTCGACTGCGATTGCTCGTTCGACCGGTTTGCGCTTGAAAACCTGTTGCGGCCGTTCGCGGATCCTTCGGTCGGCGCGGTCTGCGGCGACATCGCGCCCCGCAACGCGCATGTCAGTGTCATAGCGCAATTCCAAGAAATCGAATATCTGCAGTCGATCTCCGTCGGCAAGCGGATAAGTCAGGCGATGGACCAAGTGGCGTGCGCTTCCGGAGCATTCGGCGCCTTTCGCAGGAACGCATTGCAGGCCGTAGGCGGCTTCGACGTGGGCGGCGGCGAGGATCTCGACGTGACGCTTCGCCTGCGGCAGGCCGGCTGGCGCATCGCCTATGCACAGGACGCCATCTGCTACACCGACGTACCAACCAATGCTTATCAATACATCCGGCAGCGACTTCGTTGGGAGCGTGATGCCGTTTGGCTGCGCTATCGCAAGCACCGGCGGCTTCTGAATCCCTTCGGACGGGAATTTGATGCGGCCGAAGCCTTCCATCAATGGGACTTCCTTCTATTCAACGTGCTCGGGGCGGCCATTTTCCCGATCTATCTGGTTTGGCTCGTTGCCCAGTTCGGGGCATTCGCCGCGGCCATTTTGATCGGCATGCAGATCGGCCTGTTCACGCTGGACGCCATTATGCTCGCTATATCGGCGTGGACCACGGGACGGAGTGTCTTTTGGCGAAATCTGCCGTTTCTTCCAGGCTATTCGCTGTTCATGACTTACGTGATGCGGCCAGTCCGTCTCGTTGCCTATATCGATGAATGGGTGTTTTCAGGTTCACATCGCGATAACTACACGCCGCTGAAAGTGCGTTTGCAGCGCCCTTGGTGACCTTGAGGGAATCCACGTGAAGTACATCCACAAAAACGTCCGGATCGACAATCTCGGTTCTCAGCAACGCGCCGGCTCAGCACGCATAGGCCGCACGGTCTATCTAGCCCTGCTGGGCGCCTTCTTGTGCAGTCTTGGCTACTATCTGGTCGGCGATATGTTTGTCCTGTCGCTCGACGGCATCGTACTCACGGACCGGCAGGCGGTCGATGCCAGTTATCCCGGCAAGATCACGCAAGTCTTCGTCAAGGAAGGCGACCGAGTCGAGCCAGGCACATCGCTAATGCGGATCGAGTCCTTCGACATGGTCAAGGAGATCGCCGACTTGGCGCTTCGCGACGGCGAATTATCCGTAAGGCAGGGGCAATTGCAAAGCAAGCTCACCTCGATCAGCACCATCATGCCACTAGCCGAACGAACCGAACGAGAGACGAAATATACCTTGACCCGTTTCGACTCTGTGTCCGGCAAGGGGTTAGTGTCCGCCCTTTCAAAAGATGATGCTTTGAAAGGCAACCTCCAGGCTGCCGAGAGAGTAGCGGACCTTCTCAGCGAACGCGAATCGACCACCAATGAACTGGCCCTTCTGGAGCAGTCGCGCTCGCGCTCGGCGGGCGCCCTGGCCAAGCTCATCGCCATCTACGACGACGGCAATGTCCGCGCTGCCGTTGCCGGAACCATAGACGCCAAGGTTCCGATCCCAGGCCAGATTGTCCGTTTCGGCGATCAGCTCATGCAGATAAATGGCGGCAAGACCTACATCCTGGCCTACCTGCCCGACAGCTATCTGTTTTCAATACGGGAAGGCATGGCGGTGAATGTGCGCAGTGGCGCCGAAGCCGCTTCGGGTCGTGTCGAAAAGATACTCGATGTCGCTGCCGCACTCCCGGATGAATTCCAGAATATGTTCCGCCCACGCGATCGCTCAAGACTCGTACGTATTCAGCTCTCCAGCAATAGTCCCTTCGCGGTATCTCAGAAAGTCTCGATCACCGGATGTGCGTTTGGACTGTGTTGGGCACGCAAAACAGAATAATGCTCAGCCCGAGCTGGATGGTATGTCAATGTTGGCGGCATCTAGAACGTGGGTGCCGAACGACTGATTAATCATCACGGCGATCTCACTCAGATGATCGAGAGCCACAACGGGTCGAACCTCGCAGGATGCCTCGATCCAAGCGAGTTCCTCGACAAGGTAGTCACGCCACGCGGCAACATCTTCTGCGGCATGCTCTTGGCGTATGTATTGGCCATTGTGCCAGGTCATCGTCATCGACCGCCCCGGAATGTCGATGGCATCGAGGAGACTGCGCGTGGCCATGATCCTCCGCCACACTAACCAGAGAGAAGATCGACAACGATCGCAGCATCTCCACGGTAGTTGGCGTGATGGGCAACCATCAGTCGGTCGGCCGCATGGCTCTCGTCGTCGATATGCATCAGGGCCGCTTCGAACGCAGCTTCGGCAATGTCCTCAATGCCGTCTCGACGCGCAAACTCGGTGACCACGACGCTGGCGCCGGATCGCGCGCTGCGTCTTCGGCAACAATCGCGATCTACCGTCGGCGCTCTTCCGGATCATCCGCGCCGATCCTGATGGCCGCAAGTCTGGCGGTGATGGAGATAGTCGGTTCTTCCGATAAGGGGATCAGGGACGCACCGCTCTCGAAAAGCGCAACCACCTCTGGCCCGCCCGGCGACGCGTGAAAGCGGAACTTCAGCACGACGGCGTCGGCGGTTTCCGGAAGCTTCGGGAGGAGTTCGCCTGCAAATGCATCGTCACCGGCCTTGACGGCGACAACGCTCGTCCGGACGAGAAGCTCTATGTCATCCGGCGCGACGGCGTTGGCATTGCGCCGGTCATCGGTCGCCGGTCGTCGCGGATCGCCAGGACCAATCGATAGAGGTTGATGGGGATAAGCGCGCAATGCAGCAGAGCGACCGGCATGAGATGCATGCCGATCCCGTAGGTGAGAAACGCTACATTGCTGAAAAGGGCCACCACGCGCAGCGGGATCATGTGTTTCATGTAGAAAGTCAGAAACACAAGGGACGAAGCCATGTAGCCGACATAGTCCATGGCGGGTTCCTCGAACAGGGCCGGGTCGCGCATGGCCGCTGGCCGCGCCCGCGCGCTCTGTTTTCAAGGAATCACGTCCAGGCGACTGCGTCGTCCCCCGATCGTAGGATTACGGTCGTCTCGTTAGCGGAACGTTTACGACATCACGAAGAGATGAGCGATCATCCCCCGATCGGGGGACGTGTCTCCCTCGAATGGAGGATAGAAAGGATTTCGGCGTACCGGCCATAACCGGGACCCATGCGCGAAACGGGGGTTTTGCGGGGATGCGGCACAGGCTTGCGACATCGAAGCCGAAGTCCTCTCTTATCGATCATATCTACGGCGCGATCGCCGATCCCGGCTGCTGGCCGGAAATTCTCACGCATGTCGCCGATCATCTGGGCGCGGTCGGCGGAATGGTTACGCACGTCCCGGCCCTGGGCAAGGGTCGGGCCACGATCATCAACGGCAGATTGTCCGAAGAGTGCGGGACGGTCTACCGGGAACACTACCAGTGGAACCCCTGGGCGAGAACCATGCTCGACGTTCCGGTTGGTCAGGCTGTCATCGTCAGTTCGCTTCTCCAGCCGAGCGAACTGTTCAAATCCGGCTTCTATGCCGACGTTCTGCGACCTCAAGGCATCGTGGACATCATGAACGTCAAGAACATCTCACTGTCTCAAGACGGCGCCGTCGGCGGATTCGGCTTCTGCCTGTCGGCTCGGGGCATTGGGGAGGCCCATCGTCACATCCGCCGGATGCAGCGCCTGGTGCCGCATCTCAACCGGGCGCTGGAGGGTTCGCTGCAGCTTGGCCGTTTCGCCGACGGCAGGCAACAATTGGCAAGCGTGCTGCAACTGACGCCCAACCCCGCCCTGCTGATCAACGCACGAGGCTGCATCGTACTCGCGAATGCGGCGGCGGAGGCGCTGCTGCGGACGGGTGACGGACTGTTGATCGACAGCAGTGGCGATCTCCAGTTCACCGCCGCCTTTCCCGCCGAGAATACGGCGCTATCCAGGATACTCTCACAGGCGCTCGCCGTCGCCGCCGGGACCGGTGACACGCTCGGCGAGCCCATGCGGCTCACGCGCCCCTCGGGTGCGCCGCCGCTCCTGGTGCTGCCGGTGCCGCTGCCGCCGCCCGCCTTCGAGCTCTGGAACCTGCTGGAGCCGGCGCGCGTCCTGGTCCTCGTCATCGATCCGGCCGTGCAAAGGAAGCGGAATGCATCGACGATCCAGTCGGCATTCGGACTGACCTCGGCAGAGGCCAGGGTCGCCATCCTCGTGGCCGGCGGCCTCACCGGGCCGCAGGCGGCGGAGACGCTCGGCATTTCGCTTTCGACCGTGAAGACGCATCTCCAGCGCTGCTTCGACAAGGTCGGCGTGCATTCGCAGGTCGCCCTTGCGCATCTGCTCGCCAACTTGCCGATCGACCCGACCGGCGGGTGGAACTGACATGGCCCGCCGTCAGGACGCCCTCCTCGACCTGATTTACGGCGCGGTAGCCGATCCCGGCCGCTGGCCTGAAATTATCACGGGCGTCGCCGATCATCTCGGCGCGATCGGCGGGATGGTGATCCATATCCCCGCCGCCGGCAACGGCCATGTCCTCGCGACCTACGGCCGCCTGTCGGAGGAGTACGCGGCCGTCTTTCATAACAATTACGCCTGGAATCCATGGGCGGTCGCGATGAAGGACGTCCCGGTCAACCAGGCCGTCGTCGCCAATTCGTATTTGCAGCCCGGACAATTGTTGAGAACGGACTTCTATGCCGATGTCCTCAAGCCGCAGGGCATCATAAATGCCATAAGCTCGAGGCATCATGCGTGTTCGACTGAGGGCGGGACGGGCGGATTTGGATTCATGCTGTCGACGCGCGGCGCGGAGCAGGCTGTCCCCAACGTCCGCCGCATGCAGCGGCTGCTGCCGCACCTCAATCGGGCGCTCGACGGCACGCTGCATCTCGGCCGTCTCGCCGAAGGCGGGAAACAGTTGGCAAGCGTGCTGCAACTGATGCCCAATCCCGCGCTGCTCATCAACACAAGAGGCCGCGTCACGTTCGCCAACGCGGCGGCGGAGATGTTGCTTCGGACGGGTGACGGCTTGTCGATCGACGGTAGCGGCAGTCTCCAGCTCGCCGCTGCCTTTCCCACGGAGAATGCGGCGCTGGCAAGGGCACTGGCGCAGGCGCTCGCGGTCGCGGCCGGCACCGGCGACGTGCTCGGCGAGCCCGTGCGGCTCACGCGCCCATCGGGAGCGCCGCCGCTCCTGGTGCTGCCGGTGCCGCTGCCGCCGCCCGCCTTCGAGCTCTGGAACCTGCTGGAGCCGGCGCGCGTCCTGGTCCTCGTCATCGATCCGGCCGTGCAAAGGAAGCGGAATGCATCGACGATCCAGTCGGCATTCGGACTGACCTCGGCAGAGGCCAGGGTCGCCATCCTCGTGGCCGGCGGCCTCACCGGGCCGCAGGCGGCGGAGACGCTCGGCATTTCGCTTTCGACCGTGAAGACGCATCTCCAGCGCTGCTTCGACAAGGTCGGCGTGCATTCGCAGGTCGCCCTTGCGCATCTGCTCGCCAACTTGCCGATCGACCCGACCGGCGGGTGGAACTGACATGGCCCGCCGTCAGGACGCCCTCCTCGACCTGATTTACGGCGCGGTAGCCGATCCCGGCCGCTGGCCTGAAATTATCACGGGCGTCGCCGATCATCTCGGCGCGATCGGCGGGATGGTGATCCATATCCCCGCCGCCGGCAACGGCCATGTCCTCGCGACCTACGGCCGCCTGTCGGAGGAGTACGCGGCCGTCTTTCATAACAATTACGCCTGGAATCCATGGGCGGTCGCGATGAAGGACGTCCCGGTCAACCAGGCCGTCGTCGCCAATTCGTATTTGCAGCCCGGACAATTGTTGAGAACGGACTTCTATGCCGATGTCCTCAAGCCGCAGGGCATCATAAATGCCATAAGCTCGAGGCATCATGCGTGTTCGACTGAGGGCGGGACGGGCGGATTTGGATTCATGCTGTCGACGCGCGGCGCGGAGCAGGCTGTCCCCAACGTCCGCCGCATGCAGCGGCTGCTGCCGCACCTCAATCGGGCGCTCGACGGCACGCTGCATCTCGGCCGTCTCGCCGAAGGCGGGAAACAGTTGGCAAGCGTGCTGCAACTGATGCCCAATCCCGCGCTGCTCATCAACACAAGAGGCCGCGTCACGTTCGCCAACGCGGCGGCGGAGATGTTGCTTCGGACGGGTGACGGCTTGTCGATCGACGGTAGCGGCAGTCTCCAGCTCGCCGCTGCCTTTCCCACGGAGAATGCGGCGCTGGCAAGGGCACTGGCGCAGGCGCTCGCGGTCGCGGCCGGCACCGGCGACGTGCTCGGCGAGCCCGTGCGGCTCACGCGCCCATCGGGAGCGCCGCCGCTCCTGGTGCTGCCGGTGCCGCTGCCGCCGCCCGCCTTCGAGCTCTGGAACCTGCTGGAGCCGGCGCGCGTCCTGGTCCTCGTCGTCGATCCGGCCACGCAAAGGCAGCGGAATGCGTCGACGGTTCAGGCCGCGCTCGGACTGACTCCGGCCGAGGCAAGGGTCGCCATCCTCGTCGCCGACGGCCTTACCGGGCCGCAGGCGGCGGAGGCGCTTGGCATTTCGCTTTCGACCGTGAAGACGCACCTCCAGCGCTGCTTCGACAAGATCGGCGTGCATTCGCAGGTTGCCCTCGCGCGCCTGCTCGCCACCTTGCCGATCGACCCGACCGGCGGGTTGAACTGACGCCGCCGCGCGATCTCGCCGCGCAGCCCGCGCGATCCACACGCGATATCGTCCGATCGGATGATGCGGACTACACGTTCTCCGTGCAATGATATAGCGTCGGCACGGGCTTGCCGTGTCAGGTGCGCTTTTCGGCATCACCCTTTAGGACGATACCGGGCGCCGACAACCCACCGGGGACTGCCTCAATGGGAAGGCCCAGCTATTCGAATGCCATCGGTGCGCTATACGAAGCGTCGGCTCAACCGGAACTCTGGTCCGGCGCGCTGGAACGGATTGCCGACTATCTGGGCGCCGACAGCGGGATGCTCCTGTACCTGCCGAGTTCGCGGGACGATCGGTTCATCATTCACGGTCGCCTGCGCGAGGATCTGAACGAATTTTTCCTGAAACATCACACCAGGAATCCCTATGGCTTTGCCTTCGCGCACGCGCCGGTCGGCCGTGCCCTCTCGACGGAAATGGTCGTGCAGAAGGAAATCCTCTATCGCAGCGCCTTCTATGCCGACATCCTTGCCCCGCAGGGGATTTCCCAGATCATCGCCGTCAGGCATTCCTCCCTGTCGGGGGAAGGGCCTGGGGGTATCCTGTTCAATCTGTCGGCGGCGCGGGCGAACAACGCGGATGACGCGCTGGCGCGCCTCGACGGGCTGAAGTCCCATCTCTCGCGCGCCATCGATCTCACGCTCCTGGCAAGCCGTTTGCCGGCCAACCAGCGGGAGCCCGATCAGCTTCTTGCGACGGTGTCCGGAGCCGTCGTACTTCTGGACCAGCATGGCAGCATCCTCAGGATGACCTCGGATGCGGAAAGATTGCTGCGACAGCCCGACGGGCTCGTCGTAGTCAAGGGCGACCCATTGACGCTCGCCGCGCAGACACACGAAGATTCGCCGCGGTTCGCCGCCAGGCTCAAGCAAGCGCTCGCCGTGGCGAGAGGCGAGGAGAGCAGCCTGGAAGGATTGATGCAAGTCGAACGCCCGTCCGGCCGGCGGGCCCTGCTGGTGCGCATGACGCCGTTGCCGCCTCCGACGCTGTCTCCGTGGAATACGTTCGACGCCACGGCCCGCGTCATGGTGCAGATCGTCGATCCGCAAGCCTCCACCGAGGCGCAAGCCGAACATCTGCGCCTCCTGATGGGATTGAGCGCCGCCGAGACGCGGGTCGCCGCGCTCCTGGGCGGCGGCCTTGGCCTGCCCGAAACCGCGCGCGCGCTCGGCGTCTCGCTGAGCACGGTCAAGACGCATGCCAAACGCATCTTCCACAAGGCCGACGTACATTCCTCCGCGGCCCTTGTCCGGTTGCTGCTCTCGATTCCGATCGGGCCATCCCGCCAGTAGGTTCTCCGTCGCGGCCATCCGATAGGATGACCGGACGACCACAGGCGAACGCCCGCGATCATTTCCGCGCGTCGACACGCACCGGGCGAAAACATCCTCAACGCGAAGACGGCGACATCGTCCGATCGGGTGACGCGCATCCGGACACGACTCGCTATGCAGAGTGCTGCGGGACTTTGACCCGCCGGCGGTGATTCACGCCCGCGCGCAGCGGTTCGATGGGGGGCGGCAAACGATGAAGATATCTCGTGCCCAGGTTGGCACGCCCTTCTCTGCAGGCTCGAAGCGCCGGGGCGCGCTGCTCTGCTCGACCGCCCTGGCCGGGCTTGTTGCCGTCCTGCCGGGCGCGGACCCCGCGCGGGCTCAGGTTGTGATCGACAACGGCGACACGGTGACAGTGCCAAGCGTCGCTCAACCAAGTCCATGGATTATTGGAACCGGCCTCTATGTCGGCAACGCTGGTAGCGGCACTCTCGATATCGAGGCCGGGGGCATCGTTTCCAGCACGCTCGGAGTTATCGGCAACAAGGCTGGCTCCAACGGCGCAGTCACAGTTGATGGCGCCGGCTCGGCTTGGAATACAAATGAGATAAACGTCGTTGTCGGCAACCTAGGGATGGGTACGCTGACCATTAGAAACGGCGGTAGCGTCTCCGGTCCCGCAAGCTACATTGGATTCGGCGCTGGCTCCAACGGTGCGGTGACGGTGGATGGTGTCGACTCGAAGTGGACAATAGAAAGCCTCGCTGTCGGTTATTCCGGCGCCGGCACGTTGAACATCGGGAACGCCGGCAGAGTTGCCATCGCCAGCGGCGTGGTCGGCGAAAATGCCGGCTCCACCGGCGCGGTTGCAGTGGATGGGGCAGGATCGACATGGGAGGACAGCAGCTACCTTGTAGTCGGTGGTTACGGCTCCGGCGCGCTGACCGTTTCGAATGGTGGCAGTGTTGCCAACGCCCAAGGTGTCATTGGCGACCAAACCGGCTCTGACGGCACGGTCACGGTCGACGGCGCGGGCTCGACCTGGACGAACACCGACAACCTTTATGTCGGCAACAGCGGCATCGGCACATTGACCGTTTCGGGCGGCGGCGGCGTTTCCGACGCCAGCGGCGTTATCGGCTCCCAAGCCGGGTCCACCGGCACGGTCAGCGTGGACGGGGCCGGCTCGAAATGGACGAATGCCGGAGAATTCGATGTGGGTCTTTATGGCGATGGCACGCTGACCGTTTCGAACGGCGGCAGCGTCTCCAGCGACTTCGGTTCAGTCGGCTACTCCGCAGATTCACATGGTTCGGTCACGGTCGAGGGTGTTGGCTCGAAATGGTCGTATGATGATTATTTCGATATCGGACACGACGGTACCGGCACGCTGGACATCAAGAACGGCGGCAGCGTCTCCGGCGATTCCAGTTATGTCGGCGCCGGCTCGGGCTCCAACGGCATGGTCACGGTGGACGGAACCGGCTCGACCTGGACGATTGCCGAAGAAGTCGATGTCGGCGGCGGCGGGGACGGCACACTGGACGTCACCAATGGCGGCAGCGTTTCCAGCGACATCGGCAATATCGGCTCCACCGGCGCGGTCGCGGTGGATGGGGCTGGCTCGAAATGGACGAACAGCAGCTACCTTTACATCTCGGGGGTGTTGACCGTTTCGAACGGCGGCAGCGTCTCCGGCACTCCTATCTATGTCGTTTCACCAGGCACGGTCGTCATCGGCGGCATGCAAGGCGGCGTTCTGCAGGCGCCGGGCACGCTCGATGCTCCGTCCGTTGACCTCTCCTCCGGGGCCGGGCTGGAATTCGACCACACTGGCACGAACTACAGCTTCGACCCGCAGATCACCAACTCGGGCGCGATCACGCAGATCGCCGGCACGACCGTCCTCACCGGCGACAGCGGAGCGTTCACAGGCTCGACCGATGTCACCGGCGGCACGCTCAGGGTCGACGGCACGCTGGGAGCAGCCGGCAGTTCGCTGTCCGTCGCCTCGGGCGGCACGCTGGGCGGCGGCGGCACCGTTGGCGGCGACGTGACGATCGCGAGCGGCGGCACGCTGTCGGGCGCTTCGGGCTCGACGCTCACCATAAATAACCTCGCACTCGACGCTGGGGCCAATGTTGATGTCGCGCTCGGAGCACCCTCCACCACCGGGCTGTTTGACGTCGCCAACGACCTGACGCTGAACGGCACGCTCAACGTCGCCAACGCCGGCGGGTTCGGGAACGGCCTCTACCGCCTGTTCGACTACGGCGGGACGCTGGGCGGCGCGGGCCTCACGGTCGGCACGACGCCCGACGGCTACGCCGCAGGCGACCTCACCGTGCAGACGGCTCAGGCGAACCAGATCAACCTCCTGGTGGCGGCCACGACCACACCGCCTTCGGGATCGTTCGATTTCTGGAACGGCACGACCACCACGCCCGGCGCGCTAGTCGGCGGCAGCGGCACATGGAGCGCGACGGGAACCAACTGGACCAATACGGACGTCAGCGCCAACGGGACCTATGATCCCGCCGCGCTGCTCATCTTCACCGGAACCGGCGGCACCGTTACGGTCGATGCGAACGGCGGAGGCTTACTTCCGATCGGCGAGGGGATGCAGTTCGCGAGCGACGGCTATGTGGTGGAGGGCGACGCCCTTGCCATGGGTTCGGGGACGACCACCATCCGGGTCGGCGACGGTACTGCGGCCGGCGCGGGCTATACAGCCACCATCGCCGCGAACCTCACCGGCGCGGGCAATCTCGACAAGACTGACCTCGGCACGCTCATGCTCACCGGCGCCGACAGCCTTGGCGGAAACATCATGGTCGATGGCGGCACGCTGGCCATATCGGGCGGCGGCAGCGTCTCCGATACTTTTGGAGCCATCGGCAATGATACCGGCTCCGACGGCGCGGTCACGGTCGACGGCGAGGGCTCGACCTGGACGAATACCAGCAGCCTCGTCGTCGGCAATTCCGGCGCGGGTACGCTCGGCATTACAAACGGCGGCAACGTGTCCAGCGACGGTGGCTCCATCGGCGACGGCGCCGGCTCCATCGGCGCGGTCACGGTCGACGGCGCCGGCTCGAAATGGACGATGGACAGCGGCCTCTTCATTGGCGCCTCCGGCGCCGGCACGCTGGATATCAAGAACGGCGGCGGCGTTTCCAACACCTTCGGCTTTGTCGAAAATGGCATCGTTACCGTCGATGGCGCCGGCTCGACCTGGGCGAATGCCGGCGATCTCTATGTCGGCGGCAGCGGCGACGGCATGCTGGGCGTTACGAACGGTGGTGGCGTTTCAAGCAATGGCGGCCATATCGGCGGCAACGCCGGCACCACCGGCACGGTCACGGTGGATGGGCCGGGCTCGGCATGGACGATGAGCAGCGACCTCTTTGTCGGCGGCAGCGGCGCTGGTGTGCTGAACATCAGGCAAGGAGGCACCGTTTCCAATGCGTGGGGCTTTGTCGACGCCGGCGCCGGTTCCAGGGCCGCAACTACGGTGGACGGCGCCGGCTCGACCTGGACGAACAACGGCTCCCTCTATGTCGGCGAATCCGGTGCCGGGACGCTGCATATCTCCAACGGCGGAGCCGTTGTTTCCACCGGCGACGACATCCTTGGCGCCAACGCCGGCTCGAACGGTTCGGTCACAGTGGACGGCGACGGCTCGACCTTGAAGAGTACCGGGATCCAGGTCGGCAGCGGCGGCGACGGCACGCTGGTCGTTTCGAACGGCGGCGTTGTCTCCAACTCCTATGGCTATATCGGCGCGGGCTCCGGCTCCAGCGGCGCGGTCACGGTCGATGGCGCCGGCTCGACCTGGACCAGTACAGTCGAGCTTCGCGTCGGCGGATCCGGCAGCGGCACGCTGAACATTTCGAACGGGGGACTTGTCGATGCAGCGAGCCTGTCGGTCGGCCTCGACGGCGGAGACGGCACGGTGGTCATCGGCGGCCTGCAGGGCGGCGCCCCGCAAGCGCCGGGCACGCTCGATGCGCCAGTCGTCAATCTCTATGACAGCGGTGCGCTGGTGTTCCAGCACAGCGACACGACCGGCTACAGCTTCGACCCGCAAATCGCCGGCACGGGCGCTCTCGAGCAGGTCGCCGGCACGACCATCCTTACTGCCGGCAGCGGAGCATTCACCGGCCCCACCAGCATCAGCGGTGGCGTTTTGCGCGTGGATGGCTGGATCGGCAATTCCGCCGTTACAGTCAACGGTGGCATCGTCGGCGGCACCGGCACGGTGGGCGACCTCATAGTTGAGCCGGGCGGCACGATCGCGCCGGGCAATTCGATCGGCACGCTCAACGTCGCCGGCGATGTCGGCTTCTCGGCTGGATCGACCTATCAGGTCGAGGTTAACGCAGCCGGCCAGTCCGATCTGATCGCCGCGAGCGGCGCCGCCGGAATCAAGGGAGGCGCGGTCGATGTGCTGGCCGGATCGGGCAATTACGCGCCGTCGACCCAATACACCATCCTCACCGCCGATGGCGGCGTGAACGGCACATTCGATTCCGTTTCCTCCAATTTTGCCTTCCTGGCGCCAACGCTCACCTACGACGAGAACAATGTCTATCTAGAGCTCGACCGCAACGGCATCGACTTCGACTCCATCGGCGGGACGCCTAACGAGCGTGCCGCCGGCCAGGGCGTCCAATCGCTGGACCCGGGCAGCGCGATCTACGGCGCCGTGCTGTCGCTCGACATTCCTTCGGCGCGCGCCGCATTCGACGCGTTGTCTGGCGAGGTCCACGCCTCGGCGCAGTCGGTGCTGATCGAGGACAGCCGCTTCGTACGGGAAGCGGCTGTCGACCGCCTGCGCGACGCCTTCGATGCTGTCGGCGCCACCTTGACCCCGGTCATGAGCTACGCCGAGGGCGGCCCAGCGCTCGCGCCAGCTACCACGGACGGGCTCGCGGTCTGGACCCGAGGTTTCGGTGCATGGGGTTCGTGGAGCAGCGACGGCAACGCCGCCCGACTCGACCGCTCGACGGGCGGCCTGCTCATGGGCGCGGACGTGCCGGTGGGCGCATGGCGCTTCGGCGTGCTGACCGGCTACAGCTACACCAGCTTCGACGTGAAGGACCGCAGTTCCTCGGGCGTAAGCCGGAACTATCATCTCGGCCTCTATGGCGGCACGCAATGGGGCAATCTTGCCCTGCGCACTGGCGCGGCCTACACGTGGCACGATCTGTCGTTCGATCGCTCGGTAGGCTTTCCCGGCTTTTCCGATCAGCTCGCCGGCGGCTACAGCGCGGACACGGCTCAGGCCTTCGCGGAACTGGGCTACGGCTTTCACGCTGGGAATGTCGCGTTCGAACCCTTCGCCAACCTCGCCTATGTGAGCCTGTCCACCGACGGGTTTACCGAACGCGGCGGCGTGGCGGCGCTGAAAGGCAAGGGCATGACAACGGACGCGACCTTCACGACACTCGGCGTGCATGCCTCCACCGACTTCGATCTCGGCGGGATCCAGGCCACGGCAAGGGGCACACTCGGCTGGCGTCATGCATTCGGTAACGCAACGCCGAAGTCGACCCTGTCCTTCGCGGGCGGCTCGCCCTTCTCGATCGCGGGCGTGCCCATCGCCATGGACGCGGCAGTGATCGAGGCCGGACTTGATTTCGGCATCAGCCGGAACGCCACGCTGGGCCTCTCCTACAACGGCCAATTCGGCAGCGACGTCACCGACCAGAGCATCAGGGCCAACTTCAGCATGAAGTTCTGATTCGACCGATCGTGCAGACCCTAAAAAGCAAAGAATAATCCTGCTTTCCCACGAAGGCAAAATGCGCCGCCCCTGTGGCTCGTGGCGGTCGTCTCCGATGCATCACCATATCTACAGCACCGTTGCGCCTGTCCGATTCCTGATGGTGCATGTTCCCGCCGTCCGCCGCCAGACCATGTTCTCATTGGGAAAGCGCGTGCGCGCATTGTTTCGATGTTCGCGCCTGAACAGCGAGGGCGACATCCTCTTCAGCACGATGAAATGCCGGTTGAAGTTGGAAAGGTTGTTGAACCCCACCTGATAGCAGATGTTGGCGACGCTATCGTCGGTAGCCATTAGTAGGTCGCACGCACGATCGATGCGCAGGCGATTGACGTAACGGACAAAGGTCAGACCGGTGTGAAGGCGAAACGCGCGCGAGAAGGCGGTAGGCGTATAGCCGGAGAGCGCAGCAAGCTCAGTCTGGGTCAGGTCCTCGGACAGATTCCGGGCAATATGGTCGATGACATGGTTAAGCGGCTCATTGGCATAGGTCTCGGGCCGCGGAAGAAAGCCGTCGCTGGCAAGCTGCCGATATTCGGAACGCCGCAGCAGCGAGAGCAGCCGAAAGAATTGGCCGACGCGTTCCGCTCCGTTGGCCACAAGCATGGCGTCGAAAAGCGGCCGCGCCGCGAAACCCACGCCATCGGCGAACTCTATCCCCGAAGCCGCCCTTAGCAGCATCGGTTCAAGCGAGCGCAATTCGGGCATCGCCGCCTTGCAGCCCTCGATGAAGTCGCTGGTGAACTGCACGACAATCCCGCGCTGCTCCACCACCTGGCCCTTTGGGATATCGCTGATCCAGTTATGCGGCAGGTTGGGACCCGTCATCACCAGATTTCCGGGTCCGAATGTTCCGATATAGTCGCCGATGAAGGAGCGGCCGCTCGTCTCGGTTACCAGATGGATTTCGTATTCGGGGTGGAAATGCCAGCGAACGGTTCGGAATGGATAACCGTGCGTCCATACCTTGAAAGAGCTTTCCCGCGGCACGTCCACTACTTCGAGGTCCGGCAAGAGCTTGGGATCAGCCGCGGCTTTCAGTACCTTCATCTTGTCGGAGCACTTCTGACCGGACGCCATCGCGTGTCCCTAGAACGGCAGGGCGTGCTTGGCGAAGAGCTTGCGTGCGATCATCCGGAATACGAAATCGGCAAGCAGGCCCATGACGCCAAGCGTCAGGATACCGGCAAAAGCATTGGCTGTCTTCAAGAATAGGCGCGCATTGTAGATCAGGAAACCGACCCCTTCATTGGCCGCGATCATCTCGGCCGCCACGACACTCATGAAGGAGAAGCCCATGCCCACTCGCATGCCGACCAGGATGGCGGGCACCGTCGCCGGCAACACGACCCGCCACAGCACTTGGCGGCGGCTCGCACCGAGACAGGCCCGACATCTTCAACACCGATCAGGGCTCGCAGTTCACCAGCTTCGCCTTCACCACCACGTTGAAGGATGCCGGCATCCGCATCTCCATGGACGGGCGCGGCCGCTGGATGGACAACGTCTTCATCGAGCGGCTGTGGCGCAGCCTCAAATACGAGTGCGTCTTCCTCAGCGCCTTCGAGACCGGCAGCGAAGCCCGCAGGGGCATCGGCTCCTGGATCGACTATTACAACCGGAGACGCCCGCACTCGACCTTCGGCGGCAGGACACCTGACGAGGTCTATGCTACGGCAGAAATGATGGAGCAATTGGCGGCGTAGAAACCAACCCGATCCACCTTAGCCAAGCCGCCAAACTGTCTCATCAGGCGGGTCCACCTCAGTTCGCCAGCACGAGCGGCATGAATCCGGGCTTTGACCCTGACCTGCCGGTTTTCGCATTTGAGCTTCTTAGCTCCTCTATGGCTTCGATATTCGGGACCCGTTTCCCTTCCATCGCCACCCAACGGGCTTGACACTCCGTTGTTCCAAATCCCAAGAAGCGCCCGGCCGGCGGGGGGGAATCCATTGGGGATGGTTGCCAGCCGGGCCGTCTGTCAGGGCGGCAGCTGACGGGCTGATCTAAGCACATATCGAAAATGGACCGGAGCTACTCTTTCGTCTTACGCCAACCAGCCGCGCGGGCTTCGTCTTCTGAACAGAACCAGTGTTCACCATGCTGCGGAGAAATTTTCGTCCGGTCGTAAAATTTCTGGCCGGGCATGTGATAGATGCGCTCGCCAGTGTCGATCGAGATATTGCCCTTGATGTCGCATGCGGACTCAGAGCGCATTGCTGCATGCAGCCGCGAGATTGGAATATCATCGGCGAAATAGCCGCTGCCCGCCGCAGCCAGCATTGCGGCCGATATCGTGATCGCGCCTATCTTCATCACACCAATATAGCTGCCGACGATCAACCGGCGGTTTCAGAAACCTAGACAATTTAAAGGGCAAACCGCCCCCTATTGCTCAGAACGCAAGTCCGCTCCGCGCTGCGCCGGCGAGCGGCGAGGCCAAGATCGATCATTCTCCCGACTTCTCGCCAAATACGCGCGAGGCCTTGAGGCGGCTGTTCCAGTTCGCAAGATATTCGTCGGCGATGGCCTTGGACCTGATGAAGGTCACATTCTCGGCGTTCCGATTTTCGGCGCCAAAGGTGTAGTTGTACGATCCTCCGATCGTCAGATAGTCGTCGATGACGATCACCTTGTTGTGGGCGATCTTCGGCTCGTAGTCGATCCAGACGGGGATGTTGTAGGCCTGCAGGAGCGTGGCGGCGGAATATTCCCGGTCGTTGACCTTATCCAGGATGACGAGCACTTCGACGCCCCGTTGCTCGGCGTGCTCCAGAGCATGGATGATCGGGAAGGACGAGAAGACGTAGGCCTGCACGCTGATCGAGCTCTTGGCCTCATCGATCGCCTGAACGATCAACGGCTCGCATTTCTGGGCAGGCGTGAAGCACACGGAAACATCAGCCTCTGTGGCATGCGCGGGAACCGCGGCCAATAGCGCCAGCAGCGTGAACACCGACAGTTTCATTCGTCGTCCTTCGCGAAACCTCTGACCTAACCACACCCTGAAGGCAAAACCATGATCACGACGCTGAACATCCGGCGCCGGCTGGCGGATCGCGGCTATGCGCCGGGTCCCGCTGACAGCGTGCCTGGCTGCTTGACTCTTGTGTCCGTCAAGCAACTTCAACCCGATCAGGGGCTCGCAATAGATGGCGTGGTCGGGCCGTAGAGACGCTCGGCGCCCTCGGCTTCATGTCTGAGCAGATCGACGCGTTCCACGTTGCGGCGGCCGATCTATAAGCGCCCGGCCAGCATGGGAATCCATTGGGGATGGTTGCCGGCCGGGCCGTCAGCCAGGGCGGCGGCTGACTGGTCGACCTAAACATAATTTGAGTGAGTCGGCCACTCGCGCATTGATAGTGCCCGATCGGCCCTTGAGGGTTGTTTGGAGGGCTTGGTCAAAGCCGACCGGAGGTCAGCGTGTGGGGACCCGCTAACGGCGTTATCTAAGCACACTCTGAAATTGGACAGAATAGTGGCCCGGCCGCCGGCAAAGTTCGGCCCCTGGCGACCGGGCTTTGCTGCCCTCTCCGGGAGCATCTCACCTAACCACATCCCGAAAGGCAAAACCATGCGTCTCGGGTCGTGTCCCGGTCGCTTTCCTTTTGGCTTCTCGCGCATCCTCCACGGCTGCGGCAGGGCTCTAATACGAGTAGCGAGCGAAATCATCGCGATAGATGCGGTTCAGCCGTTCCATCGCTTGACGAGAATCGCCGACCCTTTGAGATGAGACGTTTCGCATTGGAAGGTCATCCGATATCTGCCCGCCCCGCCTGCGGATCTCTCGTACAATGGCGGGCCAGTCGTCTTTGAGCGTTTCAAACTTGAACACTTGCACCGGCCACCTATCGATCCCGTCAAGGAGATCGGACTGCGGCATGACGTGCTCGTCCATTGCCTGTGCCGGCCATCGCGAAAGAGTTTTCGTGAACGCATCCAGATCGTCCCCCGGACGGAATCCCATCTTGTGCATTCGTCCTGTAAGACCGGGGCCCGCCGGATCGCATTTGTTGCGCCATGCCGAGAGGGCGCGATCGATAGGATGTCGCACAACGGTGAAGACAAACCACTCTGGCGACAATAGCGGACGACATTCAGAAAAAGGCCGGATGTCGAACTTGTCGGTAAGGTGGACCAGGAAGTCATCCCTCGCCTCTTCGCCCACCAAGGGTAGCAGGGCCGTCTTGATCGACGTGCAGGCTGCCTTGGGCACCGGAATGTAGGCGACCTTGCACTCGGGGAAGATCAGGGTGTTCGTCACCCGCAGATCGGGCCGTGATGTCACCCGCGCCCAACCCGCCCTGACAACAGGCGGCACTGGAATTTTGATCCTCATCTAGACAACTCCCCTCTCCCTCGTCGCTTAGTCGCAGTCAGCACCGAATTCAACCGGCCCGTGCGAACCGCACGCTGCACCCTGGGACGGCACGAAGGGGGGCGCGACGTTCACAGCTTTGGCTGAAGAGGGAATGATGAATGTTGATCGGAACCGATCCGGCAGCGCATTCGCGCGGCATCGCTCAAAGCGTGGCTGGGGACGGATTGGGGATGGTTGCCAGTCGGGCTCGTCAGGGTGGCGGCTAACGGGCTGTGATCTAAGCAGATTTCGATCGGACGGAATAGACGGACCGGCGATCTGGGAATTCACTTCAATCGCCGAATTTTTCCCCTTGCGAGCCGGAAGACGCCGGAGAGGCCGCCCTGCTTTTCAAAACTGGTGAGCACATCGTCCCAGGTGGCGATCGGTTCACCGCAATCTGAACAGGTAATGATGGTCGTGCCGGTCGCGTCCTTGGGGATGCGGAGCCTGATCGTGCCGCAATGCGGGCATTGAAGAAGCTGGTCTAGGAATTCATCCGGACCGGGCATTGACGAATAACGCCGCAGCGCCTCGCTAAAAGTCAATATCCTGAAAGGGAAGACCGCTGGACCATCCGCGCTGGACGTGAGCCCGGCCGGGGTGGGGGGGGGGTGACTGGGCCGGCCGGGCTCCTCAGCGCGTCCCCGCTGATAAGTCGCGAATATAGACAGCTTTTGAGATCGGGTAAAATACGATCTGAGCGATGGAACATTTGGCCGGATAGTCAGTTATGTTCGCATCTGTCTCTCCTGACAGAGGCTACTCCCCCTCCAAGAGCCCCGCTGGCTTCGACCGGCGGGGTTCTTTTTTGTTGCGAGCAACCCCAGCTTGTGGCTCTATCCGGCGTCCAGAAATCGGGGGTTTGGAATGAATACCACGGGAAAGAAGCCCTATGTGCGTCCAGTTATGACGCGCCGCGAGAAGCTTGGTGCGGTGACCGCCAAGACCATCGGTTCGGGCACGCCGGTTCAATAATCGCCGTCGATTGCGCATGAGCAGCCCCGCTGCCGAAAGGCGGCGGGGCTTTTTTGCGTTCCTCTGGCGGTACCTCCAGGTAATTTTGCAAAACATTCCACGAATGCTGCACGCACGGTTGACAAGAAATAAAGGTGGAGCATTCTACTGCCGCTTGCAGCGGGGGTAATCATGAGGACTTCTCTAATCGCGGGAGCAATGCTCCTGATGGCGTCTGTGCCTGCGTGGTCCGCAGACGCGGCGGCAACGATGCCGGTCGCGTCGTTCGATTGGTCAGGCGCATATCTCGGCGCTGAAATCGGCTATGGTTGGGGTCGGGATCATATTCATGACGAGGACCGCGGTTCTCCGGGCGCTTCTGATTATAGCGACCACTTCAATTTGGATGGCGCTTTGGGCGGCATCTACGGGGGCTACAATTTCCAGAGCGGGAATTTCGTCTATGGCGTTGATGGCGAGTTCGAAGCTTCAGGCGTGAGTGGCGATAATCCGGATTGGCCCTTCGGCGACAGTTCGAACGCGCGGATCAGATGGCAGGGTTCGCTACGCGGCCGCTTGGGATATGCATTTTCCAACAACCTTGTCTATGCTACTGGCGGCGTCGCGGCTGGTGACATCAAGACCGAGTATTTTGATGTCGGAGCGAAGGACAGCGGCTCGACGATCAAGGGCGGGTGGACAATAGGTGCGGGCTTCGAGCATGCCTTCACGTCTCACTGGATTGCTCGCATCGATTATCGGTACACGGACTTCGGTCAGGTGACAGACTGGCCAAAGACGACCGATCCGAGCTGGAACGAGCACAACGATCTGACCCAGCATTCAATCCAGGTGGGCTTGGCCTACAAGTTCTGAACTTCAGCAATTCCCAATGCCCCGCTGGCTTCGGCCGGCGGGGTTTTTTGCGTTTCAATCCCCGTTGCCTGGATGAAGCCAAGCGACCGGAGGGAAGCGAAACGCGCCCGGTCTATGGGAATTGGGGATGAGAACGACCGGGCACGTGCCGGTGTGAGAAGGCAAGACATCCAACATCAGCGCCTGGCCGACGTCAACACGATGGAACAAGTGGCCGAATAGCCAGTTATGTTCGCATCTATCTGACCTTCACAGTCGGCTCCCCCCAAAATTGCCCCGCTGGCTTCGGTCGGCGGGCTTTCCCTCGTTTCGGCATAGCCCGACACCAAAGCGATTGTGCTTCAATCTGCCAGTATCTCGGCTTCATGGGCCGCCTCGATGAACGCCAGACGGGCATCTTCATCGCTATGCTTGCTGGCGCGGGGTAGAGTTGCCTGCGCCCAGCGGGCCGGCCTATGGTCCACAATGGGAGTGGGACCGGATGGCGCCAAGGTTGATAGCGAGACAGCTTTCCTGGCCAACCGGAATCGTCGGCTGGCTCGTGCGGCTTGGCATGAACCGCGGAAATGCGCGCGTAAATGCGTTCGCGGTCGATCGGCTGGGGCCCCAGTCGACGGATGCAATTGTGGAAGTTGGCTTCGGCGGCGGGCCAAACCTGCGGCGTCTCCTTGACCGAAGCGCATCAGTCGTCGGGATAGATCGCTCCGCCGACGTGGTCGCCGCCGCGACCAAGACTTTCGCAGCTGAGTGCGCGCAAGGCCGTGCGCGCTTCCTGCTCGGCGATGTCGGCAGGCTGCCGATTGACGACGCGTCATGCACGAAGGCGCTTACTGTCCACACGGTGTATTTCTGGCGCTCGCTCGAGCAAGGTTTTGACGAGTTTATCCGCGTTCTTCGCCCGGGTGGCCTGCTTGCAGTCGGCTTCGTTCCAAGAGAACACATGGAGACGATGGGAATGCCCCCGGACATTTTTACGACCAGAACGCCTGGCGAATTGCGCGAGGCGGCGGCAGCCGCCGGCTTCTCCGTGGATATTTGTCAATCGCCAAGCGGCGCGCCGTGGATCGTAGCGCTCTGCCGCAAGCAATAGGTGGCGTCATGACGGAGTCCGCATACGCGTTGACCGGGTTCATCGCTTGGACGCTTGGCTTGCTGATCGTGATGGAGGCAATCCGCACCTGGCTCGTCGTATCGGGCCGCGTGCCTGCGAACGGGTTTACGCCGGACAACGCCAACCTCTCGCCTTTCATGCAGCGGCTGGCTCGGGCGCATGCCAACTGCATCGAAGGTCTTCCCGTCTTTGGTGGGCTGCTCGGCGTCGCGGTGATGACCGGGAGACCCGAAGCCACGGATCCTTTGGCGTTCACGCTGTTAGGCGCCAGGATTATCCAGTCGACGATCCACCTCATTTCAACGAGCGCGCTTGCGGTCAGCCTGAGATTTACCGCCTTTTCCGTCCAGATGGCGATCGGCGCGTACTGGGTGTGGCTCCTGTTGGGCTGACCGGAACCCAAATGCTGGGCAAATGGCGGCTCGCCGCTCCTATTCCAAATGTCGCTTGCTTTGGCAAACCGCCTGGCATCAGACGTCTCAGGCCGGCCAACTCAGGCACTCAATGTCAGCAATCCGGCATGGGTCGCTCGACACCGTCCAGACAGGAACCCACCCCGAAGCTGCAATCGATGCGCGCGCCGACCAGCTTCGCGTCATGCCAGTCAAGTATTTTGTTGCTGTCGTACCGGGAGGTCAAGGGCGCTGATGACGCACGTCTGATGGCGTGGCGTGGTAGCGTTGACGGAACAGGCGGTTGAAGTGGGACAGGTCCCCGAACCCGGCGTCATAGGCGAGCGAACTGATGTTGCTGGCGGCAAATCGTGGATCGGTCAACATGCGATGTACTCGCGCCAGCCGCTGGGCAATGACGTATTGCGAATAGGTGACGCCCTCTGCCTCGAAAAGCTTATGAAGATAGCGGGGCGTCATATGATGGCGCGCAGCCGTCGCCGAAACCGTCAGTTCGCTGCTAAGATTTGCCCTGATATCGTCCTTGATGGCCTGCAACCGCGCTGCCCGCACCCCACGGCCTTCCGCGACGAAGGTTGCGTCGCGGGTTGCGCCCAGGGCGAGGGCTACGAGATCGTGAACATGGGTCACGAACAGCCGTTGCAGGTCGGGCACCTCCAGCACCTCGTCATCCTTGAGCGCCGTGGACACGTAGGCCTTCAAGAGTTTCAGGGCGGCTGTGCCGCGCGGAACGATCCGCATGGCAAAGACGTCGCCGCCGGTGACCAAGTGGGAAATGGCCCGGCTCGGGAGTCGCAGCGCGATAAAGTGGACATTATCAACATGACTCACGCCCTCGCAGATATTCCCCGGGCGCCCACATATGGCATTCCCATGCAAGGCAACTTCATTGCTGCCGTCGCTTGCGATACTGTCGCCAGCTAAATTCATGAACATGAACAGGTCATCGTCGTGAACTGGGCCAAGATGCCGTAAGCCGCCGAGGGATCCCGACATGATGCCCAATTCTGGCAGGGCCTTCAGCCTAAAGTCGGCGTGGAAAGCATAATCCCGCAAAGGCTCCAACCTTAGATCGATCAGCTTGCGGTCGTGGAGAGCGCTTAGCGATTTTGCGCACTCGCGCAAAGGCAGGCCGCGGGTCGAGAAACGGAATTGTGCCATTCTGTTGGGTGCTGGGATCATGTCACCAATCCTTCAAAGTTGGCAGGCCCAAGAGTGCGGCAAATCAAAACCACTCGCGGTATCTCAGCCTGGCCACGCATAGCTTTGCGCGGCTCTCACAAACGCGCTCACAGCGGCAGAGAACGGATGCCCAGGGACGGTGGCGAGGCAGACATGGCGTTCGACCGGCGGGTCTATGAGGGGCCGCTGCAGTAGCCCCGGCAACGACACAGAGTATTCGGGCATAAACGCGAAGCCGATACGCGCCAGGACCATTGCCTGGACCCAGTCTTCCCGCTCGGAGCGGAAGCGCGCATAGAGATGGATGCTCTTCTCCTTGCAGACTTCCATCACAAGCTCGCGCATCTCGCAGGCGAGGCGGTCGACATAGGATTCGTCGGACAAATCGGCGAGCCTGATGGCGTCACACGCGCTCAGCCGGTGATCGGGTGGAAAAATCACCACGTATCGCTCGGTGTACAACTCATGCAAATGCACGGTCTCGCCGAGGTCGCCCATCCCGTTGAGAATAGCGACGTCGACCTCACCTTCCCGCAGCTTCGCCGTCAGGTCGGACAAGACATCTTCCGTCACGGTCAATTCGACACCCTCGTGGGTGTGCTCGAATTGGGCAAGAAACCGCGCTAACCTGACATGACCGACGGTCGACATCACACCCAGCCGCACGGGGACCTTATTCAGCAGCCGGAAATTCTGGGCGAGACCGCGGGCGACCTCCGTCTCCTCGATGATGTGCTGGAAATGCGGCAACATGGATTTGCCGAACTGGCTAAGGGATATTCTCTTGCCTTCCCGGTGGAAGACCGGCGCGCCCAGTTCGTTCTCAAGGTTTTTAACTGCCTTGGTGAGCGCCGGCTGGGATACGTTGCATTCCTGGGCGGCACGCGTGAAATTCAAAGTCCTTGCGGCCGCCAGAACATATTTTATCTGCGACATCTCCATGGCGTATTCTCGCCCGTTGCCCGACAGGCTCCAGAATACCCGATTTCGTCATAACTGTCGGCTATCAAATAATAAGAAACCGATCGTTCCCTTTGGCGGCGCCATGCGCTCTTCTTGCTGTGTCCACATTGTGAGGGAGAGAGAAATGCCGGTCTATATGGTTGAACGAAACCTCAAAGGGATCAGCATGGAAGATCTGGGCGGCGCGCAGAAAGCCGCGATCGGCAAAGCGCGCGAGATGACGGCAGCCGGAGCCGGCGTCCGCTATCTCCGCTCGACTTTCGCGCCGCAGGATGGCCGCTGCATGTGCCTGTTCGAGGCGGCCTCCGACAAGGACGTTCGACGGCTGAATGACGAAGCCGGGCTGCCTTACGATCGCGTGGTCGAAGCGCTTGACCTGACACCCTGAAAGCCCGGCCCGCTATGGATACAGGAGGACGGCAGCCCGTCGTGGCATGCACATCCCCCTGCTTGTTCGGCGAACAACGAGTTCGCCCACGTCCCAATGGTTGTTCTCTCCGCCCCAAGCGTAGCCGTCGTTCCTCGGCTATTATTCCTGGAAGCAACCCGCCGTGGATGTCGGAGGCTCCTGCCATGCGCGCCTTTTGGGAACCGCACGAACGAGCGGACGACATCCTTCCCGTCCTGATGTTCATCATCATCGGCTTGCTCGTCGCGATCGCCATACTCCTCTCGCTCAGGCTCCCGTCGCCGGATGCTTTCGACGTGTTTTGACGGCGAAAGCGGCAGGTGCTCTTCGAAGGAGGTTGAGCATGGCGTACTTCAGCGATACCGCGACGATGGCGGCGATCTGCCGTGCGGCGCATCAGATCCTGGATGACGATCCCAGGATTCTCGACGATCCGATCGCGGCGAAATTCTTAAGCGAAGAGACGCTTGCCGATCTCCGCGCCCGGGATCCCATGCTGATGGCCGTAGCCAATCCATTTACACGGCTTCACTTTTGCCTGCGCAGCCGGGTCGCCGAGGATTGCATGAAGCGTGCAGCTGCGCATTCTGTCGAGCAATTAATCGTGCTGGGCGCCGGCCTCGATTCGTTCGCCTACCGGCAGCCGATCTGGGCACAAAGCTGCAAGATCGTGGAGATCGATCATCCGAAGGCTCAGCGATTGAAAACCGGCCTGGTAAAATCTCAAGGGCTGGGGCCTCCGGAAAACGTAAGCTATTTGCCGATCGATCTTACCGCGGAGCCGCTGACGGACGCGCTCAAACAGGCGGGGATGGATGCAATTCGGCCCTTGTTCGTGAGCTGGCTGGGCGTATCGCAATATCTGCCCTTCGATGCGGTCGCCAACGTATTGGGAGCGCTTGGAGCCTGGCCTGGCGGCTGCGGTCTGGTGATGACATATGCGCTGGCGGACTGGTCGAGCCTTGAACCGGCTGTTCGCGCGGGAGCTGAAAGGGCGAAGGAACAGGCCGCCTCGATCGGAGAGCCGTGGCTGAACTCTTTCTCCGAGCAAGAGATCGCCGCCCTAATGCGGTCATCTGGCTTCGCAGCCCTGAAGCCCTTTGCCACCGCAGAGCTTCAATCTGTGTATTTCAAAGCTGATCACGCCATCGAGGCGAGCGCCGGTCCCTCTCGCATCATTGGCGCCCACAGTGTCGATGAGGGGATAGCGTGGTTTGATCTAGATCCAACCTGACAGTGGCGCGATGTGGCCGCTGCCCAGCACGCCAGGCAAATGGACCATGTCTCCGCACTGAGCGGCGTTAGGTCGGCTCGGGATAAGACGGATACGAACACATCCGCCAGATAGCCGTGAAGGGCAGGAATTTCGGGTGAGGCCTTTGCGCCCCACGCGCCGGAGAGGCGAAGCATTTCAAAGAGAGACGCGAGCCACGATCTTCGCGGGTCGAGCAGCAGGGATTGAAGGCGCGATCGCTTCAGGAAGTCTGAAGGTTCTCAGATTGTGTGCCTTTGTCGTCGAACCCGGAATGGCCGCTTCTGCCGCCGCGATATCCTTTGGACTGACCTGCAAGGATTTGCAGGCGCCGTGCTCGTTCCAGAGGTTCCGGGCGAACACACTACCGACGGCTGCGGTGATCACATCGGGAGCCACGTCCTTGCGCGCTACACGTCGCGTTTCGACCAAGGCCTTGATCGCTTCGCCGAGAATGGCGACAGAATCATCGAATTCCATCCCCCGAACCTGATCGAACCGGCTCTCCTTGCTTCCGTCAACGATGCAATGATGCGCCGTGAAGACCCAGTCATGGATCATATAGGCCGGAGCGTAGCCCCAAGGCGAGAGGCCGTTGAACGCCTGCGCTATCCTCGGGATCGAACCGCCGTCCGTATACATGATCCCCGGCTGGATCGTGCCACCGCGCGCACCAGGGTCCGGTCGACGGAAGATCAGTGGATCTCTCGGGTCGGGGACGAACAGGAACCTCCCGTCGCCGAAGCTATCGCCCTCGCCTACCCACATGACGAAGAGGCTTCCGGAAAGTTGGCCCGGCGACAGTTTTTGATAGTCGATCGAACTACAGGCGCTGATCGTCAAAGCCATCGCGAGCGCCGACAGCCATCCGATGGAGTTCAAAAGCGGCCGTCGGGATATGCCTTGGCTGCCGTGCACTCCATTTGTCCGGCTCATCCCGTCCCCCAGCGGCGCTCTCTTGAGCGCCTTGGAAGTTTGTCACTTCACGAAGCCAGTAACAATGCTCGCTATGACAGATATTGCGCCAAAGTCGCCAACAGCCGGATGCTTTTCTAGCTGAAGACCAACATACGTCGCCCCTGCCGTCAGATATTTCCGCTTGGCGCCCCCATGTCGGCCGTTCGCCCGACCAGTTCGCGATCCTGAAAGCTGCCGGTCCGCTACGGAGACACCTATGTTTAAGATTGGATGATTCCTGCCTGACCGCTTTCGGAAGGCGTGACCGGTAAAGCGGCCATCCAATTCGCCACTGCGTGTCGACGGCGAGGTCTGCCCCCCGCGGACGTTTGCACGTTTAGTGGTCGCCATCGGACTGTTTGAAAGATGAATCAATTCACATCTTGACCTGTGAAAAACGTGGGAAAGCGGACGAGCCGCTATACTTGTCCCCAGGTCAGCCGCAACATCATGACTTCGAGAATCAGAAGCCAGGATGCGATTTATGACGATCAGGCAGACGAGAATCCGCAATATCGAGTACCACCTCGCCAGTATTCCAGCTGGCGCCGACTTCCGGGTTGCTTGCGAACTTGCCGAGGACGCACCCGCAAAAATGGCAAGGGCAGGCTTCAGCGCCGATGCGCAAGACGGCGATACGATCTTACCTCCGATCCGGGGGCGCGTGTCTCGTTTCAACGCTGAGGGATCATGGGTCGTTCGTCGACATCAGCCGAAGGAGGAACGGTACATCAGGACCGTTTCTTGGAAGTGGCGCGAGTACCGGGGGCGTGGCGACTATGAAGAGATGGAAGATTTTCGGGACATCTACCGGATGTGCTATCCGCGCGAGCCAGTCCCGGCGCCAACCGTGGAGGTCACCCTCGTCACTATTGAAGGGCGGCGTTTCATCGTTTCGCCAGTCCTGGCAAATGAGGCAGCCCATCATGGGAATGCTCGGCATACGATAAACCTGTTCCTTGAGCTTTTCGGCGAATGCGACTTGGTGACCATCGGCCTTCAGGCGTTTGCGCCACCGGCACAGCGGCGTGTAAATTGGGTGATCCTGCCACCGGGTGAGCATCCGTGGGACCGCGTCGAAGATTACATCCGGGAGATCGTCCGAGGTATGGCTGAGAGATCGAGCGCCGTGATCCTCGATCGCGCCACGACCATCAGCGGTTATGGTCCGGCGAGCGTTTATCAGGGTGTGGCGGGCTTTTCAGACTATCTTGCTTATGACTTCCCGGCGAGGGGCGTCGTCATTCTGGAAAGCATTCGCAGGGATAACGCCTTATATGTTCTTGGTGAGGACTGGATTGCTGCCTCGCAGCGAACGAAGGCCGAAATCATCAATCAAAATATCCATCAGGGCCGCATCATTCACACCGAAGGATGGAAGGAACGCCTAGCAGAGGTTCTGGGGTGAGCTTCAGAGCCCGCATCACGCGCGGAAGTTAAGCCATGAACGAGCTGATCATCTTTGACGAAGCGGATTGGCGGGAACTGCCGCTCTAGCAGCATCGCCGACGCGGTTAGCCGACAGTCCACTTGCGGCTCCTAAGCCGTGATGCTGGCAGCTCCGTTTATCCTCTTGGCCAATCAAGGCCGAGGAGAAGTCATATGGGTCACTCTCAATACGATGATGCTGGCAGGCGTGCAGCTTGGAACGCAGGCAAGCAGGTAAGGACGAAGCGCCCGCTCACGCAAAAGCAAATCTGGGCCGTTCGCTTCTACCTTGATCGCGAGCGGCGCATCCGAGATCGCGCTCTGTTCGATCTGGCTATCGACAGCAAGCTTCGAGGCTGCGACCTAGTCAAGATCAGGATTCGCGATCTGGTAGCCGGTCCGGAGATCAGGACACGAGCGATTGTCATCCAGCAAAAGACAGGAAGGCCCGTCCAGTTCGAGATCACCAGTGACGTGCGAGCGAGCCTGCTGGCTTGGCTTGAGCGGCGCGGCGGCTCCGTCGAGGATTATGCCTTTCCGAGCCGAATCGATCATACCTACCACATGAGCACGAGGCAGTACGCGCGCTTGGTCGACGAGTGGGTGATCGCGATCGGCTTGCGTCCGGAGGAGTACGGCACACATTCGCTCCGTCGCACGAAGGTGTCGATGATCTACAAAGCGACAGGTAACATCCGTGCTATCCAGATCCTGCTTGGTCACTCAAAGATCGAGAACACGGTCCGATATCTTGGTGTCGACGTGGAAGACGCGCTGCTCCTGGCAGAGAGAACCGAAATCTGACGTTGAGCGGACATCCGCTGTAGCGCGGATGGCCGCTTTTTATGTAAGGGCCGGCGTGCCTGACGTGCACCTGGGGTGGGAAGCAGAATGGTAGGTTTCGGCGGCGGAGTTGGAAAAGCGGCCTTTCACCGCCTCAACGAGTTTCGCGGCAACGCGTCCTCATCCATGAATAATAGGTCTTTCTAGAAGGGTTGCCCGAACTCGCGTTGCCATTCGGACAGCTTTTTGAGCGCCTTGCGATAGGTGCTGTCGTCCTTTGCGAACAGGAGCGGTGTGGTCCGCCCAAGATCGTCATCCCGGCCATTCAGAAAGGTATCAGCATGTTCAGGCGGCAAAGACCGCTTGGCGTCGGCGGTGATCTTCTCTTGATATCGCTTGCGCTCGGCATCGGCCTCCGCTTCGCGCGCCCGCTGCCTTACCAAATCGAACAGCACGTTGCGCGCCCGATTCAAGCCGGTCTCGCTGTCCTGCGCTGACTCCAATGGTGTCATTCCGCTCAGGTCGTCGCGCTTCGTGTTCAGGAAATTTCCAAGATCGGGACCACTCAGTTCTTTCTCAGCGTCCACGCAAAGCCGGTCGTGCCGGGATAGGCGAAGACGTTTCGCTTCCTCCATCCGCTTTGCCCGAAGTTCGTCGGCCTGCTTTGCCATCTGCGCCTTACGCCGCTCGATAGCTGCTCCAATCGGCAAACCAACGGCGCCTTGTGGTAGCGGCCCGCGCTTCTCCAGCATGTCTACTATAGCGTCGATTTCGCCTGCGATCTTTGGAACTTCGAGGTCTGCTTGAAGCGCAGCCCGATATGTCATGCCGGATTCGGCGTGAATAGTATTCAACCATGAATCCCCAGTCATGGTTCCACGCTCATCGCCGGGAAGTTGCGCTAATATCCAATCGACCGTCTGCACAGCGGCTTGCATGACATCGGTCCTTCGCTTTTCCGCCAGGGTGCGAGCCTTCCAAGGCTCGGCAAACTTTGACGCGAGCGCCATGCCGTAACCGTGCGAGACCAGCACCCCGGCACCGGCGAGGTGTTTCAAATAGGCGTCTACAGCCTTCCACGGCGGTGCAAAGTTCGGCTCGACGGTAGCGGCATCGTTCGCCACCGCGCCCGACACACGATGAAATGGTGACCGTATGACGCCAGCCTTTTCCAGATGTTGCGTGATTGGGACAGCTTTGCAGACGCCGTTGCCGAGACATCGGTCGTGAAAGACCTCAGTCAGAATACGCGTCTGCCAGACCGCAGGCGGCACCGCGAAACAGCCGACGCCCGCAACCGTGATGCCGACATGTTCGCCGAGTCCAACGGTTTGAAGCTCGGCAAGACGCGGCGCTTCATCCATCATGGTATGGGACGGCGCAGTGCGATAGGCATGAACCAGTTCGTTGACGCGCCTAGCATGCCGCGCTTGGGCGTTCGCCTGCCGCTTCTCTATCTCAGCCTGCCATTTCTGTTCATCGGCCCGGCGCTTGGCTTCCGCGGCGTCGATACCGGGATGATATAGCCAATGGCGCGGCGCTGTTCGCAGCACCGCATCCGCGATTGCTTCTCGCGTCGAGTCACGCGGAAGCCGCGACAGGTCAACCTCAACGGCCGGGATGCGGTGTTCGCGAAGAAGCTGAATCTTTGCTTCGTCGCTGAAATGTGTCACCGCAATCTCAACGAAGAGATCGTAGCCCAACGCACGAACATACAGGTCGGGGATTATCTTCTTCGGGTCGGTGTATTCGAGCCGGAGGAATTCGGTTTCGACCTCTTGGCCAGGCTTCGTCACGACTTTGCGCTCATCGAGCGCGGGGCGCTCCGGTAGAAGCATTTTCGGATTAGCCCGAAACGCCTCTTTGGCAAGCAGATGCAGGACCGTTTCAGGACCGCCGCCGCAGGCTTCTCCGCTGTTGTGGGCGAAGTGCGGAACTTGGTGATCGTCCTTCGTGCGAGCGACTAGCTTGCCGTCACAAGCCGGGCAAATGCAACCGCAGGCAAGGCCGCGCTGAACCTCGGTAATGTGCGCTAGCGTGCCGTCTGGCCTCAGCCCATACGCTAGCTGAGCACGATCGGAGCCGTATGTCTTCCTTGCCTCTCTGTGGTCTTCCATGCTCGCGCCCGACAATTTTCAGTGTCGATTCATGTATAGTGCTAGGAATAGCACGCCGTAGGTTCGCTTTGTTGCCAAGGCTCCGTGCTCTAGAACCTCAGCATCGATTTACCTTGGAAAACGCTGATCGAATATCGCAGACATCGACGCTAGCGTTGACGCGGGTTGGACCCTATAAGGTCGACAATGGCGCAAAGCGGACTAGCTCCGCGTTCAGGTCATAGCCGGAAAAGCGATTTCGCTCGGTCTCTGGCGTCTTGTGCCAGCTTATCGTCCACCGTGTCGTCACAGGCACTTTGTTCACAATCTCAGCGATATAAAGGGCATCAACATCGGCGAGCGCGTGACCCAAGATAAAGACGTCGGTCACGTCCGCAAGCCCATCGAAGAAAGCTTGGTTTTGGGCAAGAATTGTTTCGGTTGGTTTGAAGGTGTCGTCGAAGTAATCGTCGATGAGACGGTAGCCTCCAGCAACGCGGGTGTCGGTGTCTTCATCCACCTGCCTTGACAGTAGTTCGTTCGCCTGCCTTTCCCATCCATGCCCGAGCACAATCAAGGAATCAGGATCAACCGCGCTGCCGTGAATATGAAGGACTTGGCGTGGTTGAACGCCGTAGAGCGCCTGCAGGGTGGGTGTGTAGTTGAAGTTCAGGAACTTCGCACGCCGATTGATGCAATTGACCAATGGGACGGTACCTAGCAGCGGAATCGCCAGACCTCTTATCCAGTTTGCGAAATGTTTGCGCAGTGTTCGAGAGAGGCCATCCACGATCTGCTCGATTTCATATTCGAAGTTGTGATGATCGGCATCGCTCCAGTCCTCAGCGCCATAGGAAACGAGAAAATTCTCAGCATAGTCAATGACGTGGTCTGAGTCGAAGGCTGCCAAGCGTTCTTCGAAACAATTCCAGAAATCCTTGTCGACGAACAGATAGTCTCGGATCAGCCCAGAGACCTTCCGGTCGATGCCATCAACGTAGCGCCCGAAGTCGCTGTAGTGGGAAGGTTATCCCGTGATGCAAATCAAAGCCGTTACCTATTACGAAAAGCTGGTCAGCCACTGTATCCTCCCAAGCCAAACTTACTACGTTTGGACGGGAGTGCAGCAGTCGATAATCGTCCAGCCGCGGCTCGCCAGCGTGTCGAGTTCCCCTTCGCCGAATGCATCCTTACGCATCGCAAGACACAGCAGGTGGGTCGGACGGGTCATTGCGACATAGTGGAGCTTAAGCCGCCCGAGGATGCGGGGACCTTCGAAGACTTGCTTGCCTCTGCGGTTTGTCGAAAAACCGCCCGATTTCGTCCCCAGCAACCACGGCTTGAGTTCGTTCAGGTGGTGATTGTGAAAGAAACTGTCGAGCACCAGTGTTGCCGTATGCGTCTCTCCCTTAACCGAATGGATCGAGCCCAGACGAATACGCACCTGCGGCGCGTCGGTGGGATAGGCGAACAGGTTATCGGTGCGGGTGATGATAGCAGCTTCGCCTGCGACGGTGGCATGCGGCAGAGGTGCTGACAAGAACGTGACGACATCGCCCCCCAACGCGGCGACACCGCTTAGTTGCCGCACAACTGCCTCGATGTGGGCCCGTGCTTCCGCTGCCCAGATCGCAGAAGTGATATCGCCCTGGTGCGCCAGGACGTTCTCCTGCAGCGCGAGGTAGCTGCCCCCCGCATCGCTGTCGCCGAGCGCATCCACGATCCGACGATGCGGTGATTTTCGTGCGATTTGATCGTGCCGGCCACCGGCAAGCTCGCTCGCGGCGAGCAGCGCCGCCGCCGTCGCATTAACCAGCTTGTCGGTGTTGCCGCTGCCCGCTGTCTCAAATCGTGCTCGCGCGAGATATTGCGCGAAGCTGCTCGGGGCAGATTCTTTCCTTGCGCACGTCGGGTCGTAGCTGGGCACGTAATGGCCCATCGCTCGCGGGATGCGATCGTTCTCGCCAGGCTCGTGCACCCCCGCAACCGCGGTGAATACGCCGCTCTCGAGTACGGCTCCGTTGAAGCTATCCAGAAGATGTTGGCCGTAGCGCGGGAGCACCGCCTGCACCGTCCCATCGTCAAACAGGAAGATCGCTGGCGCCTTGGGATCGGTGCCAAGGTGATTGGATGGCCCGGCGCCAACCAGAGGCTGCGGCACAACGCCCAATCCCTTCACATGATCCGCTAGAGCCTGACCGAAGCGATAGCTGCGTGGCATCGGATGTACCGCTTCGCTGGGAAAGAGATCCGTCGTGGCGCCGCTGTGATTGGAACTCGCATAGATGGCTTGATTAGAGTCGCCGAACCGCTGCCGACGCGATGGTGCGTCGCCATCGCGGAAGAGGCGGTGCAGCAGCGCCGATTGCGCTTCGCTGTTGTCCTGCGCTTCGTCGATGAAAACGAGAGGAAAGCGCCGACGAAGCGTGGGGATCGTCTGGGAGTGCTGGTCGAGCAGTTGGTTCGCCCAGATGAACATCTCGTCGAAACAGAAATAACCCTGTTCGCTGGAGGCACGACGAGCAGCTACGATTGCCTGGTATGTCGGCGTGTGCGAGCCAAAGTTGCCGGTCCTGCCGCCGCCGTAGTCTGGCTGCGTGTAGATCAGGCAGGATTCTGTCAGATTGGCCTGTTGCAATGCCCAGCGCGTATTACCCGGCAGCAGAGCCCAGCGCTTTGCAAGAGCGATCTGCGTATCGACGCAGCGCACCTCGACACCCTCCGACCGGAGCCAGGGCAGCGCCAGATACTCATTCACAAAGGAGTGAATCGTGCCGACAAAGTGAGGGTAGCGCGTGAGCGCGATACCCGCCGCTGTATTGCTGAGCTTCGCGCCGATCTCATTGCGCGCGGCATTGGTATGCGACAGCACGCAGATACCTTGCTGCCGGTGCGGCCATCGCATTGCCAGCACCGCTAGCTTCGCGACAAGCAAGGTAGTCTTGCCACTGCCAGGGCATGCCTCGAAATCGACCGTATCAAGCCGGAGCATCGCCTGAAACCGGCTGTCATCGCCATCAACTGGCGCGAACCCATCTGGCCCCAGCCCCATCAGGGCTGCCGCCCAAGCGACATCCTCTTCACGGATTAGATCGTCGAGCATCGCTCAGGCCGCTGGGTTGGGAGCCGCTACTGGCGGGTCCGGTTGGGCTGCCCCATCTTCTGCGGGTGGCGGCGGGAAGGGCCCGGTGACATGCGCGATCGCGGCGACGATATAGGCCGGAAGCATCACGCGCAGACTCTCAGCATCGAGTGTTCCGGTAGCGATTTCCTCCTCAAGCAGCCCTGCGAGATACTGCGCGCCCATTGCTTTTGAGGCGCCGTCGGCCTCGAACAGCGCATAGACATGCGAGGCGAGCGTCGCCTGATCGTGAGCGGCATTGACGAGCGCCTGATAGGCGGCGTCGGCGGCGGCGAGAGTTGCGGCTTGGGTGATGCTGCCAGCGCTGAGCCTATCATCGGCGATCGCCAGTGAGGCTGCGCGGTAGACATGCTTCCCAAGTCCATGAAAGGCGAGGTCATATTCGAGCGTCCACTCGTCGGCCACAAACGTCTCGACCTTCTGGCCCGACGCCTTGGCCTTTCGCTCGGCTCGCCGTTGCTCAAGCTCATCGTCTGGGAAATCGGCTTTAATCCGCCATTGTCTCTTGGACGGCGGGCGGACCGGGATCGGCTGGCCTTCCTCAAGCTTTCCGACAATCCACGGCGCGTTGTCCGGCATCACGTCCATGTCGGTGATACAAGCGACGGGGATGTTGATGACGCCGTCCTGCACCTCATTCTCGCGCATGAATACTCGCGCATAGCGTCCGAGCCCGACACCCCCCACATTCACCACGGACACACCGTGATGGTGGAAGTCGCGGCCGAGGAGTCTGGCAATCACCGGTAGCAGAATATTCTCGGCATCGCCTTCAACGATTAGTACCGCCCGAGCGAAGAACAGGTTTGCTTTGGTTACATCGAGGAAGCGTTCGAGAAAACGATAGTCCGACGCGCCAAGCTTAGTCTTGCCTTCGCACAGCGGGAATGCCCGCCCGCCCTCGATCAGCACAAGCTTGCCGAGTTGTAGGTCCGAGGCGAGGTTAGGGCTGTGCGTCGTGACGATGATCTGGATGTGCTGTCCGTCGGCGCGCTTCTTTTCCGCCTGTTTCTGCAAGAATGACATCAAACGCAATTGGCGCTGCGGGTGGAGATGCGCCTCGGGCTCTTCGATGAGCAGGAGCGGGAAACCGTCACTTTCGGCTGCGAGCAGCAGCAGTTCGCACGCCATAAACAGTAGGTTGTTAGAACCAAGCCCGCGGGTATGCGTGCTCTCGGCATCGGACGATGCGGTCAGTGCGAGTTCGAGCTTCTCAAGCAGTTGGCGCAATCTGAGGCTGTCTTCCTGCGCGCCGGCCACCCCAATTCGCGCATGCAACAGGTCATTGGCGAATGAGAGCGGCTTTAGATAGTCCTCATTGAGCCGCTTACGCGCCTGCTTGATGCCTTCGCTCTCGCCGAACAAATGGCTGGCATAGTCGCCCAAGCCCAGCACGCTCAGCATCTTCGGGTCGTCCGGCGGATCGGCAAACTTGTTGAACGGGGTACCAGTGTCGCGGATTTCTTTGGTGTGCTGGAGGATCTGCGACAATCGCGATCCTCGCCCAGCACTCATCGCCCGCTCGGCGTCGCGCAATGGTCGCAAATAGGTTGCCGTCAGTAGCGATCGTGCTCCTAGGTCGAGCAGCGGCCCGTCGCCCTTGGCACCGGTGCGCCATTCGGGCGGCAACACCCGGCGCGAGCTTCCTTCCTTGGCATTGCGCTTAGCCACCCAGGTCACGATTAGTGCGGTCTCGGTTGCGCCTGCGATCGTGTCATAGGTGAGGAATTCGGCAAAAGCGCCGCGATCTGCGATGGTCAGGCCGTGAAAAGTCAGCCGAATGCATATTTGTTCGGCGTGTTCGGCGCCTGCCGGCTGATGGAAGTCCATTGGATCGAGGCGCAGTATCTCTTGGTCGCGCGTGCCGAGCACCAACCGGAGCGCATCGATGACCGCGGTTTTACCGGCGTCATTCTCGCCAACCAGTGCGGTAAGTCCCTGCGTCAGCGGAAGCACGAAGGCCTGATCACCCGCCCCAAACAGGCGAAAATTCTCGATCCGAATCTCTGCGATGTACATGGCATCCCCCGACCACAAGGCTAACATTCAGAGTGAGAGCGATAAACCAGCTTTCGTACAAGCTGTGGTCACTGGAGCTATGTCTATAGAGCGGAGCGAAGGTTCGTTACTTGGGCGAGGTTACCGGAAAGCCGCCATTCTGTTACCGGCCCGGGCTCTGACGTTTGGCGGAACCGAATGAATGTCAAGTTTCGGGTGGCGACAGCAGCACTCTGAACGGCCGCAATGGGGTCGGAAGCCGAACGGCAGGCTCCAGGGGGGAACGGACTGGCGGGTTTTAGGCGTCCTCTTCGAGGAAGCTGCCCTGACCTGATCAAACATCTTCGATTGGAAAAGCCCATACCAGCTATTGAGGCCATCGGTTCCTCCGATCTAAAAAAGGACATCGATGGAAAACCATCGCCGCAATGGACTCAATCCGCTTCCGGATTGGTGATCCAGGCAGAGGGGCCGACGCGAAATCGATAAATAAGCATCGGGGCGCTAATGGACATTTTCTACAATGCGGTAGCATCGATCACTCTCGGGATTGAGGATTTCCGGGAGGGCACGGACGCCCGCATGCTGAGCGCAGCTAGGAACTATTATGCTGGGCTTCTCCTGCTGGGCAAGGAATGTCTGGTGCGTGCCGCGCCCGACGCTGACCCCATGGAAGTGATTGGCGCGAAGTTTGAGCCAGTTCCCGATGGCGACGGCGGAGTCGACCATGACGTCGTTGGTTTCACGACAATTGACCTTGATCAATTGAAGGGCCGTTTCAAGAAGTTCGATCTGCCCTGGCCGGAGGTCGATATTCGCAAGCTTCAGCGTCTTCGCAACAGTCTTGAACATTACCACCTACAAGAGCCGGTAGGGGCACTGAAAGAGGCGATCGCATCATCCTTCCCGATGGTGATCGAGTTTTTTGAAACCCTGGATGAGAACCCGCAAGACGTTCTCAGAAACGTCTGGGAAACAATCCTTGAGGAGACTGACGCCTTCAACAAGGTTCAGAAAAGCTGTATCGCCAGCATCGAACGCCTGAATTGGCCAGGATACGTCAGTCGACTGGATCGCATGGCTTGCAGCAACTGCGGATCTTCCCTGATTGGCCAAGCTGATCGTGAAAATGACGATTCAGAATCAGCCGTTGGGAAGTGCTTTCAATGCGGGGAGGAGTTCGATCAGCAACAACTCGCTGAAATGGTGGTCGAAGCCAGCTATGGGATTGACGCCTATTATGCCATGAAAGATGGAGAGTCCTCGCCGGTTGCTACCTGCCCTGAATGCGGTGCTGAGGCCTATGTGGAGAATGGCGAGGTCAGCGTCTGCTTTGCCTGCAAGGAAACCGTAGGTGGAGAATGCAGCCGCTGCAGCACAGACATCACCGTGCATGAATATAACCCCAACTACCCCGATCTTTGCAGCTATTGCGCCCACACCTGGGAAAAGGTGATGCGGGAATAATGGTGCGAAAGGAACTAATCGTCCGGACCGTCGGGGAAGCCGATCATCTACTGGCTGCTCTCCGTGCGTCGGCCGCCCGTGCACAAGCATGGGTCGCCTCGCAGTCGGGTGACCCGCTCGACCTTCTTCGCCGGATGAAATTTGAGCAAGTTGGATTCCATCCGCTCGAGGATCGCCCGCTCAATATATCGAACAGATCAATCAGACTTGGACCTTCGCCGTCGCGATTGCCGCTGCGCGGCAACTGCTTGAACTGCATCCCGATGCCGGTGGAATGCGCTTGGCTCCCGGCACGCACGCTTCACTCGATCTCGACATCATGAGCGAGGTCGAAGGCTATGTCGGTGCCGAAACGTTCGCAGCCGTCAGTCCGCGAAACAACGGCAAGCTGGCAGGCGACCTGTCGAAACTGGCACAGCGTCACGAACGATATCGATACGTCTTCTTCATGTCGCCGCTCTTTCCCGGAAATGAACGAAGGCAGCAATTCGAGCGGGATGGTGTCGAGGTTTGGTCAATCGACTTCTGAACTTATGATTGAGCGAACGCTGGGGATGAGCGCGAAATTCTCCTGAACCTGCCCTTCATCGATAGTCGCTCAGCGAGCAAAGGAGCTCTTTCGGAGAGCTGCTTTTCGCCAGAGCCGGCATAATGGCAAAACAAGCGGCAGCTTTTGGCAGCGACGGTAAGTAGGGGAACGTCTATCCTGGGGTCGGTTGCTGAACGACAGCTATCCGCCGGGCACCCCCGGAACCGGCCAGTCTGCAGTCGGCCCCATTGCGGCCATTCTAAATTTTACTTCAAACGGGCCATTAATGCTGGAGTCAAGCCACGTTCAGACATCCCACTGGACTTCCTGCCAATAGGAAGCATTGGTCGTAGCGAGGAGAACGCTATGACGAGGAACCGGCCGATCAAGGATAGCCGAGCCGCTGCCGCAGATGAGAGCGATGCGGCTGCCTCCGACCGAATGCGAACTGCATTTTTCGATATGGAGCCGGAGCTGCGACAGATCGAAGGGGTGATAAGGCTCCTGTCCATCCTGGGCGAAGCGGGAGATATGGTCGAGCCGGTCGCACTTGCCGCTCTGGCCCGTGCCGGAGAGAGCGCGTTCGAGCAGTTGTCCGCGCAATGGCGCTCCGGGTTTGATGCTTTAAGAGTGTCTGGAAGGGGCAGCCATGATTGAGCTAGCCGAGCTGCTTTTCCGCTGGACATCTCCGCGGCCGCAAGCATTGGTTTGGCTGAGGGAAGGCTAGGACCCAGCTGGTTAGCCTGAAGGCGACTCCGCGCCGCCCGACATTATCAGAACAGTTCTCCAGCCCGCATCGCGGGCTCGTCTCAGTGCAGGCAGCCGATCATGGCTGGCCGAAGCCGATGGAGAACGACGATGGAAGAATTGGATCACGATAGCACCGCAGCGGATGTGGCCGTGGAAGCGGCGACCGTACTCGTCTCGGCGAAGCGGACTTCAAAATCCGGCCAGAAAGGGCCGCAAAAAGCATCTTCCAAAGTAGCCGGCGCTCCGAACGCCGACCCAAAGGGGAACAAGACCGAGCTGGTGCTCAAAAAGTTGGGCTCCGCGAAGGGCACCACCATTGCGGCCGTCATGGAAGCCACCGGATGGCAGGCGCATTCGGTGCGTGGGTTCTTGTCGGCCGTCGTCAGGAAGAAGCTCGGGCTCACACTTGTCAGCGAGACCGGCAAAGATGGCGTGCGTCGATACCGCATCGCTGAGCACGGTTGAGGGGGCGCGATCCGATGGTCACGAAACTGGATCGCGAGCTTGAACAGCTCGAAGCAATGTCGCGCGGCGAATTGGTCGAGCGGTGGCTGGCGGCCTATGGCTGCCCGCCGCCTGCTGGGGCCCGGCGGGACCTGCTCATCTATGCGGCAGGCTGGAACATCCAGGTCAAGCGGCTGGGCGGCATCTCCGGGGAAGCGAGGCGTATGCTTCGCCGCGAGATCGGACGTATCCGGCATAAGTGCCGGGTAGGTCCGGATGCATATGCCGGCGACAAGCCCGACAGCAGCCGATCGCCGAGCATGCAGACCGACGGCGGTGCGGCTGCAACAGCCGACAATCATGATCCGTTGTCGGCGGCCTTGCCTTCGGTCGAGCGGCGCAAGCCTGTTCCAGGCGCCCGGCTCCTGCGGGACTGGAATGGTCGAACCCATGTGATCGACGTGGTCGAGAACGGATATCTCTACGAGGAGACGATCTATCGATCGCTTTCGGCCGTCGCCCGTCGGATCACCGGCGCCCATTGGTCCGGGCCGAGGTTTTTTGGCCTATGAGCGGCAAGGGCAGACTTCGTTGTGCGATCTACACGCGCAAATCGACAGAGGAAGGGCTTGAGCAGGAGTTCAACTCGCTCGATGCCCAGCGGGAAGCCTGTGCCGCGTTCATCGCATCACAGATCGGACTGGGCTGGAAACTGGTGCCCGAGCAATATGATGATGGCGGCATCTCCGGCGGCACGATGGAGCGGCCGGCATTGCAGCGCCTGCTCACCGATATCACCGGGGGCAAGGTCGACGTGGTAGTCGTCTACAAGATCGACCGACTGACCCGCTCGCTGATGGATTTTGCCCGGATCGTGGAGATCTTCGATCGCTACGATGTCTCCTTCGTCTCGGTGACGCAGCAGTTCAACACGACGACGTCGATGGGACGCCTGACGCTGAATGTGCTGCTCTCGTTTGCCCAGTTCGAGCGCGAGGTCACGGCGGAGCGCATTCGCGACAAGATCGCGGCGTCGAAGAAGAAGGGCATGTGGATGGGCGGTACCATACCGCTCGGCTACCGGGTGGAGAACAGGAAACTGGTCATCGATGAGATCCCCGCATCGGCCGTCAGGAACCTGTTCAGGCGTTACCTCGAGCTTGGCTCTGTGCCGGCCCTGGTACGGGAGCTGAACGATTGCGGCAGCGCAGACGGAAACATCGCATCGCTGCTTCGCGCAGATAGTGGACAGGGACGTCGTCGGCCAGCAAGCATCATCGGCAAGGGCAAGCTCTACTATATGCTCTCCAATCCGATCTATGCGGGCCGCATCCGGCATGGCGATGCAATCTATGCAGGCGAGCATCAGCCGATCATCGACAATGCCACCTTCGAAGCCGTCCAGATGCGGCTTGCCGAGCTGGCGCCGCGACCACGAGGTGTACCGGTTCAGCGGGACATCCACCTTCTGAACGGTCGGCTGTTCGACGAAACTGGTGATCGGCTAAGCCCGATCCATGCCACCAAAGCTGGAAAGCGATACCGCTATTATATCTCCAGCCGGTTGAAGGAGGCCGGATCCGAGCACAGGGACGGCTGGCGCGTTCCCGCTGCCGAGATCGAAGCGGTCGTGCTCCAGCAACTCGCCCAACTGCTTGTCAACAAGGTCAGACTGGCGGGTTGGATCGAGCAGGCAGGGCAATCCGCCCGGATCGAGGTCGGGCTCGACGAAGCAGTCAGGATGTCCGCTCGGCTAAAGGCCTCTTCATCGGCTACATCGGTATCGCCAAAACTGCGTGAGATCATTTGCGCGATGGTTCACCGGATCGATCTCGACGCCCATCGCATTCGTATGACGATCGATATTGCCAGCCTGGTTCGCTGGCTGATGGAAAACTCCACGGTCGGAGACGACAATGCGGCAGGATCTCCGCATGCCGGCAGATCGTCATGCGTGAGCAGAAGAGAGAACGCCAAATCGACCGGAGCAATGAACGAGGCGAATCGGCACGTTATCGATCTACCGCTCTCCATCTGCCGCCGCGGCGTCGAGCGGCGGCTGGTGATCGACGGTCAGGCAACATCCCCGCGCCGACCGGATCGGCCGCTGATCGAGACGCTCGCGCGTACCCATGCCTATCTTGATGCTCTCACGGACGGGCATGGACTTACCCGCCAGGACGTTGCCCATCGATTCGGCGTGCATCCCGAAGACGTGAGCCGAATGCTTCCGCTCGCCTTTCTCTCGCCTCGTATCGTCGAGGCCATCCTCCTCGGGGAGCAGCCGGCCGATCTGTCGGTGCGACATCTTGCCCGCGACATCGACCTGCCCATCGGTTGGACTGACCAGGTCAAGTTGCTGGGCTTCTAGCCAGCACCAGCCTCCGCGTATTGAGATCCATTCGCCTCGATCGACCGGTTGAACATGCTCGCATCCTCGGGTCCGAGCCGACACAACATCGAAGGCGCCGCTTCATTTACTCGTCCGACCGGTGTGAAGGCCTTGGCTCAGATGCGTCAGCAAGCCTGGAGGATCACGGCGATTGTGCCACCATCGCCTCCACGAGATAGTGGACGGCGAAAAGCCCCAACTGATACGCGGCCGGGAAAAGCCACCGAAATAGGCGCTTTACGGAGAGACCGTTCCACGATCTTCATTCTCAACGGCCCTAAGCGCCTGAAAACACGACGCTATTTGGAGACAGGGAAGCGGCGGCGAAAATCTAAGGACCGAATGGTGGGCGTGACAGGGATTGAACCTGTGACCCCTACGATGTCAACGTAGTGCTCTCCCGCTGAGCTACACGCCCATTCGCGCCGCGCATAGACCACATCCGTGCGGCTCGCGTCAATAGCGGATGCCGGGGTCCGCAAGATCGTGGGGCAAGGCTGCCCGATCACCGCCGTGCGGCGGAGGAAGACAGGGTAAATGCCGCCGGAATGCAGCGCTGTCGCGGAAGGATCAGGCAGCCTGCAGCATCTTTCCGACCTCGTTGACGAGGTCGCGCAGGTGGAACGGCTTCGACAGCACCTTGGCATCCTTCGGCGCCTTCGAATCGGGATTGAGCGCCACCGCCGCGAAGCCGGTGATGAACATCACCTTCAGATCCGGGTCGATTTCCGTCGCCCGCCGCGCCAGTTCGATGCCGTCCATCTCCGGCATGACGATATCGGTGAGAAGAAGCGAGAAAGGTTCCTCGCGCAGCCGTTCGTAGGCGCTTGCGCCATTGTCGAAATCGCTGACGTCGTAGCCGGCGCGTTCCAGCGCCTTGACCAGAAAACGGCGCATATCATCGTCGTCTTCAGCCAGAAGAATGCGTGCCATCTATCCCGTCCGAATCTCCAAACGGCCGCCCGGATACGGCGCGTCGTCCACCGCCCATATATGAAGAACGTTGGGTAAACATCAAGTGAATGCAAGGACCTTGGACGCATCGAACAGTATCCGGCAAGGCCGCACTGGACACGCCATCGGCCAGATGGCACCTTCGATGAAGATAAAGATGTCCGCGTAAGGAAGGCAGTTCGCCTCAATGACCTCCGTGCCCGATTTCTCCGTCGACCAGGCTTTCGAGGTGCGCGGGACGCCGGGGCAGAAATTCCCCTTCGTGCTCAACTCGCCGCACAGCGGCCGCCACTATCCGGAGCGCTTCCTGGCGATGTCGCGGCTCGACCGCAATGCCATCCGGCGATCGGAGGACAGTTTCGTCGACGAACTCTTCGCCGGCGCCATGGCGCTGGGGGTGCCGATGCTCGCGGCGCACTTTCCCCGCGCCTATCTCGACGTAAACCGCGAGCCGTGGGAACTCGATCCGCGCATGTTCGCGGAACCCGTCCCTCCCTTCTGCAACATCCGCTCGCCCCGCGTCGCGGGAGGCCTCGGTACGGTGCCGCGCATCGTCGGCGAGGGGCAGGACATCTATTTCGGCCGCCTTCCGCTTCGGGAAGCGGTCGGCCGCATCGACGGTATCTACAAGCCCTATCACGAGCAGTTGAAGCGCCTGCTCGCCGCCACCCATGCCCGCTTCGGCTGCGCCGTCCTGGTCGACTGCCACTCCATGCCGGCCGGCATCCGCGTCGGCGAGACCGGCGTCAGGCCCGATTTCATCGTCGGCGACCGCTTCGGAACCTCGGCCGCCGCCGCCCTGACCGACTGCACGATCGAGACACTGGCGGCGATGGGCTACCGCGTCGTCCACAACAAGCCCTATGCCGGCGGCTTCATCACCGAGCATTACGGCCGGCCGGCGCAGGGTCTCCACGCCCTTCAGATCGAGGTCAATCGCGGGCTCTACATGAACGAGCGGACGTTCGAGAAGTCGCAGGGCTTCCTGGGGCTCGCGAACGATCTGACCGCCCTGCTGACGCGCCTGATCCGGCTGCCCATCGACGTTTTCCTGCCGCTGCCGCTTGCGGCGGAATAGGACGGGCAGGCCGGGAGAGACAACATAAAAAAGACCGCGTCGCTTCCGCGACGCGGCCGAAGTCTAGGGAGGAAACGCCCAAGAAGAGCATGGATGGAAACCCATCCGATTCGCAAGATTATGCTGCATTGCACAATTGTCAAGCGCATTTGAACCTTTTCCACCTTTGAACTATCGGTGCGCCGACCCTGATCAATCCGAGGAACGCGATTCGATGATCGTCACCGCCGCTTTCATGCGCCGGGTCGCCGAGGTGGCGGCCGCGGAGACTCTGCCGCGCTTCCGGCGAAACGGCGCGGTCGCCAACAAATATGCCCAAGGCTTCGATCCCGTGACCGAGGCCGACCGCGAGGCGGAGCAGGCGATACGGCGCCTCATCCGGGCGGAATTCCCAGGTCACGGGATTCTCGGCGAGGAGCACGGCCTCGAGAACGAGGCGAGCGCGCTGCGCTGGATCATCGATCCGATCGACGGCACGCGTTCGTTCATTTCCGGCATGCCGCTTTGGGGCACGCTCGTCGGCCTGACGGAGCGCGGCGATGCGATCGCCGGCATGATGTCGCAACCCTTCACCGGCGAGTTCTTCTTCGCGGCGGACGGGCAATCGACCTACGAGGGGCCCGGCGGCACCCGCTCCCTTTCGACCCGCGATACGGCCGATCTCGCGGATGCCACGCTCTGCACGACGACGCCGGCGCTGTTTTCGGGCCGGCAGAGGGAAATCTACGACGCGCTCGAAGGCCGCGTGCGGCTGGCGCGCTACGGTACCGATTGCTATGCCTATGCCATGCTGGCCGCGGGCAATATCGACCTCGTCGTGGAAACCCGGCTGCAGCCCTATGACATCGTGGCGCTCGTGCCGATCATCGAAATGGCGGGCGGCGTCATCACCGCATGGGACGGCGGCCCGGCCGAAAACGGCGGCGACATCGTCGCCGCCGCCACGCCGCAACTGCACGAAGCGGCGCGGAAAGTCCTGCGCGGCTGATCCGGCGCGCTACTACGCCCCGGCTCAGGCTTCGCTCGTCACCTCGCCCAGCATGAAGGCCTTCGCCGCCGCCAGCAGCTGCTCGCGATAGACGTCCACCTCCTGCAGGATTTCGTGTCGGGCGCCGTCGATGGTGAGCAGCGAGGCCGATCGCATCCGGCGGGCGCAATCCTCGATCGCGCGGGTGGAGACCACCCTGTCGGCGCCGGCGGCGATAAAGAGCACCGGGATATGGATGCCGGCGAGGAACTCACCGTCGCTGACGGTGGCGGCCGCCCTGCAGGCGGCGTTCACCCAGGCGACGGAAGGGCTTCCGAGCGCCAGTTCCGGATGGACATCGTAGATCCGGGCGTTGCGGCGGAAGCGTTCCGGATCGCTGGTCAGCACGTTTCCCTCGAATGCCGGCGGCTCGTCGTTGCGGCGGCCGCCCAGCCGCATGCCGCCCGCTCCGAGGAGCCGCAGGAAGCCCGTAAGCCTTCGCGCCGTCCGCATGGAGAAGGGAACGCCGGAGATGACGAAAAGCGGCGCCGAGAGCACCATCCGCTGGACTTGGTTGACCAGGCCGGAGGCGGCGAGCAGCGCCACCAGCGCTCCGGTCGAATGCGCCAGGACGAAGAGCGGCAGCCGGCAATCCGGCAACACGATATCCTGGTAGAACTGCTCCAGATCCGCCGCGTAGTACGCGAAGCGCTGGACATGGCCGCGCCGCGGATTGCGATGAAGGCGCTGCGATCCCCCCTGCCCCCGCCAGTCGAAAGTGGCGACCCCAAAGCCGGCCTTCTGCAGGTCGCCGATCGTCTCGAAATACTTCTCGATGCACTCGTTGCGCCCCTGGAGAAGGATCACCGTGCCGCGCAACGGCCGTCCGGTCGCGCCGAAGAGCGCATAGCGGATGCGCTTGCGGTCGTGTGTCATGAACGTCCCGGCTTCGGCGTTCTGGGGCAGCGGATTGCCGGGGCTTTCGAAAAGAAGGTCCGTCATGCTCGCCGGGGCGGGATTGATCGCTGGGACAACGCTTAAAGCGCTCTCCGGCAAAAGCAAAGCCGTGGGGAAAGTAAAAAGGGAAAGCCGGAAGCGCCGCCCAGGCAACTTCCGGCCCATGACGAACCGGGTGGAAGGGACGTTGCACCCGGCCGGCATTCGCATCGGTCCCGATCATTCTTCCGATCGGGCCATTTCCGCGATCTAGGCCAAATCCTACGAAAGCGCCGCTGAACGCCGTCCGAAGCGACGGTTCATTTCCCGTTCATTTTTTGGCTTGCACGGCAGGGGGCGATCGGCACCTGCCCGACGGCCGAAAAAGCCCTTGAAATGGACCTTGCGGCCACCCAAATCACGCTTGCGGTCGCCAAAAAGGGGCCGCTGGACGTACGGAAGCGCCTGTCTGGGCTTCGCCATCGTCCAAACGCAAAACCGTGTTGCTCAAAGGAGAACAGACCATGCGTCACGTTGATTTTTCCCCCCTTTATCGTTCGACGGTCGGATTCGACCGGCTTTTCTCGATGTTGGATTCGCTTGCGACGCCGGAGGGCGCGCAGACCTATCCGCCCTACAATATCGAGCGCACCGGTGACGACGCCTACCGGATTTCGATGGCCGTCGCCGGCTTCTCCGACAAGGACATCTCGCTGGAGGCGCACCGCAACGTGCTGACCGTCAAGGGCGAGAAAGCCGAAGAGGAAAGCGGCGACACCGCCGAATACCTCTATCGCGGCATCGCCAGCCGCGCCTTCGAGCGCCGCTTTCAACTGGCCGACCACGTCGAGGTGAAGGGCGCCGAGCTTAAGAACGGCCTGCTCCACATCGACCTCAAGCGCAATATTCCGGAAGAGCTCAAGCCCCGGAAGATCGCCATCTCCACGTCCAGGGAGAAAGAGGGCACGCAGATCGAAGCCAAGGCCGCCTGAGCGGAGCGGCTGAAATCGTAACCGGAGCGGCGCCGCGAGGCGCCGCTTCCATTTTGACCGACGGATTCCGCCAACGGCCCTTTTAGAATCCCACAACAGCGTGCGGGACGTAAGGCGCCTCGAGCGCGGCAATCTCTTCCTGCGAAAGATCAAGATCGAGGGCGGCGAGGGCGTCGTCCAGGTGCTGCGGCTTCGAGGCGCCGACGATCGGCGCCGAGACTTCCGGCTTGGCGAGCACCCATGCCAGCGCCACCTGCGCGCGCGGGACGCCTCTCTTTGCCGCCACGGAAGCCACGGCCTCGACAACCTTCCGGTCTGCCGCGGCGGTATGCTCGTAGAGCGTGTTGCCGAACTTGTCGGTTTCGGAACGGTGCGTGGCCTCGTCCCAGTCGCGCGTCAGCCGGCCGCGGGCAAGAGGGCTCCACGGGATGACGCCGACCCCTTCGGCCTCGCAGAGCGGCAGCATTTCCCGCTCCTCCTCCCGATAGAGCAGGTTGACGTAATCCTGCATCGTCACGAAACGCGCCCAGCCATTGGCTTCGGCGACGTGCAGCATGGTCGCGAACTGCCAAGCATACATCGAGGAAGCGCCGATGTAGCGCGCCTTGCCCGCCCGCACGACATCGTTCAGCGCCTCGAGCGTCTCCCCGATCGGCGTGTCCGGGTCGAAGCGGTGGATCTGGTAGAGGTCGACATAATCCATGCCGAGCCGCTTCAGGCTGGCGTCGATCTCCTGCAGGATCGCCTTGCGGCTGAGGCCGGCGCCGTTCGGTCCCTTGTGCATCCTCCCGTTGACCTTGGTGGCGACGACCAGTTCCTCGCGGCGGCCGAACTCCTTCAGCGCGCGGCCGACGATCTCTTCGGAAGTGCCGTCGGAATAGACGTTGGCCGTGTCGAAGAAATTGATGCCGGCCTCCACGGCCTTGCGGATGATCGGGCGGCTCTTCTCCTCGTCGAGCGTCCACTCATGACTGCCGCGGTTCGGAATGCCGAAGGTCATGCATCCGAGGCACAGGCGCGAGATGTCGAGGCCGGTCGTGCCGAGCTTGGTGTATTCCATGTCGTGTTCCAATCATGACTTGCGCTATCGCGCGATCAATACGCCGAAACGATCGATTTCCTCAGGCGTGGTGGCGAAGCTGGTGACGAAACGGCACAGCGTCTCGTCTTCGGCGATCCGGCCCGCGAACGATCGCGGCGTCTTCCAAGGATAGAACACCGCACCCCTGGACCGCAATTGCTCCATGAGCGCTTTGGCCATGACCGCGAAGACCTCGTTGGCCTGCGGCTTCCAGGCGAGCCGTATCTTCGACGACGCGGCCATCCGATCGGCAAGGCGCGTCGCCATCTCGTTGGCATGTCTCGCCGTCTCCAGCCACAGCCCCTCTTCGAAATAGGCCTCGAACTGCGCCGCGACGAAGCGCGACTTGGAGAAAAGCTGCGCCGCGCGCTTGCGGATGAAGCGGATCTCGTCGGCCTTTTCCGCATCGAGCACGACCAGCGCTTCGGCGCACCAGCAGCCGTTCTTGGTGCCGCCGAAGGAGACGATATCGACGCCGCGCCGCCATGTCATTTCCGCCGGCGTCGTATCGAGCGAGACGAGCGCATTGGCGAAGCGCGCGCCGTCCATGTGCAGCGGCAGCCCGTTGTCGCGACAGACCTTCACAACCGCATCGATCTCGGCCAGGCTATAGACGGTGCCGATTTCCGTCGATTGGGTGATCGAGATGCCGACCGGCCTGCCGCCATGCACGAAATCCGGATCGAACTCCGAGACCGCAGTCGCGAGCTTCCGGGGATCGACGCGGCCCAATTCCCCGTCGACCGCGTGAAGCCGCGTGCCGCCGGAAAGATATTCGGGCGCGCCGCATTCGTCCTCGATCATGTGCGCCTCGCGATGCGCGAAAGCGACGCCGCCGGGCCGGCTCATGGAGGTTATGGAGAGGGAATTGGCGGCGGTACCCGTGGCGACGAAGAACACGGCCACCTGCCGCTCGAATATTGCCGAAAACGTTTCTTCCACCGCCTTGTCGAGATCGCTGGCGCCATAGGCTGCCACGAAGCCGGCGGCACGCCGCGTCAGGTTCTCGGAGATCTGGGGATGGGCGCCGGCCCAATTGTCGGAGGCGAAATGCATTTCCGGGCGATCCGTGATGGTTGATGAAAGAACGGATGTTCGGTTAGCGCTTTTCGACGACAGGGGCCATAGGCGCGGGACGCTCGTCGTGAACTGCTCCCCGCCGGGAGGCGGAACGGACGTAATGATGCTGCGCGACAAACCTGTTTTGTAAAATTATCTTGCGCGACTTTGGGGAAATTTTTCCACTTCCATCTTGTGCCGTAGGTTTTTTTCTGCCATATCGAGATAGGACAGCAACACTGTCGTATTTGATCGCGTTTTCGGATGGCCGGATTGGCGTATAGTAGCGCCTTCCGGCTTTGCGCGCGAACGCTTCAGCAGCGTGGGCGCGCTTCGAGCGATCGGATGAAGTTCAACCGCCCTTGCGGGCACGGACATGGAGAGAAGGGATGACGGACGTGACGCCCTCTGTGATGCCAGCTGAGACGCCGGCCGCGCAGACGAAAGCGTTTGCGTCCAAATCGCGTCGCGATATCGCCGCGCGAGAGGGTCTCTACGCGCCGGGAAAGGAGCATGATGCCTGCGGCGTCGGCTTCATCGTCCATATGAAGGGCGCCAAGTCGCACGGGATCATCGAGGACGGGCTTCGGATGCTCGACAACCTCACCCATCGCGGCGCGGTCGGCGCCGACCCGCTGATGGGCGACGGCGCCGGTGTGCTGGTGCAGATCCCCGACCGCTTCTTCCGTGCCGAAATGGCGAAGCAGGGGATCGAACTGCCGCCCGCCGGCCGTTACGGCGTCGGCCACTGGTTCATGTCGCAGGACCCGGCCCTGCGCGGCCATGTCGAGGCCGTCATCCGCGAGTCCGCGCAGGCGGAAGGCATTCCGCTGCTCGGCTTCCGCGACGTTCCCGTCGACAATTCCTCGCTGTCCAAGGCACCGGAGATCGTCGCCGCCGAGCCGTTCCACCGGCAGGCCTTCTTCGGCCGCCCCGAAGGCATCGACAGCGACGAGGAGTACGAGCGGCGGCTCTACATCCTGCGTAAGGTCATCTCCGGCCGCATCTACGAGGAGCACGGCCAGCGTGACATAGGCTCCTATTGCGTGTCGATGTCGGCGCGAACCATCGTCTACAAGGGCATGTTCCTCGCCTATCAGGTCGGCGCCTATTACAGGGATTTGTCCGACCCGCTGTTCGAATCCTCGCTCATCCTCGTCCACCAGCGCTTCTCGACCAACACCTTTCCGTCCTGGAAGCTCGCCCATCCCTACCGGATGGTCGCGCACAACGGCGAGATCAACACGCTGCGCGGCAACGTCAACTGGATGGCGGCGAGGCAGGCTTCGGTCGATTCGGAACTGTTCGGCAACGACATCCAGAAGCTTTGGCCGATTTCCTACGAAGGCCAGTCGGATACCGCCTGCTTCGACAACGCGCTCGAATTCCTCTGGCAGGGCGGCTACTCGCTCGCCCATGCGATGATGATGCTCATCCCGGAAGCCTGGGCCGGCAACAAGCAGATGAAGCCGGACCGCAAGGCCTTCTACGAATATCACGCCGCGCTGATGGAGCCGTGGGACGGCCCCGCCGCCGTCGCCTTCACCGACGGCCGCCAGATCGGCGCCACCCTCGACCGCAACGGCTTGCGCCCGGCCCGCTACATCGTCACCGACGACGACCGCGTCATCATGGCGTCGGAGGCCGGCGTGCTGCCGATCGCCGAGGAGCACATCGTCAAGAAGTGGCGGCTGCAGCCCGGCAGGATGCTCCTGATCGACATCGAGAAGGGCGCCATCATCTCCGACGAGGAGGTGAAGGCCGAGATCGCGGCGAAGCACCCCTACAAGACCTGGCTCGCCAACACCCAGCTCATCCTCGAAGAGCTGAAGCCGGTGGAGCCCCGCGCGCTCCGGAAGGACGTGTCGCTGCTCGACCGCCAGCAGGCCTTCGGCTACACGCAGGAGGATCTGAAGCTCCTGATGGCGCCGATGGCCACAACCGGCCAGGAGGCCGTGGGCTCGATGGGCACGGACACGCCGATCTCGGCCATGTCCGACCGCTCGAAGCTGCTCTTCACCTATTTCAAGCAGAACTTCGCCCAGGTGACGAACCCGCCGATCGATCCGATCCGCGAGGAACTCGTCATGAGCCTCGTCTCCTTCATCGGACCGCGGCCGAACATCTTCGATCTCATCGGTTCGTCGCGCAAGAAGCGGCTGGAAGTGCGCCAGCCGATCTTGACCAACGGCGATCTCGAGAAGATCCGCTCCATCGGCCACACCGAGGACCGTTTCGACACCAAGACGCTCGATGTCACCTATGCATCGGCGGAGGGCGCGGCCGGGCTGCCGGGCGCGCTCGACCGGCTCTGCGAACGCGCCGAGGCTGCCGTCGCCGGCGGCTACAACATCATCATCCTCTCCGACCGCCAGGTCGGGCCGGACCGCATCCCGATCCCGGCGCTGCTGGCGACGGCGGCCGTGCACCATCATCTGATCCGCAAGGGGCTCAGGACCTCCGTCGGGCTGGTCGTGGAATCGGGTGAGCCGCGCGAGATCCATCATTTCTGCTGCCTCGCCGGCTACGGCGCCGAGGCGATCAACCCCTATCTCGCCTTCGACACGCTGACCGAGATGCACCGGCGCGGCGAGTTCCCGCCCGAGGTCGACGCGCACGAAGTGGTGACGCGCTATATCAAGTCGATCGGCAAGGGCATCCTCAAGGTCATGTCCAAGATGGGCATCTCGACCTACCAGTCCTATTGCGGCGCACAGATCTTCGATGCGGTGGGGCTGAAGAGCGATTTCGTCGCCCAGTACTTCACCGGCACCGCCACCACGATCGAAGGCGTCGGCCTGAAGGAAATCGCCGCCGAAACGGTGCGTCGTCACACCGACGCCTTCGGCAACGACCCGGTGCTTCTGCACCATCTGGAAGTCGGCGGCGACTACATGTTCCGCATGCGCGGCGAGGCACATATCTGGTCGCCCGACACGGTGGCGACGCTGCAGCACGCGGTGCGGACCAACTCATGGTCGACCTTCAAGCAGTATTCCGCCGAGATCGACAGCCGGACCGCGAAGGCCCAGACCATCCGCGGCCTGTTCCGCATCCGGACGGCCGAAGAGACCGGTCGCAAGCCGGTACCGCTCGATGAGGTGGAGCCCGCATCCGCCATTGTCAGGCGCTTCTCGACCGGCGCCATGTCGTTCGGCTCGATTTCCAGGGAAGCGCATACGACGCTGGCGCGCGCCATGAACGCGATCGGCGGCAAGTCGAACACCGGCGAAGGCGGCGAGGAGCCGGACCGCTACCTGCCGCTCTATGACGGTTCGGCCAATCCGGAGCGCTCGGCCATCAAGCCTCGCCGCCGCCGCACCATGACATCTATTCGATCGAGGATCTGGCGCAGCTCATCTACGACCTGAAGAACGTCAACCCGACGGCCGACATCTCGGTGAAGCTCGTCTCGGAGGTCGGGGTCGGCACTGTCGCGGCCGGCGTCGCCAAGGCGCGCGCCGACCACATCACCATCTCCGGTTATGACGGCGGCACCGGCGCCTCGCCGCTCACCTCGATCAAGCACGCCGGCTCGCCCTGGGAGATGGGACTTGCCGAGACGCACCAGACGCTTGTCCTGAACAAGCTCCGCAGCCGCGTGGCGCTGCAGGTCGACGGGGGCCTCAGGACCGGCCGCGACGTCGTCATCGGCGCCATGCTTGGCGCCGACGAGTTCGGTTTCGCGACGGCGCCGCTGATCGCGGCCGGCTGCGTGATGATGCGCAAATGCCATCTGAACACCTGCCCGACGGGCGTGGCGACCCAGGATCCGGTGCTGAGGAAGCGCTTCAAGGGACAGCCGGAGCATGTCATCAACTTCTTCTTCAACATCGCCGAGGAAGTGCGCGAGCTTCTGGCCGAGCTCGGCTTCCGCAAGCTCGACGACATAGTCGGGCAGTCGGACCTGCTCGAGAAGGAGGCGATGGTCGCCCACTGGAAGGCGAGGGGGCTGGACTTCTCGCGGGTCTTCTACAAGCCCGAGGCGCCGAGGGAGGCGATCTATCATACCGAACTCCAGAAGCATCCGATCGACGACATCCTCGACCGGCGGCTGATCGAGCAGGCGAAGCCGGCGCTGGAATCGAAGCTTCCCGTCACGATCGAGATGCCGATCCGCAACGTCGACCGCTCGACCGGCGCGATGCTCTCCGGCGAGGTCGCCAAGCGCTACCGCCACAAGGGGCTGAAGGACGGCACGATCTCGGTGAAGCTGACCGGCACGGCCGGTCAGTCCTTCGGCGCCTTCCTGGCGCGCGGCGTAACCTTCGATCTGGTCGGCGACGGCAACGACTATGTCGGCAAGGGTCTCTCCGGCGGCCGCCTCATCATCCGTCCGGCGGAGGACGCGCGGATCGTGCCCGAGGAATCCATCATCGTCGGCAACACCGTTCTCTACGGCGCCACCGAAGGCGAATGCTACATCCGCGGCGTCGCCGGCGAACGCTTCGCCGTGCGCAACTCCGGCGCCGCGGCCGTCGTCGAAGGCGTCGGCGACCATGGCTGCGAATACATGACCGGTGGCGTGGTGGTCGTCCTCGGCAAGACCGGCCGCAACTTCGCCGCCGGCATGTCGGGCGGCGTCGCCTACGTGCTGGACGAGGAAGGCGATTTCGCCGACCGCTGCAACATGGCGATGGTCGAGCTCGAGCCCGTTCCGGAAGAGGACGAGATGCTGGAGCGGCTGCACCACCACGGCGGCGACATCGACCACAAGGGCCGCGTCGACGTGTCGGGCGACATGACCAGCCACGACGAGGAGCGTCTCTACCAGCTGATCGCCAATCACCTGCATTATACCGGCTCCGCGCGGGCCAAGGCGATCCTCGACAACTGGGCGGACTATCGGCCGAAATTCCGCAAGATCATGCCGGTCGAATACCGCCGCGCTCTGCAGGAGATGGAGCGCCTGCGCATGAACGTCGCGGCGGAATGATGCCTATGGCGATCTTCCTCATGGGTGTGCCGCCCTCTCTCAAACCGGCGGCGCGTGCGCGCTGACCGGTTGGGCCACGGAGCACGCCGCTCGGTGGCATCGAGATGAACGACGCCATGCGCGACCGGCAGGGATATGTCCCGGGTCGTATGCAGGATCAGGAACAAGCTATGGGCAAGGTTACAGGTTTCCTCGAGATCGACCGGCAGGTGCACAAGTACCAGCCGGCCTCCGACCGCATCCGGCATTTCCGCGAGTTCACGCTGCCGATGTCGGACAAGGAGGTCGAGAAACAGGCCGCGCGCTGCATGGATTGCGGCGTGCCCTATTGCCATGGGCCGACGGGCTGTCCGGTGCACAACCAGATCCCCGACTGGAATGACCTCGTCTATGCCGGCGATTGGGACAATGCCATCCGCAATCTCCATTCCACCAACAATTTCCCGGAATGGACGGGCCGAATCTGCCCGGCGCCCTGCGAGGAAGCGTGCACGCTGAACCTCGAGGATATCCCCGTCGCCATCAAGACCATCGAACAGGCGCTCGCCGACAAGGCTTACGAACTAGGCTACATCCGCCCCTATCCGGCCGAGAGGAAGACCGGCAGGAAGGTGGCGATCATCGGTTCCGGTCCGGCGGGCATGGCCGCCGCCCAGCAGCTCGGCCGCAGCGGGCACGAAGTGCATGTCTACGAGCGCGAAAGCCGGCCCGGCGGGCTGATGCGCTACGGCATTCCTGATTTCAAGATCGAGAAGCACCATATCGACCGGCGCGTCGTGCAGATGAGCGGCGAAGGCGTCACCTTCTTCTGCGGCGTCAATGTCGGCGTCGACAAGCCCATGGCCGAACTCCTCGCGGAATATGATGCGGTGATCTATTGCGGCGGCTCGGAGGTCCCTCGCCCGGCCGGCATTCCGGGAGCCGACCTGCGCGGCGTCCACGACGCCATGCCCTATCTGGTTCAGCAGAACCGGCGCGTCGGCGGCGAGGACATCCAGTCGGTCGCCTGGCCGGCGCAGCCGATCCTCGCCGGCGGCAAGCATGTTGTCGTCGTCGGCGGCGGCGACACGGCGTCGGACTGCATCGGCACGGCCTTCCGCCAGGGCGCCGTGCGCGTTACCCAGCTCGACATTCGCCCGCAGCCGCCCGAACGCGAGGACAAGCTCACCGTGTGGCCCTACTGGGCGACCAAGATGCGCACCTCTTCCTCGCAGGCCGAGGGCGTCGAACGCGAGTTCCAGGTGGCCACGCTCGAATTCGTTGGCGAGGACGGCGTGCTCGCCGCCGTCAAATGCTGCGAGGTCGACGAGAAGCGCAAGCCGATCGAGGGAACCGAATTCTTCATCCGCGCCGACCTCGCCTTCATCGCCATCGGTTTCGCCGGCGCGCTTCCGGAAGGCGTCGTCTCGGAACTCGGGGGCACGCTGAAGCTGGACAAGGACCGGCGCGGTTCCGTCAACGTGGCGGCCAACGAACGCGACTACCGCACCAGCGTCGACAAGCTCTTCGCCGCGGGCGATATCCGCCGCGGCCAGTCGCTGGTGGTCTGGGCGATCCGCGAAGGCCGGCAGGCCGCGCGCGCGGTGGACGAGTTCCTGATGGGGTCGAGCGTTCTGCCGAGTTAGCCCGGCAGCATGGAGCTTCCTGGCCCGAGAGACGGTCGCGTCAGGAGAGAACGCGGCCGTCCTGTCCGAAGCGGTAGATGCGGGCGGGATCCGGCGTGGCGTAGAGCACGTCGTCGGCCGCGAATCGGTGCTCGCCGAACAGCCGCGCCGTGACGAAGCCGGCCTTCTCGGTGTCGAGGTAGAGGATCGTGTCCGCGCCGAGATGCTCGGCGTGGAGCACCTTGCCTTTCCAGGTGCCGCTCTCCTTGCCGATCGAGACATGTTCCGGCCGGATGCCGATCGTGGCGGCGCTCTCACCGAGCCTGGAGCCCTCGATGAAGTTCATCTGTGGCGAGCCGATGAAGCCTGCGACGAACAGGTTGGCGGGCCTGTTGTAGAGTTCCATCGGCAAGCCGACCTGCTCCACCACGCCCTTGTTGAGGACGACGATGCGGTCGGCGAGCGTCATCGCTTCGACCTGATCGTGGGTGACGTAGATCATCGTCGCTGTGAGTTCGCGGTGCAGTCGGGCGATCTCGAGCCGCGTATTGACCCTCAGCGCCGCGTCGAGATTGGAGAGCGGCTCATCGAACAGAAACAGCTTCGGTTTGCGCACGATGGCGCGGCCGATGGCGACGCGCTGGCGCTGTCCGCCCGAAAGCTCGGCCGGCCGCCGGTCGAGATAGTCCCCGAGCGACAGCATGGAGGTGGCGACCCTGACGCGCTCTTCGATGATTTTCTTCGGCTCGCCGGCCTGCTTCAGCCCGAGGCCCATATTGTCGCGCACGGTGAGGTGCGGATAGAGCGCGTAGGACTGGAAGACCATGGCGATGCCGCGCTTGGCCGGCGGCACCGAGCCGACCTCCTCGCCGTCGATGCGCACGCTTCCGCCGCTCGCATCCTCCAGCCCCGCAATGACGCGGAGCAGGGTCGACTTTCCACAGCCGGAAGGTCCCACGAAGGTGACGAACTCGCCATCCTTCACGTCGAGATCGATGCCCTTCAGCACGTCGACCTTGCCGAAGGATTTGCGGATATTTTCGAGCGTCAGCGATCCCAAGGCATCATTCCCCGCATGTAACCCGATGCGCCGGCAGCCGCGGGGCCGCCGCATCTCTAGCCTTCATCTTCCGTCTCACTTGACCGCCCCCGAGGTGATGCCGCGGATGAGCTGCCGCGAGAAGATGAGATAGAGGACGAGCACCGGCAGGATGGCGAGCGACAGCGCCGCCAGCACCGCGTTCCAGTCGGTGACGAACTGGCCGAGGAAAAGCTGGGCGCCGAGCGTGACCGTCTTGGTGGCTTCCGAAGGCGCCAGGATCAGCGGAAACCAGAGGTCGTTCCAGATCGGGATCATCGTGAAGACGGCGACCGTCGCCATCGCCGGCCGGACAAGCGGCAGTACGAGCCTGAAGAAGATGCGGTATTCGCTGAGCCCGTCGATGCGACCGGCGTTCTTCAAATCGTCGGAAACCTGCTTCATGAACTCTGACAGGATGAAGACGGCAAGCGGGATGCCCTGCGCCGTATAGACGAGGATGAGCGCTGTCAGCGTATCGACGAGGCCGCTCGCCACCATCAGCCGCAGGATCGCCACCGTGCCGAGGCGGATCGGGATCATGATGCCGAGCGCCAGATAAAGCCCGGTCATTGTGTTGGCGCGGAAGCGGTATTCGGCGAGCGCGAACGCCGCCATTGCCCCGAACAGGAGCACGAGGAAGATCGAGACCACGGTGACGACGAGGCTGTTCCAGAAATAGAGCGGGAAATTGCCTTGCGCCATGACGGTCGTATAGCCGATCAGGTCGAAGGTCTTCGGACCGGGCAGCGACAGCGGCGCGCGGAAGATGGCGCCGCGCGACTTGAAGGAGTTGACGACGACGATCAGCACCGGGAACAGCGCGATGATCGTATAGACGATCAGGACCGCATGAGCCGCGGCCGCGCGTGGGATGGAGGTGCGCGCTTTGTTCATCGCGGCCTCAGAACTGATAGCGGCGGAGCCGCGTCTGGATGGCGAAGAGGTAGAAGCAAACGCCGACCAGGATGATGAAGAACATCATCGAGGCGATGGCCGAACCCATGTTCGGGTCGCCGAGCTGGAGCTGGAAGCCGAAGAACGTCCGGTAGAGGAAAGTGCCGAGGATGTCGGTCGAGAAATTGGGTCCGCCGAGCGCACCCTGGCTGACATAGATCAGGTCGAAGGCATTGAAATTGCCGACGAAGGTCAGGATCGAGATGATGCCGATCGACGGCAGGATGAGCGGCAGCTTGATCTTCCAGAACTGCGCCATGCCGGTGATGCCGTCGCACTCCGCCGCCTCCAGCACCTCGTCGGGGATCGACAGCAGCGCCGCATAGATCAGCATCATCGGGATGCCGACGAACTGCCACACCGAAACCAGCGCCACCGTCGTCAGCGCAGTATCGCCCATACCGAGCCATGGATGGAAAAGTCCGCGCAGGCCGATTTCCTTAAGGAGCATCGGCGTGATCCCCCAGAGCGGCGAAAGGATCAGCTTCCAGACGAAGCCGACGATGACGAAGGAGAGGATGGTCGGCACGAAGATCGCCGTGCGGTAGAAGGCGCGGAACCTCAGCTTCGGGCTCGAAAGCAGCGCCGCCAGCAGGATGCCGATCGGGTTCTGCACCAGCATGTGGATGCAGAAGAACCAGACATTGTTCCTGAACGCGTTCCAGAAGGCGGTCGACCAGTGCGGATCGGTCAGCAGCGCCCGGAAATTGTCGAGGCCGACGAAAACCTGCTTCTGGTCGATGTTGCGGAAGAGCGAAAGCTGGAGCGTGCCGAAGAGCGGCAGGATCATGATCGCCGTATAGACGATCAGCGCCGGCGCCAGGAACACGGCGATATGCCAACGTGTCTGCCTGCGCGCGACCGCCATCCCGTCCCCGCTCTATAAGACGCTGCTGAAACGATCCGCCCGGCTGCTTTCGCATGCCGGGCGGATGTGTTGCCCGAGCTTACTTGCCCGGATGATACCAGCTATCCAGCCCGTCCTGCAGCTTTTTCGCGGCCTGCTCCGGCGTCTCCGTGCCGTTGATCACATTGGCAGCCGCGCCCCAGGCCTCGTTCTCGAGGTTCGGCGTGCCGCGCGACAGGATCTGGTAGGTGACGCGCATGGTCGGCTTGCAGCTCTCCCGCCAGCTCAGGAACTCCTTGGCGAGCGGGTCCTTGAGTTCGACCTTCTCGTTGGTGAGCGGGAAGAAGCCCGGCAGCGCGTTGCCGTAGAGCTCGGCGAAATCCTTGGAAGCGACCCATTCGAGGAACTTCTTCGCCGCTTCCGGATGCTTGGTCTTGGCATTCATGCCGAGCGCGTGGTCCGGCTGGTCGGAGATGTAGCAGGTGTCGCCGGCTTTCGGCAGCGGCGGCGGGAAGGCGCCCATCTTGAACTGCGCCTGCTTGTTGAACACCGAGATTTCCCACGAACCGGCGGGATAGATCGCGGCGCGGCCAAGCGTGAACAGGTTCTGGCTGTCCGGATAGGCCTGGGCCTGGAAGCCGTCGCCCATGTAAGGCGCCCATCCGGCAAGCACCTTGAAGGGTTCGACGAAGCCGGGATCGGTCAGCTTGGCCTTGCCGGCGATCAGCGCCTTGCGGCCCTCTTCACCTTTCCAGTAGTCCGGGCCGATATTCTCCCAGCCCATGGTGGCGGCTTCCCACTGGTCCTTGGTGCCCATGGCGAGCGGGACATAGGTGCCGTCGTCCTTGAGCTTCTTCAGGTCCGCCATGAACTCGTCCTGCGTCTTCGGGACGTCCTTGATGCCGACCTTCTCGAAGGCGTCCTTGTTGTAGATGAAGCCATGGATGACAGACGCCATCGGCACGCAGAACGTCGTCTTGCCGTCGTCCGTCTGCCAGGCCGCCTTGGCGACATCGGAGAAATTGTTCATCCCCTTGATGTCGTCGACCGGCGTGAGATAGCCCTTCTTGAAAAGCTCGAGCGCGGCATCGAAGGGACGGCATGTGATCAGGTCGCCCGCAGAGCCGGCGGCGAGCTTGGCATTGAGCGCGGCGTTGTATTCGGTCGGCGCGGCGGCGGCGAACGTCACCTTGATGCCGGGATTGGCCTTCTCGAAGGCCGGGATGATCTGGCTCTGCCAGATCTGCGTGTCGTCGTTGCGCCAGCTTTCGATGGTGAGCGTCACGTCGTCGGCATAGGCGAGGCTCGCCGAGGCCAGCACGCTCGACGCCACAAGCATCAGCCTTAGTGTATTCCTGGTCATGTCAATCTCCCTGTTGGCGGCGTTTTTACTCGCCGATCTTGCCGGAGCCGTGGCTCCCCTCGATCATCGAAAGCGCCGGCCGCAGCCTCCGCCCGGCACGTTCGAGAATTCTTCCGGCGGCATCGGCGTCGGCGGCGCCCGCCGCCATCAGCACCGCCGTCTTGACGGACCCTTCCGCCTTTTCGAGAAAGGCCCGCGCATCGCCTTCCGCGCAGCCGCCGATCGCCGCCACGATCCGCGCCGCGCGCGCCTTGAGCTTCGCGTTATCGGGCCTCACCCCCACCATATAGCCGTCATGGACATGGCCGAGGCGCACCGCGAGCAATGTCGAGAAAAGGTTGAGCGCGACCTTCTGCGCCGTGCCGGCTCCCATCCGCGTCGAACCGGCGATCACCTCCGGCGGCGTCGGCAGATGGACCGGTACGTCGGAAAGCGCGAACAGCGGGGCCTCGGCGTTGTTGGCGATCGCGATCGTCCGCGCTCCGGAGGCTCGCGCCGCGCCGAGCGCCGCCAGCGCGTAGGGCGTCGAGCCGCTCGCCGAGACGGCGATGACACAGTCATCCGGGCCGACCTTGGCCGACGCGATATCGGCGCGGGCAAGCGCCTCGTCGTCCTCGGGCCCGCCTGCCAGGTCTTCCAGGGATGCGGCGCCGCCGGCGAAAAGGATGACGATCCGTTCGCGGGGGATGCCGAACGTGCCGGGCAGTTCGAGCGCGTCGGCCAGCGCCATCAGCCCAGAACTTCCGGCCGCCGCATAGACGAGGCGGCCGCCCGAAGAAAGCTGCCCGGCGGCAAGTTCAGAGGCGGCGGCGATGGCCGGCAGTGCTCCCCGCACCGCACTTGCCGCCTCGACCTGGGCCTCGGCCAGAGTCGTGAGCACGTCGAGCGGCGGCCGCATGTCCAGCCCCCTCGCCTTGCCGTGCACTTCCTCCGTTCGCCGAAGCGCCATCCTATCCTCCGATCCGGCTATGATGCCAAAAAAATACCACTTGTCCAGTGATCGTTAACGAATTTCTTTAGCCCTTTCTGTCGCAGAAAAAATTTATCTTTTAATTTCAAATAGATATTTGTCTAACCCCAATCGCCAAAATTCGGACTTGGTTATTGGTAGTTAATTGGTATGATAATGGAAGGAGGATCGCCCTGCGTGGACCACATCATCGCCATCGATGGCGGCGGCACAAGCTGCCGGGCGCTCGTCGCCGACGGACGCGGCGCGGTCCTCGGCCGCGGCCGGGCGGGCTCGGCCAACATCATGACGGACCTGGAAGGGGCGCGCAAGAATATCGCCGCGGCCGCCGAAGCCGCCTGCGTGGACGCGGGGTTGCCGGCGGATGTGCTTTCCTCGTCGGGCGCGCTGCTCGGGCTGGCCGGCGCCAATATCGGCAATTACGGCGAGCGCATCCGCGCCATCCTGCCCTTCCGCCGTTCGATCGTGGAGACCGATGCGCTGATCGCGTTGAACGGCGCGCTCGGCGACCATGACGGGACGGTGGCGATCCTCGGCACCGGCTCCATCTTTATGTCGCGCGACCGCGGTACGGTGCGCAGCGTCGGCGGCTGGGGCTTCATGGTCGGCGATCTCGGCAGCGGCGCCCGCGTCGGCCGGGCGCTTCTCCAGGAAGCGCTGCTCGCCCATGACGGTGTGCATCCGGGGTCCGGCCTGACCAGTGAGGTCCTGCGCCGCTTCGAAGACGACCCGCAGACGCTGGTGGAGTATGCCCATACGGCGAAGCCCGGCAAGTTCGGGACTTTCGCGCCGCTGGTCTTCGAATACGCCGATCGGGGCGATCCGATCGGCAACGCCCTGATCGACGGGGCCGTTCGCAGCATCGAGGAGGCGCTGACCGCCATCATGTCGCCGGCCTGCGACCGGCTCTGCCTGCTCGGCGGCCTGGCGAAGGGGTACGAGCCTCATCTCGGCCCGCGCTTCCGCAGGCTGATCAAGGCGCCGCTCGGAGATGCGCTCGATGGCGCGCTCGCCCTCGCGGTCCGGCGCTTCCACCCCGAGGAGGCGCGCCGTCATGGATGACCTCCGCCAGGCGATCTTCTCCAGGCAGAGCGGCAGCGCCGTCGCGGACGGCCCGCTTTACCTGTCGCTCCAGAACAACATCCTGAAAGCGATCGAGGGTGGCGTTCTGCGGCCGGGCGATGCGCTCCCCTCCGAACGCGACATCGCCGAATTGGCCGACGTTTCGCGCGTCACCGTCCGCAAGGCCGTGCATAATCTCGTGTCCGAGGGCCTGCTCGTCCAGCGACATGGTTCGGGCACCTTCGTCGCGCCGCGCGTCCAACGCGTCCAGCAATCATTGTCCTCGCTCACCTCCTTCACCGAGGACATGGCGCGCCGTGGCATGACCGCGGAATCCGTATGGCTCGACCGGGGTCTCTACCCGCCTTCGCCCGAGGAGATGGTGACGCTCGGCCTATCGGCGACCGACCGCGTGGCCCGCGTCGAGCGGCTTCGGCTCGCCAACGGAACGCCGCTGGCGATAGAGCGCGCCTCGCTGGCCGAGGCCACGCTTCCCGACCCTTCGCTCGTCGAGAACTCGCTTTATGCCTGCCTGAAGAAGAGCGGCAACCGGCCGGTGCGCGCCATCCAGCGCCTTTCGGCAGCCCTGCTCGGCAAGGAGGACGCCGAATTGCTCGGTGTGCCTTATGGCTCCCCCACGCTCAACATCGAACGGATCTCCTATCTGCCTTCGGGCAAGGTGATCGAGTTCACGCGTTCGCGCTATCGCGGCGACGCCTATGATTTCGTCGCCGAGCTCAGGCTCGGCGAAGGCAGGTAAGGACACCGATGAACAAGCCGACCTTCATGCAGCAGGAAATCGCCGGTATCCCGGACGCGGTGGCGACCTTCCTCGAACGCTCGTCGTCCTCCATCGCGAAGGCCGGGGCGCGCCTCCGCGAGAAGGACCCGCTGCTGATAGCGACCGTCGCTCGCGGCTCCTCCGATCATGCCGCGAGCTATCTCAAATATGCCGCGGAGATCCACGCGGGCATTCCGGTCGCCTCGCTCGGGCCGTCGATCGCGTCGATCTTCGGCGCGCGGCTGAAGCTCGCGCGGGCCGCCTGCCTCGCCATCTCGCAATCCGGCAAGAGCCCCGACATCGTGAAGATGGCCGGGACGGCAAGAGAAGGCGGCGCGTTGGCCATCGCATTGACCAACACCGCCGGTTCTCCCCTGGCCGATGCCTGCGATGAGGTGATCGACATCCTCGCCGGCCCCGAGCGCAGCGTCGCCGCCACCAAGACCTTCGTGAATTCCGTCGTGGCCGGGCTGGCGCTGCTTGCCGAATGCATCGACGACGAGGGGCTGCGGCGTGCGCTCGCCGCCCTTCCCGCCCGGCTCGAAGCGGCGCGCAACTGCGACTGGAACGCCCTTTGCGAGGCGACGGAAGGCCGCGATTCCCTCTTCATCCTGGGCCGCGGTCCCTCCTTTGCGATCGCCGCAGAGGCGGCGCTCAAATTCAAGGAGACCTCGTCGGTTCATGCCGAGGCCTATAGTTCGGCGGAGGTGATGCACGGTCCCGTCTCGATCGTCGGCGGCGGGTTTCCCGTGCTGGCGCTCGCCGCGCGCGACGCGGCCGAGCGCTCGATCGCCGAGACGGCCGACGAACTGACCGCGAAGGGCGCCACCGTCTTCGCCACCAGCGACACGGTCTCGTCCGCCAGGCGGCTGCCCTTCGCCGCCACGGGGCACACTTTGACCGACCCGCTGTCGCTCATCGTCTCCTTCTACGCCTTCATCGAGGCCTTTGCGCGACGGCGCGGGCTCGACCCCGACAAGCCGACCCATCTGCGCAAGGTGACGGAGACGAGATGAGTTCCGTAGTGGCCCTCAAGGGTGCCCGCATTTTCGACGGAGAGGACTGGCACGACGGACATGCCGTCCTTGTCGCCGGCGGCATCGTGACCGGGATCGTCGACAACGGAAGCATTCCCGAAAATACGCGCATCATCGATCTGGATGGCGGTTTCCTGGCGCCGGGCTTCGTCGACCTGCAGGTCAATGGCGGCGGCGGCGTGATGCTGAACGACGACCCGTCCGTCGAAACGATCCGCCGCATTTGCGCGGCGCACGCGCGCTTCGGCACGGTCGCGCTTCTGGCGACGCTCATCACCGATACGCCCGCCACGACGGCCGCGACGCTGGAAGCCGGCATGGCGGCGGCGCGCGACAGGGTGCCGGGGTTTCTAGGACTTCATCTCGAAGGCCCGCATCTGTCGCTCAGCCGCAAGGGCGCGCACGATCCGGACCTCATCCGGCCCATGGAAGAGCAAGACCTCGCCCGTCTCGTGAACGCCAGGGGAATGCTGCCGGTCCTGATGACGACGGTGGCGCCGGAGACGGTGACGCCGCAGCAGATCGCAGCGCTTTCCGGCGCCGGCGTCGCCGTCAGCCTCGGCCATTCCGATGCGGGCTTCGCGACGGCCCGCGCCGCGATCGAGGCCGGCGCGAGGCAGGTGACGCATCTCTATAACGCCATGAGCCAGCTTCAGCACCGCGAACCGGGCATGGTCGGCGCGGCGCTCGACATAGGGGAAGTGTCGGCCGGGCTGATCGCCGACGGCTTCCACGTCGATCGCCATGCGATCGCCATCGCCCTGCGGGCGAAACGCAGTCCCGGACGCATCTTCCTGGTGACCGACGCCATGGCGACCATCGGCACCGACATGACCGAATTCACGCTCAACGGCCGCACCATCCGGCGCGACGGCGGCAGGCTCACTCTGGCCGACGGCACGCTTGCCGGAGCCGACCTCGACATGATCTCGGCCGTGCGCTTCATGCATCGGGAGATCGGCCTGCCGGTCGAGGAAGCGCTGCGCATGGCGTCGCTCTATCCCGCCCGTACCGTCGCCCAGGATGATCGTCTTGGCCGCATCGGCGAGGGCCGGCCGGCCTCCTTCGTGCATCTGTCCGACGCGCTGGACGTCCGGGGCGTGTGGATCAAGGGGACGCGGGTGCAGGGATAGGGTGGCCTGTACACGGCCCGTGAATTTCGACTCTTCGACCGGTCATCCCACCCCCGGCCTATCGGCCGGACCCTCCCCTCAAGGGGAGGGAAAGCGCCGGCTTCGCCGCTTTCCTCCCCCTTCGAGGGGGAGGTGGCCCGAAGGGCAGGAGGGGGTGAGTTCCCGTCTTGGAAGCCTGCCCGACAAAAGACTACCGGGCCACGCGCCCCTCCTCCAGTGCATGACAGGCGGCGCGGCTCATGCCGTAATCCTTGAGCGGCGGCCGGACCTTGTCGCACGGCTCGAACCGGAGCGGGCAGCGCGGATGGAAATGGCAGCCGGGCGGCGGGTTGACCGGATTGGGGATTTCGCCGGCGATCGGCGTCCGTTCCTTGCCCGTCATGTCGATGTCCGGCACGGAATCGAGCAGCATCTTCGTGTAGGGGTGCTGCGGATCGGAGAACAGCACGCGCGCCGGCGCTTCCTCGACCAGCCGGCCGAGATAGAGGACGCCGACACGGTTCGCGACGTGGCGGACGACCGCCAGATTGTGGCTGATGAAGAGATAGGTGAGGCCGAGCCGCTCCTGCAGGTCGCGCAGGAGGTTCAGGACCTGCGCCTGCACGGACACGTCCAGCGCCGAGGTCGGCTCGTCGCAGACGATGAACTCCGGGCTGGAGGAAAGCGCCCGCGCGATGGCGATGCGCTGGCGTTGCCCGCCGGAGAATTCATGCGGGAACTTGCCGGCGTCGCGCGGGTCGAGGCCGACGAGCCGCAGAAGCTCGCCGACACGGTGATCGCGTTCCCGCGCATCCGCGATCATCCCAAAGGCCTTGATCGGCTCCTCCACAATCGCGCCGACGCGCCAGCGCGGATTGAGGCTGGCGAAGGGGTCCTGGAAGATCATCTGGATCTTCCGGCGTATCTGGCGCTGGCGCGCGCCGCCCAGTTCCTTCCAGATATCGGCGCCGTCGATGCGCACCGTACCGGTGGTCGGCGGCAGGAGGCCGACCACCATCTTGGCGATGGTGGATTTTCCCGACCCCGATTCGCCGACCAGCGCATAGGTCTCGCCGCGCCGGATCGACATGTCGACGCCGTCGACGGCCGTCAGCATCACCTTGCCGCTGCCTTCCAGAACGCGGTTCAGCCAGCGTCTCGACAGGTCGAAAACGCGCCCGAGCCCCTCGATCTCGACCAGAGGCGCGTCGGTCGCGCCGGAGCGCGGCTCCGGCCGGGAAAGCACCGGCGCGCTCATGGTCCGACTCTCGCCGCCGGCACCTCTATTCCGGTCGCGGCCGCCTTCCGGGCGATATCGGCCGGCGGCGCCCCGCCCGCCGGGTCGTGCAGGAAACAGGAGGCCCGGCTGCCGAGCGCCGGGTAGATGCCGGGCCGCTCCTTGACGCAGCGCTCGAACCGATAGAGGCAGCGCGGGTTGAAGGCGCAGCCCGCCGGAATGGCGCCGAGCCGCGGCATGGACCCTGGAATCTGCTCGAGCTTGTCGCTCGGATCGTCGACGAGCGAGGGGATCGCCGCCATCAGGCCGTGCGTATAGGGATGCTGCGCCCGCTTGACGACATCGCCGACCTTGCCGATCTCGGCCAGCCGCCCGGCATAGAGGACGCAGACCCTGTCCGCCGTCTCCGCGATCACGCCCATGTCGTGGGTGATCAGCATGACCGACGTGCCGCGATCCTTGCAGAGCCGCTTGATGAGGGCGATGATCTGCGCCTGCACGGAGACGTCGAGCGCGGTCGTCGGCTCGTCGGCGATGACGAGTTCCGGGTCGGCCGCCAGCGCCAGCGCGATGACGACGCGCTGCCGCATGCCGCCGGAGAACTGGTGCGGGTAGGACGACATGCGCGTGCCGGCTGCCGGTATGCCGACCTCGATCAGCAGGCGCTCGGCCTTGTCCGCCGCCGCCTGCGCCGAGATCTTCTCATGCGTCAGGATGGTCTCGGTGAGCTGGTCTCCGATGCGGTAGAGCGGGTTCAGGCTGGTCAGCGGGTCCTGGAAGATCATGCCGATCCGCTTTCCCCTGATCTGCCGCATCGCCGAAGGCGACAGATTGTCGATGCGCTCGGCGCCGAGCCTTATTTCGCCGCCGGCGATACGGCCTGGCGGGTCCAGCAGCCCGATGATGGCCGAGCCGGTGATGGACTTGCCGGCGCCCGATTCGCCGACGACCCCGAGTACCTCGCCCGGCGCGATGTCGAAGGAAAGATCGTCGATCGCCGTCAGCACGCCGCGGCGCGTCGGGATCTCGACCCTGAGGTTCCGGACGGAGAGCGCGGCGGTCATCGGAGCTTCGGATTGAGCGCGTCGCGCAACCAGTCGCCCAGAAGGTTGACGGCCAGCGCCAGGATGGCGAGCGTGATGCCCGGGAAGATGGTGATCCACCATTCGCCGGAGAACAGGAAATCGTTGCCGATGCGGATCAGCGTCCCGAGCGAGGGCTGTGTCGGCGGCACGCCGACGCCGAGGAAGGAAAGCGTCGCCTCGGTGATGATCGCGAGCGCCAGGTTGATGGTGGCGATGACCAGCACCGGCCCGAGCACGTTGGGCAGCACGTGACGGAACATGATCGTCGCCGGCCTGAGCCCGATCAGCCGCGCGGCCATGACATATTCCTTGTTCGCCTCCACCAGCACCGAGCCGCGCACCGTCCGCGCATATTGCACCCAGAACGACAGCCCGATCGAAAGCACGAGCACCCAGAAGACGATCTCGTCATAAGCCTTTGGGCCGGCGAGGCCGCGAGCCACGCCGTCGATGATGAGGGCTGTCAGGATCGCCGGGAAGGTCAGCTGCACGTCCGCGACGCGCATGATGGCCGAATCGACCGCTCCGCCGACATAGCCGGCGATCAGGCCGAGCGTTACCCCGATGAAAAGCGCCAGGACGACGCTGGCGAAGCCGACGGCGAGCGAGATGCGCATGCCGTAGAGGATCGTCGAGAAGACGTCGCGGCCCTGGTCGTCGGTGCCGAGCAGGAATCCGTCCTGTCCCCCGTCGACCCACACCGGGGGATAGAGGCTGTCTGTGATCGATATCTGCGCCGGATCGAACGGATCGTGCGGCGCGACCCACGGCGCCAGCACCGCCGCGAGGATGAGGACGAGCGTGACCAGCGCCGCCAGTATCGTCAGCGGCGAACGGCAGAACGAATAGAACAGGTCGCTGTCGACGAACCGTCGAGCGAGGCCGGGCGGAGGGTCGGCCGGCGTCTCGGCCATTTCCGTCAGTTCGCTCATGCCTTTGCTCCTCCGATCCGGATGCGCGGATCGACCGCCACGTACAGCAGGTCGACGAGGAAATTGATGAGCACGAAGAGGAAGGCGATCAGGAGCAGGTAGGCCGCCATGATCGGAATATCGACGTTCTGCACCGCCTGCAGGAAGAGCAGGCCCATGCCCGGCCACTGGAACACCGTCTCGGTGATGATCGAGAAGGCGATGATCGAGCCGAGTTGCAGGCCGGTGATGGTGATGACCGGGACGAGCGTATTCTTCAGCGCGTGGCCGAAATTGATGGCGCGCCGGGAAAGGCCGCGGGCGCGGGCGAACTTGATGTAGTCGGTCCTGAGCACCTCCAGCATCTCGCCGCGCACCAGCCGCATGATCAGCGTCATCTGGAAGAGGCCGAGCGTGATGGCGGGAAGGATGATGGACTCCAGCCCGGTGCGCGTCAGCAGCCCGGTCGTCCAGTATCCCCAGATCGTGACGACGTCGCCGCGCCCGAAGGAGGGCAGCCAGCCGAAATTGACTGAAAATATGAAGATGAGCAGGATACCGATCAGGAAGGTCGGCAACGAGATGCCGGCGAGGCTGATCGACAGGAACAGCCGCGACAGCCAGCTATGCGGGTAAAGGCCCGTATAGACGCCCATCGGCAGTCCGATCACGAGCGCCAGGATGGCCGATACGATGGAAAGTTCCAGCGTCGCCGGCAGGCGTTGTGCGATCAGCTTCGCCACGGGTTGCTTGATCTGGTAGGAAATCCCGAAGTTGAAATGCGCCGCCTTGTCGACGAAACGGGCGAACTGCACGTAGATGGGGTCGTCGAGCCCGAGTTCCTTGCGCAGCAGCGCCCGCTGCTCCGGCGGCGTGTCGTTGCCGACGAGCTGGCTGACCGGATCACCGACGAAGCGGAACATCACGAAGGAAATCATCGCGACGACCAGCATCACGCCGATGGCCTGGATCAGTCGCCGGATGGCAAAAGCCAGCATTCAAACATCCCTGGAAGGTCCTGCCCGGACCGGAAGGATCCGGGCAGGTATCAAAGCCGGCGGCTTACTTGATGCTGGCCCAGTAGAACAGGACCTCGTCGTCCGGGCGCTGCACGATCTCGACATTCTTGCGCTTGCCCCAGGAGAGCGACTGCTGGTGAAGCGGAATGTGCGAGGTGTCGTCGAGCAGGATCCGGTACGCCTGATGGATCAGGTCGTCGCGCTTCGTCTTGTCGGTCTCGACAAGGATCTTCTTCGCCAGTTCATCGACCTTCGGGTTGCAATAGCCGCCGAGGTTGAACGGGCCGCCCTTGCCGGACGCATCGCGGCATGTCGCCAGGCTGGTGAAGACGTTCCATGAATCGAACCCGGAAGGCGTCCAGCCGAGCAGGGAGAAGTCCGTGTCGTAGCCACCGGGCGCCAGCACCTTGGCGAAGTACTTGGCCTTCGGCTGCGCGTTCAGTTTCACGGTGACGCCGACCTTGGCAAGCATCGAAACAACCGCCTGGCATATCCGCTCGTCGTTGACGTAGCGGTCATTCGGGCAGTCCATGCCGACGGTGAAGCCGTCAGGATAGCCGGCGGCCGCCAGCAGCTTCTTGGCCGCAGCCGGATCGTAGGGCCAGCGCTTCAGGTCGGGAGCCGAATAGAGCTGCGGAGCGATCAGCAGCGGGACCGGCGTAGCGAGGCCGCGCATGACCCGCTTGTCGATCGTGTCGATGTCGATCGCCTGGTAGAAGGCCTTGCGGACATTCGGATCCTTGAACGGGTTCTTGCCCTTGATGTTGGAGGTCGGCAGTTCGTCGCGTATCTGGTTGAAATTCAGGAAGACGACGCGCAACTCGGGGCCGGTCAGCACATCGGTATTCGGGTTGTCCTCGACGCGCTTGATGTCCTGAACGGGCACGGGCTCGATCAGGTCGACGTCGCCCGAAAGCAACGCCGCGACCCGGGTCGAGTCCGATGCGATCGGCGTGAAGTCGACCTCGTCCAGATTGCTCTCGACCTTGCCCCAGTAGTTGGGATTGCGCTTGAAGACCGTCTTCACGCCGGGCTGGTGGCTGACGATCTCGAAGGGACCGGTACCGTTCGCCTCATAGGCCGACGGTCCGGGATTGGTGTCCTTGGCCGAAACGACCTTCACGGCCCCGACCTTCTCGCACCATGCCTTGTCCATCATGTACCAGGTGTCCCATTCGGCCGGCAGGATGGGATTGGGACTCTTCAGGATGACGTCGACCGTATAGTCGTCGACCTTCTTCCATTCCGAATCGGCCGGAATGCGCGTCTTGAGGTCGGACCCGTCGGAGCGGACCCGCTCCGCCGAGAAGATCACGTCGTCCGCGGTAAAGGGATCGCCGTTGGCGAACTTCACGCCCTTGCGGAGATGGAACCGCCAATGCAGCGGATCCAGCGTCTCCCAGCTTTCCGCGAGGCCCGGAACGATCTTCAGCTGCTTGTCGCGGCTGGTCAGGCCTTCATAGACGTTGCCGAGCATTCCGAGCGTGAATGTCTCGTTGAGCGAATAGGGGTCGAGCGCGTTCAGCGTCCCCTGAAAGGCGAAGCGCAGCGTCTTGCCCTGCGCCATCGCCGGCGGGGCCACGAACGTCGCGGTCGCCATCGTCACGCCCATCGACAGCGACAGCGCGCACAATGCGCCGGTAACCGCCCGGGGCAATCTCTCCCAAAGTCGTTTCTCTTTTCTCATACTCGTGTTCCCTGTCTCACCTTTCGACTTGATATCGGCGCACGCAATCGCGCGGGCGCCGCACGGCAGCGTCACCGCGCGTTCCTTGCCTCCCCGGCCGACGCCGGGATGCCTGGCATTTCCGTGGTTGGGCCACTGATTGGATCGGAGCGACGTTTCGGGGCGTCGATGACCGGCATATTCTTTCGCCCCATCCTCGCGGTAACGCTTGCCGCAGCACTATCCGCATTTATTGAGAGGGTACCCCCGTTTGCCGGCAAATCCCCCTTCAGCGGATCGTAGTCAATGACATTGCATTGTCAACGGCGGCCCCGCGACCCAGCATTTCCATTCGATGGCGGGCGTCGCGTTGTAGACGTGATCGCCGATTTTTTCGGACCACTCCGCCTGCACGCCGCCCTCCTGCAACGCCGGGTGCGCCATGCCGGTCGTCGGGTGGGCGACCGAGGGAATGCTCCCTTCCCGACGCCCGGGGACGGACCGCCGCTATATCTCGCGCGACCACGAGGAACATTCACCGCCTCCCGCTGTTATCGCGGAGTTTTGCCGCGGACGACCGGATTTGCTGAAGAGCCACGACATCATCGAAGAAGCCGAACTTTCCGCGGCGCAGGCGTCGCTCAACTATGTATCCGACGACATGCCGGGAATCCGGCGCCGGAGATCGGGCAAGGGCTTCGGCTACGTGAAGCCCGACGGGACGCGGCTGACCGACCCGAAGCAACTGGAAAGGATCCGCGGCCTGGCCATCCCACCGGCCTATACGGACGTATGGATCTCACCGGACCCGAACGGCCACATCCAGGCGACCGGCCGAGACGACAGGGGTCGAAAGCAATACCGCTACCACCCGCGCTGGACGGCGATACGCGACGAGGCGAAGTTCGAGCAGCTTTCGGCATTCGCCCGCGCGCTCCCCGCCATCCGCGAGCGCGTGGACTCCGACCTCAGGAAGCGCGGACTTCCGAAGGACCGGGTGCTCGCCTCGCTGATCTGGCTGCTCGAGAACACGATGATCCGGGTCGGCAACCACACCTACGCCAAGCAGAACCGGAGCTTCGGCCTGACCACCCTGCGCAGCCGGCATCTCTCCGTCAGCGGCTCGACGATGCACTTCAAGTTCAAGGGCAAGTCCGGCAAGGAATGGAACGTGCAACTGGTCGACCGCCGCATCGTCCGCTCCATCCGCAGCATGCAGGAACTGCCGGGCCAGCATCTCTTCCAATATGAGGATGAAGAGGGGACACGGCGTCAGGTCCATTCGGAGGACGTCAACGCATATCTTCGCGAAGCGAGCGGCGCGGATTTCACCTCGAAGACCTTCCGCACGTGGAACGGCACGATCGCGGCGCTCGCCGTTCTCTCGGCCAGCGATCGACCGGAGAGCAAGGCCGCCACGCGCCGCGCCCTCAATGCGGCGATCGACGAGGTCGCCCGCCTGCTCGGCAACACGCGGGCCGTATGCCGCAGGAACTACATCCACCCGCGCGTCATCGCCTCCTGGGAAGCAGGGACCCTCGCGGACGAGATCGCGCGTGCCAGGCGGTCGAGGCGAAAGACGGTGCCGGGACTGGACGAGGCCGAGATGGTCGCCCTGAACTGGCTGGAGATGTCGGCAGCGAAGTAGCCGTCGCGTCCGGGCGCATTGCGGGCGTTCCGCCGACCCGCTAAGCGGAACGCATGACCGATGCCGCACCCCTCACGCGCCAATTCTTCGACAGGCCCGTCCTGGAAGTGGCGCATGACCTGATCGGCGCGCGGCTTCTCTTCGAGGAGGCCGGCGGCGTCATCGTCGAGGTCGAGGCCTATGATCGCGACGACCCCGCCTCGCATTCGTTCCGGGGCGAGACCCCGCGCAACCGCGTCATGTTCGGCGCGCCCGGCCACGCCTATGTCTATCGCTCCTACGGCATCCACTGGTGCGTCAACCTTGTCTGCCGCCCGGGAAGCGCCGTTCTCCTTCGCGCGATCGAGCCGACCGACGGGCTCGACAGGATGCGCAGCCGTCGCGGCGTCCAGGATGCGAGCGCTCTCTGCAGCGGGCCTGGAAAACTTTGCCAGGCGCTCGGGATCGACAAGTCGCATGACGGGCTAGCCCTCGACAGGCCGCCCTTCGTCCTATGGGCGGCCGAGGGAAAGAAAGCCGTCAGTATCGGCAAGCGCATCGGCATCACCAAGGGCGTCGAGACACCCTGGCGCTTCGGCCTCGCGGGCTCCCGTTTTCTCAGCAGGGCATTCCCCCGCGACGATGGCGGCGAGAGCCCTTCCGCGCGGCCGCCCCGGCGATCGGAAATGTGACCCTGCTGCAACAAAAAGTTCATTTGCCGTAGAAGGGAAACTTAGCGTTTTGTTTTTCAGGACAGGGCAGCCTATGGTGGCGTGCCGGTGCTCGGGGGCACGTACCGGAACGTCCGGCCAGTATGCGTTGAGGAAGAGGGTTGGGGAGAACAGGTTCGAAGCGCCGGCATAGCGGCCAGGCACTTCTTCTCGCCCTTGCCCTGGCGGCGGCGTGGACGCCCGCGCATGCGTTCAAGCTGTTCGGGATGAAGTTCTTCGAACGGCCCAACCAGGAACCCAAGAACGAGGAAACGGTCGGCGAGCCCGTCAACTATTCGGTGGACTTCAATGTCTCCGAGGCGACCGGGCTCGATGGCAAGTCCGACACCAGGGATCTGACGAAACTCCTCGAAGCCGCCTCCGGCCTGTGGAAGGACAGGAAGAAGCCGGCCTCCGGCGTGTCGGGCTTCCTCGCCAAGGCGCGCAGCGACTACAAGCGCCTCCTCGATACGCTTTATGGCGAGGGCCGCTACGGCGGCTCGATCAGCATCACGGCGGACGGCCGCGAGGTCGCCGGCCTGCCGCCCGATGCCGAACTTTCCCAGCCGGTCAAGGTCCGCGTCTCGGTCGATCCCGGCCCGCCCTTCGTCTTCGGCAGGACCGAGATCGTCAACGAGGCGCCTCCGACCGCGGACCGCAGGGACAAGGTTCCCCTGCCCGAGAAGGAGGGTTTCGTCCCCGGACAGTTGGCCCGCTCCGGCACGATCCTGAAAGCCGACCGGCTGGCGACGGAGGCCTGGCGCCAGCAGGGCTACCCGAAGGCGGAAGTCGCCACCCAGCGGGTCGTCGCAGCCCACCGGACGAGCACGGTCGACGCGACGATCGAAGTGGAACCGGGACGCAAGGCCTATTACGGCCCCGTGACGGTGAAGGGCACCGACCGCATGAACCCGGCTTTCGTCGCCTGGATGGCCGGCCTGCCGCTCGGACAGGAATACGATCCCGACGACATCGACCGTGCCAACAAGCGCCTGATGCGCCTGGGCGTCTTCCGCTCGGCGCGCTTCGAGGAAGCCAACGCGATCGAGCCCGACGGCACCCTGCCGATGAGCCTCATCGTGCAGGAGCAGCCGCTGCATCGTTTCGGCATCGGCGCCGACTATTCCACCGTCGATGGCGGCGGCTTCCAGACCTACTGGCTGCATCGCAACCTGTTCGGCCACGCCGAGAGCCTGAAGCTGGAGGCCAAGGTCGCGGGCTTCGGCAATACCGCCGATCCGGCCGATTTCACCTATCGCGTCGGCGCCACCTTCACGCGGCCGGGCGTGTTCACGCCGGACACGGATTTCGTCGCATCGGTGATCGGCGATCGCGAGGTGCTCGACATCTACACCCGCACCTCGATCACCGGCCTGGTCGGCTTCAACCGTATCTTCACCGACGAGCTTTCGGGCAAGCTTTTCCTCACCGGCGGCCCTTCGCGCTTCGACGACGATTTCGGAAAGCGCGATTTCCTCGACGTCGGCGTGCTCGGGGGGCTCACCTATGATACCCGCGACAGCAAGGTCGACCCGACGACCGGCTACTACCTCGACGGCACGGTCCAGCCCTTCTACGAATTCAACTACGGCAACCCCGCGGTAAGAATGGTCGCGGAAGGCCGCGCCTATTACGGCTTCGGCGAGGACCGGCGGATCGTGCTCGCCGGCCGTCTCAAGGTTGGCTCCATCGTCGGCCCGCCGATCGCCGAAACCGCGCCCGATAAGCTGTTCCTCGCCGGCGGCGGCGGTTCGGTTCGCGGCTATGCCTACCGCAATATCGGCATCACGCTGCCCGGCGGGATCGTCACCGGCGGCCGCTCGCTCGTCGAGACATCGGCGGAACTGCGCGCGCGCATCACCGACACGATCGGCGTCGTCGGCTTCATCGACGCCGGCTATGTCGGCGCCAATTCCCTCCCCGACTTTTCGGAGAAATTCCGTATCGGCGTCGGCGGCGGCGTGCGCTATTTTACCGGCCTGGGTCCGCTGCGCGCCGATGTCGCCTTCCCGCTCGACCGCCGGCCCGGCGATCCGACAGTGGCCTTCTATATCGGTCTGGGACAAGCGTTTTGAGACTGTTGCTCGTTGCCATAGCCCTCATCCTCTACGCCTTTCCGGCCATGGCGCAGGACAAGGCCGAGCAGGAGAAATCCTATTTCCTGCAATATGTGGAGCAGAAGCTTTCCACGCCCAACCGCAAGATCAGCATCTCGAACATCAGCGGCGTGCTTTCCTCGAAGGCGACGATCGGCGAGATCACCATCGCCGACAAGCAAGGCGTGTGGCTGAAGGTCGTCAACGCCTCGATCGACTGGAACCGCGCCGCGCTCCTGCTCGGCCGGCTCGACGTCAACAAGCTGTCGGCGGACGAGATCGACGTGCTGCGCAAGCCGCTGCCTGAGAAGGGCGTGCCCGCGCCGGAATCGAGCGGCTTCCAGTTGCCGCAACTGCCGGTCTCGATAAGGCTCTCCGACCTGAGCGTCGCCAGGATCAAGTTCGGGCAGGACGTGTTCGGCCTCGGTTCGGAGCTCAAGCTCTCCGGCCGCCTACAGCTCGCCGACGGCTCGCTCGATACCGCACTCGACATCAACCGGCTCGACGGCCCCGGCGGCGAGTTCAAGCTCGCCGCCAAATATGCCGCAGAAACGAAGAAGCTCGACCTCGATCTGTCCCTCTCCGAGCCGGCCAACGGCGTGATCGCCAACCTCCTGAACATCGAAGGCAGGCCGCCGGTCGACATGACGCTGAAGGGTTCCGGTCCGCTCGACCGGCTCGACCTCGCACTGACGCTCGATGCCGACCATCAGCGCACCCTGACCGGCACGACCAGCATCCGCCGCCGCGACGCCGGCTACGGCTTCTCGGCAAAGCTCGGCGGCCCCATCGCGAGGCTGGTCCCGCCGCAGTTTCGCAGCTTCTTCGGAGCCGACACCGATCTCGTCGCGGACGGCGTGGTCAAGGATGCCGGCGGCCTCAGCCTCGACCGGCTGGACCTTACCAGCAACGCGCTGAAGCTCGACGGCAACCTCGAGACGACATCGGACGGATTCCTTCGCCGCCTTAAGCTCAACGCCTCGATCGCCGATCCGACGGGCAAGACGGTGCTCCTGCCGGTTCCCGGCAACCGAACGACCGTCGACAGCGCCAGGCTCGCCGTCGATTTCGGCGACGATCCCGACAACAAATGGACCGGTTCACTCGGCATCGCCGGGCTGACCACCGACACGTTCGCCGCAGGCAATATCGCGCTCGACCTGGGCGGCGTCGCCGAGAACATGGACCAGCCGGCCTCGCGCCACATCAGCTTCGCCGTAAACGGCAAGGCCTCCGGCATCACCTCCAAACGCCCGGACGTCGCCAAGGCGCTCGGCCACGAGATCGACCTCGACATAGACGGCGACTGGCGGGCCGGCACGCCGGTGAAGCTTGCCAAGGCCCTGCTTTCCGGAAACGGGCTCAGCCTCGCCGCCGCCGGCGAAATCGCCGACTACATCTTCAACGGCACGATCGATGTCGACGCGTCGAGCATCGCCCCCTTCTCCGGCCTCGCCGACCGGGAGCTTTCCGGCTCGATGAAACTCGGCGCCAAGGGACAGCTGAAGCCGCTTTCCGGTGCTTTCGACATGGTGCTCGACGGGCACGCGACCGATCTCACCATCGATAGCCGCTCGGTCGACAGTCTGCTCGGCGGCGTCACCTCGATCACCGGCCGCCTCGCCCGCGACGAGACCGGGCTGACGGCCGACAAGCTCAAGATCGAGAACCAGCAACTGACCCTCGCCGCCGACGGCAAGTTCGCCACCGGGAAAGCGGATTTCGGCTTCGATTTCACCCTCGCCGACCTGGCGCTTGCCTCGAAGCAGGCGAGCGGCAGGCTGACGGCGTCGGGCCGCGCCAAGGGCGACAACGGCCGCATCGCGCTCGCCTTCAAGGCCGAAGTGCCCCACGGCGCACTGGTCGGAAGGGAACTCAGCGGCGCCGCGCTGAATTTCGACGGTATCCTGCAGGACGGCAATCTTTCCGGCGGCATCCAGGGCAATGCCCAGCTCGACCGGACCCCGATCGCCATCCATTCCGATGTGACGATTGCCGACGGAGCGAAGCGGCTCACCGACCTCACCTTCTCGGCCGGCGCCACGCAGCTTGCCGGCGAACTTGGGCAGAGCGCCGCCGGCCTTCTCGACGGCAGGCTGTCGCTCGCCTCGACCGATATCTCGACCGCCGCCGCGCTTCTCCTTCAGCAGGCGAGCGGAGCCGCCAAGGCGGACATCAAGCTCTCCAACGCCGAAGGGAAACAGGCCGCCGACATTTCCGCCAAGCTAGATGGATTGACCATCGGCGACAACCATATCGGCCAGGCTCAGGTGAAAGCGGCCATCGCCGACCTCTTCGGCGTGCCGGCCGTGGAAGGCTCGATCAAGGCAAGCGGCCTGACGCTCGCGAAGGTCGAGGTCGCGACGCTCGACGCCGACGCCAATCGCAACGGCGAGGCCACGCGCTTCTCCGCGACCGCGCGGCTGAAGAACGGCACCGACGCCGCGCTTGCCGGCTCGCTCGCGCCCGAGAGCGGTGGCTATCGCCTGAACCTGTCGAAAACCGACCTGAAGCAGGGCCAGCTTTCCGTCAGCCTCGTCCAGCCGGCGAGCATCCTCGTCCAGGGCCAGAATTTCACCATCGACAGCTTGTCGCTCGATGCGGGCGGCGGCCGGATCGATGCGAGGGGAAAGATCGCCGATACGCTCGACCTCGCCGTCGCGATCCGTGCGCTGCCGCTTTCGATCGCCAACGCCGTTCGGCCCGATCTCCAGGCGGGCGGCACGATCGACGGCAATGCGAACCTTTCCGGCAGCCGCGCCGACCCGAACGTCCAGTTCTCGCTGCAGGGCAAGAACCTAACCGCGGCGGTGCTGAAAGGGGCGGGACTTTCGACCCTCTCCGTCGATGCCAAGGGCAGTTCCAGCGGCCGGGTCCTTCAACTCGACGCCGACATCACCAGCCCAGAAGGATTACGCGCCACCGCGAAAGGCAGCGTGCCGCTCGGCGATGACGGCCACATCGCCCTGAACGTCGACCTGAGCGCCTTTCCCCTTGCCGCGCTGAATGGCGTGGCCAAGGGCCAGGATTTCGGCGGCAAGCTTTCCGGCTCGGCGAAGGTCGGCGGCACGATTGCCGAGCCGACCGCTGATTTCACCATCGACGGCAACCAGGTCTCCGCCGCTCCGCTCCGGAGCGCCGGCGTCAGCTATCTCGATGTCAAGGCCGACGGCCGCTACGAGGGCAAGGCGGTGACATTGCGTTCCGCCACGGCCAACTCGCCTCAGGGCCTGTCGATCTCGGCGAGCGGACGCGTGCCGCTGTCCGGTTCCGGCCTGGGCCTGACGGTCACCGGCAAGGCGCCGCTGACGCTCGCGAACCGGCTGCTGGCCGATCGCGGCGCTCAGGCTGCCGGAACGCTGGCGCTCAATGCCAAGGTCTCGGGCAGTATCCGCAAGCCTCTCGTCAACGGCAGCTTCTCCACTTCCGGCGCCGAGTTCATCGATCCTGAGACCAACATCCGGCTCGGCGACATCGCGGTCAACGGATCGATCGCCGGCGAGACGGTGACGCTGCGCTCGGTGACGGCCTCGCTCGGCAAGGGCGGCAAGCTGACGGTGACCGGCACGATCTCGACCAACGCCGCGGCGGATTTCCCCGCCAATATCAAGATCGCGCTCGACAACGCGCGCTATGCCGACGGCAACATGGTCGTGGCGCGGCTGAACGGAAACATCTCCGTCACCGGTCCTCTGACCCGCGATCCGCTTGTCTCCGGCAATGTGGACATTCAGCGCGCCGATATTACCGTTCCCGACACGCTCGGCGGCGGCGCGGCCGGCATCAACGTCAAGCATCTCAATCCGCCGCCGAAGGTCGCCGCGACGCTGGAGCGCGCCCATGCCGACGACGGCACGCCGGTGCCGACGGCCCGGCCGAGCGTCGCTCGGGTCGACCTGACGGTAAGCGCTCCGTCGCGCATCTTCGTGCGCGGTCGCGGGCTGGATGTCGAACTCGGCGGCCGCGTCAAGCTGACGGGGCCGATCACCGGCATCCGGCCGGTCGGCGGCTTCCAGCTCATTCGCGGGCGCCTCTCCATCATCGGCCAGCGGGTGGACTTCACCGAGGGCGAGGTGACGCTGGTCGGCGACCTCGACCCGATGGTCAACCTCGTCGCGACTTCCGAAGGCACCGACATCACCGTCTTCGTGACGGTCACCGGCCGCGCTTCCGATCCCAAGATCGTCTTCTCGTCGCAGCCGCAGCTGCCGCAGGACGAGGTGCTGGCGCGGCTGATCTTCAACCGCAGCGTCAACGACCTCTCTGCCTTCCAGATTGCGCAGCTCGCCGCCGCCGTCGCCGAACTTGCCGGCGGCTCGAATACCTCGCTGCTGGGCAATCTGCGCAAGGCGACGGGGCTGGACGACCTCGACGTGATCACCAACAGCAAGGGGCAGACCGCCGTGCGCGCCGGCCGCTACATCCGGGACAACATCTATCTCGGCGTCGAGGCCGGCGCGGAAGGCGACACCAAGGGCACGGTGAATCTCGACATCACCAAGCACCTCAAGGCCAAGGGCGCGCTTGGCACGACCGATTCCAGCCTCGGCCTGTTCTACGAGAAGGATTATTGAGCGGAACGTGCCTTTGCCGCTGCGGGCGGAAATACCGCTAGAGCCTTTCATGGCTAGATGGAAGCGTTCTGCCGGAGGGAATTCGGGCCTTGGCCTGCCCTCGGGCCGGCCAGAAGCCGGACCCGGAGGTCGAGGCCTTCGGCGCGGTCGTACCGGTGGTACGGCCAAGTCCGAAGGCTGAAGGATTCGGCCCGAATTCACCCGGCCCGAAGGGTTTCCCGCTGGCGGATCGCCTCGCCATCGGAGAAACAGAACTGCTTCCAGCTAACCATGAAAGGCTCTAGATCAACGATTTGATGCGTTCGGCGTCCTCCGGCGTCGCCGGGTTGTAGACGACCATGTTCAGGTCGGTACGACCGTCGACTGAAAAGACCGAGTATTCGAAGGCGAGCGGACCGATAACGGCATGGCGTATGTGCTTGATCGCCTCGCCGTAGGGACCCTGGACATGATCCTCCGGCCACATTCGCCTGAAATCCGGGCTGAGCCGGCATAGCTCCTCGACCAGGGTCTCCACTTCCGCCACGGCGCCGGCGCGCGCCGCGTCCGCCCGGAACGAGCCCAGCGCGAACCGCGCCACGCTTTCCCAGTCGTGCTGCGCGGCGCGGGCGCGGGGATCCAGGAAAATGAAACGCAGAAGGTTGCGTTCCTCGGGCGCCAGCGAGCCGTAGTCGATCATCATCACGGTGGCGGCCCTGTTCCAGGCCACCACATCCCAAAGCGCCGTCCGGATCACCGCCGGGCTGGGGTCCAGCGCATCGAGAACCCGCTGCAGCCGCGGGGTGACGGCGTCGTTCTTTCGGTAGCGCACTTCCGGGGAGCGGCCGAGGCCGAGGAGGAAAACATGCTCGCGCTCGGCCTCGGTCAGCATCAGCGCCCGGGCGACGCGGTCGAGCACATGGGCCGACGGCGCCCCGCCGCGCCCCTGCTCGAGCCATGTGTACCAGGTCGGGCTTATATTGGCGCGTTGCGCAACTTCCTCCCGGCGCAGGCCCGGCGTCCGCCGTCGGCCCGCCGGAAACCCGAGCGCGACCGGATCGAGCTTGGCCCGACGCCCCCGCAGATAGGCCCCGAGCTGGTGTTCCTGGCTGTTGCCTTCGCTCATCCTGTTAGCCGCTATACCATGATAATGTCACTACTTTACCAGCATAGCACAAGCACCCATCCTTGTCCCGATTGAAATCGGAGATCCTGCTCATGCGTGTTTTTGTCACCGGCGCGACCGGGAACATCGGCTCAGCGGTCGTCAGGGAGTTGATAGGTGCCGGCCACCAGGTCCTCGGACTTTGCCGCTCGGAGGAAAAGGCGGCTGCCCTCGCCGCATCCGGCGCCGAGGTCTATCGTGGCTCGATGACGGATCCGGCCTGCCTCGAGGAAGGCGCTTCCCGCTCGGACGGCGTCATCCACCTTGCCTTCAACCACGATTTTTCGAGTTTCTTCCAAAACTGCGAAGACGACCGTCGCGTGATCGAGGCGCTGGGCGCTCCTCTTGCCGGCTCAGGCCGGCCGCTTGTCGTCACCTCGGGCACTCCGATCGCGAACACGGTGCCGGGCGAGCCGGCTCGGGAGGACAACGCAATCGTCGGTTCGGACCATCATCCGCGTGCGGCGTCCGAAGAAGCCGCTGCAAAGGTCGCGGCGAAGGGGGGTAATGTCTCGATCGTGCGGCTGCCGCAGGTCCATGATCCGGTAAGACAGGGGCTCATCACGCCGGCTATTTCCATCTATCGCGAAAAGGGCGTGTGCGCCTATGTCGGCGACGGCCTGAACCGATGGCCGGCGGCCTATCGGCTCGACGTCGCCCGTCTCTACAGGCTGGCGATCGAAAGGGCCGAGCCGAACGGCAAATATCACGCGGTCGCGGAAGAGGGCGTGCCGATGCGCGAAATCGCCGAGGCCGTGGGTCGGCGCCTCGGCCTGCCCGCCCGCTCGATCTCACCGGAGGAGGCGCAATCCTTCTTCGGCTGGCTCAACCTGTTCGCCGGACAGGACATGCCTGCTTCCAGCGCCCGGACCCGCGAGAAGCTCGGCTGGGAGCCGACCGGGCCGAGCCTGCTCGACGACCTGGGGCAATTGGCGGTCGCCGCTTGAACGCCACGGCGGGGGGCGGCCGAGCGGCTACCCCTCGGCCATCACGGAGACGATCGACGCCGCCAGCGTGTCGAGCCGGTCCTCCGGCAAACCGGCGACGTTGATGCGGCTGTCGCCCACCATGTAGACGCCGTACTCCTTGCGCAGCTTTTCGACCTGCGCCGGCGTCGCGCCGATGCGCGAGAACATGCCGCGGTGGCGGGCGATGAAATCGAAGCGGTCGCTGTTCGACTGGCGCCTCAACGCGTCGGCAAAACCCTCGCGCAGCAAAACCATCCGTCGCCGCATCGATTCCAGCTCGCTTTTCCAGCTTTCGGTGAGCTTCCCGTCCTCGAGCACGATGCGGATCGCCGCCGCCGCATGGTCGGGCGGCATCGAATACATGCCGCGCGCCACCGAAAGAAGCTGGCTGAAGGCAATGTCGGCCTCGGCCGGATTCCTGCCGAGCAGGAACGCCGTGCCGACGCGGTCGCGATAGACGGCGAAGTTCTTGGAGCAGCTTGCCGCCACCGCCATTTCCGGCACGCGCGAGGCGAGCAACCGCACCCCGAAAGCGTCCTCCTCCAGCCCGTCGCCGAAGCCTTGATAGGCGAGGTCGACGAAGGGGAAGAGCCCGCGCGAGACCAGAAGGTCGGCGACCGCCTCCCATTGTCCGTGGTCGAGATTGGCGCCCGTCGGATTGTGGCAGCAGCCGTGCAGCAGCACGATATCGCCTGCGGCAGCTCCCTTCAGCGCCGCTATCATTGCGTCGAAGCGGACCGTTCCCGTCGCCGCGTCGAAATAGGGATAATCCCTGGTCGTGACGCCGGCGGCGCGGATGAGCGGCACGTGGTTCGGCCAGGTCGGATCGGAGAGCCACACCGTGGTCCCCTTCGAGCGCGCGATGAGTTCGGCGAGGATGCGCAGCGCCCCCGACCCGCCCGGCGCCTGCGCCGCGCGGATACGCGCCCGGTCAGCGCCGTCGCCGAAGACGAGACCGATCATCGCCGCGTTGAACAGCGGGTCCCCGGCCATGCCGACATAGGTCTTCGTGCTCTGCCGCTCGTAGAGAAGCTTCTCGGCCTCGCGGACGGCCGCCATGATCGGCGTATCCCCCTTCGCGTCCTTGTAGACGCCGACGCCGAGGTCGATCTTTCCGGGCCTCGGGTCCTCGCGGAACTGGCCCATCAGGGCGATGATCTTGTCGGGCGGAGCGGCGGTAAGCATCTCGAACATTCTCTTACTCGGCGGATGTGGTGGCGATTGCGGGCTCGGCATTACGCGCCTTGCTCGGCTTTTGCAACGCGGCAAGCCTGCTTGCCACTTCTGCCTTGACTTCCGTGATCGCCTTTTCCTTCACCGGGCCGTAGCCGCGTATTTCCATCGGCGCGGCGGCGATTGCCGCAAGCTGGTCGATCTCCGCCTTGCCGAGCGAGGAAAGCAGCGTCTCGACGATACTTTCATACCAGCCGATCAGTTCCCGCTCGGAGCGGCGCTCCGCCGTATGGCCGAACGGATCGAACGTCGTGCCGCGCAGGAATTTCAGCCGCGCCAAAATGCGGAACGGTCCCTGCATCCATTGCCCGAACGTCTTCTTGTTCGGACGCCCTCGCGCGTCGTGCCCGAGCGGCAGGATCGGCGGCGCGAGATGATAGTGCACCTTGAAGTCGCCCTCGAACTCTTCCTTCAGCTTGTCCAGAAAGCCCCTCTGCATGTGCAGGCGCGCTACTTCGTACTCGTCCTTGTAGGACATCAGCTTGAAGAGCGAGCGGGCGACAGCCTGCGTGAGCGCCTCCGAGCCGTAAGGCTTCTCCGCCTTGCGGACGCGCTCGACAACAGCGCGGTACCGCACGGCCCAGCCTGTATTCTGGTAATCGATAAGAAAGGCCTCGCGACGGGCGATGACCCGGTCCAGCGTTTCCGTCCACCAGCCTTCTTCCGCCTTGTCGGGCGCAAGCCCCTCGCCTGCCGCCGCCAGTCGGCCGGCCGCGAAGGCGGCGTGGTTCTTCTCCACCTCGACGCCGTTCAGTTCGATCGCGCGGGAAAGCGCCTCGAGCGGCACCGGCACCAACCCTTTCTGCCAGCCGAAGCCGAGCAAAAGCATGTTGGAATAGACGGCATCGCCGAACAGTTTCTCGGCCAGCCGGTTGGCGTCGAGCGCGTCGACATTGCCCTCGCCGAGCACGTCGCGGATCGCGTCGAGCCGCGTCATCGCCTTTAGATCGGCGTCGCGGAATCGCACCAGATCGCCGGTCGGCATCTCGGCCGTATTGAGGACGGCGCGCGTGCCCGGACGATAGGCGGCCGACGCTTTCGGCGAGGACGAGACGACGAGATCGCAGCCGATCAGCGCATCCGCGCTCGCTTCGTCGATCCTGACCTGGTTGATGCGGTCGGGGGTGGCCGCCAGCCTTATATAGCTCAGCACCGGCCCGAATTTCTGGGCAAAGCCGGTGAAGTCGAGCACCGAGGCCCCCTTGCCTTCGAGATGCGCCGCCATGGTGACGATCGCGCCGATCGTGACCACACCGGTGCCGCCGACCCCGGTGACCAGCAGGTCATAGGGCTTTTCCATGGGGGCGCCTGCCGGCAAGGGCAGCTTCGCCGCGCGTGCCGAAAAATCTTCGGCACTGGCCGCCTTCTTCCTCCGTCTTCCGCCCTCGACCGTGACGAAGCTCGGGCAGAAGCCGTTCAGGCAGGAAAAGTCCTTGTTGCAGGAGGAAAGGTTGATCTGCCGCTTGCGTCCGAACGGCGTCTCCTTCGGCTCGACGGAGAGGCAGTTCGATTCGACCGAACAGTCGCCGCAGCCCTCGCAGACGAGTTCGTTAATGACCGCGTAGCGCGCCGGGTCCTCCATCCTGCCGCGCTTGCGGCGGCGGCGTTTCTCCGTCGCGCAGGCCTGCTCGTAGATCAGCACCGACACACCCGGCACCTCGCGTAGTTCGCGCTGGATCGGGTCGAGGCTGCGCCGGTGGTCGAGCGTCGTGCCGATGGGAAACCGCGTCGTGTCGAATTTCTCCGGCTGGTCGGAGACGATCGCTATCCTTTCGACGCCCTCCGCGCGGACGGCATGCGCGATCGCCTCGACGCTCACCGGACCGTCCACCGGCTGGCCGCCGGTCATGGCGACCGCGTCGTTATAGAGGATCTTGTAGGTGATGTTGGCCTTCGCCGCGACGGCCTGCCGGATCGCCATCGAGCCGGAATGGTACCACGTCCCCTCTCCCAAATTCTGGAAGATGTGCCCCTTGCCGGTGAAGCGCGAAGAGGCCGCCCAGTTCACCCCCTCGCCGCCCATCTGGATCAGCGAACTCGTATCCCGGTCCATCCAGCTTGCCATGAAATGACAGCCGATGCCGGCGAGCGCCTTCGAACCCTCCGGCACCTTGGTGGAAGTATTGTGCGGGCACCCCGAGCAGAAATAGGGCGTGCGGGTGGCGCCCGCGACCTGGATGATCTGCGCCGCGGATTGCACCAATGCTTCGGCGCGCGCGGTGAGGCCGAGGCCCGGAAAGATCGCGTCGAGCCGGGCCGCCACGATAGGCGCCAGCAGACGCGGCGACAATTCGCCCGTCCACGGGATGAGCGGCCGGCCAGTCTCGTCGTTCTTGCCGATCATGCGCTCCGGCTTGTGGCCGGGATAGTCGTAGAAATATTCCTTGAACTGGCTCTCGATGATGCCGCGCTTCTCCTCGACTACCAGCACCTCGCGCTTCTCGCGGACGAAATCGAGCGCGTCGCGGCGGGCGAGCGGCCACACCATGCCGACCTTGTAGATGTCGATGCCGATCCGGCGGCACTCCACTTCGCCGAGGCCGAGCAGCCTCAGCGCCTCCATCAGGTCGCCATGCGCCTTGCCGGTGGTTACGATGCCGTAGCTCGCCTCCTTGCCGATCCTGTAGATATGCCGGTCGATCGGGTTCGCCTCGGCGAAGGCATAGACGGCGTTCTTCTTCGCCTCCATCCTCTCCTCGATCTGCGGGCCGGGCAGGTCGGGCCAGCGATAGTGCAGGCCGCCAGGCGGCGGCGTGAAATCGGGCGTCTTGAAGAGGCGCGGCGCATGAAGCTCGATCGAGGCGGCCGATTCCACCGTCTCCGAGATCGCCTTGAAGCCGACCCACATGCCGGAGAAGCGCGACAGCGCGTAGCCGTACTCGCCGAAGGCCAGGTACTCCGCCACCGAGGCCGGGTTCAGCGTCGGCATGAACCACGCCATGAAGGCGACGTCCGACTGGTGCGGCATGGAGGACGACACGCAGCCATGGTCATCCCCGGCGACCACGAGCACGCCGCCATGCGGCGAGGAGCCGTAGGCGTTGCCATGCTTCAGCGCGTCACCGGCGCGGTCCACCCCCGGCCCCTTGCCGTACCAGAGCGCGAAGACCCCCTCGACTTGCCGATCCGGATTGGTCTCGACCTGCTGCGAGCCGAGCACGGCCGTGGCGGCGAGGTCCTCGTTCACCGCCGGCAGGAACTCGATGCGGTTTTCCTCGATCAGCTTCTTCGCGCGCCACAGTTCGAGATCGACGCCGCCCAGCGGCGAGCCGCGATAGCCCGAGACGAAGCCGGCCGTATTGAGCCCAGCCGTGCGGTCGCGCCGCGCCTGGTCGAGCACGACGCGCACCAGCGCCTGCGTGCCGGTCATGAACACCCGGCCGCTCTCCTTCAGGTAGCGGTCCTCCAGCCGATAGGAGCGGTCGAGGCGTCTCTTGTCCGCGAGCATGATCGCGTCCCTGTGGGTTTGGAGACGAAATTATATCGGAATGGCGCGGAAATCTGTTTCAGAATAGTCGAATAAGATACAGAATACGGATAAATCTACCAACTCTGACATATAATAGAAAAGTCTTCCCAGAAATTGGGGTGAATGATGACTCCATTGACCGACGCCGACCGCCGCCTGCTCGCCATCCTCCAGGCCGACGGCCGCGTCTCCAACCAGGAGCTTGCCGAGCGCGCCGGCATGTCGGCCTCGGCCTGCTGGCGGCGCGTCCGCGCCTTGGAGGAAGCAGGAGTGATCGCCGCCTATCCGGTGGTGCTGGACGCGGAGAAGGCCGGCCTCTCCTTCAGCGCCATCGTCCATGTCACCCTGACACGCCACGATGCCTCGCATGTCGAGACCTTCATCGCGCGCATCGTCGAGCGCCCGGAGGTGTTGGAATGCCTCGCCACCACCGGCGAGGCGGATTACCATCTGCGTGTCGTCTGCCGCGACAAGGACGCCTATAACGCCTTCCTCGACACGTTCCTCTTCCGCCTGCCAGGCATCGCGCATGTGCGCACCAATCTGGTGCTGAAAGAGGTGAAGCTTTCGACCCGGCTGCCGGTGTGACCATTGACCGCTCGGCGCCGCCCCTCATCTGCCTGCCGGCATCTTCTCCCCGCAAGCGGGGAGAAGGACGCTTTCATCGGCTGCTTTCGCTAACAGGCAACGTTGCCGGACAATCGCCGCCATTGCGGCCCGGCAGGGCGATGAGGGGCCGCGCTGGGCACATTTGCAGCCCGGCCTCTCAATGCAGCACGTTCACGTCCGCCGAGGAGAAGCTGATCTCAGCGGCGTCGCCCACGGCCGGCGGCGGGCTGGAGGGGCTGTTGAACGTATCGAGCGACACGACGCTGTCGCCCAGCTCGACGCGGACCCGGATCACCGAGCCGAGGAAATGCACGTCGGCGATCCGGCCTTTCAGGCTGCTGTCGTATCCAGGTCTGCGGCCGAGTGCGATGGCCTCGGGCCTGAGCGCCAGCGACAGCCGGTCGCCGGCCTTCGCGCCGTTCAGCCTGCCCTTGAGCGAGACCTTCTCTTCGTGCACCGCCACGACACCGTCCGCCGCGTCCGTTACCGTGCCTTCCAGCACGTTGAGCGTACCGACGAAATTGGCGACGAAGCGGGTAGCCGGACGATTGTAGACCTCGAACGGCGCGCCGACCTGCTCGGCCTTGCCGCCATACATGACCACGATCCGATCGGAGATGGAAAGCGCCTCCTCCTGGTCATGCGTGACGAAGATGGTCGTGATGCCGAGTTCCTTCTGGATGGCGCGTATTTCCTCGCGCAGCGACACGCGCACCTTGGCGTCGAGCGCCGACAGCGGCTCGTCGAGGAGCAGGAGCTTCGGCTTCGGCGCCAGCGCCCGCGCCAGCGCCACGCGCTGCTGCTGGCCGCCGGAAAGCTGGTAGGGATAGCGGTCTGCGAGTTCCGGCAGCTTAATCAGCGCCAGCATCGCCTCGACGCGCTCGCGGATTTCCGCCTGCGACGCGCGCGCGACCTTCAGCCCGAAGGCGATGTTCTGCGCCACCGTCATGTTGGGGAACAAGGCATAGGCCTGGAACACCATGCCGATATCGCGCTGGTTGGGCTTCAGCCGCGTCACGTCGCGGCCGCCGATGAGGATGTTACCCGTGGAAGGCTCCTCGAAGCCGGCGACCATCCGCAGCACCGTCGTCTTGCCGCAGCCGGAGGGGCCTAGGAAGGAGACGAACTCGCCGCTTTCGACGCCGAGATTGAAGTCGCGGACCACCTGGGCCGAGCCGAAACTCTTCTGGATGTTCCTGATCTCTAGAAAAGCCATTTAGATTCTCGCCGGTGCGATCTTTGAAAAACGGGATACGAGCTGGATCAGCCCCATGCACAGCCAGGTGATGGCGAAGGCGATGACGGCCAGGGCCGCCGGCTCATAGGCGCGGTTGGCGCCGAGCAACTGCATGTAGGGGCCGAACGCCGGCCGGCTGAGGAGCGCCGCCATGACGAATTCGCCGATCACGATCGCGAAGGTCAGGAAGGCGCCGGACATCACCGCGACCGACACGTTGGGCAGGATCACCCGCGTCATGATGGTGAACCAGCTTGCGCCGAGACTCTGCGCCGCCTCCGTCAGCGTGGCGACGTCGATGGCGCGCAGACCGGTGTCGACCGCGCGGTACATGTAGGGCAGCGACAGCGTGGCATAGCCGAACGCGAGCAGGACGTTCGTGCCCCATGCCGATCCGGTCAGCGGCAGCCAGGAGGAGGTGTTGTAGAGCCGGATATAGCCGAAGACCACGACGATCGGCGGAATGACCAGCGGCAGCAGCGTGATGAATTCGATGATCGGCCGCCAGCGCGGCAGCTTGAGCCTCACCCAGTAGGCGGTCGGCACGACGATGACGATGCCGAGCGCGATGGTGCAGAGCGCCATCGTCACCGAATAGAGGAAGGTGCTCTGGAAACGCGGATCGCCGAGCACGACACGATACGCTTCGAAACTGTAGACGCCCCGCTTCATCTTCAGCGAGAATTCGAACGTGCCGATCAGCGGCAGCGCGAAATAGAGCACCGCCAGCACGAGCACGATCCAGGACCAGAGGCTGTTCCGCTTCATTTCAGCCACCGCTCGCTGCGCATGCGCAGCCAGATGTAGATGCCGTTGGCGATGCCGGTCACAACGATCATGCCGAAGGCGAGCGCATAGCCCAGATGCGGATCCTGCAGCACGTCGCCGCGGATCTGGGCGAAGAGCAGGATCGGAACGATGGAAAGCGAACTGCCCGTTAGCGCATAGGCCGTGGCCACCGCGCCGAAGGAATTGGCGAAGAGAAGGGCGAAGGTGCCGAGCAGCGACGGCCACAGGATCGGGATCGCCACCATGCGCCAGTACTGGAATGAGGACGCCCCGAGGATATCCGCCGCCTCGCGCCATTCGCGGCGCAGTCCGTCCACCGCCGGCATCACGATCAGCACCATCAGCGGAATCTGGAAGAACAGATAGGTGATGGTGAGGCCCGAGAAGGAAAGCAGGTTGAAGCCGAGCGCGTAGATGTTGACGCCGAACCAGTCCCTGAGGATCACGGTGACGAGGCCGAGCCTGCCCAATGTCGCCAGGAAGGCGAAGGCGAGCGGAATGCCGGCGAAATTGGAGGCGACGCCGGAAAAGGTCAGGATGGGGGAGCGCATCCAGGGCGGCAGGCCGCCGAGCCCGACGGCGACCGCGATGAGAAAGCCGAAGAGGCAGCCGAGAAAGGCCGAGGCCAGGCTGATGCGGATCGAGATCCAGTACGCGGCGAGGATCGAAGGCTCGAAAAGATGGGCGATGTTGGCGAGCGTGAAGCCGCCGTTCTGGTCGGTGAAGCTGCCGATCACGATCTCCAGCGTCGGCAGGATGAGCGCGAGCAGCGCGAAAAGCAGGAACGGCACGACGCCCAGCCACGCAAACGACATTCGCGCGCCCGATAGGGGCGGCTGGCTGGCTGGCGCAACGGCGGTCGCGTCGGTCATCGGGATGCGGTTTCTCCTTCCGCCCGGGTAACTGGCGGCTCCCGATCGAACGCGGGGCTATCGCATACGGAAGTCACGCGAGATCTGCGCATTCCCTTACCCTCGCCCATGCCCCCTCCCCTTGCGGGGAGGGGCTAGGGGTCGGGGTAAACGGCTGTGCAAATTCCATATCCGATCACCCTGCATCCACCCGGGAGACGTGCCGGTCCCCGACCTACTTCACGTTGGCGCCCACCACGCTGTCCCAGTTGGCGGTGACTTCCTTGGTGTTGGCTTCCTGCTCGTCGAGCGTTGGGAAGACGGCCTTGGCGTAGTGCTCGGCCGGCGGCAGCTTGTCGAGCAGTTCCTGCGGGATCTTCTTTTCGTCGACGAGCTTGTTGAACCGCGCCGGGTGGCAATAGCCTCTCAGGAAGCCGACCTGCCCTTCGTCGGAATAGAGGTATTCCATCCACAGTTTGGTGGCGTTCGGATGCGGCCCGAAGGCGCTGATCGCCTGGGCATAGACGCCTGCGACGACGCCGCTCTTCGGCACCACGACCTCGACCGGCGGGTTGCCCTTCAGCGTGTCACGGTCCGCGAGCGCGTTGTAGTCCCAGCGGATGACGATCGGCGTCGTGCCCTGCGCCACCGACGAAGCCTTGCCTATCACCGGAACGAAATTGCCCTTCGCATTGAGTTCCTTGAAGAATTCGAGGCCTGCCTTGGGCGCCTTGGCGGCATCGCCATTGGTGACGGAGAGCCCCGCTGCATAGACGGCCAGGATGGCCTGGTTGGACGAGCGCGGATCGCCGGCGAGCGCGACGCTGTTGGCGTATTCCGGCTTCAGGAGGTCCGACCAGTCCTGCGGCACGTTCTTGACCAGATCCTTGTTCACCTCGAAGGAGAGCACGCCGTAATAGCCCCCATACCAGTGCCCTTCGGGATCCTTGACCTTGAAGTCGTCGAAGGTCGCGACCTTGTAGGGCAGGAACAGACCTTCCTCGGTCGCCTTCGGGCCGAAGGAAAGGCCGACATCGACCATGTCCGGCGCCTGCGGTCCGGTATTGCCCTTGTTCGCCTTGATCGCCTGGATCTCGTCCGCCGAACCGGCATCGGGGTTGAGTTCGTTGATCTTCATCCAGGGATATTTCGCCTTGAATGCCTCGAAAGTGCCGCCCCATCCGCACCAGTCGTGCGGCAGGGCGATGGGCGAGAACGTTCCTTCCTTCTTTGCCGCGGCGATCAGGTCGTCCATCGAGCCGGCTGAAGCAAAGACCGTGCCCGAGAGCAGCGCGGCTGCGGTGAAGGCGAGTATCCGTCCTGTGGATCTGTACATTGCGTCTCTCCGTTAAACGTGCGCCTTCCGGCGCTTCTCACGCGGTACTGCCGCCAAGTGACAGGCAGATGAAGTTTTCAGGATGCCGAGGCGCGATGGCGCCGGCTCTACATTTCTTGCCGCGGCGGTCGCACCGGAAATTTCCCGGTGGCGATCTCCACATCGTTATTGTCTCGTCCGTCGTGTTCCCTTCCTCCCATCTTATTGCCGATCAGACTTCTCCGGCAAGCGCAGCCTCCAGGAGGCCGAGCGCCGCCTTTTTCGTCAATTTCACGGGGTTTCCGCCGGCCGTCGGGTCGACGACCGCCATCTCGGCGATGAGCGTCTTGCGCTTCCGGTCCATGTCGAGGCCCTTGATCAGCCCCGGCAGCGCGTGCGGCGTCTTCAGTTCCCTGCGCAGCTTGAGGATCGTCTTGAAGAAACCGTCATAGCCGCCCCTGATCCCGCAATAGGCGGCAAGCCGGGCGATGCGCTCCTCGATCACATCGCGGTTGAAGGCGAGTACGTAGGGCATGAAGACGGCGTTGGTCATGCCGTGATGCGTGTCGTAGAGCGCGCCGATTGGGTGCGACAGCGAGTGGATGGCGCCGAGTCCCTTCTGGAAGGCGGTCGCGCCCATGGCGGCGGCGGCCATCATGTTGGCGCGCGCCGCGATGTCCTTTCCGTCGGCATAGGCCGTCGGCAAATTCTCCAGCACGAGACGTATTCCCTCGACCGCCACGCCGTCGGCCATCGGGTGATAGCCGGGCGCGCAATAGGCCTCGAGGCAGTGGGCGAGCGCATCCATGCCGGTGCCTGCGGTGATGAAGGGCGGCATGCCCACCGTCAGTTCCGGGTCGGCGATCACCGTCACCGGCAGCATCTTCGGATGGAAGATCACCTTCTTGGTATGGGTGGCTTCGTTGGTGATGACGGCGGCACGCCCGACTTCGGACCCTGTCCCCGCAGTGGTCGGCACGGCGATGATCGGGGCGATCGCGTCGGTATCGGCGCGGGTCCACCAGTCGCCGACATCCTCGAAATCCCATACGGGCCGCTTCTGCCCGGCCTGGAAGGCGATGAGCTTGCCTAGGTCGAGCGCCGAGCCGCCGCCGAAGGCGATCACACCGTCATGCCTGCTCTTTTTGAAGACGGCGATGCCGGCGGTGAGATTCGATTCGACCGGGTTCGGCTTGACGTCGGAAAAGACGCCGTAGGGTACCTTCGCCGCATCGAGCAGCTTCAGCGTCTTCGCCACGACCGGCAATCTAGCGAGCCCCGGATCGGTGACGAAAAGCGGGCGCCTGATGCCGGCGGCGGCCAGCACCTCCGGCAGTTCGCTGATCCGGCCCGGGCCGAAGCGGACGGTGGTAGGGTAGTTCCATTTGGAGAAGAAGGTGGTCATTGAATACTCTTTCGGAAATCAGATCGCTTCGCGCAGATGGAAGGATTTCGGGCGCGTCAAATTCTCGTAGCCGACAAAGGACATCGAGCCGCCCTTGCCGGTATCCTTGACCCCGGTCCATACCAGCGCCGGGTCGATATAGTCGCAGCGGTTCATGAAGACGGTGCCGGTCTCGATGCGGTCGCCGATCGCCGCCGCCCTGTCGATATCGGTCGTCCAGATCGATGCCGTCAGCCCGTACGGGCTGTCGTTCATCAACTGCACCGCCTCCTCGTCGTCGCGCACCTTCATGATGCCGACGAGCGGGCCGAAATTCTCCTCGCGCATGACGCTCATCTGGTGGTTGGCGCCGGTCAGCACCTCCGGCGCCAGATAGGGCGAACCGGGACGGTCGCCTTCGACCTTCATGCCGATATGGGCGGTCGCGCCCTTGCGTAGCGCCTCGGCCTTCTGCTCGCGCACGAGGTCGGCGAAGCGGCTCTGCGCCATCGGCCCCATGGTCGTCGCCGGATCGAGCGGATTGCCAACGACATATTGCTTCGTCAGGCCGATGAAGCCGTCGACGAATTCGTCATAGACCTTCTCGTGCACATAGACGCGCTCGATGCCGCAGCAGCACTGGCCAGAATTGTAGAACGCCCCGTCGACGATGTTGGCGACGGCATGGTCCATCTTCGCGTCCGGCAGCACATAGGCCGGGTCCTTGCCGCCGAGTTCCAGGCCTACCGTCATGAAGGTGCCGGCGGCGGCCTTCTCGATGGCACGGCCACCCGCGACGGAGCCGGTGAAATTGACGTGGTCGATCCGACCGGAGCCGAGCAGCTTTTCCGTCTGCGCATGGTTCATGACGATGTTCTGGAACAGGCCCTTCGGCAGTCCGGCCTTGTCGAAGGCGGCCTGGAACCGTTCGCCGACCAGAAGCGTCTGCGCGGCGTGCTTCAGGATCACGGCATTGCCCGCCATGAGGCCGGGCACGATCGTGTTGACCGCCGTCAGGTAGGGATAGTTCCATGGCGCGATGACGAGCACGACGCCAAGCGGATCGCGTTTGATGTAGCGGCGGAACCCGTCCTTCGGATTGGAAGCCGGCACGGGCTTCAGCGCCGCCTCGGCGATCTCCACCATATAACGCGTACGCTCCTCGACGCCGCCCTTTTCGCCGCCGAAGCGCACCGGCCGCCCCATCTGCCAGGCGAGCTCGGTGACGATCTCATCGTTCATGCCGATCAGCGCTTCGAGCGCGGCCAGCACATACCTGCCGCGCTCGGCGATCGGCATCGCCGCCCACTCAACCTTCGCCGATCGCGCCCGCTCGACCGCCGCGTTGATCGCCGTCTCGCTCGCGACCGGACGCTCGGCGTAGATCGAGCCGTCGATGGGGGATTTCAGTTTTACGGTTTCCAAGAGGGTCTCCTGAGATTGCCTTTTCAGCAGGCAAGCGTACGCAAGTGACCATCCGAGCCGTAGTCTAGGATCGGCTGGTCCCGCGTGACGAGGATCATGTCGAGATGGCGCGCCGATGAGATCAGTATCCTGTCCATTGGATCACCGTGCAGGCGGCCGGGAAGATTTGATGAGCTTATGAGGATTTCGGGAGAGACAGCACTCAACTGGGCCTTCATGACGCGAAGGAAGCGCTGAAAGAAATCAAGAGGCTCCAGCGGAAGCTTCAGCCGGTTTTTCGCGACTCCGATTCCGATCTCCCAAGCCGACATCGGCGAGACGTAGAGACGGCCATCATAGGCCGCCTCGGAGATTTCCCTTTGGGCTCGATCTTCCACCGCCGTGCCGTTCGCCACGAAAAGCATTGCGCATGTATCGAGCAGGATGTTCGGCCGGTCAGTCACCTACGCTCCCCCTCGCCGAAATATCCTCTATCCCAGGGTTCATCACTGAAAGGCTTTGCAGGATCGAATCCCTTCTCGAAGGTGATCAGGCCTTTCATGAAGCCGAATCCCGGGTGGAGCGAGCGTGGGGCCGATGGTGAACCATGGGATCCACCGTCAGTTCCGGGATTGCGAACCCTCCGGAACACAAGCTTTTCTCCCGCGATATCGACCGACTCCGTCTCATAGCCAGCAGCCAGCCACTCCCTGGTCATCACATTGTTGCTAGGGTTGTTGCTCCACCATGCCCGCTGCGATTTCGACGGAGGCAGTTTGTCGTTCAGCACGCGCTCGATCTCGGCGAATGACATAGGCACATATTCGCGACCTTGGTTTTTTAGAAACGCTTGCAAAGGCTCGTATTTGCTCATCTTTGTTGCTCCTAGATTGACGATGACCAATTGCGCAACCATACCGGCAATCTAGTGTGTGTTTGTTAGTGTTTCAAGTGTGTCTTTTAGTACCTCTCAAACCCTCTATACAGCTCCCAGTCGGTGATACGGCGGTCGTATTCGAGCTGTTCCCAGCGCGCGGTGTGGACGTAGTGCTCCACCACGTCCTCGCCGAAAGCCTCCTTCAGCATCTTCGATTTCGCCAGCGCCTCGGTCGCGTCGCGCAAGGTCTTGGGGATTTCGGGCAGGCGCGCCGCCTGGTAGGCGTCGCCGACGAACGGCTTTGGCAGTTCGAGCTTCTCGTCGATACCCGCAAGTCCGGCCGCGATCAGCGCGGCGAAGGCAAGATACGGGTTGAGGTCGGCCCCGCCGATCCGGCATTCCATGCGCACGCCCTTGCCGCCCGCCCCGCAGAGACGGAAGCCCGCGGTGCGGTTGTCCTCGCTCCACATGACCTTGGTCGGAGCGAAGGTCCCCGCCTGGAAGCGCTTGTAGGAATTGATGTAAGGCGCCAGGAACCAGGTGAATTCGCGAGCGTATTTGAGCTGCCCGGCGGCCCATTGCCGGCCGAGTTCGCTCAGCGTGAACTCGGCCTTCTTGTCATGGAAGAGCGGCGTCCTGCCGTCGGCGCTCCACAGCGAATTGTGGATATGGCTGGAACTGCCGGCAAGGCCGTAGTCGTATTTCGCCATGAAGGTCACGGCCTTGCCGTGCTGGGCGGCGATCTCCTTGCAGCCGTTCTTCAGGATCACGTGCCGGTCCGCCATCTCCAGTGCCTCGGCGTAGCGGACGTTGATCTCTTCCTGGCCGGGGCCCCATTCACCCTTGGAGTTCTCGACCGGGATGCCCGCCGCCTCGATGGCGTTGCGGATCGCGCGCATCACGCCCTCTTCCTTGGTCGTGAGCTGGATCACGTAGTCCTGGATGTAGGGCGAGGCGGTATCGAGATCCTGCCAGCGCTTCTCCCGCGCGCTGCGATACGTCTCGTCGAAGAGATAGAATTCGAGCTCGGAGGCGAAATAGGCGAGGTAGCCGCGCTCCTTCAACCGCGCGACCTGCCGTTTTAGCAGCCCGCGCGGCGAATGGGGCAGGTCCTGGTGATGATGGTGATCGAGCACGTCGCAGAGCACGAGCGCCGTCTTCTCCAGCCACGGGATCGTCCGCAGCGTCGCCATGTCCGGCTTCATGACGAAATCGCCATAGCCGCGCGACCAGCTCGCTGCCTTGTAGCCGGGCACCGGTTCCATATCGATGTCGTTGGCGAGAAGGTAGTCGCAACCATGCGTCTCCTCATGCGCCGTTTCGACGAAATATTTCGCCAGGAACCGCTTGCCGATCAGCCGACCCTGCATGTCGGTCGCGCAGGCGAGGACCGTATCGATCCCGCCGTTGGCGACGGCCTTTTTCAACTGGTCGAAGGTGAGATTTCCGGCCATGCACTCCGTCCCGCTATTTCTGCAAACCGGCCTGTCCGGCCGAGCTCCGCCATCGAACCGCACGCCCGGACATGCCCTTCTCCGCCGTCGAGGCCAGGATACCGGCAAGAAGGTCGGCCCATTCGCGCTGTCCGCGCTCGTCCCGGATCTCGTCGTTGCGGATCTCGATCATGACGCAGGGAAGCTCGCGCGAGCGTGCATGCCGTTCCAGCGTGTAATAGACCCGGTCGGCCGGCGAATAAGGCTCGTTGTCGCCGACGACTATGTCCCCGCCCGTGGAAAGCGCCGCCAGTACGGGCTCCGCCAGCCGCATGTCGTCATCGTGGATGACGCCGACCTGCCATGGTCGGGCAACGCCCTTGTAGACAGGCGTGAACGAGTGGACGGCGATCAGCTTTGTTTCCCGCCTCGCCGCCAGGCGCTCTCCGATCAGTTCCTCGATCGCGGCGTGATAGGGCTCATGCGCAAGCGCGAGGCGCCTCTTCCGCTCCTCGGGCGCTAGGCCCCGATTGCCGGGAATTGCCGTGCGTTCGCTGATTTCCGGCACAAGGTCGGGCGCGTCCATGGGCCGGTTGCAGTCGGCGACGAGGCGCGAGATGCCCGATTCCACCAGCGTAGCGCCCAGCGCCGCGGCAAGCCGCTGCGACACCGCCAGCGCGCCGGGGTCCCAGGCGATATGGCTGACGCGGTCGGCGGCGTCGAGGCCGAGCGTTCCGAACTCAGCGGGGATGAAGTTCGAAGCGTGGTCGCACAGGATGACGAAGGCGCTCTTGCCAGGCCGATTGCTGACCCGGACAGGCACCGCTCCGTCGCCGGCGGCTTGCGCTCCTCCCATCGGAATCGTCCCCTCCAAACCGTAACGACTGTTACGCACAATATATAATTTGCGCCCGGTTGTATGATTTCATACACCTTTACCGACTTTGTCAAATGCGTTTTCATAGACTGTGAACGACGGCTCCGGTCGTCGCCGGGAGTGGAAGATGACGGCCAGCATCGCCGAATTGATTGCCGACCGCATGGAGACGATGCCCACCGGCGAAAGGCGGGCCGCCCAGACGCTGGTCGCGAACTATCCGCTCATCGGCCTCAAGACCGTTGCCGATTTCGCCGCAAGGGCGGGCGTGAGCGCGCCGACCATCCTGCGTTTCGTTTCCCGTCTCGGCTTCCAGAACTATCCGGATTTCCAGGCACATCTGCAGGAGGAGCTGGCGGCCCAACTGCAGTCGCCTCTCATACGTTCCGCCGCGCCGGCATCCTCGCGGCGGCAGGGCGCCTCGCCCATCGTCGAAGCCACTTTGGAGAACATCCGCGAGACCTTCCGCCATGTTCCGGATCGCCAGATCGCCGAAATCGTGGAGCTGCTCGCCAATCCGCGCGTCCGGATAACGCTGGTGGGCGGCCGCTTCACCGATCCGATCGCACGCTACATGGCGGCGCACCTGGCCGTCATCCGCCCCAACGTCTTCCACCTCAGCGGCCAGGAGAGCAATTGGCGCGACCGGCTGATCGACATGGGAAAGCGCGACGTGCTGCTGATCTTCGATATCCGCCGTTACCAGGAAAGCCTCATCCGTTTCGCGGAGAAGGCCGGCCGGCGCGGCGTGCACACGATCCTCTTCACGGACCAATGGCTGTCGCCGATCGCCCGCTTCGCCCGGCACGTCGTTGCGGGCCGTACCGCCGTGCCGTCGGCCTGGGACTCGTCCGCCGCCCTCTTCGTCGTCGCCGAGACGCTGATCGCCGGCGTCACGCGCCGCCTCGAAACGGAAAGCGCGAAGCGCATCCGCGAGATGGAGGACCTGCGCGACGGATAGAGGAAGGGCGGCATCGGCTCAGCCGACGCCGCATAGGACATCAGGGCCGCAGGACGAGCTTGCCGACGGCGCCGCGGGAATGGATACGCTCGAGCACCCTGGCGGCGTCGGCAAGCGGATAGGTTCCCTCGATCAGGGGCTTCACCTTCCCTTCCATGTACCAGCCGACCAGTTCCTGCATGTTGGCCTGGAAGGCTTTCGGCTCGCGGCGCGTGAAATCGCCCCAGAAGACGCCGACGACGCTGTAGCCTTTGACCAGCGCGAGGTTGACGGGGAACTGCGGGATGCGCCCGGAGGCGAAGCCGATGACGAGCAGGCGGCCTCCCCAGCCCATCGAGCGCGACAGCGCATCGAAGGCGTCGCCGCCGACAGGATCATAGGCGACATCGACGCCCTTGCCGCCGGTTGCCTGCTTGAGCGCGTCCTTGAGGTTCTCGTAGCCGAGCGTCTCGTCCGCCCCGGCCTCGCGCGCGAGCTTCCGCTTTTCCTCACTGGAAGCGACGCCGATCACGCGCGCGCCCATCACCTTGCCGATCTGGACGGCGGCGATGCCGGTGGCGCCCGATGCGCCGAGCACGCAAAGCGTCTCGCCGGGCTGCAACTGCCCGCGCTGCTTCAGCGCGTAGTGCGAGGTCGAATAACCGCACAAAAGCGCGCAGGCATCCGCCGCATCCATACCGTCCGGGAGCTTCATCACCGAACGCTCCGGCGCGGCGACCTTCTCGGCATAGGAGCCGAGCGACGATATCGCTGCCACGCGATCGCCGATCTTCACCGATTTCACTTTCTCGCCAACCGCGGTCACGCGGCCCGCGACCTCCATGCCGGGCACGAAGGGCGTCGGCGGCTTCGACTGGTAGAGTCCCTGGACGAGCAGCCCGTCCGGATAATTGACGCCGATCGCCTCGGCCTCCACCACCACAATGTCGCCGGAAGCTTCCGGCTCGGGCCAGTCGGCATAGACGAGTTTTTCTATCGGCGCGAAATCGCGCGCCACAATCGCTTTCATGGCAATCCCGAATCCCTGGCTCAGATCTTCTGCTGCGTATATTTCTTCAGTTCCGCGCGCGCCACCTGCCGGCGGTGCACCGCATCCGGCCCGTCGGCGAGCCGGAGCGTTCTGAGATGCGTCCACGAACGGGCGAGCGGCGTATCCTGGCTGACGCCCTGTCCGCCGAACATCTGCACGGCCTCGTCGGTGATCCTGAGCGCGATGCGCGGCGCCACCACCTTGATCTGACTGATCCACGGGGCGGCGGCGCGGGCATCGCCCTGGTCCATCATCCATGCCGCCTTGAGGCAAAGCAGCCTTGCCATCTCGACCTCCATGCGCGCCTCGGCGATGATGTCGTAATTGGCGCCGAGCTTGGCGAGCGGCTGACCGAAGGCCTCGCGGCGCAGGGCGCGGCGGCACATCAGTTCCAGCGCTTTCTCCGCCTGGCCGATGGCGCGCATGCAGTGATGGATGCGCCCAGGCCCGAGCCGGCCCTGCGAGATCTCGAAACCGCGTCCCTCGCCGAGAAGCAGGTTGGACGCGGGCACGCGCACATTCTCGAAGCGGAGATGCAGATGCCCGTGCGGCGCGTCGTCGTGGCCGTATATCTGCATGGCCCGCAACTTCGTGACGCCCGGCGCGTCCGCCGGCACGAGGATCATCGAGTGCTGCCGGTGCTTCGGGCCGTCGTTCGGCGTCTTCACCATGACGATATAGATCGCGCAGCGCGGATCGCCAGCGCCGGACGACCACCATTTCTCGCCGTTCAGCACATATTCCTCACCGTCGCGCACGCAGCTCATGGAGATGTTGGTGGCGTCAGACGAGGCGACATCCGGTTCCGTCATCAGATAGGCGGAGCGGATTTTTCCTTCGAGGAGTGGCGCCAGCCAGCGTTTCTTGTGCTCGGCGGTGCCGTAGCGCTCCAGCACCTCCATGTTGCCGGTGTCCGGCGCCGAGCAGTTGAAGGTCTCCGCTCCCAGATGCGCTTTGCCCATCTCCTCGGCGAGATAGGCGTATTCGACGGTGGTAAGGCCGTAGCCGCGCTCCGAATCGGTCAGCCAGAAATTCCACAGGCCGCGCTCGCGCGCCTTCGCTTTCAGACCCTCCAGGATTTCCGTCTGGCGCGCGGTGAATGTCCAGCGGTCGCCCGTCTTGCCCACCTCGGCGAGGAATTCCTCGTCGAGCGGCGCGATCTCCTCGCGCACCATGCGCCCGACCTTTTCGTGCAGCGGCCTCAGCCGCTCGGTCATGCCGAGGTTCATTTCCGGATTCATGGATTTCCTTCCTTCATGCCGAGACCGTGCATGGCGAATGAGACGATCTGGCGGGCGATTTCGCGAATGTACCCTTCCGTCTCGCCGGCACGCGGCGAATACCAGAATATCGGAGAATTCAAAGTGATGAAAACCAATTGGTTGGTGATGCCGAGATTCCCGAAGGCCATGTCGCCGTCGTCGCGCGCCTCGGCGAGCAGGTCGCGGAAGACATCGCTGTAGCGGGCACGCGAGCCGATGAGATCCGCGAATACGGTTCGCTGCTCCGGCGTCGTGGCGCCGCGCAGATGCATCTCCACGCCTTCCCACACCACCCGCTGGAACTGCCGCTTGGTGATCATCTGGACGACATGGACGAACGCCATTTTCCGCCAGCGCTCGACCGCCTTCTCGCGCGAATGGCGAAGCGGCTCGATCGCCTTGTAGTTCATCTCCATGCCGAAGCGGAACACATCGGCGAAGAGATCGGATTTCGAGGAATAGTGGTGGTATATCCTGCCCTTGGTGGCGCCGAGCCGCCGCGCCACGTCGTCGATCGACGTCGCGGAATAGCCGCGTTCCATGAAGCAATGCGCCGCCGCTTCCAGTATGTCCGCGCGCGAACTGTCGAGCATATGTTCGCCAACGCCGAGCGCCATCCGCCTGCAATCCTCCCGCGCCCGCCCACCTCGCCTTTCGCGCATGGCGCAGACGGGTTCAACAAGGGAGAAATGATGAACATACTACCGGGTATGTTGTCAACGCGCGCCTCTATCTGTAGCTATGGCTGCAAGAAGAGCCAGGCCATCCGGCGCGCCAGGGAGAGATCATGTCCTACCTCGATGAACTTTTTTCGGTCGCCGGCAAGAAGGCGTTGGTCACGGGCGGCGCGACAGGCATCGGCCGCATGGCCGCGACCGCGCTCGTCCAGGCCGGAGCGGAGGTGATGATTGCTTCGCGCAAGGGCGAAGACTGCGAGCGGGTCGCCATCGAGCTGAACGGCCTCGGAGCCTCGGGAAAGGCCGAAGGCTTCAAAGGCGATGTCGGCAGCGAGGAGGGGGTTACCGCGCTCGCCGAGGAAGTGAGGAAACGCACCGACAGGCTCGACATCCTGATCAACAACGCCGGCCTCTCATGGGGCGCGCCGCTGGAGGAATTCCCCTATCAGGCATGGGCGCGCGTCCTCAACGTCAACGTCGCCGGCCTCTTCCATCTCACCCGCGAATTGCTGCCCCTGCTCGCCAAGGCGGCAAGCCACGAGGATCCCGCCCGGATCATCAATCTCGGTTCGGTGATGGGAACGCAGCCGATGGCCGACGGCGCCTATTCCTACACGGCCTCCAAGGCGGCGGTGCACCATCTGACGCGCACGCTTGCCAACGAGTTCGCGGAGAAGTCCATCACCGTCAATGCCTTTGCGCCAGGTCCCTTCCAGAGCCGGATGACGGCGTTCGCGACCGGCACCGACGACAAGGCGGCGACCGTTGCGAGCCACGTGCCGCTGCGCCGCATCGGAAGTCCGAGTGACATCGCCGGGGCGACGCTCTATCTTTGTTCGAAGGCCGGCTCCTATGTGACCGGCGCGATCCTGCCGATCGATGGCGGCGAATCCGTCAATCACGGCATGAGACTATTCAAGGACGTCAGGTAAGGCGCTAAGCGGCGAGATGTCTGGATATAAGTTGGAGCCTGTCTCCGTGGACGAAGTGAGGGCCGCGGTGGGCAAGGAAGTCGGCGTATCGCCCTGGCGCCCGGTCACCCAAGAGATGATCGACCAGTTCGCCAACGCGACCGACGACCATCAGTTCATCCATACGGACCCGGAGCGCGCCGCCCGCGAGACGCCTTTCGGCGGCACGATCGCGCATGGCTTCCTGTCGCTCTCGCTGCTCTCCACCTTCGCCTTCGAGACGCTGCGCCCGATCAGGGGCGCCGGCATCGGCATCAATTACGGCTTCGACAGCGTCCGCTTCCAGGCGCCGGTAAAGACCGGATCACGCGTACGCGCCCGCTTCCTGCTGGCCGATCTCAACGTCCGGCCGTCCGGCTGGATCCAGTCGAGCTACGACGTGACGATCGAGATCGAGAACTCCCGGAAGCCGGCATTGACCGCGCGCTGGCTCACCCTGACGGTGCTCGAACGCAAGGAAGAGACGGCTTGACCGGCCCGAACGCGCCCGACGCCAATGCGCTCGATCCCGAAACGCTCGGCCCTTACCTGGAAGCGAACGTTCCGGGGTTTGCCGGGCTTGAGGCGATCGAGAAATTCAATTCGGGCCAGTCGAACCCGACCTATCTCCTACGGGCGAAAAGCGGCCGCTATGTACTGCGCGCCAAGCCGCCGGGCGAGCTTCTGAAATCCGCCCACCAGGTGGATCGCGAATATCGCGTGATGAGGGCCCTGAAAGGAACGAAAGTGCCCGTCCCCGACGCACTGTTCCTGGCGCCCGAGGATTCCCCGATCGGCCGCATGTTCTTTGTCATGCGCTTCATCGACGGCCGCATCTTCTGGGACCCGTCCCTGCCGGACCTTTCCGGCAACGAGGAACGCGCTGCCATCTACGACGCCATGAATGGCGCGCTGGCCGCGCTCCATGACGTCGATGTCGGCAAGGTCGGGCTTGCTGATTTCGGCCGGCCGGGCAGCTATTTCGAGCGCCAGCTTTCGCGCTGGACCAGCCAGTATCGGGCATCGGAGACGGGCACCGTCGCCGACATGGATCGCCTGATCGCCTGGCTGGAGGAGCATCTGCCGCCGGATGACGGCATCGTCTCGCTCGTCCATGGGGATTACCGGCTGGACAACATGATCTTCGCGCCCGGCCGGCCGGAAGTGCTGGCTGTGCTCGACTGGGAGCTGTCGACGCTCGGCCACCCCTATGCCGACCTCGCCTATCAATGCATGCAATGGCGGCTGCCGCATACGTCCGGCTTCAAGGGACTAGGCGGCATCGACCGCGCCGCGATCGGCCTGCCGACGGAGGCGGAATATGTGGAGCGCTACTGCGGTCGGCGCGGCATTGCGGGCATCGGCAACTGGACGTTCTATCTCGCCTTTTCCTTCTTCCGGCTGGCCGCGATCTGCCAGGGCGTCTACAGGCGCGCGCTCGACGGCAATGCCTCGAACCCGGAAAAAGCCCGCACCTATGGCGAGGCGGTCAAGCTGCTTGCGGGATTGGCGGTCGGGTTGATCGACGAAGAGGTATCATAAGGTCGCGTTTGCGGGGGTGCGTCCTTCGAGGCTCGCTCCGCTCGCACCTCAGGATGAGGGATGTTTGTGCCGAGAAGCCTCATCTTGAGATACTGCGCTTTCCCGGAAGTAGGTCGGCCAACTTCCCTCATCCGGAGATGCCGTGCTTTGCCTTGAAAGCGGGAGCGCACCAGCCTTCCTCATCCTGAGGTGCGAGCGGAGCGAGCCTCGAAGGACGCACGGCCAATCCACCTACCGGTCGTTCGGCTTGCCCGGCGTGCTCGGCTGGGTGACCGAGACCGGATCGCTCGCCGGAAAGGTGTCTTCCAGCCCTTCCTGCAGTTCTTCCTGGTCTTCCTTGCGCCGCTTCTCCTTTTCATAGGAACGCACGGCGTCGGATTTCTTCGGGGATTTTTCAGAAGCGGGTTTGTTTGCCATGGTCGGGTTCCTCGCGGTCTGCGGCGAACAACCCTTCTAACACGGGATGGTTCCCATGGTCAGGGCACGTCCCGCGCGGCTTCGGCGAGGAAAGTGAACGCATAGTCCGAAAAGGAGCGCCAGCATTCGACGCGGAAGGCGTCCTCGGCGGTCCGCAAGAGCACGATCTCGATCTTGCCCATTACCGTCCGCGCCGCCGCACCGACCGGGAAGACGGCAAGCGAAAGGTCGCGCGGGCAGCCGGCGCTCAGCACATCCGCCGCACCCGCGCCGGATACGTCGATCGCGACCTGACGGTGCGAAATGTCGACCGCGGAATGCAGCACCTTGGCCTTCCGGCAATCGGCGATCGGATCGCCGCCTTCCGTGTCGATCACCAGCCATTCATCCGGCCCCAGCCAGAGCGCCGCACGCCCGCCCCCCTTTCCGGTGCCTTTTGTACCGGCGAAGTCGCCGGATTTGCCGAAAGCCGAGCCCATCGGCTGCTCGGGTAGCTTCACGCCGAGCGCGCGCGACAGGGCGGCCAGCGATTCCGCCGGCGCCCGGAGGGAGATGCGACTTGCCGGACCCGCCGCCTCGATCGTCACGCGCGAGGTCTTTTTCCTCCGGCCTGCGAGCGTGAGGGTGCGGCGCAAGCCGTGCGCGCCGCCCTCCCCCTCCTGGGGACGGTCGATCCGCGAAGCGGAGCGGGGTGCCTTCGAGGCTTTTTCGCTCTTTGCCATGGCCTAGATCCTGCCCCCGTCCCGTCTCGCCCTCTTCGCTTCGCCGCGATCGCTCGCCGACCCTCCGGGGGAGGGTGAAGCCACGGCAGCCGCCTCAGCCATTCAGCCGCGCTCCCGTCTCGTCGTAGAACACCGTGCCGGCCACCTCGACCTCGATCGTGCGATCCGGCATCGGCACGTAGAGCGTCTCCCCGATCTTGCCGCGCCCGTCCTTCACCAGCGCCAGCGCAATGGAACGCCCGCAATTCTCCGACCAGTAGGAGGAGGTGACGTGGCCGATCATGGTCATCGGGATCGCCTGCCTCGGATCGGCGACGATCTGCGCGCCCTCTTCCAGCACGATATTGGGATCTTTCGTCTTGAGGCCGACAAGCTGCTTGCGTCCGCCGGCGGTCAGGTCAGGCCGATTCATGCCCCGGATGCCGACGAAATCCGTCTTCTTCTTGCCGACCGCCCAGGAGAGCCCGGCGTCGTCGGGCGTCACCGTGCCGTCCGTGTCCTGGCCGACGATGATATAGCCCTTCTCGGCGCGCAGCACGTGCATGGTTTCGGTGCCGTACATGCAGGCGCCGTGCTTCCGCCCCTCGTTCCAGATCGCCTCGATGACCGCCGGACCGTAGTCCGACGGCACGTTGATCTCGAAGCCGCGCTCGCCGGAGAACGACATGCGGAAGAGCCGCGTCGGCACGCCGCAGAACTTTCCTTCCCGCACCGACATATGCGGCAACGCCTCGTCGGAAATATCGATGCCTTCGACGAAGGGCTGGATGATGTCCCGCGATTTCGGCCCCTGCACGGCGATGACGGCCCATTGCTCGCTGGTCGAGGTCAGCCAGACCTTCAGATGCGGGAATTCCGTCTGCAGATAATCCTCCATGTGCTGAAGGACGCGTGGCGCGCCGCCCGTCGTCGTGGTCACGTGGAAGCGATCTTCCGCCAGCCGTCCCACGACGCCGTCGTCATAGATGAAGCCGTCTTCCCTCAGCATCACGCCGTAGCGGCAGCGGCCCGGATCGAGCTTCTGCCACGGGTTGGTGTAGAGAAGCTCCATGAAAGCCGCCGCGTCCGGCCCGACCACCTCGATCTTGCCGAGCGTGGTGGCGTCGAAAATACCGGCCGCCTTGCGCACGGTGACGCATTCGCGGTTCACGGCGGCGTGCATGTTCTCGCCGGCCTCCGGGAAATACCAGGCACGCTTCCACTGGCCGACATCCTCGAACACCGCGCCGCGCTTGACCGCCCATTCATGCATCGGCGTCTTCCGCGTCGGCTCGAACAGCGCCCCGCGCGAATGGTTAACGATGGCCCCGAAGGTGACCGGCGTATAAGGCGGCCGGAAGGTGGTAAGCCCGACCTCCGGCATCGTCTTGCCGAGCGTCTCGGCGGCGATCGCCAGCCCGTGCAGGTTCGACGTCTTGCCCTGGTCGGTCGCCATGCCGTTGGTGGTGTAGCGCTTGACATGCTCAATGGAGCGCATGCCCTGCTCGACGGCGAGCCTGATGTCCTTGGCCGTCACGTCGTTCTGGAAATCGACGAAGGCCTTGGCTTTGCTGTCGGGCCCGGCGCCCGGCGCGGCGCCGGCCATGCCGCGCGACCAGCTTTCGCTCGTCTCGGCCTTCGGCCGCGACAGCCTGCGCACGGTGGTGCCGGCTTCCTTGGCGGCTTTCTCGCCCGCCGCGAAGGCTTCCGCAACGGTCGGGCCGATGCCGTCCGTGCCGTTGCAGCCGCCGACCGACACGCAGGCCTGGGCATAGTCACCGGGCACGAAGCGGTTGGTCGTCTGGTTGAAGGCGACCTTGCCACGCGACTGCGAGAAGAGATGCACCGAGGGAGTCCAGCCGGCCGACATCAGAAGGGCATCGACGGGGATCACGCGCTCCGGCCCGCCCTTCTTCGCCTGCACGGTCATGGAGGAGACACGCAGCCGGCCGCCGGTCTTGAGCACCGTGCGCCCGAGATTGAGCTCGATACCGAGCGCGCGGGCCTCTTCGACCGCCGGTCCGGCCGGATTGTCACGCGTATCGACGATCGCCGCGACGTTGACGCCGGCCTTCTTGAGATCGATCGCCGTCCAATAGGCGGAATCGTTGGCGGTGAAGACGCCGATTTGTCTGCCTACGGCAACACCGTAATGGTTGAGATAGGTGCGCGCGGCCGAAGCCAGCATGATGCCTGGCCGGTCGTTGTCGCCAAAGACCATGTGCCGCTCGATCGCGCCGGTGGCGAGGACGACCCTTTTCGCCCTCACCTGCCACAACCGCTCGCGCGGCTGGTCGGGCGACGGCTCTGCGAGATGGTCGGTGACGCGCTCGACGAGACCGAGGAAGTTCTGCGCATAATAGCCGAAGGCGGTGGTGCGGGTGAGCATGCGGACATTGTCTCTTGCCGCGAGTTTCGCGGCGGTCGCCTGCGCCCAGTCCCATCCAGGCTGCCCGTCGACCGTCGCGCCCCGCTCGTAGCGCAACGCGCCGCCGAGTTCGGTCTGCTCGTCGCAGAGGATGACGCGCGCGCCCGTCTCCGCCGCGGCCAATGCCGCCGCAAGCCCGGCGACGCCGCCGCCGACGACCAGCAGGTCGCAATGCGCATAGCGCGAGGCATAATGGTCCGGATCGGGCAGGTCGGGCGCGACGCCGAGGCCGGCCGCCTCGCGGATCTTCGGCTCGTAGAGCGATTTCCACGCCGCCTTCGGCCACATGAAGGTCTTGTAGTAGAAGCCGGCAGCGAAAAACGGCGAGGCGAGGTCGTTGACCGCGCCCGCATCGAGGGAGAGCGACGGCCAGCGGTTCTGCGACACCGCCGTCAGCCCGTCATAGAGCTCCTGCACGGTTGCGCGTATGTTCGGCGTCTTGCGCGCCGCGTCGCGGTGGATGCCGACCAGCGCGCTCGGCTCCTCGGCGCCCGCGGAGAGGATGCCGCGCGGACGATGGTACTTGAAGGAGCGGCCGACCAGATGCACGCCATTGGCGATCAGCGCCGAGGCGAGCGTATCGCCTTCGACACCGGCATAGTCCTGACCGTCGAAGCTGAAACGGACGGTCTTGGCGCGGCCGAGCCGGCCGGCATTGGCGAGGCGGAAGGACTGGTTCACTGTTGTCTCTCCGCCCATCTATCCGCTCTACGTCGCCCCCCTCTGTCCTGCCGGACATCTCCCCCACAAGGGGGGAGATTAAGCCGGCCTTTTACCCATTCTCCTTTTCTGCAGCCTTGGAGATTGGCACGGGCGGAAATGAAGGCTGATCTCCCCCCTTGTGGGGGAGATGTCCGGTAGGACAGAGGGGGGCAACACAGGGTGCCGCGTCTCATCATTTCCCCACCCCCGGCAATCGCTTGGGCTTCGGCTCGCCGGCCTTGTAGGTGAGCAGGAACCTGTCGGTCACGGTATCGCGCACGGCATTGAAGAACCGCGCGCAGCCATGCACGTGCCGCCAGCGCTCGTAGATGATCCCCTTGGGATTGGTGCGGATGAAGAAATACTTCTCGAAATCGTCGTCCGTCTCGTCGGCGATATGCGTCGGCCGCGCGATATGCGCCTCGCCGGCGTTGCGGAACTCGATCTCGGGCAGTTCCTGCTCGCAATAGGGACAACGGATCAGAAGCATTTCTTTTGCCTAATGCGCCACGGCGGCGGCGGCCGCCTCGTCGATCAGCCGGCCGGTGCGGAAACGCTCAAGCGTGAACGGCGCGTTGATCGGGTGCGGATTGTCGTTGGCGATGGTGTGGGCGAAGACGTGGCCTGAACCCGGCGTCGCCTTGAAGCCGCCGGTCCCCCAGCCGCAATTGACGAAGAGCCCCGGCACCGGCGTCTTGGCGAGGATCGGCGAGCGGTCGGGCGTCACGTCGACGATGCCGCCCCAGGAGCGCAGCATCTTCATGCGCGAGAACATCGGGAACATCTCGCAGATCGCGTCGAGCGTGTGCTGGATGATGTGCAGCCCGCCGGTCTGCGAATAGGAGATGTACTGGTCCGTCCCGGCGCCGATGACGAGCTCGCCCTTGTCGGACTGCGAGATATAGGCGTGCACCGTGTTCGACATGACCACGCAGGGGAAGCACGGCTTCACCGGCTCCGACACCAGCGCCTGCAGCGGATAGCTCTCGAGCGGCATGCGTACGTCCGCCATTTCCATCAGCACCGAGGAATGGCCGGCCGCGACGACACCGATCTTCTTGGCGCCGATGCGGCCCCTCGTCGTCTCGACACCGGTGACATGGCCGTTCGGCGAGCGGCGGATCGCCGTCACCTCGCAATTCTGGATGATATGCACCCCGCGCGCCGAGGCCGCTCGCGCATAGCCCCAGGCGACCGCGTCGTGCCGTGCGGTGCCGCCGCGCCGCTGCAAGGCCGCGCCCATCACCGGATAGCGGGCATCCTTGGAGATGTTGAGCGGCGGACAGTATTCTTTCGCCTGCTCGCGCGTCAGCCACTCATTGTCGACGCCATTCAGCCGGTTGGCGTGGATGTGCCGCTTGAAGACCTGGATGTCGTGGACATTGTGCGCCAGCATCATGACGCCGCGCGGCGAGTACATGACGTTGTAGTTGAGATCCTGCGACAGCCCCTCCCAGAGCTTCACCGCATGATCGTAGATGCCGGCCGACTCGTCGTAGAGATAGTTGGAGCGGATGATGGTCGTGTTGCGGCCGGTATTGCCGCCGCCGAGCCAGCCCTTTTCCAACACCGCGACATTGGTGACGCCATGCTCCTTGGCGAGGTAGTAGGCCGTCGCCAGCCCATGCCCGCCGGCGCCGACGATGATCACGTCATATTCCGCCCTGGGCTCGGGGGAGGACCATTGCTCCTCCCAGCCCTTGTTGCCACGCATGGCTTCGCGGGCGATCGCGAAAATCGAATATTTGCGCATGGCCTCCGATCCGCCCTGCTGCCTCGTCCGAGGCGACCTGTAGCATCAGAGCCCCTGTACCGAAAAGGCCGGAGCGGCCTTGCGCTGTTTGCGACGGGGTTTGCCGTTTTGGGCCGCTACGTGCTCGGACCACGAAAACGCCGGAACGCCGCGCTTTTCGCTCGACAACGGCCGCCGATTCTGCTACCAGCCGCCGCTATTCGCGACTACGGTGCGCCGCGGAAGCCTTGCCTGTGCGCAAGGCATCGGAAAATCGGCTCGGAAAACAGGATCACACGTGCAGGTACTCGTCCGCGACAACAATGTTGACCAGGCGCTCCGCGCGCTCAAGAAGAAAATGCAGCGCGAGGGCATCTTCCGCGAGATGAAGATGCGCGGACATTATGAGAAGCCGTCGGAAAAGCGCGCCCGCGAAAAGGCCGAGGCCGTGCGCCGCGCCCGCAAGCTCGCCCGCAAGCGTGCCCAGCGCGAAGGTCTCATCGCGGCCCCCAAGGCGGTGGCGCGCTGAACGCCCATTTTTCGACCTTTTCCGGCGATACCGAAGGTGGCGCGATCGACAATCGCGGCCACCTTTTTATTTGAGCCTCTTTGAGAGCAGTTACCAGGCAACGAGGGACGACCCGGATGGCAGAATTCGCAGGCCGCAGCCGCATGGCATCGCGCAGGACCCCCATGGCGCTTGCGCTTTTCGCGATGCTTGGATTGGCCGCCTGCCAGACCGGACCGTCCAGCCAGATGTACAACATCGATCCGGCCCAGGGCTCGGCGGAAAACATCGGCTCGCTGACGGCGGTAATCAACCGCAATCCGAACGATCCCGAATCCTATAATGTGCGCGGGTCGGCCTATGGCCGCGCCGGCAAGTATCGCGATGCGCTCAACGATTTCGACACCGCCATCAAGCTCAACCCGAACTACTACCAGGCCTATGCCAACCGCGCCCTGATCTGGCACTATACCGGCGACGACGCCAAGGCCGTGGCGGACTACACGCACGCCATCCAGATCAATCCGAACTACGACACGGCCTATATCGGCCGCGGCGACATCTATCGCCAGGCCGGCCGGCTCGACCAGGCCCTCTCCGATTTCAACCAGGCGATCGCGCAGGACACGACGGACGGACGCGCCTATCACGACCGCGGCCTGATCTATCAGGCGCGCGGCCAGCACAAGCAGGCGATCGAGGACTTCTCGAAAGCGATCTCGCTGTCGCCCCGCGCGCCCGAACCTTACAACGGCCGCGGCCTCTCCTATCTGGCGCTCGGCGACGCGGACAACGCGTTCGCCGATTTCAACACCGCCATCAAGCTCGACGGCAACATCGCGGAAAGCTGGGCGAACCAGGCGCTCGTCTATGAGAAGCGCGGCGACAAGAAGCGCGCGTCAGCCTCCTACGCCAAGGCGGTGCAGCTCGATCCGAACTACAAGCCGGCGGTTGACGGCCTTGCACGGACGCGCACCAGCTAAGCCACGGAATTCATTGCCTTCCTGCAAGGCACCGCGCTCGCTGAAGGGGCGAGACCCCATGGATTCGCGAAGCTCCGCGATCTCCTGTCATTAACGTTCGTCGGAACCGATTGGCCGCTCGCCGGTTTATTCGCCAGACGAAACATCAAGGAGATCGCGTAATGAAGACGCTCGTTCTGGCGGCGGCTGCCGTTTCGGTCATGTCCGCCGCCCCCGCTTTTGCGGCGGCATCGGATCAGGCCCAGGAAGTCGGACGGCTGGAATGCGTCATCCACGGCGGCGTCGGGATGATCCTCGGCTCCTCCAAGAAACTTCATTGCACCTATACTCCCTCGGATCCCAACATCCCCAAAGAAGACTATGTCGGCCGTGTCACCAAGGTCGGCCTCGATGTGGGCGTGACCGGCAAGTCGGTCATGCAGTGGCTGGTGCTGGCGCCGACCAAGAGCGGCTACGGACCGGGTGCCCTGGCGGGCGACTATGTCGGCGCGAGCGCCCAGGCAAGTGCCGGCGTGGGCGCCGGCGCCAATGTCCTGGTGGGCGGTTCTGACCGGACCTTCACGCTTCAGCCCATCAGCATCGAGGGCCAGACAGGCCTGAACGTCGCCGCCGGCGTCACCAGCTTCCATCTGCAAAGCGTGCTGAAGTAGCCTCTTCCCTCCAGGCTCCGGCACGAAGGCCGGCCGCGTCCCGCGCGGCCGGCCTATCTTTTGCCGGCGGCCTTGCCCGCGATCGGAAGCCTACGCTTCCAGCGCCTTGACGATGTCCTCGGTCATCTTCTTGGCGTCGCCGAGCAGCATCATCGTGTTGTCCTTGTAGAACAGCGTATTGTCGATGCCGGCGTAGCCGGAGCCGAGCGAGCGCTTGACGAAGAGGCAGGTGCGCGCCTTGTCGACATCGAGGATCGGCATGCCGTAGATCGGCGAGGACTTGTCGTCTCGCGCGGCCGGGTTGGTGACGTCGTTCGCACCGATGACATAGGCGACGTCGGCCTGCGCGAATTCGGAGTTGATGTCCTCCAGTTCGAACACCTCGTCATAGGGCACGTTCGCCTCGGCGAGCAGCACGTTCATATGGCCGGGCATGCGGCCGGCGACCGGGTGGATGGCGTATTTGACCTCCACGCCCTTCGCCTTCAGCTTGTCGGCCATTTCGCGCAGCGCATGCTGCGCCTGCGCCACCGCCATGCCGTAGCCCGGCACGATGATGACCTTCTGCGCGTTCGCCATCAGATAGGCGGCGTCTTCCGCCGAGCCCTGCTTCACCGTGCGCTCGATGCCGTCGTCCGCCGCTATCGCCGTCTCCCCGCCGAAACCGCCCAGGATGACGGAGATGAAGGAGCGGTTCATGCCCTTGCACATGATGTAGGACAGGATCGCGCCCGACGAGCCGACCAGCGCACCGGTGATGATCAGCGCCAGATTGCCCAGCGTGAAGCCGATGCCGGCCGCCGCCCAGCCCGAATAGGAGTTCAGCATCGAGATGACGACGGGCATGTCCGCGCCGCCGATCGGGACGATGAGGAGGATGCCGAGCAGAAGCGAGGCGAGCACGACAAGCCAGAACACGATATGCGCCTGGTTCGTCACCAGGAGCACGATCAGCCCCACCACCGCGGCCGCAAGCACGATGTTGATGGCGTGCCTTGCCGGCAGCATAATCGGCTTGCCCGACATGTTGCCGTTGAGCTTGAGGAAGGCGATGACCGAGCCGGTGAAGGTGATCGCGCCGACGGCGACGCCGATCGACATCTCGATCAGCGCCTCGGCATGGATCGCGCCGACCGTGCCGATGCCGAAGCTTTCAGGGGCGTAGAGCGCGCCGGCGGCCACCATCACCGCGGCGAAGCCGACGAGCGAATGGAAGGCCGCAACGAGCTGCGGCATCGCCGTCATGGCGATCTTGCGCGCGATGAAGGCACCCGCGCCACCGCCGATGACGAGCCCGAGCACGATCAGCCCGAGCCGGCTCCAGCTGGGCATGGCGAGCGCCAGCGTGGTCAGGATGGCGATCGCCATGCCGATCATGCCGAGCGTGTTACCGCGCCGGCTGGTGGTCGGATGCGACAGTCCCCTGAGCGCCAGGATGAAGAGGATGCCGGAGACGAGATAGAGGAAGGAAGCGACGTTGGCCGACATCGGTCACTTCTCTTTCTTCTTGTACATGGCGAGCATGCGCTGGGTGACCAGGAAGCCGCCGAAGATGTTGACCGAGGCGAGCACCAGCGCGACGAAGCCGAAGCCGGTGGCGAGCCCCGACGCCGAGATGCCGACCGCGAGCAGCGCGCCCACCACGATCACCGAGGAGATGGCGTTGGTGACCGACATCAGCGGGGTGTGCAGCGCCGGCGTCACTGACCAGACGACATAGTAGCCGACGAAGATCGCGAGGACGAAAATGGCGAAGCGGAAGATGAAGGGATCGATCGCGCCGCCGGTCGCCGCATGCGCCGCAGCGCCGGCCGCATCAGCCGTGTGATCGGCATAGCCGGCGCTGGTCTCGAGCGCCTGGCGCACCGCGGCCGACGCCTTGTCGAGCTGGTCAAGCGCCCTTTCGAGAGCCGTCTTTTCCATCATGCCCCTCCCTTCGGCCGGCCAGGAACCTTTTTCGCCCGCGCCTTGCCGGCCGCCGATGCCCTCTTCGCAGCGGTGGGCTTCGCCGCGGGAGCGGCTGCCGCCGAGCCGGCGACGCCCGCCGAAGAGGCGGCATTGGCGAAGTTCGGGTGCACGACCGCGCCGCCGTCGGTCAGCATGGTGGCCTTCACCAGCTCGTCCTCACGGTTCAGCGCGATCTGCTTCGACGCCTTGTCCACCATCGTCTCGAGGAAGGTATAGAGGTTCTTCGCATAGAGCAGCGACGCCGTCGCGGCGATGCGGCCCGGCACGTTCAGGTGTCCGACGATCTTCACATCGTTCGCCGTCGTCGCGACCTTGCCGGCCACGGCGCCCTCGACATTGCCGCCGCGCTCGACGGCCAGATCGACGATGACCGAGCCCGGCCGCATGGAGGCAACCATAGCGGCGGAGACGAGCCGCGGCGCCGGCCGGCCAGGGATCAACGCCGTCGTGATGACGATGTCCTGCTTGGCGATGTGGTCGGCCGTAAGCTGCGCCTGCTTTGCCTGGTATTCCTTGGACATCTCCTTGGCGTAGCCGCCCGCCGTCTCGGCCGCCTTGAACTCCTCGTCCTCGACGGCCAGGAATTTCGCCCCGAGCGACTGCACCTGCTCCTTGACCGCGGGCCGCACGTCGGTCGCGGTAACCACCGCGCCGAGGCGCTTCGCCGTTGCGATCGCCTGCAGGCCGGCGACCCCGACGCCCATGACGAACACCTTCGCCGCCGGCACCGTGCCCGCCGCCGTCATCATCATCGGCAGCGCCCGGTCGTATTCCTCGGCCGCGTCGATCACCGCCTGGTAGCCGGCGAGGTTGGCCTGCGAGGAGAGCACGTCCATCGACTGGGCGCGGGTGATGCGCGGCATGAACTCCATGGCAAACGCCGTGACGCCCGCATCGGCCATCGCCCGCACGTCCGCCTCGTTGCCATACGGGTCCATCGTGGCGATGACGATGGCGCCCTTCCTGTAGGACCTGAGTTCGGCAGCGTCCGGCCGGCGCACCTTCAGCACGACATCGGCCTTGCCGGCATCGGAAGCCTTGCCGATCGTCGCGCCCGCCGCCTTGAAGTCGGCGTCCGGTATGCGCGAGCGCGCGCCCGCGCCGCCTTCCACGATCACGTCGAGGCCAAGGCCCACGATCCGCTTCACCGTTTCGGGCGAAGCGGCGACGCGCGGTTCCCCGGCGACCGTTTCCTTCGGGATAAAGACTGTCTGTCCCACCGCCTCAAACCCTCCCGGTTGGGAACACCGGACGACCGCGAGAACCGGGCCGCCCGAAAGAGCTACGCGACGTGTTCGGGCGCGCGGCGCAGAAGATAGATGCCGATCAGGGAAATGATGATGAACAGGATCAGCGCGGAGAAGAATCCGGCGCTGGTGAAGAAAGCGAAAGCCATGGCGATCAGCAGCGCCGCGACATGAAGCGCGCCGTACTTCGCCAGCCCAAGGAAGAGATGATAGGTCTTCTCGTGCTCCGCATAGTCCATCGGTGCGCCCGTTTCGACTGGGCCCGCGGGCGAATGATGTGCCATGGTCAAACCCTCAAGAATGCCGTTCCAGCCGACATAGCGAAAAGCCGGATGAAGGGCAATGGCGGGATTCGCCGCAGCCGCTCGCATCCCCCGCGAACGTCGTCGGCCCGTTCACGAAAGCCAGCGCTTGCGCCGCTTGTAGTGCTTGACGTTCTTGAAGGAGCGGCGGCCCTCGCCGCCGATGCCGAGATAGAATTCCTTCACGTCCTCGTTCTCGCGCAGCGCATGCGCCTCGCCGTCGAGCACTATGCGCCCCGATTCGAGGATGTAGCCGTATTTCGCGTAGCGCAGCGCGATATTGGTGTTCTGCTCGGCCAACAGGAAGGAGACGCCCTGCTCCTCGTTGAGCTTGCGCACGATCTCGAAGATCTCCTCGACCAATTGCGGCGCCAGCCCCATGGACGGTTCGTCGAGCAGGATCATCTTCGGACGCGACATCAGAGCGCGGCCGATCGCCACCATCTGCTGCTCGCCGCCCGACGTATAGCCGGCCTGGCCCTGGCGCCGCACCTTCAGCCGCGGGAAATAGTCATAGACCATCTCCAGATCCGCGCGGATCGCGGCCTTGCCGTCGCGGCGCGTGAAGGCGCCGGTCACCAGATTGTCCTCGACCGTCAGATGGCCGAAGCAATGTCGCCCCTCCATCACCTGGATGCAGCCGCGGCGGACCAGTTCGTTCGGGGACGAGGACTGCACCTCCCGTCCCTCGAACAGGATGTTGCCCTTGGTGACCTCGCCGCGCTCGCCGCGCAGCAGGTTGGAGATCGCCTTCAGCGTCGTCGTCTTGCCGGCGCCGTTGGCGCCGAGCAGCGCCGTGATCCCGCCGGCCGGCACCGAAAAGGAAACGCCCTTCAGCACGAGGATGACCCGGTCGTAGATCACCTCGATATTGTTGACCCAGAGGATCGGCGCGGCGGGTGCGGGTTCAGGGTTGGTCGCGTTGGTCATAGGGGCTCCGGAACGACAATTCCTTCTCCCCGTTTACGGGGAGAAGGTGACCGATCCCGGACTGCGTCCGGGTGAGGTCGGATGAGGGGCGGCACTGGCCGGGCGACTGGCGCCACCCCTCATCTGCCTGCCGGCATCTTCTCCCCGCGAGCGGGGAGAAGAGCGCTTTCATCACATCTTGCACTCGTCATTGGTCGGCCAGGGCTTGTTGGCCTCGGCATATTCCTTCGCCTTCGCCTGTTCGAGCGGCACGATCGCATCGCGATCCGCCGTCAGCAGGTCCGAAGCCTTGACGAATTTCGAGCCGTCCCATTGCAGGATCCACCCGCCCGCATGGCCGGCATGGTCGGCGCAGGTGGTCTTGAAGGGCGCGATCATGCCGTCCGCCCCAAGCGCCTTGATCCTGGCCTCGTCGAAATTGAGGTTCTCGAGGCCCCAGCGCAATTGCTCCGGCGTGATCACCTTGGCGTTGAAGTGCTCCTGCGCCGTCTTGATGCCTTCGGTCAGGAACATCGAGATCAGCACGCCGCGCTGATAGAAGACCCAGTCGAACTCGCCCTCGCCGATCGTGTTCACTTTCGCGTCGAGGACGTATTTCTTGATGTCCTGCATGACCGGCGCGTCGGAAACGGGGACGCTCCACGAGATCGACTTGTAGCCCTTGCCGCCCTCGCCGACCGTCTTCATGTCGCCGTCATGGCCGGACCACCAGATGCCGATGAAATGATCCATCGGGAAATGCGTCTTTACCGCCTCGCTGGCGGCGCCGGCGTTCATGGCGCCCCATCCCCACATGAGCACATAGTCCGGCTTCTCGCGGCGGATCTGCAGCCATTGCGCCGACTGGTTCTGCATCTCCTTCACGCCGACCGGAATCGCCAGGAAGGTGAAGCCGTGCTTCTTGGCCATGTCCTCGAAGAGCGGGATCGGTTCCTTGCCGTAAGGCGCATCGAGATGCAGCAGGACGATCTTCTTGCCCTTGAGGCTGTCGAGATTGCCGCCCGAGATGTATTTCAGGATCATCGAGGCGCCGTCCCAGTAGGATGCGGGCGGATTGAAGGCCCATTGGAAGATCTTGCCTTCCGCCATCGGCGAGAAGCCGTAGCCCGGCGCCAGGATGGGGATTTTGTCGACGTTCGATTTCGGCAGCACCTGCAGCGTGATGCCGGTCGACCAGGGCTGCGTCACCAGCGCCTTGTCCTTGGTCTTCTCGTAGCACTCGACGCCCTTCTCGGTGTTGTAGCCGGTCTCGCATTCGTCGTAGTTGAGCTTGACGCCGTTGAGGCCGCCGTCGCGCGCGTTGAGCATGGCGATATAGTCGCGCTGGCCGTCCATCAGCGGAATGCCGGTCGCCGCGAACGGGCCGGTGCGATAGGCCAGGTTGGGCAGGTAGAGCGAGTCCTCCGCCAACGATGCCGGGATCGCCAGCGCGGTTGAAACGGCCATGGCCGCTCCCACAAGCGCGAATTTGCCGAATAGTCTCATTTTCCCTTCCTCCACTTGTTCGTTTCTCCTCTATGGATCGGGCGAACCCACCCCGTTTTTGCCGCCGGCAGCGCCGGCCGCGTCTTGAAATCGTTCAATGCGGGAACGGCCACAGGATCAGCTTTTCCCTCGCGATCCCCCATAGCCGCGCCAGGCCGAGCGGCTCGACGATGAGGAAGAAAATGATCAGCGCCCCGATGATCATCGTATTGATGTGCTGGAGCACGGCGGATTCGATCGAAAAGCCGAAGAGGCCCGGTATCCAGTTGAGCACCACCGGCAGCGCCACGATCAGGATCGCGCCGAGGAAATTCCCCAGGATCGACCCGAGCCCGCCGATGATGGCGATGAACAGGATGCGGAAGGAAAGCTGCACGTCGAAAAGGTTCGGCTCCGCCGCCCCGCGCCAGAGGAAGACGAAAAGCGCGCCGCTCACGCCCGCGACGTAGGACGAGATCGCGAAGGCCGAGAGCTTCGCCCGCATCAGGTTGATGCCGACGAGCTCGGCGGCGATATCCATGTCGCGCACCGCCTTCCAGATGCGCCCGATACGGCCGCGCGTTATGTTGATGGAGAACCAGGTGATCAGGCACACCACGAACAGCACGAAATAGTATTGCGTGATCGAGGCGGCCTGCGGCCCGGCGACATAGACGCCGAACATCCGGATGTTCGGGACCTGGATCGCGCCGGACGTGTTGTAGTTGTAGAGCCACGCCCATTTCTCGAACAGCCAGACGAGGAAGAATTGCGCGGCGAGCGTGGCGATGGCGAGATAGAAACCCTTGATGCGCAGCGACGGCAGGCCGAAGACGATGCCGATCGCCGCCGGGAAGAAGCCCGCCAGCGCCAGCGCCACGAGAAGGTTGATCCCGGGGAAGATAGTGGTGATCTTGTAGCATGCGTAGGCGCCGACGCCCATGAAGGCCGCCGTGCCGAGCGACAGCTGCCCGGCATAGCCGGTCAGGAGGTTGAGGCCGAGCGAGGCCAGCGAATAGATCAGCACCGGGATGAGGAGCGTCTGGAAGGCGAAGTCGCTGGCGGTGAGCGGGAAGATCAGCCAGGCGAAAAGCAGGATCACGCCGAGCAGCAGCGCATCCTGGCGCACGGGAAAGAGCGCGAAATCCGCCTCGTAGCTGGTCTTGAACTGGCCCGCGGTGCGATAGAGCATCGGTCACACCCGCTCGATGATCTTTTCGCCGAACATGCCCTGCGGCCGGAACAGCAGCACGATCAGCGCGAAGACGAAAGCAAACCAGGTTTCCGTGTTGCCGCCAAGCAGCGGCTGGCCCCAATAGATCTCGAAGAGCTTCTCGAAGATGCCGATGGCAAGCCCGCCGACGATGGCGCCGAGCACCGATTCCAGCCCGCCCAGCATCAGCACCGGCAGGGCCTTGTAGGCGATGACCTCGAGCGCGAAGGACACCCCTGCCCGCGCCCCCCAGACGATGCCGGTGGCGAGCGCGATGATGCCGGCGATGAACCAGACGATCACCCAGATCATGGAAAGCGAGATGCCGACCGACAGCGCCGCCTGATGGTCGTCGCCGAGCGCCCGGATGGCGCGGCCGATCTTCGTCCGGCTGAGGAATACAAGCAGCACCGTGACGAGGATGCCCGCGCCGATCACCGCCGTCAGGTCGGTCTGGCTGATCGAGACGAAACCGCCGAAAGGCTTGAACTCGAAAGTCCCGGTAGGAATGTGCAACTGCTCGGTGATCATCACCTTGTTCTCGCCGCCGAAGACGAATTCCCCGAAGCCGACGAGGAAATAGGTGATGCCGATCGTCGCCATGAACAGGATGATGTCCGGCTGGTTGACCAGCGGCCTCAGCACGACGCGCTCGATGGCCACCGCCAGCACGAACATGACCGCGAGCGTCAGGAGCACCGCGAGCCAGGCCGGCACGCCGGCCTGGTAGAATCCCACCAGCGTCAGGGCGGCGAACACCACCATGATGCCCTGCGCGAAATTGAAGATGCGGGACGACTTGAAGATGAGGACGAAGCCGAGGGCGATCAGCGCGTAGAGCACGCCGGACACGAGCCCGTCCCACAGGACCTGCATCAGGAAGTCCGGCGCCGAGACCATGTCGGAGAACGGCTTGACCAGTATCTGGTAAGCGAGGTCCATGCTTCCCTCCCCCGGCTCGCCCCCCGGTCTAGCCCGCCAGTTGCGGGAACAGCCCGATAAGGCCGATGATGATCAGGTAGATCGCGACGATGTAGTTCAAAAGGCGCGGCATGATCAGGATGAGGATGCCTGCGATAAGGGAAACCAGCGGTGCGATATGAACGCCATGCATGGGATTTTCTCCAGGGGTTTCAATGTGCGACGCCGAGATAGGCGTCGATGAGATCCTTATTCGTTTTCACGGCCTCCGGGGGGCCGTCGGCGATCTTTTTTCCATAATCCAGCACGACGATGCGGTCGGAAAGGTCCATCACCACGCCCATGTCGTGCTCGATGAGGGCGATGGTCGTGCCGCGTTGCCGGTTCACCTCGACGATGAAGCGGCTCATGTCTTCCTTTTCCTCGAGGTTCATGCCGGCCATCGGCTCGTCGAGGAGGAGAAGCACCGGCTCCATGGCGAGGGACCGGCCGAGTTCCACGCGCTTCTGCAGCCCATACGGCAGCTTGCCGACCGGCGTGTGCCTTATGTGCTCGATCTCGAGGAAATCGATGATCTCCTCGACCTTCTCGCGATGCTCGATCTCCTCGGCGAGCGCCGGTCCATGCCTGAGCATCTGCCAGAAAAGGCCGCGCCGCATCATCACCGAGCGTCCGGCCATGATGTTGTCGAGCGTCGACATCCCTTTGAACAGCGCGACGTTCTGGAAGGTGCGCGCGATGCCCTGCCCTACCGCCTCATGCGCCTTCATGGCGCGGCGTTCCCTGCCGCGGAAGACGATCGACCCATGCTGCGCTGTGTAGAAGCCGTTAATGACGTTGAGCATCGACGTCTTGCCCGCCCCGTTGGGGCCGATGATCGCCCGGATCTCGCCCTTGCGGACGTCGAAGGAGATGTCGGCGATCGCCTTCACTCCCCCGAAGGAAAGCGATACGTTGCGCACGTCGAGAAGCACGTCGCCATGGGCGATCGGATCGCGGGCACCGGTCAATCCGGCCAGGTCGAGGCGCGCGTCCATTACTCCGCCGCCTCCCGCCAGCGCAGCCGGCCTTCGCCATGGACCGGCGCGTCGAGGATGCTGAGCGTCGCCCGGATGCATCCCTTGCGCCCGTCCTCGTAGGTGACTTCCGTCTCGACATATTTCTCCGTCGAGCCGTCGTAGAGGGCCTCGATCAGCTCGTGATAGCGCTCGCCGATGAAGCCCCTGCGCACCTTGAGCGTGCGGGTGAGTTCTCCGTCATCCGCATCGAGTTCCTTATGCAGAACGATGAAGCGGCGGACCTGCGACCCAGCCATCAGTTCCTCGCGCGACAGCCTGAGATTGGCCTCGCCGACATGGGCGAGGATGATCCTCAGCACCTCGGGATGGCCGGCCAGTTCCTGGTAGGACGCATAGGCGATGCTGTTGCGCTCCGCCCAGTTGCCGACGGCCTGGAGGTCGATGTTGATGAAGGCCGCGCAGAAGTCGCGGCCATGCCCGAAGGCGACCGCTTCCTTGATGTTGGGGAAGAATTTGAGCGTGTTCTCGACATATTTCGGTGCGAACAGCGCCCCCGACCGCAGCCTGCCGACATCCTTGGACCGGTCGATGATCTTCAACTGGCCGTCCTTGTCGAAGAAGCCCGCATCGCCCGTGCGGATGAAGCCGTCCGGCGTCATCACTTCCGCGGTCTTCTCCTCTTCCTTATAATAGCCGGCGAACTGGCCGGGGGAGCGGAACTGCACCTCGCCATCCTCGGCGATGCGGACATCGACATTGGGCATGGCCGGCCCGACCGCGTCGGAACGGACCTCGCCGTCCTTCTGCGCGGTGACGTAGAGAAAGGCTTCGGTCTGGCCGTAGAGCTGCTTCAGGTTGATGCCGAGCGAGCGGAAGAAGGAGAAGAGGTCCTCGCCGATCGCTTCGCCGGCGGTATAGGCGATCCGGATGCGCGACAGGCCGAGCACGTTCCTGAGCGGCGCGTAGATGAGGACGTCGCCTAGCGCATAGGCGAGACGGCCCGAAAGCGGCACCGGGCGCCCCTCCAGGATCGCCTCGCCGTATTTCCTCGCCACGTCGATGAAACGGCGGAAGAGCCAGCGCTTGGGACGGCTGGCGTCCTCCATGCGGATGGTGACGCTGGTGAGCAGGGATTCGAAGATGCGCGGCGGCGCGAAATAGAAGGTCGGCCCGATCTCGCGGAGATCCTGCGGCACCGTCTCCTGGCTCTCCGGGCAGGCCATCGAGAAACCCGACACGTAGCTCTGCGCGTAGTTCAGATAATGGTCGCCGACCCAGGCGAGCGGCAGATAGGCGAGCACGCTGTCCTTCTCGGTGAGCGCATCGAACCCGACCGTGTCGAGCGTCGCCCTGACTGCGGGACCGGCCTTGACGATGACGCCCTTCGACCGGCCCGTCGTTCCGGAAGTGTAGAGCATGACGGAAATGTCGTCGCCGCTCGCCGAGCGGACCTTCTCTTCCCACCGGCGGGCCGCGTCCGGATCGGCGGCGAGCACTTCCCTGCCACGCGCCTGCACGGCCGCGAAGGAATGCAGTTTTTCCGGATCATAGTCCGCGAGGCCGCGCGGCTCGTCATAGACGATGTCGCCGAGCGAAGGGATGCGCCCGGCGAAGGACCGGATCTTGTCGACCTGTTCCTGGTCGCTGACGACGGCGAAGCGGACCCCCGCATGGTCGAGCACGAAGGCCATCTCCTCGGCCACCGCGTCGGCATAGACGGGCACGGGGATGGCGCCGAGCGCCTGCACGGCGGCGAAGGTCCAGTAGAGGCGCGGCCTGTTCGGCCCGACGATCGCGACCTTGTCGCCGTGGACGACGCCGAGTTCCGCGAGGCCGAGCGACAGGGCGCGCACCTCCTCGAGCTGTTCGGCCCAGGTCCAGCTTTGCCAGATGCCGTAGTCCTTGAAGCGCATGGCCGGCCGGTCGGCGAAACGCTCGGCGTTCAGCAGCAAATATTTCGGGAATGTGTCGAGACCGCCGGCGGCGCCAGCCGTCGAAGCCATCGTCCTGCTCCTCCCGGCCCTCCTCGCATTGTTCGCGATGTTGGACCACCATTATCACGCAGATTGATCCAGTCGCAAATAGCCGCCCGACAAAGACCTTCCGCGCGCTTGCGAGGCAGGATCGTCGAAATGGCCGCTTCCGGCAACAGATCGCTTGACAGACAGGACGGGGCGATGCCTGATAAGGAAGCGTTCTTGTGTGCCCTGCCGGACGCTTTCCGACTTTCTCAGTAGGTTTTCAGCGCTGCGAGATTCAGCACGCTGATCCGCCCGTGCTCGGTCCGGATGAGCTTCTCGTCCTCCAGTTCGGCGAGGCTGCGGTTGACGACGGCGCGCGAGACGCCGGCGAGCAGCGCCAATTCCTCCTGCGTGATCTCGATGCGCGAGCCCGTGTCCGGGTAGAGGACGGGGTTGAAGAGCCAGGACAGGTTGCGGGCGACGCGCGCCTTGGCGTCGAGAATGCGGTCGTGCTCGATGGTGGCGATGAACTGGCCCATCCGCTCGTTCAACTGACGCACGAGGAACCGGTTGAAGGCCGTGCTGTTCTCGTAGAGCCAGAAGAAGGTGGCGCGGTTCAGCAGGATGAGCCGCGTGTCGCGCAGCGCCACCAGGTCGTACTGGCGCGGCTCGTCCTTCAGCACCGATCCCTCGCCGAACCAGCCGCCCGCGCCGATGCCGGCGAAGGTCATCGCCTTGCCGCTCTGCGATATGGTGCTGATCTTGACCAGGCCCTCCGCCACGCCTGTCCAGTAGTCGAGGCGGTCGCCCCGGTGACAGATATAGGCGCCACGGCCGAATTGCCGTTCGCTGATGCCCTTGCGGGCACGCTCGATCTCGTCCGGCGAAAGCTCCGCCGCCCAGGCCGAATTGCGGACGGCCTCATCTCGAGATGAACTCGCCTTGTAGCTCGTCAAATGTGTACGGTTTACCTCTCGAATTGCGCCTGCTGCAATAGCGGCGCGAGCGGACCGTCACGCGGCGTGCCGGATGTACTTTGCGCTCGGCAGGATCGTCAGCGACGCGGAATGGCCTTCGTCCGGCCTGCTGAACAACAAGCGCCTCTCGAGTGCGGTGGACCGGAAGAAGGCGAAGCGTCGCGCGCCCTGGTCAGGCGACATCGGGCATGGGGCCTGCCAGAGATCGACCGGCGTCGTCAGGCCCGGATAGATGCGCCCCCTGACGATCGGCTCGGCGATGAAGACGCGCCTGTAAAAGGCCGAATGCTCTTCCTTTATCGCCGTCAGGCAGGCTGTCGGCTTGAAATGGTGGCATGCGATCAGCGCCAGCCGCAGCGTGATATAAGGCAGGACCCTGAGCTCCGCCGACCAGTCCTTGTCGGCCGCGAAACGGCTGGGATCGATATAGGAAGCGCCATTGGCAATTCGGGGTTCGAGCACGTCGCCGAACACCTTGACGCTCGGCGAGATGGGCATCTGCCTGGTCGCATGATGGAGCCGGACCGTGCTGACGAGATGCCCGTCGTAATAGACCCCGTAGTTGAAAACATTCGCACTGTAGTCGAATTCATCTTCCACGATGCGTTTGGCCTCCGCTTTGATCATGCCTACCGCCAGGTAAGAATCATAGCGCAGCCGAAATATACTCTCCAGATCTTCTCCGCTCCGGCAAATCCTGTATTCTACATGCTCCATCAATTGAAGAACATTTCTGGAGAAGGCATTCATACCCGGATCGTTGAGCTCAATACCCGTGTGCTTCCCGACCGATCCTTCGACAAAGTGGGTATCCAAAGCCGCCTCCTTGCTACCTTTTGGAAGCGTAAACCGATCCTTAACTACAAGGAAGCTGAAAATGAGAACCAATGCATTTACGGCACGTTAACCTTAACGGATTGTTAACGCCCGTTCCTGGTTTCAGCGTCGGGAAGACCGGCGGGCGTTTTCTATTTCGCCGCCGAACGGCCACATCGTGCTGGACATCGTCTCGACGCCGGAAGCGGTAAGCGCCGAGCCGAAAAGGAAGCCCTGCACCAGATCCGGCTTCACATCCAGCGCAAGTATCTTCAATTGCTCGAAGGTCTCCACGCCTTCGACGGTCACGGCGAGGCCCAGCGGGCGGGACAGGCTGACGATGCCCTTGAGAAGCTCGAGCGAGCGCTTGCTGCGGGTCACATCCATCAGGAAGCTGCGGTCGATCTTGACCTTGTCGAGCGGCAGCGTGTGCAGATAGCTCAGGCTGGAATAGCCGGTGCCGAAATCGTCCAGGGCGATGCGGACACCGACGGCCTTCAGCTCGTCCAGATATTCGCGTGTGAGCGACTTGTCGTCGAGCAGCGCCGTTTCCGTTACCTCGATCTCCAGGCGATGAGGCGCCAGGCCCGATGCGGCAAGCGTGTTGCGGACCTTGTCGATGATGCTTCGATCACGGAAGTCCTTGGCCGACAGATTGATGCAGACCGTTATCGGATCGGGCCATTTGGCGCATTCGATGCATGCCGCCGTCAGCATGAAGCTCGATATCTCGGAGATGATGCCCATCTCCTCGGCGAGCGGGATGAAGACGGAAGGCGAGATCGGGCCGAGCTGGGGATGATCCCACCGGCAAAGCGCCTCGCAACTTGCGATCCGCATCGTGTCCATCGCCACGATCGGCTGGTAGACGACCCTGAGATCGCGCGCCTCGACGGCGTTGCGCAGGTCCGCCTTCATGACCTGACGGTTGCGGAAAGCCGCGTCCATCGCCGATTCGAAAAGGCGCCAGCCGTTCTTGCCGTGGTCCTTCGCCTTGTAGAGCGCGAGGTCGGCCTTGACGATCATGCCGTCGACATCGGTTTCGCCGACAGTGTTGAGAACGGCGCCGGCGCTGCACTGGATGCGCAGGCAATGGCCGGCAACGTCCACTTCGCCCTGGAGGCCCGCGAAGATCGCGTCCAGCTTGCGCGTGTAATCCGCCTCGTCCTCGACATGGTCGAAGAAGATCATGAACTCGTCGCCGCCGAAGCGGCTGATCCGAACGTCCTCGTCGGCGAAAGCGCCGAGCCTCTCGGCGACGGCATAGATCAGCCCGTCCCCGACGGGATGGCCGAGCGTGTCGTTCACGCTCTTGAAATCGTCGAGATCGAACACCGCCAGGCCGCACAACCTGTCGCGGTCGCCGCTCGCCATGATTTCCATGACCTGCTCGTGGAAATAGGCGCGGTTGCACAGGCCGGTCAGATTGTCGTATCGGGCCATGAAGCGGACGCGCTCCTCCGCCTCGACGCGTGCGGTCACATCCTCGAAGGTGATGACGCCCAATTCGTCATTGCCTTCGCGGGTCGAGAACTCGAAATGCCGCCCGTTCAGGAAGCTGAGCAGCAGCTTGCGGTCGCGCCCGTCATGCAGCGCCCGCGTCAGCTGCGCTTCGGCGAACTGTGCGTCCTTCGGACTGAGCAGCCCCGCGGCCACGCCGCGCGACATCAGCGATTTCAGCGAACGGCCGAGCAGCCGCTCGGGCGAGGCCGTCATCATCAGATGGGCGGCTTCGGAATTCGCCACGGCCACCTGTCCGTCGGGATTCAGCATCACCAGCCCGTGCGGCATGGTGTTCAATGCACGGTCGAACCTCTGCGCCAGTTGCTTGGCGGTCCTATGGCCTATGACAGCCGAGAACAGCACTTCCCGAACCTGGCTGGCGGTGCCGCTGACGATCAGGAAGAAGGGGATGTTCATGATCCCGAGCAGGATATGGGCGATATCCCCGCGCAGAATGAGCCCAAGGCCATACGGAATCAGAAAACATGCGGAAAATATCGTCACCATTCGTGGCGAGCCGTAATTTCGCCCTGCCACCGTGACGATGGAACCGAATAGAATGGAGACGGCAGCGATTTCCGCGAAGTGGTCCCGCGCGATGATAAAGGCGACGAAACAGAACAATCCAAGGGAAAACGCCTGGACGCTTCCCCTTATGATGTAGTGCTTTTCCCATTTTTTCGCGTCGCTCTCGTCAAGGATTTGTTCGGAGCGATGGAATTTCAGCATCCCGACATAGCGCCAGATGCCGACGATCAGAAGCAGGACCGCCATTTCGGCGTAAATGAGATAACCGCTTTTCCAGAAAATTAGAAAGGCCAGAAAGGCATGGATCCAGGCACCGGCAAGAACAGTATGGACGCTGTTGAACAACGAGCGAACAAACTGGATGTAGACATCGGCAGGGATGTTTCCCGGTTTTGTTCGCTTCATTGATTGGAGTCCGCCGGCTGACGGCAGATAATGGCATGCCCCCCTTAATAAATCGCTTATATACCGCGAGGCGGGTGGGAGTCGAAAAATCCTTATTATTCCGCAGCTTGCAATACCTCGGATGCCTCCAAACCATGCAAAAACCGGGACGTGAGGCGCTCGCGTTCGCCCGCCGCCTTCGCGGCGTTGGCCGCCTTCACGTGGCCGAAGCCGCGGATCAGCGACGGCACCGAGGCCAGCGCCACGGCCGCGTCGATGCGCCCCGGAGCAAGCGCCGCGGCGATGCGGTCTAGGTCGGTCTCGTATTCCGCAAGCAGGCGCTTCTCCATGCGCCGCTCTTCCGAATAGCCGAAGATATCGAACGCCGTCCCGCGCAAGCCCTTCAGCGCCGCGAGCACGCCGAAGGCCTGCATCATCCACGGGCCGAATTTCGACTTGCGCAGCCGGCCGTCCGGCCCGCGCCGGTTGAGGATCGGCGGCGCAAGGTGAAATTCGAGCCTGTCAAAATGGTCGAATTCGGCCGCCAGCTGCTTCCTGAAGGAACCGTCCGTATAGAGCCGGGCGACCTCGTATTCGTCCTTGATCGCCATCAGCCTGAAGAGATTGCGCGCCACCGCCTCGGTCACGACGGTTGAGCCCGGCACCGCCTTCTCCTCAGCCTCCCGGATCGCGGCCACGCGCTTGCGGTAGCGCTCGGCATAGGCCTTGTCCTGATAGCCTGTCAGGAAAACGGCCCGCTTCTGGATGATATCGTCGAGACCTAGCGCGAATTCGCGGTCGAACGTCCTGCCCCGCGCCTTCTCCACCATGGAGCGAACGAATTCGGGATCATGCGCGGCCCGCCTGCCCCAGCGGAAGGCGGAGACGTTCATCGGCACCGCCTGCCCGTTCAACTCGATCGCGCGCTCTACGGCTTCCGCAGACACGGGCAAGGCGCCGTGCTGGCAGGCGAAACCGAGCATGAACATGTTGGCGCCGAGCGAACTGCCGAAGAGTACCGTCGCCGTCCGCGTCGCATCGAAGAAATGCGCGTTCTCCTCGCCCGCCGCCGCGCGGATCGCCTTCTTGAGGCGCTCGGTCGGCAGCGAGAAATCGGTCGAGCGGGCGAAATCGCCGGGCATCACCTCCGCCGTGTTGGCGACGAAGACCGTATGCCCCTCGCGGGCTGCCGCCAGCACCTTCTTGGCGCCCGAGACGACGAGGTCGCAACCGAGGATCAAATCCGCCTTGCCCGCCGAAACGCGGATGGCGTGGATGTCGGCCGGCGACTTCCCGACGCGGATATGGCTGTAGACCGCGCCGCCCTTCTGCGCGAGGCCGGCCATGTCGATCATGCCGCAGCCCCTGTCCTCCAGGTGTGCCGCCATGCCGAGGATGGCGCCGACGGTGACGACGCCGGTCCCGCCGATGCCGTCGACGATCGCCGACCAGCCCCCGTCGAGCGACGCAAGCGCGGGCGCCGGCACGCCCTCCAGCGGGTCCGTCTTCCCCGCGGCGCCCTCCGCCTTGCGGATGCGCGCGCCATGCACGGTCACGAAGGACGGGCAGAAGCCGTTGACGCAGGAAAAGTCCTTGTTGCAGCTCGACTGGTCGATGCGCCGCTTGCGGCCGAATTCGGTCTCCAGCGGCTGCACGGAAACGCAGTTGGAGGCGACGCCGCAATCGCCGCAGCCCTCGCAGACGAGCTCGTTGATGACGACGCGCCTGTCCGGGTCGGGGAAGGTGCCCCGCTTGCGGCGGCGACGCTTCTCCGCCGCGCAGGTCTGGTCGTAGAGCAGCACCGAGACGCCAGGAACCTCGCGCAGCTCGCGCTGCACGGCGTCGAGGTCGTCGCGATGGTTGATGGTCGCACCTCCCGGAAAGTCGGCGTGGCCGGCATATTTACCGGGCTCGTCGGTGACGACCGCGATGCGCGCCACGCCCTCCGCACGGACCTGGCGGGCGATGGCGTCGACGGACAGGTTGCCCTCGTGCGGCTGCCCGCCAGTCATGGCGACGGCATCGTTGTAGAGGATCTTGTAGGTGATGTTGGCGCCCGAGGCGACGGCGAAGCGAAGCGCCAGCACGCCCGAATGGTTGTAGGTCCCGTCGCCCAGATTCTGGAAGATATGCTTTCGTTTCGAGAACGGCGCCTGTCCGATCCACTGCGCCCCCTCCCCGCCCATCGCCGTGAAGCCGACCGTCGACCGGTCCATCCACAGCGACATAAAATGGCAGCCTATGCCGGCTGAGGCGATGGAGCCTTCCGGCACCTTGGTGGACGAATTGTGCGGACAACCGGAGCAGAAATAGGGCGTGCGGGTCGCCACGTCCTTCGCATCGGCGAGCATCGCCTGGAACTGGCGCATGCGGTCGATCCGGGCGGCGATCTCCTGCGAAGGCCCGATGACCTTCAGCACGCGTTCGCCGACGGCGATGGCGATCTCGTTCGGATCGAGCGCGCCCTTTGCCGGAAAGAGCCAGTCGCCGCGCTCGTCCTTCTTGCCGACGATCACAGGCTGCATGGCGGTGCCGTAAAGGCTTTCGCGCAGTTGCACCTCGATCAGCGACCGCTTCTCTTCCACCACGATCACGGTCTCGAGGCCCCTGGCGAATTCGCCGATATGCTCGAGGTCGAGCGGCCATGGACAACCCACCTTGAATAGCCGGATGCCGATTTCGTTGGCGCGCGCCTCGTCGATGCCGATATCGTCAAGCGCCTGGCGCACGTCGAGATAGCTTTTTCCGACCGTGACGATGCCGAGCTTCGGATTGCGCCCGCCGGAATAGACGATGCGGTTCAGGCTGTTGGCGCGGATGAAGGCGGCGGCCGCGGCGCGCTTGTGCTCGTGCAGGCGCGCCTCCTGGCCGAGCATGTCGATCTCGTGGCGGATATTGAGCCCGCCCCGCGGCATCTCGACCTCGGGGAGCCGGATATCGAGGCGATCGAGCGAGACATCGACCGAGGCGGTCGATTCGATATTGTCCTTGACGCATTTCATCGCCGCCCAGGTGCCGGCGAAACGCGACAGCGCATAGCCGTAGATGCCGTAGTCGATCAGTTCTTGTACGCCGGCCGGGTTGAAGATCGGGATCATCGTGTCGACGAAGAGGAACTCCGTCGCATGCGCCGTGGTGGAGGATTCGGCGGTGTGGTCGTCGCCCATCAGCGCCAGCACGCCGCCATGCGGAGAAGTGCCGGCGAGGTTGGCATGACGAAAGACGTCGCCGGAACGGTCGACGCCCGGTCCCTTGCCGTACCAGAGGGCGAAAACGCCGTCATACTTGCCTTCGCCGAGGAGTTCCGTCTGCTGCGAGCCCCATACGGCCGTCGCCGCCAGTTCCTCGTTGACGCCCGGCTGGAACACGATGTCAGAAGCCGACAGCTGCTTCTTCGCCTTCCACAATTGCAGGTCCAGCCCGCCGAGCGGCGAGCCCCTATAACCCGAGATGAAGCCGGCCGTGTTCAGCCCGGCGCGACGGTCGCGCTCGCGCTGCATGAGCAGCATGCGCACGATCGCCTGCGAGCCGGAGATGAAGATGCGTTCCTTGGAGAGGTCGTATTTGTCGTCGAGCGCAACCTGGTGCAGCGTCATCTGCGATCTCCTTCGACCCCGCGCTCGTCGGGCGGACTCCATGACGGAACAGGGGCAGTGTTTCGCCCCTTTCCCATCACGTCAAACGAAATCGCACCCTTGTTGCGCGCCGAAAGGAAGCGTCTCCTCTACTAAACCTTGCGCAATATTGCTGCGTCCTGTCGGGCGCCGGTGGAAGAAAATTGCGGATGCCTGATCAGCTTCCGGGCTTCGATGCTTCCCCGCCGGGAAAGAATTTCGGCGAGGCGTATTCCTTTCCGAACATCTCGTCGTACTGGATGAAGCGGAAATCGCGGAGCACTGGATCGGCCGGCTCTTTTTTCTGCCAGTTGTCCACAGCCTCGCCGTCCGCGCTGATCAGCATCTGCCGATAGACTACGGAATAATGGTCCCTGACCTCGCTCAGGAAACCCGTGTAGTAGGGATGTGAGATGCCGGCCAGCTTCAGCACATAGAGCGGGATCAGCGAAGGGCTGATCGTGCCCACGTCGCGCAGCGGTCCCGAACGGTTCGACCAGATGACGAGGGGCGTCTCGTGGTCCATCTTCATCTTGTCGAGCGGCCCGCTGCGCGGCGCGACATTGTCCTTGAGGAAGCCGGTCTCGACATAGGCCGGGCCGAGCGGCGGCAGATGGTCGCCGAACATGACCAGGATGGTGTGCCGCTTGCGGTGCTGGGCCCAGTCCATCAGGCTGGCCAGTGCCTTGTCGCCGTCATGCGTTCCCTCGGCATAGCTGAGGATGGACTGCTTCGAGGCGTCGCTGGCGCTGGTTTCGACATCGAGCGCCGGATCGGTATAGCGGAACGGCTCGTAGGGACCGTGGTTCTGCAGCGTCACCGCGAAGAAGAAGAAGGGCCGCTTCTGCTGGTCCGCCTCCCGCTTGATCTCATTGAAGAAGGCCTCGTCGGAGACGAGCGGCCCGCGGGTCGCGAGCGGCGGCATGCTCTCTTCCGACATGAACTCGTCGAAGCCGAAATCCTTGTAGGTCGTGCCGCGGTTCCAGAACCATTTCGCGTAGGGATGCAGCGCGCGCGTCACGTAGCCCTGCGAGCCCAGGAAGGAGGCGAGCGACGGCATCGGCCGGCGCATGTATTGCTGGTAGGGAATGCTGCCATAGGGCAGGAAAGCGTTCGAGAAGCCGGTAAGCGCCTCGAATTCGATGTTGGCGGTGGTGCCGCCGAATTCCGGAGAGAACATGTAGCCGGAGCGGTTGGCGCGCACCGTCGGGATCGGATCCGGCGTGATCTTGGTGTTGGGAAGGCGCGTCGCATCCCAGAACGATTCGTTCATCACGATGATGATGTCCGGCGCGTCGGGCGGCACGGATATCGCCGGCCCCGCCGCGATGCTTTCGATCGCCTTCTTGGAATAGCCCTTCGGCTTGGCGACGTCGGCCATCGGCACGTTGAGGATGAAGGCGGCCGCGAAACCGTTATGCGAGTAGTTTTCCTTCTGGTCCCACATCATCGGGATGATCTGGAGCCGATCCCGCACCCAGGAGAAGGTCGAATAGTCCATGATCGAGGCGAAGGACGCGAGCACCGGCAGCGCGACCACCAGGCGCAGGATGCGCCCCCGTGGGGTCAGCCTCATCCCCCTGCGCCGCCACACCACCAGCGCCGTCACGAAGAGCACCAGGCCGAGGATGGCCCCTATCACGACCGTGGCCATCATCCACGGCCTGTCGCGCGCCAAAAGCGGCAGCAGGTCGACTATCTGCCGCGCATAGAGGAAATCGACAGGATAAAGCGGGTCGCCGAGATAGCGTGCCTTCTCGTGGCTGATGAAGGCCATGGCGAGAATGACCGGGCCGACGATGATGAGCGCCTGATGGGCGCGGCCGAGCACGGCATCGAGCGCGATCATGAGAAGCGCGAGGAGAAGGATCGTCGACCATCCGGGCATGTCGAAGGTCGAGAAGAACTGCACCGTCTCGGAAAACGAGCCCCGCACGATCAACTCGACGAGGAAGACCAGCACGGCCGCCATCAGGACCGTCAGCGCGACGGAACCTATCGTCCTGAGCCAGGGCCAGCGCAGGTGCTCTTTCGATGCACTTTCGGATGGCGACGATTCCGAACCCGGGTGGTGATGGAGCGACCCCGTCAATGCATTTCTCCATGCAGCGAATCAGACCGATTCCGGTCGTCATGCGGTTGTCATCCAATTGACACATAAGTTAGGCGGCGCGGAACTAAAGTGAAGGTTTGGTAATGTGCATCAAATCTCACGCAGGTATGAAAATTCGCGTGATTGACCCAGCTAAGTCAAATTTGGATGACGGCGACGGCTGCAGGCAATTTTCAGGCAGGGACAAAAGTATCCACAAGTAATTTTACATTAAGTATGATAATTACAGCTGCGACGATCCATGCGATCCACGCAGTCTTTCTCGAAATCACCAATTCCTTCATCTCGTCCCGATTCGAGACAAACTGGATCAGCGGCACGACGGCGAAGGGCAGTTGCATCGACAGGACGACCTGACTGAGCACGAGAAGCTTGGCGGTGCCGCTTTCGCCGTAAAGCGCCGCCACGACGATCACCGGTATGATGGCGATGCCGCGCGTCACCAGCCGCCGCGCCCATGGCGGTAGCCTGAGCCGCAGGAATCCTTCCATGACGATCTGTCCGGCCAGTGTCGCCGTGACGGTCGAGTTCAGGCCCGACGCAAGAAGGGCGATGGCGAAGAGCGTCGAGGCGATGCCCAGCCCCAGAAGCGGCGATAGTAGCCGGAAAGCCTGGCCGATCTCCTCGACCTCGCTGTGGCCGCTCGTGTGGAAGGTCGCCGCCGCGACCACGAGGATGGCCGCATTGACGAACAGCGCCAGCATGAGCGCCACGGTCGAATCGATCGTCGCGAACCTGACCGCCTCGCGCCTTCCCTTCGGGCTGCGTTCATAGGCGCGCGTCTGCACGATGGCGGAGTGGAGATAGAGGTTGTGCGGCATAACGGTGGCGCCGATGATGCCGATGGCGATGTAGAGCATCTCCGGATGCCGGATGATCTCGGCCGAAGGCACGAAGCCGCTTAGCAGTTCGCCGATCGCCGGCTGCGCCGCGACCATCTGGATGCCGAAGCAGACGGAGATGACGACGAGAAGCGCCACCACGAAGGCTTCGATGTAGCGGAAGCCCCAGTTCATCAGCAGAAGCACCAGGAAAGCGTCGAAGGCGGTGATCAGCGCGCCGGCGATCAGCGGGATGCCGAAGAGCAGGTTGAGCGCGATCGCGCTGCCGATCACCTCGGCGAGGTCGCAGGCGATGATGGCCAGTTCGCAGAGAAACCACAGCGCCAGGTTTACCGGCCGCGGATAGTGCGCGCGGCATGCCTGCGCCAGATCGCGGCCGGTGGCGATGCCGAGCCTGGCGGCCAGCGCCTGCAGCAGGACGGCCATGAGATTGGAAAGCAGGATGACCGACAGAAGCGTATAGCCGAATTTCGAGCCGCCCGCGAGATCGGTCGCCCAGTTGCCCGGATCCATGTAGCCGACCGAGACCATGTAGCCCGGCCCGGCGAAGGCGAACAGCCGCCGGAGCCACGAGGCGCCCTGCGGGACCGCGACCGTCGAGTTCACCTCGGCCAGGCTCGCTCTTTCGCCTTCGACCGGGTCGAGGCGGCTTTCGTCCGATGAACGGGAGGTGGTCTGAAGCATGGCGGACATCTTGATATAGCATGTGCTATAATTGAGAGTTAATGCTAACTGACGCCTTGTCAAGATGCCGCTGCCATCTTCCGACGGTTCGGGAGGGGTTCCAATTCCCGCTCCGCTGACGCAAAAGAGACGATTGGGAGAACCGCCGGGACAAGGACAGTGAGCCGACCGACGCAAGCCGACGATCTTTCGCTTCCGGACGCGGACATTCAGGCGGAAGCCTTCCGCCAGGCGCGCGAGGCCCGCAAGGTCGAGCTCTTCGAGGATTACGTCGAGCTGATCGACGACCTGATCCGCGACGGCGGCGAGGCGCGCCAGGTCGACATCGCCGCGCGGCTCGGCGTCGCGCAGCCGACGGTCGCCCGGATGCTGAAGCGGCTGATCGATGAAGGGCTGGTTTCGCGCAAGCCCTATCGCGGCGTGTTCCTGACCGAGCGCGGCCGCGCGCTTGCCGAAGAGAGCCGCGTCCGTCACGGCATCGTGGAGCGCTTCCTGATCGACATCGGCGTAAATCCCGAGATCGCGCGCCGCGACGCTGAAGGCATCGAGCACCATGTCAGCGAGGCGACGCTGGAAGCCTTCCGCCTCTATTCGGCCGCCTGCAGGTCCCGCCGCGACTGACCGCGCTGGGGAGCAGACTTCAGGAGAAGCGCCAGCGGCACGAGCACCGCCGTCGCGATGGCGCTGTAGCGGAACACGTCGATATAGGCCAGCAGGGAAGCCTGCCTTGCGATCGTCTCCGCGAGAAGGCCGACCGCCTGACGCTGGGCTTCCACCATGTTCGATCCCTGCGCCATCAAATGCTGCGTCGCCAGCCGGATCGCCTGCTGATAGGCGGGCGAGGAAGGAACCGTGTTCGCCACCAGGTGCGACTGGTGAACCTGCATGCCCTGCGCCAGCACGGTGTTCGACAGCGAGACGCCGACGCTGCCGCCGATATTGCGCGCGACATTGATCAGCGAGGAAGCCTGGTTGGTCTTTTCGCCCGGCAGGCCGACATAGGCGGCCGTCGAGATCGGGATGAAGAGGAAGGGCAGCCCGATCATCAGGTAGATGCGCGCATAGGCGAAGAAGCTGAACGTGGCTTCCGGATAGAGGGACGTCAGGTGCCATAGTGCTATCGCCACGGCCGTCATTCCCGCCATGATCAGGTATTTCGGCTGGGCGACGCCGGAAACGAAGCCGGAGACCGGCATCAGCATCAGCATGCAGATGCCGCCGGGCATCATCGACAGGCCGGAAAGCGTTGCCGTGTAGTCGAAAGTCGATTGCTGCAGCTGCGGCAGGATCTGCGTCGTGCTGAACAGCACGGCGCCAACGGCCATCATCACCAGGAAGCACGTTCCGAACTGGCGCGTGAAGACGAGCCGCATGTCGACGACCGGATCCGCCCGGCTGAGTTCCCACGGAATGAGCAAGACGAACGACACGACCGAAACCAGCGCGAAAGCGGTGATGAAGTTCGACGCGAACCAGTCGTTGCGCTGCCCCTCGTCAAGAAAGATTTCCAGCGACCCGAGCGCCAGCGCCACCAGCAGGAACCCGATCCAGTCGATCTTCAGCCCGCCCCGCAGCCTTCCGTTCCGCTCGCGTCGAAGGATTTCAGGCTCCGCCACCAGCCACTGCACCAGCGAAAGCGACAGGATGCCGAACGGCACGTTGATGAAGAATATCCAGTGCCACGAGAAATGGTCGGTCAGCCATCCGCCGATCGTCGGACCCACCGTCGGCGCGACGATGATGGCGATGCCGTAGAGCGCGAAGGCCTGCGAACGTTTCTCCGGTGGGAAGGTATCGGCGAGGATGGATTGCTCGGAGGGCGCCATCCCCCCGCCGCCCAGCCCCTGCAGGATGCGGAAGAAGATCAGCATGCCGAGGCTGGTCGAGAGGCCGCAAAGAAGCGAGGCCGCCGTGAAGGTCGCCACGCACAGCATGTAATAGCGTTTGCGGCCGATGACGCTGGCGAGCCAGCCGCTGACGGGGATCACGACCGAGTTCGCCACCAGATAGGTGGTGATGATCCAGGTGCTTTCGTCCGTTCCCGCCGCAAGGCTGCCGGCGATGTTGCGGAGCGCCACATTGGCGATCGAGGTGTCGAGCACCAGCATGAACGTGGCGATCGAGACGACGACGGCGATGATCCACGGGTTGCGCCCGCCGGCCGCCGAGCGGCTCTCGCCGTCTTGTGGGACGCCGGCCATGTCAGCGCACCTTGACGGTCGGCGTGACCGAAAATCCCGGGCCGAGATAGACGTCCGGCGGGTGGTCGAAGACGATCTTCACCGGCACGCGCTGCACGACCTTGACGAAGTTGCCCGTGGCGTTCTCCGCCGGCAGCAGGCTGAAAGCGGTTCCGCTGCCCGCCTGGATGCTGTCCACATGGCCATGGAATGTCTTGCCGGGATAGGCGTCGATCTCGATGTCGACCGGCTGGCCGGGACGCATGAGATCAAGCTGCGTCTCCTTGAAATTGGCGGTGACCCAAACCTCCTTCGGCACGAACATCATCAGTGCCTGCCCGGGCTGCGCGTATCCTCCCTTGGCGGCTGAAATGTTCGTGGCGCGGCCGTCCACCGGCGCCTTGATCATCGTGTGCGAAAGGGATATCTCGGCTTCCTTGCGGCCGGCCTCGGCCGCCTGCAGTTGCGCCGTCGCGCTTTCCTTCTGCGCCTGGAGCACCGCGATCTGCTTTTCGGCGGCGGCGGCGTTCGCCTCGGCGCTGTCCAACGTCGCCTGGTCCTGCTGCAGCGTCGAGGCCGATTGCTGCGCGGCCTGCTCCGTGCCCGCTCCCTTCTTCAGGAGTTCCTGGTTGCGCTTGTTCTGGTCCTTGGCGAACTGCAACGCCGCCTGGGCCTCTGCGACCTGCTGGCGCGCCGCGTCCACCTTGGCGCCCTGCGCCTCGGTCTGTGCCAGGACGTTGGCGATCGCGGCGTTCGCCTCGGCGACCTGCGCCTCAGCCTGTTTGAGCGCCGCCTGATAATTCGTGTCGTCGATGCGGATCAGGACATCGCCCGCCTTCACCTCCTGGTTGTCGTCTACGGGCACCTCGGCGATGCGGCCGCTGACCTCGGCGGCGATGGTTACCGTCCGCGCGGCGATGAATGCATCGTCGGTGGATTCGTACTGTCTCGCATGCAGCCACCAGAGGATGGCGCCGACGATGACGGCGGCAAGTACAACAAGAATGATGACGGAGAGGACCGGATGCTTCCTCGGGAAGCCGAGCAGCCCGGCTTTCCCTTGCTCGCTCTTGGCGCGCTCGCCGGCGTCGCCATCACCGCGGTCGTTTTCATCGCCGGGCACCCGGCGGGCATCCTCGGCGCGCGGCGCCTCGACGGTCGCCACGGCGGAGGGGATGACCTCCTTGCGCACTTCCTCATTTCGGGAGCTTGTCGCCACGCGGATCGCCGTCTCGCATTCGAGCAAACGTCGCGCTGTCTTGCGCGGCGCGGATGCGATCTCAAACGGCGGATGCTGGTGATGGTTCCGCTGGAGGCGCTATTCCATCACCGCATGGGCGGCCGCGTCTCCCTTCTGGTGGTGCGGCGAGCGCAGGAGCAGGATGATCGGCATCGCGACCAGGCAGATCACCATCATCAGCCTGAAATCATCCAGATAACCGATCATGGCCGCCTGGCGCGTCACCTCGCCGTCGATGTTGGCGAGCGTCATGGGATCCCCTGACAGAAGCCCCGGTGCCTGATTGATGACGTTGCGGTTGAACGGCGTCAAAAGGCTGCCGATCTCAGCGTGGTTGATCTGCGTCATCTGCGCCAGAACGGTCGAAACCACCGAGATGCCGATACTCGAGCCGACGTTGCGCACGAGGCTGAACAGCCCTGTCCCGTCGGTGCGGTAGTGCGGCGGCAGCGTGGCGAAGGCAAGCGTCGAAAGCGGCACGAACACGAGACCCATGCCGATCCCCTGGACGATGCCGCTGGTGATGAAGGGCCATTCCGACATGATGATCGAGAAGCCCGCCATCATGTGCATCGAGTAGGCCGTCAGCACCAGGCCGACGAAGACCAGGATTCGCGCGTCGACGATCCGCGTCAGCCGCCCGACGATGATCATGGAGATCATGGTTCCGACGCCGCGCGGCCCCATCACGAGGCCGGTCGTGATGACGGGATAGCCGAGCAGGCTCTGCATCAGGGGCGGCAACAGGGCCAGGCTCGCCAGGAGCACGATGCCGATGATGAAGATGAAGATCAGGCCCATCGAGAAATTGCGGTCCCGGAACATCGCGATATCGATGAAAGGCTTCTCCGCCGTCAGCGAATGAACGACGAACACCCATACGCCCGTGATCGTCAGGGCGAACTCGATCCAGATTTCCACCGAATTGAACCAGTCGAGCTGCTCGCCGCGGTCGAGCATCATCTGCAGCGCGCCGATGGCGAGCGACAGCATGGCGAATCCGAACAGGTCGAAGCGGCGTTCGCGCCTCACGCCCTTGGGCAGGAAGACCAGGATGCCGGAAAAGGCGAGGATACCGACCGGCAGGTTGACCAGGAACACCCAGCGCCAGTTGTAGCTTTCCGTCAGCCAGCCGCCGAGCGTCGGCCCGATGATCGGCGCCACCATGATGCCGGCGCCCCACATCGCCATCGCCTGACCGTGGCGCTCGCGCGGATTGATGTCGAGGAGAACGGCCTGCGAAAGGGGCACCAGCGCGGCGCCGCACAGGCCCTGGAAAAGGCGGTATACGACCATTTCCGGCAGGCTCGTGGCGATGCCGCAGGCGACCGAAGCAACCGTGAAGCCCGCGACGGATACGAGGAAGAGGTTCTTGCGGCCCATCCGGTCCGACAGCCAGCCGGTCACCGGCGTCATGATGGCGGCGGCGACGATATAGGACGTCAGCACCCAAGTGATCTGGTCCTGCGCCGCGTTGAGGCTGCCCTGCATGTGCGGCAGCGCGACGTTGGCGATCGTGGTGTCGAGCACCTGCATGATCGTCGCCAGCATCACCGCGACGGTGATGGCGCCGCGGTTTTCTACCGGCTCCGCCGCCTGCCCGGCTGCGGCCGCTGCGCTCATGTCAGAATATCCCTCGATCGAGCCTTGTCTTGCCCGTATCGATCGTCACGTCCGAGCTCATGCCGGCGCGCAATATGTCCGCGCCCTTCTCGTCGACGCGCACCCTGACCGGAATGCGCTGCACGACCTTCACCCAGTTGCCGGTCGCGTTCTGCGCCGGGATCAGGGAGAATTCCGAGCCTGTCGCCGCGCCGATCGATTCGACCCGGCCTTCGAGCTTGAGACCCGGATAGGTGTCGACCGTCACCACGGCCGGCTGCCCCGGGCGTACGTCGGTGAGCTGCGTTTCCTTGAAATTGGCTTCGATCCAGGTGTCGCTCGTCTCGACGATCGACAGCATCTCGCTGCCCTCCGAGACGTATTGGCCGACATTGAGTTTCGAAACCTGGCTGGCGATGCCGGCCTTCGGCGCCCTGACCGTCGTTCTTGCCAGATCGAGTTGGGCCTTCTCCCTCGCCGCCAGCGCGGCTTGGACGATAGGATGGTCGTCGATGGGCGCATCGGGCTTGCCGTCCAGTGCCGCGGCCGCCGCTTCCACGGCCTTCTGCGAGAGATCCACCTGCGCGTCGGCCTGCTGCGCGGCAAGACGGCTCTCGTCCAGCGCCGAGGCGGCGGCAAATCCCTTGCCGGCCAGGTCGGCTGACCGTGTCAGCTCGCGATGCCGGATCTCGGCGGTTGCCTTGTCCGCCTCGAGCTTGGCTTCCGCGGTGGCGTAGGCGGCTCGCAATTGTTTGACCTGCAGCCTGGCGTTGGCCAGCGCCGCTTCATCCTGGTCGACGACGATGCGGAAAGGCTCCGGATCGATCTTGAAGAGCACGTCTCCGGCCTTGACCTTCTGGTTCTCGATGACGTCGACTTCGACGATCTTGCCGGCGACATCCGCCGAGACCGCCGCCATCGTCTGTTTGACATAGGCGTTGTCGGTCTCGATGTAGCGGCCCCCGGTCAGCCAGAAATAGCCGCCGCCGACCAAAAGCAGCAGCGGCACGATGATCATCAGCCCGAAGCGCAGGAAGCGCCGCTTGCGCTTCTTGGTGGGAAAGGTGGCTTCCGGAACGGCCGTCCTGGCGTCCGCCGGCACTTCGACACGGGCATTCATGCAATTTCTTCCTCGCGAACCGCGATCACCCCGGAAAGGTTCGCGTTTATTCTGTTGAGCGCGCCGACGAGCCGGAGCCGCTCTTCCTCATCGAAGCCGGCGAAAGCATCTTCGTAAACCTCCATCGCCACAACCCTGATGATATCCAGGAGCGCGCGAGACTTGTCCGTAAGGTAAACGAGTTTCGCACGCTTGTCCGCAGGATCGGGATGACGCGTGACGAAGCCGCCGGCTTCCATCCGGTCGATCAGGCGGCAGACGCTCATGGGCTCGATTTCAAGAAGATGCGCCAGCGCGACCTGGGTCAGCCCGTCATTGCGGGACAGTTGCGCCATGGCGCGCCATTGCGCGGAGGTGATGTTGTAGTCGGCCGCCTTCTGCTCGAAACACCGCCGCAACAGCCGCGACGTGTCGTTGAGCAGGTAGCCGAAGCCGTTGAGAGTGTTCCTGGACGAAGCCATAAGCGGTGATATAATCACCTGGCTTATTATATCAAGCGGATTCTGTCCCCATCGTAACCGAAATATGGATTCATCAGGAGAGCGGGGAGAATCCCGGCAACGACCTCGGGTTCGCGGTCCCGTCAAAAGGCCTTCGGCCGGCGACGCGGTGCGAACTTCGGGATGGATACGCCCGCCGAACCATTTTGTTTGCACGAGGCGGCAAAGCTGTTAGGAAAAATCGTGATTCTCGGACACGTTCAAAAGCACGGTCCGGGGAAAACTGTTCCGGAACGCCGTCGAGGGAGCGGCCGACCGGCGCTCGTTGAGGGGAGGGAAACGGGTGGGATTCCATCTTGCCATTCATATTGCGCCCGCGACGGCGACGATCGGTGCGATCGCCCTGGTCGTGGTCCTCGCCATTCTGTGGACGGTCCTGTTCGATTGCCGGATGTCGGGGCTGCTCGCCATCGCGCGCTTCATTGACAGGACCAACGCCCTTGTCGGCAAGGCGGTTTCCTGGCTGATCCTGCTTGCCGTCCTCGTCAGCGCGGGCAACGCGATATCGAGGAAGGTCTTCGACGTCGCCTCCAACGCGTGGCTGGAACTGCAATGGTATCTGTTCGGCGCGGCCTATCTCCTCGCCGCGGCCTACACGCTGCAGCAGAACGAGCACATCCGCATCGACATCCTCTACAACATGTATTCCCGCCGCAGGCAGAACGCCGTCGACCTCTTCGGGCACATCTTCTTCCTGATGCCCTTCGTGCTCCTGATGCTGGCCTACTTCTTCCCCTACGTCCTGCTTTCCTATCATTCCGGCGAGGTATCCACGAATGCCGGTGGCCTCATCATCTGGCCTGGCAAGCTGATGCTCCTCCTCGGCTTCGCATTGCTTGCGATGCAGGGCGCATCGGAGATCGTCAAGAAGATCGCCATCATGCGCGGCCTCATCCCGGACGAGCACCAGCACGTCGCCACGCATCAATCCCTCGACGATATCGAGGAACTCGATCCGTCGGAGATCCGCTGATGATCGAGTTGATCGCGCAGAACATGGCGCCAATCATGTTCGCCTCGCTGGTGGTCTTCCTTATCATCGGCTACCCCGCCGCGTTCGCGCTCGCCGCCAACGGACTTCTTTTCTTCTTTGTCGGCGTGGAGCTGGCCCCTTTTTCGGGCGGCAGCATTTCGCTGTCCTGGCCGCTCCTCTACGCGCTCCCCGAGCGCTTCTGGGGCGTCATGTCTAACGAGACGCTGCTTGCCGTCCCATTCTTCACCTTCATGGGCATCATCCTGGAACGATCCGGCATGGCAGAGGACCTGCTCGATACGATCGGGCAGTTGTTCGGGCCGATCCGCGGCGGCCTCGCCTATGCCGTGATCTTCGTCGGGGCCTTGCTTGCGGCGACGACCGGCGTGGTCGCTGCCTCCGTCATCGCCATGGGCCTGATTTCGCTGCCGATCATGCTGCGCTACGGCTATGACCGGCGCGTCGCCAGCGGCGTCATCACGGCATCCGGAACGCTCGCCCAGATCATCCCGCCTTCTCTGGTCCTGATCGTGCTCGCCGATCAGCTCGGGCGCTCGGTCGGCGACATGTACGCGGGCGCGATCGTGCCCGGTCTCGTGCTGACCGGCCTCTATATGCTCTACGTCCTCGTCATGACGATCATCAAGCCGGACTCCATGCCGGCGCTGCCGCCCGAGGCGCGTACCCTCGGCTCAGGCGTCACCTCGCTGATCGTGGCGCTGGTGATAGCGGCCGCCATCGCCTATGGCGCGAACCTGATCCTGATCCCCCATTACGGCCAGAACGCCGACATCTGGGGCGCCACCATCGGCATCATCGTCATCTACGTCGCCGCGATCCTGGACAAGGGCCTGAAGATCGGTCTGATGTCGCGGTTGGCGCAGCAGGTCGTCATCGTGCTCATTCCGCCGCTGGCGCTTATCTTCCTCGTGCTCGGCACCATCTTCCTCGGCATCGCGACGCCGACCGAGGGAGGGGCGATGGGCGCGGTCGGCGCGCTCGTCATGGCGGCGGCGAAAGGCCGGCTCTCGATGGACGTGGTCCGGCAGGCGCTCACCTCGACGACCCGGCTCTCCTCCTTCGTGCTCTTCATCCTGATCGGCGCGCGCACCTTTTCGCTCACCTTCTACGGCGTCAACGGCCATTTGTGGGTCGAGCATCTCCTGCTGTCGGTGCCGGGCGGCGAACTCGGCTTCCTGATCGTCGTCAATATCCTGGTTTTCGTGCTCGCCTTCTTCCTCGATTTCTTCGAGCTCGCCTTCATTCTCATACCGCTGCTCGCGCCGGTCGCGGACAAGCTCGGCATCGACCTGATCTGGTTCGGCGTGCTTCTCGGGGTCAACATGCAGACGAGCTTCATGCACCCGCCCTTCGGCTTCGCGCTCTTCTATCTGCGCTCCGTCGCCGCGCGCGTACCCTATATCGACAAGATCACGGGCAAGAAGATCGCGCCGGTCACGACCGGCCAGATCTATTGGGGCGCGGTGCCTTTCGTCATCATCCAGGTCGTCATGGTGGGCCTCACCATCACTTTCCCGCAGATGGTGATGCGCTACAAGGCCGATACCGTGCATGAGGACGTCAACAAGATCAAGATCGAGATCCCCGGTCTCGGCGGCGGCGGGATGGGCTTCAATCCGTTCGCGGTGCCGGGCAGTGGGGGCGCCCAGTCGCCGGGCCTGCAAGGCACCCCTCCCGGCCTTGGCGGCACGCCGCCGGCCCTGAACGGCAGCGGCGGCGCGGCCAAGCCCGCGACGCAACCGCCCGCCACCGATCTCAGCCAGCCGCCGAAGTTCAACTGACGGCGTGTCGGCGCAACTCCTGTCCCCACGAAAAAGCCCCGGAGCGGCAACGCTCCGGGGCTTTTGCTTTCGATACGAAACCGTTCAGAGCTTTCCGGCGCGCTGCTGGATCATCATGAACGTGTCGAAGGTGTATTCGGCGACCTGGTCCCAGAGATAGGCGTCCTTGAGGAAGGCGCGCTGGCTGTCGAATATCTTCTTGAAGCCTGCGTTGGACGCTGTGATCTCCTTGTAGGTATCTTGCGAGGCGTTGAACGAGGCTTCCAGGATCTCCTGGCTGAAAGGCCGCAGGACCGCGCCGTTGGCCACCAGCCGCTTCAAGGCGGCCGGATTCTTGTAATCGTAGCTCGCCATCATGTCGCAATTGGCGGCCTCGCAGGCCGATTTCAGCGCTGCCTTATAGGCCTTCGGCAAGCCGTTCCACTTATCGAGATTGATGAGCGAGTGAAGCGTCGGGCCGCCTTCCCACCAGCCGGGGTAGTAATAGTACTTGGCGACCTTGTAGAAGCCGAGCTTCTCGTCGTCATAGGGGCCGACCCATTCGCAGGCGTCGAGCGTGCCCTTTTCCAGCGCCGGATAGATATCGCCGCCGGCGATCTGCTGCGGCACGACGCCGAGCCTCTCGATGATCTTCCCGGCGAAGCCGCCGATGCGCATCTTGAGGCCCTTGAGGTCGTTGACCGTATTGATCTCCTTGCGATACCAGCCGCCCATCTGCACGCCGGTGTTTCCGGCGGGAATGCCATAGAGCTTCTGCGTCGCGAAGAACTCGTTCAGGAGATCGTTGCCGCCGCCGAAATAGAGCCATGCGTTCATCTGGCGGTCGTTGAAGCTGAACGGCACGCAGGTGCCGAGCGCCCAGGTCGGATCCTTGCCCCAGTAATAGTAGCAGGCGGTGTGGCACATCTCGACGGTCCCGGCGGCCGCGGCGTCCATAGCCTGCAGGCCCGGAACGAGCTCGCCGGCCGCGAAGACCTGGATGTTGAAATTGCCGTCCGTCGCCTCGTTGACGTAGTCGGCCATGGTCTGCGCGGCGCCGAAGATCGTGTCGAGCGACTTCGGGAAGGACGAGGCGCAGCGCCACGCCACCTTCGGCTGCGACTGCGCAATAGCCGGCGCCGCAAGGCCGGTGGCGGCCGCAGCGCCGGCACCGGCGATCCCCGCCTTTTTGAAAAACGTACGACGATCCATTGATTGAATTCCTCCCAAGTTTACCAAAGCGAAGGTCGGGCTATGTTTTCCCCTTGGCCCCACCACGCTGCGTGTCATCAATACACGGCACTACCTGTTAGTCCAGCATGCAATACGCCATGCCCGGCGCCGGATCGACAGGCGCCGCCGGGCGCCGGATTGGAAATGCCGGAAAAGCATATTATTTTCGCATCGGGCGCCGATGCGCCGCACTATCCGAGGTCTCCGATGAAGCAGCCGCTGGTCGCCGTCGCCACCGATGTAAGGGCGTTCGAGAACTACACCTGGCACGCGGCGCCTCAGCAATATATCGAGGCCGCCGTCTCGGCCGCCGGCGTCCTGCCCGTCCTCGTTCCTTCCTTCGGCGAAAGGCTGGATTTCGATTCACTCCTGGCCACCGTGGACGGTGTCATGGTGACCGGGTCCAAGACCAATGTGCATCCTTCGCTCTATGGCCGCGAAGCGACCGAGGCGGACGGCCCTTACGATCCCGCGCGCGACGCCACCACCCTGCCATTGATCCGCAAGGCGGTAAGCCATGGCGTCCCGCTGCTGGCCATATGCCGGGGCATACAGGAGATGAACGTCGCGCTCGGCGGCACGCTGGCGAGCGAGATCCAGGAGCGCGCCGGAGCGATCGATCACCGCGCGCCGGCGAGCGTCAACCAGGACGAACGCTTTGCCATCCGCCAGAAGGTATCGATCAGGCCGGGAAGCTGCCTCGCCGGCGTATTCGGCGCCGGCGACATCAGCGTGAACTCGCTGCATCGGCAGGGGATTGACCGGCCCGGCCCGCGCCTCGACATCGAGGCGGTCGCCGAAGACGGTACGATCGAGGCGGTCTCGGTCCGAGGCGCGCCGGCCTTCGCCGTCGGCGTCCAATGGCATCCCGAATACTGGGCGCACAAGGACGATGCTTCACGTCGTATCTTCGAGGCCTTCGGCGACGCCGTCCGCGCCCATGCCGATGCGCGCGCCGCGATGCGGCCGGCGGCGGAGTAGGTCATGTCCGGCGACAGGCACCACCACGATCATGACCATCATCATGGCCACGACCACCACCACGACAATTCCGAACTCTCGGAAACCGAGCTTCGTGTCCGCACGCTGGAATCGCTGCTCATCGAGAAGGGCTATGTCGACCGCGCGGCGCTCGATGCGCTGATCGAGACCTACGAAACCAGGATCGGGCCGAAGAACGGCGCCCGCGTCGTCGCCAAGGCATGGAGCGACCGGGCCTATCGTGATTGGCTCATGGACGACGCCACGGCGGCCATCGCCTCGCTCGGCTATACGGGCCGACAGGGCGAGCACATGGTGGCGGTCGAGAACACCGACAAGGTGCACAATCTGGTCGTCTGCACGCTGTGCTCCTGCTACCCGTGGTCCGTGCTCGGCCTGCCGCCGGTGTGGTACAAATCGCCGGCCTATCGCTCGCGCGCCGTCATCGACCCCCGCGGCGTGCTCGCCGAATTCGGCCTCGATCTACCGGAGGAAACGGAGCTGCGCGTCTGGGATTCGACGGCAGAAATCCGCTATCTCGTCCTGCCGCGCCGCCCGCAAGGGACCGAGGCGATGAGCGAAGCCGAACTCGCCGAACTGGTGACGCGCGATTCCATGATCGGCGCCGGCGTCGCGCGCGAGCCCGGCGGGGCGTCATGAACGGGGCGGCCGATCTTGGCGGCATGATGGGCTTCGGCCCGGTGCAGCGGGAGGACAACGAACCTCCCTTCCATGCCGAATGGGAACGCCGCGCCTTCGCGCTGACGCTCGCCATGGGCGCGACCGGTTCGTGGACGCTCGACGCATCCCGCTTCGCCCGCGAGAGCCTGCCGCCGGCCGAATATCTGTCTTCGAGCTATTACGCTATCTGGTTCAACGCGCTCCTGAAGCTGATGCGCGAGCGTGGTCTTCTCGTCGATGGCGAGTTGGAAGAGGGCCGCGTGCTGGCGAGGAAACCCGTCGCGCGCGTGTTGCATGGCAATGATGTCGCCGCGGCGATGGCGAGAGGATCGCCGACGGAGCGCGAGCCGGCCATGCCGGCCCGCTTCACGGTCGGCGACCGTGTCCGCGCCCGCAATATGCATCCGCGCACGCATACGCGCCTGCCGCGCTACCTGCGCGGTCACGCCGGCGAGATCGTGCGCGTCCACGGCGTCCATGTCTTTCCCGATACGAATGCCCATGGCGGCGGCGAGGATCCCCGATGGCTTTATTCGGTGCGGTTTGCCGCAAGGGAACTTTGGGGCGACGGCCGCGCCGCCCATGACAGCGTCACCGCGGATTGCTGGGAGCCTTACCTTGAGCCGGCCTGAGGAAGATATGCCGGCGATTCCGCGCGGGGACGATGGCGAGCCGGTCTTTTCGGCTCCTTGGCAGGCGCAGGCTTTCGCCATGGCCGTGGAGGCGCACGGCAAAGGTCTTTTCACCTGGAAGGAATGGGCCGAAGCCCTCGGCGCCGCCCTGAAAGACGGAGACGCCGAACCGGGCAATGACGGCTACTATGGCGGCTGGCTTACCGCGCTGGAGACGCTGCTGCAGCGCAAGCGGGTCGTGTCGGAAAGCGAAATCCGCGAGCGCCACGATGCGTGGGATCGCGCGGCGCGGGCGACGCCGCATGGCGAGCCGATCGTGCTCGGCCGCGAGGACAGGCCCTGAGCCCGCTATTCGGCGATGAGCGAGAATATCCTGGACCGCGGACGCACGGATTCGTAGCCCGCGCCGTCCGCCAATGCGAACCGGACCAGCGTCCGCCCGCCCTCGCCGAGGAAATCGACGGTACCGTCATCGCCCTGCCGCCACATGGTGGCCTTCGCGAGCGGGGCGAAGATCGCGGCGCAATGCGGGCCAGGCAGGAGGAGGGACCGTCCGGCCGACAGCGTTCGTCCCTTGCGGATGATGCAGCTCATCGCGCCGCCCGGCGTTTCCAGCCGGAAGAGCGTGCCTGGCTTGGACGACGTCTCGGTGCTTCGCGTCGGCGCCGCGTCGGTAGCCACGGGTGGCTTCAGGGCCGCCACGCCGAGCGTCGCGGCCAGTCCGGCCACCATTCCGATCGATAGCAGATTCATGTTCCGGCCCCCCGGCCACGGCTCGAATTGCCGCCTTGCGCCGTCAGGATGGGAGCCAACTCTTAAACAGGCGTTAATACCTGTTAAGTTTTAGGGCGGACGTCCCGCGTCTCCGGAACCGGCGTAAGCGCCCTCCCCTCGGAAAACCACGAAACGAGATTCTCGACCTGCAAGTCGGCCATGGCGTTGCGCGTATGCACGGTCGACGATCCGACATGCGGCAGCAGGCACGCGTTGGGAAGATCGAGCAGCCGTTGCGGAACGTTCGGCTCCCTGGCGAAAACATCGAGCCCCGCCGCCCGTATCGTGCCGTTTTCGAGCGCCGCCGCCAGCGCATCCTCGTCGACCGAGCTGCCGCGCCCGACATTGACGAAGACGCCGTCCGGTCCGAGCGCCTTCAATATTTCGGCGCTGACGGCTTTTTCCGTGCCCTTGCCGCCGGGCGCGACGCAGATCAGCGTGTCGACGGCCTCTGCCAGCGCGCGGAGGCTCGGATAGTAGGCGTAGGGCGCGCCCTCGACCCGGCTCCTGTTGTGGTAGGCGACGGGCATGCCGAGGGCTTCGAGCCGCCTGGCGATCGCCGTGCCGATCCGGCCCATGCCAAAGATGCCCGCGCGCCGCCCGCGCAGCGTCGTGCCGGCGAGCGGGTAGGAACCCTCCTTCGGCCAATGCCCTTCGCGCAGCCATTTCTCCGCCTTCGGCAGTTCGCGAACCGTGTTGATCAAAAGGCCGAGCGCGGTATCGGCGACCTCCTCGGTCAGCACGTCCGGCGTGTTCGTCACCATGATGCCCTTGCGGGCGGCATGGGCGGCGTCGACGGCGTCATACCCCACGCCGAAATTGGCGATGACCTCGAGCCTCGGCAGCGCATCGATCAGGGCGGCGTCGACGGGCGCCATGGAAGCGATCCCGCGGACGCCTTCCGCCATCCGGGACGTGACCAGCTTCGCGTCGCCGGTTGGGATGGCCTCCAGCGCGAAAGTGTCCTGGATGCGCCTGAGCGCATGTTCGTTGAGCCTGCCCGGCACCAGCACATGAATCTCGTCCAGAACTTTCATCCGCATTCCTCACAATATGTTCAATGGCCGACTGGAACATGCCCGTGGCGCGGCCGTTGGGTCCGTAGTTGCCGAGCGCAACCTAACGAAGAAGGAAAGGAAAGACGATGAGAATCAGGACATTCGCCTTGACTGCCGCGGCCGCTCTCTTTGTAGCCGGTCCAGCCTTCGCGCAATCGAGCGGGACGGGCTCCGCGACGGGCGGCCAGAACGGAGCGACGACGACGATGGGCGCCGGCGCGGCTTCCGACAAGGCAGGCAAGGCGGCTATACCGAGCAATATGCATACGGGCTCGGTATCGGGCAGCATGTACAAATCCAGCGACGAGAAGATGCTCTACCAGAAGAATGCCGACATAATGGGCCCCTTCTTCACGAACCGGTCCATGTCGAAGCTGAAGTCCAAGCGGCAGATCAGGAAAATTTACAAGGGAATGAATGCGCGGTCCCAGGCTACCCTCACCAAGAGCTGTGACGGAGTAAAGGGCCAGCGCGGTTCCTACGGCACGATGACCATGACGCTGTGCCAGGATATCGGCACGATGTAGACGCGTTCGCAGCCTGACCCAGAAGAGGCGGACGCCGGCCGGCGTTCGCCTTATCTTTCTTTCGGCTTTCCGGTCGATTGCCGCACATGCAGCTCCGGGCGGATCAGTTCCTGCCCGCCATGCACCTCGATACCGCCCAGCCGATCGAGAAGCGCCCGCGCCGCCCGACGGCCGACCTCGCGCTGCCCGTTCCAGACGGTCGTCAGGGCCGGCGTGGCGATCGCCGCCTCCTCCAGGTCGTCATAGCCGCTCACCGAGATATCCACCCCCGTCACCATGCCGGCACGGGCGATCCCGTTCATCAGGCCGATCGCGACGAGGTCGTTCCAGCAGACCGCCGCCGTCGGCTTGTCCCTCAGCGCCAGGAATTGCTGCGCCGCCTCGAAGCCGGCCTGTTTCGTGCGCGGGCCGGAGAGCCGCCAGTCCGGCCTGATGGGCAGCCCGGCCTTTTTCATGGCGACGACATAGCCGTGATAGCGGTCGCGCCCGGTGGAGGTATTGTCGGCGCCGCCGATCATGGCGATGCGCCGGTGGCCGAGCGAGATCAGGTGGTTGGTCGCCAGCCCGATACCGTAGGCATCGTCGCCGCGGAAGACCGGAACGTCCGCCCCCTCGACACTGCGGGCGATGAGCACCGCCGGCAGGCCGTTCTCCTCGGCGAGCGCGATATCCTCCTTCGGGGTGCCGATCGCCGGCGACATGATGATACCGTCGGCGCCGAGCTGCAGGAGCGTGTCGACGAAGGTCCGCTGCTTCTCCAGTTCGTCATAGTGGTTGCAGAGCAGGAAGGTCTGCCGGCCGCGATCGAGCTCGGATTCGATCGAGCGCAGGATCTCGGCGTAGAACGGGTTCATGATGTCGTGGACGACGACGCCGACGATACCGGAACGCGAGGTCCTGAGGCTCGCGGCCCTCCGGTTGTAGATATAGCCGATGGCGCGCGCGTGTTCCTTGATGCGCTCGCGCGTCTTGTCGGCGACGAGCGGCGAATCGCGAAGCGCCAGCGATACCGTGGCCGTCGATACTTTCAGCGCGTCGGCGATCGTCGAAAGCTTGATCTTCTGACCCAGCGCCCTCTCCCCGCAAAGCAGCCCTGCGGCTCTTAAACAGTTTAAAACTGCTTATGCCATCAAGAAATGCCGGGTCAAAGCTTTTTCGGTGAGCTGTTGCCCCTCCTGTCCACCGGCATCTACTCCCCGCGCCGAGGGGGATCGGATAAACGTTGGGGCTTCGGAGAGCCCGCACATCTCTCGCCGTCATCCTCGGGCTTGTCCCGACGATCTGCTTCGGGTGATGCATCTATAGCCGCTCCGACAGAACAAGAAGCCGATTTCCGCGACGATAACCGGCAGCCAGGGCAGATCCTCGGGACAAGCCCGAGGATGACGGCGATAAGCGTTTCCGCGCAGAAAAGCTATTCGGCGGCGGCCGGCGTCTCTTCTTCGACTTCCTCGTCCGTTGCGCCATGACCGGCGTCCGACAGGTTCGCCTCGATGCGAACCAGGAGTTTGGCGAGCGTCTTCTGGTCCTTCTTGTCGAGGCCCTTGAGAGCAAGCTTCTGCGTCTTCCGGACGGATTTCTCGATGGCCTTGATGGCGTCCCGCCCGCCTTCAGTCAGGAACACATGGGCCTGCCGGCCGTCCTGCTCCGAGGCCTGCTTGGCGAGGAAACCCTGGCTCTGCAGCCGGTTGATGGTCTTGGTGATCGTCGGCGGCCTCACGCCCAGCCGGAGCGCAAGCTGCCCGGGCGTCTGGCCGTCTTCCCCGGCAAGCGCCAGCATGATCTGGTCCTGCCCCGGATAGAGCCCGTGCCCGTTGAGCCGGCTTGCCAGCGACGTTCGCGAAAGCCGCGCGGCCGATTGCAGAAGGTTCATCGTCTGGGCCTTGTCGGGTTTGGCCATGGATTTTCCTTCCCCCCAATCGTGGCGACAACAGGGAACCGGAGATTAGCGGCGGCCGCAACTTTCGCAACCGCCGGATCGCCGCATGAGACCCGCGACGCTTTGCCGGCGTCGCTTTCTCCTGAATTGCAGAGTTGCATGACAGCCGGATGACAGTCCGGTTTCAGGGCAAGCGGGACGTGCATTCGAAGCCGAAGCGTCCTATATGACACGCGCATCCGAACGAGGCATATCATGACAGACACCCAGGCGCAGATCCCGGTGACCGTGCTGACCGGTTACCTCGGGTCCGGCAAGACGACGCTTCTGAACCGCATCCTTTCGGAAGACCACGGCAAGCGCTACGCCATCATCGTCAACGAATTCGGCGAGATCGGCATCGACAACGACCTGATCGTGGAATCCGACGAGGAAATCTACGAGATGAACAATGGCTGCGTCTGCTGCACGGTGCGCGGCGACCTGATCCGCGTCGTCGAGGGACTTATGCGGCGCCCCGGCCGTTTCGACGCCATCCTGGTCGAGACCACCGGGCTGGCCGATCCCGTGCCGGTGGCGCAGACCTTCTTCATGGACGATGACGTGCGCGCCAAGACCAGGCTCGACGCCGTGGTGGCGCTGGTCGACGCCAAGCATCTCCCCTTGCGCCTGAAGGACAGCCGCGAGGCCGAGGACCAGATCGCCTTCGCCGACGTGGTGCTGCTCAACAAGACCGATCTCGTCAGCGAGGATGAGCTCAAGAACGTCGAGGCGACGATCCGTGCCATCAATCCCTCCGCGCAGATCCACCGCACCACCCGCGCCGGCATCGCTCTCGGCGAGGTGCTCGACCGCGGCGCCTTCGACCTTCAGCGCGCGCTGGAGAACGATCCGCACTTCCTCGACGCCGACGAACACGACCACAACGGGCACGACCATGATCACGATGGTCATGACCATCACCACCACCACCACCACCATCATCATCACCACGACGGCGAATTGTCGGACATCCACGACGTGACGGTGCAGTCCGTGTCGCTGCGCGGCGGCGAGATGGACTCCCGGAAATTCTTCCCGTGGATCCAGAAGGTGACCCAGATGGAGGGGCCGAACATACTCCGCCTCAAGGGCATCATCGCCTTCAAGGACGATCCCGACCGCTACGTCCTCCAGGGCGTGCACATGATCATCGAGGGCGACCACCAGCGTCCGTGGAAGGATGGCGAGAAGCATGAAAGCCGGCTCGTCTTCATCGGCCGCGAACTCGACGCCGAGCGGCTGAAGAAAAGCTTCGACGCGTGTCTGGCGGCATGACCGCCTGATGCCCACCGTTGCCCCGCTCGACCTCGACGGCCATTGCGTGACCGCCGCCTTCATCGGCGGCGTTCCGCATTTCGCGCTCGCCGACGGCACCGTCCACCGCCTCGACCACGGCCATAAATCGGCGGAGGTCCATGACGGGCTGCTCTGCGCCGTGCCTTCCCTCGACAACGGCACGCTCCTGACCGGCGGCGAGGACGGCAAGGTCGCCGAAATCTCGCCGGACGGCACGGTGAAAATCCTCGCCGAGGCCGGCCGCAAATGGATCACGAGCATCGCCGCCGGCCCGCAGGGCGCGGTGGCTTACGCCACCGGCCGTACCGCGACCGTCCGTCTCGGCGACGGCAGGACGCGCGCCTTCGAATGCCCGCGCTCGGTCGAAGGCCTGGCGTTCGCGCCGAAGGGCATGCGGCTCGGCATCGCGCGCTATAACGGCGCGACGCTGACCTTCCCGGCTACCGAGGGAAAGCCGCTCGAGCTCGAATGGGCCGGCGCGCATACCGGCATCACCTTCTCGCCGGACGGCAATTATGTCGTCACCACCATGCAGGAGAACGCGCTGCATGGCTGGCGGCTCGCCGACGGCAGGCACATGCGCATGAGCGGCTATCCGGCCAAGATCAAGAGCATCTCCTGGGCGCCCAAAGGGCGCTGGCTGGCGACCTCCGGCGCGCCGGCCGCGATCGTCTGGCCCTTCACCGGCAAGGACGGCCCGATGGGCAAGGCGCCGGCGGAGCTCGGCACGCGCGGCGACACGATGGTGACGAACGTTGCCTGCCATCCGGCGGAGGACATCGTCGCGATCGGCTATCAGGACGGCATGGTGCTCGTTGCCCGCATCGCGGACCAGAAGGAAGTGCTCCTGCGCCGCCCCGGCAAGGGCGCCGTCACCTCGATGGCCTGGGACGCCGAAGGCAAGCGTCTCGTCTTCGGCAGCGACGCCGGCGATTGCGGGGTCATCGACATCGGCGCCTGACCGTCCTGGCGTGCCTTCTTCACGATAGGGTGAGACCGTCAAACTTTATTGCGCGTGGCAGGCATAGAACATATCATGAACATATGGCACGCCTCACCCTTACGGAAAAGCTCGCAATCCTGTCGGACGCCGCCAAATACGACGCGTCCTGCGCCTCCTCGGGCGCAGGCGGACGCAACTCGCTGAAGACACGCGGCATCGGCTCGACGGAAGGCATGGGCATTTGCCATGCCTATGCGCCCGATGGCCGCTGTATTTCGCTGCTCAAGATCCTGCTGACCAATTTCTGCATCTATGATTGCGCCTATTGCATCAACCGCTCTTCCTCGAACGTGCGTCGAGCACGGTTCACGGCAGACGAGGTGGTCCGCCTCACGGTCGAATTCTACAAGCGCAACTATATCGAAGGCCTGTTCCTCTCCTCCGGGGTGGTGCGTTCGCCCGACGAGACCATGGCGGAAATCACGGAAGTTGCGCGTCGTCTGCGCGAGGAGGAAAGCTTTGCCGGTTATATCCACCTTAAGACGATCCCCGATTGCTCGCAGGAGCTTGTCGACAGGGCCGGCCGCTACGCCGATCGTCTTTCCATCAATGTCGAGCTCCCGACGGACGAAAGCGTCAAGCGCCTGGCCCCCGAAAAGAGGCCGGAAACCATCCGCGTCTCGATGGCGAAATTGCGCGGCAGGATGGAGGAGATGGCGGAGCCGACGAGGCAGACGAAAAAGCGCAAGCGTTTCGCGCCGGCTGGCCAGAGCACGCAGATGATCATCGGCGCCGACGGCACGAACGATGACGGCATATTGAGGACCAGCGCCCGGCTCTACGGCAGCTATCGCCTGAAACGCGTCTATTATTCCGCGTTCAGCCCGATCCCCGATTCGAAGTCGGTGCTGCCGATGTCGAGGCCGCCGCTCATGCGCGAGCATCGCCTCTACCAGGCCGACTGGCTGATGCGCTTCTATGGCTTCTCACAACCGGAGATCCTGTCAGCCCGTCCCGACGGTATGCTCGATCTGGACATCGACCCCAAGCTTTCCTGGGCGCTGGCGCACCGCGACTTCTTCCCCCTCGACGTCAACCGCGCATCGAGGGAGTGCCTGCTGCGCATTCCCGGTCTGGGCGTCAGGTCGGTCGGGAAAATCATCGAAAGCCGGCGTTTCCGGCGGCTGCGGCTGGAAGATATCGGCCGGCTCTGCGCCTCGATCGCCAAGGTCCGGCCGTTCGTCGCAGCGGAAGGCTGGTCACCCGGAAAATCGACCGAGGATGTGCATCTGCGCGCAAGGCTTGTCCCGCAACCGACACAGCTTTCCTTGCTTTGAGCCATGATCGCCGCCGTTTTGCGAAAATCCGCGCTCCGCATCGTCCGCCTTTCCAGCGAGGCCGATTTCCAGGGCTGGCGCGATGCGGCGCGCCGTCTCGCCCTGAACGACGTCGCACCCGGGGAAATCCTCTGGACGATTTCAGGAAACGAGACCGACGATCTCTTCGCCGCCGGCGAAAGCCTGCGCGAACCGCCCAAAGGAAAAGAGCTCAAGGTCTCACGCGAGTTCGTCGAGCGGGCGGCTGTCGTCATCTGCCATTCCGACCCCGACCGTTTCGGCTTTCTCTACCGCCTGCTTTGCCGGCTCGGCCGCGAGCCGCATCTGCTGAAGATCCACGCCGACGCGGATGTCCGGCGTTTCGAGCAGATGGAAAGGGCGGTGCGCCGCGACATCCACAAGATGCGTGCTTTCGTACGTTTCACGCGTATGGGGGATGGCGACGGCGAGCGCTTCATTGCCTGGTTCGAGCCGCAGCATTTCATCGTCGAACGCAACGCTCCCTTCTTCGTTCGCCGTTTCACCGGCATGCGCTGGACGATCCTGACGCCGCACGCTTCGGCGGACTGGGACGGCGAGCGGCTGGCGCTCGGCCCCGGCGCCCGCCGTTCTGACGCGCCGGCTGAGGACGCCACCGTCGAGCTTTGGCGCACCTATTTCCGTAGCATCTTCAACCCCGCTCGCTTGAAGGTAAAGGCGATGCAGGCCGAGATGCCGAAGAAATACTGGCGGAACCTTCCTGAAGCGTCGCTCATTCCAGAGATGATCCGGAATGCCGACAAGGCGGCAGAGGAAATGATCGCAAAAGCTCCCACCAAATCAGCTCCACACCATGCGGCGGTTCGCGCTCGGCATTGGTCCGGGGAGGCCGAAGCGGAACAGTCGCAGGAAGCCGGTACGCTGGCCGAACTGCGCCGGCAGGTGGACCAGTGCCGTCGCTGCCCGCTCTGGCGCGACGCCACCCAGGCGGTTTTCGGCGAAGGCCCTGAAAACGCGACCGTCGTCTTCGTCGGCGAACAGCCGGGCGACCAGGAAGACCTGGCCGGCAAGCCCTTCGTCGGGCCGGCGGGGAAAATGTTCGACGCGGTCCTGGATGATGCCGATTTCGACCGCAGGAAAACCTACGTCACCAATGCCGTGAAGCATTTCAAGTTCGAGCCGCGCGGCAGGAAACGTATCCATTCCAAGCCGAATGCCGGCGAGATCCAGGCCTGCCGCTGGTGGCTCGGCAACGAGCTGAAGCTGATCCGGCCCGAACTCGCCGTGGCGCTCGGCGCGACGGCCGCGCAGTCGCTGCTCGGCAAGGCCGTGCCGGTGACCAAGCTGCGCGGCACCACCGTCGAGCGCGAGGACGGGTTAAGGGTCTTCATCACCGTCCATCCCTCCTACCTGCTGCGCATTCCCGACGAGGCCGCCAGGCAGGCGGAGCGGGGGAGGTTCCTCGACGACATGAAGAAGGTGAAGAAGCTGGCGGGGATGTAAGGGACGATACGCGCGGGTGCGTCCTTCGAGGCTCGCCCCGCTCGCACCTCAGGATGAGGGAGGCTTGTGCTTGTCTCGCACCCTCAACAACAGGCTACTTTCCTGCACCTCTCGGGAGGATGGGCAGCCTTTGCCGCGAAATGGCTATTAGCGTCTGCTTGTCTCGTTCTCAGGAGGAGTGGCCGGCCCTGACCTCCCTCATGGTGAGGTGCGAGCGCAGCGAGCCTCGAACCACGCACGGAAACACCAGTCACCGCACCAAGATCGCCCGGAAGTCGTTGACGTTGGTCCCCGTCGGCCCCGGCACGAAGAGGTCGCCGATCGCGTGGAAGGCCGACCAAGCGTCGTTGTTCGCGAGATACGCGCGGGCATCGTGCCCGCCCTCTCTCAGGCGCGCCACGGTCGTCCCGTCGCAGAACGCGCCGGCATTGTCCTCCGAACCGTCTATGCCGTCCGTGTCGGCGGCCAATGCGTGGATATTCTGAACGCCGTCGATGCCAAGCGCGAAGGCGAGCAGGAATTCGCTGTTGCGGCCACCCTTGCCCTTGCCACGGATCGTCACCGTCGTCTCGCCGCCGGAGAGTATCACGACCGGCTTGCGGAACGGCCGGTCGCGCAGCGCCACTTCGCGTGCGACCGCCGCGTGCACGCCGCCGACCTCGCGCGCCTCGCCCTCGATGGCGTCGGAAAGGATCACGGCTTCGATGCCCCGACGCTTCGCTTCGCCGGCCGCTGCTTCGAGCGACACGGCGGCCGAGGCGATGACATGCACCTCGTTGCGGGCGAAGCGCGGATCGTCCGGCTTCGGCGCATCGGCCTCGGATGAACGGAGATGCGCCATGACCGGCGCCGGCAAATCGAGACGGTAGGCTTCGGCGATCGCCAGCGCGTCCCGCCGCGAGGCGTTATCGGGGACGGTCGGGCCGGAGGCAACGAAGGCCGGATTGTCGCCCGGGATGTCCGAGACGACGAGCGAGACCACCTTCGCCGGCCACCCCGCCGCGGCGAGCCGGCCGCCCTTGATCGCGGAGATATGCTTGCGCAGCGTGTTCATCGCCGAGATCGGTGCGCCGGAGGCGAGCAGGGCCTTGTTGACGGCGATCTCGTCGGCAAGCGTCAATGCACCGGCGGGCGCCGGCAGCAACGCCGAGCCGCCGCCGGAAATCAGCGCGATGACGAGATCGTCTTCGCCGAGGCCCGAGACTCTATCCTGGAGCCGCCGCGCGGCCTTCAGCCCCGCTTCGTCCGGCACCGGGTGGGCGGCCTCCAGCACTTCGACGCGCTCGCAGGGCGCGGCATAGCCGTAGCGCGTGACCACGACGCCTTCGAGCGGTCCGTCCCATGCCTTCTCAAGTGCCCGCGCCATCTGCGCGGAACCCTTGCCGGCGCCGATGACGATCGTGCGGCCCCTGGGCTTCGCCGGCAGATGCGCGCGGATTGTCCGCTCCGGATCGGCCGCGGCGACGGCGGCGGCGAAAAGGGACGTCAGGAAGGGTTTGGGGTCGAGGGTCATGCGGCGAGCGGCGGAATGGTCGTGAAAGGCCCGCGCAGGTGCCCTGCGCTACCCCCCTCTGTCCTGCCGGACATCTCTCCCTCAAGGAGGGAGATTGGCGATGGCATCGCACCCCGCGCTGAAATCGACATTACAGGAATGGCGTCGACCAAAGCGGCCGGCGTGATCTCCCCCCTTGAGGGGGAGATGTCCGGCAGGACAGAGGGATGTGCGAAGGGGCTCAAGGCCTTCAGGATTATTCCTCCCTCATTCCTTGCCCAGCGCGCTCTTCGCCGCCCTTCCCGCGACATAGACCTCGACCGCTGCACGGTCGTCGCCGAGCGTCTGCAGCAGGAAAAGCTCCTCGGCCAGGGTCTCCGTCCGTTCCATCCTGAGCCGCATCGCCGGCGTGGCGCGCGAATCGAGCACCACGATATCGGCGTCGCTGCCGACCTCCAGCGAACCGACGCGATCGCCGATCGACAGCGCCTCGGCATTGCCGCGCGTGATCTGCCAGAACGAGGCGAGCGGGTTCAGCTTCTCGCCGTTCAAGGCGATCACCTTGTAGCCCTCGTCCATCGTCCTCAGCATCGAATAATTCGTGCCGCCGCCGACATCGGTGGCGGACGCGATCCTGAGCGGCTTTTCCCGCTTGCGGTAGCGCTGGTAGTCGAAGAGACCGGAACCGAGGAACAGGTTGGAGGTCGGGCAGAACACCGCGACGGAACCGGATTCGGACAGGGCGTCCGCCTCGCGCTCGGAAAGATGGATACAGTGACCGAACAGGCTCTTCTTCCCGAGCAGCCCATAGTGATCATAGACGTCGGTATAATCCTTCGACCAGGGATAGAGCTCCTGCGTCAGGAGGATCTCGTCGTGGTTCTCCGAAAGATGCGTCTGCATGTGGCAGTCGGGGAACTCCTCCACCAGCGCCCCGGCCATCTCCATCTGCTCGGGCGAGGACGTGATGGCGAAGCGCGGGGTGATCGCATAGTTCTGCCGCCCCTTGCCGTGCCATTGCGCTATCAGCGCCTTGGTGTCGTCATAGCTCGATTGCGGCGTGTCGGTGACGCCGTCCGGCGCGTTGCGGTCCATCATCGCCTTGCCGGCGATCATGAGCATGTCGCGGTCATGCGATTCCGCAAAGAAGGCTTCGGCGGAGGATTTGTGCACCGAGCAATAGACCGCCGCCGTCGTCGTGCCGTGGCGGATCAACTCATCGAGGAAGAGCCGCGAAATGCGCCTGCCATGCTGGGCGTCGCGAAAACGCGTCTCCTCGGGAAAGGTGTATTCGTTCAGCCATTCGAGCAGTTCGGCTCCGTAGGAGGCGATCACCTGCATCTGCGGATAATGGATATGCGCGTCGATGAAGCCGGGTAGGAGGAGATGGGGGCGATGATCGATGACGGCCGCACCCGCCCCCGCCTTCCTGCTCACCGAGGCATGATCGCCCCGCGCCGCGATCTTGCCATCGCGGACCAGAAGCGCGCCGTCCTCCTCGTAGAGGCAGGCGGCAACGTCGTCGACGCTCTTCGGCTCGCGCAGGAAGGCGAGCAGACGCCCGCGGATAACGGTCTCGTTGGCCATCTCAGTTCGCGGCGCTCACCTGCTCGAACCAGGCGACGATGCTCTGCCGCTCCTGGGGCGTGATCTGCGTCACGTTCCCGCCGGGCGGCATGGCGTGGCTGCGGCCTGCCTGCAGGTAGATCTCGCGTGCATGTTCGGCGATCCGGGCGTCGGTGTCCAGCATCACACCCTTCGGCGCCTCGTAGATGCCTTCATAGGAAGGCTCCTTGGAGTGGCACATGGAGCAGCGGCCCATGACGGTGTCGCGCACGTGCGGAAACTGGGCCGACGCCAGGTAGGGTTGGGCCGCGGCCGAGACCTTGTCGCCATTGCCGCCGAGCACGCTGGGCGCCGTCGACAGCCACATGATGAGGATGAAGAGGATGCCTGCGAACAGCCAGGTCCAGTTCGGCCGGCCCTTGTGGGCATGCATCGTGTTGAAATAGTGCCGGATGAGCACGCCGATCAGGAAAACCAGGAGCGCGATGATCCAGTTGAAGCGCGTGCCGAACGCCAGCGGATAATGGTTCGACAGCATCAGGAAGATCACCGGCAGCGTCAGATAGTTGTTGTGCAGCGACCGAGTCTTGGCGATGCGGCCGTATTTCGGGTCGGGCTTGCGGCCGGCGATCAGGTCGGCGACGACTATCTTCTGGTTCGGGATGATGACGAAGAAGACATTGGCCGACATGATGGTCGCGGTGAAGGCGCCGAGGTGGAGCAGCGCGGCGCGCCCGGTGAAGAGGTGCGTATAGCCCCACGCCATGAAGATTAGCACGACGAAGAGCACGACCATCAGCGCGGTGTCGTTGTGCCCGAGCGGCGATTTGCAGATGAGATCGTAGACGATCCAGCCCAGCGCGATCGAGGCGACTGAGATCAAGATTGCGACCGGCGCCGAAACGTCGAGCACATTCGGATCGATCAGGAAGAGGTGCGCGCCGGCATAATAGACGATGCAGAGCATCGCAAAGCCGGTCAGCCATGTCGAATAGGCTTCCCATTTGAACCAGGTGAGGTGCTCCGGCATCATCTCCGGCGCCACCAGGTATTTCTGGATGTGGTAGAAGCCGCCGCCATGCACCTGCCACTCTTCGCCATAGGCGCCCTTCGGCAGGCCCGGCCGCTGCTTGAGCCCGAGGTCGAGCGCGATGAAATAGAAGGAGGAGCCGATCCAGGCGATGCCCGTGATCACATGCAGCCAGCGCACGCCGAAGGCGAGCCACTCCCACAGAACCGCATAATCGTTCATCGTGATATTCCCCTGTTGCCGTGATCATTGCGGTTTGCGGCGCAAACGGGAAGAGCAGCGGCAGCCGATGACTTTCAAAAAAATCTGGAAAATACTACCCTGTCCCGCGAGGGGGACAAAAAACAGTGGCTTATCTCGACAATATCGCCGTTTTCGTGCGCGTGGTGGAACTGGGCAATCTGTCGGCCGCGGGCCGCGATATGCGCATTTCGCCCGCGGTGGCGTCGAACCGCATCAAGGAACTGGAGAAGCATCTCGGCGCCAGGCTTTTCAACCGCACGACGCGGCAACTGATGCCGACGGAGCACGGCCGCGTCTTCTACGAGCACGCCGTCGCCGTGCTGCAGGCCGTCGCCGAAGCGGAGGCGGCGGTGAGCGCGCTTTCCGGCCAGCCGCGCGGCACGATCCGCGTCACCGCGCCGCTCGGCCTGGGCCGCCGGCTGATCGCCTCGGGTATCCCGGAATTTCACGATAGATATCCCGACATCGAAGTTCGGCTGCGACTGTCTGACCACGATGTCGACATGATGAGGGAAGGCATCGACGTCGCCTTCCATCTAGGCATCCTGGAGGATTCTAGCCTGCGCATGCGCGGCATCATGGAATGCGCCCGCGTGCTGGTGGCCTCGCCCGCCTATCTCGAGCGGCGCGGCGAGCCGAAGGTACCGCAGGACCTCGTCGGCGACCGGCACGATTGCCTGATCCTGCGCTATCCCGGCGCGCGCGAGTTTCAGTGGTTCCTTTCCATGCCGGAGGGACCGAAGAAGTTCGAGGTCAAGGGGCCCTATGATTCCGACGACGGCGACGTCCTGACCGGCTGGGCGATCGCCGGCCACGGCATCGTCAACAAGCCCCGCTTCGAGGTCGAGCCCTATATCCGCGACGGCCGGCTGAAGGTGATCCTGTCCGACACGCCGCCGGTTCCGATCCAGCTCGCCGCCGTCTTCCCCCACCGCAAGTTCCAGGATCCCAAGGTCCGGCTCCTGCTCGACTTCATGGCCGAGCGTTGCCAGCGCATGATCCGCGAGACGCTGAGCGGCAAGTGAGACACCCATGCATGCAATTCACGGATAACTGACCCCTGCGGCCCTTCGGGCCATACTCCATCGAGAGGGACGAGGGCGGAGAATCTGGCGCCCTCCCTCCCTCGACGAGGAGGGTCCGGCCGATAGGCAGGGGGCGGGTGGATTTGTTCTCACCACCGGCTGCACGATTTTCAGAGGAAAGGCTTCGCCTTCATTGTCGCCGGCGCCTTGACCCCGAGCCGCTTCAGGATCGTCGGCGCAAGCTGCAACTGGTCGAGCAGCACGTCTTCCTTCGGCCCCCTGCCCGGCCCGAAATAGTAAAGCGCGAAATCCTGCTGCAAATCCTCGTGGCCGCCGTGATGGCCGCGGTCGGTCTGGCCGTGGTCGGCGGTGACGATGACCTCGTAGCCGGCCTGCCGCCAGCGCGGCAGGAAGGCCGCCAGCATGCCGTCCATGGCGTAGCAGGCATGGTCCATCTCGATGCAGTCATGGCCGAAGCGATGGCCCATGGAATCGAGCGTGCAGGTATGCAGGATGCCGTAGTCGATGCCGAAGCGTTCCCCCAGCATGGTAAGCGTCGCGAACAGGTCGACATCGCTCGGCGTCATCTGGTTGCGGGCGTTGTAACCGGTCATGGTATGAAAGCGGCCATGCGTGATCGGCCCGCCCGGCTCGTCATATTCCATGTCGCGGACGAAATCGAACGGGTAGCGGTTGAAGAACTCCGACCAGTAGGAATGCGTCACCGCGCCCGTCTTGCCGCCGGCTGCGGTGATTTCCGAGAAGAGGTCGGGCTGCTCGACCCTGAAGCGCACTTCGTTGGACAGGATGCCATGAACCTGCGGCGGCACGCCGGTATGGATCGAGGCGTAGCAGCAGGCGGAAGTCGAGGGCAGCACCGAGCGCATCTTCCACACGCTCGCCTCGCCGGACTGCACCCAGCCTTCGAGATTGCCGAACAGCCGCCGCCAGTTGCGCCACGGCACGCCGTCGAGGATGACGAGGAGGAGCTTTGACTGGAGGGGCATCGAGCTACCTGCGGCTTTCAAAGAGCCGTGACCGGATATTCATCCTTTGGTGGAGTATACGCATAATTTCCACTCCGGCGACGTCAGACGTTCTGTAGAATATGTAGTGAGACCCGATGGAAGCCATTCGATAGCCTTTACGAAAGTGATCCGCCGGGCGACCGCGCTCCTGGCCCGACGAGAGATTGGTGAATACCTTTTCGATGGAGAGGATATACCGGTCCGCCTGGGCGCGTCCCCAAATATCAAGCGTATAGAACCAGATCGAGCGTAAATCAGCACGAGCGGCAGGCGAGAGCCGATAGCTCATTCGTGTTCGCTATGCATCTGCGCAATAAATTCGTGGACGTCGAAGGGCTCGGGCTCGCCACTCTCCTCGCCTTCGATCAGAGCGGCCCTGACGGCAGCGATATAGTCCTCATGTTCTTCAAGCAGACGCAGTCCGGCGCGTACGACCTCGCTGGCCGTCGCGTACTTGCCCTTCTGCACCTGCGCATCGACGAACTCAGTGAAATGTTCGCCGAGCGAAATGGACGTGTTCCTGTTCATCGGTGCCCTGTACCAGAATCTGGTACTTTCATCAACCGGTCGATACGCGCGCCTAGTTCCCCGCCGCTTCCATGCGCCGGCTCGCCATCGCCTTTTCCAGCCAGCCGAGTTCCATTTCCGGCACGGAGGAGAGGAGAAGGTCGGTATAGGCATCGAAGGGCGGGGCGAGCACCTTTGACTTCGGCCCGTAGCGGACGACCGAGCCCTGATACATGACTGCGATCGAATCGGCGATCGACTTCACCGTCGCGAGGTCGTGCGTGATGAAGACATAGGCGACGTTCTCCTCCTTCTGCAGGTTGAGGAGGAGCTTGAGGATGCCGTTCGCCACGAGCGGATCGAGCGCGCTCGTCACCTCGTCGCAGATGATGAGCTTGGGCTTGGCAGCAAGCGCCCGCGCGATGCAGACACGTTGCTTCTGTCCGCCGGAGAGTTCGGCCGGATAGCGGTCGCCGAAACCCGTCCCCATCTCGATCTTGTCCAGCAGTTCGGCGACCATGCGATCGCGCTCGCGCCCGCGCTTGCCGAAATAGAACTCGATCGGACGGCCGATGATCGTGCCGACGGTCTGGCGCGGGTTCATCGCCACATCCGCCATCTGGTAGATCATCTGCAATTCGCGCAGATCGTTCTTCGTCCGGTCGGCGAGCCGCTTGGGCAGCGTCCTGCCGTCGAACTCGACGCTGCCCTCCATCGGCGGCAGGAGCCCGGTGATGGCGCGCGCCAGCGTCGACTTGCCGGAGCCCGATTCGCCGACCACGGCCAACGTCTGCCCCGCCGCGACTTCGACCGACACGTTCTTCAGAACCTTCACCGTGCCGCCGCCATAGGCGGCCGTAACGTTCTTCACCGAGAGAAGCGGCGCGGCCGGCTTCTGCTCCTCGTGCGGGATGGAGTGCACCGAGACCAGCGCGTTGGTATATGCCTGCCGGGGCTCCTTGATGATCTGGTGGGTGTCGCCCTTCTCCACCTTCTTGCCGTGGCGCAGCACCATGATGTCGTCGGCGACCTGCGCCACCACCGCCAGATCATGGGTGATGTAGAGCGCGGCGACCCCGGTATCGCGGATGGCCTTCTTGATCGCCGCCAGCACGTCGATCTGCGTCGTCACGTCGAGCGCCGTCGTCGGCTCGTCGAAGACGATGAGGTCCGGCTTGGAGCAGAGCGCCATCGCCGTCATCACCCGCTGCAACTGCCCGCCGGAGACCTGGTGCGGGTAGCGGTTGCCGATATGCTCGGGGTCGGGCAGGCTGACCTCCTTGAAAAGCGCGATTGCGCGCTTTTCCGCCTCGGCGCGCGAAGAGACGCCGTGCTTCAGCGACGCCTCGATCACCTGCCGCATCAGCCTGTGGGCCGGGTTGAAGGCCGCCGCCGCCGACTGGGCGACGTAGCAGACCTCCCTGCCGCGCAGCTTGCGGAAGCCGGATGGGCCGCCCTTCAGGATGTCGCGGCCGTTGAGGATGACCTCACCACCGGTGATGCGCACGCCGCCGCGCCCATAGCCCATCGAGGAAAGACCGATGGTCGATTTGCCGGCGCCCGATTCGCCGATGAGGCCGAGGACCTTTCCGCGCTCCAGCTTGACCGACACGTCGTCGACGATGACGACGTTCTTCGGATCCTCGCCTGGCGGATAGACCGTTGCCTCGATCCGCAGGTTGCGGATGTCGAGGAGCGTGTCGGACGTGCGGTCGGGCGCGTTCTTTGCCGCTCTAGCCATTGCCGCGCCCTCCCTTGAGGTCGGTGGTGCGGTTGAGGATCCAGTCCGCCACCAGGTTCACCGAGATCGCGAGGACCGAGATCGCAGCGGCCGGCAGGAGCGCCGCCGGGATGCCGAAGACGATGCCTTCCTTGTTGTCCTTGACCATGCCGCCCCAATCCGAATTCGGCGGCTGCACGCCGAGCCCGAGGAAGGAAAGAGCCGACAGGAACAGGATGGCAAAAATGAAGCGCAGCCCGAGTTCCGCCACCAGCGGCGAAAGCGCGTTGGGAAGGATTTCACGGAAGATGATCCAGAGCCTCCCCTCGCCGCGCAACTTGGCCGCCTCGACGAAGTCCATGACGTTTATGTCGACGGCGACGGCCCGGGAAATGCGGAAGACGCGCGTGGAATCGAGGACGCCCATGACGAGGATCAGCGTCAGCGTCGTCGAAGGCAGCACCGAAAGGACGACGAGTGCGAAGATCAGCGTCGGGATCGACATGATCAGGTCGACGAAGCGCGACAGCAATTCGTCGAACCAGCCGCCGACGACGGCGGCGGAGAACCCGAGGCTGGCACCCAGCGTGAACGACAGGACCGTCGCCAGGAAGGCGATGAACAGCGTGATGCGCGCGCCGTAGAGCAGCCGCGTCAGAAGATCGCGGCCGAGATTGTCGGTGCCCAGCCAGTGCGCGGCGGATGCCGGCGCCCATACGTCGCCGACGATGGCCGCATCCGGATAAGGCGCGATCCAGGGCGTGAAGATCGCCGCCAGCACGAACAGCAGCGTCACCAGAATGCCGGCGAGCGCACTGATCGGAATTCGCCTAATGTTCAGCATCCGCCTTCTCCTATTTCGGATGCCTGAGGCGCGGGTTGGACAGGATCGAGAAGATATCCGCCAGCATGTTGAGGCCGATATAGACGGCGGCGAAGATAAGGCCGCAATCCTGGACCACCGGCACGTCGCGCTTGGCGACGTGATCCACCAGGTACTGCCCCATGCCGGGATAGACGAAGATCACCTCGATGACGACGACCCCGACCACGAGATAGGCGAGGTTCAGCATTACGACATTGATGATCGGCGCCACCGCGTTGGGGAAGGCATGCCGCCAGATGATCTCCGAGCGCGACAGGCCCTTGAGCTCCGCGGTCTCCACATAGGCCGACTGCATCACGTTCAGGATGGCCGCGCGCGTCATCCGCATCATCTGCGCAAGCACGACGAGCGTGAGTGTTAACGCCGGCAGCGCGATCGCCACCATGCGGCTGAGGAACGGCATACCGTCATAGACCGTGGAGACACTGGTGAACCAGCCGAGCTTCACGGCGACGAAATAGATCAGGAGGTAGCCGATGAAGAAATCCGGCAGCGAGATCGCCGCCAGGGTGGAAGCCGAGATCAACTTGTCGATGAAGCCGTTCTTGTGCCGGACCGCGATGAGACCCAGGATGATGGACAGCGGGATCGACACCGCCGCCGCCCAGAAGGCGAGGAACAGCGTATTCTTCAGCCGCTCGGCGATCGCCGGCCCGATCGGCAGTCCGTTCGAGAGCGCCGTTCCCAAATTGCCGGTCAACAGGCCGAACAGCCAATGGAAATAGCGGACATAGGCCGGATCATTCAGCCCGAGCTGTGCCCTGAGGTTCGCGACCGCCTCCGGCGTCGCCGCCTGTCCAAGGATGGACTGGGCGACGTCGCCGGGCAGGATCTGGGTCCCGACGAAAATCAGGACCGAGACTGCGAACAATAGGCCGATGCTCAGCCCGATCCGTTTACCGACGAGCTTGAGAAGAGGCGCCCCCATGGAATCGCGGCCCGTCTAGGCCGCGACCCAGCACAATGAAAGCGCATAGCCGTTGCACATCTCCGCGGCGGGGTTGTTCACCCATCCCTGGACGTTCTTGCCGGTGGCGTCGATGTACTGGTTGAAGAAGGGCACGATCAGTCCGCCTTGGTCGCGCATCATCATGCCCATGTCGGCATACATCTTCTTGCGCTTGTCCTGGTCGAGCTCGCCGCGCGCGGCAACGACCATCTTGTCGAACTCCGGCCGTTTCCAGCGGGTATCGTTCCAGTCGGCGCTCGAAACATAGGCCGTCGAATACATCTGGTCCTGGGTGGCGCGCCCGCCCCAATAGGATTCGGAGAATGGCTTCTTGTTCCACACTTCCGACCAGTAGCCGTCGCCCGGCTCGCGCTTGATGTCGATCTTGATGCCGGCCTTGGCACAGCTTTGCTGGTAAAGCGCCGCGGCGTCGACCGCGCCAGGAAAGGCGACATCGGAGGTGCGCAGAAGGATCGAGCCGGAATGGCCGGACTTCTTGTAGTATTCGCCCGCCTTGTCCGGATCGAACTTCCTCTGCTCGAGCGGGGTGAAGAGCGGATAGGCCTCGTTGATCGGGAAATCGTTGCCGACCGCACCGTAGCCGCGCAGGATCTTCTCCAGCATCTCCTGGCGGTCCATCGCCAGCTTCAGCGCCATCCTGAGGTCGTTGTTGTCGAAAGGCGCCGTGTCGCAGAACATGTTGAAGGGATAGAAGCCGCGGCCCGAGACGGTCCGGATCGTCACGCCGGAAATACGCTTGACGAGGTCGACGATCTTCGGCTCGACGCGGTTGATCATCTGCACCTGGCCGCTCTGCAGCGCCGCCGTCCGCGCGGTCGCGTCGTTGATCACGATGATCTCGATCTGGTCCGCATGGCCGAGCTTGTCGCCCTGCCAGTAATTCTTGAACTTCTCGCCGCCGTAGCGCACGCCGGGCTCGTTGACGGTGACCTTGTAGGGGCCGGCGCTGATGCCGGCGTTCGGGTTGTCCTTACCCCCGTTCGGCTGGATGACCAGGTGGTAGTCCGCCATCAGGTAGGGGAAGTCGGCGTTGGCGTCCTTCAGCGTGACGACGACCTCGTCGCCATCGGCCTTCATCGCCTTGATGCCCTGCAGGATGCCGAGCGCGGCCGACTTCGACTTGGCGTCGCTGTGCCGCTCGAGCGTCGCCACGACATCGGCCGACGTCACCGGCTTTCCATCGTGGAACTCGATCCCCTTGCGGATCTTCATGGTCCACACCGTGGCGTCCTTGTTGGAACCGATCGATTCGGCGATGTGATAGTCGATGCTGCCGTCGGGATTGGTATCGACCAGCAGTTCGCCCCAGCATTTGCTGAAATTGAAATTGACCTGGCTGAGGTCGAGGGCCGGATCGAGCACGTTTGTGGACTCACCGCCCTGCAGGCCGGCCTTCAAGGTCCCGCCCTTGACCGGGCCGGCCGCCATGACCGCGCTTGCGATCATCGAATTGGCGACGGTCGCAGTCACGCCGAGCGCGGCGGCGCGCCCGAGGAAGTCGCGGCGGTTCAGCCGGCCGGCGGCGACACGATGGCTGAGATACTCAAGTTCGTTCGACATGAATGCTCCTCACTCTGGAATTGTCGTTTTTGTTGGCTTTCTTGCCGCAATATTGACGGGAAATCAGGTCCGCAAACAAGCTCGAATACGACATCGATTGGCGCAAACGATGTGCCTGGATTGGACTAATCTGCCCGCCCTTACGCGTTTCCTCCGGCAGCCTCGCCTTGGCGAGGCGAAGCGCATGGTTCCCTTGTTCTTTACTGTGCTGCCCCCGCTCGTCCCGGTCAAGCTTCCAGCCAGCAGGAAATGAGTGCAAGACTGCTCATCAGCTCGCCTGCCGGCATGGGCCTGTAGCCCTTTACCTTGTCGGAGATGGCGTCGATCCACTGGTTGAACATCGGGATGACGGCACCGCCGCGGTCGCGGATAATCAGGGCCATGTCGCGATAAATCGCCTTTCGCTTGGCTGGGTCGAGTTCGGCGCGCGCGGCGACCACCATCTTGTCGAAAGAGGGATCGCGGAAGCGCGTCTCGTTCCAGTCGGCCGTGGAAAGATAGACCGTTGAATATTGCTGGTCCTGCGTCGGCCGGCCGATCCAATACGAAGCCGCGAAGGGCTTCTTGTTCCATACTTCCGACCAGTAGCCGTCGCCCGGTTCGCGCATGACCGAGAGCGTGATGCCGGCCTTGGCGCAGCTCTGCTGGTAAAGGGCGGCCGCGTCGACCGCGCCCGGAAAGGCCACATCCGACGTCCGGAGCACGACCGGCCCCTCATGGCCCGACTTCTTGAAGTGGAACGCCGCCTTGTCCGGGTCGTAAGTCCGCTGCTCGATGTCATCCGAGAAAAGCGGATAGGCGGCGTTGATCGGGAAATCGTTGCCGACGGAGCCGTAGCCGCGCAGGATCTTGTCGACCATCTCCTTGCGGTCGATTGCGTATTTCAGCGCCAGCCTGAGATCGTTGTTGTCGAAGGGCGGCGTGATGCACTGCATGGCGAACACGTAGTGTGCACTGCCGCCGATATTCTGGATGCTGACGCCGGGCACGCGCTTCAGAAGCGAAATCACCTTCGGCTCAACGCGATTGATCATATGCACCTGGCCGCTCTGCAGCGCGGCTGTGCGGGCGGTCGAATCGTTGACCGTGGTGATTTCCACCTGATCGGCGAAGCCGAAATGCTCCGCGTCCCAGTAGTGGTCGTAGCGCAGCCCGGTCGCCCGCACGCCGGGCTGATGGCTGGCGACCTTGTAGGGTCCGGTGCCGATACCGGCTTTCGGATCGTCCTTGCCGCCGTTCGGCTGGATGATGAGATGATAGTCGGCCATCAGATAGGCGAGGTCGGCATTCGCCTCCTTGAGGGTGACGATGAAATCGTCGCCGTCGACCTTCAGCGTGTCGATGCCTCCGAGGATGCCGAGCGCGCCGGATTTCGATTCCGGCCCCGCATGGCGCTCGATCGTGGCGCGCACGTCCTCGGCCGTCAGCTCCTTGCCGTTATGAAAAGAGACGCCCTTGCGGACCTTGAAGGTCCACACCTTGGCGTCGGGAGAGGAGCCGACCTCCTCCGCCAGCCGCGGAACGATTTCACCTTTTTCGGAAACATCGACCAGCTTCTCTCCCCAGCAGCGGGCGAAGGCGCCCATGACCTGGTTGTTGGTGGTCGCCGGATCGAGCGTTTCGGTGGATTCACCGCCGACCAGCCCGGCCTTCAGCGTGCCGCCGCGCTGCGGCCCGGCCGCATGAGCCGCGCGGTCCAGGAGCGAATTGGCGAAGGCGGCCGAGATGCCGAGCGCCGCCGCGCGACCGAGGAAATCGCGCCGGCTGAGCTTTCCACGCACCACGCGGCTGCCCAGGAATTCCAGTTCGTTCGACATGACGGTCTCCTTCCAGGCGGATTAAAGTCCCAACCCGATCCGCTTTTTCCACTATCCATGGCGGAGATGATCCGTGTTTCACACTTATCGAAATGTAATTACCATAATTGGAAATCGTGCGTCCTTTGCCCACCCATCGCGGCACCGAAGCGGCAGGCGATTCTTGGCCAGAAGGCCTGCCGGGATTCCACAGCCTGCGAGCAATGTCCGTGCAACGATCGGAACAAAGGGATGCCGCGGCTGTTTCGGTCGAAACCCATCCAGACGCGAGCGAAACCGTGACACACGACACCAGGGAACACGACACAAGGGGACCTGTCCGCATCGAGCAATACAATCACCCGACCGGCGGGTGGGGGTCGCTGAAATCCCTTGCCAAAAAGGCTCATGCCGAGGACCTGCTGGCGTCCGATATCTGGGCGACGCTGATGCGGCAGAACAAGGCCGACGGCTATATGTGCGTCTCCTGCTCCTGGGCGAAGCCCGCCGACCCCAGGCCCTTCGAGTTCTGCGAGAACGGCGCCAAGGCCACCATCTGGGACCAAACCAGATTCCGCTGCGAGCCGGCTTTCTTTGCCGAGCACACGGTCACCGAACTCTTGGACTGGCCGGACCATGACCTGGAGAAGCAGGGCCGGCTCACCGAGCCGATGCGCTATGATCCGGACACGGATCGCTACGAACAGGTCGCTTGGGAAGACGCCTTCCGCGAGATCGGCGCCGAACTGAACCGGCTCGATCCGAAATCGGTCGTCTTCTACACCTCCGGCCGCGCCTCGCTGGAAGCCTCGTTCATGTACCAGCTCTTCGCGCGCATCTACGGTTCCTCGAACCTGCCGGATTCCTCGAACATGTGCCACGAATCCACGTCGGTCGGCCTGCCGGAATCGATCGGCTCTCCGGTCGGCACGGTCCAGTTGGAGGATTTCCGGCAGACCGACATGATGTTTTTCTTCGGCCACAATACGGGCGTGTCCGCGCCGCGTCTGCTCCATCCTCTGCAGGAGGCGCGGAAGCGCGGCGTTCCCGTCTTCACCTTCGACCCGCTTCCCGAGCGCGGCCTGGAGCGGTTCAAGAACCCCCAGAACCCATTGGAGATGCTGTCCCCCGGCCCCGGCACGAAAATGTCGAGCCACTATTTCCAGTTGCGCGGCGGCGGCGACATCGCCGCCATGACGGGCATAGCCAAGGCACTCTTGGCCATGGACGACGCGGCGCGCAACAACGGCGCCGAGCGTGTTCTCGACGTCGCCTTCATCGAGGAGCACACGAAGGGTTTCGAGGAATTCGAGGCCCATCTGCGCTCCATGCCGTGGGACAGGATTCTTGCCCGCTCCGGCCTGCAGCGCGAGGACCTCGAACATGTCGCCGAGGTCTATTCGCGCTCTCGCGCGGTCATCGGCAATTACGGCATGGGGCTCACCCAGCACCGGCACGGCACCGAGAACGTTCAGATGCTCTGCAATCTCCTGATGATGCGCGGCAATATCGGCAAGCCCGGCGCCGGCGTGTCCCCGCTTCGCGGCCACTCCAACGTGCAGGGCCAGCGCACCGTCGGCATCTCGGAAAAGCCCGAACTGGTTCCGCTCGACAGGATCGCCGAATTCTACGCGTTCGAGCCGCCGCGCGAGAAAGGCCTCGATACGGTCGAGACCTGCGAGGGCGTCATCGGCGGCTCCGTGAAGGGCTTCGTCGGGCTCGGCGGGAACTTCGCGCGCGCCGTGCCCGAGACCGGGCTGGTGGAGAAAGCGTGGCGCAATCTCGACCTGCATGTCGAGATCGCCACCAAGCTCAACCGCAGCCATCTGCTGCCGGGCAAGGTGACCTATCTGCTTCCCTGCCTGTCCCGCCTCGAAAAGGACGTTCAGGCGACGGGCGAGCAATGGGTCTCGATGGAGGATTCCACCGCCTGCATCCACGGTTCGTTCGGCACGCGCCGTCCCCCGGGCCATAACGTCCTTTCCGAGCCGAAGATCGTCGCCGAACTGGCCAAGGCGACGGTGCCGGGCGAAAGCTCGATTCCCTGGGACGAATGGGTCGGCGACTATTCCTTGATCCGCGAGGAGATAGAGCGGTGCTTTCCCGACGACTTCAAGGATTTCAACCAGCGCTTCCGCAGGCCCGGCGGCTTCCACCGCGATATCCTGGCCTGCCGGCGCATCTGGAAGACCAAATCGAAGAAGGCGAATTTCCTGCCTCCCAGGACGCTCGAAACCGATCCGGACATCGACGTGAAGGGGAACGACGTGCTCACCCTCGTGACGATCCGCTCGAACGACCAGTTCAACACCACCATCTATGGCTACAGCGACCGCCTGCGCGGCATCGAAGGCACCCGCATGGTGCTCCTGATGAACGAGAAGGATATCGATCGCATGGGACTCGAGGACGGGATGGAAATCGCCCTCGAGACCCACGCCGATGATGGCGTCGAGCGGCGCGTGGACGGCCTCCGGGTTACCGCCTTCGACATTCCCGAAGGCAATTGCGCCGGCTATTATCCGGAACTCAACCCGCTCGTGCCGCTGTGGCATCGGGCGGAGAAGGCCCACGTGCCGGCGGCGAAATCCGTGCCGGTGCGGGTCGTGACCTGATTCGGGTCAAGCAAGCGGAATGTCGTTTTCCGCCTTGCTTTCCTGATATTCGCTGGAAAGCGCGTCGTAGCGCTGGGAAATGGCACGGATGCGGGCTTCCAGCCGCGCACGTTCCTTCTCCGGCAGGGCCTTTGCGAGCTTCGGCAGCGAATAGCTCTTCCAATAGGCGTTCTCGGCGTTGTAGCCGCCCGGATCGAGCCTGAAGACCTCCTTCAGGATATTCAGATCGTGCGGGATAGCGAAACTGTCGCGGGAATCCTCGTGGCTGAAGAGATAGTAGAAATTGTCGAAGCCGGTCCAGGTGATGGCCGACAGGCAGAGCGAACAGGGCTCGTGCGTGGCGAGGAAGATGCAGTCTTTTGTGTCCGGACGCTCGGCCTTCGGCATCTCGTAGAAGCGTTTCAGGGCATGGACCTCGCCGTGCCAGAGCGGATTTTCCATTTCGTTGTTGGTCTCGGCCAGAACCAGCGAACGGTCGTCCTTCCTCAGGATCGCGGCGCCGAAGAGCTTGTTGCCTTCGGCGACGCCGGCTTCGGTCCTCGGCAGGATATCCTGCTCGACCACGTCGAGCAGCCGGTCGATGAGAGAAACGTCGGTCATTGCTTACCTACCGTCCGGCAGACGCACTTCCCACGGCTCCTCGAAGAAGAACTCCTCGATGTTCGAGCCGTCGCCCCCACGGTCGACGACGAGGAAATCCTGCTTCTCGCCGATGGGCGTGAGAACCCCGTGCCAGCGCCCGCGCGGATAGTTCACCCCCTGGCCCGGCAGGGTGATGAAGGCGCGCGGCTCGCCGGGACCAGCCCCGCTGTCGGGACATACCACCACGAGAAAGGGACGCGGCGACAGCGGGATGAAGGCCTGGCTGCCGAGAGGATGCCGCTCGACCATGGTAAGCTTGAGTGGCGTGACGTAGGGCTGGCCGCGGAAAAGGTTGATCAGCACGCGCGGGTTCGGTCCGCCAGCCTCGACGCTGGCGAGGTCGTGATAGCGCTCGCATTTCCCCGCATTGATCGGGAAATGCTCCGAGCCTTCCATTTCGATCACATCGCCGAAGGGCGCAAAGGCTTCGCGCGTGAGCGGTTGCGCAACGACGAGGCGACTCATGCGGAAGGCCTTCTCGCGGTGCCTGGCGTTCCCAACTTCGCGTGCCGGTTCATGTCCTTGTAGAGCAGGTAGCGGAAATTGCCCGGGCCGCCGGCATAGCAGGCCTGCGGGCAGAAGGCGCGCAGCCACATATAGTCGCCGGCCTCGACCTCCACCCAATCCTGGTTCAGCCGATAGACCGCCTTGCCTTCGAGCACGTAGAGACCGTGCTCCATGACATGGGTCTCCGGGAAAGGGATCACCGCGCCGGGCTTCAGCGTGACGATGGTGACATGCATATCGTGGCGCATGTCGGCCGGATCGACGAAGCGCGTCGTCGCCCATCTGCCTTCCGTATCCGGCATTGGTGCGGGCGTGATATCCGCCTCGTCGGCGAAGGACGCTTCCGGCGCGTCGATACCCTCGATCTTCTCGTAGGCCTTGCGGATCCAGTGGAAGCGGGTCGTCGCCGAACCTTCGTTGCGCAGAGTCCAGCCGCTCGACGGCGGCAGGAAGGCGAAGCAGCCGGGCTTCATCACATGGCTCTTCCCGCCCACGGAGACGGAGAATTCGCCCTCGACGACGAAGAGAACTCCCTCCGCCTCCGGGTCGAGCTCGGGCCGGTCACTGCCGCCGCCCGGGGCCACTTCCACGATATATTGCGAGAAGGTCTCCGCGAAGCCCGAGAGCGGCCGCGCGATAATCCACACCCGCGTCTTTTCCCAGAAGGGCAGCGAGCTCGTCACGATGTCGCGCATCGTGCCCTTCGGGATCACCGCATAGGCTTCGGTGAAGACGGCCCGGTCGGTCAGGAGCTGCGTCTGCGGCGGGAGCCCGCCTTTGGGCGCGTAGTAGGTGCGGCCGGTCATGCAATATTCCTCATGCGGGAAGAAGATCTCTCAGTCGCAGGAGCGCGATACGTTCCACCTGACGGCATGCAGTGGCCAGTTCTTCCTCGCGGCTGTTCTCCAGCCGTTGCTCGAACGCCGCCAGTATGTCGGCCTTGGTGAGGCCGCGCACGGCGATGATGAAGGGGAAGCCGAATTTCTTGCCGTAGGCGTCGTTGAGCTCGGTGAATTTTTTCCGTTCCCCGTCGGTCAGCGCGTCGAGACCGGCGGACGCCTGTTCGCTGGTGGATTCCCTGGTCAGCCGCTTCGCCTGCGCCAGCTTGCCGGCGAGGTCCGGATGGGCGGTGAGTACGCCGAGCCGCTCCTTCTCCGCCGCCGAGCGGAAGACGCGGCAGAGCGCGTTGTGAAGACCTCCGGCACTGTCATGGGCAGGCCCGAGTTCAAGCCCGTAGGCGCGCTCCGCGATCCATGGCGAATGCTCGAATATGCCACCGAAATATTCGACGAATTCGGGCAGCGACATGCGCGAGGGCCTGAGTTTCGGCGCGTGATAGGGATGGTGCTCGCGCCAGTGCCGGGCGATGTCGATGCGCCGCGGGAACCACACCTTGTCGTGGCTCCTGGCATAGTCGATGAAACGCCTCAGCGCCGCCGCGCGTCCCGGCCGGCCGATCAGCCTGTTGTGCAGGCCGACGCTCATCATCTTCGGCCGCCCTGCCTTGCCCTCCGCATAGAGCGTGTCGAACGCATCCTTCAGATAGGCGTAGAACTGGTCCCCCGAATTGAAGCCCTGCGGCGTGGCGAAACGCATGTCGTTGGCGTCGAGCGTGTAGGGGATGATCAGCTGCGGCGGGATCGGATTGCCGTGCCCGTCATGGTCGAGCCAGTAGGGCAGGTCGTCGTCATAGGTGTCGGAGACATATTCAAAGCCGCCCTCCTCCGCCGCCAGCCTGACCGTGTTGACCGAGCAGCGGCCGTAATAGAAGCCGAGCGGCCGCTCGCCAGTCACTTCCGTGTGGAGTTGCACGGCCTTTTTGAGATGCTCGCGCTCGACCTCCGGCGAAATATCCTTGAACTCGACCCATTTGTAGCCGTGCGAGGCGATCTCCCAGCCGGCCGCCTGCATGGCCGCCGTCTGGTCGGGCGAGCGCGCCAGCGCGGTGGCCACCCCGTAGATGGTGACCGGCACGCCGGCCTCGGTGAAGATCCGGTGCATCCGCCAGAAGCCGGCGCGGGCGCCGTATTCGTAGATGGATTCCATGTTCCAGTGGCGCTGGCCCGGCCATTGCGCCGCGCCGACGATCTCGGAGAGGAAGGCTTCGGAAGCGGCGTCGCCGTGCAGGATCGAGTTCTCGCCGCCTTCCTCGTAATTCAGCACGAACTGGACAGCAACATGCGCCCCGCCGGGCCATTTCGCGTCGGGCGGATTGGCGCCGTAGCCGCGCATGTCGCGCTGATAACGCGCCGGCTGCCCGCTTTTCTTCTTTTCCGCCATCTTTCCACCTTTCCTTCCCACGATAATCGAAAGGAGACGCGCTTCATTCCCTTGAAAAATTTGAAAGTCTTTTTGTGGCCGCCCCCTTCGCCACCCTATATGCAATGGCCTATCCTGCCCGGCAATCAACAGCAAGAATGCCGGATTGCGTCCGGCAATGGGAGAAGACGGATCATGGCGAATGCCGGTCCAGGCAGGCTGACCACCCATGTGCTCGATACGGCGCTGGGCAAGCCGGCCGCTGGCCTGTCGATCACGCTTTACCGCTGCGAAGCCGACAGGCGCACCGAGATCGCAAGCGCCGTTACCAATGCCGACGGCCGCTGCGACAAGCCGATGCTTGAGGGCGAAGCGTTCCGGGCCGGCGAATACGAGCTGGTTTTTGCCGCCGGCGATTATCTGAGGTCGACGGGGTTGGCTCTCACCCGGCCGGCTTTCCTGGACGTGATACCGATCCGCTTCGGCATGACCGGCTCCGGCCACTATCATGTGCCCCTGCTTCTCTCGCCTTTCGGCTATTCGACCTACAGGGGGAGTTGATGGAAGCCAGTACCAATCGTGCCCGGCAGTAGCTATATCGGAGAGGATATAAACATGACTGCAATTCGCTCCGAGATCCGCTTCATCCTGAACGGCGAGGAAGTACGCCTCGCCGAGGTTGCGCCGGACGAGACCCTGCTCGACTATCTGAGGCTCCGCCGCTCGCTCACCGGCACCAAGGAAGGCTGCGCGGAAGGCGATTGCGGCGCCTGCACGGTGCTGGTCGGCCGCCTGACGCCGGACGGCCTTGTCTACGAGAGCGTCAATTCCTGCATCCGTTTCCTCGGTTCGCTCGACGGCACCCATGTCGTCACCGTCGAACATCTCGCACCGGTGGCCGGCAGGCTGCATCCGGTCCAGCAGGCGATGGTCGATTTTCACGGTTCGCAATGCGGGTTCTGCACGCCGGGCTTCGTCATGTCGCTCTATGCGCTGTGGATGCAGGATCCGAAACCGTCCGATCGACGCATCGAGAAGGCGCTGCAGGGCAACCTCTGCCGCTGCACCGGCTACGAGGCGATCGTCCGCGCTGCCCGCGCGATTTCCTCCTACGGCGACGCCAATGACGACCCGCTGGCCGCCGAGCGCGCCGAGATAGCCGGCCGCCTCAACGCCATGCGCGACGGCGCCCGCGTCGAGATCGGAACGGGATCGAAACGTTTCTTCATACCCGCTTCGGTGGACGATCTGGCCGACCTGCTCGAAACCGAGCCGAAGGCGACCATCGTCGCCGGCGCGACCGATGTCGGCCTCTGGGTGACCAAGTTCATGCGCGAGATCGCGCCGGTGGTCTTCATCGGCCATCTCGACGAACTCCGCCGCACGTCCGAAAAAGACGGTGTACTGAGCATCGGCGCCGGCGTCTCCTACACGGAAGCGTTCCGGCTGCTCGCCGGCCGCGTGCCGGCGCTGGCCACGCTGATCGACCGCATCGGCGGCGAGCAGGTCCGCAATATGGGCACCATCGGTGGCAACATTGCCAACGGCTCGCCGATCGGCGACACGCCGCCGCCGCTGATCGCGCTCGGCGCGACGCTGACCCTGCGCAAAGGCAGGAGCCGACGCACCATCACGCTCGAGGAATTTTTCATCGACTACGGCAAGCAGGATCGGCGGCCGGGCGAGTTCGTCGAGGCGGTGCATGTGCCGCTTCCCGCCGCTGGCAGCCGTTTCGCGATCTACAAGGTCACCAAGCGCCGCGACGAGGACATCACCGCCACGCTCGGCGCCTTCAATTTGATGCTGGACGCTTCCGGCAAGGTCGAGAAGATCCGCATCGCCTATGGCGGCATGGCGGCGACGCCGAAGCGCGCGCACGCAGTCGAAGCCGCCATTGCCGGCAAACCCTGGACGCGGGAGACGGTCGACGCCGCGCTGGCGGAGTATGAGCGGGATTTCAGGCCGCTCACCGACATGCGCGCCTCGGCCGACTATCGGATGCTGGCGTCAAAGAACCTGCTCGTCCGCTTCTTCCTGGAAACTTCCGGCCGGGCCGCCCCGGTGCAGGTCGGCCGCTACGAGGCAGCATGATGAACAAGCACGCAGCCCTTGACCTCAAATCCAGCCGCATCGCCGGCGGCATCCATACCGACCAGCGGCACGATTCCGCGCACAAGCATGTGACCGGCACCGCCGTCTATATCGACGACATGCCGGAGCCCGCCGGCACGCTGCATGGCTGCCTCGGGCTTTCGACCGCCACCCACGCGACCATCCGCTCGATGGATTTGTCGGCGGTGCGCGCCGCGCCGGGCGTTGTCGACGTGCTGACCGCGAAGGACATACCGGGCGAGAACGATATCTCGCCGACCGGGCGGCACGACGAACCGGTCCTTGCCGACGGCAAGGTGCAGTTCTATGGCCAACCGGTCTTCTGCGTCATCGCGCGGACGCGGGAAGAGGCCCGCCGCGCCTGCCGGCTGGCGAAGATCGAGTATGACGAGCATCCCTTCATCACCGACGCGGCCGAAGCCGATCCGAAAAACCCCAAACTCGTCACCGAGCCGCTGACCCTGAAGCGCGGCGACGCCGCCGCGACGATCGCCAGGGCCCCACGCAGGGTCAAGGGGCAGATGCGCGTCGGCGGCCAGGACCATTTCTATCTCGAAGGCCAGATCGCGCTCGCCGTTCCCGGAGAGGACCGCGACGTCACCGTCTATTCCTCGACCCAGCACCCGAGCGAGGTGCAGCACATGGTGGCGCATGTGCTCGGCGTGCCGAACCACGCCGTGACCGTCGAGATCCGCCGCATGGGCGGCGGCTTCGGCGGCAAGGAAACGCAAGGCAACCAGTTCGCGGCCCTCGCAGCAGTGGCCGCCAAGCGCACCGGCAAGGCGGTGAAGATCAGGCCGGACCGCGACGACGACATGACCGCGACGGGCAAGCGTCACGACTTCCTCATCGACTACGAGGCCGGCTATGACGACGAGGGCAACATCCTCGGCGCCGAGTTCCGCTACGCCGCACGCTGCGGCTTTTCCGCGGACCTTTCCGGAGCCGTAACGGACCGCGCGCTGTTCCATTGCGACAACGCCTATTATTATCCCGCGGTCAGGGCCGTTTCCGCGCCGCTCTATACGAACACTGTGTCCAACACCGCCTTCCGCGGCTTCGGCGGCCCACAGGGCATGGTCGGCGCCGAGCGCATCATCGACGAGGTCGCCTTCGCGCTTGGCAAGGATCCGCTCGAAATCCGCCGCAGGAATTTCTACGGGACGGATACGCGCAACGTCACGCCCTACCACCAGACGGTGGAGGATAACATCATAGGGCGGATCGTCGACGAGTTGGAGAAGAGCTCCGATTATCAGCGCAGGCGGCGGCAGATCGCCGCCTTCAACGCCAACAGCGACGTCGTCAAGCGCGGCATCGCGCTGACGCCGCTGAAGTTCGGCATCTCCTTCACCGCTACCCAGTTCAACCAGGCCGGCGCGCTGGTGCATGTCTATACCGACGGGTCGGTGCATCTGAACCATGGCGGCACCGAAATGGGCCAGGGCCTCTACGTGAAGGTCGCGCAGGTGGTGGCCGAGGAATTCCAGATCGACCTCGACCAGGTGAAGATCACCGCCACCACCACCGCCAAGGTGCCGAACACTTCGGCCACCGCCGCCTCCTCCGGTTCCGACCTGAACGGCATGGCGGCCCAGAACGCGGCGCGGCAGATCAAGGATCGCCTGATTGATTTCGCTTCCGAAACGCATGGCGTGGCAAAGGACCAGATCCTCTTCCTGCCCAACCGCGTGCGTATCGGCAACCAGGAGATCCCGTTCGTGGAACTGGTGAAGCAGGCCTACAATGCGCGGGTGCAGCTTTCCGCGGCCGGCTTCTACAAGACCCCGAAAATCCACTGGGACCGGGAAAAGGGCAGCGGACATCCGTTCTATTATTTCGCCTATGGCGCGGCATGCGCCGAAGTCTCGGTCGATACGCTCACCGGCGAATACATGGTCGAGCGCGCCGACATCCTGCATGAAACCGGACGCTCGCTGAACCGCGCCATCGATCTCGGCCAGATCGAAGGCGGCTTCATCCAGGGCATGGGCTGGCTGACCACCGAGGAACTCTGGTGGGACGGCAAGGGCCGCCTCCGCACCCACGCGCCTTCGACCTACAAGATACCGCTCGCCTCCGACCGGCCGAAAATCTTCAACGTGACGCTGGCCGACTGGCCGGAGGCCCACGAGCCGACCATCCACCGCTCGAAAGCCGTTGGCGAGCCACCCTTCATGCTTGCTATGTCGGTGCTGCACGCGCTTTCCGACGCCGTCGCCTCTGTGGCGGATCACAAGGTCTGTCCGTGCCTCGACGCGCCGGCGACGCCGGAGCGCGTTCTGATGACGATCGAGCGGTTGAGAAAAACGCGCGCGGAGCACTGATCGCTCCGCGGCACGCGGAGCCGGGCGAACATGGCCAGCACAAGACAGGGCGTCGAGACCTTCCTGAACAATTCGCCCGCCGCGGCGCTGATCGAGGTCGCGGAGGCGAAAGGCTCGACGCCGCGCGAAAAGGGCGCCTGGATGCTGGTCTCGCCGAAAGCCACTTTCGGCACCATCGGCGGCGGCCAGCTCGAATTCATGGCGATCGCCAGGGCAAGGGAGGCGCTGGCGCTTCGACCCTCCTCCTTGCGGGATGGGGATCCTGAAAAATCAGTGCCTGCAGCTTCATCCCCGCCTCGTCTCGGGGATATCGCTTCACGACATCCGCTCGCCGATCCTCTCCACAAGGGGGAGGGGGACGAGCTTTCGCTCGACATCCCGCTAGGCCCCGAGATCGGCCAGTGCTGCGGCGGCCGGGTGGAACTCAGCATCCGCCACATCGACGCCGGCCTGCGCGACGAACTGGTCGCAACGGCTGCCGCGGAGGACGCTGCTTACCCTTATGTCTACCTCTTCGGCGGCGGCCATGTCGGCCACGCGCTGGCGTCTGCGCTCTCGCTGTTGCCGCTCCGCGTGTCGGTGATCGAGACGCGTGCCGAGGCGCTCGACGGCATGCCGGATGCGGTGGTCAGGAAACTCACGCCGGTGCCCGAGGAAGCCGTGCGCTCCGCGCCTTCCGGTTCGGCCTTCGTGGTGCTGACGCACGACCATGCACTCGATTTCCTCATCGTCGCCGAGGCGCTGAAACGACGGGATGCCGCCTATGTCGGCATGATCGGATCGAAGACGAAGAAGGCCACGTTCAGAAGCTGGTTCCTGAAGACGGCCGGCGGGACGGAAGAAGAATTCGCCCGCCTCGTCTCGCCGATCGGCGGCAATGCCCTGCGCGACAAGCGCCCTTCCGTGATCGCCGCGCTCGCCGCCGCCGAGATCATGACGGCACTGGCGAAGCCGGAATAGCAGCTTCAGTAGATCCAATCTCCCTGTCCCAGCACCTTTACGGCCTCGACGATGCGGGTGAAGCTGGTGCGCGCGCGGCCCACCGTATGCCGTGCCCTCAGATAGCCATGCACCAGGCCCTTCTCGTTGAACCACGCGGCGCGCCCGCCATCCGCCGCAATGCGCTCGCAATAGGCCTGCCCGTCCGAGGAGAGCGGATCGCACTCGGCCGATACGATCACGGTCGGGGGCAGGTTGGCGAAGTTGGCGTCCTTCAGCGGGGCATAGGTGATGTCGTCCGAAACGTCGGCTCCGCCGGTGCGCACATCCTTGTAGAAGATCATGTCACGCACCGTCAGCATCGGCGCTTCGGCATGGGCGACGTAGGAACCCTTCGTGTGGTCGCCGCCGAGTCCCGGATAGATCAGCACCTGCCCGACCGGCCGGCGTTTGTGGCCGCGCGTCGCGTGGCTGACGCCCGCCGCCAGATTGCCGCCGGCGGAATCCCCGCAGAGCAGGATGTTGCGGCGGTCCGTCGCGATCGCCCATTCGAACGCGGCAAGCGCGTCGTCGAATGCCGCCGGATGGAGGTGTTCGGGCGCGAGCCGGTAGTCCACCGACACCACCTCGTAGCCGGTCCGCTTGCAAAGCTCGGCGCAGACATCGTCGTGGCTCTCCAGCCCGCCAAGGATGAAGCCGCCGCCATGGTAATAGAGCACCAGCGCCGCATCGTCCGGGGTTTCGTTGAGGTAGAGGCGGATCGGGATGTCGTGGTCCTCTTCCGCTATCGCGCTCGTCTCCGCCGTGACGCCTTGCGGGTAGCCGGCAAAGAACTCCCGGCACATGCGGTCATAGATGGCGCGCTGTTGGGCGACCGTATAGTCCACTGTGTCGGGCGGATAGTAGGAGTTGGTGCGCTCGATGAACGCCCAGGTCTCCTTGTCGATCAGTTTCGAATAATCGGTCGCCATCTACCTTCCCTTCCATACCGGATCGCGCTTTTCGGCGAAGGCACGGAAGCCTTCCATGTTGTCCTCCGACGCGTAGAGTTCGTCGACCGTGCGGAACTTTCGCTTGGTGATCCGGTTCATGGCGTCCTGGAAGGTCATGGCCTCGGCCTCGCGCGCGACTTCCTTGATCGCTGCGAAGACGAGCGGCGGGCCGCCGGCGAGCAGCCGCGCGATCTCCCACACGCGTTCTTCAAGCTTCTCGCCCGGCAGCACTTCATTGACCAGCCCCCAGCGCTGCGCCTCGGCGGCGTCCATCCAGCGGCCGGTCAGAAGAAGATCCATGGCGACATGATAAGGAATGCGCTTCGGCAGCTTGACGGTCGCGGCGTCGGCGAGCGTGCCGGCGCGGATTTCCGGCAGCGCGAAGCGGGAATGCTCGGCCGCATAGATGAGGTCGCAGGAAAGCGCCAGTTCGAAGCCGCCGCCGACCGCCATGCCGTTGACGCAGGCGATCACCGGCTTGTTCATGTCGCGCAGTTCCTGCAGGCCCCCGAAGCCGCCGACGCCGTAGTCCCCGTCGACCGCGTCGCCGGCGGCTGCGGCCTTCAGATCCCAGCCGGCGGAGAAGAACTTCTCGCCCGCCGTCCGGACGATCGCCACGCGCAGTTCCGGATCGTCGCGGAAGGCTCGGAAGGTCTCCCCCATCAGCCGCGAGGTGGCGAGATCGATGGCGTTCGCCTTCGGCCGGTCGAGCGTGACTTCGAGGACGGTACCCTCGCGGCGCGTGGTGATGATTTCAGGCATAGCCGGTTCCTACTTTTCCTCCCCTCTTGAGGGGGAGATGCCCGCGAAGCGGGCGAAGGGGGAGGGAAACCCGCTGCAAACCAGCAAGGCGTCGGCGATCCACGCGCCCTTCCCTTGCCGGCAAACGATGAGCGGGTTGATGTCGAGTTCTACGATCGCCTCGGCATTTTCCAGCGCGAAGGAGGCGATGCCCAGGATGGCGTCGATGGCGGCCTCGAGGTCGGCCTTCGGCCGTCCGCGATAGCCGTCGAGCAGCGGAAAGAGTTTCAGTCCCCGCAGGGCGGCCTCGATTTCCTCGCGGCCGGCAGGCAGAAGCAGGGTGACCGAATCCTGCAGGAGTTCGACCAGCACGCCGCCGGAGCCGAGTGTCATCACCGGACCGAACAACGGATCGCGCGTGAGCCCGACGATCAGTTCAGCGACACCGCCTGCCACCATTGCCTCGACGTAGAGGCCGGAGCCGAGCGGCAGGAGATCGCGCGCCGCCACTTCGACCTCGGCAGCGCTCGCCAGATCGAGGCGCACCGCCCCATGTTCGGACTTATGCGCCACGCCGAGTGCCTTCAGGGCGACCGGGAAGCCGAGTTCGCTTGCAACGCCGGCCGCCTCGTCCGGCGTCGAGACCTTTCTTCCCGGCGGAACAGGGAGGCCATATGCGGCCAGCAAGGACTTGGCCTCGGCTTCGGAAGGCTCGCGCCTGTCCTCGCCCCCCATCGGGGGGAGAGGTGCCGCGCGCAGCGCGGCGGAGAGGGGGAAGTTCGGCAGGGTATCACAAGCCCCCCCTCTCCGGCCCGGCTTCGCCGGACCACCTCTCCCCCCAATGGGGGGCGAGCACGGGCGTTGCCACCGCTCCCCGACAAACGCCGCCGCCTCCGCCGCGTCCATTGCCTCGGCGATCCCCATGAACGGCACGATGCCCCGCGCGATCAGATCGGCCGCATATTCCTCCGGCATGTTCTCGCCCATGGACGCCACGATCGCCCCTTTGGCCCCGTTCGCCTTCAATGCCGCCTCGAAAGCGCGCACCGTCGGCCACCAGTCCTTGTCCGAGCATCGATCGGACCGGGGAAAATCCAGCACGAGCATGTTGAGGTCGAGACCGCCGGACACGAAGGCCGAGAAGGTCGCCGTCAGCGCCGGTTCGTTGTTCCAGATGAAGGTATTGTAGTCGAGCGGATTGGCGACCGCGACAAGCGGTCCGAGCGTTTCCTTGATACGCGCCCGGTGTTCGGCGCTGAGCGCTGGAAAACGGGCTCGCCGCCCCTCGGCGCTGTCGGCCATCACCGAAGCCTCGCCGCCTGAGCAGCTCATGGATGAAAGCGTATAGCCGGCTAACGGGCCGGTGACGTGCAGCAGCTTCAGCGCCTCCAGGAAGGACGGGATCGTGTCGACGCGCGCGATGCCGAGCCGCTTCAGGAACGCTCCCGACGACGCGTCCGATCCGGCGAGCGAAGCGGTGTGCGAGACGGTCGCGGCGCGCGCCTGCTCGGAGCGGCCGGCCTTCATGGCCACGATCGGCTTCCTCAATTCACGCGCCCGCGCCGCCAGGCGCTCGAAGCCGGCGACGGAATCGAAGCCCTCGATATGCAGACCTAACGCCGAGACCCGAGCGTCCTCAATGAGGCCGAGCGCCATTTCCGACAGGCCCGTCTGCGCCTGGTTGCCGGCCGTCATCAGATAGGCGATCGGCAGGCCCCGCCTCTGCATGGTGAGATTGCAGGCGATGTTGGAGGACTGGGTGATGATTGCGACGCCACGCTGGCCGGGCTCCAGCCGCCGCCCTCCATGCTGGTCGGGCCAGAGCAGTGCGCCGTCGGCATAGTTGATGAGGCCGTAGCAGTTCGGCCCGATGATCGGCATCTCGCCCGCCGCCTCCACCAGGGCCGTTTGCAGCGCAGCGCCTTCGGCGTCGTCCCCCTTCGTCTCCAGGAATCCGGCAGCGAAACAGACGGCGCCCCCGGCGTTCCGCTTCCGTAACGAAGCCACTATTTCCGGGGTGAGGCGGCGGTTAACCCCGATGAACGAGGCATCCGGCGCATAGGGCAGTTCCCCGACCGAGCGGTAGGCCCTGACGCCGGCGATCTCGTTCTTTGTCGGATGCACCGGCCACAGATCGCCGGCATATCCCATCTTCAGACATTGCTCGACGACATTCGTCGCGAACGCCCCGCCACCGACGACGGCGATGGATTTCGGGCGCAGCAGGCGACCGAGGCGACCGCTCATCCTCCGACCGCCCTCAGAAGCGCCCGGCTGATGATATGCCGCTGGATTTCGCTCGTGCCCTCCCAGATGCGCTCGACGCGAGCGTCGCGCCAGATGCGCTCCAGCGGCAAATCATCCATCAGCCCCATGCCGCCATGGATCTGGATCGCCTCGTCAGCGACGAAGGCGAGCATCTCGGTGGCCTTGAGTTTCGCCATGGCCATGTCCTGATCGGTCACCGCGCCGGCATCGTATTTCCAGCCGGCCTCCAGCACCATCAGTTCCGCCGCCTTCAGTTCGGTCGCCATGTCGGCGAGCTTGAAGGAGACGCCCTGGAACTTGCCGATCGCCTGGCCGAATTGCTGGCGCTCAGCGGCGTAGCCGATCGCATGGCCAAGCGCGCGCTCCGCCCGCCCGAGGCAGGTCGCCGCCACCTGCAGCCTTGTCGCGCCGAGCCAGGAATTGGCGACCTCGAAGCCGCGATGCACCTCGCCCAGCACCTGGCTCGCCGGCAGCCGGCAATCGTCGAATTCGAGGATCGAGTTGGTATAGCCGCGATGCGAGACGTTGCGGTAGCCCTCGCGCACGGTGAAGCCCGGCGTGCCCTTGTCGACGAAGAAGGCGGTGATCTTCTTGCGCTTGCCGCGCGGGGTTTCTTCTTCGCCGGACGCCATGAAGACGATGGCGAAATCGGCGAGGTCGGCATGGCTGATGAAATGCTTGGTGCCGTTCAGCACCCAGTCCGTTCCGTCCTGCACGGCCGTCGCCTTCATGCCGCGCAGATCGGAGCCGGCGCCGGGTTCGGTCATGGCGAGGCAGTCCCATTTCTCGCCGCGGATGCAGGGATAGAGGTATTTTTCCTTCTGCTCGTCGGTGCCGGCAAGCAGGATGTTCGAGGGCCGAGCGACGCAAGTCCAGTGGAGCGCGTAATTGGCGCGGCCGAGCTCCTTTTCGTAGAGCAGCCATGTCAGCGTATCGAGCCCGGCCCCGCCGACCTCGGCCGGCATGTTGGCGGCATAGAGCCCCGCGGCAATCGCCTTGGCCTGCAGCTCCTTGATGAGTTCGGGCTTAAGATGACCCGTCCTCTCGACCTCCCGCTCGTGCGGATAAAGCTCGTTCTCGACGAAGGCGCGGGTTGTGTCGACGATGGCGCGCTGTTCTTCAGAAAGGCCGAAGTTCATTGCCTCACCTGTAAGGTTGATGGTGCATCAGGCTTTCCTCGCCTTCTTCTTCCTCGGCTTCTCGGCCTTCGCCCTCGCCGCCGCCATCGAGACCGGCTTCTTCGCCGCCGCCTTGCCGAGCCTCTTCACGTACTCCTTGTGCAGCTCGCCGGCGCCCCAGCCCCTGCCCTTGTTGGTCCTGGACAGTGCCTCCATGATGGCGACGAGGTTCTCGTCGCGGATCTTTTCCAGTTCCCGGATCGACCATTTTCCGGACTGGTCATCGGACTGCGTCGCGATCAAATCGACCAGTTCGTCGTTGAATTCCGGCACGTCCATGAGCTTCGTCCACGGCCATGTCAGGCACGGCCCGAACTGCGCCATGAAGTGGCGCATGCCAGCCTCGCCTCCGGCGACGCGATAGACCTGGAACATGCCCATCTGCGCCCATCTGAGCCCGAAGGAATAGCGCATGATATCGTCGAGTTCCTCGACGGTGCAGATGCCGTCCTTGATGAGCCACAGCGATTCACGCCACGCGGCTTCGAGCAGGCGGTCCCCAACGAAAGCCTCGATCTCCTTTCGGATGACGACGGGCTTCATGCCGATCGAGGCGTAAAGCGCCTTCGCCTTCTCGATCGCGGCCTTCGACGTGGCCTTGCCGCCGACGATCTCGACCAGAGGCAGGAGATAGACGGGGTTATAGGGGTGCGCGACGACCAGCCGGTCGCCATGCTTCATCACCGTCTGCATGTCTGACGGCAGGATGCCGGAGGTGGACGACCCGACCAACGCATCCGGCGCGGCGTGGGCGTCGATCTCGGCCAGCACCTTGTGCTTCAGGTCGAGCCGTTCCGGCACGCTTTCCTGGATGAAATCGGCGCCCGCGACCGCCTCTGCGATCGTCTTCGCGTAGGTGATCCTGCCTTCCTTCGGCAGGCCCCCGGTCGCCATCGCCTTGTAGGCGCGGCGGGCGTTCTTCATCACCTCGCCGACCTTGCGGGATGCCTCCGGATCGGGATCGAAGATCGAGACATCGACGCCGTTCAGGACGAGCCGTGCCACCCATCCCGCGCCGATGACGCCGCCGCCGATGCAGGCTGCCTTCTTGATGGCCATGTGAATCTCCTATGCAGCCTTCGCCAGCGGCGCACGCTTGGTGAGGCCGAGCTTCCTGCGCACCTCCTCCGGCCCGATGACCCGCGCACCGAGATTCTCGATGATCGTCACGGCACGCTCGACGAGCTGCGCGTTGGTGGCCAGAACGCCCTTGTCGAGCCAGAGATTGTCCTCCAGCCCGACGCGCACATTACCGCCGGCGAGCACAGCCGCCGCGACATAGGCCATCTGGTTGCGGCCGAGCGAGAAGGCCGAGAAGGTCCAATCCTTCGGCACGTTGTTGACCATCGCCATAAAGGTGTTGAGGTCGTCCGGCGCACCCCACGGCACGCCCATGCAAAGCTGCACCAGCGCGTCCGGCTTCAACACTTTCTCCTCGACAAGCTGCCTGGCGAACCAAAGATGCCCGGTATCGAAGGCTTCGATCTCCGGCTTGACGCCGAGTTCGGTCATCATGGAGCCCATGGCGCGCAGCATGCCGGGCGTGTTGGTCATCACATAGTCGGCCTCGGCGAAGTTCATCGTGCCGCAATCGAGCGTGCAGATTTCCGGCAGGCACTGGCGCACATGCTCGACGCGCTCGGAAGCCCCGGCCATGTCGGTTCCGGCCTTTTGAAGCGGCAGCGGGGTTTCAGCCGGTCCGAACACCATGTCGCCGCCCATGCCGGCCGTGAGGTTGAGCACCACATCGACATCCGCCGCGCGGATGCGCTCCGTCACTTCGCGATAGAGCGAAACGTCGCGGCGCGGCTTGCCGGTCTCTGGATCGCGCACGTGGCAGTGGACGACCGCCGCGCCGGCCTTGGCTGCCGCGATTGCGCTCTCCGCGATCTGCTTGGGCGAGCGCGGCACGTGCGGGCTGCGGTCCTGCGTCCCGCCCGACCCGGTGACGGCACAGGTGATGAACACCTCACGGTTCATGGCGAGCGGCATCGGATTCCTCCTAAAATGGCGTTTCGATCATGGCCTCCCTTGTGCCAAGGTGTTTTGCGAATTACGCATCTTCATTGATGAAAAACGAAATCTCCATCTTCTCGCCGGAACGCGTCACGCTGCGCGTCACCTTCCTCGTGCTGTCGGGCGCGTCGATCATGTGCGTCGCCTCGGCGGTGGATCCGCTGCGCGCCGCCAACCGTATCAGCGGGGGCGCCGTTTTCGAATGGAGTCTCGTTTCGCCCGATGGTGAGCCGCCGCTTACCAGCTGCGGCATCCCGATAGCTGTCTCGGGTGCGCTCGATCCGTCAGCAAGAACGGACGTTTTCGTGGTCATCGCCGGCTTCGGCAATCGCGAACAGGCGACCCCTGCCCTTCTATCGCGGATCAGGCGCATGGCGCGGGCGGCGCGCGCCTATGGCGGCGTCGAGGCCGGAGCCTGGCTGATCGCCCGCGCCGGCCTGCTGGAGGGCCGGGCGGCGACGACGCATTGGGAGGACATCGAGGATTTCGCTGCCGCCTTCCCGGAAAGCGACATCCGCCCGGATCGCTACGTCATCGACGGACCGGCCTTCACCACCGGCGGCGCCTCGCCGACCTTCGACCTGATGCTACATCTCATCCGCAGCCGGCTGGGAATGGCCGTGGCGCTCGATGTCGCGAGCGTCTTCATCTACGACCAGGCGCATTCATCCTCCGACGCCCAGCCGCTGGTCTCGCTCGGCCGGCTGGACGGCTACGATCCGCGCCTGGCGCAGGCGATCCGCCTGATGGAAGCACATATCGACCATCCGCTCACCATGGCCGCGATCGCCCGGCGCGCCGGCGTGACGGCCCGTTCGCTGGAGACGATCTTCCGCAGGTCGATCGGCGAGACACCCGGCGCCTATTATCTGCGCCTGCGGCTCGGCGCGGCACGCCGCCTGGTGCTCGACACGCGGGTGCCGATGGCGGACATCGCCGCCCGCACCGGCTTCTCCTCCGCCGCCGCCTTCAGCCGGGCTTTCAGCCGCGCCTTCGGCAAGGCGCCGGTCCGGATGCGGCGAGCCTGAGATATCGCGAAATTACACCCTCTCGAGGGCCACGGCGATGCCCTGGCCAACGCCGATGCACATGGTCGCGAGCGCCAGCGTCCCCTGCCGTTCCTTCAGTTCCAGCGCTGCCGTTCCCGCGATGCGCGCACCCGACATGCCGAGCGGATGGCCGAGCGCGATGGCGCCGCCATTGGGGTTGACGAACTCGGCGTCCTCCGGAATGCCGAGATCGCGCAGCACCGCGATGCCCTGCGAGGCGAAGGCCTCGTTGAGTTCGATCACGTCGAAATCGGAAGGCCGCACCCCGAGACGCTCGCACAGCTTCTTCGTCGCCGGTGCGGGACCGAAACCCATGATGCGCGGCTCGACGCCCGCCGTGGCGCCGCCGAGGATCCGCGCGATCGGCGTCAGACCGTATTTCTCTATTGCGGCTTCGGAAGCGACGATCAGCGCTGCCGCGCCGTCGTTCACGCCCGATGCGTTGCCGGCCGTCACCGTGCCGCCCTCGCGGAAGGGCGTCGGCAGCTTCGCCAGCACCTCAAGCGTGGTGCCGGCGCGCGGATGCTCGTCCTTGTCGACCACGATCGGATCGCCCTTGCGTTGCGGGATCGTCACCGCGACAATCTCCTTCGCCAGACGTCCATTGGCCTGGGCAGCCACCGCCTTCCCCTGGCTGCGCGCGGCGAAGGCATCCTGGTCCCTGCGGCTCACCTGGAACTGTTCGGCCACGTTCTCGCCCGTCTCCGGCATGGAATCGACACCGTATTGCTTCTTCATCAGCGGATTGACGAAACGCCAGCCAATCGTGGTGTCGTAGATTTCCGCCTTGCGCGAGAAGGCCGTGTCGGCCTTCGGCATGACGAAGGGCGCGCGCGACATGGATTCGACGCCCCCGGCGATGACGATCTCCGCCTCGCCGGCCTTGATGGCACGCGCCGCAGCGATCGTCGCGTCCATGCCCGACCCGCAGAGACGATTGATGGTGGCGGCCGGCACCTCCTTGGGCAGGCCGGCGAGAAGCAGCGCCATGCGGGCAACGTTGCGGTTGTCCTCGCCCGCCTGGTTGGCGCAGCCATAGAGGAGATCGTCCACCGCTTCCCAGTCGACGCCTCTGTTGCGCTTCATCAGCGCCTTGAGCGGCACGGCGCCGAGATCGTCCGTGCGGACGGCGGACAGCGAGCCGCCGAAACGACCGATCGGCGTGCGGATGTAGTCGCAGATGAATGCTTCGGCCATCTTAGTCTAAACCTCCGGAACGATCAGATCCTTGACGCCGCCATCGACCACCAGCTTCGCCCCGGTCAAGCCCTGCAGTTCTTCAAGGCTCATGCCCGGCAGCTTTTCGCGCAGCACGAACCGCTTATCCACGATATCGACCACCGCCAGGCTGGTATAGACCCTGGTCACGCAGCCGACACCGGTCAGCGGCAGGCTGCATTTCTTCACGAGCTTCGGCCTGCCGTCCTTGGTGACATGGTCGGTGATGACGGCGACCCTCTTTGCTCCGTGGACGAGGTCCATCGCCCCGCCGACCGCCGGCACCGAGCCGGGCCCCGTGCTCCAATTGGCGAGATCGCCGTTTTCCGCGATCTCGAACGCGCCGAGGATGGCGACATCGAGATGCCCGCCGCGCACCATCGCGAAGGAGTCGGCATGATGGAAGAACGCCGCGCCCGGCTTCAGCGTCACCGGCTTCTTTCCGGCGTTGATCAGGTCCCAGTCCTCCTGGCCGGCGGGCGGCGCCTCGCCGAAACCGAGAATGCCGTTCTCCGTGTGGTAGACGACCTCGCGCCCCTCCGGTTTGAACTTGGCCACCATCTCCGGGAAGCCGATGCCGAGATTCACATAGGCGCCGTCGGGAATGTCCTGCGCCGCGCGCCAGGCGATCTGCGCATTGCTGAGCTTGGCGCTCATTGCTTCGCTCCCTCGCGCAACAGAACCTCCTCCTGCTTCGGCTCCGCGACCTCGACGATGCGGTCCACGAATATGCCCGGCGTGACGACATGCTCGGGATCGATGCCGCCCGGCTCGACGATACGCCGCGCCTGGACGATGGTCGTCGCCGCAGCCATCGCCATCAGCGGAGCAAAGTTCCGCGCCGCCTTGTTGTAGGTAAGGTTACCCTTACGGTCGGCGAGTTCCGCCTTGATCAGCGCCACATCGGCCTTCAGCCAGCGCTCCTGGACATAATGCCTGCCCTCGAACTCCGCGACCGGCTTACCCTCCGCGAGTTGGGTGCCGTAGCTCGTCGGCGTGTAGAAGGCTGGAATGCCGGCGCCGGCGGCCCGAATGCGCTCGGCCAGAGTGCCCTGCGGCACCAGCTCCAGCTCGATCCGGCCGGCAAGATACCGTTCCGTGAAGGCGCGGGGATCGGACGAGCGCGGAAAGGAGCAGACCATTTTGGCGACCATGCCGGCATCGATCATCGCCGCGATGCCGATGGCGCCGTTGCCGGCATTGTTGTTGATGACCGTCAGTGATCCGGGCGATCCGGTCTTCCGGTAGCGCTCGATCAGCGCGCCGATGAGTTCGATCGGGGCGCCGGAACCGCCGAACCCGCCGATCATCACCGACGCTCCGTCGCGGATGTCGCCTGTCGCCGCCTCTATGTCGGCACGAACCTTGTCCATCGCCGTTCCGTTTTAGAAGTTCGCATTGCGAACAAATGTTTTATATGCGATATTTACTAGATGACGATCGAAACCGAGTCAATCGAAAGCGACGGCCGCGGGCGCGACCATGTCGGTTCGCTCGTGAAGGGGCTCGGCGTCGTGGAGATTCTAGCCGCCCATCCCTCCGGCCTGTCGCTGACGGAGGTCGCCTCGGAAGCCGGCCTCACGCGGGCCGGCGCGCGGCGTTTCCTGCTGACGCTGGTGGCGGCCGGCTATGCGACGCAGAACGGCCGGCGTTTTCAGCTTTCCTCGCGCCTGCTGACGATCGCGCGCACCTGGCTCCAGGGCACGCCGCTGTGGACCTTCGCAGAACCGTTCATGCGCGGGCTTTCCGCGGCCTTCAACGAATCCTGCTCCGCCGCCATCCTTGCCGGCGAAGACGTCGTCTATGTCGCCCGCGCGCCGAGCCGTGCCATCCTTTCGGTGACGCTGCATGTCGGCACGCGGCTGCCAGCCTATTGCACCTCGATGGGCAAGGTGCTGCTCGCCGGCCTCGATGGGGACGGGTTTGCCGCCTTCCTCGAAAAGGCGAGCCTGAAGCCCAATACGCCGAAGACGATCACCGACCCGGCCGCGTTGCGCGAGGCGATCGAAAAGGTCCGCCGCGACGGTTTCGCCGTTGCCGACGAGGAACTGGAACTCGGCCTTCGTTCCATTGCCGTGCCGATCCATGACGGTACGGGCCGGATCGTCGCCGCGCTCAACGTCTCCACCCAGACGGCGCGCATGTCGGTCGCGGAGATGAAACGCGAGATCCTGCCGAAATTGAAAGAGGCGGCGGCCAGGATCGAAGACTATTTTCTCGTGCAGTAGCGGCTTTCACCCATGGGAGAACGCGCCGCGCGCTTCTTCCTCGATCGTCGCCCGCATTCCTTCACGCATCATGATGGCAAGCCTGCGCTTCAGCGCATCCGTCCAGGTCCGGTTGCCGGCGAGTGCGGCCGGAAACAGTCCCGGCAGGGCCAAAAGAGCGTCGGCGATCGCGCCGGCATCGCTGCCGGCCTCTCCCAGCGCTGCCGCGATTTCCTTCTCGCGGGGATCGCGCAGGGCATAGGTCTCGCCATTTTCCCTGCGGCCGAGCGCATAGCGCATCCATGCCGCGACTGCGAAGGCGAATGCCTCTGTCGGCTGGCCTCGCTCCAGCGCCACGATCGCCGGCTCGAGCAGGCGCTGCGGCAGCTTCTGCGTACCGTCCATGGCGATCTGGTAGGTCTCGTGCGCGATGGCCGGGTTGCGGAAACGCTCCTGCAGATCGGCAGCGTAGCGGCCGAGATCGACGCCGGGCACCGGGTCGAGCGTCGCGGCGGCAGCCTTCATGTGCCGCGCCACCAGCGCGGCAAGCCCCGGGTCGCCCATCACGTCTCGGACATAACGGTGGCCGGCGAGAAAACCCGAATAGGCGAGCATGGAATGCGCACCGTTCAGCATGCGGAGCTTCATCTTCTCGTAGGGCGCCACGTCGGAAACGAAGAGCGCTCCGCCGGTCTCCCAGTCCGGCCGGCCGGCGACGAAATCATCCTCGATGATCCATTGCGAGAAAGGCTCGGTCTCGATCGCGCCCTTGTCGTCATAGCCGGTCAGCGCACGAACATCCGCGAAGGTTTTGTCGGTGCTGGCCGGGGTGATGCGGTCCACCATGGTCGAGGGGAAGGTGACTTTCGCCTCGATGAACCCGGATATCTCCGGAGCGGCCGTCGCCGCGAATTCCCTGACCAGCCTGGCGATCACCTTGCCGTTCGAGGGAAGGTTGTCGCAGGAAAGCACGGTGAAGCCGCCAGCGCCTGCTTCATGACGGCGGCGCAGCGCCTCCACGATGAAGCCGATCGCGCCCTGCGGATGGCGCGGATCGGCGAGATCGGCGGCGATCGCCGGATGCGCCCGGTCGAGCCCACCCGTCTTGGGGTCGAGCCCATAGCCCTTCTCCGTGATGGTCAGGCTGACGATCTTCGTCTCCGAGGCCGTCAGCGCATCGAGCACCTTTTCGGGCTCCCGTGGTGCGACGAGCACATTTCGGATGCTGCCGATCACGCGCGCCTGGACGCCAGCCGGCCCGCGCGTGAGCAGCGTATAGAGTCCGTCCTGCGGGTCGAGCTGGTCGGCCACGTCCGGTGAGCGCAGGCTCACGCCAATGATCATCCAGCCGCCGCCGGATTTCGCCAGCGCATCATCCGTATAGACCGCCTGATGCGCGCGATGGAACGCGCCGGTGCCGAGATGCACGATGCCGGCAGGCACGGTGCGATCATAGGGGGGAGCGCGGACCGTCGGTGATAGATCGGCTGTGGAGGAAAGGCGCGTGATGGAACTATCTCCTTATCGGCAGGAGCACCCCCCTCCCTCTTGTGGGGAGGTCCCCGCGTAGCGGCGGGTCGGGCTGAAGGCTATCTATGACCCCGTTCCGTTTCGTGGATCGACCCTCCCAAGGGAGGTGAATTGGCGCTCAGACATACCGGTTGACGACGTTCTCCAGAAATTCCTGGCGGCCGGATTTCGGCTGCGGCTCGATCTTCTCCTTCACGACGCGCTCGGCGACCTGTTCCAGCGTCCGCTTGCCGGAAAGGATCGCCTGCGCCTCGGCCGACTTCCAGCCGGCATAACGCTCCTCCAGCGGGCCCGACAGCGCCTTATCCTCGATCATCCGTGCTGCCGCTTTCAGGCCGCGCGCGCAGCAATCCATGCCGCCGATATGAGCGATCAGCAGATCCTCGGGATCGAGCGACTGGCGGCGAAGCTTGGCGTCGAAATTGGTGCCGCCGGTCGTGAAGCCCCCGGCCTTCAGCACCTGGTAATAGGCGAGCGCCATCTCCGGCACGTTGTTGGGGAACTGGTCGGTATCCCAGCCCGACTGGTAGTCGTTACGGTTCATGTCGATCGAGCCGAAGATGCCGAGGGCGGCGGCCAGCGCCAGTTCGTGCTCGAATGTGTGCCCGGCGAGGATGGCGTGGCCCTGCTCGATATTGACCTTGACCTCGCTTTCCAGCCCGAAGCGCTTGAGGAATCCATAGACGGTCGCGACATCGTAGTCGTACTGATGCTTGGTCGGCTCCTGCGGCTTCGGCTCGATCAGGATCGTGCCCTTGAAGCCGATGCGATGCTTGTAGTCGACGACCATGGAGAGGAAGCGGCCGGCCTGCTCCGTCTCACGGCCGATATCCGTATTGAGCAGCGTCTCGTAGCCCTCGCGGCCGCCCCACAGAACGTAATTCTCGCCGCCGAGCTCTTTCGTCACGTCGATGCACTTCTTCACCGTCGCGGCGGCATAGGCGAACACGTCCGGATCGGGATTGGTCGCCGCGCCGGCCATGAAGCGGCGGTTGGAAAAGAGGTTCGCCGTCCCCCAGAGCAGCTTGACGCCGGTCTTCTTCATCTTGCCGGCGAATATCTCGGCAATCTGGTCCAGCCGTGCCGCGCTCTCGGAAAAATTCGCGCCTTCCGGCCGCACATCCGCATCGTGGAAGCAGAAATACGGCGTACCCAGGAGGGAGAACATCTCGAAGGCGGCATCCGCCTTCAGCTTCGCATGCTCCATCGTCTCGACCTCGCCCGGCTTCGCGAACCAGGGCCGGTCGAAGGTCTGCCCGCCGAAGGGATCGCCGCCCGGCCAGGTGAAGGAATGCCAGTAGGCGACGGCGAAGCGCAGATGATCCTCCATGCGCTTGCCCATGACGATCTCATCGGGATTGTAGTGCCGGTAGGCCAGCGGGTTTTCGCTTTCCGGCCCCTCATATCTAATCGGTTTGATATCGCCGAAAAAGCCGCTGCTCATACCTGTCCCTCTCTCGACCGTCGAGATTTCCTCGTGCACGATCTCGGCCGGGACCGGAGACACGCGCAAACGCGGCGCGACACTATTGGGCCGGCCGCAGAGTTTCAAGACTGGCGAGAAAGAGGAGAAAAGTCGCCCGGACGAAATTCCGGACGACTTCCGAGGGGGTGCTTCTAGTCGCAGACGCGGACCCGCTTGACCACGCGGTGCCCGTGATGCCAGTAGCTGCGCACCTTGGTCCAGCAGTGACGGCGGTGATGAGGCCGCCAATGGTGGTGATGGCGCCAGCCGTCATGGTAGCCATTGTTCGTGGTAACGGTCATGCTGGCCGCTTGCGCCGGGGCCCCTGCGAAGGCAATGCCGCCAACGGCGACCATTCCGGCAATCAGTAAGGCTTTCATTTCTCAATCTCCTTCGTTCGATACTGCAAAGGCAACGTCCCGGTCGAGAAACGCGGAGCCCCTCGAATTCGTTCCTTTCGCCGCCTGCGCCAAGGCCCCGCATGACTACGCCGGCCCCGATCAAAACGGATGCGCGGACACGGGAAATATGATTGAACTCGCATCGGATTCGAAACGTCGAAGCCGCTCCGGCACGGGAACGTCGCCGACGCCTGGGGCGCACCCATGTAGCGCCCCTGGGCGCAAAAGAGCCGGCTCTGGTCGGGTTCGCATCATTGTCGAAGGGAACCGAACGTTGAAAGCCGCTGCTGCCGCCTTTCTCCCCCTAGCCGCCTGCCTTTGGGCAATCCAGCCGGCGGCGGCACAGGACAAAACGACCAGGATCACACCCGAGGTTCTCGTCGTCACGATGTTCGAGGTGCCAGGCGACACGCCGGGGGAAGCGCAGCGCTGGATCGAGAATGAGAAGCTCACCACCAGGATCGCGATCCCCGGGCTTTCCAAGGCCTTTCCCGATCTCCTTTGCAATGCCGAGGGGCTGTGCCTGGTGACGACTTCGATGGGCTATGCCAACGCGGCAAGCTCCATATCCGCCCTGGTCCTGTCCGATGAGCTCGACCTTTCGCATACTTACATCCTCATCGCCGGCATCGCCGGCGTGGATCCGGCCGACGGGACGCTCGGCTCGGCGCATTGGGCGCGTTACGCGATCGATGGCGGCCTGCAGTGGCAGATCGATGGCCGGCAGATCCCCAAGGAGTGGAGCACCGGCCAGCTTGGCATCTTCAGCGCCACGCCGAAGGACAAGCCGAAGCCGGAATACGGCACCGAAGTGTTCCACCTCAACGAGGCGCTCGCGCAGAACGCCTACGATCTCTCGAAGGATGTGAAGCTCGAGGACAGCGAAGAGGCGAAGAAGTACCGCGCGCATTACCCGGACGCGCCGGCGAACCAGCCGCCGGCGGTATCGATCTGCGACACCGTCTCGTCGGACACCTGGTGGAGCGGTTCGCTGATGAGCAGGGCGATGAACGATTGGGCGAAACTGATGACCGACGGCGCCGCCAATTACTGCACGACCCAGCAGGAGGACAACGCCACGCTCACGGCATTGAGCCGTGGCGCCGACATGGGCCGCATCGACATGAAGCGCGTGGCGCTGTTGCGCACGGCGTCGGACTTCGACCAGGAATATCCCGGCCAGACACCGGAGCAATCGCTGCACGCCAAGACGGGAGCCTTCATCCCCTCGGTCGAGAACGCCTACCTGGTCGGCTCACGGCTTACCCACGCCATCGTCAGCGACTGGCCGGCATGGAAGGACGGCGTGCCGGCGAATTGAGCGGCGGCCGTCCAGACACTGGCCGGGCGCATTTCCCTTACCCGGCGCATAGTTGGTTTACATCGCCGGTCGCGGCAAATCTCCATCGTCAACCAAGACATGGAGATTTGACATGACCGAACTCGACACGATCGCCGGCAACTACATCGCGGCCTGGAACGAGACCAACGCCGCCCGTCGGGAAGCGCTTCTCGAAATCGCCTTCGCCGCCGACATTCACTATCATGATCCGCTCATGCAGGGCGACAGCCGCGACGGCATCGCGGCGCTGATCGACGGCGTCCAGCAGCGTTTCCCCGGCTTCCGCTTCGCGCTGAAGGGCAAGCCCGACGGTTATGCGGACAAGATCCGCTTCTCCTGGGAACTCGGCCCGCAGGGTGCCGAGGCGCCGATCGGCGGAACCGATATCTGCGTCATCGAAGGCGGCCGCCTGGAGAGCGTCACCGGCTTTCTCGACAAGGTGCCGGCGGCGTAGACCGTCGATCCACCACTCCGGCCAGAGACCCGTCCCCGGGCCCCCCAAGGGCGGAACCCGTGGGGTCACCGTCGAGTGGGAGGAGGGCGAAATAACTTGGCCCTCCTCCCCTCGACGGGAGGGTTCGGCCGAAGGCCCGTCTGTGGGGTGAACTGGCCTCGGCTTTCAGCTTGCGGTCGCCTTCTTCACGGCGGGGTAAAGCTTGCGGTAGCGGCCGTAGGCGGTCTCGTACGCTCCCGCCAACCCCTTGTCCGGTTCGACCGAGTGGGATGTCACGGGCGCCTTGCATATCTCCACCGGATCGGCGCTTTCCGCCGCGATCAGGCCGAGCCTCGCCGCGCCGAAGGCGGCGCCGAAATCGCCCTCGGCGGGTATGTCGACCGGCAGGCCGAGGGCGGTTGCGATCGCCTTCAGCCAATAGGCCGAGCGTGAGCCGCCGCCGATCGCGGTGACGCGATCGAGCCTCGTGCCCGCCTTCTTCAGCGCTTCGAGGCAATCGCGAAAGGCAAACGCAACACCCTCAAGCACGGCCTGCGCCAGGGCGGCACGGTCCGCTTCGTGGCCGAGGCCTGCGAAGGCGCCGCGGATCGTGGCATCGTTATAAGGCGTACGCTCGCCCGACAGATAGGGCAGGAAGGTCACCCCGCTCGGCGCCCTCAGCGTCTCGCCGAGTTCGCCGGTCAGTTCCGCGGCCGAGCGGCCGGTGATTTCCGAGAGCCAGTTCAGCGAATCTGTTGCCGACAGGATCACCCCCATCTGGTGCCAGGTGGCGGGCAGCGCGTGGCAGAAAGCGTGGACCGCGCTTTCCGGGTTCGGCAGATAGGTGGCGTTGGCGGCGAACAGAACGCCCGACGTGCCGAGCGAGACGAAGGCCTGGCCCTCGCCGATCGTGCCCATGCCGCAGGCGGAAGCGGCATTGTCTCCCGCCCCGCCGGCGACGACCACGGCACCGCCGATCCCCCATCGCGCGGCGAGTTCCGGCCTCAGCACGCCGGCGCGATCCGTACCCTCCACGAGAGACGGCATATGGCTTTCGTCGAGCTCCGTCGCCCTCAGCAGCTCGTCCGACCAGCGTCGCGCCGCGACATCGAGCCAGGCCGTGCCGCTGGCATCCGACATTTCCGATATGTGCTCGCCGGTCAGCCAGAGGCGCAGATAGTCCTTCGGCAGCAGTACCTTCCTCACCTTCGCGAAGATTCCGGGTTCATTCTTCCTGACCCAGACGAGCTTCGGCGCCGTGAAACCCGGAAAGACGATGTTGCCAGTGACGGCGCGGAAGCGCGGATCGGCGTCGAGCGCCGCCGCCTCGAGGAAACTGCGCGTGTCGTTCCACAATATGCAAGGCCTGAGCACCTCGTCCGCGGCGCCGAGAAGCGTCGCGCCGTGCATCTGGCCGGAAAGGCCTATGCCCTTGACGGCGGCAAGCGCCTGCGGGTGCGCCGCCTTGAGCGCGTCGACGGCATCCCCGGTGGCGCGGATCCAGTGCGCCGGGTCCTGTTCCGACCAGCCCGGATGCGGGCGCGAAATATCGAGCGCGCCGTTCGCCGACCCGATCACCGCCTGCCGCTCGTCGATCAGCAGCGCCTTGACGCCCGACGTGCCCAGATCAAGTCCGAGATACATGCCGCAAACTCCTCCGCGTCGCCGGCCGGCGATCTTCGATTGCGTAAAGGCCTATTTTTCCTCGATCGACTGCCGCAATGAAAACGGCGGGCCAAGCCCGCCGTTCACGTACGGGAACCGGCATTAGAGATCGGGATTTGGCGTATAGCCGGGTCCGATGACCACCGGCTTCTTGGGCACGACGTTGTCGTCGAGATCGCTCTTGAAATTGCGGGTGGTCGACCAGATCAGTTTCGTCTTTTCGCGGTCATAGACGCGGATCACGACCTTGTAGGGCTTGCCGCCGACGACGCCGTGGATCTGCGGCGAATGGAAGGCGTAACGGTTGGTCTGCGCGCTCACGCGCTCCGAGACGACCAAGGGGGCGCCGCCGGCCGGATTTTCGAATTCGACCTCGACGATCGATCCTTCGGCGAGCGGCTTCTTGACCTCGGTGACCACGTCGTAGAATTCCTCGCCTTCCCGGTAATTATAGATGAAGCCCCCGCCGATGACCGCCAGGTAGGGTTTCTGGGAAGGGTCGTTGCGTGTGGCCCAACCGAACGAGAACAGGATGAGCAGAAGCACGGCGGTGCCGCCGGCAAGACGCTTTATCGTCAACTGGCGGAAGACATCTTCCCATGTCACGCGTTGAAGGCCGGTCCGGATCGCGGCCCAGTCGACGGTCGGAAAGGCAGGCGCCGGCAGGATGGCGCCATGGAAGTTTCGCATGAGCTTTGCTCCTCCGTCTCGGCCCACGACAATAGGGCGGGGCCGCCAGTATTTCGGCGAGAATGCCCCTTTCCGATCCGCGCGTCGAGAGGGTAATGCGAGATTGGAAAGGCAGCCGGCCGTCGCTATCGTCCGGCGGCCGACGCCGGGAGGGCACATCATGAATGCTTTGCAGGACAAGGTTTGTCTCATCACCGGCGGAGCCGGCAGCCTCGGTCGGGCCATCGCGAAACTCTTCGCCGGAGAAGGAGCGAAACTCGTCCTGTCCGACCTCGACGAAAGCGCGCTCGCCACGGCGCGCGACGAGATCGGAAGCGAACGGACGGTGGCGGTCGCCGGTGACGTCACCCGCGCCCAGGATGCGGAGCGCATGGTCGATACGGCGCTTGCCGCCTTCGGCCGGCTCGACGTCGTCGTCAGCAATGCGGGGAATTTCGGCACCGTCGCCCCGATCGGGGAGTATCCCGAGGAAGTCTTCGATGCGGTCTATCGCGTCCACGTCAAGGGAGCCTTCCTGCTCATCCGGGCAGCGGTGCCAAAGATGGCCGACGGCGGCAGCATCGTCATCATGTCGAGCGTCGCCGGCACGCGCGGCGATCCCGGCGTCTACGGCTACATCACGGCCAAGCACGCGCAGGTGGGCCTGATGCGCTGCCTAGCCAAGGAGCTTGCGCCGCGCCGCATTCGCGTCAACACGCTGCATCCGGGACCGGTGGCGAATTCCTTCCAGGGCGCGGTCGAGGCCGACCTCTCCGGCGTCATCGGCCGCGACGGCACCGAATTCTTCAACGAGATCATCCCGCTCGGCCGCCATGCCGAACCCGGCGAGATCGCCCGCTCGGCGCTCTATCTCGCCTCCGACCAGTCGAGCTTCACCACCGGCACGATGCTGATGGTCGACGGCGGCATGAGCGCCTGACCTACCGCAGGATCGCGTCGATCATCCCAGCGCCGAGGCCGACCTTGTCGTAATGCGCCTTGCACATGGCGATATACATGTGAACATCGAAATAGCCGTCCGCCTTGCCCTTGTCGTCGAGCCAGATCAGCGGCCCCTCGACGACGAAGATCGTCTTCATCGGCTCCTCGTGCTCGTAGGCGACCAGCGTATGCCCCTCGCCCGGCGTCTCGTAGACGAAGTCGCCCGCGGTCGCGGTCCAGTCATGCTCGAGATAGCCCCACTTGCCGGAGATCGTGTAGGCGAAGACCTGGTGCGGGTGATAGTGGCGGTTCACCAGCCCGGCCTTCTTCGCCATCAACACATCGCACCATTTGTTCTGGCTGGGCGAAATCCAGAGCGGCCGCGAGGACACCGTCTCGGTGAAGGGCACGTAATAGCGCTCGTCCTCGGTCGCCGCATGCGCGGTATAGATTTCCGGGAGCGCGTTCGGCTGGAACACCGTGGTGATCGGCTTCAGCTCGCGCCAGAATTCGCTCGTCGCTTTCTCGGGCATTTTCGTCTCCTCGATGTTTACTCGTGCGCAATGCTCTCGGCGGGCCGGCTTGCCTGCTCCGTAGGGCGGCCGGGCAGCGGCGGGCGCCGCGTGATCGGGATCACGTCCTCCGGCAGGAAGCGCCGGACCAGCCCCCACAGGCCGCGGGGCTCCACCAGCACCACGGCGATCGACAGCACGCCGAGAATGATGAAATGCCAGACGCCGATCTCGCTCAGATAGGAGCGGATCAGGAAGAAGATGACGGTGCCGATGATCGGTCCCTCGAAGCTGCCGATGCCGCCGATCACCACGATGAAGATCACATAGACCGTCCAGTCGATGATGGAGAAGGAGGCCGGCGGCGCGACCCGGAGTTTCTGCAGGGTGATCACGGCGCCGGCGAGACCGAGGAACGGCGCCGCCCAAAGGAAGCAGAGGATGCGCAGCCCGGAGAGATTGACGCCGACGACGCCGGCGCCCTGCTCGTCGTCGCGGATGGCGGTGAGGCCGAGCCCGATGCGCGAGCGCATGAGGAGCCATGTCGAGACCAGGGAAAGCGCCGCCACGGCGAAGGCGATCCAGTAGATCGTCGCATAGCGCTCCGCCGGATGCGCGCCGAAGATGCGCACGACCGACACCGGCATGCTGATCCCCGATCCGCCGCCGAAGGCGGAAAGCTTCCCGGCCGCCAGCATCAGCGTCTCGGCGACTACCCAGCTTCCGACCGCGAGATAGGCCGCACGCAGGCGGAAGATGATCGCCATCACCGGGATGGCGAAGAGAAGCGCCACCAGTGCCGCCAGCGGAATGGCCAAGAACGGATCGATGCGGGCGATGACGGCGAAGCCGAAGAAAGCGTAGGCGCCGATGCCGACGAAGGCATGCTGTCCGACCGACACGATATCGGCATAACCGGCCACGAGGTTCCACATGACGGCGATCGTCAGGAGCGACAGGAATTCGGTAAGAAGCGCGATGTCGGTGACGCGAAAGAGCCACGGCGCGGCGACGAGGACCGCGGCCCCCGCGAACAGGGCGAGGCGGCCGCACCATATCGCAAACGCTCCCGTTGAAGCCTTCATCCTGCCCGCCCTCAATATTTCGGGAACAGGCCCTCGGGCCTGAGCATGAAGATGGCCAGGAAGACGAGATGCCCGGCGAGCAACTGCCATGCCGCGTCGACCTGCGCGCCGACCACCTGGGCGATGCCGATGATGATGCCGCCGGCAAGCGTGCCCCACAGGCTGCCGAGCCCGCCGAGCACCACGGCCTCGAAGGCGACCAGCAGACGGCTCGGCCCGCTGGTCGGGTCGAAATTCGTCCAGATCGACATGAAGCCCGCTGAGATCGCGATGGTGACGCCGACGATCCCCATCGCCGTGGCATAGATACGTGCCGACGGCAGCCCGATAAGGTCGGCGGCCGCGACATCGTCCGAAACGGCGCGAATGCGGGCGCCTAGCCGTGTCCGGTACAGCACGAAGTCGAGCACGACCACCATGGCGATCGCCGACAGGAAGATGGTGAGCGGCAGGACCCCGACATTGACGCCGCCGCCGAGCATCAGCGTCGCCGTTTCGAAGGAGCCGCCCGCGACCTTGCGCGTATCCGCGCCGTAGGTTCCGAGCAGTCCGTTCTGGACGATGATCGAAAGGCCGAACGTGACGAGGATGATCGGCAGCACGCCCTTGCCGAGCACCCGCTGCAGCAGGAGCCGCTGCAGGAGATAGCCGCCGAAAAAGGTGATCGGCAACGTCACCAGCACCGCGGCGAGCGGCGAAAGCCCGAGCGTCGTCGTCAGCGTCAGGATGAGGAAGGAGACGAGCACGATCAGGTCGCCATGGGCGATGTTGACGAAGCGCATGATGCCGACCGAGAGCGACAGCCCCATGGCGAAGGTGGCGTAGAGCCCGCCGAGGAGTACGCCCTGCACGATCTGGTTGAGCCAACCTCCGAGCACCGGTCCTAGCCTCCGAAATAGTGCCGGGCGACGATTTCCCGACTGGTTTCCGCCGGCCGGCCGCTCAAGTTCACGCGGCCTTCGAGCAGGCAGTAGAAGCGGTCGGCGACGGCGAGCGAACGGCTGATGTCCTGCTCGACCACGAGGATGCCGATGCCGCGCTCGCGGATTTTCGGCAGCATCTCGTAGAGATCGCCGATGACGACCGGGGCAAGTCCGAGACTGATCTCGTCGCACAGGAGAAGCTTCGGATTGGCGAGCAGTGCCCGGCCGACCGCCACCATCTGCTGCTGGCCGCCGGAAAGCTGCCGCGCCAACTGGCGTCGTCTTTCGCGCAGCACCGGGAACATGCGATAGATGTCGTCGAAACCGATATCCCCTTCGCGTCCGACCTCCTGGCCGATGCGCAAATTCTCCTCGACCGTAAGCGACGAGAAAAGCCGCCTCCCCTCCGGCACGAGCGCGACCCCGGCCTTTGCGATCTCGGCCGTGCTTCGATCCGCGAGGTCCGCGCCCTCCAGGCAGATGCGGCCCTCGATGCGGTCGGCCTGGCCGACGATGGCCTTCATCAGCGAGGACTTTCCGGCTCCGTTCGCGCCGATGATGGAAACGATCTCTCCGGCGCCGACGGAAAGCTCGACCGCGTCCAAAGCGCGAAAATGGCCGTAGAAAACGGAGAGGCTCTCGACCGAGAGGAGCGGCGTCCCGTTCATGCCGCCGCGTCCCCGAGATAGATTTCGTGGACGCGCGGATCGGCGAGGACATCGTCGGGCGAACCGGTGGAGATGATCCTGCCGCCATGGAGCACGGCAAGCCGGCTGGCGACGCCGCGCAGCGCATGCATGACGTGCTCGATCCAGACGATGGTCATGCCTTGCCCATGCAGCGATCGCAATATGCCGAGCAGCACCTCGCATTCACGATCGGTCAGGCCGCCGGCGATCTCGTCGAGCAGGAGCAGGCGCGGGCGGCAGGCGATCGCCTTGGCAAGCTCCAGCCGCTTCAGGTCGAGCAGCGGCAGGTTGCCCGCCCGCTGGCCGATGCGGTGCGTCAGTCCCGCGCTGTCGAGCGCCTCCTCCGCCTGCCGGCGTCCCTCCGCGAGCGACAGTCCGCCGCCATGCACCGCCGAGGTCAGAACGTTGTCGAAGACCGTCATGTCCGAGAAGGGCCGCGGCACCTGGAAGGTGCGGCCGATACCAACCCGGCAGCGATGCCACATGCGCATGGCGCCAAGGTCGCGCCCCTCGAAAAGGACGCGCCCGGCGTTCGGCGCATGCACGCCGACGATGACATTGAAAAGCGTCGTCTTGCCCGCCCCGTTCGGCCCGAGGACACCGAGCACCTCGCCGCGCTCGACGGTAAGGTCGAGCCCATCGAGCACCTTGAGCGCGCCGAAGTGCAGGGACAGGCCGATCAGTTCCAGCATTCTCAACAGGACACGTCCCCGGCATCCCCTCGTCAATGGTCAAGGCCGGCGCGCCCCATCTCCGCGCCGGCCACCCCCGCCTCTCAACTGTAGGGTATCGGCTCCGGTTCTCCGCCGACAGGGATTTCCGGGAACTTCGAATTGTCGACGATGACGATGTCGAAGGGATACTTCTTCCCCTTGCGCCATTGCGCCATGACGAGCGGCGTCAGCGAGCAGTTCGGAAGCGGTCCGGTGGCGAAGTCGACAGGCCCGACGATCGTCTTCAGATTGGTCGTCTTCAGCGCGTCGCGAATGGATTCGGGCTTGTCGAGGTCCTGGGCCCGCTTCAGCGTATCGAGCGCGACCTCGAAGAGCGAATGCCTGAACCCGAGCGGCTGCGACCACTGGCGTCCGCTTTCCGCCTCGTAGGAATCGGCGAGTTCCTTCGAGGTCTGCCCGTTCATCGACGAGGAATAAGGATGGAAGGGCGACCACCACACCTCCGTCGTCAGGCCCTCCGCGCGCGCGCCGAGCGGCGCGATACCCGCCGGGAATTCCAGCGCCTTCCCATATAGACGGCCTTCGGCTTGTAGCCCTGCTGGGCGCAGCCATTCCAGAAGGTGGTCATTTCCGGCGGCGGCACCACGCCCGAGACGATGTCGCAGCCGGCCGCCTTGAAGGCGCCGATCTGCGCGTTGTAGTTACTGGCCGGCATGTCGAAGCGCCCGGGGTCGGTGACCGTGTAGCCGGCCTTCTGCATGACCGGCGGGAAACCCTTCGACTGGGCGATGCCGTCGCCGTCGTTCGGCCACAGCCCGCCGATCTTCTTGTTGGTGGAGAGCCGGTTCCAGAACGGGATCAGGCAGTTGACCAGTTCGTCGCCGCTGAAGAAGAAATGATAGGTCCATTCGAACCCTTTCTTCGGGTCGCCATGACGGCCGAAGAAATAAGGCTCCAGCGGCGCGTCGTTGGACACGCAGGGGACGCCGTTCAGCTCGCACTGGTCCGAGACCGGGTTGACCGTTTCCGGCGTGGCGAAGGTGGCGATGAGATTGACCCCCTGGTTGAGGATCAGGTCCTGCGTCACCTCCGCCGCGCGGTTGGGATTGGACTGGCTGTCGCGCACCACGATCTCGAACGGATGCTTCGTGCCGCCGATGTCGAGGTTCCCGCCGGTCGCCTTCTTCACCTGTTCGAGCACGAAGGGGATATGCTCGCAGAAGAACGCCAGCGGCCCGGTCTGCGGCATCACCAGCCCGATCTTGATGGTCTTCGGCGCGGAGAAGGCCGGCGCCAATCCGCTGAAGCTTGCCGCGCCGGCAGCGCCGGCCGCCGCCATGCCCTTGAGGACGGTGCGCCGTCCGACGCGCCTCCCCAGACTTTGTGTCGACGTCATCTGTTCCTCCCGATACCGATCCGCAAGGATGCCTCCTCGCGCGACAGATAGTTTGATACAAAACTATCGCGGCGGCAAGCCGGCTTCGAGACGGCACTGCGATCCCGTCCCTCCCCGGGGGGTGGGGCGCGCGGCCGATCCCGATCGGAGATCCGCCCCGTCGATTTGATTTGGCCGAAAGCGGGCGCGGGCGTATCTTTCCTTTTTTGGGTGGCAGGGCAGGACGATGACGGCGATCGAGGGAATTCCGGAAGGCCGGCCGGGCCTGATCCGGTGGCATTATCTATGGTATGTGGCGGCGGCGCTTCTGGTGATGCTCGTCGCGATCGCCTACGGCAATGTCTGGTTCCTCAACTGGGTCCATGTCATGAGCGGCGTGCTGTGGACCGGCATCGACCTGTTCATGGGCTTCGTCATCGGCCCGATCATCCGGAGCGTCGCCGTCCCCGTGCGCAAGGAGATCATCACGCGGCTGACGCCGGTGACGCTGTTCCTCATGCCGACGCTGTCCGTCATCACTGGCACGGCCGGCTGGTTCCTCGCCGTCGAACTCGGCTTCACCCAACTGCCCTGGCCAGAATTCGGCTGGATCGCCGCCGCGCTGGTACTGGTCACGCTGATGACGATCCAGGGCGTCGGCTACCTGTTGCCGACGAGCCTGCGCGTCTGCTTCGAGTTGCAGAAGCCAATTCCGGACGGGCAGAAGATCGGCCGGATGATGAGCCGCTTCTACTACGTGGTCGCAAGCCAGGGCCTCATGCAGGTCGCCATCATCGTCGTCATGGCGAAGCTGGTCACAGGCGTCTGAAAAGGCAGGTGCCGGATTTCATCGGACTGCCTCGGCCGCCGACGCGCCACGCGCACCGTGGCCGCGCTCCGGCATATCGACGTCCGCTCGCTCAGCGCGATGGGAAAGACGCAACACCGGCGCCGCTCGACGATGCGGCCGCGCGGCGCGCCGCGGGCGGACTTGCCTCCAGGTATCGGGGGGCGCTGATCGCCCGCTGCCATGCCGCCATCAGGATGCCTGCTGCGGATACAATCGGCCGAAGGCCGGCAGATAGCGGGTGCCCGATCTCGCCAGGAAATCGTGGAACGCGGCCATTGCCGGGGTCATGACGCGATCGCTGCGCGCGACGGCGAACCATTGCCGCCGAAGCGGCATCCCCACGACGTCGAGCAAGGCCAGCCGCCCGGCCTCCAATTCGTAGGATACCGTATGGCCGGAAATGAACGCCACCCCGAGACCGGCCATCACCGATTGCTTGATTGTCTCGTTCGAATCCATCTCGATGGCGGGGCTGTCCATCCACCCTGTCACGCCCCGCATGAAAATCTCCATGGATGTGCGCGTTCCCGAGCCGGGCTCGCGCAGGAGCACGGATTCACCCGCGATAATCTCCTTGCTGATGTCGCGCTGCCTCACCAGCGGATGATCAGGCGCGGCGATGATCACCAGCGGGTGATCGCCGATGACGACGGCTCGGACGGGAACGTCGTCGGGCGGACGCCCCATCAGGGCGATGTCGAGATCGTGGTTTTTCAGGCTGTCGATCGTTTGGGCGCGGTTGCCGACCTTCAGTCGCATCTCGATGCCCGGAAAATCCGCCATGAAGGCCGCCATCAGCCGCGGCGCAAAATATTTCGCGGTCGAGACGACGCCGAGACGCAGGCTGCCCTGCTTCACCCCCTTGACGGCATCGATCTCGTCGGAAAGCACGCGAAGCCGCTCCTCGACGGCCTGCGCGGCGTCGAGCACCGCTAGCCCGGCCGCCGTCGCGCGCATGCCGTCGGGCGTCCGGTCGAACAGGACCAGGCCGGTTTCATGCTCGAGCTGCTGCAGCTGCAGGGTGACGGCGGGCGGCGTGAGGCCAAGTTCGGCCGCTGCGGAAACGATCTTGCGGTGACGCTGGATCGCCGACATGGCCCGCAACTGCCTCAGGGAGATGTTTCGCATTTCTCAGTAGGTTTTTCTTATCTCGAATGTAAGGAAATTAAATTTTACTAAACTCCGGTTCCCCTGTCATTCTGTTTTCGGGAAACGTCGAGGATGTCGGCGCGTCCGGGAGAAGCAGGATGATCGCCTCGACGCTCGATGCGTTTCTGGATTCCTACATGGTGTCCCAGACCGGGTTGCGGCCCGCCGTTGCGCAAACGGTGCGGGCGCTGGCCTCCGCCGCGCTGAAGCTGCGCGCCATGATGGGCACCGTCGGCCCAGGTGGCGGCGATCCGCTGTCGAGCGGGGGTGACGATCCCAGGCGCGCTCTCGAAGCGCGGGCGAACGCGACGTTCCTGGAGGCGATGGCCAACGCGCCGGTCGCCTTCTATGCCGCCGAGCAGGGCGACGCTCCAGCGACCCTTGACCGCAATGCGCCGCTGGCGGTCGCGATCCAGGCCATGGACGGCTTTTCCAACATCGATATCAACGCGGCGGTCGGAACCATCTTCTCGGTACTGCCGGCTTTGCAGGCGGATGAAAGGGAAACGTTCCGGCAGCCTGGCAGGAGACAGCTTGCAGCGGGTTTTGTCGTCTACGGTCCCCAACTGGGGCTTGTGCTGACGCTGGGCAAGGGTACCCATGTTTTCATATTCTCGGCGCCGCTCGGGGTTTTCGTCCAGGCGCAGGAGAGCTGCATGATCCCCGCGGAGGCAACCGAATACGCCATCAACGCCTCGAACTACCGGCACTGGCGGGAGGCCGTTCGGCTCTACATCGACGACTGCCTGAGCGGCGCCGACGGACCGCGCAAGCGTGACTTCGACATGCGCTGGGGCGCATCGCTGGTCGCTCATATATACCGCATCCTGATGCATGGGGGCGTCTACCTGCAGCCGGCCGACAACCGGCCCGGTTGCGCGCAGGGCCATATCGAGCTGGTTTTTCAGGCCAATCCGATCGCCCTGCTCGTGGAGCAGGCCGGCGGCGGCGCGTCCGACGCGGCCGGCCCGGTGCTCGATCTCGTGCCGGAGACGTTGCGGCAGCGTACGCCGTTCATCTGCGGATCGCTGCCGGAAATCGAGCGCATCACACGCTACCACACCGAGCCGAGCACCATCGCCGACAGGGCTCCGCTGTTCGGCAATCGCGGCTTGTTCAGGGCCTGAGGCGATGTCGGCAAAGCACCCCATCATCACCATCATCGGCTCGTCGGGCGCAGGCACCACGTCCGTCAAGCGCATCTTCGAGCAGATATTCCGGCGCGAGAAAATCACCGCCGCCTTTATCGAGGGCGACGCCTTCCATCGTTACGACCGCGCCGCGATGAAGGCCAAGGTGGCGGAAGAGGAAAAGGCCGGCAATCCGAACTTCACGCATTTCCACGCCGATGCCAATGAACTGGAGACGCTGGAATCGGTTTTCGAGGAATATGGCCGCCGCGGCTCGGGCAAGACCCGTACCTACGTGCACGACGAAGAGGAGGCCAGGCAGCTCGACACGCCGCCGGGCCAGTTCACGCCCTGGCGCGAATTCGAGCCCAGCGACCTTTTGTTCTACGAGGGGCTGCACGGCTGTGTCGTCACCGACAAGCTCGACCTGTGCCGACATGCCGATCTGAAGATCGGCGTGGTGCCGGTGATAAACCTCGAATGGATCCAGAAGATCCATCGTGACCGCGCCACGCGCAACTATTCGACCGAGGCAGTCATCGACGTCATCCTGCGGCGCATGCCGGACTATGTGCGCTACATCGTTCCGCAGTTCGCGCTGACCAACATCAACTTCCAGCGCGTGCCGATCGTCGACACCTCCAATCCGTTCATCGCCCGCTGGATTCCGACGCCCGACGAATCGATGCTCGTCATACGCTTCGCCAATCCGCGCGGCATCGACTTTCCCTACCTTTTGTCGATGATCCACGATTCCTTCATGTCACGGCCGAATTCCATCGTGGTGCCGGGCAACAAGCTCGACCTCGCGATGCAGCTCATCCTGACCCCGCTGATCCTGCAACTGATCGAGCGCAAGCGGCGCATGTGAGCAACGGTGACGCAACCCAGAACCCCGACCGGGAGGATAAAGGCATGAACATTCGCACCGAAACGATTGCCGAGGGCAAGGAACGCTACAAATCCGGCGTCATTCCCTACCGGAAGATGGGTTATTGGCAGCCCGACTACAGCCCCAAGGACACCGACCTGATCGCCATGTTCCGGATCACGCCGCAGGCCGGCGTCGATCACGAGGAGGCCGCCGCCGCCGTCGCCGGCGAGAGCTCGACCGCGACGTGGACGGTCGTCTGGACCGACCGGCTGACCGCCTGCGAGCTTTACCGCGCCAAGGCGTTCAGGTCCGAGCCGGTGCCCAACACCGGCCCCGGCACCAAGACCGAGCAGCAGTATTTCGCCTACATCGCCTACGATCTCGACCTGTTCGAGCCCGGCTCGATCGCTAACCTGACGGCCTCGATCATCGGCAACGTGTTCGGCTTCAAGGCGGTCAAGGCGCTGCGGCTGGAGGACATGCGCATCCCCGTCGCCTACCTGAAGACCTTCCAGGGACCGGCGACCGGCATCGTCGTCGAGCGCGAGCGGCTCGACAAGTTCGGCCGGCCGCTCCTGGGCGCAACGACCAAGCCGAAGCTTGGCCTGTCCGGCCGCAATTACGGCCGCGTCGTCTACGAGGCGCTGAAGGGCGGGCTGGACTTCGTCAAGGACGACGAGAACATCAATTCGCAGCCCTTCATGCATTGGCGCGACCGCTTCCTCTACTGCATGGAGGCCGTCAACAAGGCGTCGGCCGCCACCGGTGAGGTCAAGGGCCACTACCTCAACGTGACGGCAGGCACGATGGAGGAGATGTACGAGCGCGCCGAGTTCGCCAAGCAGCTTGGCTCGGTCATCATCATGATCGATCTGGTAATAGGCTACACCGCGATCCAGTCGATGGCCAGATGGGCGCGCCGCAACGACATGGTCCTGCACCTGCACCGCGCCGGCAACTCGACCTATTCGCGCCAGAAGAACCACGGCATGAATTTCCGCGTCATCTGCAAATGGATGCGCATGGCCGGCGTCGACCATCTCCATGCCGGCACCGTGGTGGGCAAGCTCGAGGGCGACCCGCTGATGATCAAGGGCTTCTACGACACACTGCGCGAGGAGCGAACGCGGCAAAGCCTGGAGAATGGCCTGTTCTTCGATCAGGAATGGGCATCGCTCAACAAGGTTATGCCGGTGGCGTCCGGCGGCATCCATGCGGGCCAGATGCACCAGTTGATCCACTATCTCGGCGAGGACGTCATCCTGCAGTTCGGTGGCGGCACCATCGGCCATCCCGACGGCATCCAGGCCGGCGCGACGGCGAACCGCGTCGCGCTGGAAGCGATGATCCTGGCCCGCAACGAGGGCCGCGACTACCTCCGGGAAGGCACCCACATCCTCGAGCAGGCGGCGCGCTGGTGCAGGCCGCTCAAGGCCGCGCTGGAGGTGTGGAAGGACGTGTCCTTCAACTACGAATCGACCGACACCGCCGATTTCGTGCCGACCGCGACAGTGAGCCACTAGGAAAGGAGGACGCCGCCATGATGAGCAATCCCGGCAACAGGGTCACCCAGGGGCAGTTTTCCTTCCTGCCCGACCTTACCGACACGCAGATATCGGCACAGATCAAATATGCGTTGAAAAACAATTGGGCGGTGAGCGTCGAATATACCGACGACCCACACCCCAGGAACACCTATTGGGAGATGTTCGGCAATCCGATGTTCGATCTCAGGGACCCGGCCGGAATCCTCCTGGAGGTGAATTCCTGCCGCAAGACCTACCCCGACATGTACATCCGGGTGACCGCGTTCGATTCGACCAAGGGCTGGGAGGCGCCGCGCATGTCCTTCATCGTCAACCGGCCGCCGAGCGAGCCCGGCTTCCGGCTGCTGCGGCAGGAACGCAGCGGCCGCAGCCAGGGCTATTCCATCGTTCCCTACGCCACCGACAAACCGGAAGGCGAACGGCGCTAGAGCCATCCGTCAAGATTGGAGCGAGGCGATGCTCGAGATGTCGAACACCATGGTTCTGGACGATGGGGAACTGGTCAATCTGCAAGCCGAGTTCGAGGCTTCGAACATCGACGAGGTCATCGAGAAGCTGGACCGCGAACTGATAGGCCTCAGGCCGATCAAGACCCGCATCCGCGAAATCGCGGCACTGCTTCTGGTCGACAGGCTGCGGCGCAAGTTCGGCATTTCGTCGGGAACGCCGACGCTGCATATGAACTTCACCGGCAATCCCGGCACCGGCAAGACGACGGTGGCGCTGCGGATGGCCGAGATCCTGCATCGGCTGGGCTATATCCGCGAAGGCCACCTGGTTTCGGTGACGCGCGACGACCTCGTGGGCCAATATGTCGGCCACACGGCGCCCAAGACCAGGGAGGTGATCAAGCGCGCCATGGGCGGCGTGCTCTTCATCGACGAGGCCTACTATCTCTACAAGCCAGAGAACGAGCGCGACTACGGCCAGGAAGCCATCGAAATCCTGCTGCAGTACATGGAGAACAACCGCGATGACCTGGTGGTCATCCTGGCCGGCTACAAGAACAAGATGGACAAGTTCTTCGACAGCAACCCAGGCATGCGCTCGCGCATCGCCCACCATCTGGATTTCCCGGACTACAGTCCCGCCGAGCTCAAGTCGATCGCCGAGATCATGCTCGCCGACCAGAATTATCGCCTGAGCGAGGAGGCCGCCGCCACGCTCGAGGAATACATCACGCTTCGCATGCGGCTGCCGCATTTCTCCAACGCGCGCTCCATCCGCAACGCCCTGGACCGTGCGCGTCTGCGGCAGGCCAACCGGCTTTTCGCCGAGCGCAGCGAGAAGCTTACGAGAACCGACCTCGTCACGATCGAGGCGGCCGATATACGCGGCAGCCGGGTGTTCGTCGAAGGAAGGCTCGACGGGGAACCGGCCAGCGGAACGACGGCCGTGTAACGTCCCTTGCCGGAGCGCGACTTGCGAAATGGACCGGGAGGCCTGGCAATGACCTATAGCACGATCATCGCGCCTTCGGTGCTTTCGGCCGATTTTTCACGGCTGGGCGACGAGGTCGAGGCGGTTGCGGCGGCCGGCGCCGACTGGATCCATCTCGACGTCATGGACGGGCATTTCGTCCCCAACATCACCTTCGGGCCGCCGGTCATCAAGGCCATACGCAGCCGCACCGACAAGGTCTTCGACTGCCATTTGATGATCGCGCCCGCCGACGCCTACCTGGCCGCGTTCGCCGACGCCGGCTGCGACACCATCACCGTGCACGCCGAGGCCGGGCCGCATCTCGACCGCTCGCTTCAGACGATCAGGGCGCTGGGCAAGAAAGCCGGCGTGTCGCTCAACCCCGCCACGCCGGAGACCGTGATCGAATATGTCCTCGACAGGCTCGACCTTGTGCTGCTGATGACGGTCAATCCCGGCTTCGGCGGCCAGGCATTCATTCCGGCCGTCGTCGAAAAGGTCCGGCGGGTCAAGGCGCTCGTGGGCGGCCGTGCGATCGATATCGAGATCGACGGCGGCGTGACGCCGAAGACGGCGCCCCTGCTGACCGCGGCGGGGGCGAACGTCCTGGTCGCCGGGTCGGCGGTTTTCACAGGCGGCACGAAAGACATCTACCGTGTCAACATCGACGCCATCCGCCGGTCGGCCGACGAGGCACGCGCCGCCGCGTGATGGAGGCTCATCGGGCCGACTGGCGCAGGCGCATCGCCACATCGGCCAGATGAGCGGCGAGACCGAGGCCGAGCCACACGGCGATCGGCAACGTGCCGGCGCCGATCAGCGCAGCGCGGAACGCCATGATCAGGCAGGCGCCGGACAGGCCGTTGGCAATGAAGGACATCCGCGTCGCCCGGCTGCGCGCCAGGCCCAGCACGATCATCAATTCGAGCAGAAGCGCGCCGAGTGCTATCCAGGCGATGGCGCCGCTGGATATGATTGTGTCGATCATCGCTTCGCTCCGGCTACTGGAATGCCAGCCGCAGCAGGTGCCGCAAATCCTTCAGGAACACCCGCACATGCGCGAGCGGGTCGGTGCGCGCCAGCCGCTTGTGGAGGTAGGATTCCCATACCAGCTTCTGCACGTCGCGGTCTTCGCAGATCATGACGAAGCGTTCGCGCCGCTTGTCGTTGCGGTACCAGAAGCCCTGCATGAAGCCCAGGATCAGGAAGACGCGGCCGTGTTTGCGCATGAAGCGCCTGCGCACGCCCACCAGCGCCCTGGGGTTGCCCGTCGCGAGGAATTCGCCGGCCGCCTGCGCGGCGAGACGGCCGCAATCCATGGCAAAATAGATGCCCTCTCCCGAGGACGGCGCCACGACCCCCGCCGCATCTCCGACCAGCACGGTGTCGCGGCCGTTGTCCCAGCGCCGCAGCGGCTTCAGCGGCAGCGGCGCGCCCTCCTCGCGCAGCGTCTGCTGCGCGCCGAGGCCGGCGGCCTCGCGCAGGGCGCGGGTGGCGGCCCTGAGGTCGAACCCCTTGATCGCGCTGCCGACGCCGACGCTCGTGGTGTCGCCGTGCGGAAACACCCAGCCGTAGAAATCCGGCGATATCCGCCCCTGATAATAGACATCGCAGCGCCGCGCGTCGAAGCTTTGCCGACGGCCGGCCGGGGACCTGACGATTTCATGATAGGCGAAGACATAAGGCGGGCGCTGGTCCCTGCCGAACATCACGCGCCTTACCGTCGAATTGGCGCCGTCCGCGCCGATGATCATTCTGGCAGCGACCGTTTCCGCAATGCCGTCATTGCGCACGAAGCGCACGTCGAGCAGGCTGTCGTCGGCGGCGCACGCGCTTTCGAAGGTCGCGGCGAGCACGGTCGCGCCGCTCGACGCCGCTCTTTCGCGCAGCCAGGGATCGAAGACATCACGGCCGACCATGCCGACGAAGCCATCATCGATCTTCATGTCGACGCTGGTGCCCGAAGGCGCGAAGATGCGGGCTGAGCGGATGCGGGCCTGAAGCAGCGAGGCGGGAATGTCGAACTCCTCGATCAGCTTGGTCGGTATGGCGCCGCCGCACGGCTTGGTGCGCCCCTCGCGATCGAGCAGCAGGACGCGTCGACCCGCCAGTGCGAGATCGGTGGCCGCGGTCGCGCCGCCCGGCCCGCCGCCGGCGACCACCACGTCGTAGTCGGCCCGTCTTGCCGCGGCCATCGTCATTCAGCCGCCTGAAGTCCGTAAGCGGGGGCCGGGCCGCCTGCGGCCGCGTCGGTCGCGCAGCCGGCCCGAACCGAAGCGATGCGAAGCGCGATGGCTGCGGCGACCAGGAAGACGAGGCCTTCGAGCAGGAACACGCTGCCATAGGCGATCCGCACCGAGCCGCTGATGGCCCGCCCAAGGTCCACGGCCGCCGTGCCTACAAAGCCGCCGAGGCCGAAAGCGACCGCCTGCGCGGCCCCCCACAGGCCCATGCGCAGGCCGATCTTCGACGGGCCGGCTGCTCCAGCCAGCCCCATCATCGAGCCGATGGCGGCGACCGCGAATATGCCGTTGGAAAAGCCGAGGGCGAACACGTTGGCCGCCAGCGGCCAGGCCGGCGCCGCCGTCGTCGACGCGGTCAGCCCCGCCAGCGCGATGCCGGAGAGCACGCAGCCGCCCACGGTGAAATATTTGAGGATCGCGGGGATGCGGCCGGCAAGCAGGCTGCCGGCGACCCCGACGAGGACCATACCGCAGAACACCCCGCCATTCTGGAGGCCGGACAGTTGCGTCGTCTGGCCGGGCGTCATGCCGAACATAAGTCCGGCAAACGGCTCCAGGATGAGGTCCTGCATGCTGTAGCCGAGCATCGAAACGAACACGAAGATGGTGAAGAGCCGCGCCTGCGGATCGCTCCACGTGTCGGCGAGGCTTTCGCGAAACGACACCGCCGACGACTCTCTCGCGGCCATGGCACGCCGCGACGCCGATGTCTCGACGCCGGCCACGGCGAGCACGGTCAGCGCAAGCGCCGCAAGGCCGGTGGCGCCGGCCACCGCGATCAGCCGCGACATCGAGAACGGATCGAGGAACCTGCCCGATACGACCGACGTCAGCACGATGCCGAGGATCATCATCAGCCAGACCACGGTCGCGGCCGCCGGCCGCCGCTCCGGCGCGACGCTCGACGCGAGCAGGGCCAGCAGCGACGTGCCGGCCGCCCCTACCCCGATGCCGATCAGGATGAAATCCGCGATCGCCAGCACCAGGCCTATGGCGAAATTATCGGCCATAACCGATGTCGCCACCGCAGCGCCGAACCCGCCGAGCGCGAGCAGCGCGATGCCCCCGACGATCCATGGCGTGCGTCGACCGCCCCTGTCGGAGCCGTGGCCCCAAAGCGGCCTGGCCATCTGCACCCCGTAGTGAAGTCCGACCAGCGCTCCCGGCACGACCGCCGCGAGGTTGAGTTCCACGACCATGATGCGGTTCAGCGTCGAGGTGGTGAGCGCGACGATCCCGCCCAGCGCCGCCTGCACGAGGCCGAGCCGAGCGATGCCGAACCAGTTCAGCGGTGCCGTCCGTGCCATGTCATCCTCCCTGCATCGCACGCAGCGCAAAGGCGCTCGCCAGCATGCCGAAAACATACATCGTCGTACCCGTGGCGTTGTACCAGGACGCCCGGCGCAACGGGTCCTGCAGCAGCCGCAGCATGCATATCACCTGGCCTGCGAATAGCGCCGCGACGATCGACGCATGGATGGGGAATCCCCACCGCAACAGGAGCGCGATCACAAGGAGCTGAGGGACGGCCATGACGAAGCAGGCAAGCCGCGCCGCGCGCTCGACGCCGAATACGGCCGGCAGGCTCGCCAGTCCCATCCGGCGATCGCCCTCGACCGACTTGAAATCGTTGAGCGTCATGATCCCGTGCGCGCCGACGCTGTAGAGCAGCGCAATCGACAAGGTCGCATAGCCGGGGAAAGCGCCGCTTGCCGCCGCGGCCGCCGTGAACCACGGCAACCCTTCATAGCAGAGCCCGACCGCGGCGGGGCCGTACCAGCCGCTGCGCTTCAGCCGGAGCGGCGGCGCGCTGTAGGCCCAGGCGAGCGCCAGCCCGACGGTGGCCGCGCCGAACACCCAGGGCCCGAGCCACCATGCCACCGCGAGCGACAGGAGCGTGTTGGCCACGGCAACGAAGAACCCCCAGCGCCCGGGCATCCGCCCCGACGGAATGACGCGGCCGGGCTCGTTGATGGCGTCCACTTCCCGGTCGTACCAGTCGTTGACCGCCTGGCTGGTGCCGCAGACCAGAGGCCCGGCGAGCAGGATTCCGCCGACCACATAGGGCCAGCGGTCGCCGAGCGAGATGCCGGAGGACACCACGCCGCAGCCGAAAGCCCACATCGGCGCAAACCACGTTATCGGCTTGAGAAGCTCCAGCGTCGCGGCCGGCGTCGGAACCATGTACTTGGAGGATGCAGCTGCGTGGTGGACCATGCCTAATCCTCGTCCTCGTCGACATCCGAAATGCCGAAGCGCCGGAGCTTGATGTAAAGGCTCTGGCGGCTGAGACCGAGCATGTCGGCGGCCGAGGCGCGGTTGTTGTCGGTCAGGCGCAGGGCCGCCTCGATGCAGAGCTTCTCGATGACCCCCGCCGTGTCGCGAACGAGGTCCTTGAGCGGCACGCGGCCGACCAGGTCGGTGAACTGGGTCGCGGCGGCGCCCTGCCTGTCGCCGGCGCCGCTGGTCTGAATGGCGGGTTCGGCCCGCACAACCTCGCGTATGGCGAAGCCGAAAAGCGGCCCGTCACGGCCGGCGATCCTTGCCGCCGAAACCTCGACCTTCTCGGTCCCGCCGACGTCGTCGCGCACCACCGAGGAGAAACGGCGCACCGTGCCGTGCTCGCGCAAGTTGGCCATCAGCACCTGGAGGTCGACGCTCGATCCGCCCAGCCACTTGTCGAGGCTTCTGTCCTTGACGCGGTCAAGCGTCACCACGCGTATGAGGTCGAGAAAGCCGGGGTTGGCCTCGATGATCCTGCCTTCCCCGTCGACGATGACGATCCCTTCCGGAAGGCTGTCAACGACCGAAGCAAGGTTCGCGTCCGACGTGGAACCGGCCGCCGCGCGGGTCGGCACTTCGCTTACGAAGGACACAAGAAGATTGGTCTTGCCCAGTTCGCGAAACGGCGTCACCCGGATTTCCATATAGCGGTCCGTGTTCGCCAGCCTTGCCCTGAAGACCTCGGCGCGGGACCTGGCGCCAAAGGATGTGAGCGCCTCCGTGGCGATGCCCTGATCGGCCTTGGCGAATACGCCGACGGCCGCCGATCCGACAAGTTTCTTTATAGGCTTGCCCAGCAGCTTGGCGGCATCCTCGTTGGCGTCGAGGATCCTCATCGCCTGGGCTTCGACGACGATCAAAGGCTCGACCGCAAGGTGAAAAAGCAGCCGATAGCGGGATTCTATATCCCGGAGCTTGCGATAGTCCTTCTCCATCTCGATCTGCGCCCGCACGAGCCGTTGCTGCATCTCGGCCATCGGACGCAGGTCGGTGCCAAGCGCCACGTGGTGCGGCCAGTTCGAAAAGGAAACGATGCGGTAGCCCATCGGCAGGTCGTTGCCGTCCTTGCCGGGATGGTTGACCTGGCGCGAGCGCGTCGGCGAAACAGTTGTCGCTTCCTGCAGCAGTTCGCGGATCTTGTCGCGGCTTTCGACGGTGACGGTATCCTGCCACGGTCTGTCCTCCCAGCCGTCGACGTCAAATGCCTTCAGGCTGTCTTCGCGGTAGGAGACATCGAGGATATGGCCCGAGCGGGAAACGACGAGGGATATGTCGGAATTCGCGGTGGCAAGCGCCAGGGCCTCGGCGCCCAATCCGGCGAAAAGCTCACCGTCGGAACGGAACGAGCGGGACACCTCCCGGGAAGCCTGCTTGTCCATGGACAGCTTTCATACCTTGTTCTACTCGGCCGCAATGCGCATGTCGGTCGCGAAACCGGGCGTGACGACAGCTTCCGCCAGCGCGATAGCGGACGACGCGTCGATGGCAAGCAGGTCGAAGCCCGCATTGATCGCCCCTTGCGGGTTCCGCGTGATCAGGCTGCCGCCGGCCATGAGCACCACGGACCTGTTGCGCGATCTGGAACGCAGCCTGCTGACCATCGACGTCAGATCAGAAAGCAGGCGCTCGCCGCTGATCGAGATGCCGATGATGCGGTAGCTGTTGGCGGCGACGGACCTGTAGATGTCCATCTCCCGGTCAAAATCGCCACAATCGACCTGCCATCTGCTGCGCCGGAAGGCATCTTCGACCACGGAAAGGCCGAACGTATGCTGCTCGCCGGGCGCTGCGGTCAAAAGCACGCTGCGCGACATGTCGGACGCCGCCGTCGGCCGATGTTCGGCCGTCAACCGGTGGAACAACCGCTGCATTCTCGACATGGCGACGGTGACCTTGACGAAATCGAGTTCGTCGGCGCACCAACTGTCGCCTATGACGCGCGCGGCCGGCTCGAAAAGGCGCTCGGCAACCTTCTGCGGATCGCCGCAATCGGCGAAAAGCGCATCCACCATGGCACCGCATCGCCGGGCATCCTCGTCGAACAGCAATGCGACGAACTTCAGCGTGCGGGCGCGCCGCAGGCTGGCAACCTTCTCCAACTGCATCTTTTTGCGCTCGATGCCCCCCATCAACCGCCGGTCGGCGACATCACCTGTCGGGCCCGACAATTCCGTATCTCTCACGTCGCGCTGCCGTCCGGCCTGCGAGTCGCAGGTCGCGCATTCTTCTTGCCGGGTTTTCGCCTCTTGGAAAAACATACGGTGCACTTTTTTCCGTTTCTGGCCTGAAAGGTAGCCGCGCGCAGCAATTTTGTAAATGTAATTTTACGTCATGTTTGGTTGACACTTTTTGGTTTCGGGGATTACAGTCCAGCGACTGCGAGCAAACCCAAGCAGGAGGCGGTCGAGCGTGACAAGGCCGGGCAGTTTGAGGGCGCAAAGCCACCACCAGGCGCTCTATACGCCGGAGCAGCGCCGTCGCCGCGACGCTTCACGGTGGACGCTGGTCCAGGGCCTGCTCGCGCCTTTTCAATTCCTCGTCTTCCTCGTCAGCCTCGTCCTGGTCTGCCGTTATCTCGCAACGGGCGACGGGCTCGTGGCGGCCAATTTCTCCGTCGTCGCCAAGACCATCGTCCTCTACGCCATCATGATCACCGGATCGGTCTGGGAAAGGCAGGTCTTCGGACGGTGGCTGTTTGCCAAGGCCTTCTTCTGGGAAGACGTCTTCAGCATGCTGGTGCTGGCCCTGCACACGGCCTACCTGGTCTGCCTCTTCAAAGGGCTGCTGAACGGGCAGCAGCTGATGATCCTGGCGCTCGCCGCCTATGCCAGTTACGTGATCAACGCCACGCAGTTCATCCTTAAACTGCGCGCCGCCCGGCGCGGCGCGGACCCGTCGACGGCTGCGGCGATCGGGACGGCGTCATGACCGGCCCGGCGACCATCAACACGACGTCCGGCTGCGGGCCTGCCCAGCCGCTGCGCCAGCGCGGCCAGCACGAGGTGTTCTGCGGGCTGACTTCCATCATCTGGCTCCATCGCAAGATGCAGGACGCATTCTTCCTGATCGTCGGCTCGCGCACCTGCGCGCATCTGATGCAGTCGGCGGCCGGCGTGATGATTTTCGCGGAACCGCGCTTCGCCACTGCCATCATCGACGAGCGCGACCTCGCCGGCATGGCCGACATGCATGACGAACTCGACAAGGTCGTCGCCAGGCTGCTGGCGCGCCGCCCAGATATCCGGCTCCTGGTGCTGGTCGGATCCTGTCCTTCGGAAGTGATCAAGCTCGACCTCGCCAAGGCCGCCGAGCGTCAGTGCGCGCTGTATGGACCCCGGGTCCGCTGCCTTCACTATTCCGGCAGCGGCATCGAGACCACCTTCACCCAGGGCGAGGACAATTTCCTTGCCGCGCTGGTCCAGGAACTGCCGGAGGAACCCGCCGGAGCCGGGCCGTCGCTGCTCGTCGCCGGCGCGCTCGCGGACGTCGTCGAGGACCAGTTCCGGCGCATCTTCGAGGCGCTCGGCATCGGTCCCGTAGGCTTCCTTCCGCCGCGCGCGTCGACGGCGCTGCCGCATGTCGGGCCGAACACTCGCCTGCTTCTGGCGCAGCCCTTCCTGGGTGAAACGGCCAAGGCCCTGGAGCGGCGCGGCGCCAGGCACCTGCTGGCGCCGTTTCCGCTCGGCGAGGAAGGCACGACGGCATGGCTCAAGGCCGCAGCCGACGCCTTCGGCGTGGAGCCGGGACGTTTCGCCGCCATCACCGGGCCCGGCCGCGCGCGGGCGAAACTGGCGGTCGGGAACCTTCGCACCGAGCTCGAGGGCAAGCGTGTCTTCCTCTTTCCGGATTCGCAGATCGAACCGTCTGTCGCCCGGTTCCTGCATCGCGAACTCGGCTGCGACATCGTCGAGATCGGCACGCCCTTCCTGCACCGCCACCACCTTGCCGGCGAATTCGAGCTTCTGCCCGACAACGTCTTCGTCAGCGAAGGCCAGGACGTCGATCGCCAGCTCGACCGCTGCCGCGCCCAGAAGCCGGATCTCGTGGTCTGCGGCATGGGCCTCGCCAATCCGCTGGAGGCCGAAGGCATCGCCACCAAATGGTCGATCGAACTCGTTTTCACCCCGGTGCAGGGCTATGAGCAGGCTGGCGATCTCGCTGAGTTGTTCATGCGTCCTTTCGCGCGCCGCCAGCGCCTGAAAGTGAGCGCCTGATGCAACTGACGGTCTGGACATATGAGGGACCCCCGCATGTCGGCGCCATGCGCATCGCGGCATCGATGCGCGGCGTGCATTTCCTGCTGCATGCGCCCCAGGGCGACACCTATGCCGACCTCCTGTTCACCATGATCGAGCGCCGTTCGACGCGGCCGCCGGTCACCTACACCACCTTCCAGGCGCGAGACCTCGGCAGCGACACGGCGGAGATCTTCAAGACCGCCTGCCGCGAGGCCGTCGAGCGCTTCCGGCCAGACGCGCTGCTCGTCGGCGCCTCGTGCACGGCCGAGCTCATCCAGGACAATCCCGGCGGGCTGGCGGCGGCGCTGAACCTCGATATTCCGGTGATCAATCTCGAGCTGCCTTCCTACCAGAAGAAGGAGAACTGGGGCGCCGCCGAGACCTTCTATCGCCTGGTGCGCGCCTTCGCGCCCGCCCCTGCCGGCCCCGCGCCGGCCCGCGCGCCCGGCAGGCTGTGCAACATTCTCGGGCCGACATCGCTGGGCTTCCGCCACCGCGACGACGTTACCGAGGTGAGGAAGCTGGTCGAAAGCCTCGGCATAACCGTCAATGCGGTAGCGCCGCTCGGCGCCGGCGTCGCCGACCTCGCCAGGCTGCCCGAGGCCGACTTCAACATCGTTCTCTATCCCGAAATCGCCGGCGTCGCGGCCGAATGGCTGAAGCGCAACCACGGCCAGCCTTTCGTCGCCGTCCCGCCCATCGGCGCGCTGGCGACCGGGGATTTCGTCGAGGCGGTGGCCGCGGCTGCCGGCATCGACGGACAGGACGTTCCGGCGGCGCGCTCGCGCCTGCCCTGGTACTCGCGGTCGGTCGATTCGACCTATCTCACGGGAAAACGTGTCTTCATCTTCGGCGACGCCACCCACGCCGTCGCCGCTGCCCGCATCGCCAGCCGGGAACTCGGCTTTACCCTGTGCGGCCTCGGCACCTATTCGCGCGAATTCGCCCGCGAGGTACGCGCCGCGGCGGCCGAGCACGGCATCGAGGCGCTGATCTCCGACGACCACTTGGCCGTCGAGGAAGCCATCGTCGCGGCCCAGCCGGAGCTGGTGCTGGGCACCCAGATGGAGCGCCATGTCGCCAAGCGGCTGCGCATCCCCTGCGCCGTCATTTCCTCGCCCGTGCATGTCCAGGATTTTCCGGCGCGCTATTCGCCGCAAATGGGCATCGAAGGCGCCAACGTCATCTTCGATTCCTGGGTCCATCCGCTGATGATGGGGCTGGAAGAACATCTCCTGCACATGTTCCGCGAGGATTTCGAGTTCAACGACGCGGCACAGCCCTCGCACCTCCCCCAGGCCACCCCCGCCGCCGGCGCGCCGGACCGGGAAATGGCGACGGCAGCTGGTCCGTTGATCGAGGTCCCCAAGGCGCTCGCATGGGCGGACGACGCCGAGCGGGAACTGAAGAAGATTCCGTTTTTCGTGCGCGGGAAAGCTCGCCGCAACACTGAGCGATTTGCTTCCGAGACAGGCGTTCGCACCATAACCCTAGAGACATTGTACGATGCCAAGGCCCATTTCAGCCGCTGACGCCACGCCCGTGCGCGTGGTCATCGTGACGATGGACACCCATCTCGCGAGCGCCACGGACCGTGCCCGCAAGATGCTGGCGCGCGAGCTGCCCGGGCTTTCGATCGCGTTGCACGCGGCGACGGAATTTTCCGGCGACGACAGCCAGCTAGAGCGCTGCCGCGCCGACATCGCCAGGGCCGACATCGTGCTGAACGCGATGCTTTTCATGGAAAGCCATTTCAGCGCTATCATGCCCGACCTGAAGGCGCGGGCGCCGCATTGCGACGCCATCCTCAGCATACTTTCCGACCTCGAAGTGATGAAGCTGACCCGGATCGGCCGCTTCCGCATGGACAGCCCGCAAGGCGGCGCGCTGGCCTTCATCAAGCGGCTGAAGGGCAGCGGCAGGGACCGCAAGGCCAGCGTCGCCTCGCACCAGATGAAGATGCTGAAGCGCATCCCGCAGATCCTGCGCTTCATCCCCGGCACGGCGCAGGACGTGCGCGCCTATTTCCTGACCCTGCAATACTGGCTGGCGGGCTCGGAAGAAAACATCGCCAACATGATCCGGGCACTGGTCGACCGCTATGCCGACGGCGCGCGCAGGCACCTGCGCGGCACGCTGAAAGTGGCCGCGCCCGCGACCTATCCCGAAATCGGCGTCTACCATCCGCGCATGCAGGGCCGCATCGCCGAGCGGGCCGATGCCCTGCCGCGCGAGGGCAAGCGCGGCACGGTCGGACTGCTCGGGATGCGCTCCTACATGCTTGCCGGCAACGCCGAGCACTATGACGGCGTCATCCGGGCCCTGGAGGCGCGCGGCCTGAGCGTCGTCCCCGCCTTTTCGAGCGGACTCGACTCGCGCCCAGCGATCGAGAAATTCTTCGTCAAGGACGGACGCGCGACGATCGACGCGCTGGTCTCGCTGACCGGTTTTTCGCTGGTCGGCGGCCCCGCCTACAACGATGCGCGTTCGGCCGAGGAAGTGCTGGCCGGGCTGGACGTGCCCTATCTCGCCGGACATCCCGCCGAGTTGCAGACGCTGGAGCAATGGGGCGCATCCGACCGCGGCCTGCTGCCGGTCGAGGCGACCCTCATGGTCGCGATCCCCGAACTCGAAGGCGCTACCGGCCCCATCGTCTTCGGCGGCCGTTCCGATCACGCCGGCAAGGCCTGCTCCGGCTGCCATCGCGGCTGCACCTTCTCACCAAGCGAGAACAATCGCGACATGCATTCCTGCGTGGAACGGGCCGAAATGCTCGCCGCGCGCGTCGATCGCCTGATACGGCTCCGTCGCACCGAGCGCGCCCGCCGCAAGGTGGCGATCGTGCTGTTCAATTTCCCGCCTAATGCCGGCAACACCGGCACCGCCGCCTATCTTTCAGTCTTCGCGTCCCTGCACGCGACGCTTGTCGCGATGCGGCGCGAGGGCTATTCGGTCGATGTTCCGGCGACGGTCGAAGAGCTGCGCGCCAGGATCGTCGAGGGCAATCGCGAGCGCTTCGGCACGCACGCCAATGTCCATGCGCGCGTTTCCGCCGACACGCATGTGCGCCGCGAGCGCTGGCTCTACGAGATCGAGAAGCAATGGGGCCCGGCTCCCGGCCGTCACCAGAGCGACGGCTCGTCGATCTTCGTGCTCGGCGCTGAGTTCGGCAACGTCTTCGTCGGCATCCAGCCGGCCTTCGGCTACGAAGGCGACCCCATGCGGCTGCTGTTCGAGAAGGGTTTTGCGCCGACACACGCCTTCTCGGCTTTCTACGGCTACCTGCGCGAGGAGTTCGGCGCCGACGCGGTGCTGCATTTCGGCACCCACGGAGCGCTCGAATTCATGCCGGGCAAGCAATCGGGACTGTCGGCGCGCGACTGGCCGGACCGGCTGATCGGCGACCTGCCCAATCTCTATCTCTACGCCGCCAACAACCCTTCCGAAGGCGCCATCGCCAAGCGGCGCTCGGCCGCGACGCTGATCAGCTATCTGACGCCGCCCATCGCCCATGCCGGGCTCTATCGCGGCCTGCTCGACCTCAAGGCGACGATCGAACGCTGGCGCGCTCTCGGACCGGACGCCGCTGGCGAGCGGACGGAGCTCGCCGTGCTCATCCAGGCGCAGGCGGCGGCCGTCGACCTGGCGTCGCCTGACCCGGCCTGGGACGCCGGGAGCGCCGCCCGCATCGACGACCTGACGCGGCAGATCCTGGAGCTGGAATACACGCTCATTCCGCACGGCCTGCACGTGCTCGGCAAGGCGATGTCCGAAAGCGAGCGCGTCGACATGATGCTCGCCGTCGCCGATTCCGTCCACGCGCTGCCTCTCGACCGCGCCGTTGCCACGGCGATCGTCGCGGGCGCCACGCCCGAAGCGGCGCTGCTCGGCGCTGGGCTGTCCGTGGAGGACAAGACCACCGCAGCCCTGCGCGCGCTCGCCGACACCGACCGGCTGCTTGCCCAGGACCACGAGATCCCGGCGATCCTGCGCGCGCTCGACGGACGATTCGTGCGGCCCGCCCCCGGCGGCGACCTGCTGCGCACGCCTGACATCCTCCCGACCGGACGCAATCTGCACGGCTTCGACCCGTTCCGCATCCCTAGCGCCTTCGCCGTGGCCGACGGCGCCCGCCAGGCGCAGCGCATCCTCGACCGCCATATGGCCGAGGGCCAACCCTTGCCCGAAACCGTCGCCGTCGTGCTGTGGGGCACTGATAATCTGAAGAACGAAGGCGGCCCGATCGCGCAGGCGCTGGCGCTGATCGGCGCCCTGCCCCGCTTCGACAATTACGGCCGGCTGGCCGGCACGACGCTGGTGCCGCTCGGCGAGCTCGGCCGGCCGCGCATCGACGTCGTCGCCACGCTATCCGGCATCTTCCGCGACCTGCTTCCCCTGCAGATCAAGCTCCTCGCCGAAGCGGCGTTCATGGCTGCCTCTGCGGACGAGCCGCCGGAGATGAACTTCATCCGCAAGCATGCGCTGGCCTATCAGGCAGCGACCAATTGCGACCTGGAGACGGCGGCGCTGCGCGTTTTCGGCAATGCCGAGGGCGCGTATGGCTCTAACGTCAGCCATCTGATCGAAAACAGCGGCTGGGGCGACGAGGACGAGCTTGCCGAGACCTATTCGCGCCGGAAGGGTTTCGCCTACAGCCGCGCCGGCATTCCCGCCAGCCAGGGCGCCCTGCTGCAGAGCGTGCTGGCCGGCGTCGACCTCGCCTACCAGAACCTCGATTCGGTCGAGCTCGGCGTGACGACCGTCGACCATTATTTCGACACGCTTGGCGGCATCAGCCGCGCAGTGCGCCGCGCCAGGGGCCGTTCCGCCCCGGTCTATATCGGCGACCAGACCCGGGGCGAAGGCGTCGTGCGATCGCTTTCCGAGCAGGTCGCCATCGAATCGCGGACCCGCATCCTCAACCCGAAATGGTACGAGGGCATGCTGAGCCATGGTTACGAGGGCGTGCGCCAGATCGAGGAGCATGTGCGCAACACCGTCGGCTGGTCGGCCACGACCGGCCAGGTGCAGCCCTGGGTCTACCAGCAGATGACGCAGACCTTCGTGCTGGATCCGCAAATGCGCGAGCGGCTCTCGGCGCTCAACCCGACCGCCTCCTCGAAAATGGCAAACCGGCTGATCGAGGCGCACGAGCGTCACTACTGGACGCCTGACGCCGACATGCTCGACGCGTTGCGCCAGGCCGGCGAAGAACTCGAAGACCGCGTCGAAGGCATCGGAGTGGAGGCCGCAGCATGAACGTATTCACCCATCCTAGGGTCGCCCGCGACGAAGCATTGCGAGCCTGCAAACCAGACGGCGAGGGCAGCGTCCAGGTCATGCTCGACCCGAGCGTCACGATCGAGACCGCCAAGGTGTTCGCCGTTTACGGCAAGGGCGGCATCGGCAAGTCGACGACATCGTCGAATCTGTCGGTAGCCTTTTCCAAGCTCGGCAAGCGTGTGCTGCAGATCGGCTGCGATCCCAAGCACGACTCGACCTTCACGCTGACGAAGTCGCTGATCCCGACGGTGATCGACATCCTCGAAAAGGTCGACTTCCACACCGAGGAACTGCGCGCCGATGATTTCGTCTTCGACGGCTACAACGGGGTCAGATGCGTGGAGGCGGGCGGACCGCCGGCCGGCACCGGCTGCGGCGGCTACGTCGTGGGGCAGACCGTCAAGCTCCTCAAGGAACATCATCTGCTGGAAGACACCGACGTGGTGATCTTCGACGTGCTGGGCGACGTGGTCTGCGGCGGCTTCGCCTCGCCGCTGCAACATGCCGAGCGCGCGCTGGTGGTGGCGGCGAACGACTTCGACTCGATCTTTGCCATGAACCGCATCGTCGCGGCCATCAAGGCGAAGTCGAAGAACTACAATGTCCGGCTCGGCGGCGTCATCGCCAACCGCAGCCGCGAGACCGACCAGATCGACCGCTTCAACGCGGCGATCGGATTGAAGCGCCTGGCGCATTTCGGCGATGTCGACGCGGTGCGCCGCAGCCGGCTGAAGAAATCGACGCTCTTCGAGATGGAAGAGACGCCCGAGGTGATGGCGGTCCGCGCCGAATACATGCAGCTCGCCGAAACCCTGTGGAACGGCAGCGAACCGCTCGACGCCACGCCGATGAAGGACCGCGAGATTTTCGATTTCCTGGGATTCGACTGATGGACGGACTGAGCTATCAACGCCGCCGCGGCGAGATCCAGACCTATTTCGACCGCACCGCGGTCGAGGCCTGGAAGCGCTTCGCCACCGAGGCTCCGCTCGGCCGCATCCGCGCCACGGTGCGCGAGGGACGCGCGCGGATGCGTGCGCGGATGCTGGCGGCGCTGCCGCAAGATTTGAACGGCTGGCGGGTGCTCGACGCCGGCTGCGGCACCGGCGCGCTGTCGATCGAACTGGCGAGGCGCGGCGCCGACGTTCTCGGCGTCGATCTCGCTCCCGAGATCATCCGCTTCGCTGCCGAGACCTTGCCTGGCGATACCGGCGCCGGCCGCGTCGAGTTCAGGGCTGGCGACATGCTTTCGCGCGAGCATGGCGAGTTCGACGCGGTGGTGGCGATGGACTCGCTTATCCATTACCAGCCCGGCGACGCCGTGCTGGCGCTTTCCAGCCTGGCGCGACGGACCCGCCACGCCATGGTGTTCACCTTCGCGCCGCGCACGCCCATGCTTTCCCTCATGCATGCGACGGGCCGCCTATTCCCGCGCTCCGACCGAGCTCCGTCGATCGTTCCGGTCAGGCCCGAGGCGATTGCCCGCGACATCGCCGGGCGGCCGGAATTCGCCGCATGGCGGACGCGCCGCTCCGAGCGCGTCTCGCATGGCTTCTACACGTCCGAGATGATGGAGGTCGTCCGGTCATGATTATCGGTGGCAACAGGCTGGCCAGGCAATGGCTGAAGATCGGCACCCGCTTCCTGCCTTTCGCGGACGCGGCGAGCGAGGACCTGCCTCTCGGCCGCATCATCCGGCTGTCGCTGTTCCAGGTTTCCGTCGGTATGGCGATGGTGCTGCTGACCGGAACCCTCAATCGCGTGATGATCGTGGAACTCGGGGTTCCGGCTTCCGTCGTCGCCCTCATGGTGGCGCTCCCGATCGTGTTCGCGCCGGCGCGCGCCCTGATCGGCCACCGCTCCGACACCTACCGCTCCTTTCTCGGCTGGCGCCGAGTGCCGTTCATCTGGATGGGCACCTTGCTGCAGTTCGGCGGCTTCGCCTTCATGCCGTTCGCGCTCCTGGTGCTGACGGGCGAAGGCCAGGCGGCTGTGCCTTACGCCGGCGAGATCGGCGCCGCGCTGTCGTTCCTGCTGGTCGGCGCCGGCATCCATACCACGCAGACGGCGGGGCTGGCGCTGGCGTGCGATCTCGCGCCGGACGAAAAACGTCCGCGCGTCGTGGCGCTGCTCTATGTCATGCTTCTGGTCGGCATGCTGTTTTCGGCGCTGTTCTTCTCGGAAGTGCTGTCCAACTTCAGTCACGTCCGCCTGATCCAGGTCGTGCAGGGCGCCGCGCTGATCACCATGGTGCTCAACCTCGTCGCCCTGTGGAAGCAGGAAGGCCGCAATCCCTCGCGCACCGATCCCAATCGCGACCGCGCCGCGTTCCGTGATTCCTGGTCGGTCTTCACCAGCTCGGCGCGCGCCAAGCGCCTGCTGATCACCGTTGCGCTCGGCACGGCCGCGTTTTCCATGCAGGACGTGCTGCTCGAACCCTACGGCGGCCAGATCCTGCATCTGAGCGTCGGTGCCACGACCATGCTGACCGCGTTGATGGCGTGCGGCAACATCACCGGCCTGACGCTCGCCGCGCGGGGGCTGTCCTCCGGAATGGACCCGTGCCGGCTCGCGGCGTTCGGCGTGCTGGCCGGCCTGCCGGCCTTCGCCTGCGTCATCCTGTCGGCGCCGCTGGAGTCGGCCGCGGTGTTCCGCGCCGGCGCTGCGATGATCGGTTTCGGCAACGGCCTGTTCGCGGTCGGCATGCTGACGGCGGCCATGGATCTGGCGCGCGCCAGCGACAGCGGCATCGCTCTCGGCGCCTGGGGCGCGGTCCAGGCGACGGCGGCGGGCCTTGCGGTCGGCACCGGGGGAGCGTTGCGCGACATCATCCAGGCGCTGGCCGACCGGGGCTTGCTGGGGCCGGCCTTCGTCGAGCGCAATGCCGCTTACGGCGTCGTCTACCACGCCGAGATCGCGCTTCTTTTTGCAACGCTGATCGCCATCGGGCCGCTCGTTCGCTACGCGCGCGCTCCGGGCGAGGAGCAAAGGCCATTCGGGCTGGCCGAACTACCCGGCTAGGTCGCGGACAGGGAGACAGGACATGGGTCACATAACGGGTTACATCGACGTACCGCAGGTCGCTCTTTACATTTTCTGGGCCTTCTTCGCCGGCCTGGTGTTCTGGCTGCGCAGGGAAGACCGCCGCGAGGGCTATCCGCTGGAATCCGATCCGGACGGCAAGGTCAAGGATCGCGGCTTCCTGCTTATCCCCCGGCAGAAGACCTACCGGCTGCGCGACGGCGGAACGGTCACCACGCCCAGCTTCAAGCGCGACGAGCGGCCCGTGGCGGCAAGGCGCGTCGGCAACTGGCCGGGCGCTCCCATGGTGCCGACCGGCGATCCGCTGGTGGACGGCGTCGGTCCGGCGGCCTGGGCCGAACGCGCCGACCGCCCCGACAAGACATGGGACGGCAAGGACAAGATCGTGCCGACCCGTGCCGACAGCCATTATTCGGTCGCCGGCGGCGATCCGGATCCGCGCGGCATGACGGTGTTCGGCGCCGACAACAAGGTCGCCGGAACGGTGAGCGACATCTGGGTCGACCGCGCCGAGCATGTGGTGCGCTATCTGGAAGTCGACGCGGGACCCGGCGCCGGGCCGCTTCTGGTGCCGATGAACCTTGCCAAGATCGCCGGCACGCCCCTCAAGGGCCGGCGCGTCGTGGTCAAGGCGATCCTGGCGGCGCAATTCGCCAACGCCCCACGCATCAAGTCGCCGAACTCCGTGACCTTTCTCGAGGAGGACCGGATCTGCGCCTACTTCGCCGGGGGCCATCTCTACGCAACGCCAAAGCGGGCGGAGCCGCTGCTGTGATGGACGACCATGACGACTATGCATTCGAGCCGATCCCCGGTCTGCCTGAAAGGCTGCCCAAGGGGGAGACATTGCTGTGGCAGGGCTCGCCCGAATGGGGGCCGCTCGCCGTCGCGGCCTTCCACGTCCGCAAGGTGGCCGTCTATTTCGCCCTGCTGCTGGCCTGGGATCTGACGTCGGCCAGCCCGGCCGACGCCAGCCTTTCCGACATGCTGACGCATTCGGCCTGGCTTGTCGGCGTCGCCGCCGGCGCTATCGCCATCCTCTGCCTGCTCGCCTTCCTCTACGCGCGCGGCACGATCTACACGCTGACGACCAGGCGCATCGTCATCCGCTCCGGCCTGGCCCTGCCGATCACGCTGAACCTGCCGCTGTCGCTGATCGGGGCGGCCTCGGTGAAAAAAGCCAAGGACGGCAGGGGCAGCATCGCGCTCAAGGTGGTCAAGCCCAACCGCGTCGCCTGGCTGGTGCTCTGGCCGAACGTGCGGCCCTGGAGCTTCAGCAACCCGCAGCCGATGCTGCGCTGTCTTAAGGACGCCGGGACGGTGGTGCCGATGCTGGCCGCGGCACTCGAGGCCGAAGCCGGCGTTGCCGCTTCGCGTGCCCAGGTTCGCGTGCCCGTCGCGGAGACGGATCGCCTGCCGATGCCGGCGGGCGCGTCGGTCGCGGCCTGAAAGGAGGAGAGGATGAGCCAAGCAGCCATCGCAAGAGACCCGCAAAGAAAGCCGGCGATCGCATGCGGATGTCTCATCGCCGCCGTGGTGGTGCTGGTGGCGCTCGAACGCCACGACCCGGCGCCTGCCTTCATCGATCCGGCCAACGTCAAGCAGACGCTGGAGCTTCGCTTCGGCGACCTGCCGGATGGCGCGGTCCTCGTGTCCGACGCCGCGACGGGCGCCAAAATAGAGCGCATCGCTCCCGGCGCCGGCGGTTTCATCCGGGTGACGATGCGCAGCTTCGCCAACGAGCGCAAGCGGGACGGGTTGGGCAGCGAGACGCCTTTCACCCTGACGCGAATGAGGGATGGCGACCTCTACCTGCAAGACAGCCTGACCGGCCGGACCATGCTTCTCAATGCGTTCGGTCCTTCCAACGAAGGAGTGTTCGCGGAACTGATAGACCACGAAAGGACAACGCAATGATCGAGGCTCTGAGACTCGGACGCACGGTCGTCGACGTGCCCTGCACGATCGAGATCGAGCATACCTGGGAAAGCCTGCATGCCCATGTCGAGCTCGAAGGCCTGACCGTCGAGCCGGGCGACGAGGTGCACGTGCATGGGGACGAGATCGTGGTGCCTTTCGGCGAACGCCTGAAGCTGCGGCGCACCGCGACGGTGACCAGGGCAAGCGCGCCGGAGCGCCTGTGGGTCAGGATGACCGGGGATTTCGAATTCATGGAACTCTTGGAGTTCAGCTTCTCTTCAGGAGAAAAGCTATGACCATCGAGAAAATGTCGCTGCGGGCGAGGGACACCGACGGCATGGCTCGCGAATCGACGCTTTTGTCGCCGCGCTTCTACACCACCGACTTCGAAGCCCTGGACAAGATGGACGTATCGGGCGTGCGCAAGGAATGGGACGCACTGCTCTCCGAGATGGAGAGCGACCCGAACAAGGGGCACTTCAAGCAGAACGAGAACTGGGATCGCATCGACTTCGAGGCGCTGCCGGAAGGCCTGCGCAACGAATTCACCGATTTCATGGTGTCTTCACTGACGGCGGAGTTCTCCGGCTGCGTGCTCTACAAGGAGATGAAGAAGCGCAGCAAGAACCCGGAAATCGTGCGGCTGTTTTCCTATATGAGCCGCGACGAGGCGCGGCACGCCGGCTTCATCAACGACGCGCTGAAGGAGTTCGGCATCGGCGTCAATCTCGGCTTCCTGACCAAGGCGAAGAAGTACACCTATTTCCGGCCCAAGTTCATCTTCTACGCCACCTATCTGTCGGAGAAGATCGGCTACGCCCGCTACATCACCATCTTCCGCCACCTGGAGCGCCATCCCGAGCAGCGCTTCCATCCAATCTTCAAATGGTTCGAGAAATGGTGCAACGACGAGTTCCGCCACGGCGAGGCCTTCGCGCTGCTGATGCGCGCCAACCCGCAATATTTGAAGGGTCTAAACCGGTTGTGGGTGCGGTTCTTCCTGCTTGCGGTCTATGCGACGATGTATGTGCGCGACCACGCGCGGCCGGAATTCCACAAGGCGCTCGGCATCGATCCGACGGAATACGACTACAAGGTATTCCACCTGACCAACGAAATATCCAGGCAGGTCTTCCCGCTGGTGCTCGACATCAACCACCCCAGATTCCGCAAGGGTCTGGAGAAGCTGCGCGCCATCAACGACAGGGCTTCCGTCCTCGCCAAGCAGAGTGGGGCCGCCGCACGCATCAAGCGCCTCGGGCTCGGCATGGCGGCGTTCCGGACCTTCGCCGGCCTGTTCATCATTCCCGCCAAGGGCAACGACCTGCCCGAGACCAGCCGCATGCAGCCGGTCTGGTAGGGAGGTGGGGGTGACAGCCTATATGGGCCCCATCCTGTTCGCGCTGTTCGTCTGGTGGTTCTCCACCGGACTGATCATCTATCTCGACGGATTGCCGCGTCCGACATTCAAATGGAGCATGCTGGGCGCCACCGCGCTGCTCGCCGCCGCCTTCTACGGATTCTGGATCAGCGGCGACGACACCACGGTGAGAGGGGCGTACGTGGCTTTCGCTTCAGCGCTCGTCGCCTGGGGCTGGCATGAGATGAGTTTCTACACGGGCTACGTCACCGGCCCGCGCAAACATGCTTGCGCGGACGGCTGCTCGGGCTGGGCGCATTTCGGCCACGCGATCCAGGTCAGCCTCTGGCACGAGCTCGCCATACTGGCCTCGTTCGCCGTCATCGCGGCGCTGACATGGAGCGGCGCCAACAAGATCGGGCTCTGGACCTTCGTCATCCTATGGTGGATGCACGAGAGCGCGCGGCTCAATGTTTTCTTCGGCGTGCGCAACCTCAACGCCCACTTCCTGCCGCCGCATCTGGCCTACCTTAAAAGCTTTTTGAACAACAGGCCGATGAACCTTCTGTTTCCGTTTTCGGTTTCCATCTCGACGGTGATCTGTTCGGTGCTGGCAACCGAGGCGGCAATAGCCGTGGATCCGCACCGGCAAACCGGGTTCACCTTCCTGGCGACGATGATGGCGCTGGCGATACTCGAGCACTGGTTCCTGGTTCTGCCGATTCCTGCCGAGGCGATGTGGAACTGGAGCATGAAATCGCGCCAGGCGCGCGCCGAGCCCGCGCCGGACGCCAGGTGCCACGACGGACGCCGCCACGACCATCCGAAACCTCATTCGCCTACCCCGATAGCAAGCCTGCGGTCGGTCCATTGATGCAGGCCGCGCGAAGCACAGAACGACCGGCCGGCCGGGGACAGGCCGGAAATGACAAGAGCAGCAAGAGAGGAAAGACCATGAACTTCGAAGCCTTTTTCGCCACGAAGCTCGACGGCCTTCATGGCGAGGGTCGTTATCGGGTATTCGCCGAGCTGGAGCGGCAGTCCGGTCGTTTTCCTCGCGCCACGCGCTATCTGGGCAACGAAATCAGCGACGTCACCGTCTGGTGCTCGAACGACTATCTCGGCATGGGCCAGCACCCCAAGGTGATTGCCGCTATGCACGAAGCGTTGGACAAATGCGGCGCCGGAGCGGGCGGCACGCGCAACATTTCCGGCACCAACCACTACCATGTGCTCCTGGAGCGCGAGCTGGCCGACCTTCACGGCAAGGAAGCGGCGCTGCTGTTCACCTCCGGTTATGTTTCGAACTGGGCGTCCTTGTCCACGCTGGGCAGCCAAATCCCGGGCTGCGTGATATTTTCCGACGAAGGCAATCACGCCTCGATGATCGAAGGCATCCGCCACTGCAGGGCCGAAAAACGACTGTGGCGGCATAATGATCCCAGGGATCTCGATCGGCTGCTTGGCGAATACGGCGCCGACGTCCCGAAGCTGGTCGCGTTCGAAAGCGTCTATTCCATGGATGGCGACGTCGCGCCGATCCGCGACATCCTCGACGTCGCCGAGAAGCATGGCGCGATGACCTATCTCGACGAGGTCCACGCTGTCGGCCTCTACGGCCCGCGCGGCGGCGGCATCGCCGAGCGCGAGGGCGTCATGGACAGGCTGACGATCATAGAGGGCACGCTCGGCAAGGCCTTCGGCGTCGTCGGCGGCTATATCGCCGGCTCGGCGGCCATGTGCGACTTCATCCGCAGCTTCGCCTCCGGCTTCATCTTCACCACCGCGCTGCCGCCCGCGGTCGCCGCCGGCGCGCGCGCCTCCGTCATGCATCTCAAGGAGAGCGGTTTCGAACGCGCCAGGCACCAGGATCGCGTCCGGAAGGTCAGGGGCCGGCTGGACCGGCTGGGCATCCCCTTCATGTCCAACCCAAGCCATATCGTGCCGGTGATGGTGGGCGATCCGGTCAAGTGCAAACGGATCAGCGATCTGCTACTCGACAATTACGGCATCTATGTCCAGCCGATCAATTATCCGACCGTGCCGCGCAAGACCGAGCGGCTGCGCATCACTCCCTCGCCCCTGCATTCCGATGCCGACATCGATCATCTGATCGGGGCGCTTTCCGACCTCTGGTCGCGCTGTGCCATCTCTCGCGCCGTGGCATGAGACATTCCGGCGCACGCAGGGCCGGCGATCCCGGGGCCATCGCGAGAGCATCGGCCCCGGCCGAAGAGACGCTGACGATACCCGCCATCGCCGACGACGGTTCGCTGTTTCCGATCGGCAAGCTCGAAGCGCACCGCCGCGGCCAGCGGCACCTGGCCGTTTCCGTCTTCGTCTTCGCCGGCGGCAAGCTCCTCATCCAGAAGCGGGCGGCCGGCAAGTACCATTGTGGAGGATTGTGGGCCAACACCTGTTGCACCCACCCGCACTGGAGCGAAAGCCCGAACGATTGCGCGCACCGCAGGCTTTTCGAGGAGGTCGGAATGACCCTTGCGCTGGAGCCGCGCGCGGTGGTCGACTACAAGGCCGACGTCGGAAACGGGCTGATCGAAAATGAAAGGGTGCACGTCTTTCGCGGTGACGTCGCCGAGCCTTTCGTCGTTTCAGGCTTCAACCGCGACGAAGTCGAGGAGGTTGCCTGGGTGGGACAGGACGCGCTGCGGCGCCAAGTCCTTGACCAGCCCCACCGCTTCACGCCCTGGCTGAAAATCTATCTCGATCGCTGGGCTGAAATGACGCTCGATCCGGCCGGATGAGCTGGCCTTCATTTACCGGAACCTCGATCGGATCCGGTCGGAAAGCCTCCGCAAAAACCTGAGCTCCGAATGCAAAAAACCGACCCCTGACTTGCCAGGGGTCGGGTCGGATGAGGTGCCGGAACGGCAGGAGGGACTTGTCGTTCCGGCTTCGTCCGCCGCGTGCCTGCGAGACCGTGCGACGAACTCAGGAGCCCGGCCCGGCAGGCACAACCCCGCCGGGATCCGGGGGTCACTGCATTGGCGCAAGGCCGTGCTTCTGGCCCCATTCAAACCAGTTGTCGACCACGGTCCCGCTCATCAGGATCCCGATGCCTCCGGCGAGCGGGCAGAGTATGGCGAACCACCAGGCCCAGCGATGGACCGATTCCATCGTCGCGTTGAACCCCATGGTCCAGCGCCAGAACAGGGCGGCGCGCTCGGCCGCCGTTCCCCTGTCGACGATCTGCTCTATCTCGCGTTCGCCGCCCAGGCGGCTGACGGCCAGGATCGTGGCGCCGTGCATCGCGAACAGGACCGCCGAACCATAGAGGAAAGCGATCGAGAGCATATGGAAGGGGTTGTAGAACAAATTGCCGTGGTTGAGGGAAAAGTTGTTCGTCCAATCGAGGTGCGGAAAGATTCCGAACGGAACAGCCTCGCTCCACGAGCCCATCAGCAACGGGCGTATGAAGCCCAGCACCAGGTAAAGCCATATCGCCGAAGCAAAGGCCCAGGCCACATGCGTGCCCAAGCCGAGCGCCCTGGCCCGGCGGTACATGCGCGCCCACCAGAGCAGGATGGCCGAGGTCATGAAGAAGCCGGCCATCAGCCACCAGCCGCCTTCCCTGAGCGGCGGCAATATCTTCAGCCCATATTTCGGCAGCGGCGGTTGCAGCGAGAGCCAGAAGAACTGCCTGATGAATTCCTGCGGGCTCCAGTTGACCGAGGCCAGCATGTTGAGGCCGATGATTTCGATGGCGACGAAGCCGCACATCAGCGACGCCAGGCCGAGTGTCCCGAGATAGAGCGGCCCGATCTGGGCGTCGCCTATCTTGCCCAGCCAGTAGGAGAAGCGCGGCCGCCCCTGGCGATCCCAGATGCCAGGCTCCAGCGGCACGCCCAAATCGGCGCCGCCGCGTATTTGAACGCGCGTGAAGATGTTCTGGTACTCAGCCATTGAGGATCTCCTTCCCGGAGGCCGCCATGCGCCCGCCTAATTTCGGCCATGGCGAATATTCTTTTTCGCTTTCGATGTTCTGCAAAACCGTCCGAGCGATCATGACGGTCACTTCCAGATCGGGATGCGCTGCCACCAGTCCCACCATTCCGGCCAGCCGGAAGCCCACAACGGTCCGGAAATGACGATGCATATGGCGCTGAAGAACGCCGCCGATATCGCCAGGAACATGCCGAGGCGGTGTATCCCGAGCGTGCCGATCGAATAGCCGATCGTATCGCGGAAATAGCTGTTCTCATGCTCGGCCGTCTTTACCGTTTCGCCCTTCTTCGGGTTTGTCGCCGACAGGATCAGCGATCCGTGCAGCGCCAGGGCAAGGCAGTTCGTGAAGAAGAACGACACCGCGATCATGTGGACGGGGTTGTAGTGGAAATTGCCGTAGGAGTAGCCGGTGTTGGACACCCAATCGAGATGGGTGATGATCCCGTAAGGAAATGCGTTGCCCCATGCGCCCAGGAGCACCGGCCGGATGACCTCGAGCGTGAAATAGGCGAGGATCGCAAAACTGAATGCAAAGGGCACATGCAGGCCCATTCCCAGTTTCCGGGCGATTTCGACCTGCCTGAGTGCCCACGAAACGAAGGCGCCGAGGGCGCAGATCGTGATGACCTGCCAGAGCCCCCCTTCCTTCAAGGGAGCAAAGCTGAGACCGTATTTCAAATCCGGCGGATTGATGCTGATTTGCCAGAGGTTCCAGGTCGGTCCGATCGCCGCGCCATAGACGATCAAGGCGATGCCGAGAGACGCGAAAAATATCGTCGTCACGCCGAAGAAGCCGACATAGAACGGACCGACCCAGAAATCGAACAGGTCACCGCCGATCAAGGTCCCTCCCCTGACACGATATTTTCGTTCAAAGCTGAGCATCGCCATGGCCGTAAACTCCCCCAAAGGGCTTGTCGGAGCGGTGCAACGCTCCTTGCGAAAAAGGTGCGGGCGGTAGCCTGGGCAGTCCGCCCGCGCCGGTCTTTCCGATTGGATCGCGCGCCTGACGCGCGATCAGGCAAAGTTCGTCGTCTGCTCGATGATGAGAGACGCCGCCGGTGCCGGCGTTGCTGCTTTTGGCCCTTCGAGCCAATTGAACCGATTGGTGCTGAGCAGGATGAAATGAATCACCAGCGCCAGCACGAACAGGAACAAGAACAACGCGATCAGCGTTCTGCGCGGATCGAATAGAAGCCAAAGTCTCCACATTGTGCTTTCCTCCTATGTCAGCATGGACACAAGAGCGCTGACATGGGCGACGCCCGTATCGAGCAATGCATAGCCTTTCGGGCCTGGCAGCCAGGGCCGCCACATCCAGGCGAGGATGTGAGCGATCGCGGCAATGACCACGAACACCAAAAAGCTAGTCATGAAGACGGAGTGGAACTCCCTTGCTTCAGCTTCGGTCAGGCCCGAGAGGGATCTTTCGTTCTCAGGCATTTCTACCTCCTTTCAATTTGGCCTTGCGGCCGGTTGCCGCACGAACCCGTGCAGCCATCTTGCCGATGCCGTGTCGGGGCAGCGGCGTTTCCCGGGCGGCTATCCGCCTGGAACCATGAAATCTTTCGACCCGCCTTCGCGTATCCGGTGGACACGTTCTGCGTGTGGATCGCGCACGTCGCTCACCTGAAGATGAAGGGGATACAGCTGTTGACCGCCGACCTGGCCTCGCTGAACACGGAGCGGCGCGGCTGGCGGCGAGACGAAAAGCCTCCCCAACCTTTCGGCAGCACGCTCGAGACGGCGAAATAGAAAAGAAGCAGCGGATAGGCGATGCAGGAGATGAGAAACGCTTCGCGCCTTTCCGCCCGGTTCCTGTCGTATGGCCGCGGCTGCCTGTAATCCACTATTGCCATCTCGTTCCTCCTTGCATTCCTCGTCCCGCCTGCGACCAACCGCGCCTTCAGGCCGGCTTGAGCTCGCTGGCGAGGGCCTCCCTCATCCGCTCTGCCGTCACACGTTCCTCGCCCGCCTTTCGGGCAAGCCCCTCCGTCCTGTCGCGCAGGCGCTTGGCCGCCGAAATCCGCACCAGGACCGGCTGCGCGTCGACGGCCTTGTCCATCAGGGCCTGGGCATCCCGCTCCCATGGCAGTTCGCGGTGCAGCCGCGCCGGGGTCGCCTCGACCTTGTCGAGGTCCGTCCCGAGCGGCAGGATCCTGAACAGCGCGTCGAACAGGCCGTTGCAGATTTCCTGGACGAGATAGGTGGCGCCGGCATAGCCCATGAACGGCGTACCGGTATGGCGGCGGATGATGGCGCCCGGGAAGGAGGCGGGGATGAAGGACGAGCGCCCGCCCGCCTCCGCCGAATACATGCGCTCGTTGAAGGAGCCGAACAGGATCAGCGGCTGCTTCTCGCGGATCGCCTTGCGGACTTCGTCATTGTGCGTCTTTTCCCCCGCCCGGCGAGCGAAGGAGAACGCACAGGGGAAGCCCATGTCGTTTTCGAGGTAGTTGCGAATACCGCGTGCGTAAGTCTCGTTGGCGACGATGCCGAAGCTCGCCGTGGCGTAGAAATCCTGCGTCACCGAGCGCCACAGATCCCATAGCGGCTTGATCGTCGTCATCTTCTCGCGCGCGATGAACGGCTCCGGATCGAGCCCGGTCAGTTCGCCCAGCTTGCGCAGGAACGCGGTCGTCGAATGAAGACCGATGGGGGCTTGCAGATAGGGCTTGTCGAGCGCCTCGCAGAGCTTGCGGCCGAATTCGCGGTAGAGGCAGACATTGACGTCCGCGCCGGCAAGCTTGCCGGTATCGGCGACGTCGGTGCCGAGCGGAAAGACCAGGTTGACCTCGCAGCCGATGCCTTCCACCAGCCGCCTGATCTCGGCGAGATCGGAGGGCATGTTGAAGGTGCCGTAGATGGCGCCGATGATGTTCACCCTCGGCCTGGCGCGTTGCTGCCCAGCCGTCGTGGATGCTTCCGGTTTCGCGGCTTCGGCCTTTGCGCCGTCCGGCTTGGGGGCGGCCTTCCTGGGCTTCTTGGCCTTCTGCCCGAATTCCTTCCACAGCCAGGCCAGCGCCCTGTCGGCGCTCTGCCACTGGTCCTCATCGATCGTGCGCGGCAGGAAGCGCATGATCCGGGTGCCTTCCGGCGTCACGCCGCCGCCGATCATCTCGGCGATCGAGCCGGTGACGACGACGCTCGGCTTGGTCGGATCGAGCGTCGCATGCGCGCGCTTCATTGCCTGTTCGGTGCCCTTCTGGCCGAGCTCTTCCTCGGCAAGCCCGGTGACGACGATCGGCAATTCGTGCGGCGGCAGGGCATCGGTGTAGTGCAGGACCGAGGTCACCGGCAGGTTCTCGCAGCCGACCGGCCCGTCGATGATCACCTGCAGACCCTTCAGGGCCGTGAAGACGTAGACCGAACCCCAGTAGCCGCCGGCGCGATCATGGTCGAGGACGAGCATCAGAAGTCCTCCATCGTCACGGAGGACTTCGCCGCCACCAGCGGCGCCGCCGCCTTCGCCTTCTTGACCGGCAGCCGGTTCGCGTCGTGCCAGACGCCTGCGGTATGGTCCACGCCCACGCCCTCGAAGAAGGCCGTCATGGCGTCGAAGCGGTCTTTGTTGCCGACGGCGGCATTGATCACGGCGGCCAGCGATCCGGCGCCCGCCGGACCCATCAGCGGCCGCGCCGAGATCAGGTTGGTGAAGTAAAGCGCGGGTATGCTCTTGTGCTTGGCGTGCTGGACCACGGGCGTGGTGCCGATCGCCAGCTCCGGCTCGAAACTGTCGACCGCGGCGATATCCTTTTCCAGCGACGCGCGGAATTCGACATGGACGCCGTGGCCGGCCAGCCAGTCGGCGTCGGCCTCGTTCCAGCGTGTGCGCGGACAGGCGGTGCCGACATAGCGCAGATCGGCGCCCGATTCCCTGAGCAGCCGCCCGACGATCAGTTCCGATCCTTCATAGCCCGACAGGGTGATGCGCGCCGCGATCGGCGCGCCCTCGAGCGCCGCCCTTGTGGCGGCCAGGACCGGCGCCTTGGCCGCATCGACTGTGCGTACAGGAATGCCGCAGGCTTCGCCGACCGCATCGAGCCATGCCGCCGTTCCCTCGACACCGACCGGGGCCGAACCGACGACGTCGCGGCCGGCGGCCTCGAATTCGCGCACGCTCGCCGTATAGAAGGGATGGATCGCGGCCACCGCGGCGCAGTCGAGCGCCGCGTAGAGCTCGCGCCATTCGCGCGTCGGCACGACAGGCCCGGCGGCCAAGCCGAGCGGCTCCAGCATGCGGCCGATGCTGACCGGATCGACGGGAAACATCTCGCCGAGCAGCGTGATGGTCGGCCTGCCGGAAGCGGCATTCTTCGGCGCCGGCACCGGTCCCGCGGCTACCTCCAGCCGCGCATAGTTCAGCATGGCGCCGGCCAGCACGTCCTTGGCTTCCGCATGCGTCGGCACGCCGAAGCCAGGCACGTCGATGCCGACGATGCGCACGCCGTTGATCTCCTTGGGAAGCGCCCTGAGCGGCACGCCGGATGCGGTCGGCACGCAAAGATTGGTGACGATGATCGCGTCGTAGAGTTCCGGATCGGCCAGTTTGTGGACGGCTTCGCGGATGTCCTCGTAGAGCTTGCCGGTCACCAGCGTCTCGGAATTGAACGGCACGTAGCCGACGGTGCGCTTGGCGCCGTAGAAATGCGAGGTGAAGGTCAGCCCGTAGACGCAGCACGCCGAACCGGAAAGAACGGTCGCCGTGCGGCGCATGCGCAGGCCGACGCGCAGCGATCCGAAGGCCGGGCACATCGATTGCGGCTGGTCGTGCGGCCCTTGCGGATAATCGGCGCGCAGGCGCTGCATGAGTTCCCCGTTGCCCGCTGCCTCGGCTGCCCGGGTCAGTTCGGCCTTCCCGCCGTGACAGCCTGAGGAGTCTGCCGGAGCCGGCTTGCCGGGCGCCGGCGTCGCGACCTGGGCGTACGGGCGCGATTGATTTTGCGCTTCCGCGAGGGGCTCGACGCCGGTGATTTTTACACGCCCGTTCATGACATGATGCCGATCACACCGCGTCGTAGATGACTTCGAGGGAAGATCTGGCGGCCACGATGCCGCCGCGCATGTCCGCCTGGCTGGCCGGCTCGAGCACGACGTTGCCTCCGACGTCCTGCGCCGAGAACAGGCCGAGCAATTGATCCTGCGTCAGCGGCGTCGGGCGTTGCGGCCCGGAATCGGTGACGTTCTGAGCCAGCTCGGCGAACAGCGGACCCCATTCGCCGCCGGGATAGCCGATGATCTGGTAGTTGGCGCTCTTCCTGCGGATGTCGTCATTCGCGGGGATCGCCGCCAGGACCGGTATGCCGACCTTTTCGGCGAACGCGGCCGCCTCGCCGGAGCCGTCATCCTTGTTGATGACCATGCCGGCCACTCCGACATTGCCGCCGAGCTTCCTGAAATAATCGACCGCCGAGCAGACGTTGTTGGCAACGTAGAGCGACTGCAGGTCGTTGGAGCCGACGACGATGACCTTCTGGCACATGTCGCGAGCGATCGGCAGACCGAAGCCGCCGCACACGACGTCGCCCAGGAAATCGAGCAGCACGTAATCGAAGCCCCAGTCGTGGAAGCCGAGCTTCTCCAGCAGTTCGAAGCCGTGGATGATGCCGCGTCCGCCGCAGCCGCGACCGACCTCGGGCCCGCCGAGCTCCATGGCGAAGACGCCGCCCTTCTTGAAGCAGACGTCGCCGATCTCGACCTCCTCACCGGCCGCCTTCTTGCGCGACGACGTCTCGATGATGGTCGGGCAGGCACGGCCGCCGAACAGCAGAGAGGTGGTGTCGCTCTTGGGGTCGCAGCCGATCAGGAGCACCCGCTTCCCCTGCTGCGCCATCATGTGCGACAGGTTGGCCAGGGTGAAGCTTTTGCCGATACCGCCCTTGCCGTAGATCGCGATAATCTGGGTTTCCTTCTTGGCTTCGCCGGTGGGCACGGGATCCGGTTCGAGGGCCGCCTCGGCGCGCACGCTTTCGACCAGCGCGAGCAGACCGCCTTTCGGCGTCGCGATTGGCGCGTTCATGCTGAATGCCTCCAATCAAGTACCATTTTCAGACAGGCCGGGTCGGAGAAAGCCGTCTCGTAGGCGTCCTCGAACCGGTCCGGCGTTCGGGTGTGTGTGATCAGTCCGTCCAGGGAAAGCCGGCCCGCGGCGACCATCTCGTCGACCGCGATCAGGTCCTGCGGACGCCATTCGGCGGCGATGCGGATTTGCGCCTCGCGCATGAAGGCGGCCGGAAAGGCAAACGAAAGCCGCCGGTCATAGAACCCGGCGAGGACGACCTCGCCACCCCGGGCGAGCCTCATCACCAGCCGGTCGAGAATGTCGCAATCGCCGCTGACATCGCAGATATGCTTGTAGTCGCTGCGCGGATCGTCGTCGGGATCGATGACGGCGTAGCCTTCGCCACCGGCCCGGCGGGCCGCATTGGTTTCCCAGACGGTCGGCTGCCCGCCATTCGCCACGACCATGCGCGCGATCAGCCGCCCGAGCACGCCATGGCCGACGATGAGTTCCGGCGGCTTGCGGATATCGGGCGACACGGCATGATGAGCCGTCGCGGCAAGCGCGAGCAGGATTGCGCGATCGCCGAGATGGTCGGCAACCGGCATCGCCTTGCGACCGGCGACGACGACGCGTGACGATGCGCCGCCGAACAGGCCCCGCGCCTCGCGATAGCAATTGGCGCCGGGGATGAAGACGCGCTGGCCGACGCGCCGGCCCGATTCTGGACCGGCGTCGACGACGCTGCCAATCGATTCATAGCCTGGAACCAGCGGATAACCCATGCCGGGGAACGGCGGCATGCGGCCCGACCAAAGCAGCTTCTCGGTGCCGGTCGAGATGCCGCTCCATTCGATGTCGACGACGACGTCTGCCGCTGTCGGCTCGTTGAGGGTCAGGTCGCGCAGGGCAAGCTTGCGGGGTTCTTCGAGGACGATCGCGCTGGAATTCATCGAACCCCTCCTTCCCTGCAAGGCAACAGACATGGGTTCCTGTCGTTCGATGCCAGCTTAGCCGAGTGCCACCACTTGTCAATAAGATTGTACACTTCAATGTGTATATCTCGTTTTACAGTCACTATCGCGGCCGCGCCGAAATCATGCGCGCGATGAGCGGCGTGTTGGTGGCAACTGGCCTGACGTCGCCGAAACCGGCGCACGCAAGCATTTCCGCAATCTCGCCCGCCGTTCTCGGCCGGCCTTGGCCCATCGCCAGCAGATAGAAGCCGAAATAGGCGTCGCCGCTCGCTTTCGCGCCCGGCGTATCGGCCATCGGCTCGGTGACGAGCAGCGTGCCGTCCGGCGCGATCGCCGACCGCACCGCGCGCAGGATGGCCATGGCGGCAGAATCGTCATGGTCATGCAGCACGCGGTTTAGCGTCACCAGATCGGCGTTTTCAGGCAGCCTGTCCTCGAACAAATTGCCGCCGTAAGCCCTGGCCCGGCCGGCAAGGCCGGCCGCGAGAAAGCGCTGGCGGGCGATCGCCGCCACGGGCGGAAGGTCGAAAAGCACCAGTTCGAGATGCGGCACGGTTCTACCAGCGGCGATCAGAAAGCTGCCGTCGCCGCCGCCGACGTCCAGCAGGCGCCGATGCCGGGCGAGCGGCCAGGCGTCGAGGATCTCGGCGCTGACCAGGGCCTGGGAGGCCGCCATCAGGGCGGTATAGTCCGAATGACGGCCTGGCTCGCCGGCAACGACGTGGCCTCCCGCATAGGCCCAATAGGTTCCGAGCCTGGCCCTGGCGCTGCCGGCGAGCAGCGCGATCGGATCGCGCAAATCGTCATAGAGGATATCGTGGTGCCTGATCATGGCGGCGACGCCTTCATTGCCGACCAGGGCGGCGCCCAGCGGCCCGAGCGCGTAGCGGCCCCGGCTTCGCGGCTCGACGAGATCGAGCGCGGCCGCGGCCTTGAGCAGCCTGGCCGCGCCGTTGCCGGGAAGCCCGGTGCGTCCGGCTATGGCGCTGACGTCAAGCGGGCCGTGCGACAGCACCTCGAACAGGTCCACCCGCACGCAGGCCGAGAGGATCTGCGAGTAGACGAAACCGGCGGTCAGGTCGAACAGCGCGCCCGCCTGCCTGCGGGCGATCGGCCTGGTCAGCGGGAAGCGTGCCGCCCAGCGCCGGAACGCCGGGTCCGAGACCTTGCGGTTGCGAAAATCACGAATGCGTTCGAGCAACGCTGACAACATTTGCGCCCCCGGGCGCCGCGCTTGCGACCGCGCGGAAGATCAGGCGGCGTGCTGGGCAGCCTCCTTTGGCAGAAAGCGGCTTGCCTGTGCCCGGATCTGCGCTTTCAGGGCAATTGCGCCGATGCAGTCCGGAACCGATTCGGCCGCGTCCTCGACCAGTTCGACGAGCTTGCGCGCCGCGCCGCGCACGCCAAGCTCATGGACCGTGTTCGGCCGGCCAAGTGCCTCGTCCTGGCCGACCGGCTTGCCGATGTCCTTCTCGCTGCACATCACGTCGCGGATGTCGTCGGCGACCTGGTAGGCCTCGCCGAGCCGGTAGCCCAGCATTCCCCATGGGTCGGCGACGTGACCGGCGGCGGCGGCGCCGGCCATGGCGGCGCCGGCAAAGAGCGAGCCCGTCTTGGCCCGCTGGTAGAGCACGAGGTCCGGCGCCGTCTCGCTTTCCCAGCCCTGCCCGGCGACGATGCCGTTCGGCATGCCGACGGCGCGGGCGATGATCATCGAAAGGCTCGCTGCCCTCAGCGGATCGGCAACGGCGGTCAGGGCGGCGGTCTCGAACGCCAGGACGATCAGGCCGTCGCCGGCAAGCAGGGCAAGCGCCTCGCCATAGGCGGCATGGACCGAGGACCGGCCGCGGCGCATCGCGGCATTGTCGAAGCACGGCATGTCGTCATGGACCAGCGAAGCGCAATGCAGCAACTCGATCGCGGCGGCGGCGGCGGCGGAAATCATCGGCTTGTCGTCGCCGCAGGCCAGCGCGACCGACAGGGTGAGCCGCGGCCGGATGCGCTGCCCCGCCGGGAAGACCGAATGGGTGAAGGCTCCCGCCAAAAGGGGTGGCCCCGACACTGTCGCGCGCGCCAGCGCCTTGTTCAGCGCGTTCTCGATCCTTTGCGACAGATCTTCGACCGACATGGCTGCATCTCCATCCGTCCGTTTCAGTGGACTATCATGACTGTAAATGTTAATTGACACAAGCCCATGTTGAAGAAGGTTGACAAACGTCCACGAGGACCAGTCGGCGAGGCACGCCGCATCGTGGTCGTCGGCGCCGGAATCGGCGGTCTCGTAACGGCGCTTCTGCTTGGCGCGCAGGGCTTTGCGGTGACCGTGGTCGAAAAGGCGCCGAGGCCGGGCGGCAAGCTGCGCGAAATCGTGGTCGGCGGCCGAGGCATCGATTCCGGACCCACCGTCTTCACCATGCGCGTGGTGTTCGAGCGCATCTTCGCCGCTGCCGGCTCCCGCCTGGAGGACCACCTGACGCTGAGGAGGGCGGACATCCTGGCGCGGCATTCCTGGGAGGACGGCTCGACCTTCGACCTGCACGCAGACATCGACCAATCCGCCGACGCGGTCGGACGTCTGGCAGGAGCGCGCGAAGCACTTGGCTACCGTGCCTTCTGCCGACGCACGGAGGAGGTGTTTCGTTCGCTCGACGCCCCGTTCATGGAGAACCCGGCGCCCAGTCCCCTCGGGCTGGCGCGCGCCGCCGGCATCGGCGGACTGGCGGCTCTGACCAGGATCCAGCCGTTCAGCTCTCTGTGGAATGTCGCCGGCCAGTATTTTCGCGATCCGCGCCTGCGCCAGTTGTTCGCGCGCTACGCGACTTATTGCGGATCGTCGCCGTTTCAGGCGCCGGGTCCGCTGATGCTGATCGCCCGTGTCGAGCAGATGGGGGTCTGGCTCGTCGAGGGCGGCATGGCGAGGCTGGCCGAAGCCCTGGAGCGGCTGGCCACCACACAAGGCGTGGTCTTCCGCTACGGCGAAGCCGCGTCCGCGATCGGGGTGCGGGACGGCTGTGCCACCGGCGTGACGCTTGCATCCGGCGAGGTGCTCGAAGCCGACGCCATTGTCTTCAACGGCGATCCGGCGGCGCTATCCGTCGGCTTGCTCGGCGAGGCGGTCCGCGGCGCCACCGTGTCCTGGCCACCGGCGGCGCGGTCCCTTTCGGCGCTGACATGGTCGATCCGCGGCAGCGCGACGGGCTTTGCACTGTCGCGCCACACGGTCTTCTTCTCCGGCGACTACCGGCGCGAATTCGACGATCTGTTCGGCCGTGGCCGCCTGCCCGAAGAGCCGACCATCTATGTCTGTGCGCAGGACCGCGACGCCAGCGACAGCGCCCCCCCGTCCGGCGCGGAAAGCCTGTTTCTTCTCGTCAACGCGCCGCCGTGCGCCGACGGCGCGCCGTTGAGCCAATCGGAGATAGCGTCATGCGAAAGAGTGGTGACGGCACGACTGGCGCGCGCCGGCTTGAGCATCGCGGCGCCCCCGCGGATGCGGGTGGTGACGACGCCGGCGGCGTTCGAGGCGATGTTCCCGGCGACGGGCGGCGCGCTGTACGGCCGGGCCTCGCATGGCTGGGCGGCGTCGTTCCAGCGCCCGAGTGCGAGAACCAAGATCAGGGGGCTCTATCTGGCGGGCGGCGCGGTGCATCCCGGCCCGGGGATTCCCATGGCGGCGCTGTCGGGCAGCCACGCGGCGACGGCGATCGCGCGGGATTTGGCTTCGACCATGTCGTGGCACGCGACGGCTATGCCTGGTGGTATGTCGACGCGGTCAGCGATGACGGAAAGGACGCCCTGACCGTCATCGCCTTCGTCGGCAGCGTGTTTTCGCCCTACTACGCGGCCGCCCGGCGCCGCGGCGCGGGCGACCCGCTCGACCACGTCAGCGTCAACGCCATCCTCTATACGGCGCGCGGCAAATATTGGGCGATGACCGAGCGCGGCAAGGGCTCGCTGGAACGGTCCGCGTCCCGCCTCGCCATCGGGCCGAGCACGCTTTCCTGGGACGGCTCCAGGCTGACGATGGATATCGATGAGTGGACGATGCCGCTGCCGCGGCGGCTGCGCGGCCGCGTCACCCTCGACACCGGCCCCATCTTCGGCGAAGCCCATGCGCTGGACACGGCCGGACGCCATCGCTGGCGGCCGATCGCACCCTGCGCGACCGCCAGCGTCGCCTTCGAAAAGCCCGCTCTGGCCTGGCAGGGCCAAGCCTATATCGACATGAATTTCGGTTCCGAGCCGCTGGAAGAGGGTTTCAGATACTGGACCTGGTCGCGCCAGAGCCAAGCGGCAGCCACGCGCATCCTTTATGACGTCGTGCAGAGGGACGGCGCGCGCCGTCATCTCGCGCTCGACTACGGGCGCGGGGGGAAGGTCGGGCGCTTCACGCCGCCGCCGGTCCTTGCCTTGCCACGCACCGGATGGCAGGTGGCGCGCGCCACGCGCGCCGACCCGGGGAATCCGGTCCGCGTCGCGCGGACGCTCGAGGATACGCCCTTCTACAGCCGCTCGCTGCTCGAAGGCGGCGATGACGGCGCGCAATGGATCCACGAGAGCGTGGACCTCGACCGTTTCCGTTCGCGCTGGGTCCAGGCCCTGCTGCCCTTCAAGATGCCCCGGCGCGGGCGCTGAGCTTACTTCGATCCCCGCTCGGCCTCGGCCTTGCCGCGAGCGGCGCGCTCGCGATCGTAGCGCCGCATGTTGAATATCTCGCGCAAGCCGAACGCCAGTGCAAAGCCCAGCACCAGTGATATCTCGAAGAATATGATGACGCCCGAACTCATTTCCCGGTCACGAATTTCGATTCCTGTCGGACCAGGAAGGGCCGGTTGCGGTTCGCGGCTTCAATCGCCGCCTGACGGGCCGAAAAGCCCTGCAGGAGGTGGATCATCCGCACCGAGCGCGCCCCGACGTGCCACCATGGCGGTATTGCCGGCCGGCGCCGTGGCGCCGGGGTCGCTGCAACGGCCTCGATCAGGAAATCGGCGGCCCTGATGCCCGGCTCCGCCAGACGGGTCCTGTCGGCGGTCGGCGCCGCCATCGCCGCGCCGACCAGCTTCAGCTTCTGCGGCCATGAGGTCACGGCCCGCTCGGTGACCGGATCGACGCCGGCAGCGATCCGCCGGCCGATGGCGCGGTAAAGCAATCTCGCGACATTGATGCCGACGCGGCAGTTGCCCGGCAGGGCGGCGATGCCCGAAAGCGAGCGCTCATAGAGCACGTCCGCTTCGGCCAGCAGTTGATCGACGACGGAGCGTATGCCGGCCTGGTAGCATGGCGCTGCCAGCCAGGCCTCCGGATCGATGCCGCCGTCGCGCAGCCAGGAAAGCGGCATGTAGAGGCGTCCGTTGGCCGCGTCCTCACCGATGTCGCGGGCGATGTTGGTCAGTTGCATGGCGACGCCGAGGTCGCAGGCGCGGGCCAGCACCTGCGGATCGCGGCGATCCATGACCAGCGTCATCATGAAGCCGACCGTGCCCGCCACGCGCACCGCATAGGCGACGAGATCGTCCAGCGTCTCGTAGCGCCTGCCGGCCGCGTCCCAGGCCAGGCCCTCGATCAGCGCCTCGGGCACTGCGCGCGGAATCCCGAAGCCGTTGGCGACATCGGCGAAGCCGCGCTCGACGAAGGACGGACCGGGGTTACCGCCATAGATGCGGTCAAGCATCGCGCCAAGCGCGCGGATGGCGTCGCCGCCCCCGGCCTGGCGATCGATCAGGTCGTCAGCCATGCGGCAGAATGCATAGACCGAATAGGCGGGCTCGCGGATCTCGACCGGAAGCAGCAGGGAAGCGATATAAAAGGACTGCGACCCTTGCTTGATCGATGTCCGGCACGCGGCGCAATTCGCCGGCGTGGAAAAGCTTTCAGGCAGAAAAGGCGCTGGCATGGGGCACGACCTTGTCGAGGATTTTCGCCGAAGAAAGAACGCCCGGCAGGCCCGCGCCGGGATGTGTTCCGGCGCCGACCAGATAGAGGCCTTCGATGTTTTCGCTGCGGTTGTTCGGGCGGAACCAGGCGCTTTGCGTCAGCACCGGCTCGAGGCTGAAACCGGAACCCTTTTCCGACAGCAGCGCGTCGCGGAAATGCAGCGGCGTCACGAAGGAAGAGGTCACGATCTCGGTTTCGAGTCCCGGCAGCACCGTCGCCGACAGCCGCCTGATCACCGCCTGGCGGCGCCGCTCGCCTTCTCTCGCCCAGTCGGTTTCGCCATCGAGATTCGGGACCGGGCAGAGCGCATAGAAGGCATCGCAGCCGGGCGGCGCGACGCTCGGATCGGTGGCGCTCGGCCGGTGCAGATAGAGCGAGAAATCCGCGCTCAGGCATTTCTTCTCGAAGATGTCGTCGAGGAGTTCCCGGTAGCGCGGCCCGAGCAGGATGGTGTGATGGCCGACCCGGTCATAACGCCGCCTGGTGCCGAAATACCAGACGAACAGGCCCATCGAATAGCGCGCGCGGCGCAGTTTCGCGCTGCTCCAGCGGGTGGCGTGCTGTTCGCCGACGAGCTTGCCATAGGTCCAGGCGGCATCGGCGTTGGAGACGACGACATCGGCACGGATGATCTCGCCGGACGACAGTTCGACGCCGCGGGCACGACCGCCCTCGATCACGATCCTTTCGACCTCCGCGCGATAGCGTACCGTGCCGCCCTGGCCGCGGATCAGATCGACCAGTCCCGCCACCAGCCTGCCGACGCCGCCCATGGGATAGTGCACGCCCCAGCGCCGCTCCAGGTCCGGTATCAGGCAGTAGATGGCCGGCGCCCTGAACGGGTTGCCGCCGATGAGCAGCGGGTGGAAGCTCAGCATCGTGCGCAGTTTCGGGTTCTTCACGAAGCGCGAGACCAGGCCGTGCACGCTGCGGTAGCCTTCCAGGCGCACGAGGTCGGGCGCGATCTTCAGCATGTCGAGCGGCGAGCCGAAAGGCATGCCGCCCAGTTCCTCGAAGCCCTTGGCGCAGATGGCGCGCGCCTTCTTCAGGAAGCGCTCGTAGCCGGGCAGGTCCGACGGCGAGACGCGCAGGACCTGCCGATGCATCTCGGCATCGTCGCCGGAACATGCGATTTCGTCGCCGTCATGGAAGCGGATGCGGTAGAACGGCTGCATCGGCCGCAGGTCGACATGATCGGCCATCCTGCGCCCGCACAGCTGCCAAAGCTCCTCGAACAGGAACGGCGCCGTGACGATGGTCGGCCCGCGATCGAAGGTGAACCCGTCGCGCTTCAAGACGCCGGCACGGCCGCCGGGACAGTCGAGCCGCTCGAGCACCGTGACATGATAACCCCGCGCGCCGAGCCTGATCGCGGCGGCAAGGCCGCCAAAGCCGCTGCCGATCACCACCGCGTGCGGTCGGGCGGCAGCGACGTCGACATGGGCGGGTGGACGGTCGCGGACTGTCAACATATATTGACGATATTTCAGTAATTCTATTTTGACAAATGGTCTCTGCGCAAATCTCGGATGACGCCCGTCTCATGGGCGATATCGGTGATGAGGGCGGCGATACGTTCCGGCTCCTCCTCGTGAACCAGATGGCCGCCGAAATCGAGCGCGTGAACGCGCGCCGATCTGGCGCCAGCGGCGATCCTGGCGGCGTCGTCGGGGGGAACCGCCCGGTCATGGGCGGCGCTGACGAGCATGAGCGGCGTGGCAAGCCTCGCCATCTGGCTTGCGAGCGGCCCGAGATCCCAGTTCGCCATCATGCCGAGCGCGCCGGCGACATGGCCCGATTTGCGAAACAGCCTTTCGTAGAGCTCGATGCCGCGCTGGTCGATATGCGACCCGGTGCCCTCCAGCAGGCGTCGCGTGGCCTGGCCGCTCAAGGCTCGCAAGGCGAACAGTTTCGGCGCCAGCGGGTTGAGGAAAAGGAGCTTGGCCAGCGGCGAAAAAAGCGAGGCGCCCCTGATAGGCCGCAGCGCGCCGTTGAGCGCGATGATCGCCTTGGGCCGGATCATGGCGGCGTCGGTCATGGCGACGAGGACCGCCGCGCCCGCCGAATGGCCGACGGCCAGCGCCGGTTCGAAACCCAGGCGCGTAAGCACACCGCCGACCAGCCGCGCCATCCCGTCCAGCGCCAGGCCGTTGGTTGCCGGCATCGTGGTGAACCCATGACCGGGCAGGTCCAGCGCCAGGACCTGGAAGTCCCTGGCCAGGAGCGGCGCGACGTCGCGGAAGGAATGGGTCGCGGCGCCCGTGCCGTGCAGCAACAGCAGCGGCGGACCCCCGCCCCATTGCTGGACATGCCAAGACATCCCACCGGACCGGATGAACCGGCTGTGCTCGCGGTTCGGCCAGTCGCGCCCTTCGACGGACCAGGACGGACGTTCCTGATCGAAGATCATGCGCCTCAGCCTTCCATGCGCGCGCTGATCTCCCGGGCCACGACCTTGGCGCCGCCACGCGGCAGCGGCAGGTACTCGGCCGCCAGGTCATGGGCAAGCGCCTCGGCCCGCGCCTGAGGCCGCTGGGCGGTATCGATCACGATCGAACGGTATCCGGCCGCGCGAAAAAGCCTGGCGGCTCGCCCCGTATCCTCCACGACGCGTTCGCGGCCCGTAGTGCCGTCGAGCGCGACATTGCCGCGCCCGTCGGTGAGAAAAACCGTCATCACGGTCTGTCCCTTGGCCGATGCGGCGCTCGACATGGCCAGCGCCGCGAGAATGCCGCTCGCCAGTGGCGTCCCGCCGCCGCCCGGCAGTGCGGACAGGCAGCGCTTGGCACGCACCAGCGAGCGCGTCGGCTCGAGCAGCGTTTCCGCCCGCTCGCCGCGGAAGGCGATGAGCGCGACGCTGTCGCGCCGCACATAGCTTTCGGCCAGCAGCAGCTCGACCGCGCCCTTGGTTTCGCCGAGCCGCTCAAGCGCCGCCGAGCCGGATGCGTCGACGGCGAAGATCGCCGTCGTGCCGGTCTTTTCGCGATACCGGACGTAGCGGAAATCGTCCTTGCGGATGCGCAGCCGCGAGGCCGGCTGCGGCGCCTGCCGGGCTTCCTGCGCCCGAATCCGCTGCCACGGCGCCGCCTGCCGGAGGGTGGCGAGAACATCGGGGCGGGCTCCCGGCGAAGGTGGCCTGTCGGCGAAGCCGACCGCCCTTCCGCGTCTGGCGCGGCCACGATTGGCGCCCGCCTTGCCCGCAGGCCCTCGCCCGGAACGGGCAACGCGGCCGGATTCGAGCCCCGCCAGCAGGTTGCGGGGCAGCAGGGCCTTGATCGCCTGCACCAGCATGTCCTGTGGTATTTCGTCGGGCGAGGCCGGGCCATCTTCGCCCGGCGGTTCGGGCGCCCGCTCGCCTTGATCCTCTTCGGGAACAGGCCGATCGTCCTGCTCATCGGATGCGTCGTCGGCCATCGGACGCAGGCCGAGCACCAGGCGCAGCGCAACCGCCGCGTCCTCGACGGTGACGGCCAGCCGGCCGCGCAAGGCCGCCGAGGCCCGCGCCGCACGCAGCAGGTGAAGCGACCCCCGCAGCGAGCATCGGCCGACCGACAGCGCAGCGGCGCACAGGGCCTGCACCATGTCGTCGCCGGCCGAGACGGATGCAAGGAGCCGGCGCGCCGGCGCGACCTCGTAGGCCTCGGTCGGCTGCTCCGCCTCGCGCCAGCCGATGGCGTTCAGGTCGATGCGCAGTCCAAGGCGATCGGCCAGCGATGGCGCCATCGCCTCGTCCTCTCCGATGCCCTCGTCGATGGCGAGCAGGGCAAAGCGTGCCGGTTGCATGGCCGAGACGCCGTCGCGCTCGATCCGCGCATGGCCGCTGTCCAGCGCCATGCCGACGAGGCCGGCCGCGGTAGCGTCCAACCGCTCGGCCATGGCAAGCACCACCACGCCGCCGTCGGCGCAGGCAAGCACGCCGCGCTCGACGACCGGCCGTCCGGCCGCGATCGTTGCGCCGATGTCGAGCCCGCCGGCGAGCCGCGCCTCGGAAATCCCGGCCGCGATCCGCCGGACCGGCGCTTGCGGGCCGAAGAACGCGACGGCGCGCTCGAGCCAGCGATCGCGCACCGTGCCAGCGCGCGCCCGCAAATTTACGCCGCCCAGGCCGGACGGATCGACCGCGATCATCGCCGCCGCCAGAACCGCGTCTTCCCAAAGGCTGGGCGGTTCGCCGGATCCCGCGCTCATGGTGTTGCCACCTCCGCCAGCGCCCGTTCGACGCGCATGCCGGACCCGGTTTCGTCCAGCGGGTCGCGCCGCAGCCGGTGCCGCAGCGCCGAGACCGCGACGGCGCGCACGTCCTCCGGCGTCACCGCGCGCTTGCCGTTGAACGCCGCCAGCGCGCGGGCCGCCCGCATCAGGGTCAATTCACCGCGAAGGCCATCGACGCCCAGCCGCAGGCACAGAAGCGAAGACAGCTCCAACGCCGAATCCGGCATATCCACTGCCGCCAGCGCATCCTGCGCCCTGGCGATCTTCGATCGCAGGCCTGCATCCTTTCGCTTCCAGGCTTCGAGGAAAGCGGCGCCGTCGCGGTCGAAGGCATCGCGCCTCTTGACGACTTCGACCCGCGAGGCGACGTCCTTCGGCGACGCCACCTCGACGGAAAGCCCGAAGCGGTCGAGCAGTTGCGGGCGCAGCTCGCCCTCCTCCGGATTGCCGCTGCCGACCAGGACGAACCGCGCCGGGTGGCGCACGCTCAGCCCTTCGCGCTCGATGATGTTGACGCCCGAGGCCGCGACATCCAGCAGGAGGTCGACGAGGTGGTCCTCCAGGAGGTTGACCTCGTCGATATAGAGGAAACCGCGATGGGCGCTTGCCAGCAATCCCGGCTCGAAAGCCTTCTCGCCTGACACCAGGGCTTTTTCCAGATCAAGTGCGCCGGCTACCCGGTCTTCCGTCGCGCCGAGCGGCAGGTCGACGACCGGTATAGGGATCTTTCGCGTCTTGAGCTTTCCCGCTCCGGCCTGCTCCCGACAGCGCGGACAATACTGCTCCGGGGCACCGGGGAGGCAGTTGTAGCGGCAGTCCCCCGCGACACGAATGGGCGGTAGCAGGCCTGCGAGCGCCCGAACGGCGGTGGACTTTCCAGTGCCCCGGTCGCCGAACACGAGTATGCCACCGATGGACGGATCGACGGCGGCCAGGATCAAGGCCCGCTTCATCTCTTCCTGGCCGACGATCGCCGAAAACGGATAGGAATAAGCCATCGCCACATCCGACACTTTACATCAAAAAGTGTCAATCCGTCTTGCGCATGGGCGCCCCGCAAGCGCGTGGCCTGCAGCTTTGTTTCCCAAGGTTCGCAGCGGGTCGCACGAAAAAGTGTCCATAATATTTTACGATTTTAGCCTTGACAGTGTGGCCACCCCTATTAGCTTTGCGAACAAATTTGGCCGGTCATGGTGGGGGCGACAATGGCACGACCATCGCGAAGAAATCCGATTGCGGCCGACGTGGTTGCGATTTGAAGAATGGTCGAGCCGGCACCATCGACCGGCATCGGCCCCAACTGGAGGAATAAACGATGAAGCGAACCATTCTTGCGACGGCGGCATTGACGGCTTTCATGCTCAATGGCGCCCTGGCGGCCGACCATCAGGTCAAGATGCTGAACAAGAACGCCAAGGGCGAAGAGATGGTGTTCGAGCCCGATTTCATCTCGGCGAAGGTCGGCGACACCGTGACGTTCCTGCCCACCGACGCCGGCCATCTCGCGGAAACCATGCCCGGCATGCTCCCCCCGGGCGCAAAGTCGTTCATGGGGCAGGCTGGCAAGCCCACCGTCATGAAGATAGATGCCGAGGGCATATATGGGATCAAATGCCTCCCCCACTACTCCATGGGTATGGTTGCGCTTATCGTGGCGGGGAAGCCCGTCAACCTCGACGCCGTCAAGGCGGCAATAGCGAAAATCCCCTCACCCCTGCCCCAAAAGCGTTTCAAGAGTCTCCTGGCACAGATTCCGGCAACGAACTGAATTGTCCCCAACCCGCGCAGGCTAGCTGCAAATCCTTAGGGCTGTATATGCTGGATGAGACGCTCGGCGTGGAATGCCCGCCTGGCCGGCCGCGATGCGTGGCCGGCACCCCGAGCGGCGTCGCCGCAAGCCTCATCCAGGCGCTGGCGACGGTCGCCTGATGCGTGTCCTGGATGTGCTTTCAGGCGAGACTGCTTTCCCTCCACCCCTCTGGATGATGCGGCAGGCAGGCCGTTACCTGCCGGAGTACCGCGAGACACGCAAGAAGGCCGACAGCTTCCTCGACCTGTGCTACAATCCTGAACTCGCCGTCGAAGTGACGATGCAGCCGGTCCGGCGGTTCGGGCTCGACGCATCGATCCTGTTTTCCGATATTCTTGTAGTGCCGCATGCGCTGGGGCGCGACCTTCGTTTCGAGGAAGGGCGTGGGCCGCTGATGACGCCGGTTTCGGTGGACGACATCGATCGACTGGATGGTGCCGGATTTCACCACCATCTGGCCCCGGTTTACGAAACGGTCAAGCGCTTGCGCAAGGAGTTGCCGCGGGAGACGGCGCTGATCGGCTTCTGCGGCGCGCCCTGGACCGTGGCGACCTACATGATCGCCGGACACGGCACGCCCGACCAGGCGCCGGCGCGGCTGTTTGCCCATCGGGAGCCGGCGGCAATGGCAAAACTCCTCGAGACGCTCGCCGACTATTCGGCCGAGTATCTCATCTGCCAGGTGGAAGCCGGCGCCGACGTCGTTCAGATCTTCGATTCGTGGGCGGGCGTGCTCGACGAAATCTCATTCCAGGCGTTTTGCGTCGCGCCGGTAGCGCGGCTCGTCGCCAGATTCCGCGCGGCGCAACCGAGAATTCCAATCATCGGCTTTCCCAAAGGAGCCGGCGTACTCTATGAGCACTATCGCCGGGAGACCCGCGTGGATGCCCTGGGCCTCGACTGGACCGTTCCGCTGTCGCTGGCGGCGCGCCTGCAGCGGGATGGCGCCGTCCAGGGCAATCTCGACCCGATGCGCCTCGTGGCCGGAGACCGGGCCCTGCATGAAGGTGTCGACGCGATCCTGCGTTCGCTTGGCAAGGGTCCGTTGATCTTCAATCTCGGTCACGGCATCACTCCCGAGACGCCGATCGGGCATGTCGAGGCGATGATCGCCCAAATCCGCCGCGCCGCGCGCTGATCGATCCGAAATCCGCTGTCTTCCCCTCGCGCGTGCGACCGCGCGTGGATGGGAAAGCCGGTTTCCCGGATGCGTAAATTTCAATCGACATTGACATCTTGATGTGTAAAATACTTTTTACACTTCGATGTCTTGCCGCCCCCTCGGGCTGATGGAGAGCCGTATCTGAGGCCGTAGCGGCAGGAAAGAGCAGTGAGATGCATGCGGCGACATCGAGGTCGGAACCTCGTCCGCCAAAGCCTCTGATGGGGAGAAGCAGAGCTATGAGCCGACCCGATCGCAGCATCCTGAACAGGATATCCGTCCCCGCGGACCTGAAATCACTTTCCGACGCCGAGCTCTCCCGACTTGCCGACGAATTGCGCGAAGAGACGATTTCGGCGGTCTCGGTCACCGGCGGTCATCTTGGCGCCAGCCTGGGTGTCGTCGAGCTCACGGTAGCGATCCACGCCGTCTTCGATACGCCGCGCGACACGCTTGTGTTCGACGTCGGGCATCAGTGCTACCCGCACAAGATCCTGACCGGCCGCCGCGACCGCATGCGCACGCTGCGCCAGGGCGGCGGGCTGTCTGGTTTCACCAAGCGCTCCGAGAGCGAATACGACGCCTTCGGCGCCGCGCATTCCTCGACGTCGATCTCGGCGGGGCTGGGCTTTGCCGTCGCGCGCGACCTTCGCGGCGAATCGAACGACGTCATCTGCGTCATCGGCGATGGGGCACTGTCCGCCGGAATGGCATATGAGGCGATCAACAATGCGGGCAATCTTGGAAAGCGCCTGATCGTCATCCTGAACGACAACGACATGTCGATCTCGCCGCCTGTCGGCGCGATGTCCAAATATCTCGTCAGGCTCTATTCGCAAAAACCGGCACGGGATCCGGGCGCCCAAGCCACGGATCCGGGGCTGCCGCTAGCGCCTCCCGCAATGGAGCAGACCCGCGGCCTGCTTGAGGACCTCTACATCGAGGGATCGCTTTTCGAGGATCTGGGCTTCTCCTATGTCGGGCCGATCGACGGCCACGACATGGAACAACTGCTGCATGTCCTTCGGAGAGTTCGCGACCGCGCCGAGGGGCCGGTCCTCATTCACGCGCTGACCGAGAAGGGCAAGGGCTACGAACCGGCAGAGAACGCCGCCGACAAGTATCACGGCGTGGCCCGCTTCGACATCGTCACCGGCCACCAGCAGAAATCCGCGCCCAAGGCGCCGACTTACACCGGGGTTTTCGCGGACAGCCTGATCCGCGAGGCCGAAGCCGATACGCGCATCGTCGCCGTCACGGCCGCCATGGCTGCCGGCACGGGGCTGGACAAGTTCCAGAAACGGTTTCCGGAGCGCTTTTTCGACGTCGGCATCGCTGAACAACATGGGGTGACCTTCTGCGCCGGCCTGGCGGCGGCCGGCATGCGGCCGTTCTGCACGATCTATTCGACCTTCCTGCAACGCGGTTACGACCAGCTCGTCCATGACGTTGCCCTCCAGCGGCTTCCGGTGCGGTTCGCCATCGACAGGGCCGGGCTGGTCGGCGAGGACGGAGCCACGCACGCCGGAGCCTTCGATGTCGGCTACCTCACCAGCCTCCCCGGCTTCGTGGTGATGGCCGCGGCCGACGAGGCCGAGCTCGTTCATATGGTCGCGACGGCGGCCGCGATCGATGACCGGCCATGCGCCTTCCGCTACCCGCGCGGCGAGGGCCAGGGCCTGACATTGCCGGAGCGCGGCATGGCGCTGGAGATCGGCAAGGGCCGCGTGCTGCGGGAAGGTTCCAAGATCGCGCTTTTGTCCTTCGGCGGGCGGCTGAGCGAATGTTTCAAGGCGGGGGCCGAACTGGAAGCGAAGGGCCTGTCCACGACGATCGCGGATGCGCGCTTCTCCAAGCCACTGGATTGCGAACTGATCCTCCAACTGGCCCGCCACCACCAGGTGGTGGTGACCATCGAGGAAGGCGCGGCCGGTGGTTTCGGCGCGCACGTCCTGCACTTCCTGGCGTCGCAGGGCGAACTCGACCGGGGTCTGCGCATACGCACCATGACTTTGCCCGATCGCTTCATAGACCAGGACATGCCGCGGGCGATGTACGAGGCCGCCGGGCTGAACGCGGGCCACATAGTCGCCACCGCCCTTGGAGCGCTCGGTCTCGAAGTCGACGCTCTGGAGGATTTCGCCTCGATCCCCCGGGCCGTAACGGCCTAGTGGAATGAATTTAACATTCGATACCCGCGTGATGTCAGCGTCCGAATCGAATGTTAAATTCGAAAATTCCACTAGAATCATAAACTTGCTAGTGGTTCGTTTCCAACATTTGCCTCGCGCTCGATACAAATGGGATGCAAATGTTGGAAACGAACCACTAGATCGCTCGGCATACGGACCAGATGCAGGCGAAGACGCTTAAGATCGGCACGCGCGGCAGCCTGCTGGCCTTGGCGCAGGCGCATGAAACCCGGGCGCGGCTGATGGCTGCCCACGCCCTGCCCCAGCATGCTTTCGAGATCGTCGTCATCTCCACCAGCGGCGATCGCATCCAGGATCGTCCCTTGTCGGAGGCGGGCGGCAAGGGGCTGTTCACCAAGGAGATCGAGGAGGCGCTGATCGCCGGCCGCATCGATATCGCCGTGCATTCCTCGAAGGATATGCCGACGAAGCTCCCGGACGGCCTGGCGCTTTCGACGTTCCTGCCCCGCCAGGACCCGCGCGATGCGTTCATCTGCAATACCGCCGGATCGATCGCCGACTTGCCGCGCGGCGCCCGGATCGGCTCCTCTTCCCTGCGCAGGCAGGCCCTGATCCGGCGGATGCGGCCGGATCTCGACGTGGTCCAGTTCCGCGGCAACGTTCAGACCCGGTTGCGAAAGCTCGACGAGGGCGTCGCCGACGCCACCATCCTCGCCTATGCCGGGCTGAAGCGGCTCGGCATGCAGGATCTGGCGAGCGACCTGATGAGGCTGGACGTCTTTCCGCCGGCGCCCGGACAGGGCGCCATCTGTATCGAGAACCGCGCCGGAGATGCCGGCGTCGAGGCGATGCTGTCGGCAATCCACGACGTGTCGACCGGACATAGCCTGGCGTGCGAGCGAGCCTTCCTGGCCGCGCTCGACGGGTCTTGCCGCACGCCCATCGCCGGCCATGCGACGATCGAGGGCGGCAGGCTGTCCTTTGCCGGGCTGATCATCACGCCCGACGGCACCGTCTGCCATGAAATCGCGGCCGAAGGCCCGGCGGCCGATGCGGAACGCATCGGCGCTCAAGCCGGCGCAAGCATAAGAGACAGGGCCGGAGCGGCCTTTTTCGAAAGCTGGATGCCGGCGTGAAACGCGCTTTTGGCGCAACCGATCGAGCCGCGCCGTGTCATCCCCGTGCCGGGTTCATCCGCCAGACGGTCCAGTTCAGCGCGCCGGCAATCGTCACCCAAACCAGATAGGGCACGAAAAGCAGAGCCGCGACCGCCGATATGGGTGCCGCCAGGACGATGAAGGCGGCGATCAGCAGCCACAGCAAGACGACGCCGTAGAAGGCGAGATCCATGCGGCGCATGCCGAAAAAGAGCCCCGACCAGCCAAAATTCACGACAAGCTGCAGGCCCCACAGCCAGATCGCAATGCCGGGCGTAGCGCCGCGCCATACGAGCCAACCGGCGATGGCGATCATCACGTAGAGCACCATCCAGACCGGCCCGAAAAGCCAGTTCGGCGGCGTCCAGCCCGGCTTGCGCAGGCCGCTGTACCACTCGCCAGGCTGAAACAGCACGCCGCTAATCCCGTTGACGACCATCAGCAGGAAGAACACGAGAAGGGACCAATCGAAGGAAATGCGAGCCTCCATCAGGCTGGCGCCGCGATACCGATGCCGTTTTCCCGACGTTGGCATCATATAGCGGCACGGCGGAAATTGTCAGCGGCCACAAGGATCGGAAAGGTGATCGCCATGGCCAAATCGAACGGCCGCGCGTAGCGGCCATAGCCCGGCAGGTCACGAAGCGATCCCAGCGCAGCCGCCTATTCGTCGCTGGCTATGCCGAACCTGTTCATCTTGAGATAGAGCGCCTGCCGGCTGAGGCCGAGCACCCTTGCAGCCGAGGCCCGGTTGTTGCCGGTCAGGTTGAGCGCGGCCTCGATGCACATTTTTTCGATCACGTCGGTCGTGTCGCGCACCAGATCCTTCATCGGTACGCGGCCGATCATTTCCACGAGGTTCTCGGCCGTTCGCGTCAGGTCGCTGTTGCCGCGCCCCTGCCGCGCGCCTTCGGGGGAAAGCTGGCGGATGACGAACCCATACCCTGGCGGGCTGCGATCCAGCATGGCGACGGCGGAAAGATCGACGTCGGTCGTCTGCCCGTTAGCGCCTTTGACCGTGCCCGCGAAGGCCTGGACTCGACCGTGCATGCGGACGTTTTGCAGCAGCACGTCCTGCTCGATGCCGCTCCACTGGAAGAAATCGCCGAACGCCCTGCCGACGACGTGCGCCGCGAGAGGCACGCCGGCAAGCCCCAGGAACGACTCGTTGGCCCACAGCACCTTGCCCTGTTCGTCCGTCAGCAGAATGCCTTCCGCGGCGTTGCGCACGATGGCGTCCAGGCCGAGGTCGGATTCCGCTTCCCGCCCGCTGGCGGCGTCCGGCTGCGATACGCGCACCATGATCAGCCGCAGGTCGCCGGCGCGGAAAAGCTCGGCTGCAAGCGTGAGGCCCCTGTCGTCCTGACCGCCAGACAGGTCGAGCGTCACAGGCGTGCCGGACGCCAAGACCCCGGCGAGCATAGCCTGAACATCGGCCTGTTGGTGTTTCTGGAACAAAGCGGAAAGCTTCCTTCCGCTGAGGCCCGCGTTGGCGAAGCCGAGAATTGCCGCGGCGCGCGGATTGGCCTCGCGAATCTTGCCGCTGACGGCGTCCACGATCACGATCGCTTCCGACGCGGTTTCGAAGAGAAGGCGGTAGTGGGCCTCCGCCTGCCGCTGGTTCCTGGTGTTCCGCTCCAGCGACTGCCTGTTGACCAGAAGCCTGGACTGAAGTTCGGCCACCACGCGCAGATCGCGACCGAGCAGGACCGTCTGACCGCCCCCGACGCTGAAAGCGGAATACTGAACAGGCAGGTCCCTTTCCCCTTCGAGCAGGTGGTTGACGTCGAAGCGCGTCGCGGGATCGCCCTCGCGCGCCGACCGGAGCATTTTCTTGAGAACGGGACGGCTGCTGCCGCGCACGACGCTTTCGACCGGCTGACCGCGCCAAGCCGCGATCCCTCCGGAGGAAGCCTGGTCCAAATTATGCGACAGGTCGTCGATGACGTCGTTGCCGTCCACCACAAGGGTAAGGTCCGCGGCGGCAGACAGCAGACTTGCGACCGTGCGCACATCCGCCTGCAGAAGATGCGTTTCGGGATGTTGGAATTCGGCGGTCATGCAATGAAGTCCGACTTGTTGAGCCGAAAGAAGCGACGATCGGTTGCGAGAGAACCAAGGTCGCCGAATAAGCGCCGGCCGGCCCTCGCCGCTTCCGCCCGCTTTTGCTATTAATCGCCGGTGTTGTCCAGTGCTGCATTGCCGCATCTGTCACAATGGCGTTACACTAAATCTGTCGTCGAGGCGGATCAGTCCGCATCACCCACCGGCAAAGCGGCCGGCGAGATAGAGGGAGCATTCTGCTTGTCAGCTTGGGCCGAGACGAGATCGGAAGCCGAAACGTTTCGCTTCGTGCTTCGCCGTGAGACCCGGGCGGAGCATGATGAACTGGACGGGCATCCTGCATTCGCCGCGCTGATCGGCGGAAAACTGAGCTTCGACGGCTATCGAAGCTTGATGCTGGCTTTCCACGGATTCTATTCGGACCTCGACAAGCCGTTGGAGCAGGCTTGCGACCAGTTCGGCCTCGACCGCCTCGGGTTCAGATACGAACCGCGAACCGCCATCCTGGCCAGCGATCTCGCCATGCTTGGTGCGGACGCTCCAACCTCTTCGAACGGGCGGCCGGCCGGGCGCCATCTTCGCCTGGACTCGATCGAAGCGCTCGGAGGCGCCCTTTACGTCTTCGAGGGCTCCTTGCTCGGCGCCTCGGTACTCTGCGCTTCAACCGACGCGCTCATGGAAAGGACCGGATCGAGGGGGAATGCCTATTGGAAATGGTGCCGCGAGGCCGCTCCGAAGCGCTGGGCCATGACGTGCAGGCTGATCGAGGGCCTGGCGACCACCGACCATGCGAAAGGCCCGATGATCGGCGGCGCGAAGATGGCATTCCGTTCCTTTGCGACCTGGCTGGACAATTGGAACGACGCGCTGCTCCAAGGGAGCCGCAACCCGTGTTGACGCAATCGATCGACCTGACGTCGTGCGATGCCGAGCCGATCCACATGATCGGCGCCATTCAGCCCAACGGAGCTCTGATTGCGGTGGACCAGGAGACGCTTGCGGTCGAATTCGCGAGCGCCAATACCGACATTTTCTTCGGCCGTCCCTGTGCTGAACTGCTGGGCGGACCGCTCTCGGCGCTCCTGGGAGCCGAGCAATGCGCGGAACTCTCGAAGAGAGCCGTCGCGCCGACCATGCCCGATCTGCTCAGGCCCTGGTTCGTCACCGTCGCCAAGCCGGACGGCGCCACGGTCCGGCTGGAGTGCTATCCGCACCGCTATGAAAAGCGAATAATCCTGGAGTTCGTGCCGCTGCAGGACGGGCCCGCGGTGATGTGGGAGGAGGACCTCGTCCGCCAGCGGATCATATCCGAGCTGATCAAACCGGAGACGCTGACCGAACTTGCTCAGTCCGGCGCGCGAATCGTGCGGGAAGTCACCGGTTTCGATCGCGTCATGATCTATCGTTTTGCCGAGGACAAGCACGGCGAGGTCATCGCCGAAAGCACCGTACGCGACGACAGCTTCCTGGGGCTTCATTATCCCGCTTCGGATATTCCGGACCCGGCGAGGCGCCATTTCGTGTTGAATGTCATTCGCGTCATTCCCGACATCAACGCCCGACCGGTGCCGATCATGACGCGAGGGGGCGTGGTTGCCGATGCCGGATCAAAAACGCCTCTCGATCTGACTTTTTCCAAGCTCCGCGCGGTGGCGCCGGTCCATGTCGAATATCTCAACAACATGGGAGTCGGCGCCAGCATGTCGATTTCCATCATTTCGAACAATGAGCTGTGGGGGCTCGTCGCCTGCCATCACTATGCTCCGCTGCATCTGAACTGGAGCAGGCTGCGCTTCTGCGAGCTCCTCGGGGGGACGATCTCGGCCCTTTTGCAGAGCCTGGAGAACACCGTCCAATTGCGCCAGAGCATTCGCGCGGAAAAAACGGCGTTCGCCATCGAGCGAGACGCGCGGAAAGGCAAACCCCTCCGCAATGTCGTTCGCGACCATGCCGACATGCTCATGGAGCAATGCAGCGCCGAGGGGATGATCCTCAATCTCGGCGACAGGCGGATCGAGATCGGCAAGGTGCCTGGCCCCGAAACGGATTACTCCGCATTGAGGCCCGCCCTCGTCAACGGCGTGGCAACCACCGACAACCTGTTCGGCATGGTTGAATCGGATGGCCCGGAGGGAAGCGAAGAGATCGCGGGAGCGGCGATGATGGAGCTTTCCGAAGACGGCAAGGATTGGCTCATCCTTTTTCGCAAGGCGTTCGAGCACACTATCCGGTGGGCCGGAAGACCGGAAAAGCTCGGCACCCCGCTCGAGGACGGATCGATCCGGCTCTCGCCCCGTGGATCTTTCGCGCTTTGGCGGGAGGAGAGGCGCGGCCGCAGCAAGCCGTTCACGAACATCGATAGCGAAATACTCAGGATCACCCGCCGGGCGCTGTTCGCCATGAACAGCCTCGACCGCGAGCGGGCCGCCGTTGCCGCCCGCAGCCAGGCCGAGGCGGAGGAGGCGCGAATACGCCTCGTCCTTCTGGATGCGGCGCACAACCGCTCGATCGGCGAGCTGGCGTCGGCTCTGGCTCATGAATTGAACCAGCCGCTCACGGCGGTGACGAATTATGTCAATGCCTGCCGCCAGGAGTTGAAGAACTACGATCTGAACGTGCCTGCCGGGATCGAGCGCCTGATGGACAGCGCCGTAGCGGAATCGTTCCGGGCCGCCGACCTCGTCCGCCGGCTCCGCAGTTTCATCGCCCAAGGCGAGATCACGCTTGAGCCGATCGACCTGCATGCCGTGATCCGGCAAGGCCTCGAGCTGGCCCTCGTCGCTACCCACGAGGCGCGTCCCCAAATCGTTTTGGATTTCATGGAAGGCCTGCCGCTCATTCAGGCCGATCCGGTTCAGATCGGCCAAGTGATCCTGAATCTCGTCCGCAACAGCCTGTCCGCGATGTCCGAGAGCGCCGCCAGGGTCCTCACCGTGTCGACGCGGTTCGATGGCAATCTCGTCGAAATATCCGTCATCGACACAGGCACGGGCATTGATCTGGACATTCAAAAAACGCTCTTTGAGCCGTTTCACAATTCCACCACCAGTGGCATGGGTATTGGCCTGTCCCTTGCCCGGTCCATCGTGGAAGCGCACGGAGGCAGGATCTGGAACGAACCGATGCAGGGCGGCGCCCGATTCGTCTTCACTTTGAACAAAAATGGCAAGCGTGATGGCTGAGCCAGGAGAACGCAAATCCGTCTACATCGTCGACGATGACGAATCCGTGCGGGATTCGCTTTGTGCCCTGTTGTCCGCGCACGGCTTCCACCCTTTCGCATTTCCGTCGGCCGAGGATTTCCTTGCGCGGTTCGATCCGCAAAAAGGGCTATGCGTTTTCATCGACCTGCGGATGCCCGGCACGAACGGCATCGAATTGCAGAAACTTCTGGTGACCAAGGCTCCGAGCTTTCCGGTCATCATCCTCACGGCCTATGGCGACGTTCCACTGGCGGTGGAAGCCATGCGGGCGGGTGCCGTGGACTTCATCGAGAAGCCCGGTTCCCAGGAACAGGTGCTCGGAGCTATCGACGCCGCCGCCCGTCGCTGGGCCGACCGGCCCCAGGCGCCGATCCCGCCGGACGCCGTGACGGAGCGGCTGGCAAGGCTGACCGATCGCGAGAAGGAAGTGCTCGATCACGTGGTCCTGGGCATGACCAACAAGCAGGTCGCCGATCAACTCCGCATAAGCCAGCGCACGGTCGAGATCCACCGGGCGCGCATCCGCGAGAAGATGGAGGCGCACGGGCTGGCCGACCTGATCCGCATGACCCCGAACAGGCCGCGATAGCCGGCATACGCATTTTATACGTAGCGGAATAACCGAAATAGCAACGCCGGCACTTTTGTCCATAAATTCGTGTGGGGAGCATTCACCTGCAGGTATGGGCTTGAAACTTACTGCCTGCACGGTAACCGGGAGGTCGTGCTTATGATGCGGGCTGGTCGTTCTAGTGCCGAAAATCTCAGGGAGTTTTCACTTCCGAAGCAAAACGCGGCAAGACGACATTGCGTTCTCGTCAAGCTAACCGATGAGCAGATGGCCGCGGCGGAAGGGTGGCGTTCGGCGCACGGGATCGCCGAACAGTCCGAGGCGATGACGGAACTGATCCGTCTCGGGCTGCTCAGCGAAATTGCCAAGATCTTTTGGCTTGTGTCGGACAAGACCCCGGAAAAAGTCAGCCAGCTTGCCGATTCCGCGATGTCCGACTTGAATTCCCCGACATTGCAGAAGCTCGTCCAAACCGAATGAGGGACCTCCCGGCGACCGGCAAGATCGACAATGCCGGTCGCTTTATCGGGAACCGCCGAGCGGGAAACCGATAGCTGGTCCTGATCGTCGGGCAGCAAGCGTTTACGCTATGCTGTCACTCCGGACTGCCCGGCGTCAATTTGCCAACTTCGGGTTCACGCGCGGCATCCTCGCGCTTGTCCATATCCCTGATCCATAGATCCATCGCGTAAAGTCCTGACCACCACGGCGCAGTTCGCACGCGGGCATTTGCCGTCGCCGCTTAGCCAAGCCCTTCGGGACAACGCCCGTGCGGCGACTTTCCACAGATTTCGCGGCACGCCGAATCATCGCCTCGGCCCCCGAACGCCATGGCGTGACGATTCCTCTGCCTTTTTACACCGGCATCGCCGGCCCGGTTCGCATCCGCCGGGCGAGGGTGATCCGATCCCTTCGACGGCGCGTAACACATTCGACCTCGGCCCATGAAGGGAAGCGCTCTTGAAGACCTATGGAATCGCCTATGTCGCGACCGGCGTGGTGTTTCTCGCAATCGACGCCATCTGGCTGACGCTCGCGGCACAACGGCTTTACCGGCCGCTGATGGGCGACATGCTGCTGGAGAGCTTCCGACCTGTGCCGGCGATGCTCTTCTATCTGATTTACATTGCGGGCATCGTATTCTTCGCCGTCGCCCCGGCCCTTGCCAGCGAGCGCTGGACAACGGCCGCGCTCTACGGCGCCTTCCTCGGATTCTTCGCGTATGCGACCTACGACTTGACCAATCAGGCGACGTTGCGAAACTGGCCGGCCGTGGTGACGGTCGCTGATTTGTGCTGGGGAACGTTCCTGACGGCGTCCGCCGCGACCATCGGCTTTCTCATCGTGCGTGCCTTCACGGCTTCATCCTGACGGTCGGCCTGAGAGTCCCGAGGCGACAAGCCCGACGAACACCGTGAGGGTGCCGGCGCTCAGCGCGTTCAACCTGGAGAACGCCGCGTATTCGGAGGCCGAGTAGAGATGGACGGGCGCGCCGAATGTGCCGTCGAGCCCGAGATAGACCAGCGCCGCCAGCCCGATCAGGATGAATGCCACCAGCCTTTCCGAGGGCCGGAAAAATGTCGCGGCAATCAACGCGCAGGGCACGAGAAAGATTTCCACGCCAGACGCCTGCCCGAACACTTTGGCGCTCAACACCGTATTGGCGATACCGGCAAGCGGGAGAAGCGCGCGGCCTGCCGTCGGCGACCATCTGGCCACCGCCGGCACCGCCAGGAAAAACGGCGTCGACAGGAACGTGAAGAAGGTCGGCGAAATGTGTTCGCCCACGGTCCAATAGACATAAAGCGGATAGAAGGGCTGGTTGGAGGCGACGACCAGCGCGATCAGATTGCAGGCCGCCACCATGGGATCGTCATGGGCGGCGAAGGCTGCGACCCGCCGCCAGATCCTGCGGGCCAAATCAAGGGGCGTCATTCGCTTGAGGTCGGGCGCAGCAGGTAGTGGCTGACGCCCCATTCTTCACCGCCGGCATGGCCGAACAGCCCCGCCGTCGCCAGGTAGAAAAGACGCCAGCGCCGGCGCCAGAGCGCGGCGTCCAGCCCATAGATTTCGCGCAGGATGCGATCGATCTGCTCGCGGTTCGCGTCGAACCGCTCCAGCCAGTTCAGCGCCGTCTTCCGATAATGGAGGCCGCTCCAGCGCCAATCCCGTTCAACCGCGAAGCAATCGGGAAAATGCCGGATCAGGTTATGGCTGGGCATGATGCCGCCGGTGAAAAAATGCTGCGCGATCCAGTCGGCCTCGTTTTCGTGGTCGAACCGGTAAGGGCTGTGCCTGTGGCTGAAGACGTGGACGAACAGCTTGCCTTGCGGTGCGAGCCATGCCTTGACCCGAGCGAGCAAGGCCTGCCAGTTCGACATGTGCTCGAACATCTCGACCGAGACCACCCTGTCGTAGGTGCCGTCGGGTGCGAAGGCGTTCATGTCGGCGGTGACGACGCGGATGTTGCCGAGGCCGCGTGCGGCCGCCTCTCCCTCGATATGAAGCCGTTGCTGCGCCGAATTCGAGACGGCCGTGATGCTGGCCCGCGGGAAGCGCTCCGCCATGAACAGCGTCAAGGAGCCCCAGCCGCAGCCGAGTTCCAGGATCGACTGGCCGTCGGCGAGGCCGGCATGGGCAACCGTCTCGTCCAGCGCCAGACGCTCGGCCTCCGCCAGCGTTTCATGTCCCGTCGGGTACAGGCAGCAGGAATATTTGCGTCGCGGCCCGAGCGTGAGCGCGAAGAATCCGGGCGGCAGTTCGTAGTGCTGCCTGTTGGCGTCGCCGGCATGCTCGGCGATGGGATGCTCCGCCATGGCGCGCGCGAAATTCTCTTCCTGCTCGTCCGTCGCCGCGGCAAGCTTTCTGCGCGTGCGCCCGACCAGGAACCCGATCCCCATGCGCATCAACGGATCGGGAAGCGGGCCACGCTCCGCGACGCGGATTGTCGATGAAATCAGGCTCATCTGGAAACGCCATCATCGCTGACGGCGGCCGCGTCGCTCGCCGGACCCGGCCAGAAGGCGTTGACGCGTTGCTGGTAGTCGCGAAAGGCCTCGCCGCGCGAGCGCAGCATATGCGCCTCGAGAGGCGGAATGCCGGAGACATGCACAAGCAGCCAATACATCAGCAAAGGTCCGGCAACAGCCAGCCAGCCCCATGGATAGGCGCCCGAGAAATCAAGGGCGATGACGGCATAGGCGAGCCAGCCCAGCCATTCGAAGAAATAGTTCGGGTGGCGGGACATTCCCCAAAGCCCGACGTCACAAACCTTCCCCTTGTTCCCGGGATCGGAGCGAAACGTCGAAAGCTGGCGGTCGGCGATCGCTTCCCCGATGACAGCCACGATCAGGACGGCGCTCCCGAGCCAGTCCGACAATCTCGGGGCGGGCGCCGCATTGTGCGCCGCGATCGCGATCGACAGGGCCAGCACCAGCGCGGCCAATGCCTGGATCTGCAGAAACCAGAACAGGCGGGGCTTGAATGCGCGGCCCCACTCCTCCCGAAGTTGCCGATATCGCGGGTCGTCGCCGCCATGAGCGGTGCGTATCGCGATGTGGATGCCAAGCCGCAGCGACCAGGCAAGCGCCAGCGCCGCGACAAGCATTTGCCGTGGCGAGACTTCGCCGCCCGCGAAAGGAACAAGGGCGGCCGCGGCACCGAAACCGCCGGTGGCGAAGGACCAGATCGCGTCGATCCAGCCCGAACGACCGGTCCAAAGCGCGACCAGCCAGGCCCCCGCCATGGTCAGCGAAAGACAAGCCGCCAGCACGATCAAGGCGACAATCGCCGTGCCAGCCATGGCTCAAAACCCGACGATCGGACGCAAAAGACGCCCCAGCCACCCATGGAGGCGCGTGTCGCCCTCCAGGGCGGCAAGGCAGACGCAGTCCGAATCCTGTCCCACCACCGGCCGGTGATCGACCTGGTCGTCGGCTTCGTCGAGATCGCCCGGGAAGTACTGGCCGCGTTCGTCCGACAGCGATCCGGACAGGACTTGCATGAACTCCAGGCCGGTATGACCGTGCGCAGGCAGATGAAGCCCTGCCCTGCCTTTAAGCAGCATGACCTTGGCCTCCGGATCCCCGGCAATCCCCACCTTGCTCCACTTGAAGCCCGGTCCCAGCCATCGCCACGGTCCGACATCGCAACGGCGCATCGCCCGGGGCAGATCTATTCCAAGTGCCGGCTGCCTTTTCGGCACCCGGTCCTGTACCGGCGTGGGCGGCATGCCTTCGAGCCGTTCCATGGTGCGCCCGAACAAGTCCGCGGACAGCGGAGCCGGCGGCATCTCGTGAAGGATCGCGCCGCCGACGGCCTCGAGCCCGGCCAGGCGCTCGCGGCAGGCCGCGCAGCCTTCGAGGTGAACGGCTACGACCAGCGCCGGTCCGGCGCCCAATGTCCCGGCGGCAAGGCGCAGGAGCGTTTCGTCGCTCGGATGATGGGCGATCGTCATGGATCGTTGTCCAACAGGGTCCGCAGCCGGTTCAATGCCAGACGGACGCGGGATTTCACGGTGCCGAGCGGGATGCCAAGTTCCCGGGCGATCTCGGCGTGCGGCTTTTCGGAAAAGAAGGAAAGCCTCACGATGGTCGCCTGTTCGCTCGACAAGGTCGCCAGCGCCTTCCGCACCCCCTTTTCACGTTCTGTCATGAGCGCGATATCTTCGCCCGACGGCGGTGTGTCGGGCTCGTCGCTCGGATCCAGGAAATGATCGGTCGTCCGGAGGCGCGAGCGCCGTAGCCGGTCGATCCTTCTGTTGCGGGCAATCGTGAATACCCATGTCGATGCCCCGCCCCGACCGGGATCGAAATAAGATGCCTTTCGCCAGACCGCGATCATGACTTCCTGCGTCACTTCCTCGGCAACCGCGTCCGTCAGGCCGGAGCGGATGAGAAAACTTTTCACACGCGGCGCGAAATAGGCGAACAACCGCGCGAACGCGTTCCGGTCCCGAGCCTGCGCCACAGCCTCCAGCAGGCGGGTCAGTTCTTCAGGAGAGGGCAGCACCTCTTTTTGCCTGGCCCCATTCAAGACGATGAGCCTCGCCTCCGGACGGACCTGCTCTGCGAGCCTGTCGGGAAGATGTGGTCCTGCGGCATCCATTTGCCCTTCATACGCCTGCCTTCCCCATTCGGATCACGTCCGAGGTGATCTAATGCCGACGGGGCTTCGTAAACATTGGCAGCTTGGCGAATGGAGGAAAATCCCTTGAGGGGAAAGAATGCTGCCGGTGACGCAATGAACGGCCTTAACCGGGTTGCGACGCCGCACAGAAGCCTCGACATCGCCGTCGTCGGGAGCGGGATTTCCGGCCTGTCCGCAGCGTGGCTGCTTTCCAAACGACATCGCGTTGTCCTTTATGAGGCCGATGGTCGCCTCGGCGGGCACAGCAACACGGTCGATGCCGAAGGGGCCGCGATCGATACCGGCTTTATCGTGTTCAACCAGGACACCTATCCAAACCTGACGGCACTCCTCCAGCATATCGGCGTCGCCACCAGGCGCTCGGATATGTCATTTGCCGTATCGCTCGACGATGGCCGGCTCGAATATTCGGGAACCGGCCTTGCAGGCCTGTTCGCGCAGGGCCGAAACGCCATCAGCCCGCGATTTTGGCTGATGCTGCGCGATCTGGTCCGATTCTACCGCGAGGCGCCGCGCGACGTGGCGGCTCTGGGCATGATGACGCTTGACGAGTATCTCGACGCCGGCGGCTACGGCGCGGGCTTTCGAAACGATCATCTCTATCCCATGGCGGCGGCCATCTGGTCGACGCCTGCCGCGAGCATCGGCGCCTATCCGGCGGCTTCGTTCATCCGATTCTGCGAAACCCACGGCCTGCTCAAGCTTTCCGGCCGGCCCGTCTGGCGGACAATTGCCGGCGGCAGCAAATCCTACGTGCGGGCGATCGCGGACAGCATAACCGAGATCGTTTCCAACTATCCGGTAAAGCAGGTTGCCCGCACGGCGAACGGTGCCGAACTCGTCGGTCATGACGGCCAGCGTCGCCGTTTCGACCATGTGGTGATCGCCACCCATGCGGATCAGGCGCTCGAAATGCTTGCCGACCCGAGCGACGAAGAAAGGCGGCTGCTCGGTTCGTTTCGATATACCGACAACGATGCAGTTCTTCATTCCGACCCGCGCCTGATGCCGCGGCGGCGCCGGGTCTGGTCGAGCTGGAACTACATGACGAGGCAAGACGACGAAGGTCGCAGGCTCGCCGTCACCTACTGGATGAACCGCCTTCAGGGCATCGAGAGCGATCGCCCGCTGTTCGTGACGCTCAATCCGCACCGCGAGATCGAACCCGGCGCGATGTTGCGGCAGATGCGCTACAGCCATCCCCGCTTCGATGGCCGGGCGACGCTGGCCCAGAGGGAGCTTTGGTCGCTCCAGGGCGGGCGCAACAGGTGGTTTTGCGGCGCCTATTTCGGCGCGGGCTTCCACGAGGACGGATTGCAGGCCGGCCTTGCCGTCGCCGAGGCGCTCGGCGGCCTGCGGCGCCCATGGACCGTTCCGAACGAGTCCGGCCGCATCCACCTCCATGAGGCTCGGCTGGCCCCGGTCCAGATGGAGGCGGCCTGATGCCGGGCCTACAATCAGCGCTCTACACCGGTTCGGTGATGCATCATCGGTTGCGGCCAAGAGAACACAGGCTGCGCTACAGCATTTTCTACCTGCTGCTCGATCTCGACGAGATCGACGCGCTGGCGGGCGGGCTGCGCCTCTTCTCGCGCAACCGCTTCAACCTGTTCAGCTTTCACGATTCCGACCATGGCGAGGGAGCGTCCGTTTCGCCGCGCGGCAGGATCGAGCGGCATTTGCAGGAAGCGGGCATCGAATGCGGCGGTCCGATCCGGCTGCTCACCATGCCGCGCATCCTGGGATACGCCTTCAACCCGCTCAGCATCTATTTCTGCCATAGGAAGAACGGCTCGCTTTCGGCCATCTTCTACGAAGTCAACAACACCTTCGGACAGCGCCACAACTACCTCATCCCCGTGCCCGCCGGCATGAAAGGCGCGATCCGGCAGGAAAGCCCGAAATCCTTCTATGTCTCGCCGTTCATGGGCACCGACATGGCCTATTCCTTTTCCGTCGTGCCTCCGGGAAGGCAACTGGCGGTTTCAGTCATCGGCCGCGATGCGCAAGGACCGCTGATCGTCGCCAAGCTCGCCGCGACCCGGCAGGAACTGACCGACGCGGCCCTGGCGCGCGCCTTCTGCGCCTATCCGCTGCTGACCCTGAAAGTGATCGTCGGCATCTACTGGGAGGCGCTGCTGATCCGGCTCAAGGGCATCCGCCTGCAGCATCGCCCGTCGCCGCCCGATCGGCCGGTCACCCTCGGCCTCAATGTCGAGCAAGCCGGCGTCCGTCCGGCAAAGGACAGCACGAATGTCCTCCGATAGCGGAATCCGGGAAGCAAAGGACATAGGCCGCAGCGGGGAAGGCCTGGCCGCGCGCCTGTTGCGCCGTGTCGTCGCGCAGATCGAAGCTGGCCATATCACGGTCGTCCTGCCATCCGGCAACCGGATCGAGCATCGCGGGACAAGGCCGGGAAATCATGCGACGCTCGTCCTCCATCGCTGGCGCGCGTTGCGGCGGCTTGTCAGCCAGGGCGATATCGGCTTCGCCGAAGCCTATATAGAGGGGGACTGGTCGAGCCCCGACCTTGCCGCGTTTCTGGAACTGGCGGGGCGCAACATCACGCTGCTCGACAAGCGGATTTCCGGATTCTGGCCCGTCCGGATGCTCAATCGCCTCCGGCATCTCATGCGGACGAACAGCAGGTCGGGCAGCCGCAGGAACATCGCGTTCCACTACGATCTCGGCAACGATTTTTACCGGTGCTGGCTCGATAAGGGCATGACCTATTCCTCGGCGCTCTACGAGCATCCGGGCCAGACGCTCGACGACGCCCAGGAGGCCAAGCTCGACCGGGTCGTTGGGCTCATGGACCTGCGCGGCGGCGAGAACGTGCTCGAGATCGGCTGCGGCTGGGGAGCATTGGCCCTGAAGCTCGCCCGCGCCGGAGCCCGCGTCACCGGTATTACGCTGTCCCGCGAGCAACTGGCCTTTGCCCGGCAGCGCGTGCAGCAGGAAAATCTTTCAGGAAAGATCTCGCTGGAACGGACGGACTATCGCGACGTCGAAGGCACCTACGACAGGATCGTTTCGATCGAGATGCTGGAGGCCGTCGGCGAGACTTACTGGCCTGTCTATTTCAGGACATTGCATGAGCGCCTGAAAACCGGCGGCACTGCCGTCCTCCAGGTGATCACCATCGACGAGGCGCGTTTTGAAAGCTATCGCGCTACGCCGGATTTCATCCAGCGCTATATTTTCCCGGGCGGCATGCTGCCGACCAAAAGCATCATCGCAGAGCACGCCGTGGCTGCGGGCCTCGATCCGGTTTCGATGCAACATTTCGGCGCAAGCTACGCAACGACGCTGGCCGAGTGGCGCAGACTTTTTCGGGAATCATGGCCGAAGGTCGAGGCGATGGGTTTTCCCGCGCGGTTCCGGCGGCTGTGGGAATATTATCTGTGCTATTGCGAGGCTGGTTTCAGGACCGGGATCATTGATGTCGGGTTCTATGTGCTTTCAAAAGCCAAGGCCAACGCCTGATAATTCCATGCATCGGTCCCGGCCGACCATTGCCGATCAGCCGTCAAGCCGGATCACCGTAAGCTTCCATCGCCCATCGCAGCGCGCAGTCACGACTGGCAACCCTGCCGGCGGATAACCGGCCGGTAATTCGCGAACCGCTCCGCCCCGGACTTGCGATGGCCTGGCTGATCCACACCGCTCGATCAGAAGCCGGAAGAGGGCCTGCCTACCTAGCCAAATCGCACCAATAGCTTGCGAAGCCATTCGATGCACAGCATTTGCGGTTTGCTGACCGGCAACACACCGCACAGGCTTCCCGTGGTGACGAACTGTCCCCGACGCAGTCCTCCAAGCTGGTCGATCTGTGCATTGGCATAGGCGACCAGTGGCGCGAGGGGGTCGCCATTCGGATGGTGCGGCCGAACGTTGAGGATTTCCCTACCGTCGACACAGACACTCATTGCGGGAAGAGGTTCGCTACCGGACATCAAGAGATCAATCGCGCCCGACTCGAGTTCCGGACCGACGACATACCCCCCATTGCCGAGCCTGTCGGCCAGGAAAAGCGGGAATGGCGCCTTGTCGCCTTCTACCAACCGCGGCCCGATCAGTTCTACTCCGATATGCACCGAGTCAACGCGCCGGCGAATATCTTCCCGGCTGTAGCTCCTTCCTGGCACAATGTCGGAACCGAGTCGGAACGCGATCTCGACCTCGACGGCGACAGGATTCGAATTCTGTCGCCGGACCTCGTTGTGGCTCTCCGCATTCGCAATATCGAGGAGCGGGGCGGCGACCGGCATTCCTTCAGGCCCGATCGCCACCTTCCAGCCTGCGACAGGGTGCCCCGCCGAGGCCACCGCCTGGGCCCGCATCGCTTGCTCCACGTTTTGTGGGAGCAGGTGGCCAGCTTCGATCTCTGCTACGCTGATAACCCTTCCGGAGTCAGCGCATTTGGCCAGCAACAGGCCAAGCTGCTCCGCCGGGCTCAAGGTGTGTTCAGACAAGGGTGGCAGCCGGAAAATCGACGAGGGAAAATTCAAGGCGGTAGAGGCCGCGCTGCGACTCCTCCTTCATCCCGGCAGCGAGAAGATCAGCGTCGGCAAGTTCGCGGCCGGCGGCATCTACCGTCGCTGCCGACGAACCCTCGATCATCACGATCCAGTTGGGCACCGCGACCTGGCGACCCTTCTTCTCCGCAGTCTCGATGCCGCTGGCTGTCGCGTCGGCGATGCAGAGATGTGCACCGCTTATCCACGGCATGCGTTCGATCGCCGTCAGCCGTTCGATTGTCCAGCCCTGCAGTCTTTCACGCACCCCTGGATCAGCATCGAAACGAACGGTCAATCCGTAACCGCCATCCCCTGTACCCGTGGAATGGACGATGCGACAAACTCCCCGTTCCGTGTTGCGGAAGGCGCTTGTCGCTTCCCGTGTCCAGTCCGTCGGATTGTTCAGCCGAGCCAGGTATTCGCTGCCGGTAAGGACAGATTCGTCCGCAGCTTCGTAGAGGGTAAAATATTCCGGCGAACCGCGTTCGGCGATATAGCGGCGCCCGCGGTGAAATCCAGGGATCGCCACGCGCTCGGAAACGTGCTGGCGGTTGTGCCACTCGACGAAGTTCGATCGCCCCTCATCGGTGATGTCGTTCCAGATCGCAACGACGGCTTTTCCAAGGAGCGCCATTCTGCCTCGCGTCAATAGGTGGCCCGACCGCCGGAAAGATCGAAGACGGCGCCGGTGCTGAAACTGCATTCATCTGACGATAGCCACGCTACCATCGCCGCCACTTCTCCGGGGTCGAGAAAGCGGCCAAGCGGGATGCGCGAAAGGATGTCGTCAAGGCGCTCCTTCGGCGCATCGCGGCTCATCGCGGTAAGCGAGGCAGCCGGCGTGATCGCATTGACGAGGATGCCTTTCCCTGCCAGCTCCTTGCCGAGGCTCTTGGTCAGGGCGACGAGCCCCGCTTTGGCGGCGCTGTACGCGGACGCCATATGCATGCCTTCCTTTGCCTGGATCGACGCTACATTGACAATGCGGCCGGAACCGCTTTTCGCGGCCGTTTCGATCATGAGCGGGACAAGCGAACGGCACGCCAGGAAGGCCCCGAAGAGATTTGTGTCCAATATCCGCCTGAATTCCTCCACGGGGATTTCCCAGGTTGGGCGGACATCGCCGACGATGCCGGCATTGTTGATCAGTATGTCCAGGCGTCCATGCCTGTCCCTCAGAGTAGCGGTAGCCCGCTCGACGCTTCTCTGGTCGGTCACATCGACCTTGATGTCGTCTCTCTTAGCATTCGACTTGAGGTCCCAGCCCACGACGATTGCACCACAACCCTCAAGGCGTTCCCGTATCGCCGTGCCGAAGCCGCCGGCAGCCCCGGTCAAGACCGCGATCTTTCCGGACAGATCGTATATTGCAGTGCCCGTCACGAAGATGCTTTCCAGCGAAAACGGCGGGCGGCCATGCCGCCCGCGACGATGCGGGCTATTTGCCGACAAACTCGTTGGTGAAGAAGCTGTCGGCGGCCTTGTCGGTCTCGATCTTCTGGTACTGCTTCATCAGATCGAGCGTTCGCTGCCAGTCGACAAGTTCCATCTCTCCAAGCGGCGCGTCCGGCTTCGAGGGTGAAGGGACCAGAGTCAGCGACACCTTCAACTGCGCCTTGAGCAGCTCGGGATCCGCCTGAGGCTTGGCTTTCGCCGCAGCGGCAACAGCCGCGTCCGGATCGGCCTTCGCGGCTTCCATCGATTTGAGGGTAGCCTGCACGAAGCGCTTCACCAGGTCCGGATTGGATTTGATGTCCTTATCGTTGGCGATGATCGTCAGACCCTCGGTATTGACGCCCAATTCAGCGAAGGAAAACACTTTCTGGTCGAGCCCCTTCTGGTGGAGGATGATGACCTGTCCCTCGAGACCGGCAAGAATGCCGTCAGCCCTCTTCTGCATGATTGCCAGGATCTTGCCGGGCCCATCAACGTTCAGGATCTTCACCTTGCTCTCGTCGACATTGTTCTGCTTCCAGATCGCCGGCAGGAGCGCCAACGAGGCCTCCCCTGCCGTCCCGGCAATCGTCTTGCCTTCAACGTCCTTGATTGTCCTGACGCCGGAATCGGCACGGAAGGACATGCCGTAGGGCGAGGTGTTCATGATGCCAAGCACCGATTTGACGGGCGCACCGTGACTGGCGCCTGCGATGACGCTGCCGCCGTCCACCAAGCCGAACGTATCGCCGCCGGTGGCAACCACCTGGACGGTTCGCGCCGAGCCCTGGCCCTCGCCGATGGTCAGGTCGATGCCGGCTTCCTCGTAGAAGCCTTTTTCCACGCCGAGATAGAAGATCGAGTGAACGCCGCTCAACAGCCAGTTCAGGCGCAGGCTCACCTTGTCGGCTGCCAGCGTTGGCGCCGCAGACGCGACACCGAAGGCAATGGCAAGCGCCCCTGCCGCTGCGATTTTCATAATCCGTTTCATGTCCATTCCTCCCGGTCCAATTGGCTTTGCAATGTCAGGTCGTGCTCTTGCCGACCGTAAAATCGTCGCGGCGTTGCGACACGTGCCAGGGTATGGCCCAGCGCTCGATCAATTCGACCACGCCATAGAGAAGAAGGCCGAGCACGCTGAGGATCACGATCACGGCAAAGGACATACTCGTATTCATGTTGCCGTTGTATCCGAGCAGCAGGTAACCCAGGCCATTGTCTGACGCGACAAACTCTGCGACCACGGCAGCCGTGGCCGAGAGCGCGGCCGCAACCTTGAACCCGGCAAAAAGCGAGGGCAGCGCGCTCGGCATCTCGACCTTCCAGAAAATCTTCAGCCGGCTTGCACGGTAGCTCTTCGCCAGATCGAAGAGTTCGGTCTCGACCGACTTGAACGCCACGATCGAATTGACGACGATCGGAAAGAACGAGAGCAGGAACACCAGAAGGATCTTGGAAGGCAGTCCAAAACCGACCCAGATGATGAAGAGCGGGGCAACCGCGATCTTCGGGATGATCTGCAGAACAACGAGTAACGGATAAAAGAGCGCCTCGAAGGCTGGCGAGTAGACGACCAGCAGCGAGAGAGCCACGCCCAGCACGACCGCCATCAGAAAGCCCAGGATCATCGGCTGCAGCGTGAAATAGGCTGCCGGCAGCACCACCTGGAAATTCTTCACAAGATCGACGAAGACCTGGCTGGGGGCCGGGAGAATGTATTCCGGCACGGCGAAGAGCCGAACGGCCAGTTCCCAGACAAGGACCGCGCCCACGAGGCTGACGATCGTCGAGGTCTGACGTCCAAGTGATTTGCGAACGGTGGTCGCCAAAGGGTGGCCTCGCGATGCGATAAAGCTGGAACGATGTTCCATATGGACTATCGTTCCGTCAAGTGCTAGCCCGAGAAAATGTGACGGCCGGACGAATGCACCCTACGGTCCATCGGAGGAATCATGGCGCCAGTGAAAGCGAAGCCGGGGGATAACCCAGGCGTCTTGCTGGAAAACGTAAGCAAGTCCTTCGGGACGGCAGATGCCCCGATCCATGCGCTCGAACGCGTCGATCTAACGATCGGCGAAGGCGAGTTCATCGCCGTCGTCGGGCCCTCCGGCTGCGGAAAATCGACGTTGCTCCGCATGATCTCCCGACTGTCACCGGCGACCACCGGGACGATATCGGTTTTCGGCGATACCGGAAGCGAGCCGCCGCGAAACATGAGCATCGTCTTCCAGAACCATGTGCTTCTGCCGTGGAGGACGATCATCGACAATGTGCTGTTCCCGGCCGAGATGACATCCGCCAGCAGGCAGGAACTGCGGCCGCATGCGCTTGAATTGCTTGGATTGGTCGGGCTTGCGGATTTTGCCGGACGCTACCCGCATGAACTGTCCGGCGGCATGCGTCAGCGCGTCTCCATCGCCCGGGCGCTGCTTCTGAAGCCGACGCTCCTGTTGATGGACGAACCCTTCGGCGCGCTCGACGCGCTGACGCGCGAGCAGATGCGCGTGGATCTGGAAGACCTCTGGCTGAAAAACCGCATGACGGTGCTGTTCATCACCCATTCGATCGACGAAGCGATATTGCTTGCCGACCGCGTTATCGTCATGACGCCAAGGCCCGGACGGATCGAACGCATTCTGAACGTTAACCTCCCCCGTCCGCGCGGCCTCGCCGCCAGACGTGAACCGGAGTTCCTGGAAAAATCGGAGGAAGTCACCGAAATCTTCCTTTCCCGTGGCGTCCTGCACGGCCGGGCCAAAGAAGACCGGAGTCACGCATGAGCGAGACACGATCGAAAACGGGTGGGTCGGTGGACAGAACATTGGCGATCGTGGAACTCATGGCGCTGGCGGATCAGCCGATGCGCCTGTCGGACATGGCACATCAGTTGGACATTCCGAAGAGCGCCGCTCATCGCATATTGACCACCCTTATCGAGAATGGCTGGGCGCATCAGAACAGCGAGAGCGAGTGCTACAATCTTACGCTTCGCATGGCACTTGTCGGCCAGCGCCAATTGCGCCGGCTCGAGGCCATTGATCTGAGACAGCCCATCCTCGACGATCTGGCGCAGCGGACCAAGGAACTCGTGCGGCTCACCTCGGTCCAGAACGGCAGCCTCGTCTGGATCGGTTCTTCACGGGGGCGCCGCTCGGGCCTCGTCTACGAAGCCGATATGAGCGAGAAGATCATTCCGTTTGCGACCGCCAATGGAAAGGCCTGGCTGGCGAGCATGCCGCGCGAGGAGGCGCTCCGCATTGCTCTGGACGCCGGACTCGGACGGGAAGGCATCGGTACGGGCAGAACCATCACGACGATAGAGGCGCTCAGCCAAGAACTCGACCTCACCGCCAAGCGCGCTTACGGCTTGGCACAGCAGGAGGCCGAAGATGGGGTCGGCGCCGTCGCGGTTGCCATTGAGGTGCGTGGCAAGATCGTCGGGACGATGAGCGTCGCCGCGCCCCTGACGCGCCTCCCCGAGGCGCGTGTAGCGGAAATCCTGCCAATGCTGCGCGCTGCGGCGGACAATATGGCAATCGCCTGGGAATCGGCCTAACTATAGGGAGCAATCCATCCCACCGCTGGGCGGCGGCACCTTATCTCCGACTCAGCGAGCCAGCCCAAGTGAGCCCGGATTCATAAGACCCCGCGGGTCAAGCGCCTTCTTGATATCCTTCGTCAGAGACCAGGTTTGCGGCGTCAGGATCGTCTCGAACGGATAGTCGCGAGCCACCTGCCAGCTAGCACCGCCGAGGCCTGCATAGAGTTCCTGGCAACCGCGGCGCAGTTCAATGACCGCATTGCGCGAGGCGGGGTTGGCCGGCCGGCTCAACCAGGGCTTCACCGTGTCCTGACCAACACTTTTGGCATGGAGCGGTGTGATCTCGTCCAGCCAGTAGAATGCCGGCTCAAGGAAAAATTCGTTGCCCACCGTCATGCTCATGACGGAGTAGACGATGCCGTGTTCCTGCATGAAGGCCTTCTTTGAAGCGAAATACGCCTCGTTGGAATTCACGACCTTTTGCGCGTCGCTAAGCGGAAAGACGCCGTGAATCGGCACCCAGCGCTCGCCGTTCAGCCCGAGCATGCCGCGAACGGGACCGAACGGTTTGGACCGCATCACCTTGGGCACGGTGTTTTCGATTTCGGTTCCATAACGTTTGCCGATTTCGACCAGGCGGGAAAGCGCTGAGTCAAGTTCGGTCGGCGAGTCGGCCTCGGTTACAACATGAAGTGTAAAATTATGGGCCTTCAGGAATCCGGTGCCAGCGACCGCGATGCCGACCGCATCCTTGATACCCTTGACCAGCGTCTTGCCGCCGGCAGCAACATTGCCCAGAGTCTTCAAACCGTCAGAGATGCGGTTGACGCTGGCAGAGTGCTCCGCCTTGCTTCGGTCGATGCCGAAACCTTCGGCGACCAGCCGGGTCCGCGCCATGTCGACCTGCGCAGCGGCCATGGCGTTCATCGTCGGGAACCCGAATGAGAGAAAGCCGGTCTCCCGAGGGCGCGGCCAGAGCTTAAATGTTGCTGCGACCTTGAGCCCGAAAGCGCCGTTGTCGCCGAGGAACATACCGGTCAGATCGGGACCACCATACCGCGTAAAAGGTTTGGCGCCGACGCGTCCTCCGGAACCAGTGGTGACGACTCGGCCGTCCGCCAGAATGACCGTCACACCGATGACGCAGTCAGCGACGACGCCGTTAAGGGCCGACCCGAAGAAGGCACTGTTTTGCGACAAGGCCCCACCAACGGTTGCATTTACGCCTGATAGCGGTCCCCAATAGCCGGTGCGCAGACCCGTGCCGTCCAGGGCCTCGTTCAACTTCTCCCAGGTGCAGCCGGCCTCTACGGTGATGTAGCGGTCATCGGTGTTGACTTCGAGAATACGGTTCAGCTTGCGCGTATCGACAACCACTGAGTCCACCCTATCCGGCAGGTAGCCTTTCGAATAGGACATGCCGCCGCCACGCGGCACGACGGAGAGGCCAGCGTCGGTGGTCAGCCTGACCGCCTCGGCGGCCTCTTTCACGCTCTCAGGCAGCACAACGGCGAGCGGCGGAATTCCCGGCTGCCAGAAAACGTCGTTCGCATAATATTCGCGCGTAGCCGTATCCGAGACGACGCGGTCGCCCAGCGCGCGCTGCAGTGCGTCGAGAGCCAGAAGATCGTCGGCACGGATATGGGCGCTCAGGGTCATCTTGTCGTCAACTCCTCCCGGTCGGCATCGCGGCGCCTGGCTGTTGCGAAGACCACGCGCTTTGGCAACCGAAGCATCAAAGCGGAGATGTGTCAATCTTTGACTTATGTATCACTCCATGACATGCATGATTGCAGATGCGGGAGCGATCCGGTGGCCGCGAATGTGGTAGGTGAGGAAAAGCCGGCTGACGACGCGTCCGCGCAATGGTGCTATTTGCCTCTTCCAAAGGGATGTCAGGAAGGAAACAGGACCGGATGGCGGAAGAAACGTCGACCCATAATGTGCGGGCGGTGACGAGGGCGCTCACGATCCTCAACTCCTTCGCCGGCAAGGGACTTCAGACGCTGGCGGAGGTGACGGTCGCGACGGGGCTCGACAAGGGCACGACCCGCCGTCTTCTTCTTACCCTCATGGACAGCGGCTTCATCGCGCAGGACCCGGCGACCCAGCATTATCGTCTCGGGCGCGCCATCCGCGACCTTGCCGCCAGCGTCGCCGATGACCTGGATTTGAAGGCGGTGGCGCTGCCGGTGCTGACCGAACTCGCGGCGGACCTGCACATCACCGCCTTTCTCTCCATCTACGATGAGGGAGACGTGGTGTGCCTCGACCGAATCCACGACATGAAGGGCATCGAGGTGCACTGGTGGGCGATCGGCGGCACGCTGGCCTATAACTGCGGCGGAGCGCCGAAGCTTCTGCTTGCTTATCAAGAGCCGGAGGAGATCGAAAGGGTGCTCAAGCACCAGCCGGTAGCGCTGACGCCGAAGAGCATCGTCGACCGCGACCAGTTGCGGGACCGCTTGGCCAAGATCCGCAAACGCGGCTGGGAATTCGCTGTCGACGACGTCACCCTCGGGCTGACTGCTCTGGCCGTGCCCGTGCGCTCGCCGGACGGCGCCATCGTCTGCTCGATCAGCATGGCCGGTCTCACGCCACAGATGATCGAGAACGGCAAGCCTGTCCACCTCAAGCGCCTGCAAAAAGCAGCGGAAAGCATGGCGCGCCGGTTGCGGTTATCGGGGGGCAGCAACCGCGTGAACCGGTGAACCACCCATTTCATCAGATGACACTAGGTTTGTGGCTTGACAGATTTTTGGATTTCCCTCTAGTCTGTGGACGATGGAGCGTTTCTGGGGAGCTTAGCGGAGAATGGCCGTCGCCAAATAGCGCCGGCACCAGGGCAGCAAGCGAGGATCGGGCTACTCTTCCAATGCTGGCGGACGGAGAGCCTACGCGGGCTGCCGCCGGTCGGCTGGGAAGTGCAGAAATGTCGGCCTGTAACATCCGCTGACAAGTGCTTGCTTGGCGCTTGATCTCGAATAGGGAGGAAAAACCGTGACTTTGTTGAATATGCTTGCGCACTGCGTGCGTCCGGCCGGATTGGCCGCAGTAATCGCCGGTGTCGCTTTTTCGGCGGCACCGTCCCGGGCGGAAGGCCTCGCTCCGGGCGAGTACCAGATCGGCTTCGTAACCGAGAATACCGGCCCGCTCGCGGCCGCCGGCGTCTCCTACTATCACGGGGCTCAGCTCGCGATTGACGAAATTAATCAGTCCGCCTGGATCGGCAAGGGCGATACGCTGAAGATGGTCGAGAAAGAGTCCGGTTCGGACGCCGCGCGCGCCGTCCAGGCAGTCTCCCAGTTCATCGCCGACCGCAACGTCATCGCAACGAGCTGCTGCATTCTATCGCCGGTCGCCGGTGCCGTGCGGCCTGTGGCGGTGAACGCCAAGATCCCGCTGGTGATCTATGGGGCAACCCGGCCGGGATTGCCGCAATTACCCTATGTCACCTCGGTCGTCGGACTGCCCGGACCGCAGGAAGTGAAGATGACGAAGACCATCATCGAGAAGCTGCATCCGAAGACGGTCGCCTATTTCGTCAACGCCGACAACGAGGCCTTCCAGGGCCGCTTCAAGGCGGCGCAAAAGGTCATGGAGGACGCCGGCGTCAAGACGGCGGGCGTCATCAGCATCCTCGGCTCCGACACCGACTTCACCGCACCCGCCACGCAGGCGATGGGGACGAATCCCGACCTTATCATGGTCTGGACCACGCAGACGCCGGCCGGCGGCATCATCGCCGCCTTGCGCAACCGCGGCTACAAAGGGCCGATCTCGGCCAATGACGTGATCGCGCCGCCGCCCATGTTCAAGAAGATCGGCGAGCCGCTGGTGGGCGTTCCGTTCCCGGTGCTGTTCTCGGCCGAGCTTTCCGACACGCCCGAGGCCAAGGCCTTCATCGAAGCCTACCAGAAGCGCTTCAGCGCCTTGCCGGACGCCTATGCCGCGCAAGGCTATACGATGGTCTACTACGTCGCCCAGGGCCTGAAGTCGCTCGACGGCAAGCCGACGCGCGAAAGCCTCGCCGAGGCGATGGCGAAGATCACCGAGATCGACCACAACGTCTATGGCGGGCTGCCAATGAAGGACGGCCAGGCCGAGTTCGCGAAGTCGCTGATCGGCGCCTGGTCCAAGGAGGGCAAGGTGGTGCGCTGGGATCCGAAATAGATGCACCTCTTCCTTGAGCAGTTCGTCAATGGCTGGGCACTGGGATCGCTTTACGCGCTCTTCGGCATCGGCTTCGGCCTCGTCTTCTCGACGCTCGGCATCCTGAATGCTGCTCATGGAACTTATGCGAGCTGGGCCGCCATTGTCGGCTACTACGCGGTGGTCTGGCTCAACGTGCCTTTCCCGGTCGCGATCGCTGTCGGGGTCCTGGCCGGCGGCGTTCTCGCAATCGTCGTCGACCAGATCGGCTTCCAGCCGCTCCGCGCCAAGAAGGCGGGGCTACTGGGCGCGTTGATCACCAGCATCGCCTTCTGGATCATCCTCGACAGCCTCGCAGGCTTCGCGACGCAGCAGCAGAGCCTGGCCTTCCCAGCCTCGACCTATCCGAACAGGATGGTGGCGGTCGGGCCGGTGATGGTTCCCCAGATGCAGATCATCACCATCCTGGCACTGATCATCTGCGCGGTCGGCATTTACCTCCTCATCCAGAAGACGCGTATCGGCGCCGCGATGCGGGCCGTCGGCTGGAACGAGGTCGCCGCCGGGCTCGGCGGCGTCAATGCGCGCGTAGTCATCCTGCTCACCGCTTTCCTCGCTGGCGCGACGTCCGGTCTCGCCGGCGTGCTTGGCGGCATCGCCACGTCCAACGTATCTTTCACGCTCGGCGAGGGGCTGCTGCTTAAAGGTTTCGCCGCCGTGGTCGTCGGCGGCTTCGACGACGTGCGCGGCACGGCGATCGCCGGCATCTGCCTCGGTATCATCGAGGTCTTCGTAGGGCAGTATGTCTCCACCGCCATGCGGGACGGGGTGACCTACGCGCTTCTGCTGCTCTTCCTGATCCTGCGGCCGCGCGGCCTTTTCGGCAGCACCAGTTTCCTGCGAGCGTAGCGATGGATGCGCTTCTCGACTTCTGGGCCGCCTATGGAAGCACCGTGGTGTTCGCCATGATCAACGCCTTTTTCGCGTTGAGCACTTACGCCGTGCTTTCCACGGGCGTGCTCAGCTTCACGACTGTCGTCTTCGCCGCAGTCGGGGGCTTCCTGGCGGCGCAGACGGTGGGCCACCTGCAGATATCGATCCATCTCTCCTTCCTCCTCGCCGCGATCGGCGGCGGGCTTGCGGCAGCCGTCGTCGCCGTCGCCTTCCTCAAGCTCGACAGCCATTGGATGGCGCTGGCGAGCCTGGCGCTCGTGCTCATCACGCGCGTCGTATCGCTCAATGCTCCGATCCTGACGGGTGGCGTCAACGGCCTCGTCGTGCCGCTGCGCGTCGATCCGATCGAGGTTGCGATCCTGCTCGCGGTGGTCACCTTCGCCTTCTACCGACTGCACAATTCCTGGTACGGGCTTGCCTCGCGCGCCGTTCGCGAGGACCCCGCGGTCGCGTCTACCATGGGCATCCCGCCGAGACGCATCCAGTTCGTGGCTTTCGTCATCAGCGGCGTGGTGGGCGGCATCGGCGGCGCCGCACTTGCCTTCACGTTGCAGTTCCTCTCGCCGGAGACTTATTTCATCGGCATCGCCTTCACCATGATCGCCTCGGCGGTGCTGGGCGGGTCCTTCCATTGGTTCGGACCCGTCGTCGGCGCATTCGTCTTCACTGCGCTGCCGGTAATGATGCAGGCTTTCGTGCCTCAGATCGAGGACGTGGCGAAAGGCGTGGCGCTTCTGCTGATCATGATCTTCATGCCGCGTGGGCTGATCGACCCCCGCGCCGTCCGCCTGCGTCGGGCCGCCAGGCTCCGGCACAAGCAGGAGCGCGCCGTCAATGCCTGACCCCGCGGCGTCCCGCATCCTGCTCGAGTTCGACGACGTGGTGAAGAGCTTCGGCGGCGTCGTGGCCGTCGATCACCTGAGCGCGCATGTGCGCCAGGGCAGCGTCCACGGCCTGATCGGCCCGAATGGCGCCGGCAAGACGACGATGATCAACCTCATCACCGGCCTGTTCCATCCCGATTCCGGGACAATCTCGTTCGACGGTAAACATCTGGAGGCGATGGCGCCGCATCAGATCGCCGCGCTCGGCATCTCCCGCACCTACCAGAACGTGCGCCTCTTCAGCGGCATGACGGCGCTCGAACAGGTGATGACGGGCTGCTACCTACAGCGCGGCGTCAGCCTCTGGGCATCGTTTCTCGGGACCGGCAACGCGCGTCGGCAATGGGCGAAGACGAGGGATCATGCCATGTCTCTCCTCAAGCGCGTCGGCATGGCGGATCGGGCGGACGAACTCGCCGAGACCCTTTCATACGGCGAGCAGCGTAGGGTGGAGATCGCGCGCGCGCTCGGCTCGGACCCGAAGCTGCTGCTGCTCGACGAGCCGACGGCCGGCATGAATACGCAGGAGGCGAGCTCGGTCGGGCGCCTGGTGCACGAATTGCGCGACAGCGGCCTCACCATCCTTCTGGTCGAGCACAATATGGGCCTTGTGACGGAATTCTGCAGCAGTTGTACCGTGATCAATTTCGGCCGTCTTCTGGCGGAAGGCGACCCGCGCACCTGTATCGCCAACCCCCAGGTGCAGGAGGCCTATTTCGGACGCCAGAACGATGCTGAACGTATCCAAGCTCTCCGCTAGCTACGGCGCCATCCAGGCGGTCCGCGCCATCGACCTGTCGGTCAAGGTCGGGCAGTTCGCCGTGCTGCTCGGCGCCAATGGCGCGGGCAAGTCGACGACGTTGCGCAGCATCGCCGGCCTGCACCGGCCTGTGGCCGGCTCGGTCCGGCTCGGCGAGCGCGAGATATCGAGCCTCCCGCTGCACAAGGTGGTCGGCGCTGGACTGGCCTTCGTTCCCGAGGGGCGAATGGTGGTGGCGCCGCTGACGGTGGAGGAGAACCTCGAGCTCAGCCGTTTCTCCGGGCGCAACAGGGACAACGGCCTGATCGACCATGTCTACGAGCTCTTCCCGCGCCTGAAGGAGCGGCGCGGGCAGCGCGCCGGTCTGCTCAGCGGCGGCGAGCAGCAGATGCTGGCGATCGGGCGCGCGCTGATGGCCAAGCCGCAGATGCTGGTGCTCGACGAACCGTCGATGGGGCTGGCACCTTCCATCGTCGATCTCGTGTTCCAGGCGATCGTACGCCTGCACAAGGAAGGGCAATCGATTCTGCTCGTCGAGCAGAACGCGGCCATCGCGCTGTCGGTCTGCGACTACGGCTATGTCATGCGGCGCGGCCAGATCGTCGTCGAGGGGACACCGGAAAAGCTCAAGGAAAGCCCCGAAGTGCTCGAAGCCTACATGTCGTAGGCCCGACGCGCCACGTCAGGCAAGATAGCGGCGGTAGATGGAAAGCGTCTCGGCGGCGAGTTTCGGATCGGGGTCGGGCCACCACACCGTCGTCGGCGTCAGCATCGTCTCCACCCCCGGCACGGCGAGGCGGCGGGCCTCCTCCACGCCGTTGACCAGCATGTCGTTCGGTCCCGCGCAGACCAGCGCCGGCCGCCTCAGCAGAGGCAACCGGGCGGCCGTGTCGTAGGAGAAGGCCGAACGGTAGGCGAGGTCGTAGGTCAGGCCGCTTTCGAGGATGCCGATCGTGTATTTGTGCAGCTCGCGCGCGCTCGGCACGCCGAGCTGCCGGGCTGCGGCGCGCTCGTCGCGATACCACGGCCAGAACATGAACATGTCGCGCCGCCAGTTCCAAATGGATTGGAGGTGAAGTCCCCATTTGTCGGGCCGGAAGGGCGGAAAGTAGCGCGCCAGCAGGTCGCTCTGGAAATCCGGCGAGACGAAGACCGGCCCTTCCAGCACGGCGCGATTGACCAGCTCCGGTCGTTGCACGGCAAGCTCGATCGCCACCAGCGAGCCGGTGTGCGAGCCCCAGAGGTCGACGCTGTCGAAGCCGAGCGCCTCGATCAGCGCGGCCATGTCCTCGGCCAGCGTCGCCACGGTCACGTCTCGGCGCGGCTTGTCGGAAAGCCCGTTGCCGAGATAGTCGACAGCGATGGCCGGCCGCGCGCCGTTTTCCGAAAGGCCTACCACCACCGGCTCGAACTGCGCCGAGGAGCCGCCGCCGGTCGGAATGACAAGGACCGGCCGGCCTTTGCCGCCGCCGGCGCGCCGCAGATGCATCCGGCCCCGCGAGGTCTCCACATATTGATGCCAGAGCTTGCCGTCCGGCAATGCTTCCGTCGGAGCCATCGAGCGGCCTGACGAACCCGTATCGACTCCCGCCAGCGCGGCAGGCAGATCCGCCAGTCCGACGTGGCGGCCCTCGGCCCGGCCGATTGCTGTCGCGCAGGTCGCCCACAATCCGGCGAAGCGCTCCGGCTGCACCGAGGCCGCGGTGATGGTCGCGTCGAGATCGTCCACTTCGGGAATGGGCCCGCCACCGGTAGCCGGCTGCGTCGGGTCGTCGGGCTTCAGCAGGTGGCAGTCGCGGATGAAGGCCCATAGCGCTGTCAGTTGCATGCCATCCTGGCGTGGCGTCAAATCAGTCGGCGCATGGCGTCGAGCGGCCCACGCCGCGGCGTCATTCGCGCCGACGAGGAAGCTTGCCGCGACGCGCACGCCGCATTTCCGCTTGAGCGCCCCGGCGACCGCGCCAGCCATGTCGAGCGCCACCAGCGCGAAGCGTTCGATCCCTGCCGGAAGCAGCGCTTCGTGCAAGGCGGTCGCGATTTCCTCGACGCCGTCGGCCTCGTGCGAAGAGGAGCCGCCGATCCCCGGCATTTCGAAGACGGTGATGCGCCATCCCTGGCAACGTTCCGCAAGAAGCCGGGCGATCACCGAGCCGGCGAGGGTGAGCCCCGCCACGACGACGAGATCGCGCCCCGAACCGGTGCGCCAGAGCCGAATCTGCCCACCGGGCAACGTGAGGTAGTGCGCGACGATGCTGGCCGCGGCCATGGCTTTCCTCCCTATGCAGAGAGACGGTTCTTCAACGCTGTCCGTCCGCCAGTTTGCGGGCGGAGCAGCTGCCATATGTCGTCCGGCTCAGGCGGCGGCGGCTTTCGCAGCGAGCGGATTGGGCAGATATTCGAGCTGCTGCGCTTCGATCTCCTTGAAGCCGATGAACTCTACGAAGGGATCGTGCGCCATCACCGGCCGCGGCAGGTTGGCCGAGGACTTGTCCTTGCAGAGCTGGGCAAGATTCTCCTTGAGTGCCGCCGCCGCGCTCATCAGCGGAACTAGCGCGAAGGTCGCCATGCCGGCGACGCTCTCGATCTCCTTCGGCGAGAGCTTCTTTTCCAGCCAGCCGAGCACCTGCAACGACAGCGGTACGCCGACCGCCTGGCGGAGCGCGCGCAGTCCCTCGATCGAGTTGAAGCACTTGCTGATCGGCTGGATGATGTCGGCGCCGGCCGCCACATAGGCCTTGCCGCGCTCGATCGCTTCCGCCTCTGTGGTCACGTCGGTGCGGGCGATGATCAGCATGTTGGGATTGGTGCGCGCGGCCACCGCCGCCCTGATCTTGCCGACCGCCTCCTCGAGCGCGACCACCTCGACCCCACCGACGCAGATCGGGCAGCGCTTCGGCGACACCTGGTCCTCCATGATCACGGCCGATACGCCGGTCGCCTCGAACTCGCGCACGGTGCGCATGGCGTTGATGGCGTTGCCGTAAGCGGTGTCGATATCGGCGATCACCGGGATATCGACGACGTTCGCGACGTTGCGCACGACCGCGAGGTTCTCCGACATGGTATAGAGCTCGGCGTCGGGCAGGCCGAGATGCGAGGCCGAGACGCCGAAACCGCTGGTCATCACGGCATCGAAGCCCGCGCCCTGGATGAAGCGCGCGGAGAGCGCGTCATAGGCGCCGGCGGACCAGACCGTCTTCTGGTGGACGACGCGGTCGCGGAATTCACGTGTGGCCTTGGAGGACATGATGAGAGCCTTTCATGCAACGTTTTGCGAGCGTTTCAGGTAGGGAAGCAGGCCGCCGGCATCGAGCATCTCGTGGTCCGCGAAGGATAGGGGTTCCATCGGCAGCGACGCGCCCTTGGTGAGGTTGCGGACTTCGTTTGCCTGCCAGTCGACCTCGATCTCGTCCCAGCGCTCCACTAGGCCGAGAATGCCCGGGCAGCTCGCCTGCGGAAATCCCATGCTGATCTCGCCGCGCCAGTAGCCGGGCGCGAAGGATTCGGCGACGACGCCGGCGATGCCGAGATGGCGCATCGCGCGCATCGGCGGATAGTGCGGATGGCCGTAGCCGAAATTGTGGTTGCCGACGATGACGTCGCCGAGCTTCACCTTGTCGCGGAAGCCGGGATCGTAGGACTGCATCGCCGCCTGCGCCAGTTCCTCGATATCCGTGATCTTGATGTTCTTGACCCCGACGATCTGGTCGACGTCGAAATTGATCTCGTCGAAGACGAAGGCGACCCTGCCGCGTAGATTCTGGAGAGACATCGCTGGGCCTCAGAGATATTTGCGTGGATCGGCGATCGCGCCTTCGATGGCCGAGGCCGCGACGGTCGCGGCATTGCAGAGATATATCTCGGAATCGGGGCTTCCCATGCGGCCGCGCACGTTGAGGGTTCCCGTCGAGACCGCGCGCTGCTTTTCCGTCATGGTGGCGATGCGGCCGAAACAGTAGTCGCAGCTCGGCGAGGAGACGAACGCGCCCGCCTCGACGATGGTGGCGATGTAGCCTTCGCGCGAGGCGGCCGCCATGATCTCCTGGCTGGTCGGCACGACGTTGAGCTGGAAGCCGGGCTTCACCTGACGCCCTTTCAGCACCTCGGCGGCGACCCTCAGATCGTCGAGCCGGCCCGAGGCGCAGGAGCCGAGATAGCCCGCGTTGAGCTCGAGCCCGATGAATTCGGAGAGGTTGCGGGTGTTCGCCGGCGTCGGCGGGATGACCACCAGCGGCTCGAGATTGTCGAGGTCGACGTCGTGGACGGCCGAATAGACCGCATCGGGATCGCTGTAGACCGGCTCGATCTTCTTCCGGGCGCGCGGCAGCGCGTAGGCGAGCCGCGCGGCGTCCGGGTTGACGATCGCCGTGATGGCGCCGGTGAACATGGCGAGCCCGGTGATCGTCTGCAGGCCCTCGGTGGAAATCTGGTCCATTCCCGGGCCGCCGATCTCCAGCACCTGGAAGCGGCAGGACGCCGGCCCCAGCGTACGCACGAGATGGTGGAAGACGTCGCGCGCCATCACGCCCTTCTGCAGCGTGCCATGCAAGTTGACGCGCACCGTCTGCGGCACCCTGATCGAGATACGCTCGCGCACGAAGGCTTCCAGCAGGTTGCGGCGGATGCCCATCGCCAGCGTGCCGAAGGTGCCGAGCTGGCTGATATGGCCGTCAAAATGGACGACGAAGGCGCCCGGCACAGCATAGCCGATTTCGGCCGCGACCTGATGGCCGATGCCGCGCCGCTCATAGAGCGGGACGTTGTTTTCGGCGCACCAGGTGCGGGTGCCGATGTGAAGCTCTTCCTCCTTGGGCGAAGTAGCCGGCACCATGTGGTCGATGAAGATGGCATAGCGCTCGGGCTCGGCGACACGCTCGATGCCGAAATCCTCCTTCATCTGCTTGAAATACACGTCCGTATAGCCGGGGAAGTCGTAAGCGATGACGTAGTCCGGCTTGGCCATGACCTCGTCTCCAGCCCGCACGTGGTCCTTGTCGGACACCCGCGCCAGTATCTTTTCGGCGATCGTATATCCCATCTTTCAATCCTCTTTTCGGCACCGCCTGCCCGGGAATTCAGGACGGCCTTGCCGGCTCAAAGCGGTATCCGTCGCCGTCGCGCACCACATGGCCAGCATGCGGCGGCCCGAAATGCATTGGCAGGAGCAAAGCCCCGCTGTCGGCGCAGTATTCCAGCACCCGCAGTCGAGTGGTCCGCGCCGCCTCTCCATCCTCGCAGAAGCAGCTGTTCAGCTCGGGATGATAGATCTGGAGCGGCTGGTGCAGCACGTCGGCGGTGCAGATGAAGGCGCCGTCCGGCATCTCGCATTTGACGGCAAGCTGCGTGGCGGTGTGGCCGGGAACGGCCTCCACGGTCAGGCCGGGCATGATGGTATCGCCAGCGTCGATGAAATCCACCATTCCCGCTTCGACAACGGGCAGCACGCTGTCCTCGATCACGGGCACGTTTTCTGGAAAAAGCGAGGGGCCAGGTCCGTCGGTCCAGTGCTCGTATTCGGCGCGGCCGAAAAGATAGCGCGCCTTGGGGAAGGTCGGTACAAAGCGGCCGTCCTTGGCCCTGGTGTTCCAGCCGACGTGATCGACATGGAGATGGGTGCAGATGACGAGGTCGACATCTTCCGGCTGGACGCCGGCGGCGGCCAGGTTTTCCATGAAAGGGAAGGAGAGCATGTTGAAGCGCCTGAGGAGCGGCAGAGCGCGCGCCTTGCCGTTGCCCGAGCAGGTATCGATGAGGATCGTCTTGCCGCCGAGGCGGACCAGCCAGCCATGGATGCTGGAGATGACCTTGCCGCTTTCGGCATGGAAGAAATTGGGCTGCTTGAGCTGGGGATGCTCGTCAAGGATCGCCGAGTCCAGGCCGGGGAAGAGGAAGGCGGGCAGGAAACCCGGCTCCAGCACCTCTTCGACACGCGTAACCGTTGCCGATCCGATCGTGAATGCCGTCAACGTCCTCCTCCCGGACTACCTTCACGAGACTAAATACCACGCACGCCCCGCCCTGCCAAGGAGCAAAATGCGTGTTGTAGAATGACACGTTCTCGCTGATTGCCATTCAAGTCGAATACGCCTCGACTGCCCTTGAGCAATTCGCACACTTCAACGCAGGCGAGCGGAGCGGCAGGGAAACGGAGATTGGACCAATCGCCGTGGCGGCCGCCCATGGCCCGTGGATCGTTGCATTGTCTATGTGACCGATGGACGGCGCGACAGGCACGCTACTGCATACCGCGCACTTCCAGTTTCAACTATATACAAGAAAGAATTGAAGCGGCTGCCGCGCACAATTTGCGACGACGCCGTGTAGCAATGACTGTTCGGCCAGCATAGCCTCCGTCGCTACGCGACACGCCTTGCTTCGCCGCGGCCGCTCCTCAACATCGCCATCCATTCCCGCATGACGTGGCCGTGATCTTCCCAGGTGCGGCCGCTGACGAGGTTGCCGTCGACGACATAAGGTTCATCGACGAACTCTCCTCCGCAAATCTCCAGGTCGAAACGACACTTGCGCACGCAGGACATCCGCCGACCGCGCACCCGGTCGGCCCGTGCCGGAATCTCTACGCCGTGGCAAACACTGGCGATCGGCTTTCCGACATCGAAGAAGTGTTGTGTAATGCGTATGAGATCAGGGTCGTCGCGAATGTATTCAGGCGCCCGTCCGCCGCTGAAGAAGATGCCGGCATATTCATTCTCATCCACATCGCGAAACGCGATGTCGGCACGGATCTGATAGCCTTCCCATTCGCGGGTTATGGTCCAACCCGGCCGAATCTCATGCAGGACCATCTGAAAAATCCTCTTCTCCGGACCAGCGACGACCGGCACAAAGCCGTCTTCCTGAAGGCGCAGGTAGGGATAGAGCGTGTCAAGCGTTTCGCTGGCATCGCCTACGATGATCAATGCCTTGCTGGATGACATGAATGGCCTCCGTATACGACTAGGATGAGAACGACGAACGGTGTTCGTCGAGAACGCCTCGCGCGAGGAAAATCTTGGTTATCCGATCGACGAGAGAGGTAAATATCGGATCGTTTCGAGCGGAGAGACCACGTGGCCTGGACAGTCCGACCTCGAAGACGCTGTCGATGGAACCGGGCCGTGGTGTCATCACAACCACCCGGTCGGCAAGCAGAACTGCCTCGTCGATCGAATGCGTGATGAAGAATACAGTCATCCGTTCCCGCATCCACAGTCCTTCGAGGTCCAGGCGCATCTGCTCCCTTGTCAGGGCGTCGAGCGCGCCGAATGGCTCATCCATGAGCAGAATGGACGGCCGGTGCACGAGACCCCGCGCGATCGCCGCCCGCTGCTGCATTCCCCCGGACAGTTCATGCGGATAGCGATGCATGAAACCTTTCAGCCCGACCGCGCCAAGAAGAAACTCGGCCCGGGCGCGATCCTCCTTTGCGGTGAGACCACGCAATTCGAGCTGCAGTAGCACGTTGCCCAAGATGTCCCGCCACTCGACGAGCGTCGGCTTCTGGAAGACGATGCCGGTGTCCGGGCGCGGACCGGCAACTTGCTCCTGAAGGATCTTGACCGATCCCTCGCTCGGCATCGAAAGGCCTGACACCAGGCGGAGCAAAGTGCTTTTCCCACAGCCCGACGGACCGACAACGGCGACGAATTCTCCTTTTCCGATGCCCAGTTCAACCTCCTTGAGCGCGACGGTTTTCTGCACGCCGCGCACAAAGGTCTTGCCGACACCGGAAAGAGAGATATGAGCCTCGGCCACCGGCAGCCTATTGAGCATAGTCGTTGGTGAAGAAGTCGGCGCCCGTCTTGTCCGTCTCCAAATTCTGATACTTCTTCAACAGCGCAACCGTGTTGTCCCAATCCTTGACGGATCCGACACCGATAGGCTCGCCTTTTGTGTTTGGGGATTCCAGCTTGGACAGCGAAACGTCCATCTGTTGCCGAAGCACCTTGGCATCGAGCTCGGGCTTGACCTTGACGGCCGCTGCGACGGCGGCGTCGGGGTTCTTTAACGCCTCTTCGAATGATTTGCGCGTTGCCTTCACAAAGCGCTTCACGAGGTCGGGACTGTCCTTGATGGTGTCCATGTTGGCGACGATGCCCAGCCCTACGAGCTTCACGCCAAGGTCGTCATAGCTGAGAACAGAGGCGGGAACGCCTTTGGCTTCCATGACGAACGACTGTGCGTCGACGCTGCCGAGGGTAGCATCCGCCCGCTTCTCAAGCACGGCTACCACCTTGCTGGCCGCGTCGACGTTAACGAGCTTGATTTTCGATTCATCCAGTTTGTTGTAGCTGATGACGGCCGGAAAAAGCTGGGTGAGCGCATCGCCGGCCGTTACCGAAATGGTCTTGCCCTCAAGATCCTTGGCTGTGCGAATGTTGGCGTCCTTCCGCGAAACAACTGCGAAAAGACCGCTGTTCATGACGGACATGACCGTCTCGATCGGTATGCCACGTGTGACGCTGACAATTTCGGTGCCGCCGTCGACTACACCGAACGTATCGCTCTTGGCACCGATTGCCTGCGCGGTCGCCGCGCCGCCCCGTCCCTCGAATATCTTGAGGTCAATCCCTTCGTCCTTGTAGTAGCCTTTCTCGACGCCGTAATAGAACGGCGCGTGGAAGCCCAGGAGCTGCCAGTTCAGGCGCAAGGTTGCCTTGTCCTGGGCTAGAGCGGGAATTGTCGCCGTCAGCACGGCGAAAATAACAGAGACAAAGATTCTACAAGGCATGCGGGTTCCTCCCTTTAGCTTTGGATAGTCACTGACGAGCGCTCTCATCCCTCGCAATCGCGTGCCAAGGCACGACGACATGCTCAAGAAGCTCGATGAGGTAGTAGAAGACGAGGCCGATCACTCCGAGCACGATGATGGCGGCGAAGACCATCGGAGTCATGAGCTGGCCGTTATAGGTGACGATCAGATAGCCGAGGCCGTTGTCCGAGGCGACGAACTCGGCAACGACCGCAGCGGTCGAGGCCAGCGCCGCAGCTACCTTGAGCCCCACAAAGATCGAGGGAAGCGCTCCGGGGAAACGAACTTTCACGAATGTCCGAAGCGTCCCGGCACCCGTGGACCGGGCCAGTTCCATCACACCCGGATCGATGGATTTGAAGCCGACGACGGCGTTGACCACGATCGGGAAGAAAGTCAGCAGGAAAACCAGCAGGATCTTCGGCAAGATGCCGAATCCGAACCAAATGATGAATAGCGGCGCGATCGCGATCTTCGGCACGATCTGCAGAAATACAATGATCGGATAGAGCGACCGCTCGAAGAAGCTGGAATAGGCCAATATCATCGCCAGAGGGATGCCGACCGCTACGCCCAAGAGGAAGCCGGCGATCATGTTGACGGTCGTCAGCCAAGAGCCGGCTGCCACACGAGGCCAGTTCGCCCAAAGGTCGCGGGCGATAACGGATGGGGGCGGGAGCAGATATTGCTGGACGCCCAGCAGTCGCACTGCGAGTTCCCAAACCAGCAACGCGCAGATCGCCGCCGCAACGCCGGTAACGGCACCTGTCAGACGTCCCCTCATCTCCGGACTCCCGAGATGCCCGAAGCCCGGCCGACATTGCCTTCGCTGCGTCGACAAAACGGAGATGCGGCAGCCTTCCTGGCAATTTTTGCCGCGCTCTCGTGTAGCAGGGGGACAAGGTCGGCGAGCCCCGCCGGCGTCCAGCGCGCGGTGGGAACGACGATCGCCAGGCCACCGAAGAAAGCCTTGGTCTCCTTGCCGAGTATTGGAACCGCCACCGCCGCAGCACCGAGATCGGCTTCGTCGTAGGCGATGGCGTAACCTTGCTTCTGAACCCGCGTCAGCTCGACTTCCAACTCGGCTTCGGTCTGTATCGCGTTTGGTCCACCATCTTCGACCTTGCCAAGCAACGCCTGCGCACGAACCGTCTCGAGCGCTTCCTGGTGCCCCATGGTTGCGAGATAGACCTTGCCCACCGCCATGGTGTGAAGCACGACCGGCCGCCCGAGATTGGCGTCGAAGCGAAGGCCGGGTTTGGCGCCTTGGGATTCTCCGACAATTGCCAGTCTGCCACCCTCGAGCCAGGACAATCGCACGAGTTCCCCTACCTCCGCTGCGAGTTGGTCAAGATCGGGCTGGAGAAGATTGAGGAAGCCGACATTCGACAGATAGCGAAATGCGAGAAGGGCGATTTCGAGCGTCAGCGAGTATTCGCCGTTCGGGCCATTCTGGCGAACCAGCCCTCTGACAATCATATCGGCCAGCAAACGGTGCGCGGTCGATTTCGATAGGCGGGCGCCACGAGCGGCTTCCGCCAACGAGATGCCGTCGGGGTGGGCTGCTAGAGCCTCGATCAAATCGAAAGTGCGATCGATTGCAGAGCGCATGAAAAATCCGGAATGACGTTTCGTTTTTTTATGATGCCTGAGAATGCTTATTCTTGTCAACATCCGCCAACGGCCGAAATCCGCTGTGGTACGATTGGCAATGTCCGGACAGTTGATCGCACTGCACGACGCCGGGGCAGTTTCGGCGGTGAAAGTCCCTTAGACTGGCGACACGATGATGCATCGCCTAAGCAAAGCGTCGCAGCGCGATATCTGTAATTGCTGGCTTAGCCTGCCCGGTCATTCGGCCCCGGGCCCCCGCATTGGTCAATCAGAGCCTGCAATGCCCAAGTCCAGTCTGCCAGCCAGTCGGGTGCGAATGCTGTTTCCACTGCAGCTAGAGCTCCGGCGGGCGAATTTCCAACTTTCCATGTAACAGCGGCTTTTCAGCGATAAGCAAAGTCTCTGAGAGCGCCGGTAGACGACCTGACCCTTGGAGACCTTACACATACGCAGCGACTGGGTGGGTCTCCCCGTAAGTCGGGAAATATTCCCGAAAATCGAGCGTCGTCGTTCCGGCTTCATTGCCGGTGGATACGTAGTTCCAAATGCTGACTCCCAACGAGCTGGGCAGGCATGCCAAGGAAGCTAAGTCGTTGAAATAAAATGGCGCGCCGTCTCAGGTGATGCGAACTATGTCTCCTCCATAGCCCTCTAAGGCCCTATCCAGTCACTCCTGACGCTGGAAGCAGGATTGTCACGCGTTGCTTCCACCAATCAAGCTCCGGTGGAACGACGGGAGCTTGATTGGTTTTGTTACTCGCAACGCGGGTAAGAGGGCGAGAGAAGCGCGCGTCCCGAACGTTCAAAGATTGCTTTTGTAGAACGGCACCAGCTTGTCCAGCGCCTGACGCACCGGCTCGGGCTTGTCGTAAAGGTCGTAGTGCGACCACCCTTCGACCACCACCAGTTCCTTGTTCTTGGAGGCAGCGCGCTCGATGATCTCGCAGCCGTCGCGATAAGCGCCGAAGGCTCCGACCTTGTCGCCCACGACCACGCAAAGCGGCTGGGTGAGAAGCACCTCAGCGAGATGAAACGCATCCCAGCCGACAGCGGCAGCCTGGTGCGATAGGAGCGAACGGTTGCAACCGTGAGGCTTCTGGCCGCGCGGGGTCCGATAGTAGTCCGTCGCCTCCAGCACATCGATATCTTTGATACCGGCCTTCTTGCCGGCTTCGACCGAAGGAGGCAGCAGATCATCGACATGCCATTCAGCACCGCGCGCCTCCGCGGTGCGCTGTTTTGATATCTTTTCCAACAAGCTGATGGGATCGAGATTGGCGAAGCCGCCGCGCATCAGCCGCCCATAGTTCGCGCCGGTCACGGTGCCGACTGCCTTGATGCGCCGCTCGGTCATCGCGGCGTTGATCGCATAACCGCCGCCGCCGCAGATACCCAGGACACCGATGCGATCCTCATCCACATACGGCAGCGTCACCAGATAGTCGGCGACATGGCGAAAGTCCTCGACGGTCAGGGTCGGGTCTTCGATGAAACGCGGCTTCCCGCCGCTGGCCCCCTGAAAGCTGCGATCGAACGCAATGACGACGAAGCCTTCCTTCGCCAGCGCCGCGCCATAAACATTGCCCGAGGTCTGCTCCTTACAACTCCCGATCGGATGGGCACTGATGATGGCCGGATACTTTTTCGTCTTGTCAAAGTTCGGTGGGAAATGGATATCGGCGGCGATATCCCAATACATGTCACGATTGCGGATATTCACGGTTTCCATGGTGCGTTCTCCCTGGTTGGCAGGTTGGATTAGAGGATTTGCTATCGGCGGGCGGGTTCACATGAAGGCGGGTTTGGCGCCATCGGTGTTCGGCTTGCTGATGCCGATATTGCGATTGCCGAGTGGTCCTGCGGCACCGGCAAGATCGGCCACGACAGCCGCAACGCTCTTGCGCGAGACTTCCGTTCCCTTGAACGGCTCAGTCCGCTCGGTGATCTCGAAATCGATCTCATCCGCGTCGGTCAGCCAGGCGGGACGCAGGATCGCATAGTCCAGCCCGGACGCTTCGATCAGATCGGCAGCCTTGCGGTAAGGCGGCAGATACGCGCCGATCTCGCGACGATTCCATTCGCCGAACTTGCCCGGAACTTCGTCATAGATGCCGATTGAGGCGCAGAAGATCAGCTTCCTCACGCCCGCCTCCTCCATGGAGGCGATGATACCGGCGGCCTGGATGTCCACGTCGCCCGCAAGGTTGGCGTAGACGACATCCTGGCCAGCCATCGCTTGCTTCAGCCGCGCGGCATCGAGCACGTCGCCTTCGACGATGCGGGCGTTGCCCGGAGCCCCGCGACCGAGCTTGCGTGCATTGCGCAAGAACAGCGTCATGGCGCTGTCGGCACGTTCCGCCAGCAAATCGACCAGATGACGGGCGATTTGCCCGCTGGCACCGAGAATGAGGATTTTGGTCATGGCGTTCGCCTTTGTGACGCTCCGAGCCGGCAGGGAGCTTTGGTTGCCGCTCATCTGAAAATCTAAATAGTCCGATGGATCAGAATGAAAAACTGAGGTATTCTTCAATCAATATGAAGCTGGACTTCATAAAAGGGACGTATGGACCGGAACTTGCTGCCTGCAATCGCTGCCTTCGCCGAGGTCGCCCGCGAGGGTAGTTTCACGCGCGCGGCATCGAAGCTGGACATTTCGCCTTCCGGTTTGTCGCAAATGATCCGCGCGCTGGAAACGAAGCTCTCAGTACGGTTGCTGAACCGCTCGACACGTTCGGTCTCCCTCACAGAAGAAGGCAGAAAGCTGCTTGCGGAGGCCGATCCCGGCTTGGCGATGATCGGACACGCAGTCGGGATGCTTCAGAATGCAGACGATCGCCCCGCCGGCGAGGTGCGGATCAACAGCTCTCGCATCGCAGCCAGCCATCTCATCGTGCCTCATATCGGAGAGTTTCGCCGCCGCTATCCGGCAGTGAGGTTGGAAATCATTGTCGACGATGGGTTTGGTGACATTATCCGGGAGGGCTGCGACGCCGGTATTCGCCTGCGCGAAAGCATTGGCGACAGCATGATCGCCGTGCCGATCGGTCCACCCGTATCTCTGGCGGTTGTTGGCTCGCCTGCCTATTTCGCGGCGTCGCCGCCACCGGAAACACCGCGCGACCTGCCCGACCATAATTGTCTTGGCCTTCGACATGGCTTCAGCAACGTGATTGCGCCATGGGAGTTCACTAACCCGGACGGCGGGCAAGATGTCGTATTCCACCCGCAAGGCTCGTTGGTCGTCAACAATGACGAGATGCTTCTGAGCGCCGCTCTACAAGGTGTCGGCCTGATCATGCACATGGATTTCGCCACTCGCCGGCACATCGAGGCAGGTGCGCTGATGCGGGTGCTCGCGGACTGGTGTCCGCCTTTCGACGGGTTCAATCTCTATCTTTCAAGCCGCGAACAGATGCCAGCGAAGCTGCGCGCCCTGGTTGATTTCCTGGTTGGAAAACGGCGCGTGGCGAATTCTGCTTAAACGGCGATATCGTGATGGCAATTGGGGCATGATCATCCCTTTGCATCCCTTCCTTCAGCGCGGTTATGAGGCCCGACGGCAGAATCCGCAGTATGACGCCACCGTGAGCGATTCGAACTTTTTCGCCGCCATACGCCGCCGTCTTTACGCTTTTTCGCGCACAGACCATCTCCGGCTCTTTGCGCAAGCGTAGTTTCGGCGGTTATCGACGGCTTTAGAGGGCAATCGGCGGTATTTGGCGCGCCCGAAGAGATTCGAACTCCTGACCCCCAGATTCGTAGTTTATTTCCAGCACTTTTCAATTGTATCCG
>MKRJ01000010.1 GCA_001896885.1 Rhizobiales bacterium 65-79 | reverse complement strand
TCGTCGTCATTAGGGAAGATGGCCTTCAGACGCATGGTGTCGGTAGCGGGATCGATTGCATCATCGACGAGGAGGAGTTTCCCCGCGCTCAGTGCGCGGCGGTTGTTTTGGTCGAAAGCCGTCACCACGACGGGACCATGGGCTAAGGCGCTGCGCACATCATCGAGAAACCGCGCCGGCAGTGTGAACAGCACAGCGGACGGGCGGATACGCATCAGGATGACGATCGGTTGTGCATCGGACACATGCACCACGTTTCCAGGATCGATCGAGCGAATGCCAATTCGCCCGTCGCTTGGCGCCCTGATCGAGGTGTAGTCGAGTTGTGTCTGTGCGGTGTCGATCGCAGCTTCATCGGCCGCAATGGACGCCTTCAGTTGATCGACCGTTGCCTGCTGGTGATCGACGGTCTGCCGCGCTATGGAATCACTCAGCGCCAACGTCTTGTACCGCGTAAGATCTTTCTCGGCGGAAACGAGCAACGCAGCATCCTGGGCTTTTTTTCCCCGGGCCTGGTCAAGCGCAGCCTTGAACAAGCGCGGATCTATCTTGGCCAGCACGTCGCCCTTCTTTACATCCTGCCCTTCGGTGAACAGCACGTCCTGCAGTGTGCCATCGACCTGGGGACGAATACCGACAGTCAATGAGGCCTGCACGGCGCCAAGACCGGTCAGATCGACGGGTATGTTCTGTCGAGTTGCGACGGAAATGCTTACCGGTACAGATGGGCGTGTGGTCGGCGGAGTCTTGGTTCGCGCCGACAAAAGCCAGTGGGTCGCAATGCCAACTAAAATAAGTGCAACACTCGCAAAAATCAGAAAAATAGCACGCCGGCGCCTGACTGCATTGTCCTCAGTCTCGTTTACCGATGCTTCGTTAGATTGTGCAGGTTCTAGCGAATCGTGATCTTTTTGATCGGTCAATCTCTCCGGGAACCTCACTTCTTTATCGGTTCCGGAATAGAACGCCCCTTGCCCTTCTCAGCTACGATGAACTCCAGGAAGCGAAGATGATCCGTGGTGCTTGGATTCCAGTGGGAATGGATCGTGCCCGCGGGAACAAACAAACTCTCACCGGCATGCAGCGTTACCGGCGGCTTCCCATCTTCCTGCCAAACACCTGTCCCTGACACGACATAGAATGTGATCGCAGCCGGATGGAGATGTCGCGGGTTGATCCCACCCGGAGCGTATTCCGTCTCGTAGACTGCGACCTCCAAATTTTTTGTGCCGGGTAATACGGTCTTCAGCAGCGGAGCATGCGGTATCACGCCATGCTTTTCTTGGCTTACAGCCGGACCTGCCTGAAGCATGCACAGGACTCCTATCGCCGCGGCGCTGGTCGTTATGAGATTCGATATCTTCATCATTTGACGTTTTCCCGGACTCTGACTCGGTGAAGCACTGTATTGAGTAGGCTTATCGTTGATCGTTGCACTGATGGTTGGCCGAACTGCGAGTAGTCACGCGGAACGTATCTTGGTGGTGTCCATAACTATCTGACCGTCCGACCATCCCAGCATTTGGGTTTGGCTCATCGTCGGGCCGTACTGGTGAAGCCGACTGTGCTCCAGCCGAGAGTGCCACCAATCATGCCAAGGCCAGTCCCACCCGTGGTTCATTGGCCCTCGCGGCACCCATCCCGTAACGACCGCGAGCAAGACAGCGGCTACTAGCAAGGCGACGGTGGCTGTGATGCCCAGAGCAATCTTACGCATAGAAATTCTCATCCTTGTCGAATAGGATGTCGCGGATAAACTTGCGTAGCAAACGCAAATTTCTCGCGGTTAGCCCAACTTAAATTTGGGGTATTAATGACTCGCCAGATGCCCTCCTTGAACGGATTGCGAGCCTTCGAAGCGGCTGGACGGCATGGCAGCTTCAAGGCAGCAGCGGAGGAGTTGAATGTCACTCAAACGGCGGTAAGCCACATGGTGCGGCTCTTGGAAAAACACCTCGGGTTCGCGCTCTTCCGCCGTCATGCCAATAGGCTCGAGCTCACCGATCAGGGCCGGGCGTTCCAGCCCGGCCTGACCGAGGCCTTCGATGCGATCGCCCGGCTCTCTGAGCAAGTGGGCTCGATGCAGGCCGGCCCGGTGCTCACCGTCGGGGTCGCGCCGACACTCGCTTTACATTGGCTAATTCCGCGCTTGACGAGCTTCAATCGCAACCATCCCAACATCGAGGTACGCGTCGCTACGGGCGGTGCAATGCTTCCGCTGCGTGACGATTGGACATGTACTGTACGTCGCGGCGCGGGCAGTTGGCCTGGCTATATTGCCGAAGAGCTATTCCCATCAACGCTGGTGCCAGTCTGCACGCCAGCAATAGCAGCAAGCTTGCTGCACCCCCGCGATCTCCACACGGCAACCCTGATCGTCGTCTCCCACCTGCGCGAGCAATGGACCTGGTGGTTCGAAGCGGCAGGCCTGAGCGCGCCGATACAGCCAGCTAATGAGGTATCGTTCGAGAGTTCTGTGATGGCAATTCAGGCCGTCCTCGATGGAGTAGGAGTCGCTGTGGCGCAACTCCCCTATGTCAGTGACGCGCTGGCAGCGGGCCGTCTGGTCACCCCATTTCCAATCGTTGATCAGAAATACGAAGGCTGGTATCTGGCCTACAGGCCGATACGCGAGAAGGACCCGGCGCTATTGGCCTTCCGCAACTGGCTGCATGGCGAAGCTGAGTCGCAACGCCAGATACACAAGAGGCTGGGCTTGACGCGACCGCGTGCGCGCAGCGTAATTCCAAAGCCTCCCCCAACGACCGTCGTCACACCGCTCAAAAATCGGAAGAAATAGTATTACCTTGTGCCATGCACGAGGTGGATTGCGTCGTCTGCAGCTATCCGATTTTTATCCCCGCGCGCCCTACGCCCCTACGGACGAATTCCGGGCCTTCCCTCTTTCAACGACGATTGCTTTCAATTGCCTCAAGCCGGACCCTTGAGGAGATTTGGAATGGCGCCGACAACGGAAATATCTATTAAGCGGACGATCCGGCGGCACCAGCTACGGGAGATGGTCCCGCTTGCTGACAGCACCATATACGAGATGGAAATGCGCGGCGAGTTTCCTCGACGCTTCGCTCTCTCGCCGCGCTGCGTGGTTTGGGATCTCGCGGAGGTCGTAGCCTGGTTGGCTTCGCGCCAATCAATCTCTATTACCCGCGCGCAGTCTCCTGACGTCAGGCAGCGGCGATCGCGCCCGGTTCGATCGCCGGGTCGGGTTCAAGCAACGGCATCGAAGCTGGGATGACCACGGGCACGCGCTTCTTGCCAGCGGCCCAGGCATCGATGATGTCGGACCACTCCTGCATCATGTGGCGCCGCTGCACTTCATATTCAGCCTTGTTGTAAACGCCGCGCGAAGAACGGCCGTCCTCGTGTGCCAAGCACTTCTCGATCCAGTCGCTGTTGAACCCGAGTTCGTTGAGCAGTGTCGAGCCCGTCCTCCGCAGGTCGTGAACGGTGAAAGGCTCCAGCGGCAGACCTTCCTTCTTCGCCTGCTCAACCACCGCATATGTGACGCGATTGAAAGTTGCCCGCGACATGGGCGCATCGGCATCATAGCGTGACGGCAGGAGGTACTTTGAGTTTCCGGCACAGGTCTTCAGCGCGATCATGATGTCAAGGGTCTGGCGCGACAGATAGACATTGTGCGCTTTCGAGCGCTTCATCCGCTCTTTCGGGATAGTCCAAACGGCATTCTCAAAATCGACTTCATCCCATGTCGCGTCCTGCAGCTCGCTCTTGCGCACCATCGTCTGCAGATAGAGGCGCATGCCGAGCCTGATGGTCGGCAGCGTCGCCACCTTCTCGAGCAGCTTGAGCATGATCCTGATCTCGGTCGGCGAGAGCGACCGGTCCTTCGGCACGAAGGTCGCGATAGAAGACGGTCCCACATCGTCAGCCGGGTTGGCGACTTTCTCGCCATGCAAGATCGCAAAGCCATAGATCTGCTTGACGATGTCGCGGACGTGGATCGCCGTCGCCGGCGCGCCGCGCTCGACGATGGCGCCGCAATGGGCCCGGAGATCGTCTGGCGTGATTTCCGTCAGCAGCCTGGTGCGCCACTTGGGCAGCAGTTCGCGCTCGAAGATCGACCGGCGCATCGCCCGCGTGCTGTCCGCCATCGGCGCCGCGGTCAACCATTTCTCACCGAACTCGCCAAAGCTCTTGGCTTCCAGGAGCCGGCGCTTCTCCCGCTGCTTCTCGATCGCCGGCGATCGGCCCTCGCTGATCGCCCGCTTGGCGTCGATGCACAGCTCTCGCGCACGAGCGAGCGACAGCCCCGCCGGCCCGTATTTGCCAAACGTGACGGTCTCGCGCCGCCCATTCATCCGGTAGTCCAGCCGAAAAGTGAGGGTCCCCGAGGGCTTCACGAGCACATACATGCCGTCCCGGTCCGTCACCTTGTAAATTTTCTCTTTTGGTTTCAGATGCTTAAGGGCTGCATCGGTCAACATCGGGGTTGCCTCCTCCAAAAAAGACCGTCAGGCCATTTTCGGGCACCTTTGCGCAAAATCTCTTTTTCTTACAGCGAGTTAGATCGAAAAAAAGACCGTCAGAAGGTGCTCACTCCTTGACGGTATCGGACGAAATCGGATTTCGCAATGGGGGAGCGCACCGTCAGGAAGTACGTCAGCGGCGATCTTTGCCGGCCGATAGTCTCCGAACGTCCTTGAGATATTTTATTTTGTTTATCAGTGTGTTATGGAGGTTTCTGGGACGCTGCGGGATAGCCCAGGATGGGCCTGAATCATTCCCACTCGATTGTGCCGGGCGGCTTTGAGGTGACGTCGTAGACGACCCGGTTTATGCCTTTGACCTCGTTGATGATCCGGGTCGCGGCGGCGCCGAGGAACTCCATGTCGTAATGGTAGAAATCGGCGGTCATGCCGTCGACCGAGGTGACGGCGCGCAGCGCCAGCACGAATTCATAGGTGCGGCCGTCGCCCATGACGCCGACCGTCTGCACGGGCAGGAGCACGACGAAGGCCTGCCAGATCGCGTCGTAGAGGCCGGCCTTGCGGATCTCGTCCAGGTAGATTGCGTCGGCCTCGCGCAGGATCGCCAGCTTCTCGCGCGTCACGCCGCCGGGGCAGCGGATGGCAAGGCCGGGTCCGGGGAAGGGATGGCGGCCGATGAAGCTCTCCGGCAGGCCGAGTTCCCTGCCGAGCGCCCTCACCTCGTCCTTGAAGAGCTCGCGCAGCGGCTCGACGAGCTTCATGTTCATGCGCTCGGGCAGCCCGCCGACATTGTGGTGCGACTTGATGGTGGAGGAGGTGGCGCCGGTGAAGGAAACGCTCTCGATGACATCGGGATAAAGCGTGCCTTGGGCGAGAAAATCGGCGCCGCCCAGTTTCTTCGCCTCCTCCTCGAATACCTCGATGAAAAGGCGGCCGATCGTCTTGCGCTTCTTCTCCGGGTCGGCTTCGCCTTCGAGCGCGGAGATGAAACGATCCGACGCATCGACCAGGATCAGCGGCAGATTGTAGTGCTTGCGGAACATCTCGACCACTTCGGCCGCCTCGTTCTTCCGCATCAGGCCGTGGTCGACGAGGATACAGGTGAGCTCGTCGCCGACGGCCTCGTGGATCAGCAGCGCGGCAACGGAGGAATCGACGCCGCCCGACAGCGCGCAGATGACCTTGCCCGCGCCGACCTGGCGGCGGATCGCCCCCACCGCCTGCTCGCGATAGGCGGCCATCGTCCAGTCGCTTTTCAGGCCGGCGATGTTGTGGACGAAATTGGCAAGAAGCTTCGCCCCGTCCGGCGTATGGACCACTTCGGGATGGAACTGCACGGCGAAGATTTTGCGCTCTTCATCGGCGATCGCCGCAAACGGCGCACCGGTCGAGGTGCCGACGACGCGGAAGCCCGGCGGCAGCGCCGTCACCCGGTCGCCATGGCTCATCCAGACCTGGTGGCGCGTGCCCTTGGCCCAGATGCCGTCGAAAAGCGCGGAGTCCTCCCGGATATCGAGGAAGGCGCGGCCAAATTCGCGCTCGTGGCCGGCTTCCACCTTGCCGCCGAGCTGGGCGCAGATCGCCTGCTCGCCATAGCATATGCCGAGGACGGGAATGCCCGCCGCGAAGATCGCATCCGGCGCGCGCGGGCTGCCGATATCGACGGTCGAATGCGGGCTGCCGGAAAGGATGACGGCCTTCGGCCGGACGCGGCGGAAACCTTCCTCTGCGGACTGGAAGGGGACGACCTCCGAATAGACGCCGGCCTCGCGCACCCGCCTCGCGATCAGCTGCGTGACCTGGCTGCCGAAATCGATGATGAGGACGGTGTCGGGATGCGCGGTGTTCTTCATGGCGGGCGTTTAAAGAAAGAAACGAGTCGGCGCAACGGCTTGCGGGACGGAGCCGAGAAAACGATTCATGCCGGATCCTCGAAAGGAAGACGCCTTTCCATGACCAGCGCGGGAATGTCGGTGAAGCCGCCGCGCTCGGCCGTATCGCCGATCACGCGCAGGCCCTGCCCTTCGTAGAAGCGGATCGCGGGAGCATTCAGCGCCTGGACTTCCAGGCGCAGCAGGTGGCCGCCGGGCCAGGCGGCGACAGCCGCGCGGAGCAGGCGGCCGCCAAGCCCCCTGCCCTGCATGGACGGCAGGACATACAATCTCAGCAGGTTGATCGCCGTGTCTTCGTCGAGCCAGGAGATGGCGTGGCCGACAAGCTCGCCGCCTCCGGCCTCGGCGACGAGAAAGCATTTCCCGGGATCCTCGATCTGGGCGCGGAGGAGCGCGGGTGCGTGCCATTTCGCGGTGATTTTCGCCACCTTGTCATGGCCGAGTTGCGCGTCGTGGGTCGCATGCCAGACCTCCGCGAGAAGAGCCGAGACGGCGGCCTCCTCGCCCGGCCCGGCGCGGCGGATTTCGACCGTCACGGCAGCAACGTCCCATTGGCGATGGCGGCTTCGAGCCTGTCGACCGCTGCAGCCAGCTTCTCGTCGATGACGTGCAGGTATTGGCGCCAATCGTCGACATGCCTCAGGTCGGCGGAGCCATCCGATATGCCGCGCAGGCCGACCATGCCGACGCCGAAGAGTTGGCAGGCGCGAAGCGCCGCAAACGTCTCCATGTCCACCATGTCGGCCGCGATGGCATCGTATGCGGCGCCGGAAACGATCGCCGCGCCCGTCGAGAGCGATGCCTGTGGAATGTCCGGTATGGCGTAGCCGAGCGGAACGATCGCGGGAAGGTCGACGAACGGCGTCGCGCCGCGCTCGAAGCCGAGGGCCGAGACGTCCATGTCGCGATAGGCGACCGACGAGGCCTGATACACCTCCGTCTGCTCCAGCACGCGGCTGCCCGCCGAGCCCAGCGAGACGACCAGGTCCGGAAGTGCGTTCCGCTCCGACAGACGCGCCAGTTCGGCGCCGAGCCGCACGCCGGCTTCGACCGGCCCGATGCCGGTCATCAGGGCCGGGAAGCGGCGCTTGAGATGCGGACCGTATTCCGCATCCACGGCCATGACGAAGAGCAGCCGCCTGCCGCCGACCGTGGTAACAGGCGCATGTGTCATGGGATCAGCCGTCGATGCCCTGGCGGCCGGTGACGGTCATCATCGTGCCGGTCATGGTGGCAATCATCTTGGCCTCGCCCTCGGCGTCGAAGGCGTATGCCTGCCCGTCGGCGACGATGATGGTGCGGCCCGGCTTGGTGACCGCGCCGCGGAACAGGAAGCGCTCGCCCCTGCCCGGCGCGAGCAGGTTGACCTTGAATTCGATGGTCAGCACGGCCGCGTCCGGCGGCATCAGCGAATAGGCCGCATAGCCGCAGGCCGAATCCAGCGCGGTGGAGATCACGCCGGCATGCAGGAAGCCGTGCTGCTGGGTGAGTTCCTCCGAAAAAGGCATCTCGATCTCGACGGTCCCGCGCGTGACCAGCGTCAGTTCGGCCCCGATCGCCGCCATCGCCTTCTGCCGGGCGAAGCTCGAACGAACCCTCGCCTCGAAATCGTCGTCCACGAGCACTTGCGAAACCATGCGGAACCCTTTCCCCGCGTTTTATCGCAGACGGGGTCGGGCCATTCAATCGGGCGATGGTGCAGTGCGGGAGAATTATTTCGTCAATTGAGCCGCCAGATCGCGGACGGTCAACTCCGCCGTTCAAGGACGCAGCAGAAGAACCCGTCCGTCCCGGTTCGCGCCGGCGTGAGCACGATGCCGCCCCTGGCATCGACCAGCGCCGCATCCGGACGATGCGGATGGCGGCCATTCCACAAGGCGTGATGGTCGATCGGCCGGAAGCCGCCGTTCCGGCCCAGGAACGCGGCCATCTGGTCCGCATTCTCTTCCGAAAACACGGAGCAGGTAATGTAGGCGAGGCGTCCCCCCGGCTTCACGAAACGCTTCGCATCTTCGAGGATCGCGGCCTGCTCGGCCCTACGCAGGTCGAGCTGCCGGTCGCTCAGCCGCCACTTGGAATCCGGGCGACGGCGCCATGTGCCGGAGCCGGTGCAGGGCGCGTCGACAAGGACGAGGTCCATCGCATTCTCAAGCGCGGGCAGGCCGGAGGGCTGGACGATCTGGATGTTCCGCGCCCCCGCGCGCCGTATACGGTCGAAGATCGGGGCGAGCCGCGACTTGTCCGCGTCATGGGCGAATATCTGCCCGTGATTCTTCATCGCCGCGGAAAGCGCCAGGGATTTTCCGCCCGCGCCGGCACAGAAATCCAGCGCCTGCGCGCCGCCGCCGGCTATAGCGAGATCGGCGACGATCTGCGAGCCCTCGTCCTGTATCTCGAACCAGCCTTTCTGGAAGGCGGGCTCGGCCTGCACGTTCGGATGCCGTCCGGCGCCGGCGATCGGCGGGATGCGTATGGCGTCGGCCGCGATCGGCGCGGGCTCCGCCCCGGAGCCTTTCAACGCCTGGAGCACCTTTTCGCGGCCCGCCTTCAGCGCATTGACCCTGATGTCGAGCGGCGGCCGCCCGGAAAGAGCGGCTGCCTCCTCCGCCCAACCCTTTCCGAAAGCGCGCACGAAAAGCGGCACGCACCAGTCGGGAAAGTCGGCGCGAACGGCATCGGGCGCGTCCGCGAGCCGACGGGTCCGCAGGCGCACGATCTCCTCTTCGGACAGAGGGGGCGGGGCGAAGCGGTCGCCTTCGAGTTCGGCGTTCAGCGAGCCGGCCTCGATGCCGGCGTCGAGCAAAAGCGCCCCGATGGCGCGGGCGCGCGAGGTCTCCTGGTCTAGAAGCCAGGCCGCCGACCGGCGCCGGCGCAGCGCGTCATAGACGATATTGCCGATTGCCGCGCGATCGCCGGCACCGGCGAAGCGATGCGACAGGCCCCAATCCCTCAGCGCATCGGCGGCCGGGCGGTGCCTGCCGTCGATGTCGTCCAGCACTTCGATCGCTGCAGCCAGCCTGCCGCCGAGGCGCATCTTCGCTTCCCGCCCGTTCCACCATTAAAATCAGGAAATATTTCCAGCCCTTGCTAGAGCCTTTCATGGCTAGATGGAAGCGTTCTGCCGGAGGGAATTCGGTCCAAGGTCGAGGCCTTCGGCGCGGACGTACCGGTGGTACGGCCAAG
>MKRJ01000009.1 GCA_001896885.1 Rhizobiales bacterium 65-79 | reverse complement strand
GGCGCACCCCGAAGGGGCTCGACAGCAAAGGAGGGGCTTTCTTGTCTCGCGAGGAATGACGGCGCAGCCGTCAGGGGAAGAAAGTTTTGACGCCGCTGTTGCGCCATAGGCGATCGAGGCTTCAGCCGGCCTTCGGCTAGATCAGCCCATCGAAGAGGCCGTTTGGTGCTCTCGATCTACAGAGATGACATCAAGGAGAAAGTGGCAGCCGCCGCGCTGGAAACGGGCCGGCGTGGGACTTCGGCATACAAAGCGCACCTCTATCCGCGCGACGCGCGGTTCCCCCGAAATCATCGCTCTGCGCAGACCCGGCTTGGCTCACGCGTTTCGATCGGGTGGATGTAGCGAAAGGACGCTCGGTCCGAGTTGCCCATGAGGTTGCTGCCTGTGCGGTCCGCGATGACGATCGTTCGCTAGACCGCGACGATCACTGACGGCGAAATAGGCGCAGCGGGAGCCTGATCCTCGCGCCGTCTCTAGTCGCTGGATCGCGTCAGGTCCGCGCCATGCCCTGTCCGGCGGGTCCGGGCGTGGCCATTCCCGTGAACCGCAAGAACGCGGTAATGCCGACGGCGATGGCGCCGACGACCGCGAAGATCGTCTGCCAGATCGCAGAGGGCATCGCCATATGTGCGATCCCGTAAGTCGCGCTGTATCCGGCGACGACGGCGGGTACGACGAAGAGCAGGATGATCAAGAGCCGCAGCAAAGTCCAGGGCACGAAGCCGAGCGCGAATTGGCCGATGCCGAATGTCGCCCCACCGGCGACCAGGCCGACAAGGATGCCGCCGAGCACGCCGGCGCCGCTGTGGAATGCCCAGACGCCGAGCGTCAGGCCGACGAAGAACGGCAATGCGAACACAGCAAGGGTGAAGAGCAGCCAGCAGATGAAGCAGATGCCGGCGATGACGAGTAGTGGTCCGAAGATGATCATGGCGGTGTACTCCGTGAGATAAAGTTCTGACGGTTGCGCCTTCCACCACCACCACCACGGCGCGAACGTGAGTATAGCCTCAAACAGGCGCCAGTGGGAGTGGGAATCCCGCTGGCGCTTCGAGGTTCAGTCTGCGTGGCGGTTCGCCCCATCATGGTTGGAAGGGGTCGAATTCGTGGATGACTGCGCCGGGATCGCCGTCATATTCGGTGGCCAGCATGACGCCGAAGTTGCCAGCGTCAGCATGGAAGACAACGACGCAGACCATGAGGGTGATGGCGAGGTTCCAACCGTTGGCGAATGCGAGGGTTTGAGACATTGATCCGGCTCCTGCGCTGAGGCGGGGACCATCCCCGCGCGACAGGCGCCCGATGTGTCCGGCCGAGGGCCGCAATCACCGCGAAGGCAAAGACGCAGCGGCGGCACGCTTCGCGTAAGCCGACCCTTCACGGGTTGATGGCGTCAGGCCCTCGGCCGGACCAAGGATCAGCGCTGATAGACGAGGGGTGGCACCCGCCAGCACGGGCGGCTCATTAATGGCCGTCACAAGCAACGTGTGGAATCTCGTTGTCCTCACGGTACGCTGACCGATCGGCTAAGGTGTGCTCACGAGTCGACATGATGGTTGAGGCATGCGGCATGGCGGAATTTACGGGACGCGAGTTGCATCTGGTGAAGAAGGCGCTCGCGATTGCGGTGCTGGCGATCGAGCGACAGCCGGGACCGTTTCAATCGGCGTCCGATCAAGCTGACATGAAGGTGCTGCTCGACGAGCTGATCGAGAACGATGTGGAATTGGCGCACTATGCTCGCGCGGCCCGGATCGCTGTGACGGGTGAGTCGGACTGAAAGGCGGGTTTACGGAAAGCCCTTCGTCCGCCTTTATGTGTTCACGTCATTACGCCCGCAGGGTAAAGCGGCGCTTACGCGCCGCCAAACTTCCAGACCGGGATGCCGAGCTTCTTCGCCTTGTCGGCGAGGTTGTCCTGGATGCCGGTGCCGGGGAAGTGCATTACCCCGATCGGCAGGGTCTCCACCATGGCGTCGTTGCGCTTGAACGGTGCGGCCTTGGCGTGCTTCGTCCAGTCGGGTTTGAAGGCGATCTGCGTGACCTTGCGATTGTCGGCCCATTTGGCGGCAATCAGCTCGGCGCCCTTGGGCGAGCCACCGTGCAGCAGCACCATGTCCGGGTGCTTGGCGTGGACCTGATCGAGCTTCGCCCAGACCAGCCGGTGATCGTTGAAGTCGAGCCCGCCGGTGAGTGCGACCTTCGGACCTGGCGGCAGGAGCACCTGGTTGTCGGCGCGCTTCTTGGCGTGGAGGAAGTCGCGGCTGTCGATCATCGCGGAGGTCAGATTGCGGTGATTGACCTTCGACCCGTTGCGCGGCCGCCAGGTCGCGTGGGTGTGGCGCTCGAATTGGTCGGCGGCCTGGTCGCGCATCAGCTCGAAGGCGTTACGGCGCTCGATCAGCGTCTGCCCTTCCGCCGTCAGGCGTTCCAGCTCGACGGACTTGACCTCGCTACCATCCTGTTCCCGTTGCGCGCGTTGCTGTGCCAGCTCGTTGTCATCGAGTTCGCGCTCGATCCGATCGATGGCCCGGTGGAAGACGTTCACCGTCGACCAGAGCAGGTCCTCGAGATCGGGCTCGAGGCGAGTGTCAGCCAGCGCCACCACGAGGGCGTCGAAGATGTCGGAGATGCTGCCCGCGAGGATGTCCGCTTCGGGAAGCGGCCTTGGATCGGGCTCGTCGCTGAAGGGACGGTAGCCATAGAGCTGGAGTTCGTGGAGGACCTGGTCGGTCGGGGATGAGCTGTGGTGCGGCTCGAAATCGTCGTCGTGGTCGGTGGTCATCGCGGCTTTCCTTGTCGGATCGGCCGTGCCCATCGCGGCCTTCATGGCGACGAAGGCGGCGGGCGGACGGACTTGCACCCGCAGCGCAGCGGAGGGCCGAAGCCTCGGCGGAGGACCGCAGGGGGCCGACTATTTTGTCTCGCGATGTAAAGGCGGCTCTGCCGCCGACGGAAAATAGTCGGTCCACAAGGTTGCCGGTCCGGGCCGCTTGCTGCCCGATCGCCCTCTCAGAAGGCCGTGGGCGTGGTCCTCTCCGACGCTTGGGGGAAAGCATGACTGCCGACCCTGTGGCGACGATGCTGCCGCGCCCATCCCCGTTCCGGCTATGCCGCCAGTTCCATGAAGCGGGCGACGTCCTGCGCCGCAATCTGCACGCGACTTGCTGCCCGAAGTGCATCGATCCCAAGCAACCGGAGATCCTCGTTGAAGTCGCCAAGCCGTGGCGAGATCACGATCGGCTCGATCCCGACGTCCCGCGCTCGGTCGATCAACGTCGCCATCGCGCCGTCGCCGGCGGGATCGTCGTCGCGGGCGATGTAGAGTCGCCGCAGTGTGTCGGGAAACAGGATGGCGGAGAGATGCGCTGCCGAGAGAGCTGCGACCATCGGCATGCCAGGAAGGACGCACCTGAGCGACAGCATCGTCTCGATGCCCTCGCCGGCCGCCATCACCTCGCCCGCCACGCCAAATCGAACAGCGTGACCGAGAAGGTCGCCCATCGCCCGTCGCGGGGTGTCGATCGGCGCCTTGCCGAGCGTCGCCTCGCTGAAACCGCCGGGATCGAGCCAAGTCCGATGCGCCCCGGACAAATGACCCGCGAGATCGGTGACGGAAGCGATCATCGCCGGCCAGATCTCGGTCGGTGTGTGCTCGTCCGGCCGATAGTAGCAGCGCGGGTGGAAGCGCAGGCTTCCGGTTCCGTGCAAAGCCGTAATGCCGCGATTACGGAGATACGTTTCTACGAGAGTACGAGAAATCGGCTGCGACATGGAGAACAGTCGCCGAGACGCTTCCGGCGATCCGGTCGGGGCGCTCGGTGCGTGTGATCGGGGACGATCTCGCTCCGGTTCGGGATGTGGCAGACTGAGGAACGAACGTGCCTCATCGGCGACGTCCTTGAAGTCGACCAGGCCGCAGCTCTCGCGGATCACATCGAGAAGGTCGCCATGTTCGCCAGTGGCGGCGTCGGTCCATTTGCCCGCCGGCCCTTTCGCCGTGTCCTTGAGCCGCACGAACATCGAACGGCCAGCCACGTTGCGAGCGTCGCCGACAAGCCAATAGCTGCCTTCACGCCGTCCGGCGGAGAGGTAATGGCGGCACACGGCTTCGGCCTGCCGACCTAGTCGCTGTGCGAGATCATGCGCGGTGTTGCTCATGATGGTCCTCGAAAAGAAAAGGCCCGCCGCCCAGGTCCCCGAAGCCTGCTTCGTGGGGTGGTCCTAGCGACGGGCCTCGTTGCAGTCGGCAGCTATTCGGCCGCGATCATCGTTTCGCCGGCGTCGTCATTGTGGCTGACCGGCCCGTCGTCGTCGTCCGGCAGTTTTTCGCTGGACTGCTCTACGGTTTCCTCGGCCGCAGATTCCGGCGCTGGTTCGGCCTCAACGGCGCTGCCCGGTGTGCGGAGCGGTTCGGGCAGCCAGCCGGTGTCGGCCAGGAGCGTCTCCGCCTCGGCCGCCATGTCACCCTTCTTCAGATGCTCGATCCTATCGGCGGCGCGCTGGCTCTTTGCCTGGGAAACCGCCTGAAGGATGCGAGCCTTCGTCACCCGGCCGAGGAAGTTGTCCACGGTCGGCTTCCACCCGGCGGCCGCCATGTCGAGATCGACCGCTTGCGCCAGCCGATCGGCATGGGCCACGGCGCGGGGCCGCCGGTTCCAGGGCTCGTACACCGCGTTGACCGAGAGGCTGACGATGTGGGCGAACAGGCCCGCCTGGCTGTCGCCGTCCCATTCCTGCAACGCGTCCCAGAGATCGGCCGATTCCTTGGGAAGCGCCTTCGCCCAGCTTTCGTGCCGCACGCGGATCGCCTCGGCCGAGGCGCTGTCGTTCAGTCCCGGCGCCTGCGTGCCGAAGCTGACGCTCTTCAAGTCGAGTTCGAGGCAGCTATCCGAGCCGTAGTGGTAAAAGGTCTTCAGCGTCAGGACGTGCAGAGCGGCGACGAAGGCGACGTCCGGCCGTTCGCCGAGCGCGTGGCGCAGGCCCAGCGTCCGGTGCGAGGTCAGCTCAGTCATCAGGCGGTCGGAGATGGGCGACAGACTCTCGTCCTCCTCCGGTTCGGCGTCGGGCTCCACCGTCACGACGGCATCGTCGCCCTCGTAGCTGGCGGCCATAGCGCGTTCATCGTCGCCGTCCGCGTACAGCTCGGACGTGGGTTCGGCCGGCAACTCATCTTCCGGCCGGACGTAGCCCCGCTCGACGCGAAGCTGGCCCTCGGCGCCGATGCTGACGAAGGCGCCGGCGCGGGCGATCTCGGCGAGGTCGAACACCACGGGCCGAGTCTCGAAGCCCTCAAGCGCCGTTTCCAGCTCCGACAGGCGCTCATCCACCTCATCCGGCAGTTCGGCGGCGTCCTGGTATTCCTCGGACAGCCGGTCGAACTCGGCCTGCAGCGCATCGCGGCTCGCCTCCTCCTCGGCGGTCAGCGGCTCGGTCTCACCGCGAAGCTGGCGCAGGCCGAAGGCGTGGCCGTAAGCGAAGTCGGGCGCGACCTCGATCCACTTCCAGCCCTCGGCGACCACCGCATCCGATTCTGCCTTCAGCTTGTCGGCCACCATCTTGCCGACCAGCGGAACATCCTGCAGCCAGCCGCCATCGTCGCCCTGAAATAGGTCGCGCAGCACGGTGCCGCCTGCCGCCACGTAGGCGTCCACGCCGATGAACTGCACCCGCTTGTCGGAGGCACGGACCGCGCCTTCGGTGAGCATGCGGCGGATGGTGTAGGGCTGCTTGTCGTAGGAAGCCTTCAGCCGCTCGAACACCTGCTCCTGGCGCTCATGGTCACCGGAGACGGTGAAGGCCATGAGCTGGTCGAGCGTCATGCCGTCCTCGGCATAGACGTCGAGCAGCGCCGACGAGACCGACGCCAACTTCAGGCGCTGCTTCACCACGTTGACCGAGACGAAGAACGCAGCGGCGATCTCCTCTTCGGACTGCCCCTTCTCGCGCAACGCCAGGAAGGCGCGGAACTGGTCAAGCGGATGCAGCGGTGCGCGCTGGACGTTCTCGGCGAGCGAGTCCTCCTCGGCGATACCGCTGTCGCGGACGATGCACGGCACCGGCGCGGTCTTGGCGAGACGCTTCTGCTTCACGAGCAGCTCCAGCGCCCGGTAGCGCCGGCCGCCGGCGGGGATTTCGAACATGCCGGTCTCGACGCCGGCCTGATCGACGACCGCGCGCACACTCAGGCCCTGCAACAGGCCGCGGCGAGCGATGTCGTCCGCCAGCTCCTCGACCGAGACACCGGCCTTCACGCGCCGGACGTTCGACTGGGAGAGCAAGAGCTTGTTGAAGGGGATGTCGCGCGAGGGCGAAAGGGTGATCTTCTGAACAGTGGTAGCCATCGGGATGTACTCCGCGACGAGCGCCGAAAGCCTCTCTCTCGGCATCAACTCGTCACGAAGCGCAGCGCCGCCCTCTTCCTCTGAAGGGCAGCGCCTCGAAACCGACGATAAGGAAGGACGGAAAGGCACGAAGCCGGAGACACGTGTTTCCGTATCTCCGGCTTTCCGGGAGTCAGGCTGCCCGGTCGAGCAGCTTCTTCGCGCGCGCCTCCAGGTCGAGCCGGGCGTCCTGGTGGGTCTTGTCGCGCGCGACGGCGGTGATGCCCTGCACGAAGTCGAAGACGCTCTCAGGTTTGCGCCCTTCCTCGGTCAAGACGGTCTCGATGATCTTCGCCGTCTCGGTCTTGGTGAAGCCGCGCTTGCGCAGAAACTCGCTGCGGTCGTCGTCGGTGCGGGCCACGATCTTCTCCCGCGCCGCCTTGATGCCGTTGACGAAGGGCATCGGCGAAGAATTGGCGAAGCGGGTCAACGCCGGCGCAGCCTCATGCGCGAAACGCGAGGCGGCGTTTTTCGAGTGGCGAATGGTGATCTCCTGGAAATCCTCGACGCCCCAAAGATTGCGATTCTGGCAGACGGCGCGGAGGTAGAAGCTCGCCATGCCGAGCGTCTTCGCGCCGACCTCGGAATTCCAGCAGTAGAAGCCGCGGAAGTAGAGGTCGGGCGAGCCGTCGGGCAGCCGCCCGGCCTCGATCGGATTGAGATCGTCGACCAGGAATAGGAAGACGTCGCGATCGGACGCGTAGAGCGTGGTCGTGTCCTGGGTGATGTCGACGCGCGGGTTGTAGACTCCGGTCGACCAGTCGAGCACGCCTGGGACCTTCCAGCGTGTGTCGCCCGTGCCGTTGCCGGCGATGCGCTGGACGGCCGCGACCAGCTCGTGGTCGAAGATCCGGCCGTAGTCCGGCCCGGTCACGGCTCGCAGCTCGATGCGATGATCTTCGATCTCGAGCGTCTTCACCTGCTCGGCGCGATGGGACGTCAAGCCGTATTGCAGGTTGATACCGGCCAGCGGCGCCGGAAGCTGGCGCAGATAGGCCGCCGGCGCGCCGACCAAGCCAGCGAGCTGGCCGAAGCTCCAATGGGTCGGTGCGATCGGCGCGTCGGAGCCAGGCAGCATCAGCGCTAGGTGCTCGGCGTTGTCGCGGCTGGCCTCTACGCGGATCGCGGCGCTCTCGACGGTTCGGGTGCGGCTACGCTCGGTCCGTCCATGCACGGCAGCATAGAGGTCCGACAGGGAGAGGTATCGCTCATCCGCCGGCCGCGAAAACCACTCCGACGATACGCGGCCGATCCGCTCGCCGCGGCTCACATCCACCTTGTAGCCGCCAGCGCGATCGCGAGCGGCGTCCAGAATCTTCACATGGGTCATGGCTAGTCTCCATGACGGGCGCCGGAGGCCTCTCCTCCAACCCTCAACCCGTCACGGCGAAGCCGGCCGTCCTCTCACTCTAAAAGGGGCGTTGCGGGGATCTCCCCGCAGAAGGGGGTGCGTCGGCGACCGCGGCGCCGACCAGGGGGAAGGCTTTCCCCTTCAGGCCTTCCAGATCGCGGTCCCACAACTTCCAATTAGCGGACCATTGACTCCCAATCAGCCGGAACCGATAGTTCCAATCTTCCGGATTCGGAGATGGCATGTTCGAGCGGTTTGTGGAGCGACGGGCGGAGGAAGCCCTTTCTGATACGCCGGTGGTCCTGATCGTAGGCCCGCGCCGCGCCGGCAAGACCACGCTCGTCCGAAAAATGGGAGAAGCCGGGCGGACCTATATCACGCTCGATGATCAGACGGTCCTTGAGGCCGCTCAATCCGATCCCGCCGGTTTCATCCGCGGCCTCGACCGGGCCATCATCGACGAAATCCAGCGCGCCCCTGACCTGCTGCTGGCCATCAAGAAGACGGTCGACGAAGACTATCGGCCGGGCCGCTTCCTGCTGACCGGCTCGGCGAACGTCCTGACTTTGCCGCGGGTCGCCGACAGCCTCGCCGGTCGGATGGAGACCATCCAGATGCTGCCGCTCGCAAGGGCTGAGGTCGAAGGCCGGACGCCGAGTTTCCTGGAGCATCTCTTCGCGGGAAAGCTTCGGAGCCAGCGGGAGGCAATCCTTGGCGACGACCTGACCCAGCTTGTCCTGCTCGGCGGTTTCCCCGAAGCGATCAGTCGCGACAGCGAGCGCCGGCGGCAGGACTGGTCGAGATCCTATCTCACGTCGGTCCTCACGCGCGATCTGCGGGATATCGCTGACGTCGAGAAACTGACGGAGCTTCCGAAATTCGTAAGACTGTTGGCCGAGCACTCCGGCCAGTTGGTCAATTATTCGCAGTTCGGCGCCGGCATCAACGTCAGTCACAAGACGGGGCAACGCTATGTCGGGCTGCTTGAGCAGGTGTTCCTGATTGCGACAGTGCAACCATGGTTCACCAATGCCCTGAAGCGCATCGTCAAGACACCGAAGCTGCACTTCCTCGATTCCGGCCTGCTTGCCACTGCGCGCGGTCTTTCCTTTGACAGGGTCAAGGCGGATCGCGGGACGTTCGGCGCGCTGCTGGAAAGCTTCGTGTTCGCGGAGGTTCTGAAGCTGATGACGGCCTCGGACCTGCGGCTGACGCCTCACCATTTTCGGGATCGGGAGGGGCGGGAGGTGGACATCGTGCTGGAGCGCGATGACGGGATGATCGCCGGCATCGAGGTCAAGGCGAGCGCGACGGTTAAAGCCGGTGATTTCGGCGGCCTTCGCGCCTTGGCCGAGGCGTGCGGCGACCGCTTCGCCTTCGGCGTCGTCCTCTACGACAGCGCGGATGTCGTGCCGTTCGGCGACAAGCTGGCGGCAGCGCCATTGTCGAGTCTTTGGGATGGAAAGGCGCCGACGAACAAGACAGGCAAGGGAGCGTCGCGTGGGGCTATATAAGACTTGGTGCGAAGCCACGAAAGAAAAGGACAAGCGGAAGCACTATTGGACGTATGTTGAAAAGGACGGCGGTCGCGACGAGATTAGCGATGACCTCGCCGAGACTATCCGCTCGCATTACGACCGGCTCGAACGCATTGCCGAAGACGTGAAGCGGCTCGGACATAAGGTCGCGGCAGCGATTCTCACGGAGGCGATGCCACAAACCGCCAAAGGCCGTTCCGGCGATCTGGGCGAGATTCTCGCGACGGAGTTGGTCGAGGAAGAGATTGGTCTGCGTGTGCCTGTGCGCCGTCTCCGTTACAAGGACGGCCGCAACATGGCTATGCGCGGCGACGACTTCATCGGCGCCGGATACGATGCAGCCGGGGAGAAGCTTTGGCTTCTGAAAGGCGAAGCCAAGAGCAACAAGGTGCTCGGCAAAGCCACCGTCACGAGCGCTCGCAAGGTGCTCAACCGCGACAGCGGCCGTTGCACGCCCGACTCCCTGCTGTTCGTCGCCAACCGCCTGTTGGAGAGCACCGATCCGGACGACAACGCGCTGGGCCGCAGTCTCCGTGATGAGGTGGGCCTGAAGTCCCTTCGCGCCGATCGCATCGACCATATGCTCTTCACCGTGTCGGGCAACGGTCCCCACGCTTCACTGAAGGAGGATCTCGACGCCACGGGGACCAATCGCGACCATTACGTCGTGAACATCCACGTCGAGGACCACCAGGACTTCATCGCGGCCATGTACCAGGAGGCGGAAGACCTTGGAGACGATTGACGAACTAACCGCGTTCCTGGCGACCGCGACCGTCGACGGCATCCTTGGGCGCCTCCTCTACCGTGGTGCGGCTTGGTCTCTGATGCGCGAAGAGGGCGTGCTGCCGCCGAATGCGCCGCCCCTCGGCGCGACAATCGAGACCGATCTTGCCGAACACGGCTTCGCCCTGCTGCGGGGCGCGATGGCCCTGCGGGCTCAGGCCGGCGCTTCGGATCTGACCAGCAAAGCGTTCGAGCGCGCTGCCAACGCCTTCGAGGCTCTTGTTCGCAACGGCGACCCGGAAGCGCCCGATCGCGGCTTCCGTCGCACGATCGCCGCGACCGCCTACCACCTGGCCGGTTTCTCGGCGGTTGCCTACTCGCTTTTCAACGAGACTGCGGACGATCTGAATGCCTCGCCAGGCGAGACGGCGATCCGACACCTGATCCTGCGCGATCTCGGCCAATTGCGCGGCTTCGTTCGCGAGTGGTTGGACGACGAGGCTCACGGCGATGAGCAGATCGCTGCGGCGCTAGGGGTCGAAGAACCGGATGTCGATGAGGTGCTGTCGACCATCCTCAACACGACGATCTGTCGGGCTCTGGCGCATTTTGACTTTGCACTCGAGACAGGCGAGCCCGAACCGATCGAGAGCGCACGGGCGTTGCTCATCACTGCGGTCAGCCTGGCGGACAACGCGGAGAATGTTCCGCTGTGGTGGATCTCGAACCTCTGCCGTCACTTGATCGACGACCTCTGGCAGCATTCGCTTCACCAGAATCTGCCGACCGAGCCGCCAGAGGGGACGGAGGAAAAATACCCGGACCTGCGTCGGCTGTTCATCTCATCGCTCTACGCGCGCAAGAATTCCGAGGTGGAGTTATGGCCATCGCAGCGCGAAGCGGCCCAGCGGTCTACGGACGTCACGGACGATCTGGTCGTCGCGTTGCCCACCAGCGCCGGCAAGACGCGGGTGGCCGAGATCGCCGCGCTGATGACGCTGTCGTCGGCGCGACGGGTGCTGATCGTTACACCATTGCGCGCCCTGTCGGCGCAGACCGAGCGATCCTTCAGAAAGACCTTCGCGCCCCTCGGCTTCGGCGTCTCCTCCCTTTACGGCGCCAGTGGCCTTTCGGCTGGCGATGAAGACGCGCTGCGCACCCGTGAGATCATCATCGCGACGCCCGAGAAGCTCGATTTCGCCCTGCGAAGCGATCCGTCGCTGATCGATGATGTCGGTCTGATCGTCCTCGATGAAGGTCACATGATCGGCCCGAGCGAGCGTGAGATCCGCTACGAGACGCTAGTGCAACGCCTGCTTCGGCGCGCGGATGCGGGTGAACGCCGGATTGTTTGTCTCTCCGCTATCCTGCCCAGCGGCGACGAACTCGACGATCTTACCGCCTGGATACGCTCCGACGAACCGGGCGAGCCGGTGCGTTCCGACTGGCGCCCGACGCGGCAACGGTTCGGCGCGCTCACCTGGCGGGGCAAGGACGCGCTGCTTCGGCTCGACCTCGATGACGATGGTCCGTTCCTCGACAAATTCGTCGTGCAGAAACCGGCGCGGGGTAAAGAGAAGAAGCCCTATCCGCGCAAGAACTCGCATCTCGCTTTGTTCGCCGCATGGGAGTTCGCAGGTCAGGGCAAGCGGACCCTGATCTTCTCCACGCAAGCGAATTGGGTCGAGAGCTACGGCAAGCAGGTCGTGGACCTTTGCAAGCGCGGCTATCTGGACTCGCTGCTGGACGATGAGGCGTCGATCGCCCGCGCTCTGGAGGTCGGCAAGGAGTGGTTGGGCGATGGCCATCCCGCCGTCGCCTGCCTGAAGGCGGGCGTCGCCATCCACCATGGCCGGCTGCCGAGCCCGTTCCTGCGGGAGCTGGAGGCCCTGCTGTCTGAGGGTGTCCTGAAGGTCATCGTCGCATCGCCGACGCTGTCGCAGGGTCTCAATCTCAATGCCGCGGTCCTGTTGGTGCCGGCGCTATATCGGGCGTCCGAGAAGATCAAAGGCGAGGAATTCGCGAACGTCGCCGGCCGCGCCGGCCGCGCCTTCGTGGATGTCGAAGGCCTCATCGTCCACGTCATGTTCGATAAGATCGATTGGCGAAAGAAGGAGTGGCGAAAGCTGGTCGCCTCCGCCAAGGCCCGCACGCTGAAGAGCGGCCTGATCCAGATCGTGGCCGAGATCCTTGAGCGCCTCTCCCGCGAAGGTGTCCTGGATCGCGATGATGCCTGGGAATATCTCGCGAACGCTCGCGAAGCCTGGCGATCGCCCGAGGAAGAAGCCGCTGTCGCCGAGCGGCTGGCCGCCGGCCCGGAATACGACGGCGATGGCGACGATGATGAAGAAGACGGCGGCGGGGACGAGGAAGAAAGCATCGACGAGGAGCCGCTTTCGCAAATCGTCGAGCGTCTCGATGCGACTGTGTTCGGCCTGATCGAAGCCCTTGATGCTGATCGTGCCGACCTCCCAAAGCTCTTGGATGAGGCGCTCAAGGGATCGCTGTGGGCCCGCCAGATCGCCCGCGAGGACGAGGACATCGCCCCATTGCACAAGAAGGTGTTTGAGGCGCGCGCTGATCTCATCTGGAAGAGCACCACTGCGCAGGCGCGGCGCGGACATTTCGCCATGGGCGTCGGGCTAGAAGCTGGCCTCACTATCGACGCCATGGGCGACGAACTAGCCGAACTCCTCGACCGGGCTGACGGAGCGGCGCTGAGCGGAGATATCGACGAACTTGTCGATGCGCTCGGCGGCCTCGGGGAACGCCTGCTGTTTATGCGACCCTTCATCCCCGACAAGGCGAACGCGCTGCCGGCAAACTGGAAAGCTATCCTACGTAGCTGGGTGGCTGGCGAGGAGGTTTCGAAGATCGGACCGCAGAACATGCGGGCCGTCGAGGAGGCTTTCACCTATCGTCTGGTCTGGGCGCTGGAAGCTGTCCGCACCCGCCGCATGTCTCTCGGCTGGTCCCCGGAGACGGTGGCGGGCGGCGCCGCGGCGGCGGTCGAGACCGGGGTTCCGCAATTCATGATGTCGATGCTAATTCGTGCGGGCCTTCCGTCACGGCGGGCGGCCATGGCGGCGATCGAGGATGCCGAGCCTGTCTTCGTCACGCCCGCCGAGATGCGGGCTTGGCTGGAATCCGACGAGATCACGGCCTACACCGACGCTAACGACTGGCCCACACCCGACACAGCTTCGCTTTGGGCCCGATTTCGCACCGAGGCCCTCAGTGGCGGCATCCAGAAATGGGCGATCGAAAACTATAAGCGCCTTCTCGACATCCCGGCCGCGCCGCCTGCCGGCCTGTATCGTATTGTCACCGACGAGGGCGACGGACGGACTTGGCTGGCGACGCCCGACTATAAGCGAGTCGCCGCATTCAGGAAGGCGGCTGTCGACCCCAAGCCCAGCCTCTTCTCTGGTAGACTACCCGGCAACACCAGGCTGGTGGAGGCCCTGCGTGTCGGTCGGGGAAAACTGCGCTGGCCGCAGGCCGATGCGTAAAACTGCGTAACGGGGTGCAGCAGCCTACCTCTATCCTTAGGCCCGCGACCGGACGCGTATCAATGGCGCAGCCGTCGTGCAACAGAAGGGCTCTGGCTGGCAGTGGTCACAGTACAGGTTTGTCGGCGATGCCCCGGTCAGTCGATACCAAGCTTATTGAAGAATATCTTGTTCCGCATTTCCGCGTCGCGGAGCAGTTTTGTCCAGCTGACCACCTCCATGTAGAGGCTGATGTTGCCGAACCAGTTGAACCATCCGAGTCCGTCAGGCATCGGGGTAAAGTTCTTCTCCTTTTGGAGCCAGTCTTTGACCTTTTTGGTCAGGTCGCAGACGACATAGCCGTAGAACGGCGTTGTGTCGTTGACGAGGATGTCGCGGCCGGTTGGGGTCTTAAACTTGCCCTCCCGGATTTGATTGACGTAGCGGATGATCTGCTGAACCGGGTCTTCCCTGGAGGACGGGTCAGCAAAATCGTCCCGCTGGGGCTTCTTGAACTCGAAAATCGTGATGGGGTTGCTGGCTTCATTATCGCCGCGATAGGCCACGCGGCGGTTATAGACGGTTATGTCCGTGCGATCCCCAGACGATTGAAGTGGTTTGTCAGACGAAACGTAGGACGTAAAATTCAGTCGCTCGTCCAGAATCCAAAGATTGTGCGCGTCGTAGTTCAGTTCCTCGGAATCCTTTTTGCGAGGCATGATGATGTCATGCACCTCGCCTTCGGATTTATGCTTTCCACCTGCTCCGATCTCTAGCGACTTGGAGAACAAATCAAGGACGCATTTGCGCATGGAAACATAATGAATCAGGTCGTTCTTGCTGTTATCGGAAATACTCTCGATCAACTGCGAGATTTTCTCGCCAAGCTCATCTGGGTTTTCCGAGTTCAGCAGCGCCGTGACCTGCGCTCGGGTCGTTATTTCCTTTTCAAATTTCTTCTTTTGGAGATGAAGCTCGATGTCCTGATTTGATGGCCTCATGGGTAAGGCGCTGAAGTCTACCTCTTTTGCAAGGATACGATGCCAGGGGGCGTCATTGGTTACGTACTCGGAGATGCGCACTTCCTTGCGCTTCTTCCTTTCGGCGATCTCCGCACCCACCACCGACTGCACGATCTCGGCGGCTTTCTGTTCGATGTCGTTCTGGGATATGCCGTTCAACAGGTCGGTGTCGGTTTGAAAGCGAAACTCGCCTCGTTCGAGGGACACGTTGTCGTTCAGGTAGTCGCCGAACACATAGGCTTTGATTACGAAGTTGCGGCCCTTAGCCAAATCCTGATCCGGCCCCGGCTCGAAAAACTCCTCCGCAAATTCGGGAATGTATGTTTCGAGTGGATTATCCGTCACTTCCCGCCGGTGCGCGACAAGGCTGACCTTGCTCTTTGCCGTTCGCGGCGCGAAGAATTTGAATACGCGGACCTGAAAGGTCTTTTCATCCTCATTCGCCGATAGCGAAAACGCGCCTTCGTTCACCTTCATTTCGACGATCTGACTGTTCTCCTTGCCCAGGTAATCATTGAGGGAGACGGTATCGGACGGCTTATTGGCGTCCCGGATCACCACGCGCGGGCAGGCGCGCTCCTTATCCACGAAATAGGGCAGAAGTCGTTCCACCACCACCCGGCTGATCGTTTCCAGCTTCTTGTCAGGGAATTTTACCGACTTGATGCCGGAAATCTCGACGATCGCGCCGGTCGTCTGCGCATGAGACGGGCCTTCCTTTTCTTCAACGATGATGTCCTTGTCCAAACCCATCCTGAAAGAGCGATCACGGAAGGCGTCACCTTCGGTGAAGGTACTGGATACCTTCACCCGGTCGAAGTATTTCAGGCAGGTGAAGCGGCCAAAACCTTTGCCGCCGTCTGCAATCTTTTGTTCGGTGTAGAGGGTGTCGAAGGCGTCACGGTTGCTCTTGGTGAAGCCTATGCCGTTGTCCTTGACAACGAAGCCATCAACGTCCTCAAGGCGGTCGAGTACGTCGGCCTGTCCATTTCGGAGAACTTCGATTTCGACCAACCCGTTTGGTATGCCCTTCGCGTCGATTGCCTGAATCGCATTTACGACCAGCTCGACCAGCGGCGTATAGATATTGGTGCCCGAACGGATGTTCTCGACCAGCCGCCTGACGTTGACATTGCTCATGCCAAGTCTCCCGGCACAGGCGGCATGCCACGCTTTACCAGGCGGGCGCTGTTCGGGTCATAGACGTAGCCAGTGATCGTGCCGTCCTTGATCTTTTCCACGGCGTCATCGATCACGAACAGCGGCACAAGGAACCATTCACGCGGTATGACGGGATTGCCAAACCTGTCCTTGATCTCGATGTCGAGCCGGGCTGGGTCGAAGATGCGGTGGATCAGGTTTTCGAGCTTGATGCGGCTGATGTTGAATAGCTTGTAAGTCGCCACAATCTCCACGTCCGCCAGCAGGAAGGTTGGGTCCAGCTTGGCGTTGGCAATGCGCTTGGCGACATCGCCGCCGGTGACGCCGATCTTGTGAACGAGGTCGCGGTTGGCGGCGACAATGGCGTTGTCCGATTGGCTGCGCAGGACATAAATGGCGCCGCTGGCGAGGTCGTCGGCTTCGCTTTCGCCGGCGAACAGCGGCCCGGCGCTAGGTTCTGACACGCGCCGGCTCACCTCGTCCTTGTAGAGGGCGCGTTGCAGAGAGCGGAGCAACAGATCGCTCTCGGTGGCGTTAGAATAGATGACACGAAGGCGGGCGTCGCTTTCGCCATTGGGTGCTTTGAAGGGTTCGCCGACTTCAGCGACGTAGGCGATCTGGCCGCCAAGGATGAAAAACTCATCGGCCTTGATGTCGGTTTTTAGGAAGCCGGCATCCTTGCGGATCGGCCGGGTGATGCGCACACCACTGTCGAGGTCGTTCTGAACGGCGGTAAACAGGGGCTTGAAGCGGTCAAAGTCCTCGCATCGTTCCCGGTTGGCGATTTCCTCGGCGGCGCGCTTTTCGGTAGTGGTGCGGACGTGGCGAAGATCGGTAATGTCTGTCGCGCCTGCCGCGCCCTCTAGCTCGGCGAGCAATTCATCGTCGTCCATTTCCTCCGCCGAAGCGGCAACCACATCCTCTGCACCCGCAAGCAAGCCTTGATGATCGAGCGGTGCAAGAAGAGAACGGCACTCCTCCAGCGCGCGTAAGCGATCGAGGCGGCTGGCGTAAAGCCGCTCGAAGATGTCACGCTCCTCTCCATGTTGCGGGGCGCGGCCATGCTGATCGGCGAAACGCTGAATTTCCTCGAAGCCCGCGATGATGCGTTCCTCGCGCGCGGAGCGTCCGCCCTTCTTTTCAGGCTGGGCGAAATCCGCGAGTTCGTCGCGCAGTTCATCAAGGTCGAGGTCACTCATAGCGGCCCTCATCCTTGAAGCGCACGAAGGCGGCTGCGCCTTCGGCCAGCAGCTTTTCCCAGGCATCGGTCGAGCTGATCGAGGGCAGTCGTCCGCGCTCCTTCTTAAACTTGACCGCGCGCACGGCGTAGTCCTTCGCCTCCTCCGGCGTCAGCGTGGTGCGCTTCGCGGCAATCGCGGCCTTCACCTGTTGCAGGCGTTCCTCGTTCATCGTTTTGGCGAGGATCGAATAGGCTTCCTTGAACGGGTTGATGCGGTCGATCAGGTCGATGTCGAGTTCGCGCATGTCCATCGCAAACTTGCGCACGCCGTCGATTAGGGCGGTGTTGGCGGTGGGTTCGCCGCTCACGCGATCAAGCATGGATTGCTTGGCCTGCTGCGTGATGTTGAGCGCGGCGATAGCGTGTTGGCGCACGGCCTCCTGGTCTTCGTCACTAAGCTCAGGATATTTGTCCTTCACGATCTTACCCATGCGAACCTGCGTCAGTTCCTCGGGCACCAACTCGTCGTCGAACAGACCGCGCTCGATGGTCGTCTTGTCCTGCACGAAGGCAGCGATCACCTCGTTCAAATCCTGCTGACAGATACGCGCAGCCTCGTGACTCTTGGGCTCGACAAGGCCCTTGATCTCGAACTGGAAGACGCCACGTTCCTCGTTGAAGCCTACATTGCATTTGCTCGGATCATAGCCGCCTTCGCCATAGTCGAAGCCTTCGGTCGGCCCACTCTGCGGATTCTTCGGCTTGAACTCGAAGCGCGGGGCAAGCACCTGCTCCATGAGGAGGCTGGCGGCGATGGCCTTCAACGTGTCGTTGACGGCCTCCGTCACGGCCTCCTCGGCGGCGTCGGGTTCGGCGATCAGGTTGGTGAAGCGCGCGCGGGTCTTGTTCGGCGCATCGCGGGTCGCGCGCCCGATGATCTGCACGATCTCGGTTAGGCTGGAGCGATAGCCCACCGTCAAAGCGTGCTCGCACCAAATCCAGTCGAAGCCTTCCTTGGCCATGCCGAGCGCGATGATGATGTCCACATGATCGCGGTTGTTCTTCTGCGCAGGGTCTTTCAGAGCCAGGGAAACGCGGTCACGCTTGTTCGCGTCGTCATCGACCAAATCGGCGATGCGCAGCGTCCGGCCGTCCGGTGTTTTGACAAGCTGGAAACCCGTGGCGGCATCGATGCCCTGCCAATCGCCGAGCGCACCGATGATATGTTCCACTTCTTTGATCTTGTCCTTCGTACTCTCGCGCGAATTGACGTTCGGAATGTGGATGATGGTTTTCTCGGCGGGGTCGAGGACGGCGAGAATGTCGTCGGCATAAGAGCCGGAATAGAAGAAATAGCCGATGTCGAGCTGTTTCAGATATTCATAGCCGTTGAGCTGTTCGTAATAGGTGTAGGTGACGGACTCGAATTTCGCCTCGTCCTGTGGGGTCAACACCGGTACGGCGTCGCCACGGAAATACGAACCCGTCATCGCCACGATATGCGTTTTCTCGCGGGCGATCAGTTGGCCGAGATGCTGGCCGAGTTTGCTGTCGGGATCGGCCGAGACGTGATGGAACTCGTCTACGGCAATGAGGCAGTCATCGAACGCCTCCACGCCGAACCTGTCTATGGCGAAGCGGAAGGTGGCGTGGGTGCAAACCAGCACCTTGTCGCCGCTACCTAAGAACACCTCGACGGAATTGACCTTGCCACCATTGTCACCGCCCGGCGCGTTACAGAGATTCCACTTCGGCTCGACATGCCAATCCGCCCAGAATCCATACTTGGTCAACGGCTCGTCGTTGAAGCTCGCGCCGATGCTCTTTTCCGGCACGACGATGATGGCTTGCTTGAGCCCCTGGTTGGCGAGTTTGTCGAGCGCGACGAACATAAGCGCGCGGCTCTTGCCGGAAGCCGGCGGCGACTTGATGAGAAGATATTGCTCGCCCCGCTTCTCATAGACGCGCTCCTGCATCGGCCTCATGCCGAGAGCATTGGCCCTGGTCGAGCTGCCGTTGTGCGCATAGGTGACAGAGACGGAGGGGATGGATTTCTTCTCGTCGGTCATGCGCGCGCCCCCGCCTTGCGTTTTTTCGCCGCGCCTGGTGAGGCGGCCATCTTCGTGTAAAGGTCGAATAGCTTTTCCAGACGCTCGGTGTCGTTGCGGAACCGGCGGCCGATATAGATGCGCTCAAGCACCTCGTCGTTGCGCTCGTGCGCCTCGCGCAAATCGGCAGGCATGGCGTCGGGATCGTAGAGGTCGGCGATCGTCGCCGGGAAATGCGCCTCGCGCGCAAGCAGGATGTCCTCGGCGCTGCGTGTCAAGTCGGCCTTGTTCTTATCGGTGAGCGTCGGGACGGGAAACGTGTTCCAACCAAGAACATTGGAATAGCGATAGCGCGTTTCGAGTTGACCGCAGGTAGTGGCGATCCAAATCAAATGCACGCGCGACGCAATCAAAGCGAGTTGCCACAGCGGAGCGTCGAACATGGCGAATGCCTCGCTTGACACCACATTCTCTACGCCGAGCAACCCCGCTGGGAGATATGGCCGCGATTCAGATGATGTTCTAGGCATTATAATAGTGTAGGCGCGAGCGCCCCGCATTTCCCTCATTTGGTGGGAGCGCACAGCCATTGCCCGCCCGCCGCTATCGGTGCTCTTGAGGCGCATGGCGCGAACAGCCTCGATGCGACTTTTGATGCCGGAGATACTCAACGCCTCCGAGAGCTTTCCATCCTCAATCCAGAGGCAAAACCGCTCAATATTGGATATAAACTCCTTTGAGCCATAAATTCGACGAACGAAGATGTGGCGTTGCGTATCGTCCAAATTCAACTCGACCAAATCCTGCCGAGAGAGCAGCAAATTCCCGCCGTCATAAGGCATATTGCCGAGGTCCATCGACGACAGCTCGCCCAGCGGCGTGGAGCGCTTTTCTACAACCACGTCCGCACCGCCAACCAAGTATGCATTTATGTTGGAGACCTCTTTGGAGAGCGTCTCGCCTTCGTCCGACAAAGAGAAAAGCTTTCGTGCAACCTTGGATTCTCTCGAAAGTCCGATAATTGCTACCGTGACTCCGGCGTTGTTGCTTGCGAGATTTGCCCACTTAAATGATGTATGCGCAAAGAAGATGCGATGACCCGTCGCAAAGATTAGAGGCCAGATGAGCGGCACTTGATGACCTTGGCACAGGGAATTCGTGGTCACAAACGCGAAGGCGGAGTTAGCGCTGACGCCATATTCAGCCGCCTTCATGAACCAGCACCCCACATAGTCGATGTAACCGTGTTTTACGCCTCGGCGACCAAAGACGAACTCCATGTCGTCGATTTCAAGTGGAGTCTTTTTGCCTTTCCCCGCATAGGGTGGATTTCCGCAAATGTAGGTCTCGCCGCCTTCGTTCTCGAAGTCGATTTGGGCTTGGTCGAGCGGCGTTTCGAGAAGGTCGTCGGAAACGAGCTTCACACCCGTTCCGGTCGGCGGGCATACGCTCAGCCAGTCGAGACGCAGGGCGTTACCACGCGTAATCCAGTTCTCTTTTGAGAGCGGCAGAAATTCATTCAACGCGAGTCGTTTGCCGCGATAGAGCACGTTGCATTGAAATTCGGCGATGATGAGCGCGAGGCGCGCGATCTCAGCGGGAAAGTCGCGCAACTCGATGCCCCGAAAGTTCGTGAGCGGAATTTCCGAGGGCCGATCAGCCTCGTCGCGCCTCTTGTTGATCTCGGCCTCGATTGCCCGCATTTCCTTGTAGGCGATGACAAGGAAGTTTCCGCTGCCGCACGCGGGGTCAAAGACCCTGATCTTGGACATACGCTTGCGGAGATTGAGCAACGTGCGGCCATTGTCGCCCACTTCCTCAAGCCGGGCGCGGAGGTCGTCGAGGAACAGCGGATTGAGCACTTTCAAAATATTCGGGACGCTGGTGTAGTGCATCCCGAGCGCGCCGCGTTCTTCGTCGTCGGCGACGGTCTGAATCATCGACCCGAAAATGTCGGGGTTGATCTGCTTCCAATCGAGATTGCCGATGTGCAGAAGATAGGAACGCGCGATGCGGCTGAACCTCGGCACGTCCATGTTGCCCGAGAAGAGCCCGCCATTCACATAGGGAAAGGCGTCGGCCCAGCTTCGAATCTTCGCGGCGTCGCGTTCATCGATCTTGGTGTTCATGGCGAGGAACAGTGCGCCGATCACCTCATGGGTGTTGGACGAATCCCGTTCGCTCATCTGTTCAACGGTGCTTGTGAACAGGCCCGTCTTTCTGAAAATGTCGGTATCTTCGGCGAAGAAGCAAAAGATCAGCCGCGCCATAAAATGATTCATGTCGTGGCGGCGCCCGGTTGCACCCCAATCGGGGTTATCCCTCAGAAGCTCGATATAGAGGCGCTGAAGCCGCATCGCGGCGCGCGTGTCGAGTTCGTTCTCAACGATTTGCTGAGCGGTCGTGATGCCCGCCAGCGGTAGGAAAAAACCGAAATGCTTGGCGAAGCCGCTATAGGTACAGGCGATGGTTTCGCCAGAGTCCAAATGCTCGGCTTCGAAATCCACGCCATCGGTGGCGAGAATGAAACGCGCCTTCGCCTTAGTCGTGGCCGGGCTTGACCGAAGCGCGGCCAGGGTTTTCGTCGCTTCGCCGGACGCGGCGACGGCAATATGGATGTGGTTGCGTTGCAAGACGCCGCCGAGATCGGACTTATTCGTCTCGCCAGCGCGCAGTTTCTTGATCGTGGTTTCCTTGTTGCCGAAGGCTTGCAGGAAGGCGAACGGGAACTCGCCGCCGTCGAACGGCAGCTCGGCAAGCGCCGATATGGCTTCCTCGATCTCGACGGCGTTCATACGCCCCCCTGCACGTCGTTTGGGACGCCGGTAAATGGCTGCACGTCGATGCCGTCAGCCTTTTGCATCGCTTCCGCCAGTTCGTGATCGAGTTGCCGCGTGAGCCACTCGCGGGCCGGCGTGCCAAAGGCCTTTTCCAGCCGGATGGCCATCTCAGGGGAAATGCCGGAACGAGCGTTGAGCAGATTGCTGAGGGTCTGGCGATCCACGCCAAGCACGCGTGCGGCGTCGGTCACGCTGAGCCCGTGTTTCTCAAGGCATTCCTGCCGAACCACCGATCCTGGGTGCATCGTCCTGTTTCTTAGCACTGGCCTAGAGTGAACGACTGTATAGTGATAATCGACACTCGACAAGCTCGCTAGGGGCGTGTCCCAATGATCAAAGTGGACTCGCTCGTCAGCCCACTGCGCAACTAGGCGGCGAGCCGCTCGTCTGCAACGCGCTGCGCCTCCTCCTGGCCCGCAGCCTGCAGGAGGAATCGTGCGAGCGCCGCTTTGCGCGAGCCGCGATCGAGTGCGTAGGTCGTTTGCTTGAACTCCTTGCCGTCAAGCAGGCCATCAATGTAGCCCGCGATCGTGTCCGCCGCCATGATGAGGGCGGTGTCCAGCGTGTGGATGTATTTGCTGGTGACGGAGCCTTTGGCATGGCCGACCAGCGCTGCGATCGTCACTTCCGTGAAGCCGAGATCGTTGCCGACGCTCGCGAAGCTGTGCCGCAGCACGTGGGGCGTGATGTCGGAAAGAGGGGAGTTCTTGAAGATCTGTTCCCAGTGATTGGGGAAACCGCCGAACGCATTGTCGTCGCCGTAGCCAGGGAAGACATACGTGCCGGACGCTGTCTCCCGCCTGCTCTCGAGGAATTCGACAACCGGGAGACCGATCGGGCGGATCGAGGTGCCTTCTTTGCTGTCGATCAGGCGCAGGCAACTTCCATCGGTATCGGCTTCGCTCCACATGAGGCCGATCATCTCGCTGCGGCGGCAGCCGGTGAGCGCGATCTGACGAATGAGGTCAACCGTCGTCGCGTACTTTTCCTCTTTCTCGGCCGTGCGCAGCATTTCGCCGAGCGTCCGGTACTCCGCTTCCGTGAGGCGTCGAGTGCGGACGTTGTCCTTTGGTTTGCGCAGCCCGTGCGCGGGATTGAAAGTGATGATGCCGGCCTCAACCGCATAGGTGAGGATGCCGCCGAGAAGGCCGACGGTGCGGGTGGCCGTTCCCGCGCCGCCGCGGACGATGGCCTTGCCGCGCAATTTGTTGGTCTTGACCGACACGGCTGTCTTGCCGGCCATAATGTCCTTCAGAACCTTGTTGATGTCGGCCTTGGTCAGGTCCTTCACGCGCCGTGTCCCGAGGAGCGGGATGATGTGACGGTTGATGCGTCCGATGTCGGTGACGATCGTATGCGGCTTCTTCGGTCGGCCGCCCTTGCCCAGGATGAGACCGGCGTTCAGGTCGTTGAGGTAGAGCTTGCAAAGCTCCTTGACCGTGATCGCCTTGTGGTCGAGCTGACGTTCTTCGGCAGGGTTGTCGCCTTGAGCGACGCGGCCCATCTGGACCTTCGCTTCCTGCCGAGCGCTTTCAGGAGTCCACACGCCGTGCAAGCCAATCGTGTAGCGCCGCGATCGGCCGAGGGCACGATATTGGAGGACGTAGCTGCGTTTACCGGAAGCGAAGACGCGCAGACCGAAACCCGGTAGATCGTCGTCCCAGATGACGTAGTCTTTTTCACGCGAGATGGCGGCGTCGACCACACGTTTCGTAAGCTTAGGCATGGGAGTTCTCCCGTCCAAACGCCCTCTCTCGCGTAAGCACCACGTAAGCAGTAGAACGCAAATCGGAGCGTAGTCGAGCATAGGCCAGACGCAGCGATTTTCCAAATTGTTCAGTGATTACAGTGCTGTAGCGCATCGGAGCGAAACCTGTCGAAAAGGGTAGGAGGACAGGTTAAATTGC
>MKRJ01000008.1 GCA_001896885.1 Rhizobiales bacterium 65-79 | reverse complement strand
GCTACATCAACGACCGCAAGCTGCCCGACAAGGCGATCGACGTGATCGACGAGACGGGCGCCTCGCAGATGCTGCTGCCCGAATCGCGCCGGCGCAAGACGATCAGCGTCAAGGAGATCGAGGCGACCATCGCCACGATGGCGCGCATCCCGCCTAAGACGGTGACCGCCGACGACGAGAAGGTGCTCGCCACGCTCGAAGACGAGCTGAAGCGGGTGGTCTATGGGCAGGAGACGGCGATCTCGGCGCTGGCTTCGGCGATCAAGCTGGCGCGGGCGGGCCTGCGCGAGCCGGAAAAGCCGATCGGCTGCTATCTCTTCTCGGGCCCGACGGGCGTCGGCAAGACGGAGGTGGCCAAGCAACTGGCCGCGTCGCTCGGCGTGGAACTGATCCGCTTCGACATGTCGGAATACATGGAGCGGCACACGGTGAGCCGCCTGATCGGCGCGCCTCCGGGCTATGTCGGGTTCGACCAGGGCGGTCTCCTGACCGACAGCGTCGACCAGCATCCGCATTGCGTGCTCCTGCTCGACGAGGTCGAGAAGGCGCATCCGGACCTGTTCAACATCCTGCTGCAGGTGATGGACCACGGCAAGCTGACCGACCACAACGGCAAGAAGATCGACTTCCGCAACGTCATCCTCATCATGACGACGAATGCGGGCGCCGCGGACATGGCGAGGGCCGCCATCGGCTTCGGCTCCTCCAAGCGCGAAGGCGACGACATGGAGGCGATCAACCGGCTGTTCTCGCCGGAGTTCCGTAACCGGCTCGACGCGATCATCCCGTTCGGCGGGCTGCCGGTACCGGTGGTGCACCAGGTCGTTCAGAAGTTCGTCATGCAGCTCGAGGCGCAGCTTGCGGAGCGCCGGGTCACCTTCGACCTGTCGCCCGAGGCGATCGCCTGGCTGGCCGACAAGGGCTATGACGAGCGCATGGGCGCGCGGCCGCTCGGCCGCGTCATCCAGGAGCACGTCAAGAAGCCGCTGGCCGACGAGGTGCTGTTCGGCAAGCTGAAGCGCGGCGGCACGGTCAGGGTCAGCGTCGTCGACGACGCCGAGACGGGCAAGCCCAAGCTGAAGCTCGAAGCGATCGGCGACGAGGTGCCGGTCAGCCCGAAGAAGGAAGATCCCAAGAAGGCGCCGGCGCCGAGGAAGAGAACGAAGAAGGTCTCTTCCTCCCGGACGAGGAAGCCGCCAACCGCCAAGGGCTCTTCGTCGGGCCCGGACGCGTCCCGGTCGGGAGGCGGGAGCGTCACCAAGCGCAGCATCGTCCCGCAGCTGCCGCGTAAATCCTGAGGCACAAAGCTCGGATCAAGGCTTCTCTCGCTGGGAGAAGCCTTTTTCCTTTTTGGACTACACTCCTTCGAACCTCACGTGCTAACCGCCCCCGATGCTGGAGCAGACCGAAACCATTTCACGGCAGGGCGGCGCATCCTGGTTCTTTCGCGGGGTGCTTGCGACCGTTTCGGTTCCTCTGCTCATCCTGGTGAGCGCGTTCGTCGGCTTCGCCGGTCTTGCCCATGAAGCCGGACTGACGATGGCCGAGACCGTCTATATGACAGGCATTGTCTGGGCGTTGCCGGCGCAGGTCGTGCTGGTCGGCTGCGTGCTTTCCGGCAGTTCGCTGGCGGCGACCGCCTTCGCGGTCGGCCTGTCGTCGATCCGCCTGATGCCGATGGTGATGGCGCTGACGCCGGAACTGCGCGGCCGATCGACCCGCAAATGGACGCTGTTCCTGCTCTCGCATTTCGTCGCCGTGACGTCCTGGGTGCTGGCGGCGGAGCGCCTGCCCGACGTGCCGCGCGAGCGGCGCGCCGTCTTCTATGCCGGCATGGGCTCGACGCTGGTCCTGGTCAACATGGTGGTGGTGGTCATCGTCTATCTGGCGGCGCCGCACCTGCCGTCGGGGGTATCGGCAGGTCTTTTCCTGCTGACGCCGATCTATTTCATCACCTCGCTCTGGGGCTCGGCCCGCGAAAGCGCTACGCATTACGCCATGCTCCTCGGCGTCGCCTTCGGTCCGATCTTCCATGTGGTGGCACCGGGCTTCGACCTTCTCGGCGCGGGATTCGTCGGCGGTTTCGGCGGCTATGCGCTCTACCGTCTCTTCAGGCGGAAGGCGGCGGCATGAATTTTTCCTCGATCGACGCCTGGTGGTGGCCCTTCCTCTTCATCCTGATCGCCGGATGGGCGGTGACCGATTGCTGGCGTTATCTCGGCGTCGTCTTCGGCGGCCGGCTGGGGGAGGATTCCGAAGTGCTGGTCGTCGTCCGGGCGGTTGCCACGGCACTGGTCGCGGGCGTCGTCGGCAATTTGATCTTCTTCCCGACCGGCGCACTCGCCACCACGCCGGTGGCGATAAGGGTCGTCGCCGTGGCGGCCGGCTTCGCCGCCTATCTGGCGCTCGGGCGCAAGATCATCATCGGCATCGTCGCGGCGGAAGCGGTGTTCGCCATCCTGCTGCTGGCGACCGGATAATTCAGGCCGCGAGGCCTTCCGGGCCATGGCGCCTCAGCCAGAAGCCCGCTGCCTTCCAGATCAGGATCGAAAGCAGGGCGCCGGCATAGCCATCGACGGCATAGTGCCAGCCGAGCACGACCGATCCGACAAGGATCGTCGCCGCGAAAGCCCAGAGCAGGAGGCCGATGCGGCCCCATCGGCACGAACCGTAAATCGCGAAGAGCACGGCGGTCGCCACGTGCAGCGAGGGAAAGGCCGAGATGCCGATGCTGCCCGTCGACGCGCCCGTATAGCCGCTCCAGAGCATGTCTTGCGTGGAGATCGACCAGATGGGGAAGGTCTGGTTGGCCAGCCCGAGCGTATCCATGAGCGGCTTGTAGTCGTCGCCGAGGCCGAGTCGGGCGAAATAGCACGGCCCGGCGGAGGAGAAGCCCATCGCGACGAAGAAGCCGGCAAGAAGCCAGACGAGCATGAAGGAGAGGATGAACTGGTGGCGAAGAAGGCTGTCGCGCATGGCGATGGCCGAGGTGAAGAACATAGCGATCATCACCATGAACCAGAAATTATAGGCGAAGTTGAAGCCGAAGACGATCGCCGGATGATTGAGCAGGAAGCCCAGATATTCGTAGGGCGCGTGGCCGAAATGCAGCGCCTTGTCGAGATGGGAGAGCGCGAGATCCCATTTGAACGGCACCAGCACGGCGATCGCGCCCTTCAGCACCGAGAAGGCGGTGGCGAAGATGAAAAGCACCGCCAGGCCGTTGATGCTGTTGGCGATCCGCTCGCGGTCGCCGAAGAAGCGGGCGAAGGACTGGAAGAAGGCGCGGCTCGGCGCGGGATCGCGCGCGATGAAGGCGAGCCAGAGGATGCGGAAGATGGCGAAGCCGCATCCGCCGATCCAGAACGCCACGAGGAGATAGAAGCCGAACTCCTCGATGACGCCGAAATCCGGCAGGTTGCCGGTCGCAAGCCCGACGACGACGGCGAGCGCCAGCGAGGCCAGCGAGACGGCATAGAGATAGCGATGCCGCCAGAAGGAGGCCGCGATCGCGGCCGAGAGTTCGCGGCTTCGGTAAACGGCCCGCGATTGACCGATGCTGCCGTCGAGCATATCTGACCGTTGCACCCCGCTGTTCATGCCCTCAATAAGCGATCGGGATTGCCATTTTGCTAATGGCCGGCCCGCAATTCTCCCGGACCTGCGGCGGCGGGACGGCGCGAGGGAGGGACGCATCGATTAGGGCGGGCTCAGGAAACGGCGACAGGTACTTGATACACCAGAAGAAAATAGCCATCGCGCCGATGATGGACTGGACCGATCGTCATTGCCGGTTCTTTCACCGGCAACTGACGGGCAAGGCCGTCCTCTATACCGAGATGGTGGTGGCGGATGCCGTGATCCATGGCGACCGCGAGCGGCTGCTGAGCTTTTCCCCGGAGGAACAGCCGGTGGCCCTGCAGATCGGCGGCTCCGATCCGGCGAAGCTCGCCGCGGCGGCGCGGATCGGCGCGGAATTCGGCTATTCGGAGATCAACCTCAATGTCGGCTGCCCGTCCGACCGCGTGCAGTCGGGCACGTTCGGCGCGTGCCTGATGCGCACGCCGGAAATCGTCGGCGCCTCGGTCGCGGCGATGAAGGAGGCGGTCCGCGCTCAGGTCACGGTGAAATGCCGCCTCGGCGTCGATGAGCAGGACCCCGAGACGGCACTCGACGCATTGGCCGACGCGGCCTTCGCCGCCGGCTCGGACGCGCTCTGGGTGCATGCCCGCAAGGCGTGGCTGGAAGGGCTGAGCCCGAAGGAGAACCGCGAAATTCCGCCGCTCGATTACGGCCGCGTCTATCGGCTGAAGGAGCGCTGTCCCGAGCGCTTCATCGGCATCAATGGCGGCATCCGGACCGCCGAGGAAGCCGTCCATCACCTCGCACATGTCGACGGGGTCATGTTCGGGCGTGCCGCCTATCACGAACCCGGAATGCTGGCCGGCCTCGACGAAATCCTAGGGGCGCCGGCCGTGCCCGTCGACCTTCGCGATGTCATCGAGAAGATGGCGGTGTATGCGGAACGGCATATCGCGCGGGGAGGGCGGCTGGCGAATGTCACCCGCCACATGGTCGGGCTTTTCCACGGCCTGCCCGGCGCGCGGCGTTACCGGCAGGTCCTCTCGACCGAGGCGACGCGGCCCGGCGCTGGCCCGGACGTGCTGCGCAGGGCTTTCGCGGCCGTCCGCCCAGTGCGCGAGGAAGAAGCGGCCTAGCCTCAATCGTACAGGATCATGCGGTCGCCGCGCATGTCGAAGCCGGAAAGCGAATTGATGAAGTTCATGCCGAGCAGGCTCTCTCCGAGGCTGCCGGGCGCGGCGACCAGCACCGCCATGTGCCGGCGCCTGATCGCGCCGACCGAAATCTCGCCGGCGGTGGCGCTCGCCGCCTGGGCGGGGCCGTTCGCCGTCATCACCGGCAGATTATAGTCGAGCCTGGCCGTATCGATGCCGGCGCGGCTGGCGTCGAGCGCTGTCAGCACCGTGCGCGTCGCCCCGGTATCGACGATCATCGCGACGGAGGCACCGTTGACCTGCGCGCGAACGCCGAAATGGCCGTTGTCGAGCTTTTGCAGCGTCACGACGACGCGGCCCTTGCCATCCACCGACGAGAGCGGACTGCCGGGAACGAGCCCGGCGGTCACGCGATAGGCGACATCCTGCAATTCGTAGCGGTACTGATATCCCGCAACGAGCAGGAGCATCGCGACGATCCAGACGGCGAGATTGCGCATCGCATTGCCCATGGTGCGGCGGGAGACGACGACGCCCGCGGCGATCACCAGCCCCCAGAGCGCCAGATAGATTCCGCGGCCGAAGGCATCGTTGCCGATGCCGAAGGTCGATCCGCCGTCATTGTTGGCGACGAGCAGGATCAGGGCGATCCCGATGACGGCCAGCACGAACCATAACAGCCGATCGCGCATGGCGAGCCTCATCCCGCGGAGCCTCGTTCGCGCGCCATGCGGGCGCGGCGCGTTTCCCTGCGCGGACGCCGCTCCACGGTGGCAAGCCGCGCCGGGAGTTCGCCCATCACCCGCCGTCTTGCCTCGGGCGTCATGGTCAACCACGCCCCGATTTCGTCCCGCGTGCGGCCGCAGCCGAAACAATAGCCCGTCTTCATGTCGATCGAGCAAACGAGAATGCACGGGGATTCGATTGTCGTCACGGAAGCTCCTGCGCCCGGGCCCGGTTGTCTTGGCCCAGCACCCACATGATATGCCGCCGCGCACTTTGCAAGGTGCGCGGAATGCGACCGGACCCGACGCCGCAGGCATGCGCCGGTTCGGTCATTCCTCCATGCAGGCGAACGCCATCGTCGCCGGGATTGCCGCGCGGGCGTCGCCCGTCGCGCACTGCCCGGCGCGGACGAAGGCCATGCGCCTGCCGCTGGAGAGGACGTCCGCACGGCCTGGTCAACGCCGAATCCTGGGCCGGATTCGCTCATCGTTCCCCAGAAAACATGTTACGAAAACTTGCAATATTCATGGATTTTTGTTACATATAACCGTCGGCCATGCCAGCATGGAGGAGATGCGATGTACAGCCAGGGCCTGATCGGCGCGAAAACCGAAACGGACGAGGACGAAGCCTTCCTCGCAGCCTTTCAGGCGCGCATCGACGCCGACGAGAAGATCGAGCCCAACGATCCGATGCCGGAAGGCTATCGCCGCACGCTCATCCGCCAGATCGGCCAGCATGCGCATTCCGAGATCGTCGGCATGCTGCCGGAAGGCAACTGGATCACGCGCACGCCGTCGCTCCGGCGCAAGGCCGCGCTGCTCGCCAAGGTGCAGGACGAGGGCGGCCATGGCCTTTATCTCTATTCCGCCGCCGAGACGCTCGGCGTCTCTCGCGAGGAGATGACCGAGGAGCTCCTTGCCGGAAAGGCGAAATACTCCTCCATCTTCAACTACCCGACGCTGACCTGGGCCGATATCGGCGCCATTGGCTGGCTGGTCGACGGCGCGGCGATCATGAACCAGATGCCGCTCTGCCGCTGCTCCTACGGGCCCTACGCGCGCGCCATGATCCGGGTGTGCAAGGAGGAGAGTTTCCACCAGCGCCAGGGCTACGAGATCATGATGACGCTCGCGCGGGGCACGGCGGAGCAGAAGGAAATGGCGCAGGATGCGCTGAACCGTTGGTGGTGGCCGTCGCTGATGATGTTCGGCCCGCACGATAGCGACAGCCAGCACGGCGACCAGTCGACCAGATGGAAGATCAAGCGCTTCAGCAATGACGAGCTTCGCCAGCAATTCGTCGACGCGACCGTGCCGCAGGCCGATTTCATCGGCCTTCGCATGCCCGATCCCGATCTGAAATGGAACGAGGAGCGCGGCCATTACGATTTCGGCCCCATCGACTGGGACGAGTTCTGGCGCGTGGTGAAGGGTGGCGGCCCGATGAACCGCGAGCGCATCGAAGCGCGGCGCAAGGCCTGGGAAGAGGGTGCCTGGGTGCGCGAGGCGGCGCTGGCGCATGCCGAAAAGCGCCGCGCGCGCGAGGCGGCAACAAAGATGGCAGCGGAGTGATGATGGAAAACCCCTCTCCGATTTGCTTCGCAAATCACCTCTCCCCAAAGGGGCAAGGAACCGAGCCCGCCGCGTCCGCGGCGTTTCAGAGCTTGGGTTCCTCACCCCTTTGGGGAGAGGTGTCGAGGCGAAGCCGAGACGGAGAGGGGAATGTGCTTGGCCAAAGGCAGGTAATGTGATGACCACCAAAAACCAGATCCCCCTCTGGGAAGTCTTCATCCGGCCGCGCAACGGGCTGGCGCACAAGCATTGCGGCTCGGTGCACGCGGCCGACGCCGTGATGGCGCTACAGGCGGCGCGCGACGTCTATACGCGGCGCGGCGAAGGCACCTCGATCTGGGTGGTGCCGTCCGTCTCGATCACGGCCTCCGATCCCGAGCAGAAGGCCGAGAATTTCGAGCCGGCGGCCTCGAAGATCTACCGGCATCCCACCTTCTACGACATTCCCGACGAAGTGGGGCATATGTGATGGCCGCGCCCGGAATCCCGACGGCTGACAGGGAAAAACTCCTCGAATTCCTGCTGCGCCTCGCCGACGACCATCTGATCCTCGGCCACCGGCTCTCGGAATGGTGCGGCCATGCGCCGATGCTCGAAGAAGACCTCGCCATGCCGAACATGGCGCTCGACCTCATCGGGCAGGCGAGGGCGCTCTACGCCTATGCCGCGGAGGTGGAAGGCGAGGGGCGCACGGAGGACGATTTCGCCTATCTGAGGCGTGAGCGCGAATACAGGAACTGCCTGCTCGCCGAGCGGCCAAACGGCGATTTCGCCCATACCATGCTGCGGCAGCTCACTTTCGCGGCCTTCATGGAGCCGATGTGGCGCGCCATGACGGCCTCCAGCGATGCGACGCTTGCCGGCATCGCGGCCAAGGCCGTCAAGGAAGTCGCCTATCATATCCGCCATGCCGGCGAATGGGTGGTGCGCCTCGGCGACGGCACCGAGGAGAGCGCGCGGCGGATGAAGGCTGCGGCGGAGGAACTCGCGCCCTATGTTGGCGAATTGTTCGAGACGGACGAGGTGACGGAGGCGATGGCGGCGGCGGGCGTCGCGCCCGATCCGGCGTCGCTCCGGCAGGAATTCGACCGGACGATCGGCGCGGTCTTCGTCGAGGCCGGGCTGGCAATCCCCGCCGCGCCCTGGGCGCAGAGCGGCGGCCGCCATGGCCGCCATGGCGAGGCGATGGGCTATCTGCTCGCCGATCTGCAATATATGCAGCGCACCTATCCGGGAGCGGTGTGGTGAGGGCGCTCCCGGATCGCACGGCATCTTACGGAATCACCCTCGTGCGCGAGGCAATCTCGGATGAAGTTCGACCCCCACTCCGATCAGCTTCGCTGACCACCTCTCCCCCGATCGACGGGGGAGAGGAAGCGCTGGCCGCAAGGCCTGATTCCCTTCCTCTACCCCACGAAAATGGGGGAGAGGTGGCGCGCGAAGCGCGACGGAGTGGGGGTAATTCGGCCACATACGGCTACCCTGCTCTTGAGGGGGAGATGGCCGGCAGGCCAGGGGGGGGTGCGAAGGGGCTCGATGCTGCCGCGAAGGCGTGGCAGGCCGCCGCCTCCGTGCTCGATCCGGAAGTGCCGTGCGTGACCATCGCCGATCTCGGCATCCTGCGCTCGGTCGAAATCGAGAGCGGCGTCGCGGTGGCCAAGGTGACGCCGACCTATTCCGGCTGTCCCGCCGTGCTGGCGATCGAGCTTTCGGTCGAGGCGGCTTTGCGCGGGGCCGGCTTCGACGCGCGCGTGGAGCGCGTCATCTCGCCGGCCTGGACGACGGACTGGATCACGGCGGAGGGGCGGGAGAAACTGCGCGCCTTCGGCATAGCGCCACCGGAAAAGGCAGCGAATTCGGTCCGCGCGCTTTTCGGCGAGACGATAGTCCATTGCCCGAAATGCGGCTCGGAAAATACCTCACGCGTTTCCGAGTTTGGCTCGACCGCCTGCAAGGCGCTCTACCGCTGCAATTCCTGCCGCGAGCCGTTCGATTATTTCAAATGCATATAGGGTTTCGCGATGGCAGCGCGCTTCCATGAACTGACCGTCGCCGAGATCGTCCGTGACACGCCGGACGCGGTGGCGATCGGCTTTGCCGTGCCGCCGGAACTTGCCGAGGAATTCGCCTTCCGGCCCGGCCAGTACCTGACGCTTGCCGCCCGGATCGACGGCGAGGAGGCACGGCGCTCCTATTCCATCTGCTCCATGCCCGGCGATCCGCATCTGAGGGTCGGGGTGAAGCGGGTGGCCGACGGCCGCTTTTCGCGCTTCGTCAACGAGCGCCTCGCCGTCGGCCAGTCGATGCGCGTGATGACGCCGGAGGGCCGCTTCACGGCGCTCGTCGGCGGACGGCATGACTATCTGCTCGTTGCCGCGGGCTCGGGCATCACGCCGATGCTGTCGATCGCGCGCACGGTGCTCGGCCACGAGAAGGAGAGCACCATCACGCTGATCTACGGCAACCGCTCGACCGATACGATCATGTTCCTCGAGGAACTGGAGGACCTGAAGGACCGCTATCTCGGCCGCTTCACGCTGGTCCACATGCTGTCGCGCGAGGCGCAGGACGTCGATATCCTCAACGGCCGCATCGACGGGGAGCGCATCCGGCTGCTGGCCGAACGCGGTCTGATCGACCCGGCGGGCGCCGACGGCGTATTCCTGTGCGGCCCGGGCGCGATGATCGACGATGTCGCGAAAACGCTGCGCGGGATCGGCGTCGAGGAGGACCGCATCCGTTTCGAGCGCTTTACGCCCTCGGGCGACGCGCCGCGGCCAAGGCCGGTCTCGCGCCAGGTCGAGCAGGCGGTGGCGAAGGGCGTACCGGTGGAGGTCGTGCTCGACGGCGTGCGCCGTTCCTTCGTCGTCACCGAACCGCAGCAGACCGTGCTCGATGCGGCGCATGCGGCCGGCATCGAACTTCCCTATTCCTGTGCCGGCGGCATGTGCTGCACCTGCCGTTGCCGGGTGGTCGAGGGCAAGGCGGAAATGGCGGTGAATTTCTCGCTGCAGCCGTGGGAAATGGAAGCGGGCTTCACGCTCGCCTGCCAGTCGCGGCCGCTCACCGAAAAGCTGGTGCTCGATTTCGACGCGGCCTGATCTTGCTGCCGCTCGATCTTGCTGCCGCTTGACCTTCCGGTAACTGGAAGCCCTACCTTCCGCAGATCGGGCCGGCGGGGCGGACAGGAGCGAAATTCTCATGAGATCGATGATTCTTGCGGCTACGATCGCACTGCTTTCGCTGGTGACGACGGCTTTGGCCGCCGAGCAGATGCACGGGATGAAAACGGATCATTCTTCGCAGAAGATGGATGCAAGAAGGGGCGGGTCGCCAGCGGACAAAGCCTTCGAGAAGGCGATGAACGACATGCACAAGTCGATGATGATCGACTATTCGGGAAACCCCGATGTCGATTTCGTGCGCGGCATGATCCCGCATCATCAGGGCGCGATCGACATGGCGCGGATCGAATTGAAATATGGCAAGGATCCTGAACTGAGGAAGCTTGCGCAGGACATCATCGCGGCGCAGGAGAGCGAGATCGCCGGCATGAAGGCCTGGCTGAAGAAGCACGGGAAGTAGGCAGCCGTACGAAGCGGGCAGGCTCAACGCTTGTCGCGGAACAGGATCAGCAGGCGCTCGGTGCCCTTGGAATAGTTGACGCCACGGATCGTCGACACTTCGTCGACGCTCGCCTGCCCGCCGGGCAGGGCGGACATGAACTTTCCGACGTCCCGGCCGTCGACCACCGCGACGGCGCATCTGTCGGCGGCGAGCGCCTTGGCCGCGTCTTCCGGTCCGGCGAGCAGCGTGTCGGTTCCGGCGAGGAAGACCAGGCTCGGCTCGGCGTAGCCGGTGGCGATCAGGCGCGAATCCGGGCACGGCTTCATCTTCCTGAATTGCTCCGCGATCTGCGGGCTGAGCCAGACCGGTTTCAGCCCGGGAAGGACGAAGACGGTGAGCACGGCGAACAACGCCGCCGACGCGATCGCGGCGGATGCGATGCGCGGCAGTGGTTCGGCGATCGGCCGGATGCCGGAGCCCAGCCATCCGGCGAGGAGCGCCAGGACGGCCGCCAGTAGCCCCCACCAGGAGAAAGTCTTCATCAGATAAGGCGTCGCGCCGAGGGAAGCCGCGGCGAGGAGCACCGTGACGACGACAAAGCCGGCTACGGCGAGCCGCCTCAACCAGACCTGCCAGCGCCTGAACGGAATGCCGGCCGCGCCGGCATCCGTCGCCGCCCAGGCGATCAAGAGCGCCAGCGCCGGATAGGCGGGCAGCATGTAGTGCGGCAGCTTGGTCGGGATCGCCTCGACCACGATCCAGTAAGGAATGTACCAGGCGAGGCAGAAGAGAAGGCGCGGGTCTGTGCGGAACCGGTTCAGCGCCTTCAGCCCCGCCTCGATGCCGGCCACGGCGAAAGGCCAGAAGAAAAGCATGAAGATCAGCGCGTAGTAGCCGGGGGGAGCGCCATGCGATTCCTGGGCGCCGCCGACCTTCCCGAGCAGGTCCTTGCCGACCGATTCCTGCCAGAAGGCGGCGCCGCTTTTCCAGGTGATGAGCGCCAGCCAGGGTACGCAGATCAGGACGGCGAGCAGGATGCCGCGCAACGGCTTCAATTTTTTCAGCCAGGCGCGGTCCTTGTCGAAGAAGGCGACCGCCGCGACGGTCAGTGCGCTCAGGAGCGGCACGACCGGGCCCTTGATCAGGATCGCCGCCCCCTGCGCCGCCCAGAACACCCAGGGCGCCGCGCGGGCGGGCGGCGCGCCCTCGCGATCCCCGAGATAGAGGCGCGCCAGCGCTGCCTGGGCGAAGACGGCCGTCGCCAGCAGCGTCGCGTCGGTCTTGGCGATGCGGGCCTCGAAGGCGAGCATCAGGATGCCGGCCATCACGGCCCCGGCGATCATCCCCGCCGTCGCCCCGAACATCCGCGCGCCGAGCCAGCCCGCCGCGAGGACGGCAAGGGTCGCGCCAAGCACGGAAACGAGACGATAGACCCAGATCGGCGCCGCCGCCCCGTCGCCGCTCAGCAGTACGGCGGCCGATTGCAGCCAGTAGATGCCGATCGGCTTCTTGTAGCGGTTTTCGTCCTGCAGGCGGATGTCGATGTAGTTGCCGGTCTCGACCATCTGCTTGGTCGACTGGACAAAGCGCGATTCGTCACGGTCGGTCGGCGGCAGAGTCGATATGCCGGGCAGGAAGGCGAACAGGCAGAGAAGCACGAGCAGGCAATAGCGGGCCGCGCCTAACCCGCGCTCCCCGGATGCCATGGCGGTCGGCGCGGGCGCGTCCATCGCGGTTCAATCCACCTTGTTCATCGACGCCCGCTTCTCCTTGGCGATCAGCCACAGATTGCGGACATATATGAGGAGGCCGAGCCCCTGGCCGGCAATGAAGACCGGATCCTGGCGCTTGATGGCGTAGAGGAACAGGAGCGCGCCGCCGCCGAGCGAGAAGAACCAGAAGGCGATCGGCACGACCGAGCGCTTGGCGCGCTCCGATGCGATCCACTGCACGAGGAAGCGCATGGTGAAGAAGGCCTGCGCGACGAAGCCGAGAAGGACCCAGGCGTCGAACTGGTCGATGAAGACCTTGTCGAACCAGCCGACGAGATGGCTGAAAGTAGCGCTCAAGGCCGCACCTCGCTGATTTCGGGCACCACCTTGCGCCGGCGGCGCAGCCACCACACGCCGACAAGGTCGAGCACGCCGCGCAAGCCCCGGTCGAGAATGCCGTAGTTGGACTTGCCGTGACGGCGCTGGCGGTCGATCACGTCGACATGGACGACGGCAAAACCCTCCCGCAGCACCAGCGCCGGCAGGTAGCGGTGCCAACCGTCGAAATAGGGCAGCTGCCGGAAAAGCGCCGTCGGCAGCGCCTTCAAGCCACAGCCGGAATCGCGCGTGCCGTCATGCAGCATCTTCTCGCGCAAGGCGTTGGCGAAGCGGGAGGAAAGCTGCTTCAGCCTTGTGTCCGTGCGCTTCAGGCGCTGGCCGGCGACGATGCCCGTGGCGTCGCCGGCGGCAAGCAGCGCATCCACGAGCTTCGGGATATAGGCGGGATCGTTCTGGCCGTCGCCATCCATGGTCGCGACGATCCCGCCGCGCGCCGCGAAGACGCCGGAACGGACGGCGGCGGACTGGCCGGCGGAGCGGTCATGCGCGATCAGCCGGACCGGCGAGCCGGCAATCCGTATGCGTTCGGCGACCATGCGGCGCGTCCCGTCGGTCGAGCCGTCGTCGACCACAATGATCTCGAACGGCCGGCCGGCGAGCGCGCGCTCGATCTCGTCAAGCAGGAAGGCGAGGTTGGCTTCCTCGTTCCGGCAGGGGATCACGACCGATATTTTCGGATTGTCGGACAGGTTCATGGAAACCGGGGGGCGCGTTTTCGGCGCTCCTTAGCACCGAACGGAAAGCGAGGCCACACCGCGTGACGGCGAGATGCGGGCACTAAGGCAATACCGGGGCAGGTTGCGGGTGCGGAGGCCGGAGGGTTCCTTTCCCACGCCGCTCCGTCATCTCTTTTCCCGGATGTCCGTCAGCGTTCGCGTCGGCGTGATGGCCTCCGGATCGAGCCTGATCTCGACGATCGCCGGCTTGCCGGAATTGCGGGCGCGCTCGAAAGCCGGTGCGAACTCCTCCGTCTTTTCCACCGTCTCGCCATGGCCGCCATAGGCGCGGGCGAGCGCGGCGAAATCCGGGTTGCGGATATCCGTCCCGGAAACACGGCCCGGATATTCGCGCTCCTGGTGCATGCGGATCGTGCCATAGATGCCGTTGTTGACCACGATCACCACGATCGGCAAGTCGTACTGGACCGCGGTCGCGAATTCCTGCCCGTTCATCAGGAAGCAGCCGTCGCCGGCAAAGGCGATGACGAGGCGGTCGGGATAAAGCTGCTTGGCGGCGACGGCGGCGGGCGTGCCGAAGCCCATCGAACCGGAAGTGGGCGCCGCCTGGGTGCCGAAACGGCGGAAGCGGTGGAAGCGATGAATCCAGGTGGCGTAGTTGCCGGCGCCGTTGGTGATGATGGCGTCTTCCGGCAGCACGCTCTCCAGATATTTCATGATCGGCCCCATCAGCACCGCGCCGGGACCGGCCTCCGGGGGCATCGACCATTGCAGGTAGGCCTGGTGCATGGCTGCAGTGTCGTCCGCCCATGAAGGCTCGGCCTTCGGCTTCCGCTCCGCGAAGGCAGCGGCGAAGGCGATCGGCGAGGCGTTGACGGCAAGCGTCGGCCGATAGACGCGACCGAGTTCATTCGTGTCCGGATGGACATGAACGAGCTTCTGGTCGGGGTAAGGACTCTTGAGCAGCGTGTAGTCGGAGGAGGGCATTTCGCCCAGTCGCCCGCCGACAAGCAGCACCAGGTCGGCCTCCTTGATGCGGTTGGCGAGCTTCGGGTTGGGCCCGATGCCGACATCGCCGGCATAGTTCGGGTGGAGATGGTCGAACAGCATCTGGCGGCGGAAGGAGCAGCCGACCGGCAGCGCCCAATTCTCCGCGGCTTTCTGGAAATCGGCGACGGCCTTCTCGTTCCAGCGCGTGCCGCCGAGGATGGCGAAGGGCCTTTTCGCACTGCCGAGCAATTCCTCGATCGCCGCCATCTCGGCCGCGCCCGGCGCGGTCTCGACGGCCGTATAGGGCTGGGCAGCAGGCGCTTCCGTTTCCTCGGTCAACACGTCCTCCGGCAGCGCGATCACGACCGGTCCCGGCCGGCCGGAGGTCGCGGTGGCGAAGGCGCGGGTGACGAGTTCGGGGATGCGCGCCGGATCGTCGATCTCGGTCACCCATTTGGCGACGCTGCCGTAGAAGGCGCGGTAGTCGATCTCCTGGAAGGCCTCGCGGTCGCGCGCCCCGCGGGCGATCTGGCCGATGAACAGGATCATCGGAATGGAATCCTGCCGCGCGATATGGATGCCGGCTGATGCGTTGGTGGCGCCCGGCCCGCGCGTGACGAAGCAGATGCCGGGCCGGCTGGTCAGCCGGCCATAGGTGTCGGCCATCATCGCCGCGCCGCCTTCTTGGCGGCAGACGATGGTGCGAATTTTCGAATCGTGCAGCGCGTCGAGCACGGCGAGATAGCTTTCGCCCGGTACGCAATAGAGACGGTCGACGCCATTCGCCTCGAGTGCGTCGACGATGAGCTGGCCGCCTGTTTTCATGAAAGGGTTCCGTTCGAGGCGCGGGTGGGATGACTCAAGAGATACTCAAGACGGCCGTTCATTTTCCTTCGTCCTCCAACTCCGCCAACACCTCTTCCGTATGCTCGCCGAGGCGTGGCGAGGGGCGCTCGTAGGCAAGCGGCGTCCGGGACATCAGCATCGGCGCGCGAACCGAGGGCAGCACGTTGCCGTCCGCGTCGGAGAGGTCCATGCGCATGTTCCGCGCCACGATCTGCGGGTCCTCGAACATCTCGGCGATGTTGTTGATCGGGCTCGCCGGCACGGTAGCCCTTTCGAGCGCGGCGAGCAGCGGCGCCTTCTCGCGTCCGGCAAGTTCCGCAACCAGCCTTTCGCGCAGCCGCACGCGATTGGCCACGCGCGCCGGGTTGGTGGCGAAATCGGGGTCCTGCGCCAGTTCCGGAATGCCGAGCGCGCCGCAGAAGCGATGGAACTGGCCGTCATTGCCGACCGCCAGGATGACGTGCCCGTCCTTCACCGGCAGCACCTCGTAAGGCGCGATGTTCATATGGGCGTTGCCCATCTGCACCGGCACCTTGCCGGAGACGAGATAGTTCAGGTTCTGGTTGCCGAGGATCGAACACTGCGTATCGAGCAGCGCCATGTCGATATATTGGCCTTCTCCGGTCTTCTCGGCGTGGCGGAGCGCCGCCTGGATGGCGATGACGGAATAAAGCCCGGTGAAGATGTCGGAAACGGCGACGCCGACCTTCTGCGGCTCGCGGCCGGGTTCGCCGGTGATCGACATCAGCCCGCCGATGCCCTGGATGATGAAATCGTAGCCGGCGCGCGGCGCATAAGGTCCGGTCTGGCCGAAGCCGGTGATGGAGCAATAGACGAGGCGCGGGTTGAGCGTCTTCACGCTCTCGTAGTCGAGGCCGTATTTCTTCAGGCCGCCGACCTTGAAATTCTCGATCAGCACGTCGGCGGTGGCGATCAGCTTCTTCAACGTCTCCGCCCCTTCGGGCTCGGAGAAATCCAGGGCGACGGAGCGCTTGCCGCGATTGGTTGAATGGTAATAGGCGGCCGAAAGGTTCTCCCCGCCCTTGCCCTGGACGAAGGGCGGCCCCCAGCTTCGCGTGTCGTCGCCGCCCTTCGGGTTCTCGATCTTGATGACATCGGCGCCGAGGTCGGCCAGCAACTGCCCGGCCCATGGGCCGGCGAGGATGCGGGCGAGTTCGACGACGCGGATGCCGGAAAGCGGAGGAGGGGACATGAAACGGGCTCGGACCGGGGGTATTATTCAGCCTCTTCCTTGCCTGCCAAAAGAGTGAATGTAAACGGCCGGGCCCGCCAACCCCATGGGCCAGCGGTTCAGCGAAGGGCCGCCTCGTTCAGCCATTCCACGAAATCCGCCATCACGACGTCGCGGTTCACTTCGTTCAGGGATTCGTGCCGCGTATCGGGATAGATTCTTGTTGAAACATCGGAAAAACCCAGCCGGCGAAGGCGTGCGTCGAGGTCGCGGACGGCCTTGCCGCCGGCTGTGGCCGGGTCCCTTTCGCCGCCGACGAGGTGGAAGGGCAAGTCCCGCCTGACGGCCGCGAAATTGCGGTCGTCGGCGCCCGTGAAGATGAGGTCGAAGATGTCCCGCCACATCGACACCGATGCGTCCCAGCCGCAAAGCGGGTCGGCGATGTAGGCGTCCACTTCGGCCGGGTCGCGCGACAGCCAGTCGAATTCCGTGCGGCGGTTGGGTATCTGCCGGGCCCAGGCCTGGAAGGTGAGCTTTGGCAGCAGGCGGGACGGCACGTCGGAGCCGAGACGAAAGCGCTCCCAGAGAAGCAGGAGTCTTGCCAGCCGCTCCGATGGTCCGGCGGAGAAATTGGCGTTCCAGACGGCGGCGCCGGCGACGCGCCGGCCGTGGCGCTGAACGAAGTTGAGCGCGATCAGGCCACCCATAGAATGGCCGAAGACGATCACCGGCAAGCCGGGATGCTCTTTCGCGATCAATTCATGGATAGCAAGTACGTCGGCGATCACCTTTTCGGCCCCGTTCTCGCGCGCGAACATGCCGGGTGGCGCATCCGGCGCTGTCGTCCCGCCATGGCCGCGATGGTCGTGTACATAGATTTGGAAGCCGTACGCCGCCAGATGATCGGCGAAGGGCGCGTAGCGCCCGGCGTGCTCGGCGAGGCCGTGGTTGATTTGCACAATCGCGCGAGTCGGTTCGACTGCTTTCCTGACAAGAAGGTTCAGCGCCGCGCCGGTCGGCGATGCCAGAACGCGTCGTTCGTCGAACGGCATAGACGGCAGCCCTCCCGACCGCAGGGTTAGCTCCTGAACAAGCCCGCGGCAATGTCCGGCGGGTGACCCTTGAGGCGTGACAGGCGGCGAAGGAGCCAAAGACCGGCTACGATATCCACCATATCGTCGAGCAAACGCCCGGCAGGCGTGATGGGTATCCGGAAAGCTGGATCAACTCGCCGGAAAACACGGTGCGCATTCCCAGGTTCAAGCATTGGGAGATCAATCGGTGGTATAGTACAAAGAATGAGGATTTTGGTGGAATGACACCTCGCGACTATTTGCGTGGGAAGACTTGGCAAGAGCGATATCGAATCGGATTGGAAAAGCTTAAGGATTTTGGAGTCCTGAAATGATCCTTTCAAAAATGCCGTTAGATAAATTGGTTGATCGTTTCGAGAAATCATGCCTGGAGCAATACGACGCTAGTATGAATTTCAACAACTCTCGCTACAACCGCGCATTCGACGCCATGATGGCCGTTGCAAATGAATTGCGCAGCCGGCCCGGCGACCAGCGAAGATCACTTGTAAGCCTGTACGATCACCCAAATGAGCAGGTCAGGTTGAAGGCAGCCATCCATACGCTTGCGCTTTTCTCGGACGATGCACGAGAAGTGCTGCAGAAGCTGGTTGACGACAGAATTTTTCCACAGTCGGCCGATGCAAGTGGAATGCTTCGTGGCTTAGATGAGGGAACTTATGTTCCGGAGTAACTTCTCTATCCCTGCCGCCATTTACATGACGGATTGTGACGGCGTGCGCCTCACCCCAATTGAAACCGCTCGAACCGTTCCAGTTCCTCCTTGATCGCCTCTTTGTGCCGTCCGGCCTCGCCACCGCCCACCCAACTCCATTGCTGGACGAGCAGTTTTCCCGCCGCCCTGTCGGTCTTAAGGTCGAGCACGGCGACGATCTCGTCGCCGGCCAGCACCGGCAATGAAAAATAGCCGAAGACGCGCTTCTCCTTCGGTAGATAGGCCTCGAATTTGTGGTCGTAGCCGAAGAAGAGCGCCAGCCGTTTCCTTTGGATCACCAGCGGATCGAAGGGCGAGAGGATATGGATCAGCGGCCGCTCCGGCGCCGGCGTCGCGTCCAGCGCTTCCGGCGTCGCCCAGTGCTCGGCCCGGCCGGCGCCTTCGATGGCGACCGGCACGAGTTTCTTGACGCGCACGCGCCGCTCGATGATCTTCCGCACTGCCGGCTTTCGCGGCGCGTCGAGATGGCAGGCCGAATCGAGGCTTATGATACCCTGAGCGGTGAGCGCCCGGTCGAGCACATATTCGGCGAACTGGTTCTCGCTCGCCGGGCGCGGGCGCTTTTCCCAGCCGAAATGCCGCTCCATCCGGTCGTAGGTCTTCAGCATGCCCTCGCGCGCGGAGATCGCCAGCACGCCGCGGTAGAAAAGCAGTTGCAGCGCCCGCTTCGACGGCTTGCGGCTCGCCCACAGATGCTCCTTCTCCACCAGCACGTCGTCGTCGATGTCGCGGATGGTGATCGGCCCCTCCTTGCGGATCCGCCGCATCACCTTCCTGATGTCCTTGTCGGTGACGCCTGGATACCAGCGGTTCGGCCTCGCCTCGCCGCGCTTCATCATGCCGAGATAAAGCCGGATATCGCGCGTCGGCACGTAGGACAGCGCGTGCGTCCAGTATTCGAAGACGCTTTTGTCGTCGCTCTGCGCCCGCTGCAAGTCCTCGCGCAAGTACTTCGGAATGCGCGTGTAAAGGATGTGGTGGTGCGAGCGCTCGATGACGTTGATCGTATCGATCTGAACATAACCCAGATGCTCGACGGCGAGCCTTGTCGCCTCCGGCCCGGCACCGAAAGGTTCTGCCTCGTCCAGCCGCTGCGCATGCAGCCAAATATTGCGGGCGTCGGTTGTCGAAATCTCGCGGCGTTTCCTCGGCAAGGGCAAGCTCCTCTTGCCGCTATGTTGCCGGTTTGGACCGGGAGGGGAAGGGTCGGAAGGGCAGGGCTCCTGACAGGCCATGGCAGGAGGATGACCTGCGCGCGCGTCATCCCGTCTTTCTCCCCTCGCTGAGCCTGTCCTCGGGCTTGCCGAAGGCAAGACCCGGGGGCCCGGATCGAAAACCGGGATGACGCAGGGTTGGATCCTCATCCGCCTTGCCCCGCAATCCCGCATCGCCTAAATAGCGCGCAACTCTCCCTTTATTCCAGACAACGGGAAAAGCGCGCGTGGCACGCCAGTTCATCTATCACATGTCCGGCCTCTCCAAGGCCTACGGCACCAAGAAGGTGCTGGAGAACATCCACCTCTCCTTCTACCCCGACGCCAAGATCGGCATCCTCGGGCCGAACGGCGCCGGCAAGTCGACGGTGCTCAAGATCATGGCCGGCCTCGACAAGGAGTTTTCAGGCGAGGCGTGGCTCGCCGAGGGCGCGACTGTCGGCTACCTGCCGCAGGAGCCGCAGCTCGACCCGGCGCTCGACGTGTTCGGCAACGTCATGGAGGGCGTGGCCGCCAAGACGGCGATCGTCGAGCGCTACAACGAACTCATGATGAACTATTCCGACGAGACGGCGGACGAGGCGTCGAAGCTGCAGGACGAGATGGACCGCCTCAATCTGTGGGACCTCGAGCAGCAGGTCGAGATGGCGATGGACGCGCTCGGCTGCCCGCCGAAGGATGCCGACGTCGCCAAGCTTTCCGGCGGTGAGAAGCGTCGCGTCGCCCTCTGCCAGCTTCTGCTGCGCCAGCCCGATCTCCTGCTGCTCGACGAGCCGACCAACCATCTCGACGCCGAGACGACGGCATGGCTCGAAAAGCACCTGCGCGACTATCCCGGCGCCGTGATGATCATCACCCACGACCGCTATTTCCTCGACCACGTCACCGGCTGGATCCTCGAGCTCGATCGCGGGCGCGGCATACCCTACGAGGGCAATTACACGGCCTATCTCGACGCCAAGGCCAAGCGACTGAAGCAGGAGGGCCGCGAGGACGACGCCCGCCAGCGGGCCATCAGCCGCGAGCGCGAGTGGATCGCCTCCTCGCCCAAGGCGCGCCAGACCAAATCGAAGGCCCGCATCAAGGCTTTCGAGGAACTGCTCGACGCGGCCGACAAGCGCCGCCCGTCCGACACGCAGATCGTCATTCCGCATGGCGAGCGGCTCGGCAACGTCGTCATCGAGGCGGAGGACCTGTCTAAGGGGTTCGGCGACACGCTCCTGATCGAGGATCTGACGTTCAAGCTGCCGCCCGGCGGCATCGTCGGCGTCATCGGCCCGAACGGCGCCGGCAAGACGACGCTCTTCAAGATGCTGACCGGGCAGGAGAAGCCCGACGGCGGATCGGTGCGCGTCGGCGAGACCGTCAAGCTCGGCTATGTCGACCAGAGCCGCGACGCGCTCGATCCGGGCAAGACCGTATGGGAGGAAATCTCCGGCGGCGCGGAGGTCATCAGGCTCGGCAAGCACGAGGTGAACTCCAGGGCCTATTGCTCCTCCTTCAATTTCCGCGGCGGCGACCAGCAGCAGAAGGTCGGCAACCTCTCCGGCGGCCAGCGCAACCGCGTCCACCTCGCCAAGATGCTGAAGGAGGGCGGCAACGTGCTCCTCCTCGACGAGCCGACCAACGATCTCGACACCGAGACGCTCGCCGCGCTCGAGGACGCGCTGGAGAATTTCGCCGGCTGCGCCGTCATCATCAGCCACGACCGCATGTTCCTCGACCGCATGGCGACCCACATGCTCGCCTTCGAGGGCGACAGCCATGTCGAATGGTTCGAGGGCAATTTCGAGGATTACGAGGCCGACAAGGCCCGCCGCCTCGGCCCCGAGGCGCTCAACCCGCACCGGATGACGTATAAGAGGCTGACAAGGTGAGGGCGTTGCGTCCAATCTGGTGGGGGTGCGACCGTTGAGCGATCCAACCGTGGCTGAGGCTATAGAGGCGATCTATGCCTCGCTACAAGCCGACAATGCCGATCTCGACGCCCATATCGCCATGCTTAAGGCAGCACTGGCGCGCGAGGGTTTGAAGGAGGCGGTGTTCGATCCGGGAAGACTCGCGCAGGGCAACCGTTCCGGCCGGAAGCTCATGCAGGCTTATTTCCGCCAGCGCGGCGTGAAAGTGGTATTCGCGCGGTAGGAAAGGAAGCTGCTGCTGGTTGTCCGAAGCTCCAGTTCAGCACCGGATGACGTATAAAAGGCTGAGAAGGTAGGGGAAGAAGGTCGAGGTCACGATTTCCGTCGGCGCATCCCGCACGTCTTTTCGGCCGGCGGCTATTTGTGAGCCGAGTTCGTCCAGACGAATGCAAACTGACCGCCGGCCCGCCTTCGGGATGCCAGGCTGACCAGAACTTCGACGGTCTCGACGCCTTCGAGCTTTCTCACCTTTTTGACGATCTCACGCAGTTCACGCGTATCCTGGCAGCGGACGGCCGCAAGCATCAGGGACTTGCCCGTCGTCCAGTTCACCACCTCGACGCCTTCGATGGCGATGAGCTGATCCATCAGTGGCTCGACGTCAATTCCGGGAGACAATTGGATGGCCAGGCTTGCGGTGATCTGGAGGCCTATGCTTTGCGGATTCACCTCGACCCGGTAGCCGCGAATGAGCCCCGCACCCTCCATCTGCCGGACACGTTCGAGCACAAGGCCGGGCGACACGCCGATCTCGCGCGCGATGGAGCGCGCCGACTGACGGGCATCCTTGCCGAGAATATCCAATATCTGTACGTCGAGATCGTCCGGTCCTGAGCGCATGGAATGCCCTCCGCTTCTACCGTCTCAATGCCCGAGGTCGGGTCCGACCGCAATGCCCGCATGGCTTGCATATCCGCACCAGGCGCTCCACTCGCCCGGGTCAGTCCTCTCGTGACGAAGCTTTTTTCGCGGCCAGAACCCTGGTCGCTTCGGCGGCAAGCGGATGTGTCTTCCTGTAGGCCGCTTCCCAATCCAGTTCGGTTTCCGTCGCCACGATCGCCTTCTTGGTCAGAATGAGCGCCTGGCGGGATTTCGCGGCCATGGCGTCTGCAAGCCGTTCCGCCGTTTCCATCAACTGCGAGGAGGGGACGACGCGGTCCACCAGGTTGACGGCGAGCGCTTCCGCCGCCGAAAAGCGGCGGCCGGTATAGAGGGCTTCGCGGATGACACCGGGGGGCACGCCTGTCCGCCTCATGAAGACCCCGCCGCCGCCGACCGTTCCCCGATCAATCTCCGGATAGCTGAAGAAGGCATGTTCGGAGGCGATACGGTAGTCGCACAGGCTGGCTATGACCGTCCCCGCGCCGATGGCGGCACCGCCGATGGCGCAGACGACCGGGATCCGGATAGATTCGATCTTCAGCCAGGTGCGCGTCAATTCCTCGCTTCGCTCCCGCCGCGTTTCGGGCGTGAGGTCGCGGAGTTCGTTCAGGTCGGCGCCCGCGCAGAACGCCTTTTCTCCGGCCGCGGCGAGGATCATCACATGGGCCGCTTCGTCGTCGTTTATGTCTTCGATGCAGGCCAGCAGTTCCCGCCGCATATCGTCGGAAAATGCGTTGACGGGCGGATTGTCGAGAACCGCGACTACAATCCGACCCCGTCTCTCAACCTTGACGCCGCCCATCGTCTTCTCCCTTCCGGTCCGGACCCCTTTGCAGGACGTTTGTCCTATAATAGGATTTATATTTGTCATATGTCCTAATTTTAGCTTATATAATTGACAAATGATTTTATGTGACGCACTTCTATGAACGAATGAATTCATAGGGCGCGGCGTGGAGGCGTGCTGCCCTGGTTTGAACACGTTCAAGGGGAGAGCGCCCCAACGGCTGCCGTCAGGCGTGTCGGGGTGATGGCAGCGAAGGAGGATCGCTATGAATGCCCGCTGGTTCGCATTAGCCCTGTGCTTTGTCGGTACCGTCATCAATTTTGTCGATCGAACCAACTTTTCGATCGCGGTTCCCGTGATGGCCAAGGAGCTCAATCTCGGGCCGGCATCGGTGGGCCTGCTTCTCGGGTCTTTCTTTTGGCTCTATCTGATCGGCGTCATTCCCGTCGGCCACCTCCTCGATAAATGGGGGTCGCGCAAGGTCTATGCCGCCTGCATGGTCATCTGGTCGGTCGCGTCGGGCGCCACGGGTTTCGGCTGGAACATGATGTCCCTGATGGTGCCGCGCATTGTCATGGGCGGCGCGGAGGGAGCATCCTTTCCCACGAACACGAAGGTCGTCGCGCTCTGGTTTCCGATCAGGCAGCGGGGCATCGCGACCTCCATCTGGCACAGCGCCGTCACCATCGGATCGGCGATCGCCTATCCTTTCGTCGTCTTCCTGATGGTCAGGTTCGGCTGGCGCTACTCTTTCGTCATAACCGGCGTGATCGGCGTCGTCTTCGGCATACTGTGGTATCTGGTCTATCGGGATCCCTCCGCGCCGCTCAGCGAGGCGGAACGGGCAGCCGTTGCGGCCCCGCGGGTCGCCGAGCGGCCGAAGGCAAAAAAGATCGATTGGCGCCTTGCCCTGCACCGCAACATATGGGGACTGGCGGTGGGTTTCTTCTGTGCCAACCTGGTCAATTTCTTCTTCCTGTCCTGGTTTCCTTCCTACCTGATGTCGGCCAGGCATTTTTCGCTCCACCAGATCGGCACCTGGGGCGCCTTGCCTTCGATATCTGCCGTGGCGGGCGTGCTGCTCGGCGGATTGACCACCGATATGCTCTATCGGCGCGGCTGGTCGCTCACGGCGGCCCGCAAGACCTGCCTCGTCGGCGGTCTCGTGGTTTCCTCGCTCATCATCGTCGCGGTGTTCGCCTCATCCCCGTGGGTGGCATTGGCGATATTCTGCTTCGCCTATGCCGGCATCACCTTCACCAGCGCCACTATCCAGGCTTTGCCGGGTGATCTCGCGCCTTCGAAGGACCGGGTAGGCTTCGTGGCGGGCGTGCAACTGATCGGCGGCATCATTGCGCCTCTGATCGGCGGTCCGCTGATCGGCCTGTCCGTGGAACTGGCCGGCGGCTCATACATCGCGCCGGTGGTTATCATCGGGGTCTTCGCCCTCCTGGGTGCGCTTGTCTACCTATTCCTGATCGGCACGATCAGGCCCACCGTCGAGGCCGGGTCGGACGACGGCGCGCCGGCGTTGCCCGGAGATGCGAACCTCGGCGCATCCCGTTCGTAAGCATGAGAGGCAGAGCCTTGGAAAACGCGCAATGCACGGCGTCCCAGGAAAACAAGGCCGTACGTTCCGGACCGCTGTCAGGGATCCGGGTGCTCGATCTGACCCGGGTGTTCGCCGGTCCGTTCTGTACGAAGATCCTTGGTGACCTCGGAGCGGAGATACTCAAGGTGGAGGCGCTCGGGACGGGAGACCGGACGCGCGCGCTTCCGCCGATCGTCGAGGGAGAAAGCCACTATTTCCATGCGATCAATCACAACAAGAAAAGCATCGCGATCGATACGCGGACGCCCGAGGGTCATGACGTTGCGCTCGACCTGGCACGCCATGCCGACATCATCATAGAGAACTTCCGACCGGACGTGATGGACCGGCTCGGCCTTTCGACGGAAATCCTGCGCGCGGCCAATCCCAAGCTCATCGTGTGTTCAATCAGTGGCTACGGCAAAGGCAACACGATGAGCAACAAGCCCTCCTTCGACGTCGTAGCACAGGCGATGAGTGGCGTGATGTCCCTGACGGGCGAGCCCGACGGGCCGCCTACCAAGATCGGCGTACCGCTCGGCGATATCGCCGGGGGCGTCTGGGCGGCCATCAGCGTGCTGTCCGCTCTTCAGCACCGCAATGCCACCGGAGAGGCTCTGGAAATCGACCTCAGCCTATTCGACGGTTTGATCGGCATATTGGGGTGTCTGGGCGAAATATATTTGATGACCGGTAAAAGTCCGGCCCGCTATGGCGGCGGACATTACAGCGTGGTCCCCTACGGCCTCTACCCCTGCAAGGACGGCCATATCGTGATCGCCCCTCACGTCGGCGATTTCTGGGAGAAGCTGTGCATGGCGATCGGCCGTCCGGATCTTGCGGAGGATTCCCGGTTCCGTACCGTTGCGGACCGGAGTGCCCATCGCGATATCCTGCAGCCGCTGGTCGGAGAGATACTGAAAACCCGTACGGCAACCGAATGGCATGAAATCCTCGATGCCGCGGACGTGCCCAATTCCATGGTCAACTCGGTCGGCGAGGCGCTGAACGAGCCGGTGGTTGGCGAGCGGAAGATGATCCGGAGCTATGAGCATCCGACAGGAGGAACGATCCGCGTGATCGACTCGCCTGTCCGTTTTGTCGGCCGCTTCGAAGATGAGCCGATGGCGCATGCGCCTTTGCTGGGCGAGCATACGAGATCGATCCTCGCCGACCTGCTGGGATACAGCAAAGAGCGGATTTCCACGCTTGTCGAGCGCAAAGTCATCGGCTGACGCAGGATCATGCCGCAAGCGGACCGGACCGTCTGGACGAGCAGCCGAAAAGCGATGTCCCGATCTGGATGATGGCGTTCCGCCCGGTAGGGTGGCATAGGGATCGGCGTTTCTGCTCCTGTCCTGACGAGGTATCCCATGAACCAGTCCTCCCTCCGCCCCGACTGGTCGGCCGCGCAATATCTCAAATTCGAGGACGAGCGCACCCGGCCGGCACGGGATCTGCTGGCACAGATCCCGCTCGAAAATCCAAAACGCGTCGTCGATATCGGCTGCGGGCCGGGGAACTCGACCGAGCTCCTCGCTGCGCGCTGGCCGAAGGCTCAGGTGACGGGCATCGACACATCGCCGGACATGCTGGAAAAGGCGCGGACGCGGCTGCCCGGCATCCGTTTCGAGCAGTCCGACGCCGCCGGCTGGACGCCGGCGGCGCCGGTCGACGTGATCTTCGCCAACGCCGTCTTCCAGTGGCTGCCGGAACACCCCGCGGTGCTCCACCGGCTTACGGAACATCTCGCGCCCGGCGGCGTGCTCGCCGTCCAGATGCCGGACAATCTGACCGAGGCCTCACACCGGACGATGCGCGAGACGGCGGCGGCGATGCCGTTCAGGTCGAAGCTCGAAGGCGCGGCGCGGGCGCCGCTGCCGCCCGTCGGCTTCTACTACGATCTCCTGATCGAACGCTTGAGCCGGCTCGACATCTGGCACACGGCCTACAACCATCCGCTCGCCGGGGCGGAGGCGATCGTCGAATGGGTGAAGTCGACCGGGCTGAAGCCCTTCCTCGATCCGCTCGATCCAGGCGAGCGCGAGACTTTTCTGGCCGACTACCTGGCGCGTATCCGCGCGGCCTATCCGCCGTGCAAGGACGGCAAGGTGCTGCTGCGCTTTCCGCGGCTGTTCATCGTGGCGGTTCGGTAGGCGCCCGCGATTGCGCCACACGGAAACCACAATGCGGGGGAAATGCCTCCGCTTTCTTTACACGGATGCTTAATCGGCCCTAAACCCCTTCGGCCCATCATCTCCGGCCATTCCGCGTGCCCGTGGGTACGCGTCCCGCCGCCCAGGTACGGAATTGGAACAAGCATGAACCGCGTCGCGATCACCGGCATCGGAGTGAAGATACCCGAGGCCGAGATTACCAATGAGGAGCTTGTCCAAAGCTTCAACGAGTGGGTCGCCCGGGAAAACAGGAAAAGGGCGAAATGCGGCAAGGAACCTCTGCCCGAATCGAGCGTCGCCTTCATCGAGCACGCCTCGGGTGTCAAATCGCGCCATGTCATTTCCGCGGACGGCATCCTCGATCCCGAGCGGATGACGCCCCGCATCCCGCGCCGCGACAATGAAGAGCTCTCGGTGATGGCCGAATTCGGCGTCGCCTCGGCGCGCCAGGCGATCAAGGACGCCGGCATCGATCCGGCCCAGATCGATATGGTCATCTGCGCGGCCTCGCACCAGCAGCGCAATTATCCGGCGATGTCGATCGAGATGCAGAAGGAACTCGGCACCTCTGGCGCGGCCTTCGACATGAGCCTCGGCTGCTCGTCGGCCGCGGCCGGCCTGCATGTGGCCGCCAATCTGGTCAGGAGCGGCGCGCAGAAGCGCGTGCTCGTCGTCACGCCCGAGATCATCTCCGGCCACCTCAATTTCCGCGACCGGCAGACGCACTTCATCTTCGGAGACGCCTCGACCTCCATGATCGTCGAACCGCTCGGCGAAAGCGAGATGCGGCCGGGCCGGCTGGAGGTGCTGGATACGCGCACCTGGACGCAGTTCTCCAACGCGATCCGCTCCAATTTCGGCTTCCTCAACCGGGCCTCGCAGGAGGACACTTCGATCGTGGAGATGGCCGACAACATGATCGTCCAGCTCGGCAACAAGGTCTTCAAGGAAGTCACGGTGGCGGGGCATCGCTTCATCGTGCAGTTCCTGGCCGAGCACGGTCTCGACCCGCACGGCATCCGCCGCTTCTGGCTGCATCAGGCGAACGCGCGCATGAACGCCATGATCCTCAGGATGGCGCTCGGCCACGACGCCGACCAGGACCGCGCGCCGCTGGTGCTCGACCGGCTCGGCAACACGGCCGCTGCCGGCGCCATCGTGGCGCTGAAGGAAAACCACGCCGACCTGAAGCCCGGCGACTACGGGCTGCTGTGCGCCTTCGGCGCCGGCTATTCGATCGGCGGCGCGCTGATGCGGATGATGTGATGCGCGCCGCGCCGGAGACCATCGCGCTTTTTTCCGACGAGATCGAGATCGTGCCCGGCCGGAAGTTGGAGGCCGAGGTCGCCGGCCTCTATGTCGCGCCGTCCGGCCGCTTCCAGACGCAGGCCGTCGGCGAGCTCGGGCTCACCTTCACGGGCATCGACGGCGATTTCCACCGCGGCCACACGCGCCGCTCGGGCGGGCGCGAGCCCTGGTATCCGCGCGGCACGGAGATGCGCAACGAAAGGCAGATCTCCATCGTGGCGCCGGACGAGCTCGTTCTGATCGCCGAGGCGATGCGGCTTGCCAGGATCGATCCGGAATGGATCGGCGCCAACATCCTGCTCGCCGGCGTGCCGCGCCTTTCCATGCTGCCGAGGGGCACGAAGCTCTTCTTCGCCGGCGGCGTGACGCTCAAGATCGACGGCCAGAACGGCCCGTGCAAGGCGTCCGGCCGCTCGATCGCGGAGAACGCCGGCATGCAAGACAAGGCCGCCGGGGCGCTGCTCTTCCCGCAGGTGGCGAAGCGCCTGCGCGGACTGGTGGCCTGGGTCGAGAAACCGGGCCGGATCGCAAGCGGCGAGGCGGTTGCGGTCAGGCTGCCGGAGCAATGGATCTATCGCTGAGGCGATAGCCGGTCGGATTTTTTCCCAAGCCGCTACTCTTCCTCGTCGTTCGGATCGAGGAGCCGTGTCGCCCGCCAGTTCGTGAGGACGGCGTTGATCTCGTCCACCACGAAGAAGCGGGCGGAGTCCCGGTCATAGCCTTCGGCGAGCAGGCGGTCATAGGCGGTATGCTCGTGGCGGATATGGGCGATCGTGGCGAGCCACACGGCGATCGTCGGCGGCAATGTCCTGAATTTCGCCGAAAGCGCGGCCTCCCGGATCGGCTCGGTGTCGGCATAGGGCGCCATCGGCAGCAGCGCCGACAGCGCCTTGCCGACAGCGCGCTGGCGCGACGTGCCCCTCATTCGTCCTTCGCTACAGTCGCCTCCGGCACCGAATCGGTGGAGGCGTAGTAGGGCTTGATGTCGATGACCGGCGTGCCGTCCAGCACGTCGATCGCGTCGAGGGTGAGCCGGCCATCGACGATATCGAGGCCTGTGAGACGTGCGACATGCAGCCCGACCGGGTTCGGCCGCGCAGGGGAGCGGAGCGCGAAAACGCCTTTTGGACGAGGTGCATGGCGGGGTTTCTGGACGATCAGATTCCGCGCCGAGCGATCGAGCCAGGTGAGGATCGCGACGTGGCTGACGCGCTCGAGGCCGGCGAGGCCCGGCCGGTAGCCGGGCGCGACCTCGATCGTCGCCTCGATCCCGCGTTCGCGCGCGCTCGCCATGTTCCGGGGGCATTCCTCGCGGGATTTCCAGGGCGAGCGGACATGGCCGATGAAAACCACATGACCATCGGCCGGCATATCTGCCGGGTTGCTGACCATCTCCACTTCGCCTTCACGCTTTTCGGTCATTTCGTCCACATTGCCCTTGCGACGTTTTCCGGCCAGTTCGCGACATCGCTTCTTGCCAAGGTCACGCTCTTCATATAAACATATCTTTATGTCTTTGTGGAGCAGCCCATGTTGACGCGCACGCCCGTCGGTCTGGACGCCATGGTTGATACCTTGAAGGCGGCAGCCGAATCCAGCCGGCTTCGCATCCTTCTGATGCTGTCGCGGGGCGATCTCACCGTCAGCGACCTGACTGAGGTGCTGAACCAGTCGCAGCCGCGCGTCTCGCGTCACCTGAAGCTGCTGCTCGATGCAGGCCTCATCAGCCGGTACCAGGAAGGCTCCTGGGCCTATTTCCGGCTCTCTGACGACGAATATGCCCGCGAGACCGTCCACGGGATGGTCGCGCGCATCGATCTCGCCGACGCGACCGTCGAGCGGGATCTCGAGCGCCTCGGCGAGGTGAAGCGGCGGCGGCAGGAGCGGGCCCTCGGCTATTTCAGCGCCAATGCGGCAAGCTGGGACCGCATCCGTTCCCTGCACGTGCCGGACGACGCGGTGGAAGCGGCTCTCCGCAAGATCGTCGGCAAGCGGCCGTTCCAGTCCATGCTCGACCTCGGCACCGGCACGGGCCGGCTGCTGGAACTCTTCTCGCCGCTCTATGTCCGCGGAATAGGCATCGACCTGTCGCGCGAGATGCTGGCTGTGGCGCGTGCCAATCTCGACCGCGCCGGCGTGCACAACGCACAGGTCCGGCAAGGCGACATCTACGCGCCGCCGGTCGAGCGCGAATCCTTCGATCTCGTGACGATCCACCAGGTGCTGCATTATCTGGAAGACCCGGCGGCGGCGATCCGCGAGGCGGCGCGTCTGCTGCGGCCCGGCGGCAGGCTGGTGATCGTCGATTTCGCTCCGCATGCGCTCGAATTCCTGCGCGAGGAACACGCGCATCTGCGCCTCGGCTTCTCCGACCGGCAGGTCGCCGACTGGCTGGAGGAGGCCGGGCTCGAGCTCAAGGATACGGTCGATTTCGCGCCGCGCGGGGAGGGGCCGCGGCTGACGGTGAAGCTGTGGCTTGCCCAGGACCGGCGGATGCTGATGGCCGGCAAGGGGGGCGACGTTCAAGCCCGGGAAGGGATCGCCTGATGTCGCAGTTCCGTTTCTCCCGCCTGCCCGATATCGGCGGGAGGGTCCGCGTCTCCTTCGAGTTCTTTCCGCCGAAGTCGGACGAGATGGAAGCCAGGTTGTGGGAAACCGTCACCCGGCTGCAGCCGCTTTCGCCGAACTTCATTTCCGTGACCTACGGGGCCGGCGGTTCGACGCGCGAACGCACGGCGCGGACGGTCGCACGCATCCTCGGCGAGACGAGCCTCGCGCCGGCCGCGCATCTCACCTGCATCGACGCGACGCGCGGCGAAGTGGACGAGGTCATCCGCGAGTTCGCCGCCATGGGGGTGAAGCGCTTCGTGGCCCTGCGCGGCGATCCGGCGGCAGGCGTCGGCGCCATCTACCGGCCGCATCCCGGCGGCTATTCCAATGCCGCCGAACTGGTGGCCGCGCTCGGCCGCGCCGGCGATTTCGACATCTCGGTCTCGGCCTATCCCGAGAAGCATCCGGAGAGTTCCGATTTCGCCACCGATATCGACATGCTGAAGCGCAAGGTCGACAATGGCGCGACGCGTGCGATCACGCAGTTCTTCTTCGACAACGATCTCTATGAGCGCTACGTCGAGCGCGTGCGCCGCGCGGGCATCTACATCCCCATCGTGCCGGGCATCCTGCCGATCCACAATTTCAGGCAGGTGACGAACTTCGCCGCGCGCTGCGGCGCGCACATGCCGGCGTGGCTTGCCGAGCGCTTCGCCGGGCTGGACGGCGACCCGCAGACCCATGCGCTCATCGCCGCTGCCGTCGCCGCCGAACAGGTTCTCGACCTGGTCGAGCGCGGCGTCGGGGACTTTCACTTCTATACGCTGAACCGGGCCGACCTCGCCTTCGCCATCTGCCACATGATCGGCATCCGCATGCCGATGCAGGAACAGTCGGCGCAGGAGGCCGCCGCGTAGCATTGACGGCTGGGCCGGTCCGGCCGTCGGGACGCCCGGCGTTATGGGCGATTCCGCTCTTCCCTTGGGGAACCATGCGCGGCGCTCCGCATTCTGCATCCAAGGGCAGATACCGGACGCGCGAAATGAAATACATTCTGGCTTCGCTGGGCGGCTTCCTTCTTACTCTCGGCGTATTCGCCTGCGGCGGGCTCGCCGCGGTCGTCTTTATAACGGCCAATCCCCACCCGGGACGGCAACTCGACACCGACACCAGCGCGCTGTGGACGAACAAGGCTATCCGCGTGAGCGCCGGATCCCAGGACCTGCAGCGCCTCCCTGCCAAGGCCGCGCCCCAGAAAGCCGTTCAGGAGGAGCAGGCGCGGAATACGCTGTCGGAACCGCATCAGCCGGGCGGGCCGACAAACACGGACTCCACGGTCACCGCTTCGACTTCGCCAGAGGCAACGGCGCAAGATTCGCCCCTGTGGGTACCGCAACCGGCTGCCGGGACGAGCGCCGCGCATGTCGAATGGTGCTCGGAGCACTACCGTTCCTACGACCCGGCCGACGACAGCTACAATTCGTACAGCGGTGTGCGCCGCCCCTGCGTTTCCCCCGATTCGGAAGGCGCGTCCGCAGCCAATCCGACCATGGCTTCCGCCGAAACCGAGCCCGGGAATGCTTCCGCGGGAGGCGCTCTCGGGGTCGCCACCGCCTCGGCCGAGGAAGCGCCGGGCGGCTATGCCAGCCCGGACCACGTGCAGTCGTGCTTCGACCGATATCGCTCCTACCGGCCGGAAGACAATTCGTACCAGCCCTATGGTGGCGGCCCGCGGCAGCAGTGCGAATGAGATTCGGCATCTAGAGCAGCGGGCGTTCTGACGAACGCGTCGTCCGCTGTTCCAGCGTGGTTTCCTTAGCCGCATTTGTGCGACGCCAGCCGATTCCGTCTGGCTGCAAAATGCTCTAGCCTGCCGCCGTCCAGGACTATACGCGGTGGCGTCCGCGATGGCTTTTCCTGAAACAGAAAGGCCGGGCTTGGGGACCCGGCCTTTCCGAAAAGTCGATGAACAGCCCTCGGCTGGCCGGGAGAGTTAGCGCCTCAAGGAAGCACTCCCATAATCAGTGCCGCGATGAATGCAAATGCAGCACAAATCATCAAAGCGTTGATCGGCCGTGTCAGTCCCATGGCATAGCCTCCTCTTCGACTATGGTAGAGTCTAGATGCAAATCGGCCACGGACAAGGGAATTTTTTGCTGCGCTGCGGCGGAATTGTGAAATCGTTGCCTTAATTGACGGCCTTGCGCCTTGATTTCGCTTTGAAAAGTGGCGTTTCTGCCACGCTTCAAAAAATTTCCTGACGGCGTTCTTTTCAGCGCTCGCGCGGACAGGAGGCCTCGCGTGCCCTTGCCAGACCGAGGATTCGGCCGTCGATGGTCAGCAGGCCGAGTCCGATCAGGCCGATTCCCGCCAGTTCGTAGCCGTCGAGGGTCTCGCCGAGGAAGAGGGCGCCCAGCAGGATCGCCCCGACAGGCACGACCAGGGTCACCAGCGAGGCGTTGGTCGCCCCGGCCGAATTGATCAGGTTGAAATAGAGGATGTAGGCCAAGGCGGTCGAGAGAAGCCCGAGCGCGACCACGCACATCCAGCTTGTCGGGCTGGCCGTCGTGACGGCCGAGGCTCCGATGCCGACCAGCACGGCCATGACGACCGTGGAGGCAGTGAATTGCCCGGCGGCGACGACGTCGGAGGGGAGATCGCGGAAGCGTCGCGCGAGGACTGCCGCGAGGCCGTAGGAAAAGGCCGCGCCGAGAACACAGAACTGCGCCCAGGCCGGCGCGCCCAAACCGGCGAAGAGGCCCGGCCCCACCATGACCGCCGTTCCGGCGATGCCGAGCCCGATTCCCGCCAGTTTGGCGGGCGTGATCTTCTCGTCGGAAGTGAAGACGTTGGCCGCGATGATGGCCCAGAAGGGCGTCGTGGCGTTGAGTATGCCGGCAAGGCCGGCGCCGATCGCCGTTTGCCCGAGGAAGATCAGCGAGAAGGGGACGATGTTGTTCAGCAGCGCCAGAAGCATGAAGGGGCCGGCGCGCGACAGGGCCGGGCGGAACGAGACGCCGCGCAGGAACAGCCAGAGATGGAGCGCCACGGCGGCGATCACCACGCGATAGAAGACGAGCGTCAGGGGTTCTATCTCCCGGATAGTGATGCGGGCGAAGAAGAACGATGCGCCCCACAGGGCTCCGAGCAGGAGAAGCTGCGCCCAGTCGGAGGCGCCCATCGTCAGGGATGCGTTTGCCTTCTTGTTCATGGCGCATGTGCTAACCGAACCGGCCCCGCCATGCCATCCGTTTCCTGACCGCTCCGGAAATGCCGCTTCGAGGCCGGGCGCCAGCATGGATAGCCATGTCCGAGCCGGGTTTTTCCCCGATGCCATCGCTGCTACGTTCCCGGCGCACAGGGAGCCTTCATGCAGCGATTCGAGACCGCCCGGGATGCCGCGCTGACCCTCCGTCCGGATCGGCCGGTCTATTGCTTCCGGCCGGACGTGCTGAAGGCCGACGCACGGCGCTTCGCCGGCCTGTTCCCCGGCAAGACCGCCTATGCCGTCAAGACCAATGGCGAGGCGATGGTGCTCAAGGCCGTTTCGGAAGCCGGCATATCGGCTTTCGACGTGGCCTCGCCGGCCGAGTTCGCCGCTGTCCGCACCGTCGCGCCGGATGCCGAGATGCTCTACATGCACCCGGTCAAGGCGCAGTCGGATATCCGGCTGGCGCTGGAAGCGTTCGGCATCCGCGTGATCGCGCTCGATCACGAGGACGAGATCGCCAAGCTGACGCGCGTGGTGAAGGCGCTCGATATCGATCCGGGGTCGGTCACCGTCTTCGTGCGCCTGCAGACCAAGGGCCATGCCGCCTACGAGCTTTCGAAGAAGTTCGGCGCCGCTCCGGCGCACGCGGTCGAACTGCTGCAGCGCCTGCATCGGGGCGGCTACCGGGTCGGCATCTGTTTCCACGTGGGAAGCCAGATCGAAGACGCCGACACCTACGAACGGGCGCTCGCCTCGGCCGACTGGGTGCGCAATCGCGCCGGCGTTCCGCTCGCCGCGCTCGACGTGGGCGGCGGCTTCCCGGCCGAATACGGGCACGATCCCAACCGCAAGGCGCCGCGGATGCCGTCGCTCGACGAAATCATGGCGCGGCTCGGAAACGATATCGTCGAGTACGGCTTCGGCGACGTGCCGCTGGTCGCCGAGCCGGGCAGGGTGATCGTGGCGCGCGCCTTTTCGCTGATCGTCCGGGTGCTCTTGAGGAAGGGCAGGCGGCTCTACATCAATGACGGCATCTGGTCCTCGCTGTCGGACAGCTGGACCGGCAAGATCACGCTTCCGGCGCGCTTCATTCCCGATCCGGCGATCCGCACGCGCAACGGCGATGCCGGCCGGACGGCGGCGTTCCGGGTGTGCGGCGGCACCTGCGATTCGGTCGATATATTGTCGCGGCCGTTCTGGCTGCCGGAGACGGTCGATACCGGCGACTGGATCGAGATCGGCCATATCGGCGCCTATTCGATGGCGCTGCGGACCCATTTCAACGGCTTCTATCCCGATACCTTCGTCGAGGTGGCCACGCCCTTCGAGGAGGGCGGCGCGCCCGACAGCTTCGCCAGCCTCGAGACCATGGCCTGACGAAAGGACGTCCATTGCCGCACGCCGCCCAGCATGCGTTCCCGCTGACCGAAATCGCCTTCGTGGTCGTGGTCGCCGTTCTGTTCGGCCTCGGCCTGATGCGGCTCAAGCAGCCGCCGCTGGTCGGCTTCATCCTGGCCGGCGTGCTGATGGGGCCGACGGGCTTCGGCCTGATCTCCACCAACGACAATGTCACCGCCCTTGCCGAGATGGGCGTGCTGATGCTGCTTTTCTTCATCGGCACGGAGCTTTCGCTGAAGGCCTTCGTGTTCAGCCTGAAACCCGCGATCATCGTCACGATCGGACAGCTCGCGGCGGCGCTGGCGATCGGCGGCCTCGTGGCGTGGGCGTCGGGCGCCGGCTGGGCGGAAGGCATCGTGCTCGGCTTCATCATCGGGCTTTCGAGCACGGTCGTCGCCATGAAGATGCTCGACGACATGGGCGAATTGCGAGGCGATGCCGGCCGTATCGCCGTCGCGGTGCTGATCGCGCAGGATCTCGCCGTCGTGCCGATGCTGATCTTCGTTTCCTCGCTCGGCGGGGCGGAGTTCAGCGTAGTTCTCACGATCGTCAGGATCGCGCTGGCCGTCGGCATCCTCGCGGTTCTCCTGTGGTGGCTCGGGCGGCGCGGCAAGATCCGCGTGCCCTTCGCCGAGGAGATCGGCGACAAGGTGGAGATACTGGCGCTCGGCTCGCTCGCCGTCTGTTTCGGCGCGGCGGCGCTTTCGGGCGTTGCAGGGCTGTCGCCGGCCTACGGCGCCTTCGTCGGCGGCCTGATCGTCGGAAACTCGACGCTGCGCTCGCGCGTGATCCCGGTGATCGAGCCGATCGAGAGCGTGCTTCTGGTGGTGTTCTTCCTGTCGATCGGGCTGTTGATCGACCTTTCCTTCATCTGGAACAACCTGCTGCTGGTCGTCGTCGCCTCGCTGGTCGTGATCGCCATGAAGACGGTGCTCAACGTCTTCCTGCTGAGGGCCACCGGCCATGACCCCGAGACGGCGCTGATCGGCGGCCTTTCCATGGCGCAGATCGGGGAGTTCTCCTTCGTGTTGGCCGCGGCGGGCTATACCGCCGGCGGGCTCGGCTACGACAGCTACCGGCTGGCGATCGCGGTCACCGCGGTGACGCTTCTTCTGTCGCCGGCCTGGATGGGCGTCATGCATCGTGTCGAAAACGTCGCCAGCGCCGGCTACCAATCCTATCGTGCGGCCTTGTCGCAGGCCTATGCCGGCGAACTGGAGGATTTCAGCGAGGGCCTGACCTGGCTCAGGGCAAGGCTGCGCGCCCTCGATGCGGCCTGGAGAAACAGCGCCGCGGCCAGGATGCTCTCAGGCCGCCGGGACGCGCGCTCCGCAGCGCCCGAGGCCTCGTCGCGAGGAGGCGATGCGCGCGATGACCAGGACAGGGCGGACGGGCCGACCGGCAGCTGAAGCGCGGGTCTTCAAATGTGCGTGTGGGTTGAAATTTTCGGGAACCCATCCCGATCACGGATTGTTTCTTCTGTGTAACGCTCCCGGGCGGGCACCAGGCCAACTCGTGGAAAGTGATAAGACGATGGCCAAACACGATACGTCTGTCCAATCATATCTCTGGCCAAACTGGCTGACCCTCATTCTCGCCGTCTGGCTGTTCATCTCGCCCTGGATCCTGCGCTTCAGCGGCACACCGAACCCCGCATGGGACGCCTGGATCGTAGGCGTGGTCGTGGCGGTGGTGTCGATCGTCGCGCTGGCGCAAATGGCGGAGTGGGAGGACTGGGTGAACCTGATCCTCGGCATCTGGCTCTTCCTCTCGCCCTGGATCCTGGGCTTCACCGGGATGGTCAACGCCGCATGGTGCGCCTGGATCGTCGGCGCCCTGTTCTTCCTGATCGGCATCTGGGGCGTGGTCGCCGCGAGGCAGATGATCACGGGTCATCCGCAGTTGCATTGACCCGACGCGGGGCCGGGCGCGGGCCCGGCCCCGTTCACATCATGTCGAGCAGCTTGCGCGTCGGCCAGCCGTCGACCGGAAGGCCAAGCTGCTTCTGCATCGCCCGCACCGCCTCGCGCGTGCCCGATCCCAGGACGCCGTCGACCTTGCCGACATCGTGGCCCTTGGCGTCCAGCTTAAGCTGCAGGTCGCGCATTTCCGCCGGCGACAGGCCAGGGTCCGGATTGCGCCTGTCATAGGCCGGCGCGCCGGCGAAGCGGGTCGCCAGATGCGCCGCCGTCAGCGTGTAGACGAAGGACTGGTTCCATTTCAGGTAAACGTCATAATTGTCGAAGACGAGAAAGGCCGGCCCTTTCCGGCCCATCGGCAGGACAAGGCTCGCCGGGCTCTTTGTCTCATCGAGCGCGCCGCCGTTGCGATCGGTGACGCCCCAGGAGGCCCATTGGCTGATCGGCAGGCGATTTTCCCGCCCGGTCTGCTCCCACGGCAGATTGTCCGGCACGCGCACTTCTTCCATCCATGGCTCGCCCGCCTTCCAGCCGAGCGATTGCAGGAAATGGGCGGTGGTCATGATGACATCCGGCGCGCTGCCGCGCAGGTCGACGCGGCCGTCGCCGTCGCCGTCGACACCCTGCGCGAGATAGTCCTTGGGCAGCATCTGGGTCTGGCCGATTTCGCCCGCCCAGGCGCCGCGTACGTCGGCTGGAACCGTGCCGTTGTCGATCAGCTTCAGGAGCGCGATCAATTGCGGGCGGAAAAGGTCAGGGCGGCGGCAATCATGCGCCAGCGTCGCGAGTGCGTCGAGCGTCGAGAAATTGCCCTGCACGGCGCCGAAATCGGTCTCCAGTCCCCAGAACGCGGCGATCACCGGGCCGGGCACGCCATATTGTTGCTCGGCCCGCTGGAAGACCGACGCGTATTTCTTGAGGTTGATCTCGCCGTGCTTGAGGCGGTAGGCCGATTCCATGCGGGTCGAGAATTCGATGAAGGTCTGCGTGAAGACGCCCTGGGCGTGGTCGCGCCGCACCACCTCCGGATTGAACGTCGCCTGTTCGAGCGCCTGGATGCCCCGTTGTCCGACCCCTGCCGACGCGGCATCCTTTTCCACCGCCGCCTTCCAGGCGCCGAAGTCGCCCCCGCACTGTGCTTGAGCGTGGGCCGTCGCGGGAATCAGCGCGAGCGCCAGGAAAAGCGGGTGAAATCTCACGTCATGAACTCCTTTCATGCTGCCGATAGAGTCAGGTCGTATTCGCGTTCAGCCATTTGCGCCAGTCGTCCGTGCCGCCGTTGAAGGTGTTGAGGTCGGCGTCGCCCTCTATGCCCGGAACGATGCCGGTGCCGGTATATTGCCAGAAGACCCAGGGCAGGCCGCGATACCTGTCGTCGGGATGCGCGGCGACCGAGCGCAGCCAGAAGGGATAGGCCCTGAATCGTGCGAGGTCATTGTCCTCGAAGAAATCGACGGTGGTGTAGATGATCGGCTTCTTCCCGTAATGCTCCGCCACCGCGTCGAGAAAGACCTTCATCTCGGCGCGGACGGTCTCCGGATCGGGGTGCAGCCGGCAGGTGGGGGAAGCGGGGTTCCATTCCACGTCGAGAACGGGCGGCAGGGAGGATCGTTCCTTCGGGACATGGTTGATGAACCAGGCGGCCTGCTCGATCGCCGGGCGGCAGAAATAGAAGAAATGGTAGGCGCCATGCGGAATGCCGGCGCGGCTTGCGCCGGACCAGTTCGCCTCGAAACGCCCGTCGTAGCGGTCGCCGCCTTCGGTCGCCTTGATGAAGGCGAAGGCCAGGCCTTCCTTGCGCAGCTTCGACCAGTTGACGGCGTTCTGGTACTTCGCCACATCGGTTCCGTGGACCGGATAGCTCCAGGGCGTGCGCGACTTCCAGTGATGCGGGTCACGGTCGCCGAAACGCGGCCCCGGGCCGGCGATGTCGCCGAGATCATAGGAAATGGACGTACAGGCGCCGAGCACCAGCATCAACAGGACTACCGATATACGGCGCATCGCTTCTCCAGCCGCTTCGGAGGATCGTCGGCGTCGGCATAGCGCGGCGCCGGTAAGCGATCCGATAATGGCGTCGGGTTGCAGATGAAACCGGTTGATTTATGCCCTTGACCGCCTGACATTCGAAAGACACGAACCCGGCCGTGAAAGTCAATGGCCGGGCGAACGGCAAAGGCGCGCAGGGCAGGGCGGTTTGCGGACGCTGGCAAAAATCCTGAAATGGTTCGTCGGGCTGCTCGCGCTGGCCGTCGTCGTGGCTGCCGCTTGGCTGGCCGCCTTTCCGCCCGACCTGCTGCGCGTCGGCGCGGGCTACGCGGCGAAAATCGTCTGCTCCAACGTGTTCATCGCCGGCCGCGACCCGCAAAGCGTGCTTGCCATCGACGTCCAGGCGCCCGGCAACCCGCTGCTCAAATTCTACCATGTCGATGTCGACCGGAAGGCCGGGTTGGTGAAGGCCGCCTTCCTCGGCGCCTTCGCCGCCAACGAGGCCGTCGCCCGGCCGGGCCTCGGCTGCTCGCTGGTCCCGGATGGCAACGTCGCGGCGGTGAAGAGATTCGCTCTCCCGGAGCCGGCACAAGCGAAGGTGTCCGCCGATCTCTGGCCGGAAGGCGAGCGCGTCCAGCCTTCGCAGGATCCCGCCATTTCGAAACTGCTGGACGACCCGCACCTCGCGGGTCCGGGCATTCGCGCCATCGTCGTCGTGAAGGACGGCCGCATCATGGGCGAGCGCTACGGCAAGGGCTTTGCCGCCGATACGCCGCTCATCGGCTGGTCGATGACCAAGACGGTCAATGTGGCGATCCTCGGCACGGTCGTCGGCGCCGGCAAGCTGTCGATCGGGCAGAAGGACCTTTTTCCGGAATGGAGCGGCGACGAGCGCAGGAACATCTCGATCGCCGACCTGATGGCGATGGAGAGCGGGCTCGCCTTCAACGAGGACTACGGCACCGTCTCGGACGTGACGCGCATGCTCTATCTGGAGCCGGACATGGCGAGGTTCGCGGCATCGAAGCCGCTCGTCGCGCCGATCGGGAAGAAGTTCAGCTATTCGACGGGCACCAGCATCATGCTGGCGCGGCTGTGGCAGAACGCGGTTGGCGACGAGGCCGCCTCGCTTGCCTACCCCCGGCAAGTGCTGTTCGATCCGCTCGGCATGAAGAGCGCGGTAATGGAGGCCGACGAAAGCGGCACGCTGGCGGGCGCATCCTATCTCTACGCGACGGCGCATGACTGGGCGCGCTTCGGCCAGTTTCTGCTGCAGGACGGCGTCTGGAACGGCAGGCGCATCCTGCCGGAGGGATTCGTGGCGATGATGTACGCGCCGGCGGCGGCTTCGGGTGGAGTCTATGGCAAGGGCGAGGTGTGGCTGGAGGGGCCGGGCGACAAGAAGGGCGGCGGCGTCGCGGCGGGCGTGCCCGAGAGTACCTACTGGCTGCAGGGCCATGACGGCCAGACCGTCGCTATCGTCCCCTCGAAGCGCATGGTGGTTGTTCGCATGGGGCTGACGCCGTCTTGGCTGCACTACCGGCCGCAGAAGCTGGTCGCGGCGCTGGCGAAGGCGACGGAGTAGGCTTTCGGTCCGGCCGGAATATTCGCGGCACCGAGCTTAGCCGGGCTCCAACAGCGCCTTCAACAGCGGTCCATCTCCACCCCATACCGGATCGGTCGAGGGATTCTCCACGGAAGCGATCTCCTTCAGCATCGCCTCGTCGTAGCCCTCGTCGGTGCGGATGACGGTATAGTTCTCCTGCCCGGGCGGGTAGGCGCCGCAGATCTGGAAGCCGCCCCGCGCCTCGATCTGGCGGTGGCCGAAGCCGGGCGGCAGGATCATGACGTCTCCGGCCTCGACATCGATCTCCTTGCCCTGCGGACCGCCGAGCATGAGCGTTGCCGAGCCTCGCGCGACCGCCAGCACCTCGAATGCGTCGGGATGGAAATGGTGGAAATCGAAGACCCGCCACGTCCACGCGCCGCCCCAGCCGTTCTCCCGCAACAGCGCCTTGACGGCTGCGTCGTCCTGGCCGCCGCCGAGCGCATCGCGCGCCATGACGGCAGGGTACCTGTCGTTGTTCGGTACCTGGTCGCCGCGCGGCATATGCAGCACCCTGATATCGACCATGCCAGCGGGCTTCGGTGTCAAATTCGCGTATGCCACGATCGTTCCTGATCCCGGAACTTATCGATGCGCCTCCATATAGGCGCGCAGGACTGCGTTCATATGGCTTTGATAGCCCTTTCCACGAGCCTTGAACCACTCGACCATATCCGTATCGAAGCGAATGGTCATTTGCTGTTTGGATGGTTTCGGCAGGACAAGGCGCGCCTTGTCCCAGAATGCCTTATCGAGCTCCGGAATATCGCTGTAGTCGATATCCTCATCCCTCCGAGCCGCGAGTTCCTTGAGCCGCCTGTCGGATATATTCATCATACAGCCTCCTTTCGCGTCGGTTGGCCAGTCGTGCGGAAATCAAACGTATGACGCCTTCACGATCGGTATGAACGACCGTCACGACGACGATATCGCCGATGGCCCCGATCGATACCTCTCGCTGCTCGCCATAGTCGGTTCGGTCGTCCGTTCGGGAGACGACCGGCCCTTCAAAGATCAGACAGGCTTCCTCGAAACTGATGCCGTGCTTGGCGAGATTGAGCGCATTCTTCCGCTCATCCCATTCGAACCGCATAAGGTAATGTAACTACAATCGTTGTTACATGCAAGGCTATGAAGCGACGCCAAACCCACCCGAGGTCGGCGTGGTGACGATGACCGCCTCGCCGGCTTCCAGAACGGTCTGGTCGCAGGCTTTCAGCGTCTCGACGGCGCCGTCGAGACGGCGCACCTCCGTCCTGCCGGGCTCGCCGTCTCCGCCGCCCTCGATGCCTTCGGGCGGCCGGTTGCGGTGGGAGGAGAGGATGGCGCATTCCATCTTCTCGAGGAAGCGGATGGTGCGGCGCGTGCCGTCGCCGGCGTGCCACCTGCCCTTGCCGCCGGAGCCTTCGCGGATGTGGAAATCCTCCAGCAGCACCGGGAAGCGCAGTTCGAGGATCTCCGGGTCGGTCAGGCGCGAGTTGGTCATGTGGGTGTGGACGCCCGACGTGCCGTCGAAGCCGCGGCCGTCATTCATGCGGCCGGCGGGCGAGCCCGAGCAGATGGTCTCGTAATACTGATATTTTTCGTTGCCGTAGGTGAGGTTGTTCATCGTGCCTTGCGCGTTCGCCAGCGCGCCCATGGCGCCGAAGATCGCGTTGGTGACGTGCTGCGAGGTCTCGACATTGCCGGCGACGACCGCCGCCGGATAAGCGGGTCGCAGCATGCAGCCCTCGGGGATGACGATGTTGATCGGCCTCAGACAGCCGGCATTCATCGGGATATTGCCCTCGACCATGACGCGGAAGGCGTAAAGCACCGCTGCCCGTGCCACTGGTTCCGGCGCATTGAAATTGTTCTTCATCACCGGCGAGGTGCCGGTGAAATCGACGGTCGCCTCGCGCTTGTCGCGGTCGACCGTGATCTTCACCCGGATCACCTGGCCGGTGTCGGTGTAATATTCATATTCCGAGCTGTCCGGCAGACGCTCCAGCACGCGGCGCACGCTTTCGGCGGCGTTGTCCTGCACGTGGCCCATATAGGCCTCGACCACATCGAGGCCGAAATGCGCGACCATCTTGCGCAGTTCGGCGACGCCCTTCTCGTTGGCGGCGATCTGCGCCTTCAGGTCGGCGATGTTCTGGGCCGGATTGCGGGCCGGGTAGGGGTGGTTCGTGAGAAGGTCATGCAGCGCCTTCTCGCGGAAGCGGTCGCGCTCGACGAGGCGGAAATTGTCGATCAGCACGCCTTCCTCGTCCACCGTGGTGGCAAGCGGCGTCATCGAGCCCGGCGCCGTGCCGCCGATATCGGCGTGGTGCCCGCGCGAGGCGACCCAGAAGAGGATGCGGGGCGCTGAAGCCCCGATCTCCCCCCTTGAGGGGGAGATGCCCGGCAGGGCAGAGGGGGGTGTCTTGGCGTCGGTCTCACCCCCCTCTGTCGGCTTCGCCGACATCTCCCCCTCAAGGGGGGAGATTGGGCGTACCTCCTCGAATACCGGCGTCACGACCGTGATGTCCGGCAGATGCGTGCCGCCATTGTAGGGGGCGTTGAGCGCGAAGACGTCTCCCGGGTGGATGTCGCCTTCGTTCAGCTTGATGATGGCCTCGACGGAACGGTCCATCGAGCCGAGATGCACCGGCATATGCGGGGCGTTGGCAACGAGCGCGCCCGTCCGGTCGAAGACCGCGCAGGAGAAGTCGAGCCGCTCCTTGATGTTCACCGAATAGGCGGTGTTCTGCAGCGTCACGCCCATCTGTTCGGCGATCGACATAAAGAGGTTGTTGAAGACCTCCAGCATCACCGGGTCGGCTTCCGTGCCGAGCGCGGCCTGCCGGCGCTTCTTCTCGACCCGGCGAAGCAGGATGTGGTTCCTGGCCGTGATCTCGGCCTGCCAGCCCGGCTCGACGACGATGGTCTGGTTGGATTCGATGATCAGCGCCGGGCCCTGTACGCGGTTGCCGGTTGCCAGATCGGCGCGGCGGAAGATGCCGGCCTCGCGGTGCTCGCCTTCGCTGAAGATCGCGCGTTTCTCGACCGGCTTCGGTTCCGCACCGCCGGCCGGCTGTTCGCTCTCGTCGCGGCCGTGCTCGCGTCGGTCGGTCCCTTCGACGCCGACTGCCTCGACCACCATAGGCTTGTCGTCGTAGATGAAGCCGAACTGCGCCTTGTGCGCCGCCTCGAAGGCCTTCTTCGCCTCCGCGATCGAGCCGTGGTCGAAACCGACCGGCAGCGAGGTGTCCGTGCCGTCATAGCGGATGTGCAGCACGGCATGTTCCGCCACGTCCGCCTTCCCGATGCCCTGGCCTTCAAGCTCGGCGAGCACCTGGCCGCCGAGTTCGGCGATCATCTCCCTTATGGCCGGAAGCGAGGCCTCGGCGAGCGGCTTCAGGAGCGCCTGCTGGCGCGAGGCCGACACCGCCGCGAGCCCGATGCCGTAGGCGGAAAGCAGGCCGGAGAAGGGGTGGATCAGCACCGTCTCCATGCCGAGCGCGTCGGCCACCAGGCAGGCATGCTGGCCACCGGCGCCGCCGAAGCAGTTGAGCAGGTAGCCCGTCACGTTGTAGCCGCGCTGCACCGAAATCTTCTTGACGGCATTCGCCATGTTCTCGACGGCGATGGTGATGAAGCCCTCGGCCACGGCTTCCGGCGAACGCCCGTCGCCGATCTCGTCGGCAAGGGCGCGGAATTTTTCCTCCACCACCTTCCTGTCGAGCGGCTGGTCCTGGTTGGGGCCGAAGATCGAGGGGAAGAAATCGGGCTGCAGCTTGCCGAGCATGACGTTCGCATCGGTGACGGCGAGCGGACCGCTGCGCCGGTAGCAGGCGGGACCCGGATTGGCGCCGGCGGAATCCGGGCCGGCCTGGAAGCGCCCGTCCTCGTAGTGCAGGATCGAGCCGCCGCCGGCGGCGACGGTATGAATGCGCATCATCGGGGCGCGGACGCGCACGCCGGCGACCTCCGTGTCGAAGGCGCGTTCGTATTCGCCGTCATAGTGGGCGACGTCGGTCGAGGTGCCGCCCATGTCGAAGCCGATGACCTGCTCGAAGCCGGCGAGCTTCGCCGTCTCGACCATGCCGACCACGCCGCCCGCCGGGCCGGAGAGCAGCGCGTCCTTGCCCTGGAACATGTCGGCGGCGGTGAGCCCGCCTGACGACATCATGAACATGAGGCGTGGAGTGTGCCGCCGGCTGGTCTCCCCCCTTGTGGGGGAGATGCCCGGCAGGGCAGAGGGGGGCAATGTAGAGCCTTGATCTTCGTAGGTAGCGGTACCGTATCGCGGAGATTCCGGAGGGACACCGCCCCCCTCTGTCGCCTTTGGCGACATCTCTCCCACAAGGGGGGAGATCGGCATGGCGCCCAGTTCCTCCGCCACCCTTTGCACATACCGCGACAGGATCGGCGAGAGATAGGCATCGACCACGGTGGTGTCGCCGCGACCGACCAGCTTGATCAGCGGCGAGGTCTTGTGGCTGACGGAAATCTGCGAAAAGCCGATCTCCTTGCAAAGCCGCTCGGCCTCGGCCTCGTGGTCGGCGAACTTCCATGCATGCATGAAGACGACCGCAACGGCATCGATGCCGTCCCGCTTCGCCTGCTCGATCGCAGGGCGGGCGGCGTCGAGGTCGAGCGCTTTCTCCACCGTGCCGTCCGCGCGCACGCGTTCGTCGATCTCGATGACGCGTTCGTAGAGCTGCTCGGGAAGGACGATCTCCTTGGCGAAAATATCGGGCCGCGCCTGGTAGGCGATCCTGAGAGCATCGCGGAAGCCGCGCGTTATCAGAAGCGCGACGCGGTCGCCCTTGCGCTCGAGGAGCGCGTTTGTGGCGACGGTCGTGCCCATCTTCACGTCGCGGATGCGCTCCGAGGGGATCGGCTCGCCGGCGGCGACCCCGAGCAGGTCGCGAATGCCCTGGATGGCGGCGTCGCGGTAGGCCTCGGGATTTTCCGACAGGAGCTTGCGCGGATGCAGCGCTCCGTCCGGATCGCGGCCGATCACGTCGGTGAACGTGCCGCCCCGGTCGATCCAGAAATCCCAGCGTCCGCCCATGGAACCGCTCCGTTTCGTTCGATCCGGCTGCGTTTAAGGCGGAAATCGGCCACGGGCAATGTCCGAATCGATATCCGTCCACGCGGGCGGCGAAGCTGTAACATGCGTTAACCCAATGTGACGAAACGAAGTTTAGCCGCTGTCATTAACCCAACGACCGCTCGGGGGAGACCGGGCGAGCATCGAAAGGAGAAGGACAATGAAAAAGATCATTCTCGCGTCCGTTTCGGCGATCGCTTTGCTGGGCCTCGCGGCATGCAACGACAACGGTGGAACGGATAACCAGACCACGCAGAGCACTACGCCGCCTGCGACCACCGCGCCGACCACGCCGCCGGCGAACAACGCAACTCCGGCTCCGTCCGGTTCGGGCTCGAGCACGACCGCTCCGTCCGGCGACACGTCGAAGCCCGCGCAGTAGGGGTTTCGAATACCAGTTCAAAGGGAAAGGCCGGTTCGCCGGCCTTTTTCTTTTTCTTGCCCGGCCGACTGGCGGAGGACGGCAGAGGTCGGCCTGAACTCAATCGTCAGTGCAGCCCGGGCGACCGCATCACGACGTCGCCAAATAGGCCGATCGATCGCCGCCTCATCCGGGAAATGCCTGGATATCGCCGGGTTGCCCCGTTTCGTCCTAAAACGTGTCGCGAACTTCGGGATCGCTCCACAGTCCGGGATTCGATTTTACGCCGGTCTTTGTCCGGAAACCGGTTCCCACTTCCGGGGGACATGTTTTAAAAGACGCCGATGTCGATTTGGACAAGAATAGGCGATATCGTTTCGCGCGTTTCGGGGACCACGCTCTCCAACGCGCTGGAGGTCGTGCGCACCGTCTTCGCCGGCGATCCGGAACTCAGGCGCCGCGTCGCCTTTTCCGTCGCCATGATCGCGCTGTCGGCAAAGATGGCGAAGGCGGACGGCATCGTCACGCAGGACGAGATCCGCGCCTTTCAGCAGATTTTCCTTGTGCCGCAGAAGGAGGCGCGCAACGTCGCCCGCCTGTACGACATCGCCAAGCAGGATATCGCGGGTTACGAGATCTATGCGGAGCGGCTGGCGGCGATGTGCGGGTCCGGTCATCCGAACTGCGCGATGCTGGAGGACATCCTCGACGGGCTTTTCCACATCGCCAAGGCGGACGGGGTGGTGCACGAGCGGGAAGTGGTCTTCCTGAGGCGCATCTCGGAGATATTCAACATCAGCCCGGCGCATTTCGAAAGCATCCTGGCGCGTCATGCCGACATGGGCGCGGCCGATCCCTACAAGGTGCTTGGGGTCGGGCGCGACGCGAGCTTCGAGGAGATCCGCAGCCATTACCGGCACCTCGTCCGCGAGAACCATCCCGACCGGGCGATCGCCCGGGGGCTGCCGGAGGAGTTCGTCGCGATCGCCTCGACGCGGGTGGCCGCCCTCAACGCCGCCTATGAGGCGATCGAGAAGGGGCGGCGGCGCCGATGAGCGGTTTCGCGCCGGACCAGGCAGGCGCGGAGGTACGCGTCTCGCCGAATTTCGGCCCGCGCCGGGACGGCAAGCGCGCCGATGCCATCATCCTCCACTACACCGGCATGGAAACCGGCGAGGCGGCGGAGGCATGGCTCAGCAATCCCGCAAGCGAGGTCTCCGCGCACTATCTCGTCCATGAGGATGGTCGCATCGTACAGATGGTGCGCGAGGCAGACCGGGCCTGGCATGCCGGCGCCGGTTCCTGGCACGGTGAAACCGACATGAATTCGCGGTCCGTCGGCATCGAGATCGTCAATCCCGGCCATTTTCTCGGTTATCCGGAGTTTCCAGACCGGCAGATCGAGGCGGTCATCGAACTTTGCCGGGGCATCTCGCTGCGCCACGGCGTCGCGCCGGAACGGGTACTCGCACATTCCGACATCGCGCCGGCGCGCAAGGTCGATCCCGGCGAAAAATTTCCCTGGGACCGGCTCGCGGCGGCGGGCATCGGCCATTTCGTCGGGCCCGCCCCGCTACGCGAGGGGGAAGCCCTGGCGCGAGGCAGCCAGGGCGAAGGGGTCGAAAAGCTGCAGTCGATGCTGGAATTTTACGGGTATGGCGTCGATATCAGCGGGATATTCGACGAGGCGACATGGCAGGTGGTGACGGCGTTCCAGCGCCATTTCCGGCCGGCCTGGGTGGACGGCGTCGTCGACCCTTCGACGGTGGAAACCTTGCAGGCGTTGCTCGCCAAGCTCGTGAACAAGCCCGCCTAAGTACCGTTAGGTAAGCTGTTTTTTGTTACCGGCCGTCACTCAATGTGACCCGGCGGGCCATTTTTGCCGCCCATTCGCCCGGCAAATCGCGGTCTTCCGACCTTCGACCCGCCGTTCCGCGCGCCGAAACAACAACAACATGCGCCGGACTTCCACATACCGGCCACAGAAGACCAGGGCTCAATGAAAAAACTGAGATTGGTTGCGGTGGCGCTTGCCGCCGGGATGACGACTTTTGCCGCCCACGCCCATGACGCTCCCAGAGACGGCGGCAAGATCATGGCGGAGGCGCTTGCCGCCGCGAAGCACAAGGCGCCGACCGAAAAACGCAAGGTCGAAACGTCGAAAAGGAGCATCAAGAAGGTGGCATCCAGGGGCACGCGCCATGGAAGGCGCGTCGTCCACAACACCGGGCGGCTGCCGGGCGTCGATCGGACGCTCACCGCATCGATCGACAAGAAGGAAGCGGCCTCCACCCATGCGGAACGCAGCGCGCCGAGAGGCGAGTCCACGATTCTCTATGGCGACATCATCGATCGTTACGCCAGGGAATACGGCGTCGCTCCGTCGCTCGCGCGGGCGGTGATCCGGGTGGAAAGCGGCTACGACGCCCACAAGACCGGCTCGGCCGGCGAAGTCGGCCTCATGCAGATCAAGCCGTCCACGGCGCGCATGCTCGGCTATTCCGGCGGCGTGAAGCAGCTCTATGATCCGGAAACCAATATCAAATGGGGCATGAAATATCTCGGCATGGCCAAGGAGGCCGGCAACGGCACGACCTGCGGGACGCTCCTCAAATACAATGCCGGACACGCCGCCACGCATATGAATCCCATATCGGCCGCCTATTGCGGCCGCGTGAAAGCGGAACTCGCCGACGCGGCGACGTGATCTCCGGGCGGGACCGGCGGGGCGAGAGCCCCGTCCATGCCCGGGATTGAATTTTCCTTGGCGAACGTCTTTATACGGCGTGCCAGTCGGCCGGGCGGCCGCCCCGCTTATATATTGGCGGGGAGGAAAGTCCGGGCTCCACGGAAACACGGTGCCGGTTAATCGCCGGCGGGGGAAACCCCAGGGAAAGTGCCACAGAAAGCAAACCGCCCCGCCTATATATCGGCCCCCTTGCGGCGGCCTGGCCGCGATAGACGGGCCGATATGTTGGCGGGGCAAGGGTGAAAGGGTGGGGTAAGAGCCCACCGCGTTCCTGGCAACAGGAACGGCACGGCAAACCCCACCGGGAGCAAGACCGAATAGGGATGGCGGGAAGGGCAACCTTCAGGGCTGTTTCCGGCCCGGCCATCCGGGTTGGTTGCATGAGGCGGATGGCGACATCCGTCCCAGATGAATGGCCGCCACGTTCCGCCGCCGCGAGGTGGCGGGGCCATACAGAACCCGGCTTACAGGCCGGCTGGCGTTCTTTACCGTCGCTTCGGCGTCGCTGGCGGACGTCGCATGCGCTTGCGAGCGGTAGGATTTGATCCTACCTTGAGCTAGCAGTGCAATTCGGAACGACAGGAGGCACCCATGTCGACGGTCGCCAAGAGAAGCATCACGCTCTCGCCGGAACTCGCCGCCGAGGTAGACGAAGCGGTCGCCGCCGGCGAATACGCCTCGGCGAGCGAGGTCGTCCGCGACGCGTTGCGTCAATGGAAGGAGCGTCGCGATCTCTTCGGCTATACGCTCGAGGAACTGCGCGCACTGGTGCAGGAAGGCGTCGACAGCGGGCCGGCCCAGCCGGGGCCGCCGATCATGGATCGCCTGCGCGCCAAATATCAGGCTATGTCGGATCGCTCAGCTGCCAGCCGATGATCTACTATCTTCTTCCCCGCGCCGAGGAGGACATCGAACAGATCGGCGACTATCTGGCGGAGCGTAGTCCCCCTGCCGCGGCCCGTCTGGTCGAAGCTTTCCATGAAAAATGGCTGCGGCTAACGCACTTTCCTCATCTCGGCATAGAAAGAGAGGACATCATGCCGGGCATACAGCATGTCGTTGTTGCGGACTATGTTGCGCTCTACCGGGTGACAGAGGAAGGCATCGAGATCGTCCGCGTCTTTCATGGCCATAGGCACATAACAGCCGGGCATTTGTGATGCCAGAGGAGCTTATCCGTCCAGCGCCTCGTTCAGCGCCTTCCACAACTCTTCCGCCGGCTCGCATCCGACGGACAGCCTGACGAAGCCGGAACCGACCGCATCGCCCCAGCGCGCGCGACGCTCCGCCGAACTGTGCACGCCGCCGAAGGAGGTGGCCGGCTGCAGGAATTCGCAGCCATCGATGAAACGCTCGGCGGCGGCTTCCGATTCCAGCGTCAGCCCGATCATGAAGCCGAAGCGCTCCATCTGCGCCCGCGCCAGATTGTGCGAGGGATCACCGTCGAGGCCGGGATAGCGGAGCGCCTTCACGGCCGGATGCGCGGCAAGGCGCGGCGCCAGAAGCTCCGCCGTCGAGCACATACGGTCGAAGCGGATTTCGAGCGTCTCCAGCCCGCGATGGACCAGCCATGCCTCGAAGGGACCGGGAATGGCGCCGGAAAGCTTCCGCCATTCAGCAACCGCTTTCGTGATCGTCGCATCGCGGCTGGCGACATGGCCGAAAAGCGCGTCGGAATGGCCGTTCGGCGCCTTGGTGTCGGCCGCCACGACCACATCCGCGCCAAGGTCGAGCGGCCGCTGGCCGAGCGGCGTCATCGTGGTGTTGTCGGCGACGACGACTGCCCCGGCGGCATGGGCGGCGGAAGCCACGGCGGCGATGTCGCAGATGTCGAGGCCGGGATTGGACGGCGTCTCGACGAAGACGAGCCGGTATCCGTCGAAAGCGCCTTCACCGAAGGAAGCGGTCGGCCGGAGATCGTGATCGACGCCGAGCGGCTTCAGGAAGCGTTCGGCAAGAACGCGCGTCGTGTAATAGCCGTCGGCGGGCAGAAGGACGCGGTCGCCGGATCTGAGCAGCGAGAAGAAGACCGCCGAGATCGCTCCCATGCCGGAAGGAAAGGCAAGTGCCTCGGCCTCCTCGATGTGGCCGAGCAGGGTCTCGACGGCCTGCCAGGTGGGGTTGTCGAAGCGGCCGTACTGGCGAAAACCCGCCGGGTCGCCCGGCAGGTGATACATCGAAGTCATGACCAGCGGCAGCGCGACCGGATCGCCCTTCGCAAGCTCTCCGTGCCGCCGCAGATGGATGGCTTCCGCAGCCAGCCGGCTCGAGGTCTTTTCCATGGACCGACTCTCCCGCTTCGTCCTTCCGGCACCTATGGCGGCGGGCGGCGAGGCTGGCAAGTCGGGAAGAGGGAGGATGCCCGCCGGGCAAACCGGCAGGCAGGACAGGCTCGAGCCGTTCTAGCGGCAGACCTTCTTGACGGTGACGACCTTGTGGTGATGGCGCCAGACGGTCGTGCGCACCGTGCGGCAATGCGGATGCGGATGCTTGACGATGACCTTCGTGACCGTCGCGGCCGAGGCCGCGCCCGGCGCGAACGCGCCGGCGAGCGAGAGGGCAAAGGCACCGATAAGCAGCTTCTTCATGGGAATCTCTCCTGAATGATGGTCCGCCGGCGGGAATTGCCGGCGCGTCGACGGAGCATGCGCAAAAAACGCCTGCCCGGCGCCGTTAATTCGCGACCGGGCTTTTTGTTCCATATTCAGCAGCTTGCAGGCAACAAAATTCCGGGAGCGCGGCGAGCCGCGAATAAACGGATCATTAGGCTTAATGACCGATAAATCCCTGAACCGGTCGAAGTCCGGCGCGCCGACGCGTCCGGACCGCCTCGACTGCCGCTGTTCCCGTTGACGCCCATTTTGTCCCATGTTATCCCATTCGACCAGTCAATCGATCGTTTCAGCACAGGGCAGGGGACGCAAAGGCCAGGCAGGCCGCGCGGCCGCCGGGCTTCGTTCGCCTGCCGGAAACGCGGAACCGCGAATGGGAGAACCGGCGTGCGGCCTGGGCGGGGTGGGATCAGCGGACAAAGCGGGCGCGACCGATGATGGACCGCTTCCTGTCCAGCGCGATCAATCGCATCGACGCCAAGGGGCGGGTTTCTGTGCCGGCCCATTTCCGCATGGTGCTGCAGAAGCGCGGCTATCAGGAACTCTACGCGCTGCGGACGCTCGACACGCCGTCGATGGATGTCGGCGGCCCGGATCTTCTCGACCGTTTCGAGGCGAAGATCGCGGCGGAGGATCCGCTTGCCGGCACGGCGGACGATATCTCCTTCTTTTGCCATGGCGACGGAATGTTCCTGAAGCTGGATCCCGACGGGCGCATCATGGTGACGGACTTCATCCGCGAGCATACCGGCATCGGAGCGGAGGCGGCCTTCCTCGGTCGCGGCAATTTCTTCCAGATATGGGAACCGGAAAGACTGCGGGCGCATGGCGCGGAGGTCCGTTCCCGGCTTCTTCGGCTTCGGAAATCGGCCGCCAGGGCATGGCAGGCTGGAGAATCGGAATGACGGCGGGCCCCGGCGGCTCGAACGACGCCGGTGGCGGACCGGCCCGCCACATTCCGGTTCTCCTTTCCGAAGTCCTGGAGGCGCTCCAGCCGGCTGCCGGCAAGACCATCATCGACGGGACCTTCGGCGCCGGCGGTTATACCAGCGCGCTCCTCGAAAGAGGCGCCAGCGTCGTCGCCATCGACCGCGATCCGGACGCGGTCGCCGCGGGGCGCCCGCTCGAAACGGCTTCCGGCGGGAGGCTGCGCCTGGTCGAGGGGGCCTTCTCGCAACTCGATCGGCTTTCGGGCGGACCTGTCGACGGCGTCGTGCTCGACATCGGCGTGTCCTCCATGCAGGTCGACCAGGCCGAACGCGGCTTCTCCTTCCGGCAGGAGGGGCCGCTCGACATGCGCATGGCGCAGGCCGGCCCGAGCGCGGCCGACGTGGTCAACTCGTTCAAGGCGGGCGATCTCGCCCGCATATTCGGCATCCTGGGCGAGGAGCGACATGCAGGGCGCATCGCCCGGATGATCGGAAGGCGGCGCGCCGAAAAGCCCTTCGCCACTACGAGCGACCTCGCCCGCGCGATCGAGAACCTCGTCGGCAACAACCCCAAGGAAAGAATCCATCCGGCGACGCGGGTCTTCCAGGCGCTGCGGATCTTCGTCAACGACGAACTCGGCGAACTGGCGGCGGCGCTCTTCGCCGCGGAACGCATCCTCAAGCCGGGCGGCCGGCTGGCCGTGGTGTCCTTCCATTCGCTCGAGGATCGCATCGTCAAGCGCTTCCTCGCGGACCGCTCGACGGCTGCCTCCGTATCGCGACATCTGCCGGAGCAGGTCGCGCTGCCGCCGACCTTCGAGAGGCCTGCGCGAGTCGTCGTGCCCTCCGAGGAAGAGACCGCGCTGAACGCCCGCGCGCGCTCGGCCAAGTTGCGCGCGGCGGTGCGCACCGCCGAGCCGGCGCGTACCACGGATCTGTCGATTTTCACATTGCCGAGACTGCCGGAAATCCGGCCCGCGGCGGAGAGGTAGTTCCCGTGTTCCGCACCACCGACACCGTTCTGATAGCCGTCATGGTCGCCGCGGCCGCCTACACCTACCAGGTCAAGCGCGGGGCGGAAGACCAGCTCGACGCGATCAACCACATGAAGACCCAGATCCGGCTGGAAGGGGAGACGATCGATCTCCTGAAGGCCGACTGGAGCCTGCTGTCGCGGCCCGGCCGCCTGCAGAAGCTGGTCGACGTCTATTCCGACCAGTTGCAGCTGAAGCCCGTGGAGGCGAACCAGATCGTCACGCTCGACGATTTGCCGATGCGGCCGCCGAGTCCGCCCGGCGACGGCACGACGGTGGCGCGGAACGGAACGGACAAGATCGTGACCGGCGGGGTGAAGCCATGATGGGCTGGCTGAGGCGGTGGCGCAAGGCGGAGACCGGCGGAGCGGACGCTCCCATCGTCATGGACGGCATGCGCAAGTCGGGCGGCGGGCGCACGAAAAACCGCATCGTCATGACGATGTCGATCTTTTTCGGCGTCTATGCCGTGATGGCGGGCCGGCTCGTCTATTACGGCACGCATCAGCCCGAGGACAACGGTCCGCCCGCAGGACGTCCCACGGCAGCGCGGCCGGACATCGTCGACCGCAACGGCGAGGTGCTCGCGACCGACATCAAGACGGCGTCGCTCTATGCCGAGCCGCGCCGCATCGTCGACATCGACGAGGCGATCGACAAGCTGGCGACGGTTCTGCCTGATATCGACTACGAGCAGACCTACAACCGGCTGAACAGCAAGGCCGGCTTCGTCTGGCTGAGGCGGCAGCTCACGCCGAAACAGGAGGCGGATATCCTCGCGCTCGGCATTCCGGGCATCGGGTTTCGCAGCGAAAAGCGCCGTTTCTATCCGGCCGGCTCCACGGTCGCCCATATCGTCGGCCTCGTGAACGTCGACAACAAGGGCATTGCCGGGATGGAGAAATGGGTCGACGACCAGGGGCTCGCCGTGCTGCAGCAGACCGGCCTCGCGACGGCCAGGGACCTCAAGCCCGTCAGGCTTTCCATCGACCTGCGTATCCAGCATATCGTCCATGACGAGATCGTCCAGGCGATGCAACGCTATCGCGCCATCGCGGCCGGCGGCGTGGTGCTCAACGCGAAGACCGGCGAAATACTCGGCATGGCCTCGGTGCCCGATTTCGATCCCAACAATCCCTACAACGCCAATGAGAAGGACCGGCTTAACCGCATGTCTGGCGGCGTCTACGAGATGGGGTCGACCTTCAAGACGTTCACCACCGCCATGGCACTCGATTCCGGGCGCGTGAAGATCACCGACCATTTCGACGCTTCGCATCCGATCCACTATGGCGGGTTCACCATCCACGACTACCACGCCAAGGGCCGATCACTGAGCGTCCCGGAGATCTTCATCTACTCGTCCAACATCGGCACGGCGAAGGAAGCCGAGAAGATCAGCATCCCCGAGCACCAGGCCTTCCTCACCAGGCTCGGGCTGCTTACCAAGATGCCGCTCGAACTGCCTGAAGTGGCGACGCCCATGCAGCCGGCCGTGTGGAAGCCGCTCAACCAGATGACCATCGCCTTCGGCCACGGCGTGGCGACGACGCCGCTGCAGACGGCGGTTGCCGGCGCCGCGGTCATGGACGGAGGCATCTACATCCCGCCGACGCTCTTGCCGCGCACGGAGGAACAGGCGCGACCGCTCGAGCGCCGGGTGCTAAGAGCTCAGACAAGCGCCGAGATGCGCTACCTGTTGCGGCTCAACGTGGAAAAAGGCTCGGGCCGGCAGGCGGCCGTGCCCGGTTTCTTCGTCGGCGGCAAGACCGGCACCGCCGACAAGGTGGTCAACGGCCGCTACGCGCATGACAAGAACTTCGACGCCTTCCTGGCCGGCTTCCCGATCGACGACCCGCAATACATCGTGCTGGTCATCCTCGACGAGCCTAAGCCCTATGGCGGCTGGCCGGCGACGGCCGGCGCGAACTGCGCTCCGACCGCCGGCGCCATCATCCGCCGCTCCGCTCCGCTGCTCGGCGTGGAGCCCGAATTCGGCCACGATAGTCAGGCCTTGCTCGTTTCTTATCACTGATTCCGGCTTGCCAAGGGGATGGCCCGGAATGATTGGAGTATGATGAAACTGAGGGACCTTGCCGGGATATTGCCCGCCGACAGCGGCGCGCCCGGCGACCTGCCGATCGGTGGGCTCGGATCCGACTCGCGCGGCATTGCCGCAGGCGATCTCTTTTTCGCGCTCGCCGGCAGCAAGGCGGACGGCGCGGCCTATGCCGCCGATGCCGTCCGGCGCGGCGCAGTTGCAGTGGTCGCTGGCCGGGATGCCCGGGTCGGGAACCTGCCGGTGCCGGTCATCGCGGTCGACGATCCGAGGCTGGCGCTCGCGCTTTCGGCCGCCCGCTTCTTCGGCGTGCAGCCGCGGACGATGGTGGCCGTCACCGGCACCAGCGGCAAGACTTCCGTCGCCTCCTTCACGCGGCAGATCTGGGAGCGGGACGGCAAGCCCGCCGCCAGCATCGGCACGACCGGCGTGGCCGCGCCCGGCCGCGAGGAATACGGCTCGCTCACCACTCCCGATCCCGTGGCCCTGCACCGGCTTCTGAAGGAACTCGCCGAGGCGGGCGTCACCCACGCCGCGATGGAGGCGTCGAGCCATGGGCTCGACCAGCGGCGGCTCGACGGCGTCCGGCTCGCCGCCGGCGCCTTCACCAATCTCGGCCGCGACCACATGGACTACCATCCGACGGTCGAGGACTACCACAAGGTGAAGATGCGGCTTTTCGAGGCGCTGCTGCCGAAAGGCGCGCCTGCGATCGTCTTCGCCGACGACCAGTGGTCCGAGGCGACGGAAAACGCCGCCCGGAAAGCCGGGCTCGACGTCAGGACGGTCGGACGCAAGGGCCGGTTCCTGACCCTCAAGCGCGTCGAGCATGAGCGCTACCGGCAGCGTGCGGAGATCGAGGCGGCGGGCGCCATCCACGAGATCGACCTGCCGCTTGCCGGCGATTTCCAGATCGCCAACGCGCTGGTCGCGGCGGGCCTCGCGATCGCGACGGGCACGACCACCGAAGCCGCGCTCGGCGCGCTCGAGCATCTGAAGGGCGCCTCAGGCCGGCTGGAACTCGTCGGCACGTCCGGCGCCGGCGCGCCGGTCTATGTCGACTACGCGCACAAGCCCGACGCGCTGGAAAAGGTGCTGACCGCGGTGAGGCCCTTCACCACCGGGCGCGTCGTCGTCGTCTTCGGCTGCGGCGGCGACCGCGACCGCGGCAAGCGCCCGATCATGGGCGAGATCGCCTCCCGCCTCGCCGACGTCGTCATCGTGACCGACGACAATCCGCGCTCCGAGGAGCCGGCCGCGATCCGCGCGGCGATCCTCGCCGCCGCGCCCGGCGCCATCGAGATCGGCGACCGCCATGAGGCGATCCGCGCGGCCGTCGGCATGCTCGACGCCGGCGATACGCTGATCGTCGCGGGAAAGGGGCATGAGGAAGGCCAGACCATCGCCGGCCGCACCCTGCATTTCTCGGATCACGAAGAGGTCCGGTCGGCCTTGAGGGGCGTGGCCGCATGAGCGATCTCTGGAACTCCGAGGCCATGGTCGAGGCGATGGGCGGCCGCCCGCTCGGCCGCCTGCCGGACGGCGTCGGCGGCATTTCGATCGATACGCGCACGCTCTCCCGCGGCGACGCCTTCTTCGCGATCAAGGGCGAGCGGCTCGACGGCCACGATTTCGCCACCGCCGCGCATGTGGCCGGCGCCGGGCTGCTCGTGGTCTCGGAAGCCAAACTGCCGGCGCTCGGCCGCTTGAGCGTGCCCATGATCGTCGTGCCGGATGTGCTCGCGGCGCTCGAAAAACTCGGCCAGGCGGCGCGCGCCCGCAGCCGGGCCAAAATCATCGCGGTGACCGGCTCGGCCGGCAAGACGACGACCAAGGAAGCGCTGCGCCACGTCCTTTCGGGCGTGGGCAGGGTGCATGCCTCCGACAAATCCTTCAACAACCACTGGGGCGTGCCGCTGACGCTCGCGCGCATGCCGGCCGACTGCGACTATGCCGTCTTCGAGATCGGCATGAACCATCCGGGCGAGATCCGGCCGCTCGTCAAGCTGGTCCGCCCCCATATCGCGATCGTGACGCTGATCGCGGCGGCCCATCTCGGCTACTTCAAGGACCTCGCCGGGATCGCCCGCGCCAAGGCGGAGATATTCGAGGGCGTCGTGCCGGGCGGCGCCGCGCTCATCAATCGTGACGACGCCCATTTCGCGCTTCTGCAGAAGCTTGCAAGGGCGGCTGGCGTGAAGAAGATCAGGGGCTTCGGCGAGGACCCCCGTTCGGACTATCGGCTCGAAAGCTGCGAGCTCGGGGCAACCGCCTCACGCATCAGCGCCAACATCGCGGGGCGCGAGATCGAGGCGGAGATCGGCGTTCCGGGCCGGCACATGGTGCAGAACATGCTCGCGGTGCTGGGCGCGGCGCATCTGGCGGGCGCGGACCTCGACAAGGTCGCCGCAGCGCTTGGGGGCCTGTCGGCGGAGCGCGGGCGCGGCCTGCGCCTGCGTCTCACGCATCCGAAGGGCGAATTCGCGCTGATCGACGAGAGCTACAACGCCAATCCGGCCTCGATGCAGGCGGCGATCAAGCTGCTCGACGCGGCCGACGTAGAAAACGGCGGCCGACGGATCGCGGTGCTGGGCGACATGCTGGAGCTCGGCCAGCACTCGCAGGAACTGCATTCGGCGCTGGCGGACGTGATCGCCGATACGCGCACCGACATCGTGCTGCTCGCCGGCAAGGAGATGAAGGCGCTGGCCGAAAAGCTGCCGCAAGGCATGCGCAAGCAACATCGTGACAATGTGGAGGAAATCATTCCTCTCCTCCTCAAGACGGTCCGGCCGGGCGACGCCGTGATGGTCAAATCGTCGAACGGGTTGGGGTTTTCGCGGCTGGTCGACGCGCTTGTCCGGCACTATCCGGCGGCAAGCCACAAATGAGGGCGCCGCTGGCGGCCATTGGGGGATTGGGGTTCGATGCTCACCTTGCTCGTTGATCTGGCCGACAGGGTCTCGGTCTTCAATGTCTTCCGCTACATCACCTTCCGGACCGGCGGGGCGCTGATCACCGCCGCCCTCATCGTCTTCATGTTCGGTCCGGCGATCATCAATTCCCTGCGCGTTCGGCAGGGCAGGGGCCAGCCGATCCGGGCGGACGGTCCGCAGACGCATTTCAAGAAGGCCGGCACACCGACCATGGGCGGCCTGATGATCCTCTCGGGCATCATCGGCTCGTCGCTCCTCTGGGCGAACGTCACCAGCGTCTATGTCTGGACGGTGCTGCTGGTGACGGTCGGGTTCGGCGCGATCGGCCTCTACGACGACTACCTGAAGGTGACCAAGCAGTCGCATCTCGGCTTTTCGGGACGCGCGCGGCTCGCGATCGAGTTCCTGATCGCCTGCATCGCGGCCTGGTTCATCATGCGCGAGGGACAGCCGCCCTTTTCCTCGTCGCTTACCTTTCCCTTCTTCAAGGAATGGATCATCAATCTCGGCTGGTTCTTCATTCCCTTCGGCGCCTTCGTGATGGTGGCGGGCGGCAACGCCGTCAACCTCACCGACGGCCTCGACGGGCTGGCGATCGTTCCGGTGATGATCGCGGCTGCGTCCTTCGGCGTCATCGCCTATCTTTCGGGCAACGCCGTCTTCGCCGAATATCTGCAGATCCATTTCGTGCCCGGCACGGGCGAACTCGCCGTCATCCTCGGTTCCGTGATCGGCGCGGGGCTCGGCTTCCTCTGGTTCAACGCGCCGCCGGCGGCGATCTTCATGGGCGATACCGGTTCTCTTGCCCTCGGGGGCCTGATCGGCACCGTGGCGGTCGCCGTCAAGCACGAGATCGTGCTCGCCATCATCGGCGGCCTGTTCGTCGCAGAGGCGCTGTCGGTCATCATCCAGGTCGGCTATTTCAAGATGACCGGCCGCCGCGTGTTCCTGATGGCGCCCATCCACCATCATTTCGAGAAACTCGGCTGGACCGAGAGCCAGGTGGTCATCCGCTTCTGGATCATCGCGGTGATGCTGGCTCTGATCGGCCTTTCGACCCTGAAGCTGAGGTAGCGCATGATCCCCGCCACCTCCTTCAAGGGGAAGAATGTTGCCCTCTTCGGCCTGGGCGGCTCGGGGATCGCGACGGCGCATGCGCTCGTCGAGGGAGGCGCGAGGGTCACGGCCTGGGACGACAATCCGGAAAGCGTCGGCTCTGCGGAGGCCGCCGGCATCCCGGTCGGCGATCTGAGAAAGGCCGACTGGAGCGGCTTTTCTTCCTTCGTACTCTCGCCCGGCGTTCCATTGACCCATCCGAAGCCGCACTGGAGCGTGGAACTGGCGCGCGGCGCCGGTGTCGAGACCATCGGCGACATCGAGCTCTTCGCCCGCGAGCGGCGCGCGCGCGCGCCCGACGCGCCCTTCGTCGCCATCACCGGCACCAACGGCAAATCGACGACGACGGCGCTCACCACGCATATCGTCGCCGCATCCGGGCGCGACGCGCAGATGGGCGGCAATATCGGCCGCGCCGTCATGACGCTCGATCCGCCGGCGCGGGACCGCATCTACGTCGTCGAATGCTCCTCCTACCAGATCGATCTGGCACCTTCGATCAATCCGACCGCCGGCGTGCTTCTCAACATCACGCCCGATCATCTCGATCGCCACGGGACCATCCAGCACTACGCCGACGTGAAGGAACGGCTGGTCGCGGGCAGCGAGACGGCCATCGTCGGCGTCGACGACATCTATTGCGAGCAGATCGCCGACCGGCTGGAACATGCCGGGCGGGACGTGGTCCGCATATCGAAGCGGCTGGCGCTCGCCGACGGCATGTTCGCGGAGGGCTCGACCATCGTGAAGGCCTGGAGCGGGCGCATGCAGCCGGTGGTGTCGCTGGAGGGCATAGGCTCGCTGCGCGGCCAGCACAACGCGCAGAACGCGATCGCGGCGACCGCCGCCTGCCTCGACATCGGCCTGACGCTGGACGAGATCCAGGCGGGGCTCAGGAGCTTCCCCGGCCTCGCCCACCGCATGGAGCAGGTCGGCCGGCGCGGCAACGTGCTGTTCGTCAACGATTCCAAGGCGACGAACGCCGATGCCTCGGCGCCGGCGCTTTCGAGTTTCCAGCGCATCTACTGGATCGCCGGCGGATTGCCCAAGCAGGGCGGCATCGCATCGCTCAAGAGCTTCTTCCCGCGTATCGCCAAGGCCTATCTGATCGGCGAGGCGGCGCCGGCCTTCTCGGCGACGCTCGGCGATGCCGCGCCCTACGAGATTTCCGGCACGCTGGCGGCAGCCGTGGAGCATGCCGCGCGCGACGCGGCGGACGACGCCTCCGCCGAGGTGGTGGTGCTGTTGTCGCCGGCATGCGCCAGTTTCGACCAGTTCAGGAATTTCGAGGTGCGCGGGGAGGCGTTCCGGTCGGCGGTCGCCTCGCTCGGCAATGTTGAGATGATCGGAGGGATGCTCTGATGGTTAGCCGTCTGGATCGCGGGCCGGTGGGCAATTGGTGGTGGACGATCGACCGCTGGTATCTCGCCGCCTTTCTTTCGCTGATGCTTCTCGGCATCGTGCTGTCCTTCGCCGCGAGCCCGGCGGTGGCGATGCGGATCGGGCTCGATCCCTATCATTTCGTCATCCGCCAGATCGTCTTCATGGCGCCCGCGCTGGTCGCCATGATCGGCGTGTCGTTCCTCGACGAGCGGCAGATAAGGCGGCTGGCGATCGTCACGCTGGCCGTGTCGCTGGTGCTGATGATCGTGGCGCTCTATTTCGGCGTCGAGGTCAAGGGCGCGAGGCGCTGGATCGACCTGGCCGGCATCTCCATCCAGCCGTCCGAGTTCATGAAGCCGGCCTTCGTCATCGTCTGCGCATGGCTCTTCGCCGAGCGCGCGCGCCAGCCCGACATTCCCGGCAATTTCCTCGCCATGCTGCTGCTCGGGCTTACGGTGGCGCTGCTCGTCGCCCAGCCGGACCTCGGCCAGACCATGCTTCTCGTCGGCACCTGGGGCGTCATGTTCTTCATGGCCGGCCTGTCGTGGGTCTGGATCGTCGCGCTCGGCGCGTCGGCCATCGGCGGCCTTGGCGCCGCCTACGAAGTCTTTCCGCACGTGGCCAAGCGCATCGACAAGTTCATGACCGGCGAGGGCGACACGTTCCAGGTCGACACCGCGCGCGAGGCGCTGATGCGCGGCGGCTGGTTCGGCCAGGGCCCGGGCGAGGGCGTCATCAAGCGTATCCTGCCCGACAGCCATACCGATTTCGTCTTCGCGGTCGCCGGCGAGGAGTTCGGCCTCATCCTCTGCTTCATCATCCTGCTGCTCTTTGCCTTCGTCGTGCTGCGGGGCCTCCGGGATTCGCTGAACGAGCAGGACAATTTCAACCGCTACGCCATCGCCGGCCTGGTCACCCAATTCGGCCTGCAGTCGATCATCAACATGGGCGTCAACCTTCAACTGCTGCCCGCGAAGGGGATGACCCTGCCGTTCATCTCCTATGGCGGCTCCTCGCTGATCGCCATGGCCGTCGCCATGGGCATGGTGCTGGCGCTGACGCGCAGGCGGCCGGCGAAGCGGAGCCACATCATCTTTTCCCCGCGCGCGGCGGGGCCGCTGCCGGCGGAATAAAGACTTCGAATGGGTGAGCGGACGATCATCCTTTCGGCCGGGGGCACCGGCGGCCATCTGTTCCCGGCAGAGGCGCTCGCGCATGAGATGACGCGGCGCGGCTGGTCGGTCCATCTGGCGACCGACCGGCGCGCAGAGCGCTACGCTGCCGGTTTTCCGGCCGCGGCGGTCCATACGATCCCTTCCGCCACGTTCGGCTCGCGCAACCCGTTCGCCATGGCGATGACCGGCTGGACGCTGTGGCGGGGATTCGTGGGTGCCTCGGCGCTTCTGCAACGGCTGAAGCCGGCGATCGTCGTCGGCTTCGGCGGGTATCCGACGCTGCCGCCGCTCTTCGCGGCGACGAGGCGCAACATCCCGACGCTGATCCATGAGCAGAACGCCGTGATGGGCCGCGCCAACCGGGCGCTCGCCGCCCGCGTCACGGCGATCGCCGGCGGCTTCATGGCGGAAGGCGAGGGCAGCGCGGCCGGCAAGATGGTCGTCACCGGCAATCCCGTGCGGCCGTCCGTCATCGAGGCCGCGAAATCGGCCTATCCCGCGCTCGACGGGACAAGACCGTTCCGGCTTCTCGTCTTCGGCGGCAGCCAGGGCGCGCAGTTCTTCTCCGAAGCGGTGCCGTTCGCGATAGGGGCCCTCCCGGAGGAGGCGCGCCGGCGGATCGCCGTCACCCAGCAGGCGCGGCCCGAGGACGAGAAGGCCGTCCGCGCGGCCTATGCAGGGATGGGCGTCGCGGCCGAGATCTCCCCGTTTTTCGGCGATCTCGCGGCGCGCATGGCGGCGGCGCACCTGGTCATCTCGCGCTCCGGCGCCTCCACCGTCTCCGAGATCGCGGTGATCGGCCGGCCGGCGTTGCTTGTCCCCTATCCGCACGCGCTCGACCATGACCAGGCGGCGAACGCGGCGGCGCTGGCGAAAGCCGGTGGGGCGGAGGTGCACCGGCAGGACAGCCTTTCGCCCGAGCGGCTTTCGGGGTTGATCGGCTCCCTGATGGAGGACAAGGCGCGGCTTCTCTCCATGGCCGCGGCCGCGCGTTCCGCCGGCAGGCCGGATGCCGCGGAGTTGCTCGCCGACCTGACAGAGGCTATTGCCGGAGGCATTGCGGTCGCCGATTTCAGGAAGGGGAAGCGCGCATGAAGATGCCGGAGACGATCGGCCTGGTGCATTTCATCGGCATCGGCGGCATCGGCATGAGCGGCATCGCGGAGGTGCTCGTCAATCTCGGCTATCGCGTGCAGGGCTCCGACCAGGCCGACGGCGCCAATGTCCAGCGCCTGCGCGCGAAAGGCATCAATTGCTTCGTCGGGCACAAGGCGGAAAATCTCGGCGATGCCGAGGTCGTGGTGGTCTCCACCGCCATCAAGAAGAACAATCCCGAGCTCGTCGCGGCGCGCGAGAAGCTGCTGCCGATCGTGCGGCGGGCGGAGATGCTCGCCGAACTGATGCGCTTCCGCCAGGCGATCGCCATCGGCGGGACGCATGGCAAGACCACGACCACTTCCATGGTGGCGACCTTGCTCGAAGCCGGCGGGCTCGACCCCACCGTCATCAATGGCGGCATCATCAACGCCTACGGCACCAATGCCCGCATGGGCGAGGGCGAGTGGATGGTGGTCGAGGCCGACGAGAGCGACGGTACCTTTTTGAAGCTGCCGGCCGATATCGCGGTCGTCACCAATATCGACCCGGAGCACCTCGACCACTACGGCTCCTTCGATCACGTGCGCGAGGCGTTCCGCCATTTCGTCGAGAACGTCCCGTTCTACGGCTTCGGCGTCATGTGCATCGACCATCCGGAAGTGCAGGCGCTGGTCTCCCGCATCGAGGACCGCCGCGTCATCACCTATGGCGAGAATCCGCAGGCCGACGTCCGCTTCGCGAACCGCCGGCTCGAAGGCACGACGCAGCATTTCGACGTGACCATCCGCGGCCGCAAGAGCGGCGCGGCCGTGACCATCGACCGGCTGGCGCTGCCGATGCCTGGCCGCCACAACGTCTCCAACGCCACGGCGGCGATCGCCGTCGCGCACGAACTCGGCCTCACGCCGGAGCAGATCCGCAAGGGGCTTTCCGGCTTCGGCGGCGTGAAGCGGCGCTTCACCCCGACCGGGGCGTGGAACGGCGTCAGCGTCTTCGACGATTACGGCCATCATCCGGTCGAGATAAAGGCGGTGCTGCGCGCGGCGCGCGACGCCTGCAAGGGCCGCATCGTCGCCATCGCCCAGCCGCACCGCTATACGCGGCTGCGCGACCTCTTCGACGATTTCTCTTCCTGCTTCAACGAAGCCGACACGGCGCTGGTCGCACCGGTCTATCCGGCCGGCGAGGAGCCGATCGAAGGGATCACGGCGGAGGCGCTGGTGGCGCGGATGCGTGCCGGCGGTCACCGCGACGCCCGTTTCATCGAGGGGCCGCAGGCGATCGCGCCGATCATCCGCGACATCGCGAAGCCCGGTGATTTCGTCGTCTTCCTCGGCGCCGGCAACATCACGCAATGGGCCTATGCGCTGCCCGGCGAGTTGAACGGGTATAACGATCCCGGCATCGCCCGATGACCGCCGGCGAAGCGCTCCTCGCGAAGCTCGGCGACCGGCTGTCGGGGCTGCGCGGGCGTCTGACGCCCGACGCCGGCATGGAGAAAATCACCTGGTTCCGCGCCGGCGGCCCGGCCGACGTGCTTTTCCAGCCGGCCGACGAGGAGGACCTCGCCGCCTTCCTGAAGGCCGTTCCGGCCGAGATCCCGGTCACCGTCGTGGGGATCGGCTCGAACCTCCTGGTGCGCGAGGGTGGCATACGCGGCTTCGTGGTCCGGCTGTCGGCCAAAGGCTTCGGCGAGGCGGAGGCGATCTCGCCGACGACGATCCGCGCCGGCGCGGCCACGCCCGACAAGCGCGTGGCGGCCGTGGCGCTGGAAGCCGGCATCGGTGGCTTCCATTTCTACCACGGCATTCCGGGCGGCATCGGCGGGGCGCTCAGGATGAATGCCGGCGCCAATGGCGTGGAGACACGCGAGCGGGTCGTCGAGGTGAGGGCGCTCGACCGCAAGGGCGAACCGCACGTCCTCACCAACGCCGATATGGGCTATGCCTACCGGCATTCCTCGGCGCCGCGCGACCTCATCTTCACCTCCGCCGTCCTGGAGGGATTTCCCGAGGATCGCGCCGTCATCAGGGCGGCGATGGACGAAGTGCAGCATCATCGCGAGACCGTGCAACCGATCCGCGAGAAGACCGGTGGCTCGACCTTCAAGAATCCCTCCGGCACGTCGGCCTGGAGGGAGATCGACAAGGCAGGCTGCCGCGGCCTGATGATCGGCGGCGCGCAGATGTCGCCGATGCACTGCAACTTCATGATCAATACCGGCAATGCCACCGGCTACGACCTGGAATATCTGGGCGAGACGGTGCGGGCGCGGGTGCTCGAGCATTCCGGCATCCGGCTGGAATGGGAGATCAAGCGTATCGGCGAGTTCAAGCCGGGCAGGTCGATCGACGAATTCCTCGGACGGATGCTGTAGTTCGATACCGCGGTTCTTGCGGCAGCGGTGCTAAATCGCCTCGTTCGGCAAATTTTTCCATAAAAGTGAATCCGTCTGAATCATCGCCCCTTGCCACGGAATCAACTCTCTGATTCTTTGGGTTAGAGCGTTTCCTGATTTGAGTCGTTCAACGCGTGGCCGCGTTTTCCGTCTGGGGGCAAGCCGCCGGAAGACTCGGATTCAATTCGGTGGCGGCGGCGTGCGGATCGCGACTTTTTGCGGAAGGTCGGGAGGTTTTTCGCGCGGGTCGCACAAGAAGCAAGCCTGGCGGGGCTGAGGGGAAGACAAAGGCATGTCGAGGAAGCACGTCGCCGTCCTGATGGGGGGATTTTCCTCCGAGCGGCCCGTGAGTCTTTCTTCCGGGAATTCCTGCGCCGACGCGCTGGAAAAGGTGGGCTACAAGGTCACCCGCGTCGATGTCGGCCGCGACGTCGCCGAGGTGCTCTCCCGGCTGAAGCCGGACGTGGCCTTCAACGCATTGCACGGGCCCTACGGCGAGGACGGCACCATCCAGGGCGTGCTGGAATATCTCGAGATCCCCTACACGCATTCGGGCGTGCTCGCCTCGGCGCTCGCCATGCACAAGGAGCAGGCGAAGCGGGTCGCGCGGGCGGTCGGCATTCCCGTGGCGGAATCGAAGATGGTGAACCGCTTCGGGATCGGCAACGAGCACCCGATGAAGCCGCCCTATGTGGCGAAACCCGTCAACGAGGGATCGAGCTTCGGCGTGGTCATCGTCAAGGAAGACCAGCCGCACCCTCCCCAGATACTGGGGTCGTCGGAATGGCGGTATGGCGAGACCGTCATGATCGAGCGCTTCGTCCATGGGCGCGAGCTGACCTGCGCCGTCATGGGCAACGTGGCGCTCGGGGTGACGGAGATCATCCCGGTCGGCCATTCCTTCTACGATTATGATTCGAAATACGTCGCGGGCGGATCAAAACACGAATGCCCGGCAAAAATTTCACCGAATATTTACCAAAAGATACAGACACTGTCGCTCAAGGCACATCAAGCAATCGGGTGCAGGGGCGTTTCCCGCTCCGATTTCCGGTACGACGACCGCCACTCCGAAAATGGCGAGCTCGTCTGGCTGGAAATCAACACCCAGCCGGGCATGACGCCGACATCACTGGTGCCGGAGATCGCCGCTCAGGCAGGACACGATTTCGGCGAACTGTTGAGTTGGATGGTGGAGGACGCTTCGTGTCTGCGTTGAGGTCGGTAACGGACGGTCGGGCCGGCGGGATCGCCGCCGTGCATGTCCTGCCGCGCTGGCTGCGTGGACCGGCGCGGTGGCTCGACCGGCTGTTCCGCGGCGATATCGTCTTTCCCCGCTTTTCCGCGACGGTGGCCTCGGCCTGCCTGTTTGCCTTCACCGGCGCCTACGGTGCCTATCTCGGCGGACAGTGGCCCGGCATCGTGCAGGCGATCACCTCGCGCACCGGCTTCGCCATCGACAACGTCCACGTCACTGGCAACCGCCAGACCTCCGAGATCGACGTGCTTGGCGCGCTCGGCCTCGACGGCTGGACCTCGCAGATCGGCTTCAGCGCGTCCGCCGCGCGTCAGAAGATCCTGGCGCTGCCCTGGGTCCAGGAAGCGTCCGTCCACAAGATCTATCCGGGCACGGTCGAGATCGCCATCACGGAAAAGACGCCCTACGCCATCTGGCAGCACGGCGACGAGCTGACGCTCGTCCAGAAGGATGGCGGGGTCATCGCTCCCTTCGTCGGCGGCAAGTTCGCTTCGCTGCCGCTGGTGGTCGGCGCCGGCGCCGCCTCCGGTGCGGCGGCGATCGTCGCCAAGGTCGACAAATTCCCCAATCTTGCCGGCCGCGTGAAGGGCTATGTCCGCGTCGGCGGGCGCCGCTGGGACATCACCTTCGACAACGGCGTGACGGTGAAGCTGCCGGAGATGGGCGAGGACCAGGCGATCGCCGACCTCTCGCGCATGGACCGGGAGCGCAGCCTTTTGGAGCGCGACATCGTCTCCGTCGACATGCGGCTTGAAGACCGCCTCTTCGTGCAGCTCAGCCCGGAGGCGGCGGCGGCGCGCGAGGCGGCGATCAAGGAACGGACCAAGCAGGCCAAGAAGTCGGGGCGCGACATATGAACTGGCTCGTCGGACAGAACGATCAGGCGCGTTCGGGCATCGTCACGGTGCTCGATATCGGCTCAAGCAAGATATGCTGCATCGTTGCCAAGCTGAAACCGTGCGAGGAGAGCCAGAGGCTGCCCGGCCGCACGCACCGGATGCGCGTCATCGGCATCGGCCACCAGAAATCGCGCGGGGTCAAGTCGGGTGTCGTGGTCGATCTCGACCGCGCGGAACAGGCGATCCGGCTGGCGGTGGACGCGGCGGAACGGATGGCGGGCCTTACCGTCGAGTCGCTCATCGTCAACCTCTCCGCCGGGAGGCTGAAGAGCGACAGCTTCTCCGCCAGGATCAATCTCGGCGGGCATGAGGTCAACCAGGGCGACATCAAGCGGGTGCTGGCGGCCGGCGCGCGGCAGGCGCTCGTCGGCGACCGCCAGGTGGTGCATTCGCTGCCGGTCGCCTTCTCGCTCGACGACGAGCGCGGCGTTCGCGATCCGCGCGGCATGATCGGCGGAGTGCTCGGCGTCGACATGCATGTGCTGTCGGGCGTCGCGGCGCCGCTGCGCAACATCGAGCTCGCGGTGAACCGCTGCCACCTCTCGGTCGAGCGCATGGTCGCGACGCCCTATGCCAGCGGCCTTTCGGCGCTGGTCGACGACGAGACCGAAATGGGCGCCGCCTGCATCGACATGGGCGGCGGCACGACGACGCTCGCCGTCTTTTCCGAAGGCAAGTTCGTCCATGCGGACGCCATCGCCATCGGCGGCAACCATGTGACCCTCGATCTCGCCAAGGGGCTTTCCACCAGGCTCGACGACGCCGAACGCCTCAAGGTCATGCACGGCTCGGCACTACCGGCCAGCAATGACGACCGCGACATCATCACCGTGCAGCCGATAGCCGGCGAGGAAGCGGAGGGAGCGGTCAGCGTCCCGCGCGCGGCGATGACGCGGATCATCCGGGCGCGTATCGACGAGACGCTGGAGATGATCCGCGATCGGCTGAACCGTTCGGGCTACGGCGGCAATGTCGGCAAGCGCGTCGTCCTGACGGGCGGCGCCAGCCAGCTCGTCGGCCTGCCGGAGGCGGCGCGGCGCATCCTTGGACGCAGCGTCCGCATCGGCCGGCCACTCGGCGTGGCGGGCCTGCCTGAGGCGGCCAAGGGGCCCGCCTTCGCGGCGGCCGTGGGGCTGATGATCTACCCGCAGGTCGCGGGTTTCGAGAGCCGCATCCCGACGGGAGCGTTCAGTCAGCGCATGACCGGCACGGGCGGCAGGCTTTCGCGGATGGGCCAGTGGCTGAGGGATAGTTTCTAGTAAACGGGGATAGCCCCAAAGGCGGCCGCAGCGGCGATGCGGCGGACAAAGGGAAAAGGACGAGGACAATGACGATCAATCTGCAGAAGCCGGACATCACCGAGCTCAAGCCAAAGATCACCGTGTTCGGTGTCGGCGGCGGCGGCGGCAACGCCGTCAACAACATGATCACGGCGGGGCTTCGCGGAGTGGAGTTCGTCGTGGCCAACACCGACGCGCAGGCGTTGACGATGACCAAGGCCGAGCGGCTGATCCAGCTCGGCGCGCACGTCACCGAGGGCCTCGGCGCCGGCTCGCAGCCGGAAGTCGGCCGCGCCGCGGCGGAAGAGTGCATCGACGAGATCGTCGACCATCTCTCCAACACGCATATGTGCTTCGTCACCGCCGGCATGGGCGGCGGCACCGGCACGGGCGCCGCCCCGGTCGTGGCCCGCGCGGCCCGCGAGAAGGGCATCCTGACCGTCGGCGTCGTCACCAAGCCGTTCCATTTCGAGGGACAGCGCCGCATGAAGACGGCCGACCTCGGCATCGAAGAACTGCAGAAGTCCGTCGATACGCTCATCGTCATTCCCAACCAGAACCTTTTCCGCATCGCCAATGACAAGACCACCTTCGCCGACGCCTTCGCGATGGCCGACCAGGTGCTCTATTCCGGTGTCGCCTGCATCACCGACCTGATGGTCAAGGAAGGCCTGATCAACCTCGACTTCGCCGACGTGCGCTCTGTCATGCGCGAGATGGGCAAGGCGATGATGGGCACGGGCGAGGCGTCCGGCGAGGGCCGCGCGATGGCGGCGGCCGAGGCCGCGATCGCCAACCCGCTGCTCGACGAATCCTCGATGAAGGGCGCCAAGGGCCTGCTCATCTCGATCACCGGCGGCCGCGACCTCACGCTCTTCGAGGTGGACGAGGCGGCGACCCGCATCCGCGAGGAGGTCGACCAGGACGCCAACATCATCCTCGGCGCGACGTTCGACGAGGAACTGGAAGGCGTGATCCGCGTGTCGGTGGTGGCGACGGGCATCGACAAGCTGGCGAGTGACATCGCGGCCGCCCCGACCACGGTGATCCGGCAGGCGCCGAAACCGGCGCAGCCGGCCGTCATCGGGGAAGGGCGGATCGCGAGCCAGCACGCGCCGGAACCGCAGCGGGCGCCGGAACCCATCCGCGCCGACGATCCGGTGGCCGAGGCCATCAGGCTCGCGGACGCGGAGGCGAGGCAGCAGGTGCGTGTCCAGCACCACGCCGAGGAGGACTTCCGGCCGCAGAGCCGCATCTTCCCGACGCAGGTCGCCGAGCAGCGCCCGATGCAGGCGGCCCCGATGCAGCCGCAGCCGGCCCCAAGGGCCGAGTCGCAGCTCGTCACCGCAGCCGTCCCGCGCATGCCTCGGGTCGAGGATTTTCCGCCGGCCGTGAAGGCCGAGTTCGAAGCCCGGCAGGCGCCCGTGGCGGACCAGGACGAGCGCGGGCCGATGGGACTGCTCAAGCGGCTGACCCACGGCCTGTCGCGGCGCGAGGAAGAGCCCGCCCGGCTGCAGCCGGCACAGCCGCGCGAGCCGAGACTGCGCCAGCAGGCGCCGGAGACGCGGCGTCTCGCCAGCCAGGACCCGGCCGTCTATGCGCCGCGCCGCGGCCAGCTCGATGAGCACGGCAGGCTCGTGCCGCAGGGCCACGCGACTCACGAGGACGATCAGCTGGAGATTCCGGCCTTTCTCCGCCGGCAAGCCAACTGACCTTCCTTACAGGTCATGACAATTCGTGACGGGCGGGAGTCTCGACTTCCGCCCGTTTGTATGAAAGATTAAAGAAATCATATGGTTGCTGGATTATCCTCTTCTTTACGGAAGGCGTAACACGGAGTAAGAAACCGTGATTTGGAGGATGCTCCATGCGACTTTATCTTCCGCCTCGGTCGGGCTCGGCTTGCAGAATCTTGGGGTTTTCCGTCCGGCGAAAGCAGTGGTCCGCATGCCCGCGGGCGTTACGATAAGCTTGGCAGGCTTGGCTGGCACGGACAATGGGGATCGAGTTGCACGAATATCAGACGACACTCAGGTCGCGCGCGCATCTCTCCGGGATCGGGGTCCATAGCGGCAAGCCGGTTTCCATCCATTTCAGCCCCGCCGATGCCGATACGGGCATTATTTTCCACTGCACAGACGCCGAAGGCAATCACAAGGAAATCAGGGCGCTGGTCTCGGAGGTCGGCGGAACCGAACTCCGCACGGTGCTGGGAGACCCCGCAGGCGTCCACGTCGCCACGGTCGAGCATGTGATGGCGACCCTGTTCGGGCTCGGCATCGACAATCTCCTCGTCGAGATCGACGGCGTCGAGGCGCCGATCCTCGACGGCAGCGCCGCGCTTCTGGTCGAGGCGTTCGATCAGGCCGGGATAGAACGGCAGGCGACGAAGCGGCGCTACATCCGGATCGTCAAGCCGGTGCGCATCGAGAACGGGACGTCGTGGGCGGAGTTCAGGCCCTATGACGGAACCCGTTTCGAGATCGACATCGATTTCGAGAGCGCGGCGATCGGCCGGCAGGATTTCGGCCTGGATGTCAATCCGGAGCGGTTCCGCCGCGAAGTCTCGCGGGCGCGCACCTTCGGCTTCATGAAGGATGTCGAGCGGCTGTGGGCGGCCGGTTACGCGCTCGGTGCATCGCTGGAGAATTCCGTAGTGATCGGCGACGACGGCCGCGTGATCAACATGGAAGGCCTGCGCTATCCGGATGAATTCGTCCGCCACAAGATGCTCGACGCGATGGGCGATCTGGCGCTTGCCGGTGCGCGTTTCATCGGCTGCTTCCGTTCCTACCGCGGTGGCCACAAGCTGAATGCGGCGGCGCTCAGGCGCCTGCTGTCGGATCGTTCGGCGTTCGAGATCGTCGAGACGGCGCGGCGCGAGCGCGGACGCTCGTCGGAGATGGTCGCGGTCAACGCTCCGGTTTTCGCGCCCTGGACACTCTGAACGGCGCATCCGGCCTTTCCGGATTTCGCGCATCCAGGGTGTGCGCCGATCGGTTGTCCGCCACAAAAATGCGCGAATGCGCGGGGATAGCGTTGCCGGGGACCGGCCGTTATGGTTTATGGCGGCGCTCGACGACGTAAAACTCCGCCGAAGGATTCTGGAACGACTATGGTGTTGATCACAGGTGCCGCTCCAACCGGCCGGGTACGCTCCGTCTTGCTCGCGATGTCGCTCCTGGCCGTGCCGATCGCCCTTGCCGGCTGCCAGAACGACAAGGACAAGCTGGCCCTCGCCAGCTACGTCGCCCCGACCGACCCGGCCGACCAGCTCTACAACGAAGGGCTGGCGAACCTGAACGCGGGGCGGCTGAAAGAGGCCGCCGCCAAGTTCGACGCCGTCGACAAGGAGCACCCCTATTCGGAGTATTCGCGCAAGTCCGAGGTCATGGGCGCCTTCACGAAATACCGTATGGGCGAGTATGACGACGCCATCAGCATGGCGCAGCGCTACATGGAGCTCTATCCCTCGACGGACGATGCGGCCTACGCGCAATACATCATCGGCCTCAGCTACTTCCGCCAGATCCGCGACGTGACGCAGGACCAGCAGCAGGCGCGCCAGACGATCGAGGCGATGAACGCGGTCGTCCAGAACTATCCCACTTCCCCTTATGTCGAGGACGCCAAGACCAAGATACGCTTCGCCCGCGACCAACTCGCCGGCAAGGAGATGCAGGTCGGGCGCTACTATCTCGAGCGCCGCGAATATCTGGCGGCAATCAAGCGCTTCAGGGATGTCGTCGAGAACTATTCCAACACCAACCAGATCGAAGAGGCGTTGGCCAGGCTGACCGAGGCCTACTACGCCATGGGCATCGCGCCTGAGGCGCAGACGGCGGCGGCCGTGCTCGGCCGGAACTATCCTCACAGCAAGTGGTACAAGGATTCCTACGCGCTCCTGCAGTCGGGCGGCCTGTCGCCGTCCGAGAACAAGAGCTCCTGGATATCCAAGGCCTTCAGCGTCGTCACCGGGGGGTAGCGCCCCGTCCCCATGCTCTCCAGACTGTCGATTCGCGATATCGTCCTGATCGAGCGGCTCGACGTCGATTTCGCCGCCGGTCTTTCCGTGCTGACGGGCGAGACGGGAGCCGGCAAGTCCATCCTGCTCGATTCGCTTTCGCTGGCGCTCGGCGCGCGCGGCGACGCTTCGCTCGTCCGCCACGGCGCGGCGCAGGGACAGGTGACGGCGGTCTTCGATGTCCCGCGCGTCCATCCGGCCCGGCAGATCCTGCGCGACAACGCCATCGAGGACGACGGCGACATCATCCTGAGGCGTGTGCAGACCGCCGACGGACGCACCCGCGTCTTCGTCAACGACCAGCCGGCAAGCGTCGGCCTGATGCGCGATATCGGCCATGCGCTGGTGGAGATCCACGGCCAGCACGACGAGCGCGCGCTGGTCGACCCCGACGCGCATCGCGACCTGCTCGACGCTTTCGGGCTCCATTCTTCGGACACGTCGGCGGTGAAGGATGCCTGGCGGCGCTGGCGCGAGGCGGAGCAGGCGCTGTCGCGCCACCGCGCGAAAGTGGAGGCGGCGGCGCGCGAGGCCGATTTCCTGCGCGCCTCGGTCGAGGAACTTGCCGCGCTCGATCCGCAGCCCGGCGAGGAGAGCGAACTCGCCGGGAAGCGGGCGGCGATGATGCGGGCCGAAAAGACGGTGGCCGACATCCAGGACGCCCAGGAAGTGCTGTCCGGCGCGAACTCGCCGACGCCGCAGCTTTCCAGCCTGCTCAGACGGCTGCAGCGCAAGGCGGACCAGAATCCAGGTCTTCTTGACGAAATCGTCTCCACGCTCGACCAGGCCCTGATCTCGCTCGACGCGGCGCAGTCGGCGGTCGATCAGGCCATGCGCGCCGCCGAGTTCGATCCGAACGCGCTGGAGCGGGCGGAGGAGCGGCTGTTCGCCCTCCGCGCCGTCGCCCGCAAGCACAATTTGGCGGTCGACGATCTGGCGAAGCTGCGCGACGCCATGTTCGCCGACCTCGCCGACCTCGATGCCGGCGTGGAGAAGCTCAAGGCGCTGGAAAAGGAGAACGTGGTCAGCCGCGATCTCTATGACGAAGCCGCCGCGCAGCTTTCCGAGCGCCGCGGTGCCTCGGCCGAGGCTCTGGCCCGCGCCGTGATGGCGGAACTGCCGGCGCTGAAGCTGGAGCGGGCCGAATTCATCGTCGAGATCGACAGCAACCGGGAGAATCGGGCGGAGACGGGCATCGACCGCGTCGAATTCTGGGTGCGCACCAATCCGGGCACGCGTCCCGGCCCGATGATGAAGGTCGCTTCGGGCGGCGAGCTTTCGCGTTTCCTGCTGGCGCTGAAAGTGGCGCTGGCCGACCGCGGCTCCGCTCCGACGCTCGTCTTCGACGAGATCGACACGGCCGTCGGCGGAGCGGTTGCCGACGCCATCGGCCAGAGGCTCGCGAGACTCGCCACCCGCGTCCAGGTGCTGTCGGTGACGCACGCGCCGCAGGTCGCGGCACGGGCCGGCTCGCACTACCTCATCACCAAGTCCGGGGACGCGGACCGCGTCGCCACCGGCGTCTCGGCGCTCGAGGACGGCGCCCGGAAGGAAGAGATCGCGCGCATGCTGGCCGGCGCCACCGTTACCGACGAGGCGCGCGCCGCGGCCGGGCGGTTGCTGAGCGAGAACGCGGCGGCGATTTAGCTGATAGTACCCGCATCCCGACCGGCGCGAAGAGGGGAAGGCGCCGGATCGTTAAAATGCTGACCTTCCGGCGCACGGCTTTGAAACGCGCCCGCGTTATCTTACCGGACGGGTGAGAACGGGTTCGGGGGTTGCGGTGCGCATTGTCGGATTGGCGGATTGGGGTTCTTCGGGGCCGGCGCCGAGCGCAGGTTCCGTGGCGGCTGCCGACGGTTCGTCGGCCGGACGAACGGCTCGTGAGGCCGATATCGCGAACGCCCGCTCGACGGCGCTCTCAGCCCTCCACAACGACCGTTTCCGCTCCATGCTGGCGCAGATCGGCGATCCGGCTTTCGGCGATGCGCTCATGCGCATGCGGCCCGCCGGAGACGGGGGCCAGGCGGCACTCGGCGCCGTGCAGGCGCGCTACGCCGAAAACAGCGAATAGGCGAGTTCCGTATTTTCTCCTGCGGCCGTCATCGGGCTGGAAATCGAGGCCGGAGAGAGGGGCGATGAAGCGACTATTTTTCAGCGACAGGCACGGCGTCTCTTTTCGCAGAGCGGTCCGCCGGCAATTTATGGCGTTCATCCTGCCGCATCGCCTCGATGGCGCATGCCGCGCTTCCAGTCTCTGGAGGCAAGTGCAGTTGCATGCCTTGCCCGGTCTCGCGGCTGCTGCGGCAAGTTTCATGTTCCTTACGGCGTCTCCCGGTGCTTACGCCGATCAGCCGGATGTCTTGCCAGAAACGCTGTCTCGCATCACGCGGGAACAGGTCTACAATCTGCCATGCACTGAGCCGGACTGGAGACTGGAACCTCGCAGGCGAAGTCTCATCGAACCGGGGCATATAGTCCATGTGCGTCTTGGAGCGCACAGGCTGGACATCCCCTGGGCCTATTTGCATCCACGGCCGCCCTCAACCCATCTGAACTGCAACATTGCCCGCAAATCGATCGGCATCCAGTTCTGGATACCGAGCCTGGATGCACCTGAACGGGATTTGTGGTTCAGGGGTGAATGGCGCCCAAGCGAAACCAAGCGGCCAACTCCACGTCCGAACGAATCCGTCGTCAAGGTCACATTCGCCTACTTCCAGGACACGGCGGCGGCCATGCATGAGGTTCATGCTGAGCAAAGCATAGACAATCTGCTGCGCCTATACGCCGGAGCATACGAGACATATGAAGATCTGGGCATGAGCAGGCTAAGGCCGAGCGGAGACCGTGCCGTGCCTGACATCTGGTTTTCAGAAAAAGAAGGAAAAACGACGCTCTACACTTGCGGCGGAGCAATAAGCAAAAATCATGCTACGGAGCCAAATCCCAGGTGCATAGGATACACGACATTCAACGACATTCATCTATATGTGACATTTTTACTTGTTCGGGAAGCTATCGCCGAACACGATATTGTTGAAGATGGAATCGTCGACCTATTCAGAAGATGGTCTTTAGAGAAATTGTAATTCCCCGGCCTTGACAACGATCGCTTCCGCTCCATGCTGGCACAGATCGGCGATCCGGCTTTCGGCGATGCGCTCATGCGCATGCGGCCCGCCGGAGACGGGGGCCAGGCGGCACTCGGCACCGTACAGGCGCGCTACGCCGAAAACAGCGAATAGGCGAGTTCCGTATTTTCTCCTGCGGTCGTCATCGGGCTGGCAGCGGCGGGCAAATCGTTGTCGGGGGCCGTCAGCAGTTTCGCCGGCGCGGTTTACTTCTCCCGGCTTTATGGCAAAGAGTCGCGCTGACTGCGCCCCCTTTGCAAACGAGTACGCCGCCATGGTCGCGAACAAGCCCGAGACCGACAAGCCCGTCGATGCGCTGACGCAGGACGAAGCCGAGTCCGAACTGGCGCGGCTGGCCGAGGCGATCGCGGCCGCCGACATCGCCTACCACCAGAACGACGCGCCGGAGATCACCGACGCCGAATACGATGCGCTGCGCATCCGCAACGCCGAGATCGAGATGCGTTTTCCCGACCTAGTGCGGGCCGACAGCCCGACCGGATCGGTCGGCGCGCCGCCTGCCGAGGGTTTCGCCAAGGTGCGCCACGCGGTGCCGATGCTGAGCCTCGCCAAGGCCTACACCGACCAGGACGTGGTAGATTTCATCGAGCGCGGCCGCCGCTTCTTCGAGCGCGACAAGGACCTGGACATCGCCTTCACGGCCGAACCCAAGATCGACGGCCTGTCGGCCTCGCTCCGCTACGAGAACGGCGTGTTCGTGCAGGGTGCCACGCGCGGCAACGGCACGGTCGGCGAGGACATCACCGCCAATCTGAAGACCATCGCCGATATCCCGCACCGGCTGAAAGGCTCCGGCTGGCCGGAGGTGATCGAGATACGCGGCGAGGTCTATATGACCTATGCCGAGTTCGAGGCGCTGAAGGCGCGCTCCGCCGCCACCGGCGGCCAGGACTACGTCAACCCGCGCAATACGGCGGCCGGCTCGCTGCGCCAGAAGGACCCCGCGGTTACCGCCAGCCGCAACCTGAAATTCTTCGCCTATGCATGGGGCTACACGACCGCCGACCCGGCGCCGACGCAGTTCGAATCGGTGCGGAAATTCGCCGAATGGGGTTTTGAGATCACCCCGCTGATGGTGCGGGCGAAATCGGTCGAGGAACTCATCGCCCAATACCACGTGATCGAGGAGAAGCGCTCCTCGCTCGGCTACGACATCGACGGCGTCGTCTACAAGGTCGACCAGCTCGAGCTCCAGCGCCGCTGGGGTTTCGTCACCGGCGAGCCGCGCTGGGCGATCGCCCACAAATTCCCGGCGGAGCGGGCGACGACGACGGTACGCAAGATCGATATCCAGGTCGGACGCACCGGCACGCTGGCGCCGGTGGCGCGGCTCGCGCCCGTCACCGTCGGCGGCGTGGTGGTGGAGAACGTCACGCTGCACAACGAGGACTATATCAAGGGCCTCGATTCCAACGGCCTGCCGATCCGGGAGGGCCGCGACATCCGCATCGGCGATACGGTCGTCATCCAGCGTGCGGGCGACGTCATCCCGCAGATCGTGGACGTCGCGATCGACAAGCGGCCGGCGGACGCCGGGCCCTACGATTTTCCACACACCTGCCCGGTCTGTGGCTCACCGGCCACGCGCGAGGTCAACGAGAACACCGGCAAGGAGGATTCCCGCCGGCGCTGCACGGGCGAGCTGATCTGCCCCGCGCAGGCGGTGGAGCGGCTGCGCCATTTCGTGTCGCGCGGCGCCATGGATATCGAGGGGCTGGGGGCCGAAAACATCGACCTGTTCTTCCAGGCCGGCCTGATCGAGACGGCCGCCGACATCTTCCGTCTGAAGGACAGGCGCGCCGCCGCGCAACGGGCGCTCGCCGAGCGGCGCGAGGAGCAGGCACGGCAGCGCGAGGCGGCTTCGGGCAAGGAGCGGAAGAACGCCCGCGGCGCCGACCAGCGCAATTTCGAGGGCCTGGAGAAGCTTTTCGCGGCCATCGACGCGCGCCGCGAGCCGGAACTGGACAGGTTCATCTTCGCGCTCGGCATAAGACATGTCGGCGACACCACGGCGGCCCTGCTGGCGCGGACCTTCTCGACGATCGAGGAGTTCATCCGCGTCGGCAAGGAAACGGCGGCGGCGGAAGACCCGCACACCGTCTTTCCCTCGATCAACGGCATCGGCGACACGGTGATCGGCGCGCTGGTCGATTTCTTCGGCAATGAGCGCAACGACAAGGTGCTGGCGGACCTGCTCGAGCACGTGCATCCCAAGCCCTATGTCGTCACCATTTCCGCCGACAGCGCGGTGGCCGGGAAGACCATCGTGTTCACCGGCTCGCTCGAGAAGATGACGCGTTCCGAGGCAAAGGCGATGGCGGAGCGGCTGGGCGCGAAGGTGGCGGGATCGGTCTCCGCCAAGACCGATCTCGTCGTGGCCGGACCGGGGGCGGGCTCCAAGCTCAAGACCGCGACCGAACTCGGCATCGAGGTGGTCGACGAGGATGCCTGGCTGGAACGCGTCCGGGGGGCCGTCTGATGGCCGAGTTCAGGGGCTTCGGGAAGAAAGCGATCCCCTTCCTCAAGGCGCTCGATTTCCACCAGAGCCGCGAATGGTTCCAGGAGAACCGCGCGCTTTACGAAAGCGAACTGCGCGTCCCGCTCGGCGATCTGGTCGAGGTGCTGACCGAAAGGCTTGGCGCGCTTGGGCTCAAGGGAGACCGCAGGAAATCGCTCTTCCGCATCAATCGCGACGTCCGTTTCTCCAAGGACAAGCGGCCCTACAACCAGCATCTCTCGGCGATCCTGTCGCCGGACGGCACCAAGATGGAGCAGGGGGTGCTGTTCGTCTATTTCGGCATCGACCGTTGTTTCGCCGGGGTGGCGTGGTGGCAGCCCGAGCCCGGATTGCTGGCGGCGATGCGCCAGACCATCGCGGAGAAACCTGCCGAATTCCGTGCCATGGTCGCGGCGCTCGGGAAGAACGGCCTTGCGCTCGATGCGGAGGGCGCCCTGAAGCGCATGCCGCGCGGCTTCGAGCGGATCGAGGATCCGGAACTCGCGGCGGCAATCCGCAACCGCCATTTCGTCGTGCGCCATCCGGTCGATCCGGCGGCCATTCATGGTCCCGGACTCGCCGACGAGATCGTCGATTTCACCCTGCGCGCCAAACCGCTGCTCGACTGGGGAAGGAAGATCGAGGGAAGGGAAGCGAAAGGTAAGGTGTAACGCCCCTACCGGCGCATTTCCTCAATTTCCCTTCATCCTTCCATCAGCACAATTGACGTGACAGGCCCACGTTCCGCCCATAGGTTGCCCGCGCTTTCCGGAGACGATGATGGCTGAACAGAGCGCGAGAAGCGATTTCTGGCGCGGCGTGCGCGCCGGCATGCCGGTGATCGTGGCGGTGCTGCCGTTCGGGCTCCTGTTCGGCGCGCTCGCGGTCGACAACGGGCTTTCCGTGCCGCAGGTCGCGCTCATGAGCCTCACCATCTTCGGCGGCGCCAGCCAGATGGTCGGCATCGAGCTTTTCGGCCAGAAGATCGCGCCGGCCCTCATCGTCTTTTCCATCTTCGCCGTGAACTTCCGCCACGTGCTCTATTCGGCGGCCATGGGACGCCATATCCAGCACTGGAGCCTGTGGCAGAAGGCGGCTGGCTTCTTCCTGCTGACCGATCCGCAATACGCGGAAGCGGAGCGCGCCGTCGAGCAAACGGGAAGGCTCGGCTTCGCCTGGTATATGGGCCTCGGGCTTGCGCTCTATTCCGCCTGGGTGGCCAATTCCGTGATCGGCGCGGTCTTCGGGCGGCTCATCCACAATCCCGAAGCGCTCGGCGTCGATTTCCTGCTGCCGATCTATTTCCTTGGGCTCGTCATGGGCTTCCGCAAGCGCCCGAACTGGCTGCCCGTGGTCGCCGTCAGCGCGGTCGCCTCGGTGCTCGCCTACCGCTTCGTCGGCTCGCCCTGGCATGTATCGCTCGGGGCGCTGGCCGGGATCATCCTGGCGGCGATCCTTCCGCCGAGCGCCATCACGGAAGGAGACCTTGCCGAAACAGCCGAACGGAGCGAACCGTGAGCACGACCGCCTGGGTCATCCTCGCCGGCGCCGTGCTGACCTATCTGACCCGGATCGGAGGCCATCTGGCGCTTTCGCGCTTCAAGCGCGTTCCACCTCGGCTCGAGGCGGCGCTCGATGCCGTGCCGGCCGCCGTACTGACGACGCTGGTCGCGCCCGACGTGCTGTTCGCCGCCGGCCCCGCGGAATGGAGCGCGATCGTCGTCGCCGGGCTGGTCGCGCTGAAGCGCGGGCTGCTCGCCATGTTCATTTCCGGCGCGGTGGTGCTGATCGTGCTCAGGCAGTTCGTGGGCTGAACGCCGCTCAGCCGATGGGCGCCGTCGCCGCCTCCAGCCATTTCCGCGTCTCGCCGTCGACGAGCGGACCGACTTCCCGAAGCACGCGGGCGTGATAGGCATTGAGCCAATCGAGATCGTCCCGCGCCAGCAGTTCCGGCTCGACCAGCCGCCGGTCGAAAGGCGCGAGCGTCAGCGTCTCGAAGCCGTACACGGCGATGTCGCCTCCCTCTGGCACTTCGGCCTCGGTGACGAGGACCAGGTTCTCCATGCGGATGCCGTAGGCGCCTTCCTTGTAGCAGCCCGGCTCGTTCGACAGGATCATGCCGGCGAGCAGTTTCTCCGTGCCCGTCTTGGAGATGCGCTGCGGGCCCTCGTGCACCGAAAGATAGGAGCCGACGCCGTGGCCGGTGCCGTGCTGGTAGTCGAGGCCGGCCTTCCACAGCGCCTGGCGCGCGACCGCGTCGATGTCGGCGCCGCGCGTGCCGGGCGGGAAGCGCAGCATCGAAATCCCAATCATGCCCTTCAGCACCAGCGTGGCGCGCCGGCGCATCTCCGCCGTCGGCGCGCCGATGGCGACGGTGCGGGTGATGTCGGTGGTGCCGTCCTGATATTGCGCACCGGAATCGACCAGATAAAGCTCGCCTGCTCCCAGTTTGCGCGTCGTCTTGGTCGTCACGCGGTAGTGGATGATGGCACCGTTGGGGCCGGCCCCGGAAATGGTGTCGAAGGAGATGTCGCGGAGCGGCATCTGCAACTCCTCTCCGGTCGCCTGGCGGAAACCCTCGAGGCTCCGCGCCGCCCTGATCTCGTCGATCGTGCCGGGCTGCTGCCGGTCGAGCCAGGCGAGGAATTTGCTGACCGCGGCGCCATCGCGACGATGCGCGGCACGGGCGCCGGCGATTTCGGCGGGGTTCTTGACGGCGCGGGGCAGGCGCGCCGGATCGGCGAGAGGCAGGAACCTGCCGCCGTTCTCCTCAACCAGCAGGCGCAGCTTTTCGGCGGCGAGCGACGGGTCGAGCCCGATTGAGGCGCCGGATTTCGCCAGCCCGACGATCGCACCTTCCAGCTCATCCGGCGCGAAAAGGTCCGCAAGCTGCGTCAGATAGGCTTTCACCGTGATGGAGAACTTGCGCTCGTCCATGAAAAGCCGGTGCCGGCCGTCGGCGGCGAGGACGGCGAAGCCGAGGGCCAGCGGCGTGTGGGGGACGTCGTGGCCGCGGATATTGAAAGCCCATGCTACCGATGAGGGGTCGGTCAGAACCGCATGAGTGGCCCCGGCCCTGGCGATCGCCTCCGCCATGTCGGCAAGCTTGTCCTTCGCCAGCCTGCCGGCATATTCCTCGGGCTGGATCTCCACCGGTTCGAGCGGTGGGGCGGGCCGGTCGGACCAGAGGACATCGATCGGATTCGGGCCGGCCGCCACCAGTTCGCCGCTACGTTCGGCGACCGCCGCGCGCAGCTTCTTCGCCTCCGAGATGGTGTGCAGCCAGGGGTCGAACCCGATGCGGCCGCCCTTTGCGAGGTTCGCCGCCAGCCATTTTTCCGGCGGATTGTCGATCAGGCTCTCTATCGCGAAGGTCGAAGGATCGGTCTGGTGCCGCGCCTGCAGCGTATAGCGCCCGTCCACGAAGACATAGGCCTTGTCCCTCAGAACCAGCGCGATTCCCGCCGAACCGGTAAAACCCGTCAGCCATTGCAGTCTTTCGGAGCAGGCGGCGACGTATTCGCCCTGATGCTCGTCCGCGCGCGGCACGAGGAAGCCGGTCAGCCTTTCTTTTTCCAGCCACTGGCGTAGCCGCGCGACGCGCTCCGGGCCCTGTGAAGGATCGGATTTTACATCGAAGGACTGGAACATCGGGAACTCTTCGGGCGGTTTGTGCGTCGCGGACCGTAGGCGCGCCGGCCACAGGTTGCAACTCGCGCGACCTGCTTGGGAAGACGGTTCGCCGAAACCGCTTTTCGCGTCAGCGGCGCTTCAGATGAAGCGTCGTCCAGCCTTCGCGGTGCAGGGTGGAGACGTGCCGGAAGCGCTGATTGGCGTAGGCTGCCAGCACCGCCCGGCGCTGGCGGTCGAGGATGCCCGACAGGATCAGCGATCCGCCCGGAGCGAGGTGCCGCGCCATGTCGGGCGCCAGCCGCATCAGCGGCCGTGCCAGGATGTTGGCGACGATCAGGTCGAACGGCCCTTTTCGCGCGAAGACCGGGTCCTGGAAGCCCGTCGCCGTGCCGGTTTCAACCAGCGCCTGCATGCCGTTCAGCCGCACGTTCCCCGCCGCCACGCGGGTCGCGACCGGGTCGATATCGGTGGCAAGAACGGGGATATGCGCCAGTTTTGCAAGGCCGATCGCGAGCACCGCCGAGCCCGTGCCGAGGTCGAGCGCGTTTCGCGGCCGCTCGCGCCCGGCAACCCGCGCGATCATCTCGAGGCATCCCGCCGTGGTTCCGTGGTGACCGGTGCCGAAGGCCTGCCCGGCCTCGATCTCGATGGCGATATCGCCGGCGCGCCGCCTGTCGCGGTCGTGCCGGCCATGCACGAAGAAGCGAGCCGCGCGCACCGGCTTCAGGCCTTCCAGCGAATGCGCGACCCAGTCTATGTCGGGGAGGACTTCCGACTGGATGCCGGCGGCGGTGCCTCCGAGCAACGCGCCCATGCGTTCCTCGACCGCCGAAGCCGCATCGCGATCGACGTATAGGGTTATCTCGTGCAGATCGGCGGCTTCGTCGAGCTCCAGCATGCCGAGGGGATAGCCATCGTCCTCGAACGCGGCTTCAAGGGCCGCGTAGGCCCGGCGCGCCTCCGGTCCCTGCGCGGCGAAGGACAGCCTGACCTGGCTCACGCGCCGGCCTCGAGCCTTTTCAGCTTCGCCAGCGCCGCATTCTCGTTCTCGCCATAGGCGATGGTGCCGGCGAAATCACCGCTTCGATTCAGCAGGATAAGGGAAGCCGTGTGATCCATCGTGTAGTCGCCATTGTCGGTCGGCACCTTGCGGAAATAGATGTTGAACCCCTTGGCCATGGCCCAGACCTTCTCCGGCGGGCCGGAAATGCCGGTGATGCGATCGGAAAAGTTGCCGAGATAGCGGTCCATGACCTCCGGCGTGTCGCGTTCGGGGTCGATGGAGATGAAATAGGCCTTCATGTCCTTGGCGTCGGAACCGAGCTTCTTCAGCCAGCCGTCGAGTTCGAAGAGCGTGGTTGGACAGACTTCCGGACAATGCGTATAGCCGAAATAGAGGATCGTGGGCTGCCCCTTGAACGCCGCCCGCGTGATCGGCTGCCCATGCTCATCGACTAGCGTGAACGGCGCGCCGTACGCCTCGCCGGAATATTGCTGGCGGTACCAGTCGAAGGTCAGCCAGCCGACGCTCGCCGCCATCAGGACGAGAATGCCGACGAGGATCGCGCGCATCATTGCAGAAAGGCTCCGGTCGAGATCGATTTATGCGTCAGAAACACCAGGACAGGCCGGAGGCCGCCATGGCGAGGAATATCTGCGTGCCGTGCCTGAGCCACAGGGCGAAGGCGATGCCCGTCACCGCCGCGAAGGCCGCGAACGCCAAAAGCATGCCGGCGAAGCGAGGGGACGACAGGGCCAGGTGGTTCTTCATTGCCGATATATAGTCCCGCCGGGCCCGTTCCGGAAAGATGCCTCGACGCCGCAAGGGCAGGGGCGTTCGCGCAGCCGGTTTCGCCGGCCGGCTCCTTGCAACGGCCATGCTCTGTTCCCAATTGTCCTCGGCGCCGAATGGCGATCGCAAAGGGCTTTTGAGGAGCAGAAATGAAAAGATTCCTATTCATGGCCGTGGCGTTGTCTTTTCTGGGCGGCGTCCCCGCATCTGCCCAGGAGGTCGGCAAGGTCGGCGTCGACTGGATCGGCAACGACATCATCGTCGAGGCCGTCAAGGACCCGAAGGTCGACGGCGTGGTCTGCCACGTCGCCTATTTCGACCGCAGCATCATCGACCGGCTGCACAAGGGCAACTGGTTCGAGGACCCCTCCAATTCGGCGATTTCCTGCAGCCAGTCCGGACCGATCACCATCGGCGACATCGACATGGGCAAGGGCGGCGAGGAAGTATTCAAGCAGGGGCTGAGCCTGATCTGGAAAAAGCAGGTGGTGAACCGCATCTACGACAAGGCCAACAATACGCTGGTCTATCTCTCGCATTCCAGGCAGGTGCAGAACGGCTCGGCGAAGATGGCGATCTCGACCATTCCGCTCTACGGCCAGCAAGTGACATGGTCGAAGGACAAGAAGGAATAGCGCCGGCTCGGCGCGCCCTTGCCGGCCGCCGCCGCCCGGCGTAAAGGCCGCCGATGGCCGACGCCGACGACCTCCGCTTCCAGCCTTCCGGGCCACGCGTCCATTCGACGGCCGAGCTCAAGGGTTGCAAGCTCGGCCGCTACGTCGCGGTGGGCGAGCGCACCGTGTTGCGCGAGGTGGCTGTCGGCGACTTCAGCTATTTCGAGCGCCATGCCGAGGCGATCTACACCGATATCGGCAAATTCTGCTCGATCGCGGCGAATACGCGGATCAACGCGCTCGAACATCCGCTGGAACGGCCGACGACCCACAAGGCGAGCTATCGGCCGAACGAATATTTCCGCTATCTCGGCGTCGATCAGGAATTCCGCGAGCGGCGCCGGCAGAAGCGCGTCACGATCGGCCACGATGTCTGGATCGGCCACGGCGCGGTGATCCTGCCCGGCGTCCGGATCGGCAACGGCGCGGTGATCGGCGCCAACGCCGTGGTCACACGCGACGTGCCGGCATACACGATCGCGGCCGGCGTTCCGGCGAGGGCGATGCGCCCGCGCTTTCCGGAAGAGGTCGCCGCGCGGCTCGAACGGATGGCCTGGTGGGACTGGCCCTTCGACCGGCTGTTCGAAGCTATTCCGGACATGCAGAAGCTGGAAATAGAACAATTTATCGAAAAGTGGAGCGGTTAGGGTTAAGGAAAAGAAAACGGTTGTACTTTGTGATTTATTGAAACCAGTGGTTGCTATCTCGGTCCCTTGATGCTTGTCTTCCGCCTGGAGGTACTGCCTGGAGCGGAAGAAACACTGTGAGCACAAGGGAGACCATGATGAAGAAGCTCATCATTGCATTCGCCGCCGCCGCTGTTTCTTTCCCGGCCGTTTCCGCGCAAGCGGGCGGTTGGGGCGGCTCCAGCCACGGCAACGGCTATTCGAACGGGCTGGTGAATATTTCGCCGGCCGTCGGTCTCGGAGACGTCAACCTGCTGAACGGCGTCTCGATCCTCAACGGATCGGGCATCCTGAGCGACAACCGGCTCTCCGGAATCCTGTCGGGGAACGGCATCCTGTCCGGCAACGGCATCCTGAACGGGATCGGCGTCGGCATCCTCAGCGGCAATTCCAGCGGCGGCCGTGACCGCGGCCATCGCTGCCACCGCTGCTGAGAAGGCCGGGCGGGCAGGGAGGCGTCTGACCACTTCCTGCCCGCGCCAGCCATCGCTCCGGGGCAGGGGGAAATCGTTTCCCCCTGCTTCTCCACGCTAGAGCCCGGTTTGCATGCCGACATAGGTGTCGAGCACGGTCTTCCTTGCGTTGAACACCGTATAGCGGGTGCGGCGGAGATCGACCCGCGCCACCAGGGCGATGTGTTTCGACGGATCATAGCCGATTTCGAAATAGACGCCTTTCGAGCGCTCCGCATTGCCGAGCAGGAGATTCTCCTTGTTCTCGCGGAAGAAACCGGTGCCGAGCGCAAGTTCCGGCGTGCACTGATATCTGGCTTCCAGTTCGATGCGCCGCACATAGGATGCGAGCACGTCGTCGGTATCGATGGTCTCGTAGCGGCCGTCCAGTGAGCCGCGCAGCGTCAGCCCGGCCTTGAGGTCCTTGGTGAGTTGCACGCGGTAGATCGGGCGGATGCGGCTATAGCCGCCATGCGCTTCGTCCAGCAGGGCGGCGCCGAGCGAGAGGTCGAGCCTGGTCCCGTCCTTCGACACGAGTTGCGCAAGGCCACGCAGGGTGAATTCGGAGAAGGAGCGGCCGACCGGCGGCTCGCCGAGGCGCTGGACCTCGGTCGTTTCGGCGCTGGCGCTCAATCCGAATTGCTGCCGCCCGAGCTTCTTCTCCAAGCCGCCGGAGAATTGCAGCCGGTTGCGGTCGGGCTCGATCCGCGCTGCTTCGATCAGGTCCTGCTGGAAACGCGCCTTGCCGTAGCGCTCGACCGTGTCGCTCAGCGTCAGGATGAAGCCGGCGCCGGAGCCGAGATCGGCGCCGAATTGCAGGGCGCCGGAGAAGAGATCGCTGTCCGTGCGCGTGCCGATGGCGAGGTCGGCGATGCGGAAATCATCGCCGATGCTGGCCGTGCGCCAGGCGAATGTGCCGCGCAGCTCGTAGCGGCCGCCGAACTTGCGATAGGCTTCCGCGAGCAGCAGCAGGCTGCGATCGTCCTCGATGGAGATCCGGTCGTAGCGGCTCGCCCGGCCTTCGGCCGCGAACCGCAGATAGCCGCCGTCGATGTCGAGGACGCGCGTGATCGATCCGCGCAACTCCGTATAGAAGTCGGAAAATTCCAGATCGCTGTCGAGCGCGTTGGTGGTGAAGTGCTCGTCGAGCGAGAGGCTGGCGCCGTTGGCGGGCTTGCCCGAGGCCGCTTCCGTCAGCGCCGAATTGGCGGCGGCACGAATGGAACCCGGATCAGCCAACGCCGGATCGGCAAGGAGGAGGGCCGCGACGATACCGAGAGACCAGGACCGCACAAGCGCTTCTCCGGGGCCGGCCGACCCCTCCCGCCAAGGGGGTGGAATGACGGGAGGGGGGGAGGTAATCCGCCTGAAGCGGAAGCCACAGGCACCATTGCCTGCGCCCACGAAGCTAACGGACCATGGTCTAGGTTCGGTGGAGGAGGGATGCAACTTTGGAGAGCGCGAGGTTGTGCCGGTGTTTCCTCGTACGGTGCCTGGATCACGGTGCCGCATTTGAGACGTGTGCAGCGATCTCCCGTCAAGGCGTCCTGATATCAGGCCTCGACCGGATTGAAGTCGACGTCGTGAAGATATTCGGCCCTGATGTCGACGGCGTGTTGCCGCTCAGTCCTGCGCGACGGCGCCGATAGCGACGCTGTCCGTGCGCTTCAAATTGACGCCGATCACCGGGACGAGGTCGTTTTCCACCCTGACCGAGATGGTGACCATCATCGTGTTCGGATCGGGCAATTTGGCCGCCATCGTGCCTTTCAGCGCGTTGCGATTGAGCGCGAAGACGACGGTGCGGCCGCTGACATTGCCGGCCACGATGTCGAGACCCTTGCCCCGGGCGCCGTCGAGAAAGGTGCCGTGATAGCCGCTGTGGCCGACTTCCTCGACCGTCGCGGACATCTTCTGCGTGAAAAGCCCGACGCGGCATATCCCGTCCAGCGTCATGCCGGCGCGGTGTTCCGGCGTCTTGCCGGTCAGGTTGCAGGTGAACTTGGTGCCCTTGTACTTGCCGGCGACGACTTCGCCCGGCCCGGCCCAGTGTCCTTCGACCGATTCGAAGAACCTCTGGTCCCTTTCGGAGGCGATCCCGGCGACGCTCAGCGCTAGCGTGATCACGACCGCCAGGGCGGCAGCAGTGACGGCGGAAAGGAAGCCACGCTTCATTCTTCTGGGCACCTGGATACGGAACGCTGTAAGGGCGGAACCATGAAGAGGATTGGTTAAGGCTTCGTCTCTTTCCGTGTCCTGCCCGACGAAGCGTCTTCTAAGTCGCGAGAATGCGCGAGCACGGCGGCTACTTCAAGCCCGTTTTTCCGTATCTTCGGCCACTTCGGCCTTTTTTGCCGTGAATCGGGTGAGTTCGGAGAGGAAATTGCCGATTCGCGGGCGCCTGACCGCCCCGTAGGGGAGCGGCCTGACCGTCTCCATGGCCGCGATGCCGATGCGGACCGTCATCATGCCGTTGACGACGCCTTCGCCGAGCTTGGCGGAGAGCCGCGCCGCCAGTCCGTGGCCGACGATCTGCTGAACGAGGCTGTCGCCGACGGCGATCGAGCCGGTCACGGCGAGATGGGCGAGCACGTCGCGCGCGAGTCGGAAGAAGCCGAGCGTGCCCGGCCGCCCGCCATAGAGTTCGGAAAGCCGGCGGATCAGCCGGCCGGCCTCGAAGAGGACATAGGCGAGGTCGACCACCGCGCGGGGCGAGACGGCGGTGACCACCGAGACGCGCTTGGCGGCATCGAGCACCAGCGTGCGGGCGCGTGCATCGAGCGGCGCCATCAGCTCGGTCTCGGCCAGCCGGACAAGATCGGCGCCGTCGATGATGTCGTCCCGCGTGTCGGCGAGGATGCGGCGGCCGGCCGCCGTTTCCGGCTTGCCGGAAACGAAGCCGACGAGTTCGTCGACCAGCGCGCGGGCCGCCCGCATATCGTTGCGGGCGAGGATATCCGCGCCGCGCCGGCGAAGCTTCTCGACCGAAGCCAGCCGCCGCAGCGCGAGAAGCTCGCGCAGGACGATGGTCAGGAGCGACAGAAGCGCGATGACGGCGAGCGCAAAGGCTACCCAGCCGAGCCAGTCGGAGCGGCTGAAGAGGTCGCGGATCAGCCGGTCCGTCCACAATCCGATGCCGAGCGAGACGAGCAGCCCCAGCGCTCCGAAGAAGATGGCGCCGAGACGCGAGCGCCGGCGCGGCGGCAGGGCCGGCGGCGGATCGCCGGCGTTCGTTTGCTCCAGCGCGAAGAAATCCTCTTCTGCAGGCGTGATCACCGGCAGGGATGGTGTCTTCACCGCGCGCGGCCGTCGATGCTCGGCCGCCGGCTCCCCGGCGGTACGATCCTCGCGTTCCGGTGCCGCGGCCGGTTCGGGCGGCAGGCGGAAGGCGGCCGGCTTTCGGTTGCTGTTCATGCGAGACGGTCTCCGATCAGGAACTGCAGCGCGCGGTCGAGACGGATATGGGGCAGGGAAAGCGTCACGCCCTCGGCGGTCTTCTCCAGCTTCGGCGGGCGGAAGCGAACGAAGCGGATCGGCGGTTCTTCCGGCTGCCTGTTCTTCCCGGCGACGGGCGGCGCCTTGAAGGCAAGTTCGGGATCGGCCGGCAAATCGCCGGGGAAGATCGCGGTTTCGGTTTCGCCGTCGAAGGTCTCGCCGCCGATCGTCTCGCCGGCGAGCGGCGTGCCGATGATGACGGGCAGCGTCTCGCGCCCCTCCTTCACCGTGCCCTCGCGGGTGGCGCGCACCGCCGCCATCGCCAGCACATCGACGGTCGCGCCGGAAAGGCTGGCGCGGCTTGCGGCCCGATCCGCCAGCCGCCGCACGATCGCCTGCAGGCGGTCATGGCTTTCGTGATGGAGGTGGTCCGCCTTGGTCGCGGCGACCAGGATGCGGTCGATCCGGCGCGAGAAAAGGTCGGTGAAGATGCTGCCGCGCCCCGGCCGGAAACAGGCGAGGATCTCCGCCAGCGCACGCTCGAGGTCGGCCATGGCGCCGGGACCGGCGTTCAGCGCCTGCAAGGCGTCGATCAGCACGATCTGGCGGTCGAGCCGGGCGATATGCTCGCGGAAGAACGGCTTCACCACATGCGTTTTGTAGGCCTCGTAGCGCCGCTCCATGGTGGCTGCGAGCGAGCCCGAGGGAAAACGTCCTTCGCCGAGGCCGGGCAGCGGCGCGAAGGTCAGCGCCGGCGAGCCTTCCAGGTCGCCGGGCATGAGAAAACGGCCCGGCGGCAGCGTGGAAAGCGCCCGGTGGTCGGCCTTGCAGGCTCGCAAATAGGCGGTGAAGCTCTCCGCCAGGCGGCGCGCGGCCATCTCGTCGAAAGGCGCCGCCGGATCGACCTTTGCGGCTTCCTGCCGCCATTCCCCGGAAATATCGGCGCGCACCGGCAGCTCGGCGAGTTCGAAGGCGTCGGCCGAGAAGGCGCGGAAATCCTTGCCGAGCAGCGGCAGGTCGAGAAGCCATTCGCCGGGATAGTCGACGATGTCGACGGAGAGCTTTCCCGAGGAGAACAGCCGCCCCCAGCCGGAGGCGGATTCGTACTGGATGGTGAGGCGGAGTTCGGAGATGGCTCGGGTCGAATCCGGCCATATGCGCTCGCTGACGAGGGCTGCGACATGGTCCTCGTACTGGAAGCGCGGCACGGCGTCGTCGGGCTGATGTTCGAGAAAGGCGCGGGCGATGCGGCCGGATTTCTGGGCCTCGAAGAGCGGCAGCCGGCCGCCATGGACGAGATTGTGCACGAAAGCGGAGATGAAGACCGTCTTGCCGGCGCGGGAAAGGCCCGTCACGCCGAGCCTCATCGAGGGCGCGACGAGCCCGGCAGCGCGGTCGGTCAGCGTATCGAGCGCGATGAGCGCCTCGTCGGCGAAGGAAGTCAGCGAGGCCACGGCCCAATCCCGTCCGTCAAATCCCGACCGATATAGGGAATCGAGCGCGGATTTGAAATGGCGGGCCGGATCGGCGGGGAATGGCGACGGACGGACCGGCTCAGCCGCGGGCAATCAATTCATCGAAGCCTGCCCTGCCACGCCGGCTGAATTCCACGATCCTCGTATCCGGCTTGCGCTTGGCCCAGCCCAGTTCCTCGAAGCGTTCGAGCAACGCCCGGCCCAGGCCGCCGGCGAGGTGCGAGCGCCGCTCGCTCCAGTCGAGGCACTGCCGGCACAAGGGCGCCCGCTTGGCCTCCAGCCTGGCGAGGTCGATCCCGTAGCACCGCACGAAATGCGCGCCGGCAGGGGTAAGGCTGACATCCTCGCCCCTCAGCCTCAGGAAGCCCCTTGCGACCATGCTGTCGAAGAGACGTGTGCCCATGTCGCCGGCCAGGTGATTGTAGCAGACGCGGGCTTCCCGCAACGCGACATCCGCCGGGCCGGGGCGTGTGCGCAGGTGCCCGGCATTCGCGGCAAGCCCCATCAGCGCTTCCAGCGCATGGGCCACCTCGTCGCTCGCAAGCGAGAAATATTTATGACGGCCCTGCTTGCGCTGGCGCAGCAACCCGCCTTGCTCCAGCTTGCCGAGATGGGAACTGGCGGTCTGCAGGGTGACGCCGGCCTCCTGCGCGAGTTCGCTGGCCGTCAGGGCCTTGCCCACCAAAAGGGCAGTCAGCATGTTCGCCCGCGCCGGATCCCCGATCAGGCTGGCGATGCGGGCGATATCGGGTCCTTCTCTCATAGTTCGATGTTAATCGAAGCATTCACTCCGCGCAATCGGCTAAGCCGTCCACGACAACAAAGGAGTGTTCCATGCTGACCTGCGTGATCCGCTACCAGATCGATCCCACGAAGAAGGATGCCTTCATCCGCTACGCCCGGGCCTGGGGGGAGGCGATCCCGCGTTGCGGCGCCGACCTGATCGGCTATTTCGCGCCGCATGAAGGCTCGACCACGCTGGCCTACGGCATCTACAACGTGGCGAGCCTCGCGGAATACGAGGCCTATCGCGCCCGGCTCGCGGCCGATCCCCTCGGCCAGGAAAACTACAAATTCGCACAGGCCGAGAAATTCCTGCTGCGCGAGGACAGGACCTTCCTGAAGCTGGTTTCCGCGCCGCACGGCGAACCGAAATGACCGTATCGGCCTGGTGAGGCCGGTTTCACAGCATCGCGGGCGTCAGGAACGTCGTCAGCGTGCCTCTTCCGGGCGCGGCCCCGGCAAGCGGCCCCGAGAACTGAATGACGGCCAGCGCCGCGGTGGGAAAGCCGGAAGCGAGGGCGGCGAGCTCGGCGCGGTCGCCGTCCGCCGCGCAGGCGATCGCGACGTCCTCGATCATCGGATTGTGGCCGACGACGAGAAGCGAGGGCGTGTCGTCCGCCGTCTTGCGGACGATCGAGAGATAGCCCGCGGCGTCGCAACTGTAGAGGCTGTCGGTCAAGACCGGCGGGGCGGGCAGGCGGCCGATCGTGCCGGCCACGCATTCCCACGTCTCGCGCGCCCGCCGCGCGGTCGAGCACAGGACGAGGTCGGGGACGAAGCCGGAGATGCGCATCGCCATGCCGATCGCGGCCGCATCCTGCCTGCCGCCTTCCGTCAGCGGCCGGTCGAAGTCGCGGACACCGGGATCGGCCCATCCCGCCTTGGCGTGCCGAAGCAGGTAGAGCCGGCTCATCTGGACGTTCCCTGGTTCGGACGAAAGGGTTAGCGACGGGGCCGCCGCATCGCAATCCGCCATAAGATGTATGGCCGCGGCTCGCCGGGACAGGCAGCCGCGCACCGCCCAAATTCGGCCACGTGACGCATCCATGAGGCGGCCGAAAGCGTTTTAAGCAAGCGCGAACAAATGGATGAGAGCGCTGGTCTTTTCGTCTTGTGCGGGTAGGGACCGCCGAATATATAGGCGCCGGGTTGTTGCAGTGGGGTGAGTCGAATGAACGAACTCGTGGACACCAAATACGTACCCTCCGAAGACGAGCCGTTCATGAACGAGCGGCAGAAATCCTACTTCCGGGCCAAGCTCGTTCTCTGGAAAAACGATATCCTCCGCGAAGCCCGCGAAACCCTTGAAATCCTGCAGCAGGAAAACGCCAACCACCCCGATCTCGCCGACCGCGCCTCCTCCGAAACAGACAGAGCCATCGAACTTCGCGCCCGCGACCGCCAGCGCAAGCTGATCGCCAAGATCGACGCCGCGCTGCAGCGCATCGAGGACGGCACCTACGGCTATTGCGAGGAGACGGGCGAGCCGATCTCGCTCAAGCGTCTCGACGCCCGGCCGATCGCCACGCTCTCCATCGAGGCGCAGGAACGCCACGAACGGCGCGAGAAGATATACCGCGACGACTGATCGCCCGCCGCATCGGCGGCCAGCCACCTAGATCCGGATAAATTCGCGGACAGCTCCGCGGGCTTGTGGGGCGGAGCTAGTTCCGTGCCGGCGCCGAGAGTTCGCCGAGCAGCCGCTTCATTTCGTCTTCCAGGCTCGATTCGTCCGGCTGCGGCTTCTGTTCGCCGACCAGCGGCGCCTTGAGCTCCTCCCTCAGCGCCCGGTCGATGTCGGCCTGCGGCTCCGGACGCATCGTCACCGTCTCCGGCCGCGCCGCGGCAACGGCCGGTTCGAGGCGGACGGCTTGCCCGGCCGGCCTTTCCGGTTCGGGCGCGCGGACTTCCGGAGCGCTCGGCTCCGGCGCCAGCGGGCGGGCTGCGGTCGGCTGGGGCGCCGGGGCAATGCGCGCCTTGTCGAGGAAATGGACGCTGCCGGACCGGACGGGCGCGGATTCGTCCGCGGCAAAGGCGGGCGTTTCGACGCGCGGCTCCCTCTCGGCCGGAAAAGCGGGTTCCTGTCTCGCGGGTTTCGCCGCCTGCGGTTCGGGCGGCCGCTGGGCGGGCGTCTCGACGAGGGGTTCGGGGATGAGGACCGGCTCCGTGCCCTGGCGGCTCTTCGCGTTTGGCCGCTCCGACGCCGGAGACGCCGCCTGGGGCGCCGGACGCATCGAGGGGCCAGCGGCCGGTTCGACGCCGGTCATCGGCGGAGGCGTATGGAGCGCCTCGGCGGGCAGGATATTCTGCTCGACGACGACATCCGTCGGGCCGCCGATGAGGATGAGGTGCTCGACATTGTCGCGCCGCACCAGGACGAGGCGGCGCTGGTTGTCGATCGCGGCCGCGTCCATGACGGCGAGCCGCGCCCGGCGGTTGCGTCCGCCAGCGACGAAGGTGCCGGACGACACGCCCCGCGCCACGCGGATGAGGAACAGAACGATCACCAGCAGGATCAGCGCGCCGACGGTCCACATGACCGCAGAGGCATATTGCGGCCCCGCGATATTATCCAACCACTTCAAAAGGGCCTCCATCGACCAGCTTTTTCGGACGCGAGAGTAGGCCCTGGATCGCCGCTCCCGCAAGCATCGTGGCCCTCTTGCAGGAGGGCCACACCGCGATTGACTCAGGATTATGTGTTTTTCGTGCCGATTTCGCGGGCGGCCCTTTTCGGTATAGGGAGAATGTGATTCATACGGGCGGGGGCGTGCGCCGCCCGTGTAGCGGCCGCAGGCGACGACAGGCAGGGGATCAAATGGCAAGGGAAAGCCGCGCGGAGTTCTATCCCGAACCGGTGGTCGACCAGAGCATGGGTCCCGGCGCCATCACCCGGCTGGTCATCTTCATCGGCGTCCTCACCGGCGCGGCGGTCCTGTTCGTGCTCTTTCGCAACCGCTTCGGCGATCCCTTTCTGCTCGGCATGCTCGGCGTCATGGCGATGATCGGCATCGGCTATCTCTTCGCCACGGCGATCGGCTTCGTCCAGATCGCGCCGCGCTCGACGGCCGACGAACTGTCCAAGGCCTTTCTCGGCTCGATGGATGCGGGCGTCGTGGTCACCGACACCAAGGGCCGCATCGTCTATGCGAACAGGGCCTATGCGGAACTAACCGGCGGAGCCTCGCCCGCCGACATCCGCACGGTCGAGAACCTCCTGTCCGACAATCCGGAGGCGGCGCCGGTGGTGAGCCGGCTCGCCGCCAATCTCGCCGATGGACGCGCCGGCGACGGGGAATTCCGCCTGACGCAGGCCATCCGCCCCGGCTCGGAACCCGGCGCGCGGTGGTACCGGGTGGAAGCGCGCACCTTCAAGGCGCCCGGCCGCCGCCAGCCGCTCTCCGCCTGGCAGCTTGCCGACATCTCGCGCGAACGCACCGAGCAGGAGCGCTTCTTCCTCGACCTGCAGAAGGCCATCGACCATCTCGACCACGCGCCGGCCGGCTTCTTCTCGGCCGATCCGGACGGCCGCGTCACCTATATCAACGCCACGCTGGCGGAGTGGCTGGGCATCGACCTCGCGAGCTTCACGCCGGGCGCGACGAGCCTCGCAGAGATGGTCGCCGGCGACGGCATGGCGCTGATCCGCGCCGTGAAGGCGGATCCCGGCTCCACCCGCAACGCCGTCATCGATCTCGACCTCTCCACCATCAGCGGGGCCATCCTGCCGGTCCGCTTCATGCATCGCGTGACCACGAGCCGCGACGGGACGCCCGGCGCCAGCCGCACGATCGTGCTCAACCGCACGCAGGGCGAAGATTCCTCCGCCGATCTCAGGGCTTCGGAGATACGTTTCACGCGCTTCTTCAATTCGACGCCGATGGCGATCGCCGGCGTCGACGCCGAGGGCCGCATCCTGCGTACCAATGCGCCCTTCCTGTCGCTTTTCGCGAGCGTGGTCGATCGCGATTCGGTGGATCGGCATCTCAAGCTCGACACGGTGATCCACGAGCGCGACCGCGAGCGGTTTGCCGCCGCGCTCGACCAGGCGCGCCAGCGGCAGGCGGACATCCCGCCCATCGACACGGTCCTGCCGAACAACGAGGAGCGCAACATGCGCTTCTACGTCAACGCCGTCGCCGAGGGGACGGCGGCAGAAGGGGCGGAGGAAGCCGCGATCGTCTATGCGGTCGAGACGACCGAGCAGAAGGCGCTGGAAGCGCAGATGGCGCAGAGCCAGAAGATGCAGGCGGTCGGCCAGCTCGCCGGCGGCATCGCGCACGATTTCAACAACGTGCTGACCGCCATCATCATGTCGTCGGACCTGCTCCTCACCAACCACCGCCCGTCGGACCCGTCCTTCCCCGACATCATGAACATCAAGCAGAACGCCAACCGGGCCGCTTCGCTGGTGCGGCAGCTCCTGGCGTTCTCGCGCCGCCAGACCCTGCGCCCGGAAGTCCTCAACCTGACCGACGTCCTCGCCGACGTGCGCATGCTTCTGGCGCGGCTGACCGGCAGCGAGGTGCATCTGAAGATCGACCACGGCCGCGACCTTTGGCCGGTGAAGGCGGATATCGGCCAGTTCGAGCAGGTGATCGTCAATCTCGCCGTCAACGCCCGCGATGCCATGCCGGGGGGCGGCGACCTGACCATCCGCACGCGGAACGTCCATGCGGCCGAATGCGAGGCCTACGACAAGCGGGAGATGACACCGGCCGACTATGTGCTGGTCGAGATCGAGGACAGCGGTACCGGCATCGAACCCGAGGTGATGAAGAAGATATTCGAGCCGTTCTTCACCACCAAGGAGGTCGGGAAGGGCACCGGGCTCGGGCTTTCCATGGTCTATGGGATCGTCAAGCAGACCGGCGGCTTCATCTTCTGCGATTCCGAGGTCGGCAAGGGGACGATTTTCCGCATCTTCCTGCCGCGGCACGTGCCCCAGCCAGCGAGCGCCGCCGCCGCCGGGACGGCAGCCGACCAGGGAACGCCGCCGGCCAAGACGGCGGAAAGCTCGCGCGACCTTTCCGGGTCCGCCACCGTCCTTCTGGTGGAGGACGAGGATGCCGTGCGCATGGGCGGGATGCGGGCGCTGAAGTCGCGCGGCTATACCGTGCACGAGGCCTCCTCGGGCGCCGAGGCGCTGGAAGTCTACAAATCGCTCGACGGCAAGGTCGATATCGTCGTGTCGGACGTGGTCATGCCCGAAATGGACGGCCCGACCCTGCTCGGCGAGCTGAGGAAGCTCGACCCCGGCGTCAAATTCATCTTCGTCTCCGGCTACGCGGAGGATGCGTTCGCCAGGAATTTGCCGGCGGACGCCCAATTCGGCTTCCTGCCCAAGCCCTTCTCGCTCAAGCAGCTTGCGACCGTCGTAAAGGAGATGCTGGACGCCTGAGGAAGCCATGAGGCCGGGCTGCAAAGGGAATCTGGCTGCGCCCAGGCGACCTCGTCTCTCGGTGACGCCGCCTCCCTGCTGCCATCAGCCGTCAGCAGGACTTCTCACGGCACTTGCATTATTTGCTGCAGCGCACAATATCACAGGCGCAAGAGTCGTCAGCTCCGGGAGGAACACCTGAGAGGGAACGACAGATGGAACGCAGTCCCCTGAAAAACCAGCCCTGGCGCGGTGTCGTCAGGCAGCTTCGGCCTTCGGACCTGCCGAGGTTCCGCGAGCACCTTCTGCGGCTCGACGCCGAAAGCCGGCACGACCGCTTCAACGGCGTCACCAACGATGCCTACCTTTCGGCCTATGCCGAGCGCTGTTTCCACGACGGCACGACCGTGATCGGCTATGTCGAGGACGACAAGGTGCTCGGCGCGGCCGAACTGCACGAACGCCCCGATCTGCCCGAACCAACCGGCGAGATCGCCTTTAGCGTGGAGCGCGAAATCCAGCACCGCGGGATCGGCAGCGCGCTGTTCGAGCGGCTGATCATGAATGCGCGGGGGCTCGGCTACGAGAAACTGCGCGTCACGACGCATCCGGGCAACCTCGCCATGAAGGCGCTCGCCCGCAAGTTCGACGCGCATCTGAGCTTCGAGAATCTGGAAACGGTCGGAGAGATCGACCTCGGCAAACCGGCCGTGCCCGAGCTCCGTCCCCGCAGGAGCGGCCCGGTTCGCGCCTCCCACTGGTAGCCGGCAGCCGCCCAAACGGCAACATTCCCTCGATGGCCGGCTCCGGGCGTAGTCGGCCGCAAGTCACGAGAGACTCGCGGCCAAGGTCGTCCGAACTGTCCGCTTCCTCGCATTGCAGCATCGCCGACACACTTCATTTTCCCGGCGGGTTGTGGCACGAGGCATCGCGTACGGAGCGGCGATCATGGCAGGAACGGACCCAGAGCAATCAACTTCGAGCGATGGTCCGGCGATCATCCTCGTCGAGCCGCAGCTCGGCGAGAATATCGGCATGGTGGCGCGGGCCATGGCGAATTTCGGGCTCTCCCGACTGCGCCTCGTCAATCCGCGCGACGGGTGGCCGAGCGAGAAGGCGAGGGCGGCGGCAAGCCGCGCCGACCATGTCATCGACGGCGTCGCCGTGTTCGACGATCTCGCCTCCGCCATCGGCGACCTGAACTTCGTCTTCGCCACGACGGCGCGCCAGCGCGACAATTTCAAGCCCGTGCGCGGCCCGGTCGAGGCGGGCAGGGCGCTACGCGGCCGTTCCGTGGCGGGCGAGAAGACCGGCATCCTTTTCGGGCGCGAGCGTTTCGGCCTGTTCAACGAGGAGATCGGGCTCGCCGACGAGATCGTCACCTTCCCGGTCAATCCCGCCTTCGCTTCGCTCAACATCGCCCAGGCCGTGCTGCTGATGGCCTATGAATGGATGAAATCCGGACTGGAGAGCGAGACGGCGACGCCGTTTTCCGGCCCGGAGATGGTGCCGGCGCCGAAGGAGCAGCTGGTCGGGCTGTTCGCCCATCTGGAGGAGGCGCTGGAGGCGCGCGGCTATTTCCGGCCGGCCCCGAAGAAGCCGAAGATGGTCGACAACCTTCGCGCCGTGCTGACGCGCCCCGGCTTCACCGAGGCCGAGATCAAGGTGCTGCGCGGCGTCGTCGCTTCGCTTGACTATTTCTCGCCCAAGGAGCCGCGCGGCGCCGGCTATCCCGAGCGCAAGGCGAAGGCCGATCGCGCCCACCGCCCCCATGGCGGGGCGCGTCCCCGGAACGAGGAGGGCGACAGCGATGGCTGACGCGCCGGTTCTCTTCTTCGATTCCGGCATTGGCGGGCTGACCGTCCTGCGCGAGGCGCGGGTGCTGATGCCCGGCCGCCGCTTCGTCTATGTCGCCGACGACGCCGCCTTTCCCTACGGCAACTGGGAGGAGGCGGAACTGAGGAGCCATATCGTCGGGGTGTTCGAGCAACTGCTCGAACGCCACCAGCCGGCGATCTCGGTGATCGCCTGCAACACGGCCTCGACGCTCGCCATCGCCGCGTTGAGGGAGCATTTCCCCGGCCGGTCCTTCGTCGGCACCGTGCCGGCGATCAAGCCGGCGGCGGAGCGCACGCGCTCCGGGCTCGTTTCGGTGCTGGCCACGCCCGGCACGGTCAAGCGGCAATATACGCGCGACCTGATCCGCGAATGGGCGGCGAAGTGCCATGTGCGGCTGGTCGGCAGCGTCAATCTGGCGACTCTCGCCGAGACCTATATGCGCGACGGCTTCGTCGACGAGGAAGCGGTGCGGGCGGAGATCGCGCCCTGCTTCATGGAGCAGGACGGCCGCCGCACCGATATCGTCGTGCTCGCCTGCACGCATTATCCGTTTCTCGCCAACCGGATGCGCAAGACGGCGCCCTGGCCCGTCGACTGGATCGACCCGGCGGAGGCGATCGCCAGGCGCGCGCTGTCCCTCTTGCCGAGGCAGGACGGCACGGAGCCGTTTTCCGGCGCGGGCGATATCGCGATCTTCACTTCCGGCAATCCCAATCCGGCGACGTGCCGGCTGATGCACGGGTTTGGCCTAAAAGTGGAGAACCGGGCGCGGCCATAGGCGCCGCGGGGAACCGCCGGACCGAAAGGGCGTTGCACCTGCTCAACAGAACGCAGGAGTGAATCCCATGCCAGCCAAATCGAAAGCCCAGCAGATGGCCGCCGGCGCGGCTCTTTCGGCCAAGCGCGGCGATACCAAGAAGAGCGAGCTCAAGGGCGCATCGAAGAGCATGTACGAATCGATGAGCGAAAAGCAGCTCGAGGAATTCGCCGAGACCAAGCGCAAGGGCAAGCCGGAGCACGTGTCGAAGAAGAGCTGAGGGCCGGCTTGATGAAGTGCGTCCTTCGAGACTCCGCTCCGCGGAGCACCTCAGGATGAGGGAGGCCGGCGCCCCGGCTCTCGCGCCGGGTTTTGACGGATTGCCGGGCTTTAATAGCCCGTATGAGTGCTTTGGACCGGATGAGTGCTTTGGATCGGGATGACGAGCACCAGCCTCTCTAATCCTGTGCCAGCCGCCCTCATCCTGCACCAGCCTCCCTAATCCCGCACCGGCCTCCCTCATCCTGAGGTGCGAGCGGAGCGAGCCTCGAAGGACGCACCCCTGACGCCAATCAGCGCAAGAAACGGAATGCCATTGCGGTCGTGTTCCTCATAGCTTCACGGGAGAGACCTGGTGGAGCTGAACATGCCGAAACCCGATGCAGGAAAGCTGGTGTCGAGCCTCGACTGGCAGGGCATCGCGCGTGAACTGGACGAGGTAGGCGTTGCGACCACCGGCCGGCTCCTGAACGCCGATCAATGCGCGGCGCTCCGCGCGCTTTATCCGGACGACGGCCGTTTCCGCAGCCATGTCGTCATGAAGCGGCACGGATTCGGCGAAGGCGAGTACAAATATTACGCTCACCCGCTGCCGGAGATCGTCGCGGCGCTGCGCGAGGCGTTCTACCCGCACCTCGCGCCGGTCGCCAATGAGTGGAACATGCGTATGGGCATCGAGCGGCGCTTTCCCGGCACGTTGCAGGCCTTTCTTGACCAGTGCCATGCCGGCGGCCAGACGCGGCCGACGCCTCTGCTGCTCAAATACCGGCCGGGCGACTACAACTGCCTGCACCAGGACCTCTACGGCGAGCATGTGTTCCCGATCCAGCTCGTCATCCTGCTCAGCGAACCGGGCGCCGATTTCACCGGCGGCGAGTTCGTGATGACCGAGCAGCGGCCGCGCATGCAGTCGCGCGCCGAGGTAGTGCCGCTTTCGCTCGGGCACGGCGCGCTCTTCACCGTCAACGACCGGCCAAAAGCCGGCTCGCGCGGCGATTATCGGGTGAAGATGCGACACGGGGTGAGCCGGGTCCGGAGCGGCGAGCGCTATACGACGGGGATCATCTTCCACGACGCGAGTTGAGGGACCCGTTAAAAGAGCCAAATCTGAGCTTGCTCTGTTTCACCCCACCCCCGGCCTTCGGCCGGACCCTCCCCTCAAAGGGGAGGGAAAAGCGCCGGACGCGCCGTTTTCCTCCCCCGTCGAGGGGGAGGTGGCCCGAAGGGCCGGAGGGGGTGATCTGGCCCTCTGAGTGGTCGATCACAAAGTCCTTTTTTACCCCTCCGCCAGCTCTTGAGCCTTCTGCGAGGCCTCCACCACCGCTAGCGCCGTCATGTTGACGACGCCGCGCGAGGTGACGGACGGCGTCAATATATGCGCCGGCCTTGCCGGGCCGAGCAGGATAGGCCCGACATGCAGCGCATCCAGCATCGCCTTCACCGTGTTGAGCGTGATGTTGGCGGCGTCGAGGTTCGGGAAGACCAGCAGATTCGCTTCGCCCCTCAAGGTCGAGTGCGGGAAGACGCGCTGGCGCTGGCTCTCGTCGAGCGCGGCGTCGCCATGCATTTCGCCGTCGGTTTCGAGGTCCGGCGCGATGCGTTTGAGGAGGGCCGCCGCCTCGCGCATCTTGAGCGCCGAGGGCGAATCCTTGGAGCCGAAATTGGAATGCGAAAGAAGCGCCGCCTTCGGCTCCAGCCCGAAGCGGCGGATCTCCTCCGCCGCCAGAACCGTGACCTCGGCGATCTCCTCCGCGCTCGGGTCGAGATTGACATAGGTATCGGTGAAGAAGGTGATGCCGCGCTGCGAGATCAGCATCGAAAGGGCGGAGAGGTTGCAGGTTCCGGTCTTGCGCCCGATGATGAGGTCGACATTGCGCAGATGCCGCTCGTAGCGGCCTTCCAGCCCGCAGATCATCGCGTCCGCCTCGTCGCGCATCATGGCGAGCGCGGCGATCACGGTGGTGTTGGTGCGCACCATGGTGCGCGCCGCTTCCTGCGTGACGCCGCGGCGGCCGGCGAGTTTCACCAGCAGGTCGACATAGTCGCGGTAGCGCGGATCGTCCTCCGGGTTGATCAGTTCGAAATCGGCGCCGGGCCTTATCTTCAGCCCGTAGCGTTTCAGCCTTGTCTCGATCACATGCGGGCGGCCGATCAGGATCGGCGTCGCGGTGCCTTCCTCCAGCACCACCTGCGCGGCGCGCAGCACGCGCTCGTCCTCGCCGTCGGCGTAGATGACCCGCTTGGCGCCGGCCGCCTTGGCGGCCGAGAAGACGGGCTTCATGATCAGGCCGGAGCGGAATACGAAGCGGTTCAGCCGGTCGATATAGGCGTCCATTTCGGCGATCGGCCGGGTGGCCACGCCGCTTTCGGCGGCGGCCCTGGCGACGGCCGGCGCTATCCGCAGGATCAGGCGCGGATCGAAGGGCGAGGGGATCAGGTAGTCCGGCCCGAAGGTCGGCGTCTCGCCCGAATAGGCGCGCGCGGCGACATCCGACGGCTCCTCGCGCGCCAGGCCCGCGATGGCCTGCACCGCCGCCATCTTCATCGCCTCGTTGATGGCCGTCGCGCCGCAGTCGAGCGCGCCGCGGAAGATGTAGGGGAAACACAGGACGTTGTTGACCTGGTTGGGAAAATCGGAGCGCCCCGTGCAGATCATGGCGTCCGGCCGTGCCTTGCGCGCGGCCTCCGGCATGATCTCGGGCACCGGGTTGGCGAGCGCCAGGATCAGCGGCCGCTCGGCCATTTCGGCCAGAAGTTCAGGCTTCAGCACGCCGGCGGCGGAGAGGCCCATGAAGACATCCGCGCCGCCGATCACGTCGGCGAGCGTGCGGGCGTTCGTGTCCTTGACGTAGGGATCCTTCCAGCGGTCCATCTCCTCAACGCGGCCCTTGTAGGCGACGCCGTGGCGGTCCGTGACCCAGATGTTGTCGTGCTTCGCGCCGAGCGAAACGAGCAGGTTGAGGCAGGCCAGCGCCGCCGCGCCGGCGCCGGAGGTCACGATCTTGACCTCGTCCAGCTTCTTGCCGGCAAGTTCCAGGCCGTTCAGCACCGCCGCGGCGACGATGATCGCCGTGCCGTGCTGGTCGTCGTGGAAGACCGGAATGGCCATCCTCGCCTTCAGCCGCTCCTCGACCTCGAAACATTCGGGCGCCTTGATGTCCTCGAGGTTGATGCCGCCGAAGGTGGGTTCGAGCGCCGCCACCGTCTCGACCATGCGCTCGATTTCCGGCGCGTTGATCTCGACGTCGAACACGTCGATGCCGGCGAATTTCTTGAAGAGGACGGCCTTGCCCTCCATCACCGGTTTCGACGCCAGCGGCCCGATATTGCCGAGGCCGAGCACGGCGGAGCCGTTGGAGACGACCCCGACGAGGTTGGCGCGGCCCGTATAGTCGGCGGCGAGCGCCGGTTCGTCGCGGATCGCGAGGCACGGCGCGGCGACGCCCGGCGAATAGGCGAGCGCCAGGTCGCGCTGGTTGCCGAGCGGCTTGGTCGCCTGGATCTCCAGCTTGCCGGGGCGAGGGTGCTTGTGGAAGAAAAGCGCCGCCTCGTCGAGATCGGAGCGGACAGGCTGCGCCTCGTTCTTCTCGTTCATCCTTCCAGCACCCCCACTTGCACGGCCTGCTTGCTACCGCGCCACGACCTTCTGCGTCTGCTCGCCGAGGCCGGCGATGCCGAGGCGGATGGTGTCGCCGTTCTTCAGGAAGACCGGCGGCTTCATGCCGAGCCCGACGCCGGGCGGCGTGCCGGTGGTGATGACGTCGCCCGGATCGAGCACCATGAACTGCGACAGGTAGGAGACGACATGCGCCACGCCGAAGATCATCGTCTGCGTGTTGCCGGTCTGCATGCGCTTGCCGTTCACGTCGAGGAACATGTCGAGCTTCTGCGGATCCTTGACTTCGTCGGCCGTGGCGATCCACGGACCGAGGGGGCCGAAGGTCGGGCCGCTCTTGCCCTTCATCCACTGGCCGCCGCGCTCGGCCTGGTATTCGCGCTCGGAGACGTCGTTGCAGAGCGCGTAGCCGAAGACGTGGCCGAGCGCGTCCTTCTCCTCGACATAGTCGCAGCGCTTGCCGATGATGATGGCGAGTTCGACTTCCCAGTCGAGCTTCTTCGACCCCCTGGGCATCAGCACGTCGTCGTTCGGACCGGACAGGCAGTTCGGCGCCTTGGAGAAGATGATCGGCTCCTTGGGGATCGCCGCGCCGGTTTCGGCAGCGTGGTCGGCGTAATTCAGGCCGATGGCGAGGAAGTGCCCCGTCCGGGCGAGCGGCGCTCCGAGGCGGGCGTTCTTCGGCGCCGCCGGCAACGCGGAAAGGTCCGCCTTCTTCAGCGTGCGCAAGAGCGAGGGGGAGATCGTCTCGGGCGTGTAGTCCGGCACCAGCGAAGACACGTCGCGGACGACACCGCCCTTGTCGATGACGCCCGGCTTTTCCTTGCCCTTCCGGCCAAATCGTACCAGTTTCAAAGAATTATTCCTCTCTTTTGATGTTTTGAACGAGTAAATCGCGGCGCATCAGAAAGCACTGTTGAAGAAGCCGCCGTCGAGAACCAGGTTCTGGCCGACGATGTAGCCGGCCTGCGCCGAGCAGAGGAAGGCGCAGGCCTTGCCGAACTCCTCAGCCGTGCCGAGCCGACCCGCCGGCACCGTGCCGGCGATGCGCTTCATCTGCTCCTCCTGTGAGATTCCGGCCTTTTCCGCGCTGAATTTGAGGGTGGAACGGATGCGGTCGGTATCGAACCTGCCGGGCAGGATGTTGTTGATCGTCACGTTCCTCGACGCGACGGTTCGCGCCACGCCGGCGAGGAACGCCGTCAGGCCCGCGCGGGCGCCGGACGACACGTCCAGGCCCGGAATCGGCTGATAGACCGACAGCGAGGTGATGTTGACGATCCGGCCGAAGCCGCGCTCGGCCATGCCGTCGATGACGGCGCGGATCAGCTCGATCGGCGTGATCATGTTCTGCTCGACCCCGGCGAGGATCGCGGCGCGGTCGATCTGGCCGAAGGGCTTGGGCGGCGGGCCGCCATTGTTGTTGACCAGGATGTCGGGCGCGGGGCAGGCGGAAAGCAGCGCTTTCTGGCCCTCCGCGCTGGAAACGTCGGCGGCGATCTCGGTGACCTCGACGCCGAAGCGCTGGCGGATCTCTGCGGCCGTGGCGGCAAGCGCCTTCGCGTCGCGGCCGTTGACGACGACGTCGCAGCCCGCCTCCGCCAGCGACATGGCGCAGCCGCGTCCGAGGCCGCGGCTCGACGCGCAGACGATCGCCTTGCGGCCCCTGATGCCAAGATCCACCGGTTCTCCTCCTATGCCCTTGCGGCAGGCTATCCCGATCTCCCGCCGCATGACAATCGCCATAAGCCCTGAAACCCCTTTGCGCCAGAGCGCTGCAGGACCAGCGGATGGGCCAGCCTGGCCCTCCCGCAGCCGAGGATTGCCGTTTTGAAGCCCGAATGGCCGTGCTATGGCGTCGAAACGTTCGCGGCTGTTGCGGCCGCGCACTCAGGCTACCCATGTCGCTGCAAACCCCGGCATACGATCAGAACCTGCCGCCGCTGTCGCCTGAGCAGCGGGTGAAGCCGCGGCATTTCGAGCTGCGCATGTCGCTGCTCATCGCCGCCGTCTTCACGCCGAACGGTTTCTACCTGCCCTATTTCCCGCTCTGGCTGAGGGAATCCGGCTTCGGACCGGAGCAGATCGCCGTGCTGATCGCCGCGCCGATGTTCGTCCGCGTCGTGGCCGGGCCGACCGTTTCGGCGCTGGCCGACCGCGCGCCGGACCGGGTGCCGGTGCTCATGCTTCTCGCGCTGCTCGCCACGGGTTCTGCCTGCGGCTATTTCCTGCCGCCGATCTATCCGCTCGTGCTCGGCATCTCGCTCGTCTTCTCGCTGTTCTGGGGGCCGCACAGCCCGCTTACCGATTCGCTTACGCTTTCGGGCGTGCGCCGCTACGGCTCGGAATATCCGAAGATGCGGGTGTGGGGCTCGGTGTCCTTCCTGAGCGCCAACATAGTGGGCGGCTGGGTCGTCAACCGCTCCGGCGTCGAGGCGTTTCCTTGGCTGCTCGTCGCCGCGCTCTTCAGCATCTTCATCATGTGCATCGTCGCGCCGCGGCTCGGGCCGCCGAGACGCCCGGCGCTCGACCCCGTCGAGGTGCTGCCGCGCGCGGCGCCGGTGTTCCGCAACCCGTATTTCGTGCTGTTCCTGCTTTCCTCGGCGCTGACGCAGGCGAGCCACGCGCAGCTCTATACGTTCGCATCCATCTACTGGGAAAAGGCCGGCATCGGCGGAACCGCGATCGGCTTCCTGTGGGCCTTTTCCGTGATGGCCGAGGTCGCCATGTTCGCCGTCTTCCGCCGGGTCTTCGGCCGCGTTTCCTCGCCCGTCGTGCTCGCCATGGGCGCCATCATGGCGATGGTGCGGTGGGGGCTCTTTCCGCTCGTCGATCCTCTCGGGCTCGGGCTCGGCGGCTTCTTCTTCGTCCAGGGCCTGCACGCCTTCTCCTTCTCGGCGGTGTTCCTGGCGACGCAGAGGATGCTGGCCGAGACCGTGCCCGAGCCGAGGATCGGCGCGGCCCAGGGCGCCGCCTATTTCGCCAACAACACGCTGCTCGCCCTGCTGACGCTGGCGGCCGGGCCGCTCTACCGCGCCTTCGGGCCTGGCAGCTTCGCCACCATGGCCGGCATATCGGCCGCCGGCTTCATCCTCGCGGTCGCCTGCATCAAGCTAGCCCCAGAGCGCCGGCTCCGGCGGCAGGATGACGGAGCCGTCATGGACAAGGCCGGGTGAACGGTCGGCGGCGAGCAGCAGCGGCCCGTCGAGGTCGACGAAGTCCGCGCCCTGAGCCAGCACGAGGGCAGGGGCCACGCCGAGCGAGGTGCCGACCATGGAACCGATCATGACGCCGAAGCCCAGGCTCCGCGCCCGCCGCCGCAATTCGAGCGCGGTGGTGAGGCCGCCGGCCTTGTCGAGCTTGATGTTGACCGCGTCGTAGAGGCCTTTCAGCTTCGGCAGGTCCCCGGCGAGGTGGACGCTCTCGTCGGCACAGACCGGGACCGGATGCGGGATTTTACGCAGGATGGCGTCCTTGCCGGCCGGCAGCGGCTGCTCGATCAGCACGGCGCCGCACTGCGCGGCGGCGGCGAGGTTCGCCTCGATGTCGGCCTCCAACCAGCCCTCGTTGGCATCGACGATCAGGCGCGAATCCGGCGCTGCCCCGGCAACCGCCCGGAGCCGTTCGGTCACGTCGCCCGCCCCGAGCTTGACCTTCAGCAGCGGCCGGTCGGCGCGGGTGCGGGCCTCTTCCGCCATCTCCTCCGGCGAGCCGAGCGAGATGGTCACCGCGGTCGTCAGCGGACCCATGGCGGGTTCGCCGGCGGTCAGGTGCGCAGGCCGGCCGGAGAGCTTGGCCTCGAGGTCCCATAGCGCGCAATCGACGGCATTGCGCGCCGCCCCGGCCGGCATGGCGCCGAGCAGCGCCTGCCGGTCGATACCGTTCGCGATCCTGTCGCGGACCGCCTCGATCACCGAGCGGACCGACGCCATCGTCTCGCCGTAGCGGGCATAGGGCACGCATTCGCCGCGGCCCGCATGGCCGCCCTCGCGAATCGTGCAGACGATCACCTCCGCTTCGGTCTTGCTGCCGCGCGAGATGGTGAAAGCTCGGGCCAGCGGAAAACGCTCGGACCGGATGTCGAGTGAACGCATGGGGCGCCTCGCCGCGAATCGGAAGCCAGCCATCGCACGAATGATGCCGGCGGGAAAGCGGAAGGCCGCTTCCATCGCCGTGGAGAGTGCCGGGCAGCGCGCTATATAGTGGCGCTCCGCACACACATCGTCGGGCTTCGGCGGGCGGCGCGCCACTCGCTCTGCGGAGATCATTTCATTTGGCCTAGGCTTGTTCTAAGACCGGTTGCATGTTCGGGTCGGCATCAAAGAAAACGAGAGCGGCCGCCGATGGAGGCGGCGAAAGCCATCCGCAGGTCGCAATGACCGATGAGGACGGCGTCCGCAAGGTGGCGCTTTCCGGCGTGTGGACCACGCGCACCGTGGCCGAGCTCGACGCCGAGCTGCGCGGACTGGAGGACGAGAAGGACGGCCGCGCCATCAGGCTCGACCTTTCCGGCGTCGAGAAGATGGATACCGCCGGCGCCTGGATCGTCGAGCGGTTCCTCGCCGCCTGCGCGGCGCGCGGACTGGAAATCAAGCTTGTCGGACCTTCGGAAGCGGTATCGACCCTGCTGTCGGCCGTGCACGAGGCGGCCAACGAGAACGAGGCGCCCCCTCCGGCGGCGAGCGGCTTCACCCTGCTCGGGATGTTCGAGGCGATCGGGCGGGCGATGTATTCCGGCCGCGACGATTTCCTGATGGGCATGAACATCCTCGGCGCGACGATCCGCGGTTCGCAGATGAAGCTTGGACGCGGCCACGGCGTGAACATTGCCGCCATCGTCCACCAGATCGATCGCATGGGCGTCGGCGCCATCCCCGTCGTCGTGCTGATGTCCTCCATCGTCGGCGCCATCGTCGCCCAACAGGGCGCCTTCCAGCTACGCTATTTCGGCGCCGAGATATTTACCGTCGATCTGGTCGGCATTCTCGTGCTGCGCGAGATGGGCGTGCTTCTGACGGCGATCATGATCGCCGGCCGCTCCGGCAGCGCCATCACCGCCGAGATCGGCTCGATGAAGATGCGCGAGGAGGTCGACGCGCTGACGGTGATCGGCCTCAATCCCGTCGGCGTGCTCGTCTTCCCACGCCTTGTGGCGCTGGTCATCGCCCTGCCGTGCCTCACCATAGCCGCCAATTTCGCGGCCATCGGCGGAGCCATGGCGACGGCCTGGCTCTATTCGGGTATCCCGCCGGCGGCGTTCCTCGACCGGATGCGCGACGCGATCGACGTCAACATGATATGGGCCGGCCTGATCAAGGCGCCCTTCATGGCGCTGATCATCGGCATCATCGCCTCGGTCGAAGGCATGAAGGTCGGCGGCAGCGCCGAATCGCTCGGCGAGCGCGTGACGGCGTCGGTGGTGAAGTCCATCTTCGTGGTTATCGTGGCGGACGGCCTCTTCGCCATATTCTACGCCGCGATCAATTTCTGAGCGGATGGCCTGATGGAGGAAAAAGAGAAACCGGGAAGCGAGGCGGCCGAAAAAGGCGGCAAGGAGCCCGAGGTCGTGCTCGAGGCGCGGGGCATCGATGTATCCTTCGGCAAGACGCAGGTCCTGAAGGATTTGTCGCTCGACGTCTATCGCGGCGAGATACTGGGCTTCGTCGGCGCTTCCGGCACGGGCAAGTCGGTGCTTCTGAGGACCATCCTCGGCCTCAACAAGAAGCAGGCCGGCACCATCCGCGTGTTTGGCGTCGATCTCGACAAGGCGAGCGACGCGGAGCGCATGCTGATCGACATGCGGCTCGGCGTCCTTTTCCAGCACGGGGCGCTGTTTTCGGCGCTCACCGTCAAGGAGAACATCCAGATCCCGATGCGCGAATATCTCGACATGCCGCAGAAGCTGATGGACGAGCTGGCGCGACTGAAGGTCGAACTCGTCGGCCTGGCGCCGGACGCGGCCGACAAATATCCGTCCGAGCTTTCCGGCGGCATGATCAAGCGGGCGGCGCTGGCGCGCGCCCTTTCGCTCGACCCGGACCTCGTCTTCCTCGACGAGCCGACTTCCGGCCTCGACCCGATCGGCGCGGCGGAGTTCGACGAACTGGTCGCGAAGCTCCGCGACACGATGGGCCTGACCGTCTATATGGTCACGCACGATCTCGACAGCCTCTTCTCGGCCTGCGACCGCATCGCGGTGCTCGGCAACAAGAAGGTGCTGATCGAAGGCACGATCGAGGACATGCTCGCCAGCGAAGAGCCGTGGGTGAAATCCTATTTTCGCGGCAAGCGGGCGCGCCAGCTCGATCTCAAGGCGAGGCCGAAGCCCGGACAACCCACCTCGCAGCAAGCGGAAAACAGGGTCTGACGCATGGAAACACGCGCCAACTACATCGCCGTCGGGATATTCACGGTGCTTGCCATCCTGGCCGCGTTCGGCTTCGTCTATTGGACGGCCCGGATCGGCTCGGCGGGGGAGACGGCGCTGCTTCGCTTTCGCATCGCTGGTTCCGCCGCGGGCCTGAGCCGCGGCAGCGCCGTGCTCTTCAACGGCGTCAAGGTGGGCGACGTCAAGCGCGTCTATATCGACCCGACCAATTCCAAGTTCTCGGTCGCGGATGCGGAGGTCAATCGCGATACGCCGGTGACGACCGCGTCGGAGGCCAATGTCGGCATCGCCGGGCTGACGGGACAGGCGAACATCGAGATTTCCGGCGTCGGAAAGGGCGAATCCGAAGCGTCGGCCCAGAACCTTTTCGAGAAGGCCGAAAAGGAAGGCGGCGTGGCCGAGATCAAGACCAATCCGTCCGCCGTCACCAACCTTCTGGAAACCGCCCAGGATATCTTCAAGCGGACGGATTCCGTTCTCTCCGGGCTCCAGGGCTTCGTCCAGGATTCGCGCCAGCCGCTGACCGAGACGATCAAGAACGTCGAGGTCTTCTCCGAGGCGCTGAAGAAGAACGCCAGCGGCGTCGACAGTTTCCTGGCCAGCGCGGGAAAGCTCTCCGATACGCTGCAGGGCGTTTCCGGGAAGCTGGGCGGAACGCTCGATTCGGCCAAGCGCATCCTCGATTCGGTCGACCAGGAGAAGGTCGCCCGCGTCATCGCGAACATCGATACGTTCACCGGCCGGCTGAAATCGGCGTCGAGCCAGCTCGACCAGATCATGGCCAATGTCGATTCGACCGTGAAATCGGTGCATGAACTGTCGGACAGCGCCAAGGGCACGGTCGCCAAGGCGGACAAGCTGATCGACGCCGTCGACCCCGAAAGCGTCAAGACGGCGGTCGCCAATATCGAGCAGGCGAGCCGCACCGCCAATGCCGCGGTCTCCGACGTCGCCAAGGTCACGACGAAGATCGGCGAGCACGCCGACGACGTCGACCAGATCGTCGATAACGCCAAGCAACTGACGCAGAGGCTGAACGATGCGTCGGTCCGCGTGAACGGCGTTCTCGCCAAGGTCGACAAGCTGCTCGGCTCCGGCGACGCCAACGGGCTGATGCGGCAGGCGAGCGACACGCTGAAATCCTTCAAGCAGGTCGCCGACACGCTGAACGCCCAGCTCGGCCCGATCACGACGGGCATCGCCCACTTCTCCGGCCAGGGCCTGCGTAATGTCGACGACCTCGTGCAGGAGAGCCGCCGGGCGGTGACGCGCATCGAAGAGGCGGTGGACAGTTTGGCCCGCAACCCGCAGCGGATCCTTACAGGCGGGGATAGCGGTACGGTTCCGCGCTACGACGGGAGGGCCCGACATTGACTTTGGCGAGGGGAATTTCCAAGACGGACAGTGACGGCAAGAGGGGCCATTCCGCCGGGGCGGGTGGCGGAAACCGGGTGAGAGCGAAGCATTTTTGGGCGGCTGCCGCGCTGGTCCTTTTCCTTCCCGGCTGCGCGCTCCTGGGCGGCGGTTCGAAGCCGCTCGACACCTACGATCTCTCCGCACCGCAACCGACGGCGGGCAAGCATGCGCGCCGCCTGCAGGTCCTCATCGCCAATCCGACCGCGATCAAGGCCATCGACAGCCAGAACATCGTCATCGAGCCCAAGCCCGGCCGGATCGAATATCTCAAGGGCGCGCAATGGGCGGACCGCCTGCCGGAGGTGGTGCAGGCGAGGCTGGCGGAGACCTTCCAGAAGTCCGGGCGCTTCGGCGGCGTCGGCCAGCCGGGCGAGGGGCTTGCGATCGACTACCAGATCGTCACCGACATCCGCTCCTTCGACATAAGGGTGGACGGCGGCGCGCGTGCCGACGTCGAGCTCTACATACGGGTGCTCAACGACCGCAACGGGGTGGTGCGCGCCGAAAAGCTCTTCGAGGCCACGGCGCCGGTCTCGGGCACGGGCAACGACGCCTACATCAAGGCGCTCGACCGTGCCTTCGGCCAGGTCGCGAGCGAAATCCTCGACTGGTCCTCTTCCGTCATGTGAGCGGGCGCCGGCGGCGGGGCGTGGATCACGCTGCCGATCCGGGCACGGCTGCCTTCGGCCGGCCGAGCGCGGCGCGGATTTCGGGCGCCACCTTCGTGCCGAACAGCTCGATCGCCCGCATGATCCTGTCGTGCGGCATGACGCCGAGGCTCATCTGCAGCAGGAAGCGGTCGTTGCGGAAATATTCGTGCTCCGCCAGGATCTTGTCGGCGACCCGCGCGGGATCGCCGAGCACCATCGAGCCTTCCGGCCTCAGCATCTCGTTGAAATGGGCGCGCGAGGTCGGCGGCCAGCCGCGCTCGCGGCCGATCCGGCTCATCACCTCGGCATAGGCCGGGAAGAACTCGTCGGCCGCGGCCCTGTCCGTCGCGGCGACATAGCCGTGCGAATTGATGGCGACCTTGAGCATTGCCGGGTCGTGTCCGGCGCGGCGGCCGGCTTCGCGGTAGAGCTCGACCAGCGGCGCGAACCGGCGCGGCTCTCCGCCGATGATGGCGACCGCCAGCGGCAGGCCCAGAGTGCCGGCGCGCACCACGGATTGCGGGGTGCCGCCTACCGCGATCCACACCGGCAAGGCATGCTGCACCGGGCGGGGATAGACGCCGCGTCCGTGGATCGGCGGGCGCAGCCGCCCCGACCAGGTGACGCGTTCGCTTTCGCGCAGCTTCAGGAGCAGGTCGAGCTTTTCGGCGAAGAGGTCGTCGTAGTCCTGGAGGTCGTAGCCGAAGAGCGGGAAGGATTCGATGAAGGAGCCGCGTCCGGCCATGATCTCGGCGCGGCCGCCCGAAAGCAGGTCGACGGTGGCGAAAGCCTGGAACACGCGGACGGGATCGTCGGAGCTCAGGACGCTGACGGCACTGGTGAGGCGGATATTCCTGGTGCGCATGGCGGCCGCGCCCAGCACCACCGCCGGCGCCGAGACGGCATAATCGGCGCGGTGATGCTCGCCCACGCCGAAAACATCCAGCCCGACCTGATCGGCGAGTTCGATCTCCTCAATCAGGTTCCTCAGCCGCTCCGCCGGGGCGACGTTCCGCCCCGTTTCCGGGTCGGTGCCGACATCGGCGAAGGTATAGAGGCCAAGCTCCATGGCGTTTCCTCGTCTACAGCACCCTCGACATAGGCAAATTGGCGCGCCCGCGCCAGTGCGCCCAGGCCGGTGGCGCATAACGGCCGACGAGATCATGGACGACGAAAAAGGCCGGCGAAAGCCGGCCCCATGGGATGAAGGTGGTCGATGCGGTCATTTCATCTTTTCGACCATCGTGCCCATCTTGTTCTTGTCGGTCATGATCTTGACGTGGTCACCCTTCATCACATGATCGAGCTTCACGTCCTTGTTGGTCATCACCGACATGCCGTCGGTGAGCGTGATCATGTGCTTGCCCATGTTCACTGTCTTGACGGTTCCTTCCATCTCGCCGGCGGTGGCGGCACCGGCGAAGGCGAGGGTTGCAAGGGCAGCAAGGATGGCGGTCTTTTTCATAATGGTGTCCTCCAGTTGATGGCATCGGCGGACAAATCGTCCGGCCGAAGAGACCGTATGGAGAAGCCCGATCACCGGCCACACACATCCCTTCCAGCGATCCCGGTACTGGCCTCGCGGAAAGTTCATTGCCGCGCGATCATGGAAGGCCGACCGGTGCCTGGAGCCGGCAAAAGTTCGTTAAGGATTGATGCATCAGACTTTAACCAATTGTGAATATTAAATTTTTGTCAGATTGCAACCTTCCGCCTTTTGGCCGCTTTTTGGGAGGATTGCTGCAAGGGACGACGAGCAGCCGCCTGGCGTCCGGCACGGAAGCCAGCGGACGTAACTTCAGGAGAGAAGAAATGTCGGTCTTGAACGCAAAGGAACAAACCCGGCGCTTTTCCGGAAAGTGGCGTGGCCTCGGCCTGGCCGGCCTCGCCGCGCTGACCATCGCCGGCACCAGCATGATCGCCACGGCGCCGGCCCAGGCGCGCTACTGGCACCATTATGGCGATGGCGGGGCCGTAGCCGCCGGCGTCATCGGCGGCCTGGCGCTCGGAACCATCGTGGGCAGCTCGATCGCTTCGCAGCCCACGGTCGTCTATGAGGATGAAGGACCGGTGGAATATGAGCGTGTCTACACGCCTCGCCCGGACCTGCCGTCCTGCTCCAACTTCCGCCGGGTGGACTGGCGCGCCCGCGTCTGGATCGACGATTACGGCCGCGCGCATCCCTGCTACTGAGGCGGGTGAAAGGCAGATGTAGCGCCCGGCGCTACTCGTCCTCCACGACCCTCAGCCTCAACTGACCCGTCTTCGAACTGGCCGTGCTCCCCGCGCGGCCGGTTTCGTTTGCAGCGGCTTCCGGCAGGGAAGCGTCCTCCCGTTCCGCGCCGAACTCCAGCATTTCTATTTTCTGGCCGCGCTTCGTCACCTTCTCCGTCGAGGTAAGGATCTGCTCGATATCCTTCTGCGTCAGCGCGAAATGACCCTGCAGCTTGCGCACGCGATCGTCGAGCCGGTTCACGTCCTCCATCATGCGGACCACCTCGTCCTGGATCAGGTGAGCCTGCTCGCGCATGCGCGCATCCTTCAGCACCGACTGGATGACCTGGATCGACAGCATCAGGAGCGATGGCGAAACGATCACCACGCGTGAACGGTGGGCGCGCTGCACGAGCCCCTCGAAATTCTCGTGGATCTCGGCGAAGACCGATTCGGAGGGCACGAACATGAAGGCGGTGTCCTGCGTCTCCCCGTTGATGAAATATTTCTCGGCGATATCGCGGATGTGGACCTCGACGTCGCGGCGGAAGGCCTGCGCGGCGGCGCGCTGGGCATCGGCCCCGCCTTCGCCGTCCGCGGCGGCGCGGATGGCGTTCCAGGCTTCCAGCGGGAATTTCGCGTCGATGACGAGCGACGGCGCCTCGTTCGGCATCCTGACCAGACAGTCGGGGCGGCTGCCGTTCGAAAGCGTCGCCTGGAATTCATAGGCGCCCCTCGGCAGCCCGTCGGCAACGATCGCCTCCATGCGGCTCTGGCCGAAGGCGCCTCGCGTCTGCTTGTTGGAGAGGATCGCCTGCAACTGCACGACCTGACCGGCGAGCGACTGGATGTTGGTCTGCGCCGTGTCGATGACGGCCAGCCGCTCCTGGAGCTTCGCCAGGTTCTCATGCGTCGATTTCGTCTGCTCGGTCATCGACTGGCCGAGGCGGGCGGTCATGCCGTCGAGCCGGTCTCCGATCGCCCTGGTGAGTTCCGCCTGCCGCGCGCCGAAGACTTCCGCCACGGCGCCGAGGCGCCCCTGCATTTCCGACTGCGCCTTCAGGATGCCCTCCATGCGCGCTTCGACTTCGCGGGCGCGTTCGGCGGCCTCTTCCGCCGCCTGCGCCCGCGCCTTTGCCGAACGCCGCAAAGCGACGGCCAACGTCACCAGCGCCCCGAACAGCAGGACGGCCGCCGTCGCGGTCGCCTGGCCGACGCTGATGGTGGTGGCGCCGAGCCGCACCGCGGGCTGGTCGAAAAGAGGCGAAAAATCGGTCATCCTTGCATCATAGGCGATTCGCGGTGACGCGATAGATCAAAACGGGAACATTTTTCCCTTGCCGCGCGTGCGACCGTTGACGCATTCCCGGCGACCGATTACCTGAAAGCCATGACCATCCGGCCCATCATCCTTCTTCCCGATCCCGTCCTGCGCCAGGTTTCGAAGCCTATCGAGCGTGTCGACGAGGGCGTGCGCAAATTTGCCGGCGATCTCTTCGAGACCATGTACGATGCGCCGGGCATCGGCCTTGCGGCCATCCAGGTCGGCGCGCCGCGCCGGATGCTGGTCATCGACCTCGCCAAGGAAGGTGAGCCGAAAGCACCGCAGGTCTTCATCAATCCCGAGATCGTCTCGTGCGCCGACGAGGCTTCCGTCTACGAGGAAGGGTGTCTCTCGATCCCGGACTATTACGCCGAGGTCGAGCGCCCGAAGGACGTCACGGTGAGCTATCTCGACCTGGAGGGCAAGCTTCAGGAGATCAAGGCCGGGGGCCTGCTCGCGACCTGCCTGCAGCACGAGATCGACCATCTGAACGGGGTGCTCTTCATCGACCATATCTCGCGCCTCAAGCGCGACATGGTGGTGCGCAAGTTCAGGAAGATGGCGCGCGACAAGGCCCCGGCGGGAATGGTGGGATAAGCGCCCCGGCTTGAATGCAAGCCTCTCCGCGCTTATGATATCATTGATATCAAGTGATGGAGGCCGCCATGGGTGATATGCTGATCCGGGGCATTCCCGAAGGGCTGAAGAATGAGATCGCCGAAGCGGCGAGGGGGCGAGGGCAGAGCTTGTCGGCGAAGGCGGTCGACCTGTTGCGCAAGGGGTTGATCGTGGAGCGCGAGGATCGGCCTCAACGATCGGCTTGGGATGTCCTGCGTCCGATCCTTTATGACGGCAACGACAAGGAAGCCGAAGAATACGCCAAGATCATGGATGAGGTCGAGGCGGAGCGTAAGCGGGACTTCGGGCGTCCGGTCGATTTCGGTCGCGACGACGAACAGGAATGATCGTCCTGGACACGAACATCGTATCGGAGCTGGAAAAGCCGAAGGCCGACGTGTTCGTGCATCATTGGTTGGCTTTCACCGGGATAGAGAACACCTATCTGTGTGGTCCCGTCATGATGGAAAAGGCGTATGGCGCCGAGAAATACCGTCTGAAATCCGGATCGGAACGGTACGTGGCATCCTTGGCGAGACTGCGGGGCGAATATGCCAATCGGATGCTGTTGCTGGACAATGCGGCGAGCGAGCTTGCCGGGCGTTTGCGCGCCGTTCGTGAGAGCAGGGGAAGGCCGCTCAGTATCGGCGACGCCATGATCGCGGCCATCTGCATCGTCCATGGCGCGACGCTCGCCACGCGCAACGTTCGCGACTTCGACGGACTTGACCTGAAGCTGGTAAACCCGTTTGAAAAGGCCGCTTGAGCGGCCCGACAAGCCGCTCGGTCGCGCTTTTGTCATCAGCCGGACGGATACATGCTGCTTCGCATCGTCTTCATGGGAACGCCGGATTTCGCCGTGCCGACGCTCCGCGCCGTGGCCGGCGCCGGGCACGAGATCGCCGCCGTCTATACCCAGCCGCCGCGTCCGGGCGGACGGCGGGGCCTGCAGCCCGTTCCCTCGCCGGTCGGGCGCGCGGCGCGGGAAATCGGGGTGGACGTGCGCACGCCGGTTACGCTCAGGAACGAGGCGGAGCAGGGCGCGTTCCGCGCGCTTGGCGCCGACGCGGCCGTCGTCGTCGCCTACGGACTCATCCTGCCGAAGCCTATCCTGGAGGGCACGCGGTTCGGCTGCTTCAACGGCCATGCCTCGCTCCTGCCGCGCTGGCGCGGCGCCGCGCCCATCCAGCGCGCCGTCATGGCCGGCGACGCGGAGACCGGCATGATGGTGATGAAGATGGACGAGGGTCTCGATACCGGCCCGGTGGCATTGACGGAAAGGGTGGCGATCCACGCCGACATGACGGCAGGCGAACTGCACGACAGGCTGATGAATGTCGGCGCCGGCCTGATGGTGCGCGCGCTGCTTGCGCTGGAGGAGGGCGGCCTCGATCTTTCTCCGCAGCCCACGGAAGGCGTCACCTATGCGAAGAAGATCGACAAGGCCGAAACACGCATCGACTGGACGCGCCCCGCGGCCGAGGTGCACAACCGTATCCGCGGCCTGTCTCCCTTTCCCGGCGCATGGTGCGAAATGCCTCTCGGGGGCAGGGGCGAGCGGGTCAAGCTCTTGCGCTCGACGCTCGGCGCGGGCACCGGAAAGCCGGGTACGGTGCTGGACGGTTCGCTCACCGTTGCGTGCGGGGAAGGCGCGGTGCGTCTCGAGGAACTGCAGCGCGCCGGCGGCAGGCCGCTTCGGGCCGCGGATTTCCTGCATGGCACGAAATTGGAAAAAGGAATGACGATCTCATGAGCATGCTATCGATCCGCGCGGCCACCCCGCGCGACCGCGAAGCGATCCGCAGCGTCGAGGAACACGCCTTCGGCCAGCCTGCCGAGGCGGGGCTGGTGGATGCGCTCGTCGCGGATGGTGATATGGTCGTGGAACTGGTCGCGGAAGACGAAGGCCAGATCGTGGGCCATATCCTCTTCTCACGCGTCCTGGTGAAGGATGGCGGGCGGGAATTCGCGGCCGTGGCGCTGGCGCCGCTCGCCGTCGAACCATCCTTCCATCGCTCAGGGATCGGCGGAGCGCTCGTCCGCGAGGCCCATGTCAGGCTGAAGGAAGCGGGCGAAACGCTTTCCATCGTGCTCGGCGATCCCGCCTATTATGGCCGTTTCGGTTATGCCAACGGGCGCGCGGCCGGCTTCGACAGCGACTATCAATGCGACGCGCTGCAGGCGCTCGCCTGGGGCGAGGCTCCGCGGAAGGGCCGTCTCGTCTATCCGGCGGCCTTTGCGACCGCGCTTGCGGCCTGAACGGGCGTGCCGCGCTATCGCCTCGACATCGAATATGACGGCAGCCCCTATGCCGGCTGGCAGCGGCAGAGCGGCCAGCATTCGGTGCAGGCGGCGCTGGAGCAGGCGATAAAGGCGTTTTCGGGCGAAGAGGCGACATTGCGCGGCGCCGGCCGCACCGATGCCGGCGTGCATGCGCTCGGCCAGGTGGCGCATCTCGACCTTGCCGGGGAATGGCCCGCCGATACGGTTCGCGACGCCGTCAATGCACATCTGACCGGTGCCGGCGAGACCGTCGCGGTGCTCGCCGCCGCCCTCGTCGGAGACGATTTCGATGCCCGCTTCTCGGCGCAGCGGCGGCATTATCTCTACCGCATCGTCAACCGCCGCGCGCCGCTCGCGCTCGATCGGCAGCGAGCCTGGCGGGTGCCGAAGCGGCTCGACGCGGAGGCCATGCACGAAGCCGCGCAGGCGCTTGTCGGAAAACACGATTTCACGACGTTCCGTTCGGTCCAATGCCAGGCGAAAAGCCCGGTGAAGACGCTCGATCGCCTGGATGTCGCGCGCGCGGGCGACGCGATCGAGGTTCGCGCCACCGCGCGTTCCTTCCTGCACAACCAGGTGCGCTCGATGGTCGGCACGCTGAAGCGCGTGGGCGAGGGGGCCTGGAGCGCCGCCGACGTCAAACAGGCGCTCGAAGCCCGCGACCGTTCCGCCTGCGGTCCCGTCGCGCCGCCGGACGGGCTCTATCTCGTCAAGGTCGATTACTGAGGCGGGTTCTAGGCGGTTCCCGCCTTGACGCCCGCAGTCGAACAGGCGGCGGACGAGCCGCCGCCTATCCCTGTCAGTTCAGCCGGCCGGCGGCATGCGCCAGCATGGTATAGACCTTGCCCGTGTCCGAGGTGAGGTAGGTCTGCGTCATGATGTTGTCGCGGTCGCCGCGGCCGACGTCGTCGAGCAGCTTCTCGAAATCGTCGCAGTAGCGGTCGACGGCGGCGCGGAACTCGCTGTCCGACTGATATTTGCGGCGGATCTCGTCGAAGGTCTGCTGGCCCTTCAGCGTATAGAGCCGGCGGGTGAAGACGTTGCGTTCGCCGCGACGGTAGCGGTCCCACAGTTCCACCGAAGCCTCGTGGTCGATGGCGCGGGCGATGTCGACGGAAAGCGAGTTGAGCGACTCCACCACATGCAGCGGCGAACGGACAGGGCCTGTTCCGCGAGGCGCGGCCTCCGCCGGCTGGGCCGCCGAAGCCTGCTCGTCGCGTGAAGCGCCGCGCAGCAGGTCGCGCACCCAGCCGCCCGGAGCCGGCTCGGCGGTTTCGCGCTGCGCCGCCCGGCGATCCTCCTGAGGCGCGGCGCGCGGGGCTGGCTCGGCGGCCGGAGCGGGACGTTCCCGCACGAAGGCGGGCGTCGCGCCGCTGGAGCCGCGCGGAGCCTCAAAGGAGGGCTGCGCCGGGGCAGGCCGTGCGGCCTGACGGGGCGCCGGCCGCTCGGAAACGTCGAAGGTGCGGCCGGATTTCGCCACGATATCCGACAGTTCCTTGAGCGCGTTGATCTGCTCGGATACGGCACGGCGCATGGCCGTGGTCGATTCCTTGGTTTCCTGCGGCAGGTCGAGCACGCCCTTCTTCAGTTCCGACCGCGTCTCTTCCAGTTCGGCGCGGATCGTGCTGGCGGTGCGCCGGATCTCGACCGTGGCGTCGGCGAAGCGCTGGGCCGCCGAATCCACCACCTCGGAGATCGCATGGCGGATCTGTTCGGTCGATTCGCGCGTGCGCCCCTGGGCCTTGTCGAGCGCCCGGCCGACGAGGTCCTCGAAGGAGCGCATGACGCGTTCGATGTCCTCCGACTTCTTGACCAGCCCGACCGCCAGTTCCTCGAGCGCCGTCTGCCGGTCGTCGAGCGTGGAGGCGAGATTGGTCTGCGCCGAGCCGAGCAGGTCCGACGCGCTCGCCAGCATCTTGCCATGCTCGTCGAAGCGGGTCGCGATGGCGGCGATCTCCTTCAGCGTCACCGAGGAAAGCTCGTTGAGCCTGCCGGTGTTGGCGTCGATGAGGCGTGCGGAGCTGGAGAAGGTCTGCGCCGCCCTCTCGGTCGTCGCGGCGAAGCTCTGCGTCGATCCAGAAAGCTTCTCGTCGATGACGGCGAGGTTCGCCGAGGCATTCTCGATGAGTTCGGCGAGCCGGGCGTTGGAGCCGGCCAGCCGGCCGATCAGGTCGCTGACGGTCTCCGACAGGCTGTCGCGCGAGCCTTCCACGGCGGCGAGCGTATCGGCGGTGCGGCTGGCGAGCGCGTTGACCAGCGCCGCGTTTTCCGCCCTGAGGCGCTCGGTGGCGCGCTGCGTGGCGTCCTCCAGGCTCTTCTGCAACTCGCCGCCGCTCGCGGCGAAGCTGTCGATCAGCGGCTTCGCCGTATCCTCCAGGATGCGGGCGATGTCGCTGGAGCGCGTGGCGAGCATCGAGTTCAACTCGCGCGTATGCCCCTCGATCGTCTTGGCGGCGTCGTTGGTCCGCTGGCCGATATGTTCGTTGACGGCCGAGAAGGTCTCGGCAATCGCGTTGGCGCGCGAGATGAGCTGCCGCTCCGCCTGCGCGACCTTCTCCTGCAGCTTCTCGCCGATCGTGTCGGCGCCGGAGGCGATCCGCGCCTCCGCGTCGCTGATCTGGCCGCGGAGGCGGCCGGCAAGCTGCTCGGCGCTGGCCGACAGCACGCGATCGATGTCGTTCAGAGCCGCCTCGATCGCGCCTGCGCGGGCGTGGAGCTCGGCCGAGGTCTGGTGCGTGCGCTGCATGATGCGCTGGTCGGCTTCCTCGAACGTCCCGGTGATGCCGGCGACATGGGCGAGCAGGGCGGTCGCCGTTTCCTCGGCGCGGGCCACTAGCTTCCTGTCGGCGCCGTCGAAGGCGCTGGCGATCTCGGCTGTCCGGCGCATGAGCGCGGCGGCCGTCTCCTCGGCGCGGGCCACCAGCTTCTGGTCGACGCCGTCGAAGGTGTTGGCGACTTCGGCCGTCCGCTGGACGAGGTTGGCGGCCGTCTCCTCGGCCTTTTCGGCGAGGCGCTGCGTGATCTCCTCGACGCGCTCCGCCAGGCGACGGTCGGTCCGGTCGAATGCCTGCAGGATCTCGTCCGACCTGGCGCGCAGCGCCTCGGCCGCCTCGCCCATGCGGGCGGCGAGCCGCTGGTCCGCTTCCTCGAAGCTCGATCCGATCGCGGAGGCACGCGCGGCAAGCGCGTTCGCGGTCTCCTCGGCCCGGCCGACCAGACGCTGGTCCGCCTCATCGAAGACGCGGCTGATGTCGGCGGCGCGCAGGGCGAGCGCCGCGGAGGTCTTCTCCGCACGCTCCGCGATCTGGCGGTCGGTGTCGGTGAATGCCTTGCCGGCTTCCGCGTTGAGCAGGTTCGTGACTTCCAGCACCTTGTCGCGCAACGAGCCGGCCACCACGATGGCGGTGTCCTCCAGCACGTTGCGGACGTTGTCCACGCCCGTTTCGAGCGCGCTGCGCATGCTCGCGGTGCGTTCCTCGATGACGCCCGTCTGCCGACGGAACGCATCCTCTATCCTGTCGATGTCGAGGGAAAGCGCCGAGGTGATCTCGTCGCGCGAGGCGGCGATGCGCTCGACATGCTGCGCCAGCACCGCGTTCGCCTCGTTCCGCGTGTCGGCGAGCTTCTGCAGGTCGCGTTCCAGCGCCGAGGAAAGGAGGTCGCGGCCTTCCGCCAGCTTGCCGATGTGCTCGCGCACGGTGCGGTCGATCGTGGCCCGCGTCTGCTCCAGCTTTTCGAGGTCGCCGTCCACCGCGCCGGACAGCGAATTGCGGCTGTCGGCGAGCTTGTGCACATGGTCCTCGATCGCCGTCTCGATCTCGCCGCGCATCGCGGCGAGCTTCTGCAGCTCTTCCTGCAGCATCTCGCGGACATGTGAGCGGCCGTCGGCGATCTGGCCGAGATGGCTGACGACGGCGGCGTCGATGTCGCCGCGCGTCTCCGCCAGCCGGCCGAGATCCTCGTCGAGCGCGCGCCGTAGGATGTTGCGGCCCTCGACGAGCTTGCCGACATGGCTGGAAACGGCCTGGTCGATCTCGTCGCGCGATTCCACGAGCTTGCGCAGATCCTCCTGCAGCGCCGCGGAAAGCCGCTCGCGGCCTTCTCCGAAACTGGCGATCTGGCGTTCGACGGCCTGGTCTATGCCGGCCCGCATCTCGCCGATCTTCGCAAGGTCCGCGGCGATGACTTCCGCCATGCCCTCGCGGCCCTTGGCCAGCGTGTCGGCATGGCCGGAAATGATCCCCTCGATGGCGGCACGCTGCTCCTCGAGCCTGGCGAGGTCGGCGGCAAGCGCGCTAGACATGGACTCGCGGCTGGAGACGAGGCGCTCGCCGAATTCGTTGGCGCGCGCTTCGAGCATGGACGACGTCGAGGTGACGAGCTGGGAAAGCTCGCTGCCGATCGCGAGGCGTCCTTCCTCGATGACGGAGGCGATCTCCTGCTTGCCGCCGGTGAAAGCGGTGGCGATCTCGCGCGCCCGCTCGACCAGCGAATCGTTGATCTGCCGCGCCCGCGCCTCGAGCGCGGCGTTCAGCCTCTGGGTACCGGCGTCGAGCGCCTCGGCGCGCGTCTCGAATTCGCTGATCAGCGACTGGCCGCGCTCAGCGAGCGTGCGCTCGATCGCCGCCAGGCGGGCGTCGAACTCGCCGGTCAGGCTGTCGGTCGCGCCGCCAAGCAGCGAGACCATGCCGTTGGTGCGGTCTTCGAGGATGCTGGAAAGCGAACGCGCCGCCTCTTCGGCGCCCTGGCGGAGCGATGCCACGCGCGTGTCGAGCAGGCTGGCGAAGGCCTCGCCGGAAGTGCTCATCTGGTCGGCGAGCGCGTCCATGCGCTCGACGATCCCTTCATGGATCGTCGCGTTGGAATCGTTGATGCGGTCGATCAGCCGGTTGCCGGCATCCGAGACGGCGGCGGTCAGGCGCGACGACGCGCCGAGGATGTTGTCGTGGATGCCCTGGCCCGCGGCGCTCAGTTCGGTGTGCAACTGCTCATGGGCGCCCACGATGGAGGCGCGAACGCGCTCGGCGTGGCTGACGACGGCGTCGCGCTCGTTGCCCAGGCCATCCACCAGCGCGCGGATGCGTGCTTCATTGTCCGAATAGGCCCGTTCGAGTTCGTTGACCTCGGTGTGGACAAGCGTCTCCAGTTCCACGGCACGGGCAAGCGTGCGCTCTATGCCTTCGCCCATCGCCTGAACCTCGCGGCGAACGGCCTGGCCGACCGTCATCACGCGGTCCTGGGCAAGGTGTTCCGGCTCGGCGAGGCGGAAGGCCACCTCCGTCATCGAGCGCGCCATCATGCGCATTTCCTGGGCACGGCGGACCATCACGGCGAACGCCCAGAACAGGATGATCGGAACGATGATGCCGATGCCGACCGCGACGGCATAGGGCGCGTCGAGAAGCTGCGGGATCGAGCGGATCTGCCAGATCTTCGGCGCGTAGAGCAGGTGGCCGAGCATCAGCCCGCCGGCAACCCATACGACCGAGAGCAGCGCGACGAGCCAATAGATGGTGCTCGGCGCCGGCCGGTTCATCTGCGAGAGGACGGCGCGATAATCCTTCTGGCGGTCGTCGTTGGCCGGCTGGCGGAGCGGCAGCGGCTGCTGCGCCGCGGCGGGAGCAGGCTTCGACGGCCGAAGCTCTGCCGCCACTTTCGCCGTCGGCTCGGCCTTCGGCGAAGCCTTGGCGGGCTCTTGCGGAGCGGCGCCCGCGGCCGGCTGAGCGGGTTTCGCCGCCGGCTGGACGGATTTAGCAGCCGGAGCCGGTTGTTTCGGCGCGGCGACCTCCTGCTTCTGCGGAGCGGCATCGGCGGCCGGCTTGTGTGCCTTCTGTTCGTTCTGCGCCTTCTGCTCGCGCGCCAGTTCGTCCGCCGCGCGCGAGATCTGCGCCTCCAGTTCCGCCATGGACGCGGCTATGTCCAGATCCCCTTCGGAGCCGCTGGGGCCAAGATCGATATTGAGCGCTTCTTCCAGTTCGCGAGCGACGTCGCTGTCGATGTTTTGAAGGGATGAGGTTTTACGCGCCATGCCGCCAGAATCCTGTTTTTTATAACGCGAGCCGCCCCAAAGGACCCCTCGTTACCCGCGTATGAGGCTTATTTTAGACGTAGATAGGCCAGTCTCAGATCCACGATGCCCTTGTCGTATCGTAGTGACACACCGATTTAAAGGAAACCCGCATTCCCGGCGATGGGTAAAAGTTTAAACATAGGGTTAATAGGGGCATGATCCCCTGAAAATTGCATCATGCGCGAAAACCCGGCGTTAACGCGATGTCCACGCAAACTGCCTAGCGTCCGGTCGGGAACATGGCCGGAGGGCGATCTATGAAAGCGAATGAGGCGGATGCGCTCGGCTTCGAGATGCCGGGCGGCGAACGATGCGGCGCGGCGCGGGCGCGGCCCATCGATCTTGCCCATCTCGAGCGCCAGACCCTGGGCGACCGCACGGTCGAGGCGGAAGTGCTTTCGCTCTTCCTGCACCAGGCGGCGACGGTGCACGAAAAGATATGCGGCGCCGAGCTCGAGGAGCGGCGGAAGCTGGCGCATGGGCTGAAGGGATCGGCGCTCGGGATCGGAGCTTTCGGAGTGGCCGAAGCCGCCTCCTCGGTCGAGGCGGACGCCGGGTCCAGGCCGTGTCTCAATACGCTGTCGCGCCGCATCGAAGAAGTGCGTGAATTCATCGCCGCCATCAGCCGCTGACGCTCGCTTTCCGCCGTCGACTGCGATTTCATGTCGCTTCCGGACAGTTGACTTGCCGGCGGGAGTGGTTATCTCGGCGCTGACCCTGTTTTATCGAACATTTCCGCCATTGCGGCCGCCCGCCGCCGAGATCATTCCCCGGACCGCCCGATGACCAAGATCACCTACATCGCATTCGACGGCACGCCGTTCGAGGTCGACGCCGAAAACGGCTCGACGGTGATGGAGAACGCCATCAAGAAAGGGGTGCCCGGCATCGAGGCCGAATGCGGCGGCGCCTGCGCCTGCGCCACCTGCCACGTCTATGTCGACGAGGAATGGACCGGCGTGGTGGGCGAGCCCGAGCCGATGGAAGAGGACATGCTCGACTTCGCCTTCGATGTGCGTCCGAATTCGCGCCTGTCCTGCCAGATCAAGGTGCGCGACGAACTGGACGGCCTGGTCGTCCGCGTGCCGGAGCGACAGGGATAGGCGCCCGGACGGATTCCCCTTATCGCATGACGATTCCGGAACAGCGCCGGGAATCATGCGGGCGCACATCCGAAACGGGCGATTTTTGGCAGGCCTACCGGCCGGGATGACAAGATGAGCAGCATCACCAAGACCGACATTCTCATTATCGGCGCCGGCCCGGTCGGGCTGTTCGCCGTCTTCGAACTCGGCCTGCTCGACCTCAAATGCCACCTGATCGACATCCTCGACCGGCCTGGCGGCCAGTGCGCCGAGCTCTATCCGGAAAAGCCGATCTACGATATCCCGGCCTGGCCCTCGATCTCGGCGCAGGGCCTTGTCGACAAGCTTATGCAGCAGATCGAGCCCTTCGGCCCGGCCTTCACCTTCAACCGCATGGTCTCGGGCGTCGAGAAGCTCGGTGACGGGTCGTTCCGCGTGACCACGGACGAGAGCGAGGTCTTCGAGGCCAAGGCGATCGTCATCGCGGCCGGCGGCGGCTCCTTCCAGCCGAAGCGGCCGCCCATTCCGGGCATCGAGGAGTATGAAGGCAAGAGCGTCTTCTATTCCGTGCGCCGAATGGAGGATTTCCGCGGCCACGACCTACTGATCGTTGGCGGCGGCGATTCCGCGCTCGACTGGACGCTGAACCTCCAGCCGCTGGCGCGCCGGCTGACCCTGGTCCACCGCCGGGCCGAATTCCGCGCCTCGCCCGACAGCGTCAACCGCATGTTCGCGCTGCACGAGAAGGAACAGATCGGTTTCCAGATGGGCCAGGTTACCGGGCTGAAGGGCGAGAACGGCGAGTTGCGGGCGGCGATGGTCAAAGGGCCGCATGGCGATGTGGAAATCCCCTGCACGCGGATGCTGCCCTTCTTCGGGCTCACCATGAAGCTCGGCCCGATCGCCGATTGGGGGTTGAACCGCCATGAGAACCTGCTTCCGGTCGATACGGAAAAATTCCAGACTTCCGAGCCCGGCATCTTCGCGGTCGGCGACATCAACTGGTATCCGGGCAAGCTGAAGCTCATCCTTTCCGGTTTCCACGAAGTGGCGCTGATGGCGCAGGCGGCGAAGCGCTATATCAGCCCCGGCGAGCGCATCGTCTTCCAGTACACGACCTCGTCGACCAGCCTGCAGAAGAAGCTCGGCGTGGCGGGGTGAGGGCGCCGCCTTCCTCGCTCCATGGGGAGAGGAAGGGGTGCCGTTGCTTTGCCGGCCGTTCATGGCATTCTACGGAATCGACGGCGGCTGCGCCGCGAGGCGGAACGGTTCGGGGGTGAGCGCGCGTGGATCGCATCTGGCTCAAATCATATCCCGCGGGGGTACCCGCCGATGTCGACGCCGACCAATACGGATCGGTTGTCGCGCTGCTTGAAGAAAGCTTCGCAAAGTACCGGGACGACAGGGCCTACGTCCTCATGGACAAGGCACTCACCTATGGCGATATCGACCGGCTCTCGACCGCGCTGGCCGCCTATCTGCAAGGGCTCGGGCTGGAGCGCAACGACCGCGTCGCCATCCAGATGCCGAACCTCCTGCAATATCCGGTCGCGGTGGCGGCGATCCTCAGGGCCGGCTTCATCGTGGTCAATGTCAACCCGCTGTATACCGCGCGGGAGCTCTCGCACCAGCTTAAGGATTCGGGCGCCAAGGCGATCATCATACTGGAGAATTTCGCGCATACGCTGCAGAAAGTCATCGCCGAAACGCCGGTCAGGCATGTGATCCTCGCCAGCGTCGGCGAGCTCCTGGGCTTTCCGAAAGGCGCGATCGTCGATTTCGTCCTGCGGCGTGTGAAGAAGGCCGTGCCAGCCTTTTCGCTGCCGGGCGCGGTGCGCTTCAGCGCGGCCGTCGCCAAGGGGCGGGGGCAGGCGTTGAAGAAGCCGGACATCCGGCCGGAGGACATCGCCGTGCTGCAATATACGGGCGGCACGACGGGCATTTCCAAAGGGGCGGTGCTGCTCCACCACACGATCATCGCCAACCTCCTGGCATCCGAAGCCTGGATGATGCCGGCGCTGGAACGGCGGCCGATCTCCGGGCAGCTCACCTTCATCTGCGCGCTGCCGCTCTATCACGTCTTCGCCTTCATCAGTTGCGCGCTGCTGGCGATGCGCGCCGGTGGCCTCAACGTTCTGATCCCCAACCCACGCGATATACCGGCGACCGTGAAGGAGATGGCGAAATACCGGTTCCATGCCATCCCCGGCGTCAACACGCTCTTCAACGCGCTCGCCGACAATGCCGATTTCAAGAAGCTCGATTTCTCGCAGCTTCGCATCGCCAATGGCGGCGGCATGGCGGTGCAGGAGGCGGTGGCGAAGAAATGGCTCGCCGTCACCGGCTGCCCGATCGTCGAGGGCTATGGGCTGTCGGAGACTTCTTCCGGCGTCACCTGCAACCCGACCGATTCCGCCGCCTATACGGGCACGATCGGCCTGCCGCTGCCGAACGTCGATATCCGCATCATCGACGATGCCGGGAACGAAGTGCCGCTCGGCCAGCCCGGCGAGATCGCCATCAGGGGGCCGCAGGTGATGGCCGGATACTGGCAGCGGCCCGACGAGACCGCCAAGGTCATGACCGCTGACGGCTACTTCAAGTCGGGCGACATCGGCGTGATGGACGAGCGCGGCTATATCCGCCTGATCGACCGCAAGAAGGACATGGTCGTCGTCTCCGGCTTCAACGTCTATCCGAACGAGATCGAAGGCGTGGTCGCCGCGCATCCGGGCGTGAGCGAAGCGGCGGTGATCGGCGTGCCGGACGGCCATTCCGGCGAGGCGGTGATGCTTTTCGTCGTGCGCCGGGACCCGAAGCTCACCGCCGAGGAGCTGATGAAATATTGCCGGGAAAATTTGACCGGCTACAAGCGGCCGAAACATATCGAATTCCGCGACAGCCTGCCCCATACGAATGTCGGCAAGGTGCTGCGCAAGGATCTGCGCGAGGAGGCGCTGAAGGCGAGGGGAGATCCGGCATGAACGGCGATGGCGAGATGCGATTCATGCCCGGCCGCCGCTTCCCGGACATGGCGGCGCTGGTCGGAACCGATCTCGGCGTGTCGGGCTGGATCGAGGTCGACCAGACCATGATCGACCTCTTCGCCGAATGCACCGGCGACCGCCAGTGGATCCATGTCGATGCCGAGCGGGCGCGGCGCGAGAGCCCTTTCGGCGCGCCGGTGGCGCATGGCTACCTGACGCTGTCGCTGATCCCGGTGATGGCCTACGAGATCGGCGCGGCGCCGGAGGGCGTCGCGGCGTCGATCAATTACGGGCTCGACAAGGTGCGCTTCCTGACACCGGTCAAGGTCGGCTCGCGGGTCAGGCTGCATTCGCACCTCATCTCCTTCGAGCAGCGGTCGCCCGGCCAGTACCTGATGAAGCAGCGCCAGACCGTCGATATCGAGGGCAGCGACCAGCCGGCCCTGGTCGCCGAGACGCTGTCGCTGCTGGTCGCGGGGTGATCGCATGATGCTCCGGGAAGGAATTTTCGGCCTGTAAGGGAGGGCTGGCTATGCCCGATCAGATTCGCTTTGAGGATGGAGCCGCCTATGAGCGGATGATGGGCGCCTGGAGCCAGCTGGTCGGCACGGCCTTCCTCGACTGGCTCGCGCCGCCGCCCGGCTGGCGCTGGGCCGACGTCGGTTGCGGCAACGGCGCCTTCACCGAGCTTCTCGTGGAGCGCTGCGCCCCTGCCGGTATCCAGGCCATCGACCCGTCGGAGGGACAATTGTCGTACGCCCGGGGGCGGATCGCACCGGGAAAGGCCGAGTTCCACAAGGGCGACGCCATGGAACTGCCCTTCGAGGACGACAGCTTCGACGCCGCAATCATGGCGCTCGTCTTGTTCTTCGTGCCCGAACCGGCGCGCGGCGTTGCCGAGATGGTGCGCGTCGTCCGGCCCGGCGGTTCCGTTTCGGCCTATCTGTGGGACATGCTCGGCGGAGGCTTTCCGATGGAACCGATACAGGCCGAGCTGCGCGCCGCCGGTCTCGATCCGGTCCGGCCGCCGAGTGTCGGCGTCTCGCAGATGGATGCGCTCCGGCAGGCATGGATCGACGCCGGCCTGGACGACGTGGAGACCACGGAAATCACGGTGAGCCGCACGTTCGACGATTTCGACCAGTTCTGGTCGATCACCACCAGCATCGGGACGAGCAGGTCGCTGCTCTCGTCCCTATCTGCCGATGAGGTGGAACGTCTGAGGGAGCGCGTGCGCGCACGCCTGCCGGCGGATGCGGCTGGCCGGATAAGCTATGAGGCGCGCGCCAACGCGATAAAGGGCCGCGTTCCCGTTGCGGGCTGAGATCCCGGCATTTTTCGAGGTTCGACGGATGGGTTGCGGCGCTCAGGCCAGCCAGTCCGCCAGCCTCGCTTTCCTGATATCCCGAAGCAGGCGGACGAACCCTTCAGCCTGGAATTTCGCCGTGGCGCGGCCTTTCTCGGCGGTCGCGGCCGCCGCGTTCCCGACCACGCCATACGGGTTGAGGTCGCCCGCCACCCAGGCGAAGGCGTGCCTGCCGGTCTGGCGAAGCAGCTCGAACGACTTTTCGGCGTCGGCCACGCGGGAAGGGAAATTCTCCGCTTTCCCCATATCGACCAGTTCCGGCCGGAAATGGAGCATCAGCGATGTCTCGACGCCGCCGCCATGGATGCCGTAGCGGTCTTCCTCCGGCGAAAACAGGCCTTCCGGCCGGCCGAAGCGTTCCCAGCTCGTCTTCACCGCCATCATGGCGTGGCAGACGCGCAATTCGCGGGTGACGATTCCCATCACCTCCTCGTTGCCGCCATGCGAGTTGACGAAGACGATCTTGCGGATGCCCGCGCGGGCTATCGATGCGCCGAGTTCCGTCCAGGCCTCGATCAGCACCGACGGCGAAAGCGTCAGCGTGCCGGGCTCGCGGATGTGCTCGTTCGACTTGCCGACCGCCTGCACCGGCAGGATGCGGATGTCGAGATCGGCGGGCAGGAGCGCGATCGCCTCCGCCAGCATGCCCTCCATGATCGCCGTGTCCGTCGAGACCGGCAGATGCGGGCCGTGCTGCTCGATCGCGGCGACCGGCACCACGGCGATTACCGCCTCGGGATCGATGTCCCTGAATTCCGGGGCCCGGAAATCCCCCCACCAGACCCGGCGCTTGTCGTCCGCCATGCCGCCGGCCTACATCGTCGCGCCGATCTGCCAGGGCACGAATTCGTTGTCGCCGTAGCCGAGCTCTTCCGACCTGGTGCGCTTGCCCGACGCGACGGCGAGGATCTCGCCGAAGATCTCCTGGCCCTTTTCCTCCAGCGTTACGCCGTCGAGGATGTCGCCGCAATTGATGTCCATGTCGTCCTTCATGCGCTCGTACATCGGCGTGTTGGTGGCGAGCTTGATCGACGGCGTCGGCTTGTTGCCGTAGGCCGATCCGCGGCCGGTGGTGAAGCAGAGGATATTGGCCCCGCCCGCCACCTGTCCGGTCGCGGAGACCGGGTCGTAGCCGGGCGTATCCATGAAGACAAAGCCCTTCTCGTTGACCTGGTCGGCGTAGTGATAGACGGCATTGAGCGTCGTCGAGCCGCCCTTGGCCGCCGCGCCGAGCGATTTTTCGAGGATCGTGGTCAGCCCGCCGAGCTTGTTGCCGGGGGAGGGGTTGTTGTTCATCTCCATCTGGTTGCGGGCGGTGTAGTCCTCCCACCAGCGGATGATCTCGACCAGCTTCTCGCCGACCTCGCGGTTCCTGGCACGGCGGGTCAGGAGATGCTCGGCGCCGTAGATTTCCGGGGTCTCCGAGAGGATGGCCGTGCCGCCGTTCCGGACCAGCATATCGGCGGCCATGCCGAGCGCCGGATTGGCGGTGATGCCCGAATAGCCGTCCGAGCCGCCGCATTGCAGCGCCAGCGTCAGGAGCGAGGCGGGGAGGGGCTCGCGATGGACGGCGTTGACGGTCGGCAGCATCTCCTTCACGAACTCGACGCCCCGATCGACCGTTTTCCTCGTGCCGCCGACCTCCTGGATGGTCATGGTGCGGAAGGTGTCGCTCTCGGTCACGCCATAGGCTTCCTTGAAGCGCGGGATCTGGAAGCCCTCGCAGCCGAGGCCGACCATGACCACGCCGCCCATGTTGGGGTTGGTGGCGTAGCCCCATGTCGTCTTCTTCAGCGTGTCGAAGATGACGCCGCGATAGTCGATGACGCAGCCGTTCGCCTGCTTCAGCGCCACGATGCCGTCGATGTTGGGGTAATCGTCGAGGATTCCCGAACGCTCGATCTCCTTCGCGATGAAGCCCGCCACGGTGGTCGAGCAGTTCACGCTGGTCAGGATGCCGATATAGTTGCGGGTGCCGGCGCGGCCGTTGCCGCGCAGATAGCCCCGGAACGTCGCCTGCTCGGAGACCGGCAGGATTTTCTCTTCGCGCGCCTCCTCGGCGAAGCGGTAGTCGCGCTCGAAATCATGCATGTAGACGTTGTGCTCGTGCACCCAGTCGCCGGGTTCGATCGCCGATTTGGCGAAACCGATGATCTGGCCGAATTTGCGGATCGGCTGGCCCTCGGCGATGCGCACGATCGCGAGTTTGTGGCCGAAGGGGATGCGCGCCTTCGCTACCACGCCGCCGCCGACATCGGTTCCCGGCTCGATGCGGCTCGCCGCGACGATCACATTGTCGTCCTTTGAGAGGCGGAGTGTCTTGGGAAGCTCTGCGGCGACGGTCATTCTCTCGGGTCCGGTCCTTGATATTCGCGACACGCGCGGAATGTAACTCGGTGCGGTTACAAAGTAGCCATTCCGGTTACATTTAGATAGTTTCACTCCGAAAATGTAGCCTGTTTCGGCACGTCGCGCCGGGCCGGCGCGAGGGAAGGAGCCCCGGATACGCATGAAGACCAGGACATTCACCACGCCCTCAGGCAACAAGATAGAATTCACCGAACTCGGCTTCGGCTCCGCCTCGACCGGCAATCTTTACCGCGCCTATACGGAAGACGAGGCGCAGGCGACGCTGAACGCCGCCTGGGATGCTGGCATCCGCTATTTCGACACCGCGCCCTTTTACGGCCTCGGCCTCGCCGAGACGCGCATCAACCATTTCCTGCGCGGCAAGAAGCGCGATTCCTACGTGCTCTCGACCAAGGTCGGCCGCCGGCTCGGCCTCTGCAAGCCTGAAGAGCGCGCGGGGATCGGGAAATTCTTCGATACGCCGACGCGCCGCGAGATCTTCGACTACAGCTATGACGGCATCATGCGCTCGGTCGAGGATTCGCTGGAGCGGCTCGGCATCGACCGCATCGACATCCTCTACGGGCACGATCTCGACGTCTTTACCCATGGCAGCCAGGAGGCGGCGAACCAGCGCCAGGCCGAATTCATGGCCGGCGGCTACAAGGCGCTCCTGAAGCTGCGCGGGGAAGGCTCGGTCAAGGCGATCGGCGCTGGCATCAACGAGTGGCAGGCCTGCCAGAAGCTGGCGGAGCAGGGCGATTTCGACATTTTCCTGCTTGCCGGCCGCTATACGCTTCTCGAACAGGAATCGCTCGAGACCTGCCTGCCGCTGCTCCAGAAGCGCGGCATCGGCGTGGTCATCGGCGGCGCCTACAATTCCGGCATCCTGGCGACCGGGCCGAAGCCCGGCGCCTTCTTCAACTACGATCCCGCCCCGCCCGAGATCCTCGACCGCGTCGCGAAGATCGAGGCAATCTGCAAGAAGCACGGCGTCAAGCTGGTGCAGGCGGCGCTGCGCTTCCCGCTCGTCCATCCGGTCGTCGCCTGCGTCATCCCCGGCGCGGCGCGGGCCGGGGAGATCGCGCTCAACATGGATACGCTCGCCGCGACCATACCGGCCGCGCTCTGGGCCGACCTGAAGGCGGCCGGCCTGATGCGCGCCGATGCGCCGGTGCCGGCGTAGTTAGCCACTATGCGTATGGAGAAGTCGGTGCGCCTGGAGATGGACCGCACGCGCCGATGTTGCCCCTCATCCCCCTGCCGGGACCTTCTCCCCGCAAGCGGGGAGAAGGGGATGGCCGCAGCGCTGACGCTCCCTCGCCCCGCTTGCAGGGAGAGGGTAAGGGTGAGGGGCAATGGCACCGAAATCTGATTTTAATCACGCGAGGTGGCCGGTTTAGTGCTGATCGACGCCCACCAGCATTTCTGGAACACGGCGCGCGGCGACTATGGCTGGATGGCCTCGTTGCCGCCGGACGCGCCGATCCTGCGCACCATCCTGCCGGGCGAGCTCGAGCCGCACCTGAAGCGCTGGGGCATAGAGCGTACCGTGCTGGTGCAGGCGGCGCCGAGCGTGGAGGAGACCGAATACATGCTCGGCCTGGCCGACGCGACGCCCTTCGTGGGCAAGGTGGTCGGCTGGATCGATTTCGAGAAGTCGGAGGACCGCCGGCATCTGGAGCGGCTGGCCAAGCATCCGAAATTCGCGGGCGTGCGGCCGATGATCCAGGACATCGCCGACCCAGACTGGATGCACCGCCCGGATGTGCAATGGGGCTATCGGGCGCTGATCGACCTCGACCTCAGCTTCGACGCGCTCGGCTACCCGGTCCATCTCGATAATTTTCTCCGACTCTTCGACCACTATCCGACGATGCGCACGGTCGTGGACCATTGCATGAAGCCGGTGATCCGGGAGGGCCGCTTCGACGACTGGGCGGCCGGCGTGGAGAGGATCGCGCGGCAGACGCCGGTATTCTGCAAGCTCTCCGGCCTCGCCACGGAGGCGGCCCCCAGCTGGACGGTCGAGACCCTGCGGCCCTATGCCGGGCACGTGCTCTCGGTGTTCGGCCCCGAACGCGTCATGTGGGGTTCCGACTGGCCGGTGCTGGAGATGGCGGGCAGTTACGATAGCTGGCGCAAAGCGGCCGAGGCCATCGTCGCTACGGGACCGGCCTTCGACCGCGTCTTCGGCGGGACGGCGGCCGAATTCTACCGCATCGCCTGACGCAGCGGCTTCTCAGCCCAGGCCGGGTTTCTTCGCCTTGCCTTTCGGCGCGCCCTCGCACTGGCGGCGCTCGATGGAATGGTTCATGGCGTCGATACGGCCAAGCGCCTTGCGCGTGTCCAATTCCTTGCGGCTGCGGAAATCCGGGGCGACGAACATGCCGAGCGGCTCGTGCTTCAGATAGGGGCGCTCGCCGAGCTTCTGGCCCTCGGGCAGCGCATCCGGCGAGCCGTATTGCGCGACCAGCGCATTGCGCTGGGAGACGAGCTGCTTGCAGGGCGTGTTGTCGAACTGGGTCGAATTGACGACTTCGGCGTTGGTGTTGCCGGCCATGTCGACACATGCGCCGAGCGGGACGATGAGAGCGGCGAGAAAAGCGAGCGCGGCGATCCTTCCCGCATCTGGCATCGGAAACTTTGTTGCCCGCATCGAACGGCTCCTGCGCGAATCCGCGGCGCAGCGCGCCGAGACGCAGATGCGTACAATGGCCGGCTGCCCAAAGCAAACCGGATGGGATCGCTTCCGCGATCGCCCCACACCCTTACCCTCTACAAGAGGGATAAGGGGCGGCGCCACCGAGGTCAGGCGGCGCCCGCGCGTTCCCGCATCGCCTCCGCCGCGATCTCGAAGGAGCGGACGCGCGCGTGATGATCGAATATCTGGCCGGTGATCATGAGCTCGTCGGCCCCGGTCGCCCGGGCGAAGGCCTCCATGCCGCGCCTGACCGTTTCCGGCGAGCCGAGGACGGTGCAGGAAAGCGCCCGGTCGAGCATCGCCTTCGCCATCGGCTCGAGCGATTCATAGTAGCCTGCGACCGGCGGCGGGAGCTGGCCGGGCCGGCCGCTGCGCAAATTGACGAAGGCTTGCTGCTGCGAGCTGAAGAGCAGGCGCGCCTCTTCGTCCGTTTCGGCAGCGAAGACGTTGAGGCCGAGCATCACATGCGGCCGCTGGAGCTGTTCGGACGGCTGGAAGCGCTCGCGATAGATGGCGACGGCGTTCTCCAGCTCCGCCGGCGCGAAATGCGAGGCGAAGGCGTAGGGCAGGCCGAGCATCGCCGCGAGCTGCGCGCCGAAGAGGCTGGAGCCGAGGATCCAGATCGGGACGTCGAGGCCGGCGCCCGGCACGGCCCGGACACGCTGCCCTTCCTCGACGGGCCGGAAATAGCCCATCAGTTCGACCACGTCCTGCGGGAAGGCGTTCGCGTCGGTTTCGAGGTTGCGGCGAAGCGCCCGCGCCGTCAGCGGGTCGGTGCCCGGCGCGCGGCCGAGCCCGAGGTCGATGCGGCCCGGAAACAGCGAGGCCAGGGTCCCGAAGGCCTCCGCCACCATCAGCGGCGAATGGTTGGGCAGCATGATGCCGCCGGCGCCGACGCGGATGGTCGACGTGCCCGCGGCCACATGTCCGATGACGACCGCGGTCGCGGCGCTGGCGATGCCGGGCATGTTGTGGTGTTCGGCGAGCCAGTAGCGGCGATAGCCCAGCCGCTCGGCGTGCCTCGCGAGATCGAGCGTGTTCTTCAGCGATCGGGCGGCATCGGAGCCTTGCTGAACGGGCGACAGGTCAAGCACGGAAATCGGTATCATCGCGCGAATATAGGAGGCGTCTTCGCTACTGCAATCGCCACCCGGCCGGCCTGCTTCGGTCCAGGTCGCCGGGTTCCCTTGGTAGAGGCCATAAATAAATCCAGATATTCAGTATGTTGGACGCGGAATACGCGATTTTCCGTGGAAAAGACTATTCCGCCCCGTGTCGCGCGCTGATACAACCGATGCGGGCATTGTGGGGTATCCTGGATGGCGATCGATTGGGCCGAAGCGCTGGAGAAACAGGCGGCGCTGGCCAGGGAAATGTCGAAAAACGTCCTGATGGCGCTGGCGAAAGGCGATCTGACATTCGTCCAGGTTGCGGAGATCGATGCATCCGTCCGGCGTTGTGCCGCGAATTTCGACCGCATCGCCACGACGCTCCATCTCCGCGGCCTCGACGGTCCGGGAAGCCGGAAAACCGAGGCCATCGGAGGCATCTGGGCCAATCTTTGCCGCGTCACTGGAGACCGGCTGCACCTGGCGCAGGCGGCGAACGAGCCGGGTGCCGGCCCTTTGCGGCTGGACGAGCAGGCCTGAGCGCAAGACCTGTTGCCGAGGCGCATGCGCGGCCCAAAGGCAAGCCGGCCGAAACCAGATTCCGGGCTTGTCCTCGCCACGTCATGCTTCTTCCTTTTTCGGGACGCGAAAAGCCCGATGAGCAGGATCGTCCTGCAATCTGCCGCTTGACAGTTCCGCCCAGGAATGGAATTAATATTCCATCTAATCACGATAATGGTATAAAAGTTCCATTATTGCGGGGTTGGAGGAGCGCCGCTTGCCGCGCCCGGTGCCGGGCGTAAGATGCGGCGCCGGAATGAACCTGAAGGGAGGAGTACCGACATGAAATCGTCCTTGCTGCGCGGCGTGCTGGCCGCCGCCGCGGTTGTAGCCGTCGTGGCGACGTCCGCTACATCCGCGCTTGCCGCCAATGAACGCTTCGTCTTCGTCAGCCACGCGCCGGATTCGGATTCGTGGTGGAACGTCATCAAGAACGCCCTCAAGAATGCCGAGCACGACGAGGGCGTGAAGGTCGAATACCGCAATCCGCCGACCGGCGACATCGCCGACATGGCGCGGATCATCCAGCAGGCGACGGCTTCCAACCCGAACGGCATCGTCACCACGATCGCCGATTTCGACGTGCTGCAATCGGCTATCCAGGGCGCCGTCGCCAAGGGCATCCCGGTGATCACCGTCAACTCCGGCACGGCCGAGCAGTCGAAGAAGCTCGGCGCGCTGATGCATATCGGCCAGCCGGAATACGACGCGGGCAAGGGTGCCGGCGAGCGCGCCAAGGCGGCCGGCGTCACCCATTTCCTGTGCATCAACCACTACATCACCAATGCCGCGTCGGTGGAGCGCTGCCAGGGTTATGCCGACGGGCTCGGCGTGAAGCTCGGCGACCAGATGCTCGATTCCGGGCTCGATCCGACGGAAGTGTACAACAAGGTCAAGGCCTTCCTCGCCGCGCATCCCGACACGAACGGCATCCTCGCGCTTGGCCCGAACGCAGCCGATCCGCTGATCAAGTATCTGCGCGATACGGGGTCGGCCTCGAAGTTCAAGAGCATCATCTCGTTCGACCTCGACGGCGACATCTCCAAGGCCATCAAGGAGGGCATCATGAGTGCCGCGATCGACCAGCAGCCCTACTTGCAGGGCTACCTGCCGATCGTCTTCCTGACCCAATATGTCCGCTACGGCGTCATTCCGTCGAACAACGTCAATACCGGTCCGGGCTTCGTGACGAAGGACAATATCGCACTGGTCGAGAAGCTGGCCGGCGAATATCGCTGAGCCATAGGGAGGGCGGTGCGGAAGCACCGCCCTCTTCCTTCCGCTAACGGGGACCCCGCGGCGTGGCCGGGGAGAGCGCGAGGCAGAAGATGGTCGAGCAGTCGAATTCCGGAAGGATGGAAACGCCGATCGTGGACGTGATCGACGAACGGCTTTCCCGGCAGTCCAGGCTTCGCCGCATGCTGTCGCGGCCCGATCTCGGGGCGTTCGCCGGCGCCGTCCTGGTATTCGTCTTCTTCGCGTTCGCGGCCGGCGATACGGGCATGTTCGCCGCCGACGGCGTGATGAACTGGCTGACGGTCACCGCGCAGCTCATGATCATCGGCACCGGCGCGGCGCTCCTGATGATCGGGGGTGAGTTCGACCTGTCCGTCGGCTCGATGATCGGCTTCGCCGGCATGGTGATCGCCATACCGACGATCTATTTCCATGTGCCGGTCGGGGTGAGCGTGATCCTCGCCTTCGTGATGGCGATGGCGATCGGGGCGCTCAACGGCTACATCATCGTCCGCACGCGGCTTCCCTCGTTCATCGTCACGCTCGCCTCGCTCTATATGCTGCGCGGCCTGACCATCGCGCTCTCCATCGTCTTCACCAACCGCACCATCGTCAGCGGTCTGAAGCAATATTCCGACAACAGTTTCGTGGCCGCGCTGTTCTCGGCCAAGCTGTTCCCCGGTTTCTTCCGCTGGCTGGCGGAGAACGGCATCATCAACAAGCTGCCGAACGGGGCGCCGGCCGTCTCGGGCCTGCCGATGCTGCTGGTCTGGGCGGTCGTGATCGCCGTGATCGGCCATGTGGTGCTGACGAAGACGCGCGTCGGCAACTGGATCTTCGCTTCGGGAGGCGACGCCAACGCGGCCCGCAATGTCGGCGTGCCCGTCAGCGCCATCAAGATTTCGCTGTTCATGGTCACCGCCTTCTGCGCCACCGTCTTCGCCGCCTGCCAGGTCTTCGAATTCGGTTCGGCCGCCTCGGATCGCGGCCTTTTGAAGGAGTTCGAGGCGATCATCGCGGCCGTCATCGGCGGATGCCTCCTGACCGGCGGCTACGGCTCGGTGGTGGGCGCATGTCTCGGCGCACTGATCTTCGGCGTCGTGCAGATGGGCATCCTGTTCACCGGCGCGCCGAGCGACTGGTTCCAGGTGTTCCTCGGCGCCATGCTTTTGATCGCGGTCCTGTTCAACAGCTCGATCCGCCGGCGCGTGACGGGAGAGCGCTGATGAGCAAGGCTTCGCAAACGGCCGTCGCCGAAAAGGATCGGCCCGAAGGCTGGGGCCGGCCGCTGATCGAGGTGCACGACCTCGTCAAGCATTTCGGCCCGGTCGTCGCACTCGCCGGCGTTTCGCTCACGGTGAAGGCAGGGGAAGTGCATTGCCTTCTCGGCGACAACGGCGCCGGCAAGTCGACGCTGATCAAGACGCTGTCGGGCGTGTACAAGCCGACAGGCGGCGACTTCGTGGTGGACGGCAAGCCCGTCGCCTTCTCCAGCCCGCGCGACGCGCTCGACGCGGGCATCGCCACGGTCTTCCAGGATCTGGCGATGATTCCGCTGCTCTCCATCACCCGCAACTTCTTCATGGGCCGCGAGCCGGTTAAGAGGCTCGGGCCGCTCTCCTTCATGGATATGGATTTCGCCAACAAGGTAGCACGCGAGGAGATGCGCCGGATCGGCATCGACGTGCGCGATCCCGAACAGGCGGTCGGCACGCTTTCGGGCGGCGAGCGGCAATGCGTGGCGATCGCGCGCGCCGTCTATTTCGGCGCCAAGGTGCTCATCCTCGACGAGCCGACTTCGGCGCTCGGCGTGGCGCAGACCTCGATGGTGCTGAAATTCATCCGGCAGGTGCGGGCGAAAGGATTGGGCGTCATCTTCATCACGCACAATGTCCGCCATGCCTATGCGGTCGGCGACAAGTTCACCGTGCTCAATCGCGGCCGTACGCTCGGCACGTATACCAAGACGGATATCAGCCTTGACGAACTGCAGACGAAAATGGCTGGTGACAAGGAACTGCAGGACCTTTCCGAGGAACTCGGCGGAACGGTATAGGCATGATAAGTCGTCGTCCCCGGGCTTGTCCCGAGGATCTGCCGTGACCCTCGTTGTCTGCAACAGATCGGGCCTTCTGTTACACCGGAACGCAAGGGCGGCACGACCGAAGCAGATCCTCGGGACAAGCCCGGGGATGACGGCCGCCGAGGTATACGGGCTATCCGGCGCACGGTGCTGCAAAGGCTGGAATTGCGAGAAAGAAAGACAGGATATTCCATGACAGTGAGATTCGGGCTGCTGGGCGCGGGGCGCATCGGCAAGGTCCACGCAAAAGCGGTCGCCGGCAATCCGGCGGCGAAATTGGTGGCGGTCGCGGATGCGGTCGAGAAGGCCGCGAAAGATCTCGCCTCGGCCTACGGTGCACAGGTGTGCACGATCGATGAGATCGAGAAGGCGGACGGCATCGACGCGGTGATCATCTGCACCCCGACGGACACCCATGCCGACCTGACCGAGCGCTTCGCCCGCGCCGGCAAGGCCATCTTCTGCGAGAAGCCGATCGACCTCGATCTCGGCCGGGTCAAGACATGCCTGGCGATCGTGAAGCAGGAAAAGGCGACGCTGATGGTCGGCTTCAACCGCCGCTTCGATCCGCATTTCGCAGCCGTGCGCAAGGCGATCGACGACGGCGCCGTCGGCAATGTCGAGATGGTCCAGATCGTCTCGCGCGATCCCGGCCCGCCGCCGGCGGAATACATCACGCGCTCCGGCGGCATCTTCAAGGACATGACCATCCACGATTTCGACATGGCGCGCTTCCTGCTCGGCGAGGAGGCGGCGACCGTGACGGCGCAGGCGTCCGTCCTGGTCGACAAGAAGATCGGCAAGCTCGGCGACTACGATTCCGCCAGCGTCATGATCTCGACCGCCAGCGGCAGGCACTGCACGATCTCCAATTCGCGCCGCGCCACCTATGGCTACGACCAGCGCATCGAGGTGCACGGCTCGAAGGGCATGGTGGCGGCGGAGAACCAGCGGGCCGTGTCGATCGAGGTCGCCAACGGCAGCGGCTATACCCGCCCGCCGCTGCTCGACTTCTTCATGACGCGCTACACGGAAGCCTACGCCAACGAGATCGCGACCTTCGTCGAGGCGGTCGAGAAGGGCCGCAAGCCGGCGCCGACCGGGGAGGACGGGCTGATCGCGCTCGCCATGGCCGAGGCCGCCCTGCGCTCGGTGAAGGAAGGCCGCACCGTCAAGATGTCGGAGTTCGAGCGTTGAGCGCCGCGGATTTCGGAAACCGCAACGCGGAGGCCCGCGCGCTCGTCACCGGAGGCGGGCAGGGGATCGGCTTCGCCGTCGCCCGGCGGCTTGTCGACGAGGGCTGCCGCAAGCTGGTTCTCGTCGGCCGCTCGGAAGAGAAGGGCCGCAAGGCCGTAGCCGAATTGTCGGCCTCCGGCGCGGATGTGCGTTTCGTCTCCGCCGATCTTGGAAAGGTCGAGGACTGCCGGCGCGTGATCGACGCCTCTTTCTCGGCATTCGGCACGATCAACGCGCTCGTCAACGCGGCCGGTTCGTCGGAACGCGGCTCGCTCATCGACACGACGCCGGAGGTCTTCGACCGGCTTTTCGCCATCAACGTGCGCGGGCCGTTCTTCCTTATGCAGGGGGTAGTGAAGGCGCTGGTCGATGCCGGCGTGACGGGCTCTATCGTCAACGTGCTTTCGATGTCCGGCCATGGCGGCCAGCCCTTCCTCGCGCCCTACTCGTCTTCCAAGGGAGCGCTGGCGACACTGACGAAAAACGTCGCCTACGGCTTCCGCTCGAAGCGCATCCGCTGCAACGCCGTGCTTCCGGGCTGGATGGATACGCCGGGCGAGGACGAGGTGCAGAAGAAATGGCACGCCGCGCCCAATGACTGGCTGGCGCAGGCGGAGGCGGCGTCACCCATGGGGCAACTGGTCAAGCCGGACCAACTGGCCGACCTCGTCTGCTATCTCCTGAGCCCGCATTCCGGCGTCATCACCGGCTCGCTGATCGACTACGACCAGAACGTGGTGGGCACGTCGGACTAGGGCGAACGGGCGCGTCCGGGATTTCGAGCGGACGGTCAAGCCTGCGTCAGGATCGTCAGTTTCAGGTCGGGGCGGCCGACCAGCGCGAAGGTGACCTGTTCGTAGCGCAGGAAACCGTCCGTTGGATGGTGGAAGGTCCGCTCGCCGCCTTCCCGCCCCAGCACCGCGTGCTCTCGCCAATAGCGGCTGAAAGGCCCGCTCTCCCGCTCGAGTTCCGCGACGAGATCGCGGATCTCCGGATCGCCGAGGTGCGAACTGACGTCGGCGCGAAACTCGGCGACGACGCGGCGGGCCCTCGTCCTGTAGTCGCTGATGAAGGAACGGGCGGCGGGCTCCAGGAAGATGAAGCGCAGCAGATTGCGCTCGGCCGAACCGTCCAGCCACCCCGCGAAGAGGTGCCGGGCCGCCGCGTTCCATCGCAGCGCGTTCCAGGCGCGATCGAGGATGTAGGCCGGCGCCGAGATGAAATCGACGGCGGAAAGGGCGGCCGCCTGCGCCGTCCCGTTCCCGGGGCTCGCCTCGTCGGGATCGCGCCGGGCCGCGAGCGCGAAGAGATAGGCGCGCTCGGCTCGGCCGAGCCGCAGGGCGGCGGCGAGCCGTGAAAGCGCCTGCGGCGAGAGCGAGATATCGCGGCCCTGTTCCAGCCATGTGTACCAGGTGACGCTCAGCCCGGCGAGTTGCGCGGCCTCCTCGCGCCTGAGACCGGGCGTCCGCCGCCGAAGCCCGGTCGGCAAGCCGACGTCCCGGGGCGTCAGGCGTTCGCGCATGGAGCGCACGAAATCGCCGAGTTCGTGCCGCTGTCCGGCTTGCTCCGCGGTCATCATGGTGGAAAATATACCCGTATAAAGAAGGACCTGAAACCGGTATCGGCTGCAGCCTATCCGATGCATCCCGATCGATGAAGGAGCAAGAGCGATGTCGGAGACCAGTCACGAAACCCTGGTCGGGAGCCAGTTCGGCTCCCGCGCAGAGGCCTATCTGAAAAGCGCGGTGCATTCCAAGAGCGAGGATCTCGAGGCCCTCGTCGGGTTGATGGCGGGCCGGAGCGAGGCGCGCGTGCTCGATCTCGGCTGCGGCGGCGGACACGTGACTTTCAACGTAGCGCCGCTGGTGCGGGAAATCGTCGCCTACGATTTGTCGCGCGAAATGCTCGGCGTGGTGGAGAAGGCGGCACGGGAGCGCCATTTGTCCAATGTCGTTACGCGCCAGGGCGCCGTCGAGAAGCTGCCCTTCGAGGACAAAAGTTTCGACGCGGTGCTGAGCCGGTTCAGCGCCCATCATTGGACCGATCTCGACGCCGGACTTTCCGAAGCCGCCCGCGTGGTGAAGCCGGGCGGCATGGTTGCCATCGCCGATACCGTGACGCCGGGCGTGCCGCTCCTCGACACTTATTTCCAGGCGATCGAATTGCTGCGCGACTGCTCGCATGTCCGCAATTATTCGCGTTCGGAATGGGAGGCGGCCATCGCGCGGGCGGGCCTCGTGCCGCAGTCGGTCCGTGCCTTCCGGCTGCGTCTTGAATTCCGTTCCTGGGTGGAACGCATGAACACGCCCGATGTCCAGGTCCGCGCGATCCGGGCCCTCCAGACGAGCGTCTCGGCCGCCGCCACGTTCTATTTCGAGACCGAGCCGGACGGCAGCCACAAGATCGACGTGGCGCTTTTCACGGCATCGAAGCGGCCTCGCTAGGAGCTCGCCTTACACTACCACTTCCCAGCGTCCGCGCTGGAAGGAGCGGGCCATGGCGTGTACGGCCCGCTCGATTTCCAGCCCGTCCTCGAAGCCGATGCCGAGCGTGTTTTCCCCCAGGATGCGGCCGACAAGCTGCCGGCATTCGATGATCTTCAGCTCGTTGAAGCCGAGCCCGTGGCCGGGGGCGGGGATGAAGCGGTCATAGGGAGGATGCAGCGGGGCGGCGAGGATCGTCCGGAAGCCCTGCTCGCTTTCCCGGCCGGCCGCCTGGTAGAGCTGCAGCTCGTTCATTCGCTCCTGGTCATAGAGGATCGAGCCCCTGGAGCCGAAGATCTGCAGCGCGATGCGGCCCTTGCGGCCCCAGGCCGCGCGGTTGACCATCAGCACGCCGGAGATGCCGTCCCTCAGATGGAAGAGAACGCTCGCCGCGTCGTAATTCTCCACGGCGCGGCGCGTGCCGTCCGGGATCGGCCGGTCGGCATAGGGCTTGTCCATGTCGCAGAGCACGCGCGTCATGTTGCCGAACAGCGTCTGCAGGATGGAGAGCGGGTGGACGGCGAAATCGTCGAGCGCGCCGTAGCCGTTGGCCGCCTCGTTGCGGGCCGCGAAGGGCGTGTCCGCGTCGGCCATGAAATCCTCGTCCATCTCGACGCGGACGTGGTTGACCGCGCCGATCGCGCCTTCCGAGAGGAGCTTGCGGATGTGGCGGACCATCGGGTTCTGGATGTAGTTGTAGCCGAGCATCGCCACGCGGCCCGAGCCTTCCGCCGCCTTGGCCATCGCCTCGGCCTCGGCCAGGCTCGGCGCCATCGGCTTCTCGCACCAGACGTGCTTGCCGGCTTCGAGCGCCGCGATGGCCATCGGCGCGTGGAACTTGTTCGGCGTGGTGATCGAGACGACGTCTATCTCCGGATCGTCGATCAGGTCGCGCCAGTCGCCGGTCGCCTTCTCGAAGCCGAATTCCGCGGCGCGCTTCTCGGCCAGCGGCAGGTTCGCTTCGGCGAGGTGGACCAGGCGGGGGCGCGGGACGTCGCCGAAGACCGGGGCGACGGCGTTCCAGGCGAGCGCGTGGCATTTGCCCATGTAGCCGGTGCCCACGAGACCCACTCCGATGCGATCCATGCCGATTTCCCCTCAATGGATGGACGTGCACAAAGCGGCGCGCCGAAAATCATGGCGCTTCGCGCAAGCACCTGAATTCATGTCCGTTTCATGGATCGCGCCCGAGCGCGAAGCGTGTTTCTATCCACGATTCGAGCCGCCACACCACCCGTTCGGGGGCCATAAATAAACTAGATCGTCGATTGATGGAATGTTTATTCCATTTGATGTAGCCTCGCGCGATCGAAAGGGAAGACACAGGATGAACGAGGCTGAAACGCTGGCCGCGCCGCGCGATTTCGAATCGCTGCGCGCGATGATCATCACGCGCCGGCAATCCCTGCCGAAGCGCCTCGCGCAGGTCGCGGCCCACACGCTGGACAATCCCGACGAGATCGCCTTCGGCACGGCGGCGAGCATCGCGGCGGCGGCGGATGTCCAGCCCTCGACGCTGGTGCGCTTCGCCCAGCATTTCGGCTTCGAGGGCTTTTCGGACCTGCAGCGGATCTTCCGCGACCGCCTGAAGGAACGCACCAATTCCTATGAGGAGCGCCTCGCCGCGCTGCGCGCCGGGGCAGGGACGGGCTCGCACGAGAGCGCCGTCCTCGACGGCTTCCTCGACGCGGCACGCCGCTCGCTCGACAAACTTTCCCATGCCGTCGAGGCGCCGAAGCTGGAACGCGCCGTCGCGATCCTCGCCGATGCGCGCACGATCCACCTGATCGCGCGGCGCCGCTCCTACCCGATCTCCACCTATATGGCCTACGCCTTCGGCAAGCTCGGCATCCGCTGCACGTTGGTCGGTTCGCCGGTCGGCATCGACGCCGAGACGCTGGCGCTGGCCGGCAACGGGGACGCGGCGATCGCCGTCAGCTTTTCCCCCTATGCGTCGGAGACGGCCGAATACGCGCGAAATCTCGCGGCGCGGGGCGTCCCGGTCGTGGCGATCACCGACAGCGCGTTCTCGCCGCTCGCCGAACACGCCACGGAATGGTTCGAGGTGGCGGAGGCCGATTTCGCCGGCTTCCGCTCGCTTTCGGCGACCATGGCGCTGGCCATGGCTCTGACCGTCAGCGTCGCCGAGCGGCGCGCCGACCTCGATCCGAAGGGGAAAGAATAAATATTCCATATTGACTTGTGAATGGAATTTCCGTTTCATATTGACGCGGGCGCGGAACCGTTGCACACGTTTGCAAAGCGAGCCACCCCGGAGGAAACATGGCAATGGCTGAAACCCCGGACGGGCAGGGGAAGCTCGATGTCATCACGATCGGCCGGGTTTCGGTCGATCTCTACGGCCAGCAGATCGGCTCCCGCCTCGAGGACGTCGCGAGTTTCGCCAAATCGGTCGGCGGCTGCCCCGCCAACATCGCGATCGGCACGGCGCGACTCGGCCTGAAGTCGGCGCTGGTCACGCGCGTCGGGGACGAGCAGTTCGGCCGCTTCATCCGCGAGCAGATGGCGAGGGAAGGCGTGGAAACCGCCGGCATCGTCGACGATCCGGCAAGGCTGACCGCGCTCGCCATCCTTTCCGTCGAAAACGACAGGTCCTTTCCGCTGCTCTTCTATCGCGAGAATTGCGCGGACATGGCGCTCTCGGAGGACGATATCGACGAGAAGCTTTTTTCGCGGGCGCGCGCCGTCGTCGTCACGGGCACGCATTTCTCGCGCCCGAACACGGACGCCGCGCAGAAGAAGGCGATCCGCCTCATGCGCGGGCAGGGCGGCAGGGTCGCCTTCGACATCGATTACCGCCCCAATCTCTGGGGGCTTGCGGGCCACGCCGCGGGCGACCAGCGCTATGTGAAATCCGAGCGGGTCTCCGAGCATCTGAAAACGATATTGCCGGATTGCGACCTCATCGTCGGTACGGAGGAGGAGGTGCTGATCGCTTCCGGCGAGGATGACCTCCTGAGGGCGCTGAAGACGATCCGTGCGCTCTCAAACGCCGTCATCGTGCTGAAGCGCGGTCCGATGGGCTGCATCGTCTATGAGGGCGCGATTTCCGACGATCTCGAGGCGGGCATCGTCGGGCAGGGTTTTCCCATCGAGGTCTATAACGTGCTCGGCGCGGGCGATGCCTTCATGTCCGGCTTCCTGCGCGGCTGGCTCGGCGGCGAAAGCTTCGGGACGGCCGCGACCTGGGCCAATGCCTGCGGCGCGTTCGCGGTATCGCGGCTGCTCTGCTCGCCGGAGATCCCGACCTTCGAGGAACTGCAATATTTCCTCAAGAACGGATCGAAGGAGCATGCGCTGCGCAAGGACGAGGCGATCAACCATGTCCACTGGGCGACGACGCGGCGCGGCGACATACCGCTCCTGATGGGGCTGGCCTGCGACCACCGCTCGCAATTCGAGGAATTGGCGGGGCGGCTCGGCGCCGATCCCGCACGGATCCCGGCCTTCAAGGTGCTGGCCGTTAAGGCGGCGGCCAGAGTGGCGCAGGGTCGGCGCGGCTATGGCATGCTGATCGACGAGAAATACGGCCGCGAGGCCTTCTTCGAGGCGGCGAAGCACGGTTTCGACTGGATCGGCAGGCCGGTCGAGCGGCCGGGCTCGCGGCCGCTCCGGTTCGAGTTCGGGCAGGACATCGGCTCGCAGCTTGTCGACTGGCCGGTGACGCATACGGCAAAATGCCTGTGCTTCTATCATCCCGACGATCCGCCCGCCTTGAAGGAGGAGCAGCAGCAGAAGCTGCTCGCGCTCTTCCAGGCCTCGCGCAAGATCGGCCGCGAATTGCTGATCGAGATCATCGCCGGCAAGAACGGACCGCTCGGCGACGACACGGTGGCAAGGGCGCTCGACGAACTCTATGCTCTCGGCATCAAGCCGGACTGGTGGAAGCTCGAGCCGCAGGCGTCGAAGGCGGCCTGGAAACGGATCGAGGCCACGATTGCGCGCCACGACCCGTGGTGCCGCGGAATCGTGCTGCTCGGGCTCGATGCGCCGGCGGCCGAGCTCGAAGCGGCCTTCTCGGCGACCGCCGATACGGCTATCGTCAAGGGGTTCGCGGTCGGTCGCACCATCTTCGCCCATGCGGCGGAGGAATGGCTGGCCGGCAGGATGGACGACGAGGCCGCGATCGCCGAGATGGCCGAACGCTTCGGCCGGCTGACGGAGGCCTGGCTGGCCACACGGAAGCGCGCGGCGGCTTAGCGGAGGAAACTATCGATGACCAAGAAAATCCGCCTGACCATGGCGCAGGCGCTCACCCGTTTCCTGACGCGCCAGATGACGGAGATCGACGGCGAGAAGGTGCCGCTCTTCGGTGGCGTCTGGGCGATCTTCGGCCACGGCAACGTCGCCGGCATGGGCGAGGCGCTCTACCAGGTGCGCCGCGACCTGCCGACCTATCGCTCGCATAACGAGCAGGCGATGGTCCACGCGGCCGTCGGCTTCGCCAAGGCGAATTTCCGCCGCCGCATGATGGCCGCGACGACCTCCATCGGCCCCGGCGCGACCAATATGGTGACGGGAGCGGCGCTCGCGCATGTCAACCGCCTGCCAGTGCTGCTCCTGCCGGGCGACGTCTTCGCCAGCCGCGTTCCGGACCCGGTGTTGCAGCAGGTCGAGGATTTCGGCGACGGCACCGTCTCGGCGAATGACTGTTTCCGCCCGGTCTCGCGCTATTTCGACCGCATCACGCGGCCGGAGCAGATCGTGCCGGCGCTGACGCGCGCCATGGCCGTGCTGACCGACCCGGCCGAATGCGGGCCGGTGACGCTTTCGCTCTGCCAGGACGTGCAGGCGGAGGCATTCGATTATCCGGAAAGCTTCTTCGAGGAGCGGCTGTGGCTGCCGCGCCGGCAGCGGCCGGACGAGAACGAGTTGCAGGCGGCCGTGGAGGCGTTGCGCGGAGCGAAGGCGCCGCTCATCGTCTCGGGCGGCGGCACGCTCTATTCGGGCGCATCCGCCGCGCTCGAAGTGCTGGCCGGCAAGTCCGGCATCCCCGTGACCGAGACGCAGGGCGGCAAGTCGAGCCTGCCCGACGGCAACCCGCTCAACATGGGCGCGATCGGCGTCACCGGCACGTCGGCGGCCAACGCTCTGGCGGAGAAAGCCGACGTGGTGCTGGCGGTCGGCACGCGCTTCCAGGATTTCACGACGGGGTCCTGGGCGCTTTTCCGCAATCCGGACAAGACCATCATCGGGCTCAACGTGCAGCCCTTCGACGCGTTCAAGCACCGCGCGCTGCCGCTCGTCGCCGACGCGCGTGTCGGGCTGACCGAGCTTGCCGAGCATCTCGGCGGCTGGGCCGCGCCCAAGCCCTGGACCGAGAAGGCGAGGAAAGGCAAGGCCGAGTGGCGCAAGGCGGCCGACGCCGTCACCGCCTCGACCAATGCGGCGCTGCCTTCCGACGCGCAGGTGATCGGCGCGGTCCAGCGCGCCATGGGCGACGGCGTCGTGCTGGTCCATGCGGCCGGCGGCCTGCCGGGCGAGCTGCACAAGCTCTGGCAGGCGGACTGGCCGGGCTCCTATCACGGCGAATATGGCTATTCCTGCATGGGCTACGAGATCGCCGGCGCGCTCGGCGCCAAGATGGCGCGGCCGGACGAGGAGGTCGTCGTCATGCTCGGCGACGGCTCCTATTTGATGATGAATTCGGAGATCGCCACATCGGTCATGCTCGGGCTTAAGCTGACCATCGTGCTGCTCGACAATCGCGGCTTCGGCTGCATCAACCGGCTGCAGATGGCGACCGGCGGGGCCAACTTCAACAATCTGTTGAAGGACGCCCGCCATGATACCCTGCCGGATATCGATTTCGCCGCCCATGCGCGCAGCCTGGGGGCGGTGGGCGAGCACGTCTCCTCGACGGGCGACCTCGAGGCGGCTCTGAGGCGCTCGCGCGACAACGACCGCACGACGGTGATCGTCATCGATACCGATCCGCTGGTCTCGACCGAGGCGGGCGGGCACTGGTGGGACGTGGCCGTGCCCGAGGTCAGTATGCGCAAGGAGGTCAACGCCGCGCGCAAGGCCTATGAAGAGAAACGGCAGGCGCAAAGCGTCGGGGATTGAATATTCCTCCTCATCCGGCCCTTTGGGCCACCTTCTCCCCGTCGGGGAGAAGAGGAAGAAGCGGCGCGGCCGGCGTTCCTCTCCCCGGTGGGGAGAGGATGGTTCGCGAAGCGAACCGGGTGAGGGGGAGAGCGACTTGTCACGCGCAATTGCCCCTGCAAGAGGGGATGCGAAACCTGGAGAACGACATCTTGAAAGCCAAACTGGGCATGTCCCCCATCGCGTGGTGGAACGACGACCTCGTGGAACTCTCCGACGACGTTTCGCTGGAGGAGTGCCTGCGACAGTCGCGTTCGGCCGGCTTCACCGGCATGGAGAAGGGACGGCGCTTCCCGGACGACCCGGACGTGATGCTGCCGATCCTGAAGAAGGCCGACGTGACGCTCTGCGGCGGCTGGTTCTCCGGCACGCTGACGATCGAGGACCTGTCGGCGAACAAGGACCGCATCCGGCCGATGATCGAGCTTTTCAAGGCCGTCGGCGCGCCCTGTATCGTCTATGGCGAGGTCGGCCGCTCCATCCAGGGCGACCGCTCGAAGCCGCTGGCGCAGAAGGCCGTGCTGTCGGATGACGAGATGAAAGCCTATGCGCGCCGGATGACCGAGTTCGGCGAATGGTGCGCGGGCGAGGGGATGCCGCTTGCCTACCATCATCACATGGCGGCCGTGGTGCAGTTCGAGCACGAACTCGACGCCTTCATGAAGCATTCCGGCGAAGGCATTCCGCTTCTGCTCGACGCCGGGCATCTGGCCTTTGCCGGCGGCGACGTGCTGCGCGCCATCGACAACCACCACAGGCGCATCAGCCATGTCCACGTGAAGGACGTGCGCATGGGCGTGATCAGGGGACTGGACTGGAAGAAGCAGTCCTTCCTCGACGCGGTGGCGCTCGGCGCCTTCACCGTGCCGGGAGACGGCTCGCTCGATTTCGGCGCCATCGTGCAGAAATTCGCCGATTACGGCTATGAGGGCTGGTTCGTGGTCGAGGCCGAGCAGGACCCGAAGAAGAACCCGCCCCTGAAGATGGCCGAGATCGGCCACAAGGAACTGATGCGGGTCATGACCGCCGCGGGCTATACGGTCGAGACGCAGGGATTTCCGAACTAGAGGAGCATGCTGACCTGTCGGCCGCATTCACCCCACCCCCGGCCTGTCGGCCGGACCCTCCCCTCGAGGGGAGGGAAAGCGCCGCCGCTTTCCTCCCCCTATGAGGGGGAGGTGCCGCCGAAGGCGGCGGAGGGGTGAATCCAAACCGAGGTGGTTTGTAGTGCAAAGTGAAGAAGTCATACTGAATTGCTGAAATCGGACGCCGACCATCCCTTCTTCCGGCCGCTGTGGCGGCGGATCGCCATCTTCGTGGTGTGCGTCGCGTGGGCGGGGCTCGAATTCTACGGCGGGTCGCGGGACTGGGGCGTCATCGCGTTGGCGTTCGCGGGCTACGCCGCCTACGTCTATCTCTTCCGCTACAACCCGCCGGACGAGAACAAGGACCCGTCCATCGGGAAGGAATGAGCGAGGAAAACATGCCGAATTTGCTGGTGAAGCCGAACGGGAAGCAGGGCCGCGTCACCCATGTCACGCCGGAAAGCGCCGGCTGGACCTATGTCGGGTTCGATCTCTTCCGTCTCAAGCCGGGCGAGAAAGCGGAGGCCGACACCGGTGGGCGCGAAGCCTGCCTGGTTCTCATCGCCGGCAAGGGCAGGGCGGAGGCCGACGGGAAGGATTTCGGCGAGATCGGCGAGCGCGCGTCGCCCTTCGAGGGCAAGCCGTGGTCGGTCTATATTCCGGCGGGCTCGCGCTGGAAGGTGACCGCCACGACCGGCCTCGAACTCGCCGTCTGCACGGCGCCCGGCAAGGCGAAGAGCTATCCCGCGCGCGTCATCGCGCCGGACGATCTCGGCCAGGAAACGCGCGGCAAGGGCACCAACACGCGCTATGTCACCAACATCCTGCCGGAGACGGACAAGGGCGCGGATTCGCTGCTGGTGGTCGAGGTCATCACGCCGGGCGGCCACACCTCCTCCTATCCGCCGCACAAGCACGACGCGGACAATCTGCCGGCGGAATCGCAGCTCGAGGAGACCTACTACCACCGCATCAACCCGCCGCAGGGCTTTGCCTTCCAGCGGGTCTATACGGATGCCGACCGGAATGGCGACCGGTCATTGGACGAGACGATGACGGTGGAGGATGGCGACGTCACCCTCGTCCCGCGCGGCTATCACCCCTGCGCGGCCTGCCACGGCTACGACCTCTATTACCTCAACGTGATGGCGGGGCCTCGCCGGACGTGGAAGTTCCACAACGCCAAGGAGCATGAGTGGCTGCTGAAGGCCTAAGGATGGGTGGGCTTCATCCCTGCGGTGCGAGCCTCGAAGGACGCACCTGCAAGTTGCCCGCGCACGATGACGACACTCCCTATACCAGCACCGGCTGCCTGACCCGGTCCTTGCCGCCGAAGACGCGCAGATAGCGCTCGACTTCCTTCGGGTCGCCGGTCGCCTTTTCCGGGTTGTCGGAGAGCTTCACCGCCGGGTGGCCGTTCGCCTCGCTGACCTTGCAGACCAGCGAGATGGCGCGGAGCTGGTCGTTGCGTTCCGGCGCGCAGTCGACGAAGTCGTTGGTGAGGTTGGTGCCCCAGCCGAAGCTCAGCCGCGCCTTGCCGCGGAAATGCAGATAGGCCTTCTCGATCGTATCGACGTCGAGCGCGTCGGAGAAGATCAGGAGCTTCTTCCTCGGGTCCTTGCTCTTCGCCTTCCACCACTCGATGATCTTCTCGCCGCCCTCGATCGCCGGCGCGCTGTCGGGGCGGAAACCGGTCCAGTCGGCGACCCAGTCGGGCGCGTCCTTGAGGAAGGCGGACGTGCCGAACGAGTCCGGCAGCACGATCAAAAGATTGCCGCCATAGTAGCGCTGCCAGTCGGCCAGCACCTTGTAGGGCGCGGCGCGCAGCTCCTCGTCGTTGCGCGCCAGCGCCGCCAGCACCATCGGCAGCTCGTGCGCGTTGGTGCCGAGCGCCTCTAGGTCGGTATCCATGGCGAGCAGCACGTTCGACGTGCCGGTGAAGGAAAGGCCGATGCCTTCCTTCAGCGCCTCCACGCACCAGCGCTGCCAGAGGAAGGAGTGGCGGCGGCGGGTGCCGAAATCGGAGATCTGCAGGTCGGGATATTTGCGCAGCCGCTCCACCTTGGCCCAGGTCTTGGCCTTGGCGCGGGCGTAGAGCACGTCGAGCGCGAAGGGCCCGAGCGAGCGCATCGCGGCGCGCGAGCGCAGTTCGTTGATGATGGCGAGCGCCGGAATCTCCCACATGGTGGTCTCGCTCCACGGACCATGGAAGTGGAGCACGTACTGGCCGTCATGACGGGTGAGCTCGTATTCGGGCAGGCGGAAGCCGGCGAGCCATGACAGGAAATCGGGCTCGAATATCTGCTTGCGGCCGTAGAAGGTGTTGCCGGCCAGCCAGATCATCTCCTTCTTGGAGAAGCGGATGGTGCGGGCGTGATCGAGCTGCTCGCGCAGCTCCCGCTCGTCGATCTCGTCGGCGAGACGGACCGAAGTGGTGCGGTTGATGAGCGTGAAGGTCGCCTGGACGGTCGGATAGAGACCCCAGATCATCTGCAGCATCAACAGCTTGTAGAAGTCCGTGTCGAGCAGGCTACGGATGATCGGATCGAGCTTCCAGGTGTGGTTGTACACCCGGCGGGCGATATCGGTTCTGGGCATTTTCCGTCCATCCCTAAACGGTAGAGCCGCGAAAAGTCGGAGGCCGGATCGCGGACCGTCACCATCCTGCCCGGCTCCTCCTCGCCATAGGTGGCGGATGAGGACCTGCTGTCAATGTCCGTCAGCAGCCCGTTTCTTGGCACAACGGTGGCGGCTTGTTCGGTTTCCGGCCAAGGAATAAGCAGGAAGCGGACAACTGACCAGGATAGTCATGGCCGCCATTCCCCCGATCCGGACAAAATTTTTCTATGGCTGGATCGTCGTCGCGGTCGCCTTCGTCTCCATGGGCATCGCCGTCAACACGCGGACGGCATTCTCGCTCCTCTATCCGCCGATCCTCGACGAATTCGGCTGGGAGCGCGGCGCGACCGCCGGCGCCTTCTCGCTCGGCTTCCTGGCGTCCACGGCGGCGGTGCCGGTGGTCGGCATGATGATCGACCGCTACGGCCCGCGGCTGGTCCTGCCGCTCGCCGCTTTCGTCATGGCGGCGGGATTGATCGGCGTCACCTTCGTGACCACGCCGCTGCAGTTCTCGCTGACGCTCGGCCTCCTGACGGTCGGCGGGTCCATGCCGCTTACCTATATCGGCCATTCCATGTTCCTGCCGAACTGGTTCGTCCGCCGGCGCGGGCTCGCCATCGGCCTCGCCTTCTCGGGCGTCGGCGTCGGCTCGATCCTCATGCTGCCGCTGCTGCAGGCGGTGATCGAGGCGGGCGGCTGGCGCGCGGCCTGCCGGATCATGGCGGTGCTTTGTGCAGCGCTGATCCCCCTCAATTTCCTGCTCCAGCGGAAGAGCCCGGAAGGGCTCGGCCTGCTGCCGGACGGGGAGGGCCGGGGACCGGCGCGGGCGCCCATGCCCTCGACGGTGGTCGACGAGGCTTGGGTGGAGCGCGACTGGACGCTGGGGCACGCGATGCGCACGCCGCGCTTCTGGTGGATCTCGGCCGGCTTCTTCTGTGCGCTATACGCCTGGTACACGGTGCAGGTGCACCAGACGCGCTATCTCGCCGATGTCGGCTTCGGCGCGGGGGAGGCCGCCTTCGCGCTCGGGCTGGTCGGCCTTTGCGGCGTGGCCGGCCAGATATGGATCGGGCATTTCTCCGACCGGATCGGCCGCGAATGGGCCTGGACCATCGGCATGTCGGGCTTCATCGTCACGGCGCTGGCGCTGCTGGCCCTGGACCACAACAAGTCCCGGCTCCTGATGTACCTGATGGTCGCCTCGCAGGGGCTGATGGGCTACGGGGTCGCCTCGGTGTTCGGCGCCATGCCGGCGGAAATCTTCGCCGGGCGCCGGTTCGCGACCATTTTCGGGATGCTGAGCGTGTTCGGCAATATCGGCGCCGGCGTGGGGCCGTGGCTGACGGGCGACCTCTACGACCGGACGGGCAGCTACCGGAGCGCGTTCATCCTCCTGATCGTGCTGTCCGCCGTTTCGATCGCGTGCATCTGGATGGCGGCGCCGCGCAAGGTGCGCCTTGTGGCGGGGCAGGCCGCCCGGCGCGCGGCGACCGCACCGGGCGGTGCCTAGGCCTAGGCTCTACGGCCGGTTCAGTTCCAGACGATCTCCGGCGTCTCGCGGAAGGCGAAGCGCTCCAGATGGCTGGCAATCACGTGCTGTACGCGCGAGAGGCCGACGGTGCTGCCTGCGGTCGCGGTGAGGCTCAGCATGTTGCCGGCGGCGGCAAGGGAGCAACTGCCGAAGTCGAAGACGATCGTGCCGCGCTCGGGCGTGAAGCTGACCGCCACCTTGTGGCCGAAATGCTTGCAGAGCTGCTGGAGATAGCCGCTAGCCTTCTCGCTGAAGACGATGGCGGAGGAGGTGAGGAGCGGGGTCCGCGTGTCGGTTGTCATGCGGTCTGTGCCTTTCATAGCAGGACATGAACTCGATTGTCGGGACATCCCGACCCCGGCCTTCGGCAGGGGGCGGGACCGGTTTTGTCGAAAGCCGCCGGGATCAGAGCGTGTGGGGCGGATCGCGCCGCGTCAGTTCGGCAAGCTCCTCGGCGGCGCGGGTGAGGATCGCGAGCGCCTTCTTCTGCGTCTCGGCGGGGGCGTCGACGATGTCGGCAAGCGCGGCGCGCACGCGCCGGCGAATCGCATGGAACTCGTGCCGCATGGCGTGGCGCTCTTCGCGGCGCCCGCGTCCGACCGGCGCATCGTCCGCCCAGTTGAACCACTCGCGCGCCTTGGCCATCTTCTCGCCGAAGCGTTCGATCTGTTCGAGGACGCCGTCGACGACGTCGCGGTTTTCCTCGAGATGCTGGCGGCCGGCGTCGGTGATGGCGAAGACCTTCTTGTTACCCTCGGTGGTCGAGGCGGCGTAGCCGGCCTCCTCCAGGAAGGTCAGCGTCGGGTAGACGACGCCGGGGCTCGGGCTGTAGATGCCGCTCGAAAGCTCCTCCAGCGCCTTGATGATGTCGTAGCCGTGGCGCGGCGCCTTTTCGATCAGCGACAGCGCGATGAGGCGCAGATCGCCGTCGGCCAGCATCTTGCCGGCGCGGAACATGTTGCCGCCGCCTCCGCCGAAGCCCTTGCCGAACGGACCGAAGCCCTGATGCCCGCCGAACCTGCGGGACATGAAGCGCATGAGGCCGTCGTCGCAACCTCCGCGATGGTGATGATGATGCATGGTTTGTGCTTCCGTTATTTCTTACGATATATCGCAAGATAAATCGGCTGGGCCGTCGCGTCAAGATATATCGCGAGATATGTCGGAATTTGGTCCGACCTGCCTTTGAGGAGGCATTAACCGGCTGCGCCCTATGCTCCGCCACCCGAAAGTCGGCTCCAGGGGTCGCGGTAGCGAGTGGGATAGGATCGGTGCGCGATTTTGCTTCGTTTCTGGATGAATCGCCGGAACCGTCCGCCAAGCCGGCGCCGGAACCGGAAGCTTTTGACGAAGGAGGCGCGGCGCCGTCCATACCCTTCGGCTTCGTCGCCGGCTCGGCGGTGGGCTCCGTCGGTGGCGGCGCGCCGGAGTTCCTGGCGACCTATCTTGGGCTCAATGACGATCGCGGGGCGACGGAAGCGCTGCCGGAAACCGCTCCCGAGGCCATCGCGCGCGAACTCGCGCTGCACCGCGTCGCGGACATGAAATCGCTGGACCGGCTGCGACGGGAATTCGCGTTCGGCAACCATCCCGACCGCGTTCGGCCCGAATGGCGCGACCGCGCCATAGCGCGGATGCAGACCGCCAACCGGCTGATCGACGAAGCCAAGCAGCGGCTGGCCGGTCGACGCGGCTAAGCTACGACCCTATTGAGGCCGACGTCATCCTCGGGACAAGCCCGAGGATATGCCTTGAGCGACGCAATTGCGGGTGCTCCAAGCGAGGCGGAAAGCAGATATCCAGGGCGACAACCGGCGGCTACGGCAGATCCTCGGGACAAGCCCGAGGATAACGCTGACATCAGCCGCGCCGACCGCCCAGACGTCGGCGCCTGTCAGAAGAAGCTCTTGTCAGAAGAAGCTCTTGCGCTGCCACCAGCCGGTCTTGCGCGGCCGCGTCTCGTCGTTGCCCGACGATATCACGACCGGCTCTGCCGGCTCTGCTGGTTCCGCCGGCTCGGCCGGCTTTTCCTCCGCCGGTTCCGCGTCCCTGGCGACCTCGCTTTCCGCATTCGCCGGGGCGCTCGCCGCCACGTGGGCCTCGCCATTGGCGGCCTGTTCGCTCACGGCGGCTTCGGCCTTGCGCGAGCGGCGACGAGCGGGCTTCTTCGGCGTCGCGGTTTCCACCGGCGCAGCCTCTTCCGCCGCTATCTCGATCTCGGCGACGGCGGGCTCGCTCACTACCTCGCTGTCCGTAGAGGCGGCCGTGATTTCCGCAACCGGCGCTTCCTCATGCCCGGAAGCCGCCTCATGAGTGTCTTCGCCCTCATCGTGCTCGGCGTGATCGCGCCGGTTGCGCTTGCCGCCGCGGCGGCCGCGCCGACGCTTCCTTTGCTCGCCGGAGGCCTCTTCGCCGCCGGCTTCCAAAGCCTGCGCTTCACCCTCGGCGCTCTCTTCCTCCTCGCCGTCGTCTGACGCCTCGGCTTCGCCGGCCTCGAATGCCGGCCGCTCGCTGCCATGGCCACGTTCGTCGCCGTGCTCGCGGCCGCCGCGCCGGCGCCGACGGCGCCGCCGCTTGCGCTGGCCATCGCCTTCCTCGTCGGCGCGGGCATGCGGTTCCGGCCGTTCCTCCTCGGCCGCGACGATCTCGTCTTCGTCCGCCTCCATCGCCTCGAAGGCCGGCGTGTCCGCAACTGCGTTTTCTATCACCGGGCGAGGCTCGGCGGGCGCGCCGCGCGTGATGGCGTAGTGCTGGACGCCGACCTCGTCGTCCGCCTCGATGGTGATCGAAAGGCCGAAGCGCTGCTCGAGTTCGGTCAGGTTCGAGCGCTTGTGGTTGAGCACGTAGAGCGCCGTCTGGGAGGGCGTGCGCACCGTGATGTGGTGGCGCGAATCCTTCAGCAGGTGTTCCTCGATGCCTCGCATCACATGCAGCGCCGTCGAGGAATCGGAGCGCACATGGCCGGTGCCGCCGCAATGCGGGCAGGGCTTCATGGTCGATTCCAGGACGCTGGCGCGGATGCGCTGGCGCGACATCTCCATAAGCCCGAAATGCGAGATGCGGCCGACCTGGATGCGGGCCCGGTCGTTCTTCAGGCAATCCTTGAGCTTCTTCTCCACCGCGCGGTTGTTGCGGTTCTCCTCCATGTCGATGAAGTCGATGACGATGAGACCGGCGAGATCGCGCAGCCTCAACTGCCGGGCCACTTCATCCGCCGCTTCAAGATTGGTCTGCAACGCCGTGTCTTCGATCGAGTGTTCCCGGGTGGAGCGGCCGGAATTCACGTCGATGGCGACAAGCGCCTCGGTCTGGTTGATGATGATGTAGCCGCCCGACTTCAGCGTCACCTGCGGCTGCAGCATCCTGTCGAGCTGCGCCTCGATCCCGTTGCGGGCGAAGATCGGCGTCGGATCGCGGTAGGGCTGGACCACCTTCGCATGGCTCGGCATGAGCATGCGCATGAAGTCCTTGGCCTCGCGGTAGCCGTCCTCGCCGGCGACCAGGATCTCGTCGATGTCCTTGTTGTAGAGGTCGCGCACCGAGCGCTTGATGAGCGAGCCTTCCTCATAGACGAGCGCCGGCGCGGTCGACTGCAGCGTCAGCGTGCGGACGTTTTCCCACAGCCGCATCAGATATTCGTAGTCGCGCTTGATCTCGGCCTTGGTGCGGTTTTCGCCCGCCGTGCGCAGGATGACGCCCATGCCCTGCGGCACGTCGAGGTCCTTGACGACGTCCTTCAGCCGCTTGCGGTCCTGCGCGTTGGTGATCTTGCGGCTGATGCCGCCGCCGCGCGCCGTGTTCGGCATCAGCACGGAGTAGCGGCCGGCAAGCGAGAGATAGGTGGTGAGCGCCGCGCCCTTGTTGCCGCGCTCCTCCTTGACGACCTGGACGAGCAGGATCTGCCGCCGCTTGATGACTTCCTGTATCTTGTAGGTGCGGCGCATCGGGCGGCGCCGGTGCTGGGCCTCGTCCAGCGCATCCTCTGCGCCGACCGATTCGACCTCGCTCTCGTCGGAGCCGGACGCCTCGCCGTGCTCGTCGGCGGCGCCGTGTTCTTCCTCGTCGGCTTCATGGCCGTTCGGCTCGATCTCCTCGGAGATGGTTTCGGCCGCCACGCTCTCGGCCATGACCGGGCTGCCGCCCTCGCCATGTTCCCCGCCGGACGCTTCGGCGGTCCCGGCGTCGCTTCCGCCGAGGGAGGCATCCTCGCCGCCATCTGCCTCTTCGGCGCGTTCTTCCGATTCAGGAGCTTCGGTCGCGTCGGCCGCTTCCGCCTTCTGTTCCGGGCGGCCGCGGCCGCGGCCCTTGCCCCCGCGCCGACGACGCCGGCCGCCGCGTTCCTCGTTCTCTTCCTCGGCGTCCTCGGCTTCCGCCGCCTCGGCCTCGGCCTTCAGGAGCGCCTGCCGGTCGGCGACCGGAATCTGGTAATAATCGGGATGGATTTCGTTGAAGGCCAGGAAACCGTGGCGGTTGCCGCCATATTCGACGAAGGCCGCCTGCAGCGAGGGTTCGACGCGCGTCACACGCGCCAGGTAGATGTTTCCTCTGAGCTGCTTCTTGTCCTGTGATTCGAAATCGAACTCTTCGATACGGTTACCGCGGGTGACGACGACTCGCGTTTCCTCCGGGTGGGAGGCGTCTATGAGCATCTTGTTGGGCATATTCGAAAATCTCCCCGACAGCTCCCGTCCTCGGCGTGGGCGGATAGGCGCCACGCGTCGGGATGCGGCAGGTGTCGGATAATTGCGGGTGCGCCGGGGGACCTTTAGGCATGGCGGAAGGGATGACCGGCGCCACAGCGGCGCGGGTTCCACCCGATCTGACCATATCCATGCCTGGGTTCATCACATTTCCCGGCGGGACCGCATCTTTGATATTTGGATCCGGATATCCGGACCCGCTCTTTCGCTTCTACAAAGCCGGCGCGGGATTCCGATCCCGACCGTTTTCCTCACACTGGAGCTTCCGTCAATCGGAATGCCCCGAGAGAATTCGCAGAGCCGCATGTGTCCCCGGAAGAACGCAATTTCAAGCCGCCTCTTTCCGCCTCTTGCCTAAGCATGGCGGTCAGGTCCGGTCCGGGCATTGCAGCGACCCTTTGTCGCTTTTATGATTTGGCGCGGTTCATGGCAACCCTGTTTCGACGCCGGCTTACCGACCGGGCGGCGCGAGCGTGGTCAGCAAGGTTTGGTTAACCAGGCGCGGTTACCTGTCGTTAATCGATGCGCCCGGTTGCCATCGGCCGGCGCGGCCTGCCGGAAAGGATGATGATGCGACGGCCCACAGCGGACTTCCGGCGTCTTCTCGCGGTCCGCATCCTGCTGCTCGCCGTGGCGTTCGGCCTGTCGGGCCTTGCGCTTTCGGTTGCCGCGCCGCCGGCCCGTGCCGACATCATCGAGGCGCACGACCTGGTGATGGCGGGCGACGCGCTGCGCACGCGCATCGTCATGCAGCTCGACGGCGAGGCCTCGCTTCACTGGTTTCTCCTGCGCGCGCCGCACCGGCTGGTGGTGGACCTGCCGAGGACGGGCTTCGCCATCGTGCCGGACGAGCTCAAGCCGCGGGGGCTGGTGACGAATGTGCGCTACGGCAAGATAAGCGAAGACCATTCGCGCATGATCTTCGCCGTCAACGGGCCGTTCACGGTCGACGGGATTTCCGTCGTGAAGAACGAATCCTCGCCCGGCTACCGGTTCGTCGCCGACGTCGTGGCGGCGCCGGAAGCGGCTTTCGAGGCGGCGCTGGCGAAGCAGGCCGGCACCGCGCCGCATGCCGCCGCAGCCGCGGACGAGCCGGTCAAGACCGGGCCCGAGGCTCCCGGCAAGCCTTTCACGATCGTCATCGATCCGGGCCATGGCGGCATCGACGGGGGCGCGGAAGGGGTGAGCGGCGTGGTCGAGAAGAACATCACGCTCGCCTTCGGCCTCCAGCTCAGGGACGCCCTGGAAAAGGTCGGAAAATACAAGGTCTTCATGACGCGCGACGACGACCGCTTCCTGCCGCTCGACGAAAGGGTGCGGATCGCCCGCCAGGACGACGCGGACCTGTTCATCTCCATCCACGCGGACACCATCTCGATCAAGGGCATACGCGGGGCGACGGTCTATACCGTTTCCGACAAGGCGTCGGATGCCGCCGCCGCCGCCGTCGCCACCCGCGAAAACCTTTCCGACGATCTCGCCGGGGTCACGATCCCGGACGCCAACCAGCAGGTCGCCGACATCCTGGTCGACCTGATCCGCCGCGAGACGCATTCATTTTCCATCCGTTTCGCCCGCACGCTGGTCGACCAGCTGTCGAACTCGATCGAGCTGATCAACAATCCGCACCGTTTCGCCGGTTTCCGCGTCCTCAGGGCGCCCGACGTGCCTTCCGTCCTGGTCGAACTCGGCTACCTGTCCAACCCCAAGGACGAGGCCGAATTGCGCGACCCCAAATGGCGGACCAAGACGATAGACAGCATGGTGAGGGCGATCGAACTGTTCTCTGTGGCCAGGATGAGGGCCGGGGGATGACCGCTTCCCGCGCGCCGCGGCCGGCGCATCATGCGTTGCAGAGAGACAACAGTTCGCGGCTTTGTGGTATCCATATTCGCCGCCGAGCCGTCGTTGCCCCATTTTGCCCACAACGGCGAAGCAAGGATCGCCGGATAAGAGTAAGGTGGCGCGGGCACGAGTCACGCCGGATGGTTTGCGCGTCCGGGCACGTCCGATGCGCGCTGGAGCAGGCATGATACGACTTCTGGGCTATTTTTTCGGCGTCGGGGTGATGCTGGCGCTGCTGGCGGCTGCCGGCGTGGCGATCTATGTCGGCAATCTGACCAAGGATCTGCCGGATTACGAGGTGCTGGCGAAATACGAGCCGCCGGTGACGACGCGTTTCCACGCGGCGGACGGCTCGCTGATGGCCGAATATGCGGACGAGAGGCGGCTCTACCTGCCGATCCAGGCGATCCCGGACCGGGTCAAGGCGGCCTTCATCTCGGCCGAGGACAAGAATTTCTATACGCATCCCGGCATCGACGTGCAGGGCATCATCCGCGCCGTGCTCACCGACATCCGCAATCTCGGCACCGGAAAGCGGCCGGTCGGAGCCTCCACCATCACGCAGCAGGTCGCGAAGAACTTCCTTCTTTCCTCGGACCAGACGATCGCGCGCAAGATCAAGGAGATGATCCTGGCCTTCCGCATCGAGCGCGCCTATTCCAAGGACCGCATCCTGGAGCTCTACCTCAACGAGATATTCCTCGGGATGGGCTCCTATGGCGTCGCCAGCGCGGCCCTTACCTATTACGACAAGTCGGTGAACGAACTGACGGTTGCGGAAGCCGCCTATCTCGCCGCGCTGCCCAAGGGCCCGTCCAACTACCAGCCCTTCCGCCACGCGGACCGCGCCATAGAGCGGCGCAATTTCGTCATCGACCGCATGGTCGAGAACGGCTACGTCAGCAAGGAAGAGGGCGAGAAGGCCAAGGCCGAGCCGCTCGGCGTCAAGTTGCGCCGCAGCGGCACCTATCTCTTCGCCGCCGAATATTTCACCGAGGAAGTGCGCCGCGAAATCCTTGCCCGCTACGGCAAGGAGGCGCTCTACGAGGGCGGCCTGTCGGTCCGCACCTCGCTCGATCCGAAGATGCAGCGTCTCGCGCGCAAGGCGCTTCAGCACGGGCTGATCAAATACGACACGCTGCGCGGCTATCGCGGCCCGGTGGACAAGATCGACCCCTCCGGCGACTGGGGGCCGGCGCTCGGCAAGGTCAACGCGCTGAGCGACGTGCCCGAATGGCACCTCGCCGTCGTCCTTGGCGCCACGGACGAGGGCGTCACCGTCGGCATCCAGCCGGGTCGCCTGCAGTCCGGCGCGCTCGCGCCGGAGCGCGAGAAGGGCTTCATCGCCACCGGCGACATGAGGTGGGCGATGCGCCACTTCAAGGACGGCAAGCTGCTCAGGGCGAAATCGCCCGCCGAGGTGCTGTCGCTCGGCGATGTCGTCTATGTCGAAAAGAAGCAGGTCGCCGAGCAGGGCAACGATCCGGAGAGCGCCGGCGAGGCCACCGAAGGATCGGGCGGCTGGCTGCTGCGCCAGGTGCCGCAGATCGAGGGCGGCATGGTGGCGATGGACGCGCATACCGGCCGCGTGCTCGCCATGGTGGGCGGCTTCTCCTATGCCGAATCGGAGTTCAACCGCGCCACCCAGGCGATGCGGCAGCCCGGTTCCTCCTTCAAGCCGATCGTCTATTCCGCCGCGCTTGACAACGGTTATACGCCGGCCTCCGTGGTGCTCGACGCCCCGATCACGATCAAGGTCGGGAACACGATCTGGCAGCCGCACAATTACGGCGGCAAATGGGCCGGGCCCTCGACGCTTCGGCTCGGCATCGAGAAGTCGCGCAACCTGATGACGATACGTCTCGCCCAGGATCTCGGCATGAACATCGTCTCGGAATATGCGGAGCGCTTCGGCGTCTACGACCATCTCGCGCCCTACCTGCCGATGGCGATCGGCTCCGGCGAGACGACCGTGATGCGCATGGTGGCTGCCTATGCGGTGATGGCCAATGGCGGCAAGCAGATCAAGCCGTCGCTCATCGACCGCATCCAGGACCGCTACGGCAAGACCATCTTCAAGCAGGACCAGCGCACCTGCGAAGGCTGCAACGCGCAGGACTGGGAGAACCAGCCCGAGCCCACGATCGTCGACAACCGCGAGCAGGTCCTCGATCCGATGACCGCCTACCAGATCACCTCGATGATGGAAGGCGTGGTGCAGCACGGCACCGGCTACATCATCCATGATCTCGGCTATCCGATCGCGGGCAAGACCGGCACGACCAATGAGGAGAAGGACGCCTGGTTCGTTGGCTACACGCCGGACCTCGTCGTAGGCCTCTACATGGGCTACGACACGCCGAAGCCGATGGGCCATGGCTCGACCGGCGGCGGGCTGGCGGCGCCTGTGTTCAAGGAATTCATGAAGGACGACCTTGCCGGCACCCGCCCGGTGGACTTCCGCGTGCCGCCCGGCATGAAGCTGATCGCGATCGACCGCAAGACGGGCATGCGTGCCGAGGGCGGCGGACCGGACGTCATCATGGAGGCCTTCAAGCCCGGCACCGGCCCGGCGGACACCTATTCCGTCATCGGCATGGGCGACGAGGTCGACATCAATGCGCCGCGGTCGCTCTCGCCAGAGGCGAACCAGGCAGTCACGACCGGCAGCGGCGGGCTTTACTGACCGCCGCTCCCCGCGTCCTTTACAGCCGGACCGCCGGTCCCTATGTTCCGCGCCGATTCAACACCTTGATGGAACGGGAAGAGCGAGCCTATGCGCGCCGAAACGGAAAGCCTCGTCGACGAGATCAAGCAGGCGATCGCCCTGCTGAGGAGGCATCTTTGACTGGGATCAGGCTCTAAAACGGCTCGACTACCTCAACAGCCGCGCCGAGGACGGCGCGCTCTGGAACGACCCGCAGGAAGCGCAGAAGCTGATGCGGGAGCGCCAGTCGCTGGATGACGGCATCAAGTCGGTGCGCGGGCTGACGCAGGCGCTGGAAGACAATGTCGGGCTGATCGAACTCGGAGAGGAAGAGGGCGACCAGGGCGTCGTGGCGGAGGCCGAGGCGGCGATCCGCGCGCTCTCCGGCGAGGTCAAGGCGCGCCAGATCGAGACGATGCTCTCGGGCGAGGCGGACGCCAACGACACCTATCTCGAAGTCCATGCCGGGGCAGGGGGCACGGAGAGCCAGGACTGGGCCTCGATGCTTCTGCGCATGTACACGCGGTGGGCCGAGCGCCGCGGCTTCAAGGTCGAGGTGCTTGAAATGCATGACGGCGAGGAAGCCGGCATCAAGTCGGCGACCATCCTCGTCAAGGGCCACAACGCCTATGGCTGGCTGAAGACGGAATCCGGCGTCCACCGGCTGGTGCGCATCTCGCCCTACGATTCGAACGCCCGGCGGCACACGTCCTTCGCCAGCGTCTGGGTCTATCCGGTGGTCGACGACACGATCGAGATCGACATTCCGGAATCGGACGTCCGCATCGACACCTATCGTTCCTCCGGCGCCGGCGGCCAGCACGTCAACACGACCGATTCGGCGGTGCGCATCACGCATATCCCGACGGGCATCGCGGTCGCCTGCCAGGCCGAGCGCTCGCAGCACAAGAACCGGGCCACCGCCTGGGAGATGCTGCGCTCGCGGCTCTACGAGGAGGAACTGAAGCGGCGCGAGGAAGCGGCCAACGCCACCGAGGCTTCCAAGACCGACATCGGCTGGGGCCACCAGATCCGTTCCTATGTGCTGCAGCCCTACCAGCTCGTGAAGGATCTGCGCACCGGGACCGAGAGCACCAGCCCGTCGGACGTGCTCGACGGCGATCTCGACGGCTTCATGAAGGCATCGCTGGCGCAGCGCATCGAGGGCGGCGCGGGGCAGGCGGTCGAGGATATCGAGTAGGAATTCTTCTTTATCTCCCCCGCGTGGGGCAGGAAAAGCTTCTTCAGGACCGCTTCTTCGGCGCGCCGTACATCCATTTGACGATGAGCATCGCCGGCAGGACCCAAAGCAGCCCGGAGAACAGGAAATAGGCGAAATGGACGAGGCCGCTCGCCTGCGACAGCCTCGCCTCGGCGACCACCATCGCGGCTACCGCATAGACGATGACGAGCAGGACGATCAGGATCGAGCCGATCAGTCTCTTGATGCGTGGGGGCATGGACACTCCTTCGGCGGTCTCATAGGCTCCGGCGGGCAGCGGCGCAACGGACCAGCAGCGTCCGCGCGACGGCATGTCGCGTCCGCCATGCTCCGCTTTGGGCGCGCACGGTGCTATGCCACCGGCAATCCTGGCGTCCCCCGGGGCAGCAAAGCATGACCGCAGCAACGATTGACATGATGGACCGCTCCACGCGCGGCGCAGTCGGCAAGGCCGCGCGCAACCGCGCCCTGGTGCGCACCTGGCTCTATGTGGTCGCGGTCGTGCTCTTCGGGCTGTTTCTCGTCGGCGGCGCGACGCGGCTGACGAATTCCGGCCTTTCCATCACGGAGTGGCAGCCGATCCACGGCGTCATACCGCCGCTCAATGCGGCGGAATGGCAGGAGGAATTCGCCAAGTACAAGCAGATACCAGAATACAAGGTGCTGAACCGCGACATGGACCTCGCCGGCTTCAAGCGCATCTTCTGGTGGGAGTGGACGCACCGGCTGATCGCGCGCAGCGTCGGCTTCATCTTCGCCATCCCGCTGATCGTGCTGTGGGCGGCCGGCTGCATCGAGCGGCGGCTGAAGCCCAGGCTCGTCGGCATACTGGCGCTCGGCGGCCTGCAGGGCGCGATCGGCTGGTGGATGGTGATGTCCGGGCTGGCCCACCGCACCGATGTCAGCCAGTACCGGCTGGCGATCCACCTGACCACGGCCTGCCTGATCTTCATCGCGACGCTTGCCGTGGCGCGCGGGCTCGCGCCGCATAGCGAAAGGCCTGCGACACGCTCCGTCCAGGTGTTCGCCGGCTGGATGGTGGCGCTGGTGCTTTTCCAGATCTATCTCGGCGCGCTGGTCGCCGGGACGAATGCCGGCTTTTCCTACAACACCTGGCCGCTGATGGACGGCAGGATCGTGCCCGACGGGCTGTTCGTCATCGAGCCGGCCTGGCGCAATTTCTTCGAGAATCCGAAGACGGTGCAGTTCATCCACCGTTGCGGGGCCTATACGGTCTGGATCGTGGCGCTGGCGCAGATGATCTTCGCCTTCCGCCATGCGCCCGGAACGACCCATGCCCGGCGCGCGATCGTCTTCTTCCTGCTGGTGACGCTGCAGGCGACGATCGGCATCGCGACGCTCCTCATGCAGGTACCGATCGACCTTGGACTTACGCATCAGGCGATGGCGCTGGTCGTGCTCGCCTTCGCCACCGCGCACTGGCGCGGCACCAAGGGCGCCTATCCCCTGGAAAGCCCTGCCGCCGCTTCGGCCTGAAGCCGTCAGTCCGCTATGCCGAGCTTTTCCTTCACCAGCGCGTTGACGGCCTGAGGGTTGGCCTTGCCGCCGGTCGCCTTCATGACCTGGCCGACGAACCACCCGGCCATGGTCGGCTTGGCCCTGGCCTGCTCGGCCTTGTCCGGGTTGGCCGCGATCACCTCGTCCACCGCCTTCTCGATGGCGCCGGTGTCGGTGACCTGCTTCATGCCGCGCTTCTCGACGATCGCCTTCGGATCGCCGCCCTCGTTCCAGACGATCTCGAACAAATCCTTGGCGATCTTGCCGGAGATCGTGCCCTCCTTGATGAGGTCGAGGATGCCGCCGAGCTGATCGGGCGAAACCGGCGTCTCCTCGATGGCGTTGCCGGTCTTGTTCAACTGGCCGAGCAGGTCGTTGATGACCCAGTTGGCGGCGGCCTTGCCGTCGCGCCCGGAAGCGACCTTCTCGAAGTAGTCGGCGACCGCCTTCTCGGAGACCAGGACCGACGCGTCGTAGGCGGAAAGGCCGAGGCTCGCGACCAGCCGGGCCTTCTTGTCGTCCGGCAATTCCGGCAGGCCGACGGCCAGCGCGTCCACGTAGGCCTGGTCGAATTCGAGCGGCAGGAGGTCCGGGTCGGGGAAATAGCGGTAATCGTGCGCCTCTTCCTTGGTGCGCATCGAGCGCGTCTCGCCCTTGTTCGGGTCGAAGAGCCGTGTCTCCTGGTCGATGGCGCCGCCGTCCTCGAGAATACCGATCTGCCGACGCGCCTCGTAGTCGATCGCCTGGCCGGCGAAGCGGATGGAGTTGACGTTCTTGATCTCGCAGCGCGTGCCGAACGGCTCGCCCGGCCGCCTCACCGAGACGTTGACGTCGGCGCGCATGGAACCTTCGTCCATGTTGCCGTCGCATGTGCCGAGATAGCGCAGGATGGAACGCAGCTTGGTGAGATAGGCCCGGGCCTCGTCCGAGGAACGGAGGTCGGGCTTCGAGACGATCTCCATCAGCGCCACGCCGGAGCGGTTCAGGTCGACATAGGACATGGTCGCGTGCTGGTCGTGCAGCGACTTGCCGGCATCCTGCTCCAGATGCAGCCGCTCGATGCCGATCTCGATGTCCTCGAAATTGCCCTGCCGGTCCGGCCCGACGGAGACGGTGATGATGCCTTCGCCGACGATCGGCTGCTTGTACTGCGAAATCTGGTAGCCCTGGGGCAGGTCCGGGTAAAAGTAGTTCTTGCGGTCGAATACCGATTTCAGGTTGATCTGCGCCTTCAGCCCGAGCCCGGTGCGGATCGCCTGCTTCACGCATTCCTCGTTGATGACCGGCAGCATGCCGGGCATGGCGGCGTCGACGAGGCTGACATTGGCGTTGGGCTCGGCGCCGAAGGCGGTCGAGGCGCCCGAGAACAGCTTGGCGTTCGAGGTCACCTGCGCATGCACCTCCATGCCGATGATCACCTCCCAGTCGCCGGTGGCGCCGGGGATCAGGCGTTTCGGGTCGGGCGTGCGGGTATCGACGAGGGTCATGGCAAGTCCGGATAGAACCATAATGTGTCGCGCGTCTGGCTAGAGCAAAGCCGCCCGGCAGGCAATAGCGGAGGCCTTGCGCCAAGGGCCGTGAGCGGGGTCACGCGCCTCTGCTGTCGGGAACCCGTCCGTCCCGTACGCGCTCCCGCCATCGGGGAAGCGCGACGGCGATCATCTCGCCGGGGCGTATGCGGGCCTGGCCGCGTTCGTCGCCGGACGTTGCGGCGACCTTGTCGCGGCGGAGGCAGGTGCTCCGGAGCCGGCACGGTGGCTGAAGGCGAGCGCCCGCTGGTGGCGCCGCTCCAACCCGATCGCCCCCCAGATCAGTCCGATCAGCATATAGAGGTGCCGCCAGTGATCGATGTCGATGATCGTGCCGAGGCCGATATGGCTGACGAAGACGACATAGGCGCAGAGCAGGTAGGGCTGCCAGGGCCGGTTGCGGAGCAGAATGCGGAAGCCGGCCGCGAGCGTCCACAGCACCAGCGCGGTGAAGGCGACGAAGCCCAGCCAGGAATAGTCGAGCAGCGCCTTCAGCCAGATATCGTGCGTGTCCTCGCCGAAGATGCGGCCGAAGTTCAGCGCGCCGATCCCGAGCGGATGCTGGAGCGCCATGGCCACGCCATAGCCATAGCGGGCGAAGCGGCCGAAATGGGCGCTGTCATAATCCTGTTCGAGCTGCGCGCGCGAGCGGAAGAACTCCTCCATGCCCGGTATCTGCAGGATCGCGATGACCGAAAACCCCACGATCGCGACCGCGACGATCGCCATCACGGTGAGCTTGAGCCGGAAGCGGCCGCTGTTGCTCTGCAGGTAGAGCGCCGCCGTGAGGAGCGCGAAGGAGGCGACGAGCACCCCCCAGGCGCCGCGCGAGAAGGACAGGAAGATGCCGATGACCAGGATGAGAAGCGGAAGCGTCAGGAGCGCCAGGTTGCGCGGCGGCCCGGCGAGGATGCGGTGCAGCAGATAGACGGCTGGCAGCGCCAGGAACGGCCCGAAGACGTTGGGGTCCTGGAAAGCGCCCATGGCGCGGCTATAGCGCGTGAATATCCCGGCGCCGGGGAAGGCATCGAAATAGCCGAGGATTCCGAGGAGCGCCGTCACCACGGCGCCGGTCACCCAGGCGGCGAAAATGAGCGGATAGAGGTCGGGCCGGGATTCGGTCACCGAGGCGTAGAAGATCGCGGTGAAGGACAGGAAGAAGGAGACGGCGAGATAGAACGGCGTCTGGTAGAGTTCGGCCATCTGCGTCATGGCGACCAGTCCGCCGATGTCGAAGAGGATGAGGAGCGCCACGAGCGGCGCGATGCCGCGCGAGATGCGCAGGCCGAACAGCGCCCACACCGCCATCAGCCCGGACATATAGAGATCGTAAGGCGCCGGCTCGTCGATGACGAAGCCGGACAGGAAAACGCCGAAGAAAACCGCGCCGGAAACGATCATCGCGATCAGCTTGGCGTTCACCGCATAGTGCGGAACCTCGTGCGTTACCGCGCTCAATACGCGTTTTCCGTGTTGAGCAGGCGGATCGGCGTCAGGAGCAGGATCTTGAGGTCGAACCAGAGCGACCAGTTCTCGATATAGGCGAGGTCGTATTCGGTGCGCATCCTGATCTTCTCGTCGCTGTCGATCTCGCCGCGCCAGCCGTTGATCTGGGCCCAGCCGGTGACGCCCGGCTTGACGCGGTGGCGCGCGAAATAGCCGTCGACGACCTCGTGATAGAGCTTGTTGTGGGATTGCGCCGAGACCGCGTGCGGGCGCGGGCCGACCAGCGACAGGCTGCCGAAGAGCGAATTGAAGAATTGCGGCAGCTCGTCGATCGAGGTCTTGCGGATGAAGCGGCCGACGCGGGTCACGCGCGGATCGTTCTTGACCACGGCGTTGCGCGCCGTGGGGTCGCACTGGTCGATATACATCGAGCGGAACTTGTAGACCTCGATGACTTCGTTGTTGAAGCCGTGGCGCTTCTGGCGGAAGATCACCGGGCCCTTGCTCTCGAGCCGGATGGCGATCGCCGCGGCGATCATGACCGGCGAGAAAAGCGCGATGCCGACCAGGCTAAAGACGATGTCGAAGGCGCGCTTGGCCACCGAATCCCAGTCGTTGATCGGCTTGTCGAAGATGTCGAGCATCGGCACCGAGCCGATGAACGAATAGGCGCGGGGGCGGAAGCGCAGCCGGTTCGAGTGGGCCGAGAGGCGGATATCCACCGGCAGCACCCACAGCTTCTTCAGCATCGAAAGCACCCGTGTCTCCGCCGTCATCGGCAGCGACACGATCAGCATGTCGATGCGGGCGATGCGGGCGAATTCGATGAGTTCCAGGACGTTGCCGAGCTTGGGATAGCCGGCGACGAGCGGCGGCGAGCGGCGCTCGTCGCGATCGTCGAAGATGCCGCAGATGCGGATGTCGTTGAAAGGCTGCTGCTCGACCGAGCGGATCAGCCCTTCCGCATCGGCGCCGCCGCCGACGATGACGGCGCGCCGCTCCATCGTCCCGTTCCTTGCCCAGCGCCGCATCAGCCGCGAAATCACCACACGAAGCGCCAGCAAAACGAGGAAACCGAGCCCGAACCACAAGCCGAACCAGGCGCGGGAGAATTCCTGCGAGACCTTCAGAAGGAAACCGGCGAGCGCGAGAAGGGCGAAGACCCCGGCCAATACGAAAAGCAGCTTTGCGGCGTAGGCCAGGGGACGGCGCAATGCCGGCATCTGGTAGGCGTCGGCGAATTCGAGAAGAACCACCGCCAGGGCGGAGCCGGCGACAACGACGCCGGGATATTGGAGCGAGGGCCACAGCCAGCCGAAATGCAGAAGATAGGCCGCCGCGCCGGCGAGCATCACCAGCGCGAATTCGATTAGCCGCAGCACGCCGCTGACCATGACCGGGGACATGGTGTCGCGCCGGTACTGGCTTGCCACCTGCCGGGCAACGGTATTGAGGTCGCTTGCGTGCCCCATATAGCCGCTGCCGTCGTCGAAGGCGCGGATGGCGCCTGCCGAGAAGCGGCTCGACGAATCGATTTCGTTCATTGTTGTTCGCCCACCTGTCTCCATGGGCGATAACAGAAAGCGGCTAATAAACCTTTGAAATAATTGGTCGACTTTTCATCAAAGGCAAGGCGATACGCTACGCGTCGACGCCCAGCGCGGCGAAATAGGCCCGCTCGATTTCGCGCGCCATGACATCCTCGCCGAAGCGCGTGCGAAGGCTTGATTCCGTCGGCATCGCGGTGCGGAAGCGCACGGGATCGCAGACCGCGGAAGCCATGCGTCCGGCGAGTTCCTCCGCGTCCGGCCTGACCAGCGCGCAGGAACCGGCGCCGAAGATCTCCGGAATGCCGCCGACGGCGGTCGCTATCATCGGCATCCCGGCCGCGAGCGCCTCCAGCACGATATAGGGCATCGCCTCGGCGCGCGAGGGGACGACGATCGTGCGGGCGAGCGGGAAAGCGTTGCGCGCCGGCATCGGGTCGAGGAAGCGCACGCGATCCGAGAGGTCGAGCCTCGCGGCCTGCTTGATGTATTTGTCGCGGTCGTGGCCGGCGCCGACCATCGCCGCCGTGAGCGCGCGGCCGAGCCGAGCCTCGGCCTTCGCCAGCCCGTCGATGAAGATGTCGGGTCCCTTGAGGTCCCGCATCATGCCGATGAAGAGGAAATCGGCCGCGTCGGCGGTGGGCGGGGTCGGCTCGAATTCGTCGGGCCGCAGGCCGTTATAGACGAGGCTCGAAGCCGCCTTCGGCTCGCCGATCTCGGTGAGGAAGGTCCGCCGCTCGTAGTCGGAGACGAAGAATATATGGTCGGTGAGCCGGTCCATGACCCGCTCGAGCGTGAAGAAGAATTTGCCTGCCGCCGTCCGGCCGTCATAATGCAGGCTGCCGCCGTGGGGCGAATAGAACCGGCCGGGCCGTTGCCCGGACAGATGCTGGAGCGTGCCGAACAGTCGCGAATAGGCGCCGCCCTTGGCGCCATGCCCGTGCAGGATATCGGGGCGCAGCCGGTTGATGAGGCCGTAGGTCCTGAAAGCGGCGACGATGTCGCCGGGGCCGAGATGACGCTGCATCGGCGTGCGATGCACGCCTAGCGAAAGCTTGTCGCGCAGGGCGTCGAAGAGCCGGTCCTCGTAGTCGCCGCCCGTCGTCGAATCGCAGACGATGCCGACCTCGTGGCCGGACGCGACCTGCGCGTCCGTCAGGTCGCGGACGTGCCGGAAGATGCCGCCGACCGGCGAGCGGAAGCAATGAACGATGCGCAGCTTGCGGGCCAACGCCTACTCCGGGCGGCCCTCGAGGGTTCTACCGCCGCCGTTGCTAGAAAAGCCGCTCCCGCACGTAGACCGTGTCCCCCGGAAGCAGCGGATCGGATATCACTACACGACCGGTCATTACCTTACCGTTGACGGTCCGGGTGACATCGACATCGCCCTGGTAGGCCCGGGGCGAGAAACCGCCTGCGGCGGCAATCGCCTTCTGGGCAGTCATGCCGGGAACGTAGGAATATTGTCCGGCGGCCCCGACCTCGCCCATGACGAAGACCGGGCGGTAGCGATCCACCTCGACCGTGACGTCGGGATCGCGGATATAGCCCTGGCGCAGCTTGGCGGCGATGGCGGCTTCCATCTGCTTGACGGTATGGCCGCGCGCCGGGATCGAGCCCACCAGCGGGAAGGAAATATAGCCGGCCTGGTCCACATTATAGGTGTTGTTCAGCCCGTCCTGCCCGAACACGGTGACGCGGATGCGGTCGCCTGCATCGAGCAGATAGGGCTGTTCGAGCGCGGCATGCATGGCCGTCGGCGCGGGCTGGTAGCTGGAGCACGCCGCCAGCAGGAGCGGGAGGAGGGCGGCGCAAAGAAGGGGAAAGAAGCGCGTCATGGCCGGGCATGCACCTGTGATGGGGCCGGCTCGAAGCCGGCGCTGCCCGATCTTATCGTCCCGTTAAGGTTAACGACGCGTAAAGCCGTGCGGCGCGCGACAGCGGCCGATACAGAGGCCGCAGCGGCTTAACCTTTCATTCATCAAGGAAAACACTTCCTTACCCACGTCTTAACGCGGCGGTTACCATAATCGGTCTAGCGTTCGACTCTCTGCTGGAGTCGTTTCATGTCGGGTATCCAATCCGTCGCCAACGATGTCGATGTCGATCTGGGCGCTCTGTTCGCGAGCCTGGCCCGGCGGTGGCTCCGCATCCTTGTCGTGGCCATCGTCGTAACGGGGCTGGCCTTCGCCTTCGCGTGGCTCGCCACCCCGCTATACAAGGGCGAGACGCGCATCCTGATCGAAACGCAGGAATCCGTCTTCACGCGCCCCGACGCCGGCCAGAATTCCGATTCCACCACGCTCGACGAGGAGGGCGTCACCAGCCAGGTGCAGGTCGTCTCCTCGACGGAGGTATTGAAGAAGGTCGCCAAGCAGATCGACCTCGCCTCCCGCAAGGAATTCAACAATGGCGGTCATCTCGGACCGGTCGGCCGCGCGCTGGTGCTGGCCGGCCTGAAGAGCGACCCGAACGAAATCCCGGCCGAGGAACGCGTCCTCAAGGCGATGCGCGAAAAGCTCGACGTCTACCGGGTCGAGAAGTCCCGCGTCATCGTGATCGGGTTCTCCTCGGCGGACCCGAAGCTCGCGGCGGCGGTGCCGAACGCGATCGCCGAGACCTATATCGCCGTGCAGAAGGACGCCAAGCTCGAATCGAACAGCGACGCGACGAGCTGGCTCGCGCCCGAAATCAAGGACCTCACCAAGCGAGTCAAGGACGCCGAGGCGAAGGTGGCCGAATACCGCGCGCATTCGGACCTGTTCCTCGGCGACAACAATTCGGTTCTGATCACGCAGCAGCTTTCGCAGATGGCGACGGAACTGTCGCGCGTCCGTGCCGACCGTGCGGCCGCCGAGGCCAAGGCGCTCAGCGTCAAGGCGGCGCTGGCAAGCGGCGGCTCGCTCGACGCTCTGCCGGACGTTCTGTCCTCCGACCTGATCCAGCGGCTGCGCGAGCAGCAGGTGCAGCTCAAGGCCAGCATCGCGCAGCTCTCGACGACGCTGCTCCCCAACCATCCGCGCCTGAAGGCACTCAATTCGCAGCTCGCCGACCTCAATCGCCAGATACGGGCGGAGGCCGACAAGGTGCTGGCGGCCCTCAATACGCAGGCGGAGACGGCGAAACTGCGCGAGCAGCAGCTCCAGGCGGACCTGAACAAGACCAAGGCGGAATCCTCGCGCGCCGGCCAGGAGGAAGTCGAATTGCGCGCCCTGCAGCGCGAGGCCACGGCGCAGCGCGACCTCCTGGAATCCTACCTGACCCGCTACCGCGAGGCATCGTCGCGGCGCGACCGCAACTACCTGCCGGTCGACGCCCGCATCTTCTCGCGCGCCAGCGTGCCGGCCGTGCCCTATTTCCCGAAGCGCGTTCCGATCGTGATCGCCGCTTTCGTGGCCTCGCTGCTCATCATGGCGGTGATCACGCTTCTGCAGGAGCTGTTCTCCGGCCGGGCCATGCGCGCGGCGCGCGGCGCGGAATTCGGACCCGTGACCGAGATCGAGATGCCGCAGGCGGCGCGCCGGCGCGATCCGGGTTTTGCCGCCGAAGGAGCCGGGGCCGCCGCCGATCTTGGCGGGGTCTCCGTCGAGCGCGCCGCGCAGAAGCTCATCGTGGGCGGAACGTCGCGCGCCATCTTCGTATCGCCGGAGGGGGACGAGGCCGCGGCCGCGTCGGTCCTGGTGGCGCGCGAGGTGGCCGATACGGGGCTGCGCGTGCTGCTGCTCGACCTGACGGCTTCAGGCGCCGCCTCCATGCCGATGCTGGAGAGCAATTCCTATCCGGGCGTGACCAACCTGCTCGCATCGGAGGCGCAATTCACCGACGTCATCCATGCCGACCTCTATTCGGACTGCCATGTCATGCCCTCCGGCACGGCCGATCCGGAGCGGGCGATGCGCGCGGTCGACCGGCTGCCGATCATCCTGAATTCGCTGACGACGGCCTATGATGTCGTGGTGGTCGAGTGCGGCCCCGCCGACGCCGAAAGCATCCGGCGCCTCGTATCGGACAGCTCGGAGGTGCTGGTCAGCGCCATCGAGCCGGGCGACGAGCATGTCGCCGAGGCGGCGGCGGCGCTGGAGGCCGGCGGTTACGGCAAACTCACCCTCGTCACGCCTTCCGGCCATATGCCGACGCATCCGCCGGTGCCGGGCCGCAGCGCGGCTTGAGGAGCCCATTCAGTCCTGATCGGATTTGCCGGCGGGTTCCGGTTTGGCGGCGTTGCGGGCGCGGACCATCCGGGCCAGCCGCCAGACGGCAGGGTTGTTCTTGACGAAATTCTTCGCCCGGGCCTTCGTCCGCCTTATCGCCGCGGCGGCATGCCCCTTCGCGGTCAGCGGAACGAGCACGTCGAACTGCCTGGTCTCGATCTCGCACCAGGCGCGCTTGTAGGTTTCGTCGCCGACGCTGAAGTCGAATATCCGGACGGCGGAAGCGCACGCCTGCTCGATGTCGTGGAAAAACAGGAATTCCCCCGGGCTTGCGACGTATAGTTCGTCTTCGGCGAAAGAGGTGAAGTCGCAGATGATACGCCCGGCGGTGCGGCTGTAGCCGGCAACCGCGCGCAGCTTGCCGCCGACCTCGAGGCCGCTGAGGAAAAAGCGGGGTTCCGGCTCCTTCAACGCGGCGGTGAAGAGATCGCCGAAGAAGGTCTTGATCTCGGCCGGTCCGAAGACGTCGGCGATCCCCATCTTGCGGAAGCGTTCCTCTTTCATCGCATAGAGGGCCGAAAGCAGCCGCGTCACTTCCTCGGGCGTCTCGGCACGAAGACAACGGTAGCCGCCGGCCGCCTCGAACTTGCGCAGTTGCGACCGGTATTTCTTGCGCTTCCGCTTGCCGCTCATCCGATCGACAAGCGCCTCGAAGCCGCCGGCGAGATCGGCGGCGAGCGCGACGTTCGGGCTGTCGGCATGGGGGAGGGCGGCCAGCGGATTGTCGGCGCCGTCGAGGCGCAGCGACAGCCTTTCGAGCACGATCAGGTCTATGTCGGGGCGCGCCGCCGCGACAGCGCGGAAGGCGGAGCGCAATCGACCGGCGGCATCCGGCGCCTGGTCGAACGCCGGCGAGGCGGCGAAGAAATTGCCGTTGGCATGGCTGCCGCCCGGCGCACGGGCGATGCGGAACGGGCCTTCCCGCACGATCTCGAGCGGTACCGCGAGGACGAGGTCCTCGCCTTTGTGCGCCATGGCGAGGATGCAGTCGGGGTTGACGTCGCGCGACCAGGCGGCCAGCCACTCCGGGCGCTGGGCCGGTCCGGCCGGCGCGGAAGCGACGAGCCGCGCATAGGTTTCCATGAGGCCGGCAGACAGGGGCCCGGCCGAGAAGGCCAATCCGCCCGCATGGCCGACATTCCCGGCCGACGGCGCCCCATGCGCGGTCCGGCTAGGGAAAAAGCGCTCCGTCATGTCAACCATACCTCAATCCTTGGTGCGCTAACATGCGGCTGACGAGCGGACAGGAGCGGTCCCCGGGCAGCACAATCCCTCTCCTAGCCGCAAAAGGTGAAGGAATGATCGACAGAAACGAGGCCTTGCGGAAGCTTGCCATGAACGTGGCTCGCTACAGCGGCGTCGCGCCGCTGGCCAAGCCGCTCATGGGCGGGGTCGGTGCGATCCTGATGCTTCACCACGTGTCGGTCGACGCGCCGAAGCCGCTCGGCATGAATGCGCATCTGACCATCACCCCCTATTTCCTGGACGAGGTCATCACGCTGATGAAGCGAATGGGCTACGAATTCGTCGGCATGGACGAGGCGGTCGAGCGGATCGCAGAGCCGGTTTCGGGGTCGCGTTTCGCCGCGATAACCGCCGACGACGCCTATCGCGACAACCTCGCCGAAGCGCTGCCGGTGCTGGAGACGCACGATGCGCCCATCACGGTCTATGCGGCGCCCGGCCTCGTCGACGGCTCGGTCGATGTCTGGTGGGAACTGCTGGAAGACGTCGTGACGAAGGCCGACCAGGTGCACATGCGGCTGAACGGTGAGACGATCGTGTTCGACTGCGCTACCCCGGCGGCCAGGCGCGACAGCTTCGTTCGGATCCTGCGGCATCTGTCGGAGGATTTTCCCGAGGAGGAGCAGCGGGACGCGGTGCGGGAAATGGCGCGGCAGGCCGGGCTCGATCCCTGCTTCGCGGGCCGAAGCAACGTCATGGACTGGGACCAGCTGCGCCGCATGGCGCGCCACCGGCTGGTGACGATCGGTGCGCACACGGTCCATCACTACAATCTGAAGCGCCTCGGCGAGGATCGGGCGCTGGCCGAGATGTCGGATGCCGCCACCCGGATCGCCGACGAAACCGGCAAGAGGCCGCGCCACATGGCCTTTCCCTACGGCTTTCCCTCCGCCGTCGGCCAAAGAGAGGTTGACCTGGCCGAAAAGGCGGGTTTCGCCTCGGCGGTCACGACCCGGCACGGGCTGATCCGTGCCGAACATGCCCGGCATCTGTGCGCGCTGCCGCGCATCTCGCTCAACGGCCGCTACCAGGACATCGGTTACGTACGGACGATGCTGTCGGGCGTGACCACGCCGCTGGCCAATGCCGGAAGGCGGCTCGTCACCGTGTGACGGGATAAGGACAGCTATGCCTTAAGCCGCTCCGCGACCTCGGCGGCGAAATAGGTGAGGATGCCGTCGCAGCCGGCCCGTTTGAAGGCGAGCAGGCTTTCCATCATGACGCGCTCGCCGTCGATCCAGCCGTTCTGTCCGGCGGCCTTGATCATCGAATATTCGCCCGACACCTGATAGGCGAAGGTCGGCATGGCGAATTCGTCCTTCAGCCGGCGCACGATGTCGAGATAGGGAAGGCCGGGCTTCACCATCAGCATGTCGGCGCCTTCGGCGAGGTCCTGCTCCGCCTCGCGCACCGCCTCGTCGGAATTCGCCGGGTCGATGTAGTAGGTGTTCTTGTCGCCCTTGAGCACGCCCTTGGTGCCGATCGCCTCGCGATACGGGCCATAGAAGGCCGACGAGAACTTGGTGGCATAGGCCATGATCGCCACGTCCTGGAAGCCGTTCGCGTCGAGCGCGTCGCGTATGGCGCCGATCCGGCCGTCCATCATGTCCGACGGCGCGACGATGTCGGCGCCGGCCGCCGCCTGCAGCACGGCCGCCGCCGTCACCTGCGCCACGCTCTCGTCGTTGATGATGACGCCGTTCCTCAGGATCCCGTCATGGCCGTGGCTGGTGAAGGGATCGAGCGCCGCGTCGGTGATGATCCCGATCTCCGGAACTGCTTCCTTGATCGCGCGCGTGGCGCGGTTGATCAGATTGTCCGGGTCGAGGATGGCCGAGCCCGTCTCGTCGCGCAGCCCCATTTCGACGTTCGGGAAGGTGGCGATCGCCGGGATGCCGAGCTTCGCCGCCCGCTCTGCCTCGCGGACCGCGTTGTCGACGCTCAGCCGGAAGACGCCCGGCATCGCCCCGATCGGCTCGCGGCGATCGTCGCCCTCGACCAGGAAGATCGGCCAGATCAGGTCGTCCGCCGTCAGCCGGTTCTCCCGCACCAGCCGGCGCGACCAGTCGGCCTTGCGCATGCGGCGCAGGCGCCTTCCTTCGGTGATCTCGTCTACGCTTCTCGCGCCCGCCGGCAATCCGCGGCTGAATTTGTTCATCGCAATGCTCCCTGGACGGCTTCTACCATTTTCGGCCGGCAGCACCAATGCGACGGTTTGCGGCGGCGGCCACCAAGCCCGCGAGGGCGCTACCTTGCCGGCGGATCGCCGTTGCCGGACAGGATCTGCGCCACGCCGCGCATGGCGCTCTGGAACGCCTTGTCGAAATTGACGCCGTGGACCTGCCAGATCGCCGTGCCGCGTCCGTCGAAGAAGCGCCATTCGGCGACCCAGCCCATCTCCCTGTCGCTCCATACGATCGAGCCGGCGAGCGCGCGGCTGCCCCCGATCTCGCCGGCGAATGCATCGAATACCGGCAGCCCGGTCCGGGGTAGGGAGCCGGCGTCGAGCCCGATCCGCCGCAAATCCTCTCTTTTCGGGAACAGGATCGGGATCGCCAATGCCTCCGCCGCTTCGGCAAAAGCCTCGCGCATGATGGCACTGTCCCGGTCGTCGGCGGCGAGCACGAAGGCCGACGGCCCGTTCCGCACCGAAACGAAAAGCGCGATCGACGGCCTCGGCGCGGTCCACGGTTTTTCGCCGAGCGAGGCGAGCATCGCGTCGAGCTTCCCCTGCTCGAAATCACAGGTCAGGTCGAAGGGGCGGTCGTGCGTCCCTTGCTCGTCATGGATTGGAATGCCCGACATGCGGTCGTGATAGTGGAAAGCCGTGATCAGGTTGGAAGCCTTCGCCAGGAGCGGCGCGAGACGCGGATCGGCGAGGACGCGCTGGTCGCCCGAGACCTTCAGCAGCACCGAGCGCAGGCAATCCTCGAAGCCCTTGAGCCGGGTCTCCTCGCGCGTTCCGGTGACGATGGCCGTGGCCCGATAAAGCTCTGCGATATCGGCCCCGGCCGCCCGGCCGGGCGACCAGAAGGCGATGAAGGCAAGCAGCAGGCCGAACAGTCGCATCATGCGCGTACCCGGGCTTAGGAAGACCAATGCAAAGCGCAGTTACGCATCCTTGGCAAGGCCGCCCCGGCATTGACGATATGGCATACCGTGCGTAGCACTCCGGTAACGGCAATCGAGGGAATCGTTGGCGATGGATTTTGATGGCGGCGACGACATCCGTTTCGAGCGGATCGGCAAGGCCGGCGTCGTCACGCTGACGCGGCCGAAGGCCCTCAACGCCGTCAACCACCGCATGGTCAGGGCGCTCTCCGCCGCCCTCGCAGCCTGGGAGAAGGACAGCGCCGTCGAGCTCGTCGTCATCAAGGGCGAGGGACGCGCCTTCTCGGCGGGAGGCGATATCCTCGAGGTTTACGAAGCGGGCAGGGCAGGGCGGCCGAAATATGATTTCTTCGCCGACGAATACCGCCTGAACGCGCATATCGAGCGCTTTCCAAAGCCCTATGTCGCGTTGATCGACGGCATCGTGATGGGCGGCGGCGTCGGCGTCTCCGTCCACGGCTCGCATCGCGTCATGACCGAGAACGCGGTCTTCGCCATGCCGGAGGTCGGCATCGGCTTCTTCCCGGACGTCGGCGGCAGCCACGTGCTGCCCGATCTCGGCGGCCGTTTCGGCTTCTATCTCGGCCTCACCGGAAACCGCATCCGCTATGGCGACGCGCTCTGGTCGGGCCTTGCCACCCACACGGTTGCGTCCGAATATCTCGACGGCCTCCTGGACCGTCTCTGCGACACCGGCGATCCGGGCTCCGCATTGCGGGAGGTCTTCCGCGCCGCGCCGCGAGAGACGCCGACGGACGCGATCCAAGCGATCGCACGGCATTTCTCGAAACCCGGCTTGAAGGAAATACTTGCGAGCCTTGAAGAGGAAGCAACCGACGACCCGTTCGCGGCCGAGACCCTCGCCACGATGGCGAAGCGCTCGCCGACCAGCCTCGCCGTCACTTTCCGGCAGATCGCCGCCGGCCACACGCTTTCCATGGACGAGTGCATGCGCATGGAGTTCCGTATCCTGAACCGGATGCTCGAGGGCCACGATTTCTACGAGGGCATCCGCGCCGTCCTCGTCGACAAGGGCTCGACGCCCGAATGGCGTCCGGCCACTCTAGACGCGGTCCGGCCGGAGGATATCGACGCCTATTTCGCGCCACTCGGCGACAGGGAACTCAAGCTGTGACGCTGGAGCCGCAGGAAAACCGCTTCACCGGCCCGTCCATGACGGAGATCGGATTCGAGTGGTTCCAGCGGTTCGTGGCTCTCTACTGCCTGCTCTTCGGCATCTATTACTGGGTGCGGCTGGTGGGCATCTATCCGGGACCGCTCTGGCGGTTCGATCTCATGCCGGTCGATTGGCAGATCGCAGCCTCGACGCTCGCCGTCCTCTTTCCGTTCGCCGCGATCGGACTGTGGATGCTGTCGTCCTGGGGACCTGTCATCTGGTTCATATGCGCGGCGGCCGAGACGGTCATGTATGGCGGGATGCCGGAGCGCTTCGGCCGCCTCGATCCCGTGCTCGTCGTGCATTTCGCCGTGGCGCTCGCCTATATCGCCTTCCGACTGGCGCTCTTCCTTCAAAGACGGCGCGCGACGTTAACCGCGCATTAGTCCTCTTTCAAGACGATCTCCTGTAAGCACCTGTTAAGCTTGGCGTTTAAGTCGAATTTTAGATGTATTCGATAGGGTGCGGCCAAGGTGAGAAAAAAGAAAAATCACCGGGCGTCAACAGAGAGGCTAAGTACTATGATCAACTCGCGTCAGGCGGCGAAGCCCGCCATGGAGAATGACGATCGGCGTCAGGCGATCCGCTCCCTTTATCTTGAATCCCTTCAGCTCGTCGAGCGGCTGCACCGTCGGTTGCTGGACGTGGTCAAGGACGAATTCGACCGCAACGGCCGTTCGGACATCAACGCCATCCAGGCGCTCCTGCTCTTCAACATCGGCAATTCTGAGCTGACCGCCGGCGAACTGCGCTCGCGCGGCTACTATCTCGGCTCGAACGTGTCGTACAATCTGAAGAAGCTGGTCGACCTCGGCTTCATCAACCACCAGCGCTCGCGCATCGACCGCCGTTCGGTCCGCGTCAGCCTGACGCCGAAGGGGCAGGAGGTCGCCGAGGTCGTCGGCGCGCTCTACGAGCGCCACGTCGGCTCGATCGAGCAGGTCGGCGGCATCAATTCGGAAGAGTTCAAGCAGATGAACCGCGTCCTCCAGCGCCTCGACCGCTTCTGGAACGACACCATCGCCTATCGGATGTAGGCCGGGGGCCCCGACATCCTCGCTGTTGCACTTCCGCAACGCCATCCGTCAAACCGATCGCGGCCGGCCGCCTAAAGGCGCCGGCTGCTTCCGTTTCGATCACAAGCGCTTTAGCAGCCCAGCCTTGGCCCCATTGCCGCCATATTGCGGTGAGAGCGGAAAATCAGGTGCCTGGACGTCCTCCGACCGCTCGGCCCGCCGGGAACCGGAAAGCCGGAAGCGCGTTCAGAGGAGCACCTGGGCGGTCGGTTTGTTAACGTTACCACCCTATGTCTGTGCGTCGGTCCTGCGGGTCGTGTTTCCATGCCGCGATTGCGGCATCCGCCGGCCCAAGCGCCAGTTCGGAATGGAATTCAGGTCGGGAAAAGCCATGATTACCAATCGCCGTCATTTTCTCGCGGGTGCCGGAGCGCTGGTCGCGGGCGCGTGGTCGAGCGCCGCCTTCGCTCAGAACGCGATCGACGAGGTCCTGGGCGCCGCCCGGCGCGGAACCTGGGCGACGCCATTCGACGCCCGCGGTGCCGAGAGCGAGAACAGCGTCGCGACCAACCTGCCGATCTTCAGCCCACAGACGATCGGCTTCGTCCAGATGGCGATCCAGCAATACCAGCAGATCGTTGCGAGCGGCGGCTGGCCGCAGGTTCCGGCGGACAAGAAGCTTCAGCTCGGCGTTTCCGATCCGGCCGTGGTGATGCTGCGCAAGCGGCTCATGGTCTCCGGCGACCTGCCGCAGCAGGCTGGTATTTCTCCGGCTTTCGACAGCTATGTCGATGCCGCCGCCAAGCGCTTCCAGCTTCGTCACGGCCTGCCGGGCGACGGCGTGCTCGGCAAGTACAGTTTCGCGGCGATGAATGTTGGCGCGGACGTGCGTCTCGGGCAACTGCAGACGAACCTGGTGCGGCTGCAGTCGGCGGGCGATCTCGGGCCGCGCTATGTCGTGGTCAACATTCCGGCCGCGCAGATCGAGGCGGTGGAAAACGGCAAGGTGGTTTCGCGCCATACGGCGATCGTCGGCAAGATCGACCGCCAGACCCCGCTGGTCAATTCCAAGATCAACGAGATCATCATCAATCCGTACTGGAACGCGCCGGTCTCGATCGTGCGCCGGGACATCATCCCGATCATGCGCAAGGACCCGACCTATCTGACCGACAACAACATCCATCTCCTCGCGCCTGACGGCAAGGAGGTCGATCCGATGTCCGTCGACTGGTCGACCGACGAGGCGACGAAATACCGTTTCCGCCAGGATCCCGGCAAGATCAACGCGATGGCCTCGGTGAAGATCAACTTCCCGAGCCCGGACGGCGTCTACATGCACGACACGCCGGAGCAGAGCCTGTTCAGCCAGCTCATGCGTTTCGATTCGTCCGGCTGCGTGCGCGTGCAGAATGTGCGCGACCTGGTGACCTGGCTCCTGCAGGGAACCGACGGATGGGATCGCCAGCGGCTGGAAGACACGATCAAGACCGGCGTCAACACGCCCGTAGAGCTGGCCAATCCGACGCCGGTGCACTTCGTCTACATCACCGCCTGGTCGACAGGCCCGGGCGTCGTGCAGTTCCGCGACGATGTCTATGGCCGCGACGGCGCCCAGGAACTGAAGATGTCGAGCGCCATCTGAGCCGAAGCCGTCCCTTTCAGGTGAAAGGGACAAGCATCGGGACGCGGCTGCTGTACTCGTCATATGCAGCCGCGCCGAGTTCTTCACGCAGGAACCGCTCCTCCAGCCGCGCCTTCATATAGAAGGAGGCACCTATCAGGACCGCGCCGGCGATGCCGACCAGGGTGCCCTTGGCGACCGTGGTGGCGACGATGGCGAGCAACAGCCCGCTATAGATCGGATGCCGGACCAGCGCGTAGGGTCCGCTATCGACGATGTGGTGGCCTTCCTTGCGGGTTATGATGCCCGACCACAGGCGCCCGAGATGGATCCGCGCCCACCAGCAGAAGGCGAAACCGACGGCGATGAGCGCGACGCAGATCCACACAAGCGTCAGCGGCGGCCACCAGAGGCGCATCCAGCCGACATAGCCGTGCGCCGGGATGAAAAAGAGGATCGCCCCCACCGCCAGGATCGAACGATAGGGCCATTCCTGGCCGAAACCGGCCGTCTTTTCGGTCCGGCCGGCCCAGACGGCGGCCAGAAGCCAGGAGAGCGCGAAGGCGGCCCAGAGCCCGACGATGATGGTCCCGATCCGCATATCCCTTACCTTTCGAGGCACTTGGCGTCGCCGGAGGCCGGCCCGCCGCCCGGCCTTGTCGTTCCAAGGCCATTCGCCGTCGCCGCCATCCGGGCGCGCTCCGCAGGAAAGTGGCAGTGAAATTTGAAGTGTGCTAGTGCGCCCGCTTCGACCCCCAACGCAAGGTTCCCGCTCCATGGCTACCGCGACCGCCGTCTCAAGCCAGATCGATGGCTTTTTCACGACACCGCTCGAAGAACGCGATCCCGAGATTTTCGGCGCCATCCGCGACGAGCTCGGCCGCCAGCGCCACGAAATCGAGCTGATCGCCTCGGAAAACATCGTCAGCCGCGCCGTGCTCGAGGCGCAAGGCTCGATCATGACCAACAAATATGCCGAGGGGTATCCGGGCAAGCGCTATTACGGCGGCTGCCAGTTCGTCGACGTCGCCGAGGAACTCGCCATCGAGAGGGCGAAGAAGCTGTTCTCCTGCACTTTCGCCAATGTCCAGCCGAACTCCGGCAGCCAGATGAACCAGGCCGTGTTCCTGGCGCTGCTGAAGCCGGGCGACACCTTCATGGGGCTCGACCTCAATTCCGGCGGCCATCTGACCCATGGCTCGCCCGTCAACATGTCGGGCAAATGGTTCAACGTCGTGTCCTACGGCGTCCGCAGGGACGACCATCTGCTCGACATGGACACGGTCGAGAAGCTGGCGCGCGAGACGAGGCCGAAGCTGATCCTTGCAGGAGGCACGGCCTATTCGCGCATCTGGAACTGGGCGCGCTTCCGCGAGATCGCCGACGAGGTCGGGGCGTATCTGATGGTCGACATGGCGCATATCGCCGGCCTGGTCGCCGGCGGGGCGCATCCCTCGCCGCTGCCGCACGCCCATGTGGTGACGACCACGACCCACAAATCCCTTCGCGGACCCCGCGGCGGCATGATCCTGATGAATAACGAGGACATCGCCAAGAAGATCAATTCGGCCGTGTTCCCCGGCCTCCAGGGCGGACCGCTGATGCATGTCATCGCCGCCAAGGCGGTGGCGCTCGGCGAGGCGCTGCGGCCGGAGTTCCGCATCTACGCGCACGAGGTCGTCGCCAACGCCAAGGCGTTGGCCTCCTCGCTGCAGGAGACCGGCCTCGACATCGTCTCGGGCGGCACGGACAACCATCTGATGCTGGTCGACCTTCGTCCGAAGAACGCGACCGGCAAGCGCGCCGAGGCGGCGCTCGGCCGCGCCAACATCACCTGCAACAAGAACGGCATTCCCTTCGACCCCGAAAAGCCGTTCGTGACCTCCGGCATCCGGCTCGGCACGCCCGCCGGCACCACGCGCGGCTTCGGCCAGGCCGAGTTCCGCGAGATCGGCAAGCTGATCGCGGAAGTGCTCGATGGGCTGAAGGTCGCCAATTCGGACGAGGGCAACGCAGCGGTCGAGGCGGCCGTGCAGAAGAAAGTGCTGGCCCTGACGGGCCGGTTCCCGCTCTATCCGTATCTTGGGTGAGGGCGGCACGTCTTGATTCCGGCCAGCCTCGGTAATACCTTCGGGAAAACAATCCTTACCGAGGCTGTCATGAGCACGAAAGTGACCACGAAGGGCCAGGTGACGATCCCCAAGGCCGTGCGCGACCTTCTGGATCTGAAGCCGGGCAGCGAAGTGCGGTTTCGCTACAACGACAACCGCGACATCGTTCTCGAACGCGCGGACGGCGAACGGCCGCCGAGCAAGTTTCGAAAACTGCTAGGTCATGCGGGACCGGGACCTACCACGGATGAGATCATGAAGATGTGGCGCGGCGACGACGATTGATCCTGGTCGATACCAATATCCTGCTCGATGTGGCGACCAGGGATTCCCATTGGGCGGAATGGTCGCTTCAAGCTATCGAACAAGAGGCGGTCAAGGGGCCGCTCTATATAAACGCCATCGTCTACGCGGAGCTGTCGACCCGTTACGCCAGTGTCGAGGCGGTCGACAGCTTCATCGAGAATACAGGCGCCAGCATAATCGAGATACCTCGGACCGCCGCCTTTCTGGCCGCCAAGGCTTACAGCCGATATCGTAAAGCAGGCGGCACCCGGACCGGGGTTCTGTCGGACTTCTTCATCGGCGCCCATGCCGTTGCATTGGATATTCCCGTGCTGACCCGCGACGTGGGACGCTATCGCGCTTATTTCCCGAACCTGCGCCTCGTCGCGCCGCAACTGAATTGAGCTAGTCCATGCGCTGTCCCTATTGCCAGTCCGAAGACACCCAGGTGAAGGATTCCCGTCCCGCGGAGGACGGTTCCGCCATCCGCCGCCGGCGCGTCTGCCCCGATTGCGGCGGGCGCTTCACCACCTTCGAGCGCGTCCAGCTTCGCGACCTCGTCGTCGTGAAGAAGTCAGGCCGCAAGGTGCCGTTCGACCGTGACAAGCTGGCGCGTTCCTTCGATATCGCCCTCAGGAAACGCAACGTCGATCCCGAGCGCGTCGAGCGCGCCGTGACCGGCATCGTGCGCCAGCTCGAAAGCTCGGGCGAGACGGAAATCCCGGCCGGCGACATCGGCAATCTCGTCATGGAGGCGTTGAAGTCGCTGGACGATGTCGCCTATGTGCGTTTCGCCTCGGTCTATCGCAATTTCCGCGAGGCCAAGGATTTCCACGAACTGCTCGGCGAACTGAAGGCCGACGAAAGCGCCGGTTGAGCGATGGCCGCGGACGGCCGCCTGCCTCCCGACTGCGAGACCGACCGCCGCTTCATGGCGGCGGCGATCCGTCTGGCGCGCCGGCATCTCGGCCTGACCGGAACCAACCCCTCCGTCGGCACGCTGATCGTGCGGGACGACGGCGACGGGCCGGTCATCGTCGGCAGCGGTGTAACGGCGGTTGGGGGCCGGCCCCATGCCGAGCCGCAGGCACTTGCCGAGGCAGGCGATCTGGCGCGCGGCGCCACGGCCTATGTGACGCTGGAGCCCTGCGCCCATCACGGTCGCACGCCGCCTTGCGCGGAGGCCCTTGTCGCCGCCGGCGTGGCGCGCGTGGTCGGTGGGGCGAGCGATCCGGATGAGCGCGTATCGGGAAAGGGCTACGCGATCCTGCGCCGTGCGGGCATCGAGGTGACGGAAGGCGTCATGGCTGAAGAGGCGGCTGACCTGATGGCTGGCTACCTTACGCGCGCTTCCCGCAAGCGGCCGGAGGTAACCGTGAAGCTTGCGGTATCGCGTGACGGGCGGATCGGCCTGCCCGGCAAGGGGCAGGTCGCGATCACCGGCGAGATATCGCGCCGCCAGGTGCATGTGATGCGCGCCGAGGCCGACGCGATCCTGGTCGGCATCGGAACCGTGCTTGCCGACGATCCGGAACTGACCTGCCGCCTGCCAGGGCTCGAAGCGCGCTCGCCCATCCGCATCGTCCTCGATGCAGCCGCTCGACTGCCGACCGGGGCGAAGATGGTGAAGGATGCGCGCGAGGCGCCGGTCTGGGTCGCGGCGGCGGCCGAGGGTTGCGACAGGTCCCGCAGGGCCGCGCTGGAAGCAGAGGGCGTCGAGTTCCTTGCCGCGGAGATCGCCGATGGCGGTTTCGCCCTGCCGGAACTGCTGGAGGATATTGCCGCGCGGGGCGTCTCTGCTCTCATGGTCGAAGGCGGCGCCGAGACGGTCTGCCACTTCCTCGACGAAGGGCTCGTGGATCGCATCACCGTTTTCACCGGCCCCGTCGAGATCGGCCGGGAGGGCATTCCGTCCCCGATCGCCCCGGAGCGGGCGCCTGAAGGCTTTCATCTTGTTCGCGAAGCACGCTATGGCGAGGACAGCTACAGCGAATGGGTGAGAAAATCCTGATGTTCACCGGCATCGTTACCGACATCGGCACCGTTTCGGCCGTCACGCCGAGGAAGAAGGGCGCCCATATCCGGATCGAAACGAACTACGACCCCGAGACGATCGCCATCGGCGCGTCGGTCGCCTGCGCCGGCGTCTGTCTCACCGTCGTCTCCTTGCCGGAACAGGGCTCGAACCAGCGCTGGTTCGAGGTGGAGGCATGGGAAGAGGCGCTGCGGCTTACCACGGCCGCCGACTGGAAGGCCGGCACCCGCATCAACCTCGAAAGGGCGCTGAAGATCGGCGACGAGCTCGGCGGCCATATCGTTTCCGGCCATGTAGACGGCATGGCGGCCATCCTGACGCGCGAGGACGAGGGCGAAGCGGTCAGGTTCACTTTGGAGGCGCCGGCGGAACTGGCGCGATTCATCGCGCCGAAGGGCTCCGTCGCACTCGACGGCGCCTCGCTCACCGTCAACCATGTGGACGGCAACCGCTTCGACGTGCTCCTCATCCACCATTCGCTCGCCGTGACGACATGGGGCGAGCGACAGGCGGGCGACCGCGTCAACCTCGAAGTGGATACCATGGCGCGCTATGCCGCACGGCTGGTGGAGGCAAGCGGCTGAACCCGAGATCCAGGGTTCGACTATTTGTCGCGCTCCGCCTCCGGCGCACCCGCGAGGCCCGCTGACATATCCGTCACTTCTCCACGAATGATTTGAGCCGGCCGAGCGCATCGTCCCACTGGCGCGAGACTTCGTCCAGATAGGCGCGGATTTCCTCGATCGCTTCCGGCCGGAAACTGTACCGGCTCTCCCGCCCCATGCGGCTGCTTGCCACGAGGCCGGCTTCTTCCAGTACGTTCAGATGTTTGGTTACCGCCTGGCGGGTGATCGCCGCGTCGGCCGACAGGCTGGCGATGGAGCGGGGACGTCCGTCGCTCAGACGATGGATGAGGGAAAGCCGGGTCCGGTCGCCGAGCGCCGCGAAGATGGCGGCCGGCGCATGGGTCGTTGCACCTGCCCGGGAAGCGTCAACGTTCGACATGGGCTTTGATATTTTTCATCTGCTCGGCCCAGCCGCCGTCGTTCATGCGCATGGCTTCCGGCATTCGATGCTTCGGCAATCTATCGAAGCCGGATTCGGTCACCGTCAGCCTCGTGCTCTTGCCGGCAGCCTCGAGCCGGAATTCGACCAGCGTCGGCGTCTCCTTCGAGTAGTCGGCCTTGGGGTCGACGGCATAGGGATGCCAGGTAAAGGAGAAATAGCGCGGCTCTTCCATCTTCACGATCGTCGCTTCCCAGGCGAGATGCTCATAGCCCGGATACGTGATATGGCCGCGCGAGACCTGGCCCGGCGCGAAAGGGCCTTCCAGCTTCACGCGGAACCATTCGCCGAATTCCCTGTAGTCGGTCAGCGCTCGCCACACCCGCTCGATCGGGGCGTCGATCTCGACATGCTTCTCGATGCGATCGGTCATGATGCAACCTCCTGGTTGCCTTTTATATGGCATGCCGGTTGGAAAAGCGCAACAGGATGGTTGCATAAAATCGAAGAAGCGGCAGGCGCCTGCCAGCGCCTGCCGCTTTCAATCTCTTCGAGATGCCGTGTTCACTTCCGGAAAGCCGCTTCTCCCGCATCCGACACTTCCACCCATTTTTCGTCCGGCGCGGCGCCGGGAATGTAACTGTCGTTCCAGTTCCACCATTTGTAAGGCCGGGTCTGTGGGTAGCCTTTCGGCGAATCTTCCCAGATTTCCTGACGGCCAAGCGCCGTCATGTCGAGATAGCTCCAGACGGTGCCCATCGCCTCGTCGCCGCGCCAGTTGATGAAATAGGTGCGGTAGATCCTGTCGCCGTCGCGGATGAAGGCGTTGTGGCCGTGCCACTCGTCCACTCCGAAATCGGCGTCGAAACTGTCGGTGATGGTGTACCAGGGGATGTTTTCCCAACCCATACGTGCCTTGAGGCGCTTTATGTCGGTCTGCGGGGCGCGCGAGGCGTAGGCCAGCGTCGTGTCGCGGGCGTTCAGATGGACGAGGTTCGATACCTGGTCGGCCCCCAGCGAGCAGCCGATGCAGGCATGCTCCGGCCAGCCATGCACGCCGGGCTCGAAGAAGGCGCGGTAGACGATGAGCTGCCGCCGGCCCTCGAACAGGTCGAGCAGGCTCGCCTTGCCCTTCGGCCCGTCGAATTCGTATGTATTCTCGACCGCCATCCACGGCATCCGCCGCCGCTCGGCCGCCAATGCGTCGTGGGCCCGCAATTGGGCCTTCTCCTTGACCAGAAGCTTTTCGCGCGCCGCTTCCCACTCCTTCGGCGACACGACCGGCGGCCTGTCCGGGGCAGGGCGTTCCTCATTCCGACGATTTTGGGCTGATGGTGTCATGGCTTCGAAACTCCTGTCTTGCGACGGTCGCGCCCCGTGCTTGAGGCGTAATCCGTTCGTTTGCCGTCACTCGCGTTGGTCACGTAACGAACGTAGCGGGGGCGGCGGAACGGCGAGAGTTACAAGTGTGACGCGATTCCACCGGGCCGCAGGCAGTTGGACGCTTGCGCCGATGAGCGGTTCGGCCTAAGTCACCCGCTCTTCCGGAGACGTTCATGGCCGATCAGGAAAAGCTCCACCTTCTCATCGTCGAGGCGCGCTTCTACGACGACCTCGCGGATGCGCTACTTGGCGGCGCCAAGGCCGCGCTCGATCGCGCAGGCGCCACCTACGACGTCGTGACCGTTCCGGGTGCGCTGGAGATCCCGGCGGCCGTCGCCTTTGCGCTCGACGCCGCGGAAGATGGCGGCAGGGAATATGACGGCTTCGTCGCGCTCGGCTGCGTTATCCGCGGCGAAACCCATCATTTCGATATCGTCGCCAACGAATCGGCCCGCGCGCTGATGGATCTTTCGGTCGAGGAGGGGCTTGCGATCGGCAACGGCATCCTCACCGTCGAAAACGACGAGCAGGCCTGGGTCCGCGCGCGCGCCAACGAAGGCGACAAGGGCGGTTTCGCCGCACGGGCCGCGCTTACCATGATCGAGCTTCGACGCAAGCTCGGAGCCTGACGCCGATGCCGTCTCCCAGCAAGGCCGGCGAGCCGGCGATGCGCCAGGCCAACAAGCGCGGCACGGCGCGGCTGGCGGCGGTGCAGGCGCTCTACCAGATGGATATCGTCGGAACCGGGCTCCTGGAGATCGCGGCGGAGTACGAGGCCTATCGCCTCGGCAAGGAAGTCGATGGCTCCGTCTATCGCGAAGCGGACGCGCAATGGTTCCGCGCCATATTGTCCGGCGTCGTCGAGCATCAGAAGGAGATCGACCCCGTCATCGGCCAGTCGCTCACCGAGGACTGGCCGCTCTCCCGACTCGATTCGACGCTCCGGGCCATCCTGCGCGCCGGCGTCTATGAACTGATGAAGCGGCCTGACGTGCCGGTCGCCGTCATCGTTTCGGAATATGTCGATATCGCCAAGGCCTTCTACGAGGAGGACGAACCCAAGCTCGTCAACGCCGTGCTCGACCGCGTGGCGCGGCGCGTGCGCGGAGAGGGCAGGGGCAGGAGCGCCGGATGAACGCGACGGCCGCCTCGTCGCCCCGGCGCATCGCCCTCCTGCTGGCGGCGTTGCAGGCGATCGTCGGCTCCTGCCCGCCGATCGCGATCTCGATGGGCGGCCTCGCCGGGCTCTACCTGCTTGGAGCGGACAAGTCGCTGGCGACGGCGCCGGTGACCGGCTTCAACGTCGGCGTGGCGCTCGGCGCGCTGCCTGCGGCGGCGATCGCGCGAGCGCTCGGCCGGCGCAACGGGTTCTGGGTCGGCACGCTGTTCAGCGCGCTCGGCGGAGGCGTTGCGGCCGTCTCCCTCTTCCATCAGAATTTCTGGCTCTTCGTGATAGGCCTTCTGGTCATCGGCGCCGGCAATTCCTTCGTCCAGCAATACCGCTTCGCCGCGGCCGACAACGCACCGGCGTCATTCAAGGCGCGCGCCATCTCCTGGGTGATGGCGGGTGGCATGTTCGCGGCGATCATCGGGCCGCAGACCGTCATCTACACGCGCGAGCTTCTTGCGCCGGTCCCGTTCGCCGGCTCCTTCGTCGCCCTCATCGGCCTCGCCGCGATCGGCGCGGTGATCCTTTTCTTCCTCGACCTGCCGAAGGATACGCCCGCCGCCAGCTTCGCCGAGCATGAGGCGGCGCGGCCGCTGGCGACGATCCTGGCACAGCCGCGCCTTATCATCGCCTTCCTTTGCGCCGTTTCCAGCTACGGGCTGATGAGTTTCGTCATGACCGGCGCGCCGCTGGCCATGGTCGGCTGCGGCCTCGGCACGGACGACGCGGTCCATGGCATCCAGTGGCATGTGATGGCGATGTTCGGCCCGAGCTTCTTCACCGGTCGTCTCATCACCCGCTTCGGCAAGGAAAAGATCGTCGCGACGGGCCTGGTGCTGCTGGTCGGCTGCGCGCTGACCGCCCTGTCCGGGATCGACCTCTGGCGCTTCTGGACGGCGCTCGTCCTGCTCGGCGTGGGCTGGAATTTCGGTTTCATCGGGGCGACCGCGATCCTCACCGAAAGCTACCGGCCCTCGGAAAAGAACAAGGTGCAGGGGCTGCACGACTTCCTGCTCTTCGGCACCGTCGCCTTCGCCTCGCTGATGTCCGGGCAGGTTTACAACGCCTATGGCTGGGACATGCTGAACTGGATCGTGTTCCCGGTGGTGGCGATCTGCCTCGGCTCCCTCGGCGTCCTGGCGATCGGCCGCTCGCGGACAAGACTGGCCGCTGGAGAATAGCCGTCCCCCGTTCGCCTTTGTGATAAGGCGAAAGCCGGGCAAAAGCCGAACAAATCCTTGACGTTCCGTGGCTGGTTACGCATAAGCCGCCGCGAGGGGGAGGATTCCGTCCAGACGGCGCCCATCCCGATTCTTTCGGTTCCAGGAGGGATTTCCAGGGAACCATATCAAGGGAAATGACCATGCTTTATGTCGTCATCGCCTGCGGCCTGCTCTCGATCGTGTACGCCATCTGGGCGACGCAATCGGTGCTGGCGGCGGACCAGGGCAACGCCCGCATGCAGGAAATCGCCGGCGCGATCCGCGAAGGCGCGCAGGCCTATCTCTCGCGCCAGTACACCACCATCGCCATCGTCGGCGTGATCGTCTTCATCCTCGCCTGGTGGCTGCTGTCGATCAGCGCGGCGATCGGCTTCCTGATCGGCGCGGTGCTTTCCGGCGCCGCGGGCTTCATCGGCATGAACGTTTCCGTCCGCGCCAATGTGCGAACGGCGCAGGCCGCCTCCAGCAGCCTCGCCGCCGGGCTCGAGATCGCCTTCAAGTCCGGCGCCATCACCGGCATGCTGGTGGCGGGCCTCGCGCTCCTCGGCGTGTCCGTCTATTATCTCATCCTTACCCAGTTCATGGGTCTTGATCCGGCGAGCCGCCATGTCGTCGACTCGCTCGTCGCGCTCGGTTTCGGCGCCTCGCTGATCTCCATCTTCGCCCGTCTCGGCGGCGGCATCTTCACCAAGGGCGCCGATGTCGGCGGCGACCTCGTCGGCAAGGTCGAGGCCGGCATCCCCGAGGACGATCCGCGCAACCCGGCCACCATCGCGGACAATGTCGGCGACAATGTCGGCGACTGCGCCGGCATGGCCGCCGACCTCTTCGAGACCTACGCGGTGACCGTCGTCGCCACCATGGTGCTGGCGGCCATCTTCTTCGGCGGAACCGCCGTGCTGCCGAACGTGATGCTCTATCCGCTGCTGATCTGCGGCGCCTGCATCGTCACCTCGATCATCGGCATCTTCTTCGTCAGGCTGGGCGCCAACGGTTCGATCATGGGCGCGCTCTACAAGGGCCTGATCGCGACGGGCATCCTGTCGATCGTCGGGCTCGCCATCGCCAACTCGCTCACCATCGGCTGGGGCGAGGTCGGCTCGGTGAAATCGCTGAGCGGCGGCGCCGATACGGTCATCAACGGTACCGACCTGTTCGTGTGCGGCCTGGTCGGCCTGATCGTGACCGGCCTGATCGTCGTCATCACCGAATACTATACCGGCACCAACAAGCGCCCGGTGAACTCCATCGCCCAGGCGTCGGTGACCGGTCACGGCACCAACGTCATCCAGGGCCTTGCGGTGTCGCTGGAAGCCACCGCGCTGCCGGCGATCGTCATCATCGGCGGCATCATCGCCACCTACCAGCTTGCCGGCCTCTTCGGCATCGCGATCGCGGTCACGACCATGCTCGGCCTTGCCGGCATGATCGTGGCGCTCGACGCCTTCGGCCCGGTGACCGACAATGCCGGCGGCATCGCCGAGATGTCGGGCCTGCCTGCGGAAGTGCGCCACTCGACGGATGCGCTCGACGCTGTCGGCAACACCACCAAGGCGGTGACCAAGGGCTACGCGATCGGTTCGGCGGGCCTCGGCGCGCTGGTGCTGTTCGCGGCCTATTCGAACGACCTCCGCTATTTCGCGGGCAACGGCGACAAGTTCCCGTATTTCCAGGGCATCGGCACGATCTCGTTCGACCTGTCGAACCCCTATGTCGTGGCGGGCCTGATCTTCGGCGGCCTCATCCCGTACCTCTTCGGCGGCATCGCCATGACGGCGGTCGGCCGTGCGGCCGGCTCGATCGTCCAGGAAGTGCGCAAGCAGTTCCGCGAAAATCCGGGCATCATGCAGGGCACGTCCAAGCCCAACTACGCCCGCGCGGTCGACCTCCTTACCAAGGCGGCGATCAAGGAGATGATCATCCCGTCGCTCCTGCCGGTTCTGGCGCCGCTCGTCGTCTATTTCGGCGTGCTCCTGATCTCCGGTTCGCGCGCCTCGGCCTTCGCCGCGCTCGGTGCGTCGCTCCTCGGCGTCATCGTCAACGGTCTCTTCGTGGCCATCTCGATGACCTCCGGCGGCGGCGCCTGGGACAACGCCAAGAAGAGCTTCGAGGACGGCTTCACCGACAAGGACGGCGTGAAGCATTTGAAGGGCTCCGAGGCACACAAGGCGTCGGTTACCGGCGACACGGTCGGCGATCCCTACAAGGACACCGCCGGTCCGGCCGTGAACCCGGCCATCAAGATCACCAACATCGTGGCGCTGTTGCTGCTCGCGGTGCTGGCGCACTGATTTTCCGGCCGGCCGTCCGCGAGGACGGCGGGGAACCAGAAGAGGGCCCTGCGGTGAAAGCCGCGGGGCCTTTTGCAAGGAGGAACCGGCCATGAAGGTCAAGCGCATCGTCGCCAATATCGAGGCGGGAAATCCGGCGGATGCGGAGCGCTTCTATCGCGACGTGCTCGGCCTCGAAATCCTGATGGACCATGGCTGGATCCTCACCTACGGGTCGCATGACGCGATGAGCAGTGTCCAGGTGAGCTTCGCCTCGGAAGGCGGTTCCGGGACGCCGGTGCCGGACCTGTCGATCGAGGTCGATGATGTCGATGCGGCACTTGAAGGCGTGCGCGAGGCCGGTTTCGCCATTGAATACGGACCGGCGGAGGAGCCCTGGGGCGTCAGGCGCTTCTATGTCCGCGATCCGTTCGGCCGGCTCGTCAATATCCTGTCCCACCGATAGCGCCTGCATTGCCAAGCGCTCCGGCCTCGGCTAACCCGCGCGCATGACCGTCACCGTCCGCTTCGCACCGTCTCCGACGGGCTATATCCATATCGGCAATGCGCGCACGGCGCTGTTCAACTGGCTGTTCGCCCAAAAGCACGGCGGCCGCTTCGTCCAGCGCTTCGACGACACGGACATCGTCCGCTCGAAGCAGGAATATGTCGACGGCATCCTCGCCGACCTCGAATGGCTCGGCATCCGCCCCGACCGGGTCGAGTACCAGTCCAGGCGATTTGCCGCCTATGATGCGGCCATCGGGAAGCTGAAAGCCGAAGGCCTGCTCTATCCCTGCTACGAAACGCCGGAGGAACTGGAGCTCCGCCGCAAGATCAGGCTCTCCCGGCGCCTGCCGCCTGTCTATGGCCGCGAGGCGTTGAAGCTGACGGAAGGCGAGAAACTGGCGCTCGAGGCGGAGGGCCGCGCGCCGCATTGGCGCTTCCTGCTGCCCAACTTCGCGAAATCGCCCTTCGAGACGGAACGGACGGAAATCCACTGGGACGATGTCGTGCGCGGCCGCGAGACGGTCGACCTCGCATCGCTCTCCGATCCGGTGCTCGTGCGCGCCGACGGGACCTATCTCTATACCCCGACCTCGGTCGTCGACGATATCGACATGGGGATCACGCATGTCATCCGCGGCGACGATCACGTCACCAACACGGGCGTCCAGATCGCGCTTTTCCGCGCCTTCGGAGCCGAGCCGCCCGCCTTCGGCCACCACAACCTGCTGACGACGGTATCGGGCGAGGGGCTCTCCAAGCGTTCGGGAGCGCTGTCGATCCGGGGCCTGCGCGAAGCCGGGCTGGAGCCTATGGCGGTCGCCTCGCTTGCCGTGCTCATCGGCACGTCGGAGAGCGTTTCCGCGATGCGTTCGATGGCGGAACTCGCGGCGCATTTCGATCCGGCCGCAACGTCACGCTCGGCCTCGAAATTCGATCCCGAGGAACTGAAGGTCCTGAATCGCGCGCTTCTCCACGGCATGGAATTCAGGGAGGCGGCGCCGCGCCTCGTCGCGCTCGGTATCGACGGTCCGCAGGCCGAGCCGTTCTGGCTGGCGGTGCGCGGCAATCTCGATATTTTCGCCGAAGCGGCGAAATGGTGGCGGATCGTGCGGGACGGTCCCACGGAGAAGCCGGGACTGCCGGCGGAAGACATCGAGTTCGTTCGTGCCGCCTTCGATTGGCTGCCGCCCGAGCCGTGGGATCATTCGACGTTCAAATTGTGGTCGGACCGCGTGAAGGAAGAGACCGGCCGCAAGGGCAGGGCACTGTTCGCGCCGCTGAGGCTGGCGCTCACGGGGCTTTCTTCGGGCCCGGAGCTCGCAGATTTATTGCCTTTGATGGGTCGGGAAGGAACGTTGGCCCGACGACCCTGACCTTGCGGTTCTCGTCGGCTTCGGGCGTGGGCCCGGCGGCGGCGGCCTCGGCCGCGGGATTGGCGGCCTTCGGCTTGCCGCCGGCTGCGCCGTCCGGACGTGGCAATGACTGGGCGGCGGGGGCCGTCTCCGGGGTGGCATCGTCCGAGGGCGTCGCTGCGATGATCGACGAGCGGGCGGCCTGCGCGCATGTACAGCCCGGAATGCCGGGCGCGTTGGCCTTGCGGTAGAGGAACGCCGTCGGCAGGTCCTTGTACGGGACGCCGGCCAGCGAGACCATGTCCGCCGATTCCTGGTCCGGCACGTGGTAGTAGAGCTCCACCTTCGTACCCGGGCATTGGGCCTGGCAGGACTGCTCGTCGCGCGCGAAATTGGCGGGCGAGGTGGCGAACGAAATCGGAAAATAATAGCCGTCGCAGGTCCGCACGCACATCGTCCGATAGGTCCCCGACGGGTCGGCGTAGCCGTTGTCGGGCGTGGACGCGGGAAGGTCTCCTTCCAGTGGCGGCCCCGAACGGTGGATGACGATACCCTGGTTGATGGGGCTGAAAGAGCCCCTCCCGCCGCTGTCGCTGTCGGCATCTAGAGGTTCCGGCAGCCGGCGTGCCGCCGTCTGCTCGTCGCGGCAACCATTGGCGTCGATGGCCGCAAGGATTTCGCGCCGGCCCGGGCCGTCGGCGCGCGCCGCCAGCGTATCCTTGCGCTCCTCGAGCTTCGTCATGTTGCGTTCCATCCGGTCGATCGTCCGGCTGATCGGATCGCAGCGGCCGGAGGGATCGTCGCGAAGGTTGCCGAACAGGTCGGAGCAGCCGCTGCCCCGGGCGATGCGGCGCGCGCGGGAGAGCTCCGCCGTCTGGTCCTCGATCGCCTGGTTGTAGCGATCGAGCATGGCTGCGTCCGGGCGCGCCGAAGCCGATGCAAGCTCGGCTTCGAGGTGCCGGCAATATTGCGCGTCGGCGCCCGCGGACCCCGGCGCGACGCCGAAAGACAGGCAGAGCGCCATGAGCGCCGCCGATGCCGCTTTGCCGAATCTGTTGGCCCTTGCCGCCATAGCCTCCCGCCTGCCGACGCGGTCACACCGACCAAAACCTAACATGAAGAGGGTAAATTGTCCTTTGGGACAATCGGAAATGGTGAAGTTCGTTCGCCCGGCGGCGGGCTGCAGTCGGAGCCGCCCACCGGAGGACAGGAATCTTGAGCCGTCTGGAACCTTTCCTACGGCGTGCGGTTCTGTGGCGTGTTCATCCGGCGTGCAAGTTTCGCATGCCGACACCGGCGCGGACGGGCAGTGGCCGCGGTGATGCCGGAGAGAACTTAGACGCCGTCATGATCGCGCCCACCATTGTCGAACTTCAGGAGGTAAGTCATGTCCTACTTGAATGTCAGTCCCATGATAAGCGCGCTGCGGACCAGCCCGGAACAGTTTGCCGTCAACCGTGGCACGCTCCAGCATATTCCCAGCCATCACAGCTTTCTTTTCGATTCGCAGGGGCGGATGACGATCGCCGCGAGCTGCGGCTGCTCGACGCTCGCGGTCGAACGGGAACAGGAAATCGAGCTGGTCAAAGCCTTCCGGCAATGGAACGAGGAATACTGGCGGCCGCGGCAGATCAATGAGGAATTCACTTCGCATTTCGCCCCACCGCCGCTGGCCATCAGGGTCCTGCTACGGCTGACGGACCGTTTCCGCCTGGCCTTGCTCCGCATGGGCCAGAAGAAACATCATCATGAAGAGGCGATGATTCCCGCCGAGTGAGCCGACAGCACAAGCCTCCGTGGGCCGGCGGACCGCGCGGAGACGTTGACAGGAGCAGGATTTGCGACTAACGAACGGCGCGATCACCGGGCAGGAATGTCCGGTGATTGCTTTTTCGTGCGGTGGTGGCGATCGCTCGCCGTAACGCCGTGCGGAAGTGACGTGTCCCGTGGGCCTTTCCGCAAAGCGTGCGTGGGAGGCCCTGTCAGGCTCCGGAAATGGGAGCCAGAGGAGGGCGCGTTTCCTTCATCTGGAACATGAGGTTCCAGGTGGCAACCTTTTGAAGGGAAATGCGATGAGCAAGCGCGAATCCGCGAAATATAAGATCGACCGCCGCCTCGGCGAAAATATCTGGGGCCGTCCCAAATCCCCGGTGAACCGCCGCGAATACGGACCCGGCCAGCATGGCCAGCGCCGCAAGGGCAAGCTGTCCGATTTCGGCCTGCAGCTGCGTGCCAAGCAGAAGCTGAAGGGCCACTATGGCGACGTTTCGGAACGTCAGTTCCGTAAGGTTTACGAGGAGGCGAACCGCCGCAAGGGCGACACCTCCGAGAATTTGATCGGCCTGCTGGAATCGCGCCTCGACGCCATCGTCTACCGCGCCAAGTTCGTGCCGACGATTTTCGCCGCGCGCCAGTTCGTCAACCACGGCCATGTCAACGTCAACGGCAAGCGGGTCAATATCGGCTCGTACCGCTGCAAGCCGGGCGACGTGATCGAGGTGCGCGAGAAGTCGAAGCAGCTCGTCACCGTGCTGGAGGCCGTACAGCTTCCGGAGCGCGACGTGCCCGACTATATCGACGCCGATCATACGAAGATGACCGCGACCTATGCGCGCGTGCCGGGCCTGGCCGACGTGCCGTTCGCCGTCCAGATGGAACCGAACCTGGTCGTCGAGTTCTACTCGCGCTGATCGTTCGCAGACCCAACGGCAAAGGCCGGACCCGCGTCGCGCGCGGATCCGGCCTTTTTCTTTATCGGGGCGTATAGGGCGCGAGCTCGGGAAACTTCTCGTCGAAGCGTTTCACCCAGCGCCTCAGCTTCGTATGACCGCGTTCCCACTTGCCGGGAAAGCGGAGTTCCAGGTAGCCGAGACAGGCCCTGAGCGCGATCTGGCCGGTGGTGATCTTCTTCGGCAGCTTGGGCGGCGAAGCCTCCAGGGAATCAAGCGCGCGGGTCACCTTCTTCCACTGCTTGTCCAGCCAGGGCTGGTGCACGATCTCCTCCGGCCGGAAGCGCCGCTCATAGACATGGGCGAGCAGGCAGTCGCAGATGCCGTCGGCTAGCGCCTCCAGCCTTTCCGCTTCCAGCCGCTTGGCCGGGTTGCGCGGGAAGAGCGCGTTTTTCGAGATCCGGTTCAGATATTGCGTGATGGCGCGGCTGTCGAAGAGGCTTTCGCCCTCGTCCGTAAGGAGAACGGGGATCTTGCCGAGCGGATTGTTCTTCAGGAGCAGTTCGGGCTCGTCGCCGGTGTTCGTGGGGATTGCTTCCAGCGCGATGCCGGCATAGGCCGCCGACATGCGCACCTTGGCGCTGTAGGGGGACGCGGTGGCGAACAAGAGTTTGGGCATTTTCCTCTCCGGGACAAAAAAATCACCGGCAAGCTAGAGCCTTTCATGGCTAGATGGAAGCGTTCTGCCGGAGGGAATTCGGGCCTTGGCCTGCCCTCGGGCCGGCCAGAGGCCGGACCCGGGGTCGAGGCCTTCGGCGCGGTCGTACCGGTGGTACGGCCAAGGTCCGAAGGCCGAAGGATTTGGCCCGAATTCACCCGGCCCGAAGGGTTTCCCGCTGGCGGGCGCCCGCTTCGTCGGGCGGACTTGGCCGTACCACCGGTACGCCCGCGCCGCCCTCCTGGCGGATCGCCTCGCCATCGGAGAAACAGAACTGCTTCCAGCTAACCATGAAAGGCTCTGAACCTCCGTCCCGGTCTCGCAACGCGTATGGCTTGGGCCACAGTCCCTATCTTGGGGGCATCTCCACGCTCGATGCGTGGCAGCTTGCGCGCTCGAGTTCCTCGCAGGGCCGGAACCGCATGTCCTTCGTCAGGCAGATGCGCACCTCGCGCAGATATTTGCGGTCGCAATCGACGCTGATCCCGTCGGACGGCATTCCCGGATTGGCCGCGATGAACGCCGCCTCCACGTCGGAAGGCTTGACGCTGCCGCCGTCCGAGGGAAAGTCGGAGGGCACCTTGACGCTTCCATAGGCTTTGCGCAGGGCGGCGAAATAGTCGTCCTGCGAAAGTCCGGTGCACATGCCGTGGGTGCGCCATTCATGGATGATGAGGCCGTAGCCCGGCATCAGGTCGGACATCGCCCTCAGACGCTCGCGCGGCACGCGGCGCTCGGCGTCGCTCTTGCAGTCCTTCGGATAGCCGTGCTCGTATTGCGGCCACAGCCCGTGCACGATGAAACCGTAGGCCGGGTGCTTGCCGCACTGGTATTTGTTGGCCTTCTTCCCCTCGGCGTCACAGTAGCTCGGCGACCAGGAAAGCGACAGGACGTAGAAATCGAAGGGCCTGGCTCCGGATGCCGCCGCCTGCGAGTCGGAGCCGGCGGCATATCCGGCCCCCGTCCCGGCCACGAGGCACAGGAGCAGTGCCGAGAGCACCGCAAAAAGCCGGCCCGTCATCCCCTCGGCAGACATTGGTCTACCGCGCCGCTCAGCGCAGCACACGGCAGCGGCCGTTATAGACCTTCCAGCGGTCGAAATTGACTATGCAGAACTCGACATTGTGGCCGAGGCCGGCGAAGCCCGCGCGGTCCTCGATCAGATACCACATTGCGTGCCGCTGCCCGTCCGAGGTGTAGGCGGTGGCCTCGCAATAGGTCCGGGTGAACTCACTGTCGGACATTGCCGGTTCGTATCGTTTCTGACGGATATCCCGGAAATCGACGAGACCGACATTGGGCAGGCCGGGCACATGCGTCACCTGATAACGGAACTTGCCGGTAATGCGCGACAGCACCCAGTTCTGGGCGCAGACCTCAGGTGCCTGCTCGCGGTAGGAGGGCGCTGTTGCGATGATGTCGGCTGCTCCTGCCGGCGCATAGGTGCCGGCGAGGCAGAAAACCGAGGCAAGGGCGGCAACCATGCGCCGGGCGATGATCTTCATGACGGTCTGTCCTGATTGTCGCGATTACGTGATTCTAGCTGCTAAATAGAGTGCTGTCTGCCGAAATCAGGGTCAAGCGGCTTCGCCCGCCAGGTGGTCGAGCGACCATGCCGCGTTCCTGTCCTCGCCAAGCCGCCGGGTGAGGAGCGGCAGGATCTCCGTCAATTCCTCGCCGAGGACAAAGGGCGGATTGACGATCGCCATGCCGCAGCCGTCCAGCCTGGGCTCGGCGGAAGGGGCGCGGATCGTCATCGACACGTCGAGGATCTTGGGTATGCCGGTGTCCGCCAGCGCCTGGCGGAAACGGCCGACGGCCGCGCGGTCCTTGACCGGATACCAGAAGGCATAGACGCCGCCGGGCCAGCGCCGACAAGCCGTATTCAGCCCGGCGACCATGCGGTCGAACTCGCCTTCCTCCTCGAAGGGCGGATCGATCAGCACGAGCCCGCGCTTCTCCTTCGGCGGCACGTGCGCGCCGAGAGAGAGCCAGCCGTCGAGTTCGATGACGCGGACCTGATGATCGCCTGCGAAAAGCTCCTTGAGGGTCTTTGCGTCCCGGGGGTGCAGTTCGATTGCCGTCAGCCGGTCCTGTCGGCGCAGAAGATGCCGCACCAGCCATGGAGAGCCGGGATAGCGGCGAATGCCGCCATCCGGGTTGAGCGCGCGCACCATGTCCAGATAGTCCCGGAGCAGCCCGGCCGGACCATCCGCCACGGCTGCATCGAGGAGCCGGCCGATGCCGCTCCGCCATTCGCCGGTCTTCTGCGCTTCCTCGCTGGCGAGATCGTAGAGGCCGGCGCCGGCATGCGTGTCGATGACGCGGAAGGCGGCGTCCTTGCGTTTCAGATAGGCGACGAGCCTGGCCAGGATCACGTGCTTGAAGACGTCGGCGAAATTTCCGGCGTGATAGATGTGGCGATAGTTCATGCCGTGGCTCTACAACGGGTGGATGGAATCCGGTAGACAGGAAGCATGACACGCCAGTGTCCCGCATCCGAAATCCGTCTCATTCTTCGGGATGCGCCGTACGGATTTCGGATTCGGTCAGGACACTGGCAAGTTAGTAGTTCCAGTGTGGTTTTCGGATTTTGAAATTCGTAACGAGACCTTGATCCATGAATGAAGCGAATTTCAACTCCACCACACTGGCCCGGATCGATATCGGCCATTCCGCCTGCCCGCATGACTGCCCCTCGACCTGCGCGCTCGAGGTGGAGCTTCTCGGCGGCAACCGGATCGGCCGCATCCACGGCGCGAAGTCGAACAGCTATACGGCCGGCGTCGTCTGCGCCAAGGTCGCCCGCTACGCCGACCGCCTGCATCATCCCGACCGGCTTATGAAGCCGCTCGTCCGCGCCGGCGCAAAAGGCGAGGGCGGGTGGAAAGAGGCGAGCTGGGAAGCGGCGCTCGACCTCGTCGCCGAAAAGTTCGTCGCGGCGGAGGAAAGATACGACTCCGAGACGGTGTGGCCCTATTTCTACGCCGGCACGATGGGGCTGGTGCAGCGCGACGGCATCGAGCGGCTGCGCCACGCCAAGAAATATTCCGGCTTCTTCGGCTCGATCTGCACCAACCTCGCCTGGACGGGCTGGATGATGGGTGCGGGCAAGCTCGCCGGGCCCGACCCGCGCGAAATGGGGAGGTCGGATTGCGTGGTGATCTGGGGCACCAATGCCGTCGTCACGCAGGTCAATGTGATGACCCACGCGGTCCGCGCGCGCAAGGAGCGCGGGGCGAAGATCGTCGTCGTCGACATCTACGAGAACGCGACGATGAAGCAGGCCGACATCGGCCTTGTCGTGAAGCCGGGCACCGACGCGGCGCTCGCCTGCGCGGTGATGCACGTGCTCTTTCGCGACGGAATGGCCGATTGGGCGTATCTCGAAAAATACACCGACGATCCGAAGGGGCTGGAGGCGCATCTCAAGTCTCGTACGCCGGAATGGGCCTCCGCCATCACCGGGCTGCCGGCGGCGGAAATCGAGGCTTTCGCGCGCCTCGTCGGCACGACGAAGAAGACGTATTTCAGGCTCGGCTACGGTTTTTCGCGCCAACGCAACGGCTCCGTCGCCATGCACGCGGCTTCCTGCATCGCCGCGGTGACGGGCGCGTGGCAGTATGAGGGCGGCGGCGCCTTTCACTCCAATTCCGGCATATTGAAGCTGAACACCGATCTGCTCGAGGGCACGCGTCTGCGCGACCCGAAGATCCGCTATCTCGACCATTCGCGCATCGGCCCGGTACTCGTCGGCCGGCCCGACGCGCTCCATGGCGGGCCGCCGGTGACGGCGATGCTGATCCAGAACACCAACCCGGCCAATGTCGCGCCCGAGCAGCGGCTGGTGAAACAAGGCTTCCTGCGCGACGACCTCTTCACCTGCGTGCACGAGCAGTTCATGACCGATACGGCGAAGCTCGCCGACGTCGTGCTGCCGGCGACGATGTTCCTGGAGCATGACGACATCTATAAGGGCGGCGGCAACCAGCACATCACGCTCGGACCCAAGCTGGTCGAGCCGCCAAAAGGGCCGCGCACCAACCACTTCGTCATCGAGGAACTGGCGAAGCGGCTCGGCGTGTCGCACCTGCCGGGCTTCGGCATGACCGAGCGCGAGCATATCGACGTGATGCTCGGGAAGAAGGGGCTCGGCACGTTCGACACGTTCCGCGAGGAAAAGTGGAGCGATCAGCAACCGCCCTTCGAGGAGGCTCATTATCTGAACGGCTTCGGCCATGCGGACAAGAAGTTCCATTTCAAGCCGAACTGGACCGGGCAGGCCGCGCCGAACCGGCCGCCGCGCTCCATGGGCGTGTTCGGCCCCTATGAGCGGCTGCCGGAATTCCCCGACCATGTCGACCTGATCGAGGTGGCCGATGAGGCCCATCCGTTCCGGCTCGCCACCTCGCCGGCGCGCAATTTCCTCAATTCGAGCTTCACCGAGACGCCCGTGTCGAAGGCGAAGGAAGGCCGGCCTCAGCTCCTGATCCACCCCGAGGACGCCTTGGCGCTCGGCTTGGAGGAGGGCGGCCGCGTCGAGATCGGCAATACGCGCGGCGAGGTGGTGCTGCACGCCAAGCTCTTCGACGGCATCCGGCGCGGCGTGGTGATCGCCGAGGGCATCTGGCCGAACAGCGCGCATGAGCGCGGCGAGGGGATCAACGTGCTCACCGGCTCCGACGCGCCCGCGCCCTATGGCGGCGCGCCGGTCCACGACAATCATGTCTGGGTGCGGGCTGCCTGAAACTGCCCGTCAGAACAGCGTCGTCAGATCCCGGGCACCGTGAACTACACGAACGATTTCGACCGTTCGCGCCTCGATACGGTAAAGAATGAGATAGTTGCCGACATTCAGCGACCGGGCGGCTTCAGCAATATCGGGACGTGAAGGCCCTAATTCGGAAAATTCCGAAAGTTGCCCGGTTCGTTGCTGGACGGAATCGATCAACCGGTCGGCGGCGGCTGGGTTTTCCAGCGCGATGTTCAGCCAGATATCATCCAGATCGGCTTCGGCGGCCGGGCTGAAGACCACCGCAACCGGCATGGTTCAGCCCTGCTTCAGTTGCGCAAGCCTCTCACGTCCGCGCCGCTTGATTTCTTCAAGATCGAGCTCGCGAGACGGGCCGCTCTCGACGCCATCCCGCCAGGCCTTCCGCAGCCGCTCGATTTCAGCTTCGCGCAATGGCTTGCGCAGGTTCCATTCCCGCAGCGCCTCGCGGACGATCTCGCTGGCCGAGGCATATTCGCCGCTCGCGACCGCGCCCTTGAGCATGGCCACCATTTCCGGCGAAAGCGCTATGCTGACCTTTTGGACCGCAGCCATCATAAATCTCTTTCGCCAAGAAGGTAGTAAGATTTGCTACCGGTCGCAAGAGACCAGGTTCTGGGGACAGTTGAGTACCCGGTTATGTGGAGCACTGATCGGCAGCCTTCGTTCGCGTCATTCCGGGTTCCGCTGCGCGGCCCCGGAACGACGGCCCGTCCACACACCCTACGGCGTAAACCTTGCCAGATATTCCAGGTCGACCGTATCGGACTCGGTCGATGGCGGGGCAGGCGAAATCAGCATGTCGCCCGTATCTCCTGCGTTCCGCCCATGATGCGCTACCTTGCCGTCCCTCAGGGAGACGCGGCCGGAGGCCACGAGCGAAAGCGCCAGCGGATAAAGCCGGTGCTCGGCTTTCAGGACCCGCGCGGCCAGCCGCGCCTCGTCGTCTTCAGCCAGGACTGGAACGGCGGCCTGCGCGACGATCGGCCCCGCGTCGACCTCGGCCGTTACGAAATGCACCGTGCAGCCGTGAATGCGGACGCCGGCTGCAAGCGCCGCCCGGTGCGTGTCCAGGCCCCTGAAGGCGGGCAGCAGCGCCGGGTGGATGTTGATCATCCGGCCGCTCCATTTCTCGACGAAGCCGGCGGTCAGACGGCGCATGTAGCCGGCGAGACAGACGAGTTCCGCCCCGCATTCCTGAAGCGCCTCGTCGATCGCCGCGTCGTGCTCCTCGCGGCTGGCATGGTCCTTCCGGGCGATCGTCCGGGTCGGAATGCCGTTCTGCGCGGCCATCTTCAGGCCGTTCGCTTCCGGATCGTTCGATATGACGAGGGCGATCTCGGCCGGAAAGGACGGCTCCGCCGCGGCCGCGATCAGCGCCGCCATGTTGGAACCGCGGCCGGAAATCAGGATGCCCGTGCGTTTTCTTTCCATTTTCACCAGCCGATCGTTCCCCGGAAAGCGACGCCGGCATCGCGCCGCGCGATAACGCGGCCGATCGGCATCACCGTCTCGCCGGCCTGCTTCAGCACGGCCGCGACCTGTGCCGCCTGGCCGGCGGCCACTACGGCGACCATGCCGACGCCGCAATTGAACGTGCGCAGCATTTCCCCGTCCGCGACGCCGCCCGCTTCGGCAAGCCACGAGAACACCGGCGGCACGTCGATGGCGTCGAGATCGATCTCGGCGGCATAGTCGTGCGGCAGGACGCGCGGAACGTTGTCGGGGAAGCCGCCGCCGGTGACGTGGGCCAGCGCCTTGATGCCGTGCGTGCCGCCTATCGCCTGCAGCACCGGTTTCACGTAGATCCGGGTCGGCTCCAGCAGGGCCTCCGCCAGCGTCTTTTCCGCGGCGAACGGCGCTTTTCGGTCCCATTTCAGGCCGGATTTCTCGACGATGCGCCGCACCAGCGAGAAACCGTTGGAATGAATGCCGGAGGAGGCGAGGCCGAGCAGTACGTCCCCTTCGACGATGTCGTCGGTGGGAAGAAGCTGCCCGCGTTCGACCGCACCGACGGCGAAACCGGCGAGATCGTAGTCCTTCTCGGCATACATGCCGGGCATCTCGGCGGTCTCGCCGCCGACGAGCGCGCAGCCGGCCTGCCGGCAGCCTTCGACGATGCCCGAGACGATCGCCGCGCCCTGCTCGGGATCGAGCTTGCCGGTCGCGAAATAGTCGAGGAAGAACAGCGGCTCGGCACCCTGGACGACGAGATCGTTGACGCACATGGCGACGAGGTCGATGCCGATCGTGTCGTGCCGCCCCGCCTCGATCGCCACACGGAGCTTGGTGCCGACACCGTCATTGGCGGCGACCAGCAGTGGGTCCTTGAAGCCGGCGGCCTTGAGATCGAAAATCCCGCCGAACCCCCCGATCTCGGCATCGGCGCCCGTCCGGCGGGTGGAGCGGACGAGCGGCTTGATGCGCTCGACCAGGGCGTTGCCGGCATCGATGTCGACGCCCGCATCGGCATAGGTCAGGCCGTTCTTCTTTCCGTTCATCGCGGAATCCGCTGCCCTGTCTCTCATACCCGGTCGGGGCACATTGCACGAAGCCCCCGCCTTCGCAACCGGCCAATCCTATCGCGATATCGGGGCGGGCGAAATCGGTGGACAACCGCCAAAGACGCGCTGGTACCTTGAAGCCCGGCCATCCAGCCGCCATGTAACGGCCCGACCCGGATTGGCGACGCCGGTCCAGCCGCGGCTTCGCGCGCCGATACTCGACAGGCCTGAAGTGACGATACCCAACCTCATCACGGTAATGCGTTTCTTTCTGGTGCCGTTCGTCGTGCTCGCTCTCCTGAGCGGGCGCGTGCAATGGGCGTTTGCCGCGTTTCTCGTCGCCGGGATATCCGACGGCGTCGACGGCTTCATCGCCCGCAATTTCGACCAGCGCTCCAAGCTTGGCGCCTATCTCGATCCGATCGCGGACAAGCTGCTCCTGGTCACCGTCTTCGTCGTTCTCGGCTATATGGGCGAGCTGCCGCTCTGGCTCGTCATCGCCGCCGTCTCGCGCGATGCGCTGATCATCGGCGCGGTGCTGCTTTCCACCATCATGGGCAATCCGGTGGAGGTGAAGCCGCTCTTCGTCTCGAAGGCGAACACGGCGATCCAGATCGTGCTCGCCGGCTGGGTGCTCGCCGAACTCGCCTTCGGCATGGCGTTCGGACCGATCCGCCAATGGCTGATCATCGCCTCGGGTATCTTGACCGTGGCTTCCGCCGCGGCCTATCTCGTCTCCTGGCTCAAGCACATGGCTGGATATGCCGAAAGCGAAACCCCGCAGGGCTGACGAAGCCGCGACGCCGATCAACTGGCGTCAGCAGGCATTCTTTTGGGTCGGCGCGGTCGTCGTCCTCGGCCTGTTCCTGTTCATATTCAGCGAGATACTGCTGCCTTTCATCGCCGGCATGGCGGTCGCCTATTTTCTCGATCCGGTGGCCGACAGGCTGCAGAAACTGGGCTTCTCCCGCCTGTGGGCGACGGTCGTCATCCTGCTGGCCTTCGTGATCGTACTCGTGCTGGCGCTGATGATCATCGTGCCCGTGCTCACCAACCAGTTCGCCGATCTGATGAAGAACATGCCGGACTATATCGGCCGGCTGCAGGGGCTGGTCACGAATTTCGACCCGGCGTGGATCGAGAAGACGCTCGGGGTGAGCGCCGCCCAGCTCAAGGACGGGCTGAACTCGCTGATGACCGAGGCGATCGGCTTCATCACCACGCTCTTCAAGTCGCTGTGGAGTTCCGGCCTCGCCATCGTCAACATCGTCAGCCTGTTCGTCGTCGCGCCGGTGGTCGCCTTCTACATGCTGCTCGACTGGGACCGCATGGTCGCGACCGTCGACAGCTGGGTGCCGCGCGAGCATGTCGAAACGGTCCGCGCCCTCGCCAGGGAGATCGACAGCTCGATCGCCGGCTTCGTGCGGGGGCAGGGCACGCTCTGCCTCATCCTCGGCGTGTACTATGCGTTTGGGCTGACCGTCATCGGCCTGAATTTCGGGCTGCTGATCGGGCTTCTCGCCGGCGTCATCAGCTTCATCCCCTATGTCGGATCCCTGACGGGGCTGATCCTGGCGCTGGGCGTTGCCTTCGTGCAGTTCTGGCCGGACTGGATGTGGATCGCCGCCGTCGCCTGCGTTTTCTTCGTCGGCCAGTTCATCGAGGGCAACATCCTGCAGCCCAAGCTCGTCGGCTCGAGCGTCGGCGTGCATCCCGTCTGGCTGATGTTTGCGCTGCTCGCTTTCGGCGCGCTGTTCGGCTTCGTCGGCCTTCTCGTCGCCGTGCCTTGCGCGGCCGCGATCGCGGTGATCATGCGCTTCGCGCTGGCACGCTACAAGGCCTCGCCGCTCTATCTCGGTGAAGAGCCGGCGCCGGCGCAGAGGACGCGCCGCCGCCGGACGCCGTCGGGGAGCTGAGCCGTGCCGGGACCGGACCGCCCCCGGCAGATTCCACTGGCGCTCGCGCATGAGCCGGCGCTCGGCCGCGACGATCTCGTCGTGACGCAAGCCAACGCCGCAGCGGTTTCGGTCATCGACCGCTGGCCAGACTGGCCGTCCGCCGCAATCGTGCTTGCCGGGCCGGCGGGTTCCGGGAAATCGCACCTGGCGGCCATCTGGCGGGAATGGTCGGAAGCAAGAAGCCTGCGGCCCGACGAACTCGGCCGGGCGGCGGATGCGCCCGTTGCCGGCCCGCTCCTCATCGACGGGATCGGCGAGGCTCCCTTCGACGAAGCCGCGCTCTTCCACCTGATCAATGCGGTGCGCGAAAGCGGCACGCATCTGCTTCTCACCTCGAGACGCTTTCCCCTGGCCTGGGGCGTGCGCCTGCCGGATCTGGTTTCGCGGCTGAAGGCCGTGACGACGGTCGAGGTGCACGAGCCCGACGACGCCTTGCTCGAAGGCGTGATCGCCAAGCTTTTTGCCGATCGCCAGGTGGAAGTGGAGCCGCACGTCGTCAGCTACCTGGCGCGGCGGATCGAACGTTCGGTCGCCAGGGCGATCGATATCGTCGACCGGCTGGACCGCGCCGCGCTGGAAGAAAAGTCGCGGATCACGCGGACGCTCGCCGGACGGATCGTCAGCGCCCTGGACGAGGGCCAGGGCGCGTTGCCGTTCTCCTGACCTTTTCGCGCTTTATCGCCAGTAGCGATGCGAGCCGCTCGAGGACTGCCCGACGGCGAAGCCGATCATGAAGCCCACGAATCCGATAGCGAGCGCCGCGGTCGAGATGGTAACGGGATTTTCCTGAGCTACCTCCGACACGGTCTGGGCCTGCGTGCGCAATGCCGAAGCGGCGTTGGACGCCTTGGAAGAAGCGCTGTCGTACCATCCCTTCGCGGTTTCCGCGGCCTGGGCTGCCTGCTCCGACAGCTTTTCGTTGATCTTCTCGATCTGCCGCTTGAGTTCGGCGACCTGCTTTTCCATCGCCTCGTTCATCTCTTCGGTCGTCTTCTGGTCCGCCATGGCTTTCTCCCGTTCTGTGACGTCCGATAGCAACGGCCTTCCGTGAGCTTGGTTCCGGTCCTCCATTTCCCATTTGTCAGTTGCCGGCGGCCATCCTAACAATAGCCGGCAGTCGGAGCGTGGGGCCGCCATATGCGCGAGGTCCTCTGGACCATCATTCTCTTTGCCTTCCTGGTCGCGGGAGCCAGCGGCGGCTTTTTCCTTCGATCCCGAATACCCGAGCCGCATCGCAACCAGCCGACGATCGAATTCCTGCGGATCGTGACGGCCCTGCTCGTCACTTTCGCCGCCCTTGTCATGAGCCTGCTGCTGGCGTCCGTCCGCAATTCCTACGATTCGGCCTTTCACGACCGCAGCCACTACGCGGCGAGCCTGGCGGAACTCGATTCCTGCATGCGCGACTATGGCGCGGAACTGGCCGGCGCCCGCACGAAGCTGCACGGGTACACGGCCGCCGTGATCGCCAGCACCTGGCCGAGCGAGCCCGCGCCCAAGGGCGTCGACTATCCGGACGCGAGCGCGATGCCCCGCTTCGGCGAGGCGCCGACGCTTGCGGGCATCATGAACGGGATCGGGCTTGCGATCGACCGCGTCGAACCGCAGGACGCCATGCACAAGGCGCTCGCCGCGCGCTGCATGGCCGATTTCGGCGAAGTCGCCCGCGCACGCTGGGCGGTCATCGAGGACGTTCACGGATCGCTTTCGGCGCCGTTCGCCGGCGTGCTCATGTTCTGGCTTATGCTGGTTTTCCTGAGTTTCGGGCTGCAGGCGCCGCGCAACTTGCTTGCGGGCGTCGTAATCGGCATCGCCATCGTCTCGGTGACGAGCGTGATGTTCGTCATCCTCGATCTAGACCTGCCTTATGGCGGGCTGTTCGGCATACCGAGCACGTCCATGCGGCTGGCGCTGGCCGATATGCTGAGATAGCCGGAATGGGATTTTCCGGATTGCGGCGTTCCGCGCCGAAGCAGCGTTCCATATTCACGTGCCTTGCTTCCGGCCGCAGGTGACTCTAGAGAGGCATTGCTCGGAGCGTAGCGCAGTCTGGTAGCGCATCTGGTTTGGGACCAGAGGGTCGCAGGTTCGAATCCTGCCGCTCCGACCATTGAAATGAACGAGGGAAAGATGGCCGCGCGCATTTACAGCCCCGCCAGGACCGCCATGCAGTCGGGAAAGGCCAAGACCGGCTACTGGGTGCTCGAATTCGAGCCCGAGAAGCCGCGCAAGATCGACCCGCTGATGGGCTACACCACCTCCGGCGACATGAAGAGCCAGATCCGGCTCAGATTCGCCACGCGCGAGGAGGCCGTCACCTATGCGGAACGGAAGGGCATCGCCTACCGCGTGGAATTGCCGAACGAGGCCAAGCGGCGGCAGATTTCCTATTCCGACAATTTCCGCTATGACCGAAAGACGCCGTGGACCCATTGATCGGCGTCGTCGCAGTCGACATATCAGGCGTCGGACATCCGGTCCCGTAGCTCAGCTGGATAGAGCACCGGCCTTCTAAGCCGGGTGTCGCAGGTTCGAGCCCTGCCGGGATCGCCATTTATATACCTTTGTCGGGTGGCGACATATTCCACGTCATACCGGGATGCGGGCGGCACTCGGGCCGGAAGGGCGGGGCGACCGGGAGCGGAACTACTTCAGGGACGTGGTCCTGGGTCCGGTAAAATGGCACGTCTCGTTCTCTCCGAGCACGTAGTCTCCGCTTCCGTCATCTCCTCTTACCCACAACCAGAGCCGCCTTGGAAACTCGGGGTAGTAATACACCTCTGCAAATTGAACTTTTGCTATGTGCTTGGTAGTCCCTCCAAGACTTCCGCATTCTATGTCGCCGGCGGCGTAGGAAGCGATGAGGATCGGCTTTTTGACGCGCTGATTCAGCAGCGTGCCGCCCTGGGCGAACGCTGGCGACGACGCGAAAAAAATCAATGCGATTGTTATCAGCGCGCGATTCATCATTGCCTAACCTCCACTCCGTTCGCTCCGGCCTCTCACTATTATCCTAGGCGGCCAAATAGCCGCGCGCCGCTCTTCGCGACGGTTACGGACAGAATTTCCAGTTCTCATAAATGGAGTTCAGACAACGGAAGGACATACTCTCTTCCGTATGGAGTTTCACATGGCTGGCTGAGGCCCTTCGGCGTGTACTCCACCTGCGCGCTGGCGGCGACCTTCTGCCGGCGGAATATGAAGAGGCTGCCAGCGCCATCCCTATTGCGGAGCGGTTGTTGCCGCGGCAACACAGTCCGACAATATTGCGGGAAATGGATCGCGCCGCATTGTAGCCTGTCGCCGCCCTGCTATCTTGCGGTTGGGAAAAACGGGGTGCTTCCATGAAGTATTCGAAGTCTTTTCTGCTTTCCGCAGCATTACTCGGCGCAAGTATTTCGCCGGTTCTGGCGGGCGGTTCGGCGCCAGCCGCAGCCTATAATTGGTCCGGAGCCTATATTGGTCTCGATGCCGGAGGGAGCTTCGGAAACTATACCCAGTTCGATGACAATGGAAGGGGCGTAAAGATCGATGTGAGCCGTTTCACCGGCGGCGTCTATACGGGTTACAATTGGCAGATCAGCAATTTCGTTGCCGGTCTCGAGGCCGACATATCCAACGGCCCCAAGGGAATCACGCGGCAGGGCACCGGCGGCCCTTATTGGCATTGCGGTACAGGTGATTGCGATGCGGATATCACCTATTACGGAACGGTCCGCGCCCGCTTTGGCTACGCCATTAATCGAACCCTGATCTACGGGACCGGCGGATTTGCCTATGGCCGGTCGTCCGGCGGCATCTTCGATTCCGACCAGCAGGGACACGGCATGAATACCGGCTGGACGCTTGGCGGCGGCGCCGAATACGCCTTTACCCAGCATATCGTAGCCCGCGCCGAGTACCTCCATGTCGATCTCGGCGACATCAAGTTCGGCGAAGGGTACGGCGGTTCTCGTTTTCGCGGCCATGGTTCCTTCGATACGGTCCGGGTGGGCATCGCCTATAAATTCTAGGCGTCTTTCGTCTCCTCGCCCGGATCCGAGCCGGAATCTGACGGTTCACGGCGTCTAGCTCACGCCCTTCGGCACGTTCTCGGGCGGTACGTCGGCGACAACCTTTTGCCGATGGAAGATGAAGAGGCCGGCGAGCACCACGATCGCGGAACCGATCCAGATGCGGCTTTCCGGAATGTCGCCGAAGACGAGGTAGCCGAGCAGCGCCCCCCAGATCAGCATCGTGTATTGCAGCGGCGCCAGGGTCGAGGCCGGCGCCAGCTTCAGCGAGCGCGTGATCAGGAGATGCGCCGAGCAGGAGACGATGCCGAGAAGAAGAAGTTCGAGCAGTTCCGCCACGGACGGCGTCCTCCACGCGCCGATGGTGAGGATCGCGCCGAGGACGACGCCTCCGATGGTCTGCCACGTCACCAGCGTGGCGTCGCTCGTCCCGCGCAGGAAGCGGCTCAGGATGAGCGAAATGGCAAAAGCGAGGCTGCCGACGATCGCGTAGGCCGCCGACAGGGAAAAGGCGGACGATGACGGCTTCAGCATGATGAGCACGCCGCAGAATCCGATTCCGATCGCCATCCATCGCCTCCAGCCGACCTGTTCGCGCAGGAAGAAGTGCGACAACGCCGCGACATAGATCGGCGCGGCCATGTAGAAGCTCATGACGTCGGCGAGCGGGAGATGGACCACGGCGGCGTAGAAGCAGGCCGTATCGACCGTCGTCAGCACCGCCCGGAGGAAGACCAGGCCCGGTCTCGCGATCCGGAAGACGGTTCCCTTCTGCTGGGAGAGCAGCATGGGGGCGAGGACGAGGAAGAAGCCGATCGAGCGGATCAGGACGACCTGCCCGACCGAGAAGGAAGCGACGAGCCATTTGCCGAGCGCGTCGTTCAGCGCGAACATGAAGTCGCCGAAGAGCATGAGGAGAATGCCGAGGACGATGAGGCCCTCGGCGCCGCCGGGGCGCGGAATCAAGACACTTGCCTTCTGCAACCGTGCCACTTTTGCTTCCCGAGACGAGCGGCCCCCACGGCTTTCCGCCCGGCTGCATTCGAGCCCGATGAACCTTTTCCGCTTCAACGGGGAAAACCGGGCGCCGAGGAGGACCACGGCCGCCGGAATCGTTGGGCCTGGGCCTCATGCGACGGCTTCCGGGCCGCCGCCCATTCGCGCGCCGGTTAACCACGCGCGCGGATCCGGGCCGGGTCGGCCGGCATTTTAGCGATCCTGGAAATAACCCGTTAAGCGCCAGCCCCGATGCTTCCGCCCGTAAGGCGATAGGGGTGTCCCATGACCAAGGATATCGGATTCAACTACGATCGGCCTACCCGGACGGAAATGAAGCGCGGCAGCAGGCTCATGAGCTATGCCTTCGACGTGCTTTTCCCGTTCATCCTGATCTGCCTGGCCTTCAGCGTGAGCCGCCATTTCTTCCTGGGTTGACGGGAAGCCCGGTTGAAGCAACGAACCGCCACCGGCGCTTGTCGCGGCCACATGCCACGCAAAGGTGACTGGAGCCTCGGGGCGTCGCTCTGTATAGCCATGGCCGTTGGTGGAGCGGCACGGCGGACAGATCGATGGCGGTGGATATCGGCTATGTGAGCGCGGTCGGCGCAGGCGCGCTGTCCTTCCTGTCGCCCTGCGTGCTGCCGCTCGTGCCGCCCTATCTCTGCTACATGGCGGGCGTGACGGTCGAGGATTTCCGCGGCGAGGGCAAGGAGGCGAAGAGCACGCGCGCGGTCCGCACGCCCCTGGTCGCGGCGTCGGTCGCCTTCGTGCTCGGTTTCTCCACGGTCTTCGTCGCGCTTGGCGCCGGCGCTTCGAGCATCGGCGCCGTATTGAGGCATTGGCAGCAGCCGCTGGCGATCGTCGCCGGGCTGCTCATCATCCTGATGGGGCTGAACTTCCTCGGGATCGTCCGGATCCCGCTTCTTTCGCGCGAGGCGCGGTTCCAGACAAGGGGCCGTCCGGCCAACGCCGCCGCCGCTTACCTGATGGGGCTCGCCTTCGCCTTCGGCTGGACCCCCTGCATCGGCCCGGTGCTCGGACCGATCCTGACCCTTGCCGGCGGCCGCGAGACCGTTTCGCAAGGGGCGCTCCTGCTTGCGGCCTATTCGCTCGGCCTCGGCATTCCGTTCCTTTTGGCGGCGTTCTTTTCGGGCGCCTTCATGCGCTTCCTCGGCCGTTTCCGCATGCATCTCGGCCGCGTCGAAAAGGTGATAGGGGGTCTGCTCGTCATCGCTGGTGTCGCTTTCCTCACCGGCGGCGTCCAGTTCGTCTCCTACTGGCTGCTCGAGGCGTTCCCGGTCCTGGGCCGGCTCGGCTAGTCGACCGCTTTGTACGGCGTCGAAGCGGTGTTAAGAGGAGCGTCCGCAAATATGGCTTTCACGCGAGCTTCCATTCCATGAACGAACGAACCTGCCTGTCGGTCATCCTCGCGGCCGGCGAGGGCACGCGCATGAAGAGCGCGCTGCCCAAGACGCTGCATCCCGTCGCCGGGCTGCCGATGGTCGCCCATGTCGTGCGCGCCGCCGTCGCGGCGGGCGCGGGCGATGTCGCGCTGGTCGTCGGCAACGGCGCGGACGCGGTAGGCGCCGCCGCCGCGGCCTATGCGCCCGGCGCGAGATCCTTCATCCAGGCCGAACGGCGCGGCACGGCGCATGCCGCGCTTGCCGCTCGCGAAGCCATCGCCGGGGACTATGACGATGTCGTCTTCCTGTGCGGCGATGCCCCGCTGATAGAGCCGGATGCGATTGCCGGGCTGCGCCGGGAACTCGCGGCCGGCGCCGAGGTCGTCGTGCTCGGCTTCCGTCCGCCCGACCCGACCGGTTACGGCAGGCTGATCGAACGGGACGGCAGGCTCGTCGCCATCCGCGAGGAGAAGGACTGCACGGAGGAGGAGCGCAGGATCGGCTTCTGCAATTCGGGCGTCATCGCGGCTTCCGGTGCTTCCGCGCTGTCGCTTCTCGACGCCGTGGAGAACCGGAACGCCAAGGGCGAGTTCTACCTGACCGACATCGTGGAGATCGCGCATCGGCGCGGGCTTTCCACGAAGGCGGTCGAAGGCGCCTACGAAAACGCGCTCGGCATCAACAACCGCGTGGAGCTGGCCGCCGCCGAGGCGATGTGGCAGGCGAGGAAGCGCCGCGAGATGATGCTTTCCGGCGTGACGCTGATCGCGCCGGAAACCGTCTTCTTCTCCTGGGACACGGCAATTGCGCCGGACACGGTGGTGGAGCCGAACGTCTGGTTCGGACCTGGCGTGACGGTCGCGGAAGCCGTGCGCATCCATTCCTTCTCGCATTTCGAGAAGGCGGTGATCGGGGCTGGCAGCGAGGTCGGTCCGTTCGCGCGGCTGAGGCCCGGCGCCGAGCTGCGCAAGGGCGTCAAGGTCGGCAATTTCTGCGAGGTCAAGAAATCGGTCGTCGAGGACGGCGCCAAGATCAACCATCTGACCTATGTCGGCGACGCCACCGTCGGAGCCAAGGCCAATCTCGGCGCCGGCACCATCACCTGCAACTACGACGGCTTCAGCAAGTTCCACACCGAGATCGGGGCAGGGGCCTTCATTGGCTCAAATTCGGCGCTGGTCGCTCCGGTGACGATCGGCGCCGATGCCTATGTCGCGTCGGGCAGCGTCATCACGGATGACGTTCCCGATGGGGCGCTCGCCTTCGGCCGCGCCCGCCAGTCGACCAAGGAGGGGCGTGGCCGGGAGCTTCGCGCGAGGCTTGCCGCGGCGAAGAAAAAATGATCGCTGCAAAACGATCGACGCGGTAACCGGCCTTCAATCGACGCGTGATATGTGCCGTGCCGAGATCGGCCTCCTGGGCCGATGCCGAAACGCATCGAAACCATATTTGAATTTCGTTCGTGCGGCCGACGCCCTAAGCGCGTAAAAAAGCGGCAGCAAGGCAGGGGATTCTCATCGATGTGCGGGATTGTCGGTATCGTCGGGCAGACGCCGGTGGCGCCGCTCATCGTCGACGCGCTGAAGAGGCTGGAATATCGCGGCTACGATTCGGCCGGCGTCGCCACGGTGGAGAAGGGCGAACTCTCCCGCCGCCGGGCCGAAGGCAAGCTCGTCAACCTGGAGCGCCGGCTCGAGGCCGAGCCGCTCTCGGGCACGATCGGCATCGGCCATACGCGCTGGGCGACCCACGGCGTCCCCAACGAGACCAACGCGCATCCGCACTTCGCCGACGAGGTGGCGATCGTCCACAACGGCATCATCGAGAATTTCGCCGAATTGCGCGACGAACTGAAGCGCGACGGCTATGTCTTCCAGTCCCAGACCGACACCGAGGTCGTGGCGCACCTGATCGCGCGCGAGCTGCGCGGCGGCGCGCAGCCGACCGAGGCGGCCCACAATGCGCTGAAGCGCCTGCAGGGTGCGTTCGCCCTGGCGATCATGTTCAAGGGCGATGACGACCTGATCATCGGCGCCCGCAACGGCCCGCCGCTCGCGGTGGGCCATGGCCAGGGGGAGATGTATCTCGGCTCGGACGCCATCGCGCTCGCGCCCTTCACCAATTCCATCACCTATCTGGAGGACGGCGACTGGGCCGTCGTGCGGCGCAACAAGGTGCAGATCTTCGATATAGACGGCAATCCGGTCAAGCGGCAGCGCCAGCGCTCGGTCGGCACCTCCTATCTGGTGGACAAGGGCAACCACCGGCATTTCATGGAAAAGGAAATCCATGAGCAGCCGGAGGTGATCTCGCACACGCTGGCGCACTATCTCGACTTCACCAGCGGCAAGACGCGCGAGATGGACCTGCCGTTCGACTTTGCGAAACTCGACCGCATCGCGATCTCGGCCTGCGGCACGGCCTATCTGGCCGGGCTGATCGGCAAATACTGGTTCGAGCGCTATGCCAGGCTGCCGGTCGACATCGATATCGCTTCCGAATTCCGCTATCGCGAGATGCCGCTCGGCAAGAAGAGCGCCGCGCTCTTCGTCTCGCAGTCGGGCGAGACGGCGGATACGCTGGCCTCGCTCCGCTATTGCCGGAGCGAAGGCGTTCCGATTGGCGCCATCGTCAATGTCCGCGAATCCACCATCGCGCGGGAATCCCATGTCACCTTCCCGACGCTTGCCGGTCCGGAGATCGGCGTCGCCTCGACCAAGGCCTTCACCTGCCAGCTATCGGTGCTCGCCTCGCTCGCCGTACGTGCCGCCGCCGAGCGCGGCACGATCGACGAGGGAGAGGAGAAGCGCCTCGTCCGCCAGCTTTCCGAGGCGCCGCGCTTCGCCAGCCAGGTCTTGAAGCTCGAGGAGCAGATCGAGAAGGTGGCGCGCGAACTCGCCAAGGTGAACCACGTGCTCTATCTCGGCCGCGACACCAGCTACCCGCTGGCCCTGGAAGGCGCGCTGAAGCTCAAGGAAATCTCCTACATCCATGCCGAAGGCTACGCGGCAGGCGAACTGAAGCACGGACCGATCGCGCTGATCGACGAGAACATGCCGGTCATCGTCATCGCGCCGCACGACCGCATCTTCGAGAAGACCGTCTCCAACATGCAGGAGGTCGCGGCACGCGGCGGCCGGATCATCCTGATCACCGACGAGGCGGGCGCGGCGCGCGCCGGCATCGAGACCTTCGAGACGATCGTCCTGCCCGACACGCCGGAATTCATCGCGCCGATCGTCTATGCGCTGCCGGTGCAGCTCCTTGCCTATTACACGGCGGTGCAGATGGGCACGGACGTCGACCAGCCGCGCAATCTGGCGAAGTCGGTCACGGTCGAATAGCGTTTCCGGCTTCCGGTTCCTAAATAATAGCGCCTAACATTCCCAAGCCCTCCGGTCTGGCTTATGACTGTGGCGGGGGAGGTGGATTGCGAGCTTGCAGGGTGGCCGGGCCGATGACACGTCTCAGGAACTATTTCCTCACTGGATTCATCGTCTGCGCGCCGCTGGCGATCACCATTTATATCGTTTGGTCGCTGATCGGCTGGGTCGATTCGTGGGTCAGGCCCTACATCCCGCACCGCTATGATCCGGACGCCTATCTGCCGTTCCATATTCCGGGCTACGGGCTGGTGGTCGCTGTCGTCGGCATCACGCTCATCGGATTCCTGACCGCGAATATCGTCGGGCGCAGCATCGTCTCCTTCGGCGAGCGCCTGCTCAACCGGATGCCGCTGGTGCGCGGCGTCTACAAGGCGCTGAAGCAGATTTTCGAAACGGTGCTGTCGAACAAGAGCGAAATGTTCCGCACGGTCGGCATGGTGGAATATCCGCGCAAGGGCGTGTGGTCGATCGTCTTCGTGGCGGGCGAGAAAGAGACCGAGATCAATGCCAGGCTGGACAAGGAGGGCGATCCGCTGCTCGCCGTCTTCATGCCCTGTACGCCGAACCCCACGACCGGCTTCCTGATGTATGTGCCGAAATCGGAGGTCGTCATCCTCGACATGACGATCGAGGACGGCGCCAAGCTGATCGTCTCCGCCGGGCTGGTGGCGCCGGAATACAAGGCGAAGGTGATCAGCGTGAACGGCGAGACGATCGACGGGACGATTGCCAATCCGACGCTTGCGGAGGTCGCCCAAGGGGCCAATCAGCCGGCCCTCAGGAGCCGCACCGGGTCGTCGCGCCCGAACAGATAGGATCGTCTATGATCTTGTGAACTTTGCCACCGAGTTCCTGGCAATGCATCCTTGCTTCTGCCGGTCCTTGGAAAGCGCCAGGATCTCAGCCGTCAATACCTTGAAATCCTCGTCAGACGTATCTTTGAGATTCGTCGCCATCTGTTTGGCAAGAGCTGTCTTTTGCTTCTTCTGGGCAGCGGGATCGTTGCGGGTCGCTCTCAGCTCGCTGATATGGCCAAGCATGACGGATACCGTTTTCGTGTATCTCCCGAAATTAGGGGTTTCAGCGGGGATATCCGAACCGCAGGCGGTGATCGATTGCGCTACATAGGGAAGGAACGTGCCCGGATTTGCATTCTGGACTCGAGCAAAGTCGGCAAAAGCCTCCTCGTTGGAGTCGGATTTCATATAGGCGGTAAGTATTGTCGTTGCAGCAGAACCAACTATCCCAACGACGAACAAGAGTATTAATGTTCTCATAATTCCCTCCAGTGTATGCTTCAAATAGAAGAAAGATGATAAAATTCATTTGATTTGAAACGTTAAAATTGAAAAATCTGCTGTATTCATGTGTCGGAGGGTTGCTATCCGGCCCTCAAGAGCCGCACGGCGTCGTCGCGCCCGAACAGGTAAAGCAGGATGCGTATCGCTTCGCCCCTCGGCGAGGTGAGTTCCGGATCGCGCGAGAGAAGCAGCCTCGCGTCGTCGCGCGCCGTCTCCAGCATATCGGCATGCTCCTCGATGCGGGCGACGAGGAAGCCCGGCGCGCCGGATTGCCGCGTCCCGAGCAGTTCGCCTTCGCCGCGCAGCTTCAGATCCTCTTCCGCGATGCGGAAGCCGTCTTCCGTCTCGCGCATGACTTCCAGCCGGCGGCGGGCGACCTCGCCCGGCGGAGCCTTGTAGAGCAGAACGCAGGTCGAGGCGCGTTCGCCGCGCCCGACGCGGCCGCGCAACTGGTGCAGTTGCGCCAGCCCGAAGCGTTCGGCGTGCTCGATCACGATGATGGTGGCGTCCGGCACGTCGATGCCGACCTCGATCACGGTCGTGCCGACGAGAATGCGCGTTTCGCCGTTCTTGAAGGCGAGCATCGCCGCGTCCTTGTCGCGGCCGGCCATGCGGCCGTGGATCAGGCCGACGGCGTCGCCGAACTCCTTGCGGAGCGCGGCGGCGCGATCCTCGGCCGACATCAGCTTGATCTCCTCCGATTCCTCGACGAGCGGGCAGATCCAGTAGATTTTCTGGCCCTCTTCGATAGCGGTCCGGATGCGGCCGACGAGTTCGGGCAGCCGCTCGAAGGGCAATGTGACGGTGGTGATCGGCCGCCTTCCCGCCGGTTTCTCGGTCAGGCGCGAAACATCCATGTCGCCGAAAGCGGTCAGCACCAGCGTGCGCGGAATGGGGGTCGCGGTCATGACCAGCATGTCCGGCGCGTCGCCCTTGGCGGTCATGGCGAGGCGCTGGTGCACGCCGAAGCGGTGCTGCTCGTCGACGATGGCGAGCACGAGGTCGTGGAAGGTCACGTGCTCCTGGAACAGCGCATGCGTGCCGACGACGAAATGGATCGGCCCGTCCGCCAGCCCGGCGAGGATCTCGGTCCGCTCGCGGCCCTTCTCGCGACCGGTGAGGATTGCGGTCTTCAGCCCGGCCTGTTCGGCAAGCGGCGCGATGGTCGCCAGATGCTGGCGGGCGAGGATTTCCGTCGGCGCCATCAGCGCGGCCTGTCCGCCGGCTTCCGCCGCGCGCGCCATGGCGAGCAGCGCGACGACCGTCTTGCCCGATCCGACATCGCCCTGCAGCAGCCGCAGCATGCGTTCGGGCCTCGCCAGATCGGCATGGATCTCGGACAGCGCCTGTTCCTGCGATGCCGTCAGCGAATAGGGGAGCGCCGCGCGTATTTTCGCCTCCAGCCTGCCGTCTCCCTGGAGCGCGCGGCCCGACAGCCGCCGCGTCCGCGCCCGCACCAGCGCAAGCGCGACCTGCCCGGCCAGGAACTCGTCATAGGCGAGCCGCCGCCACGCCGCGTTCTTCGGGGAGGCGTCGATCGGGTCCATCGGGTTATGGATACGCTTCAGCGCGAGGTCGAAGGCGGGGAATGTCTGGCGCCGGAGGATTTCGCCCTCCTGCCATTCGGGCAGCACCGGCAGGCGCCCCAGCGCCTGACCGATCGCCCGCCGCAGGGTCTTCGGCGACAGGCCGGCTGTGAGCGGATAGACTGGCTCGACCAGCGGCAGGCTATCCGTTTCTTCGGCCGACGTGATATGGTCCGGATGGACCATCGAGGGGCGGCCGTTGAACCATTCCATCCGGCCGGAAACGACGATGTCGGCTCCGACCGGCATGATCTTCTCGAGCCAGGCCGCGTTGGCGTGGAAGAAGGTCAGGGCGATCTCGCCCGTTTCGTCGAACGCATAGACGCGGTAAGGCACGGAGCGATTGCCGCGCGGCGCCGGCTGGTGGCGGGCGACCGTCACCTCCAGCGTCACGATCTGGCCTTCCGCGGCGTGGGCAATGCCCGGCCGGCTGCGCCGGTCGATCACCGAATGGGGCAGGACGAAGAGAAGGTCGCCGACCCTTGCCTCGCGCGCGCCGAGGTCGGCCGGCACGACGTTCTCCAGCATCGCCACGACCTTGGGCCCCACGCCTTCGAGCGAGGTGGCCGGCGCGAACAGCGGATCGAGGAGGGCAGGGCGCATCGCCGGGATGTTAGTTGGTCCCGAACGCGGCGCAAGGCTGACAGGCTCCGCTTTCCACGCTATATCCGCCGCCATCTGCGAGGACAGCGGCATGACGGGAACCAGACGATCGAGCGCGGGGCTGGACGCGCGCCGCAGGAAGGCGCTGTTCCGCTCCTGGCATCGCGGCATGCGCGAGGTGGACTTGATCCTCGGAACCTTCGCCGATGCCGAAATCGCATCCTTGACCGGGAAGGAAATGGACCAATATGAAAGGCTTCTCGACGTTCCCGACGCCGATCTCCTGCGATGGGTCACCGGCGAGCGTCCCATTCCCGAAACCTTCCAGACTACCGTCATGAAGCGGATATTGGCGAGCCGGCGATCGGTATCCGCTTGAGACGACAGACATCGAAATGAAGCTCATCGACGCAATCGGATTGAAGAATCGCGGCGCTGCCTCCGTGATCGTGGACGGCGTAGCCGACGGCTACGAGGCCTTCGCCCTTGCCGAAGCCGCGGCCGAGGCGGCGCCGGACGGCCCGCTGGTCTTCGTCGCCCGCGACGGCCAGCGGCTGCCTTCGCTGGTGGATGCGCTGGCCTTCGCCGCGCCCGAGCTTCCCGTGCTCGAACTGCCGGCGTGGGACTGCCTGCCTTACGACCGCGTTTCGCCCGGCGCCGGTGTTTCCGCGCAGCGGCTGGAGGCGATGAGCGCCATGGCGGCGCTCAGGACCAGCCCGCATCGCGGCTTGATCCTGACCACCGCCAACGCGCTCCTGCAGCGCATGCCGCCGATGGAAGCGATCGCGGCGCAGGGTTTCTCCGCCCGCCCCGGCAACCGGGTCGACATGAACGCGCTGGTCGGGCGGCTGGAGCGCAACGGCTTCGAGCGCGTCGCAACGGTGCGCGAGGTCGGCGAATACGCAGTGCGCGGCGGCATCCTCGATCTCTTCGCGCCGGGAAGCACTGAGGCGCTGAGGCTCGATTTCTTCGGCGACACGCTGGAATCCATCCGCGCCTTCGATGTCGCCTCGCAGCGCACCACCGGCCAGCGCGACCGCATCGCGCTCGAAAGCATGAGCGAGATAACGCTGACGGAAGAGAGCATCAGCCGTTTCCGCCGCCACTATTTGGAGACTTTCGGCGCGCCCTCGCGCGACGACGCGCTCTATGCCGCGATCAGCGAGGGCCGCCGCTTTGCCGGCATGGAGCACTGGCTTCCCTTCTTCTATGACCGGCTGGAGACGCTGTTCGACTATCTGCCCGACGCGCCCTTCGTCTTCGACCATCTGGCGCACGAGGCGCTCGCCGAGCGGCATGCGCTGATCCTGGACCACTATCAGGCGCGGCGGGAACAGTCCGGCGCCTCGACCTTGGCCGATGCCGTGCCGTACAAGCCGGTCGCGCCCGACACATTGTTCCTGTCGCCGGACGCCGTCACCGGAGCGTTGCAAGGGCGCCTGTCGGTGGAGTTCAGCCCTTTCGACGCGCCGGAAGCCTCGGACCGCAAGGTGTTCCATGCCGGATCCCGGGCCGGGCGGTCCTTCGCCGAGGAGCGTGCCGATCCTTCGGTCAACGTCTTCGAGCGCGCCGTCGATCATATCGGCAATCTGCGGACCGCCGGGAAGAAGGTCGTCATCGCGGGGTGGAGCGAGGGCTCCCTCGACCGGCTTTCGCAGATCCTCGCCGAACACCATCTCGGCAATGTCGCGCCGGTCCAGACCCTTGCCGCGCTGGACAAGCTGCCGTCCGAGCAGGCGGGCCTCGCGGTGTTGCCGCTGGAATCTGGCTTCGAGACGGACCGGCTCGCGGTGATTGCCGAGCAGGACATCCTCGGCGACCGCCTGATCCGCCGCTCCAAGCGGCGCAAGCGCGGCGCCGATTTCATCGCCGAGGTCGGAGCGCTCGCCGTCGGCGACATCGTCGTGCATGCCGATCATGGCATCGGCCGCTTCGCCGGCCTGCGCACGATCGAGGCGGCCGGCGCGCCGCACGATTGCCTGGAAATCCTCTATGCCGGCGACGACCGGCTTTTCCTGCCGGTCGAGAACATCGAGCTCCTGTCACGCTTCGGCTCGGAGTCGGAAGGCGTCGTGCTCGACAAGCTGGGCGGCGTCGCCTGGCAGTCGCGCAAGGCGCGGCTGAAGCGCCGGCTTCTCGAGATCGCCGGGCAACTGATCCGCGTCGCGGCGGAACGCCAGATGCGGTCGGCGCCGAAGATGCTGCCGCCGCACGGCCTTTACGGGGAGTTCGCGGCGCGCTTCCCCTATGACGAGACCGAGGACCAGCAGACGGCGATCGAGGCGGTCGAGGACGATCTCGGCGCCGGCAGGCCGATGGACCGGCTCATCTGCGGCGATGTCGGCTTCGGCAAGACGGAAGTGGCGCTGCGCGCCGCTTTCCTCGCCGCCATGGACGGCTTCCAGGTCGCGGTCGTGGTGCCGACGACGCTGCTCGCCCGGCAGCATTTCAAGACCTTTTCGCAGCGTTTCGCCGGCCTGCCGGTCAGGGTGCGGCAGGCGTCGCGGCTGGTCGGCTCGAAGGAGCTCGCCGAGACCAAGAAGGGCATCGCCGACGGCACGATCGATATCGTCGTCGGCACCCACGCCCTTCTCGGCAAATCGATCTCTTTCAAGAATCTCGGCCTGCTCATCATCGACGAGGAGCAGCATTTCGGCGTCAAGCACAAGGAGCGGCTGAAGGAGCTGAAGAGCGAGGTGCATGTGCTGACGCTCTCCGCCACGCCTATCCCGCGCACCCTGCAGCTGGCGCTGACGGGCGTGCGCGAACTGTCGCTCATCACCACCCCACCCGTCGACCGCATGGCGGTGCGCACCTTCATATCGCCCTTCGACCCCTTGGTGATCCGCGAGACGCTGCTGCGCGAGCGCTACCGCGGCGGCCACAGCTTCTACGTCGTGCCGCGCATTTCGGACCTGGCGGAGGTGCATGATTTCCTCGCGCATTCCGTGCCCGAGCTGAAGGTCGCCGTGGCGCACGGGCAGCTTCCGGCGGGCGAGCTCGACGACATCATGAACGCCTTCTACGACGGCCAGTACGACGTGCTCCTGTCGACGACCATCGTGGAATCCGGCCTCGATATCCCGACCGCCAACACGCTGATCGTGCACCGCGCCGACATGTTCGGCCTGGCGCAGCTCTACCAGCTTCGCGGCCGGGTAGGGCGCTCCAAACTGCGTGCCTATGCGCTGTTCACCCTGCCGACCCGGCGCAAGCTGACGGCGACGGCGGAGCGCCGGCTGAAGGTGCTGCAGTCGCTCGACACGCTCGGCGCCGGTTTCCAGCTTGCCAGCCACGACCTCGACATCCGCGGCGCCGGCAATCTTCTCGGCGAGGAGCAATCCGGCCACATCAAGGAGGTTGGTTTCGAGCTCTACCAGCAGATGCTGGAGGAGGCGGTGGCGGAGATACGCGGCGCGGCGGAACCGACGGGAACCGGCTGGTCGCCGCAGATCACCATCGGGACGGCGGTGATGATCCCGGAAAGCTACGTGCCGGACCTGCAGCTCCGCATGGCGCTCTACCGGCGGCTGGCGGAGATCGAAAACGCCGAGGACATCGATGCCTTCGGCGCGGAGCTGATCGACCGCTTCGGCCCGCTGCCGCAGGAGGTCGAGCATCTCCTGAAGATCGTCTATATCAAGATCCTCTGCCACCGCGCCAACATCGAGAAGCTCGATGCCGGCCCGAAGGGCGTGGTCATCCACTTCCGCAACAAGGAGTTCTCCGATCCCGCGGCCCTGGTGCGCTTCATCGGCGAGCAGGGCTCGCTGGCGAAGATCAGGCCGGACCAGAGCGTCGTCTTCGTGCGCGACTGGCCGACGGCGGAAAAGCGCCTGTCGGGTTCGGCGGTGGTGGTGACGCAATTGGCGCGGCTGGCCGAGAAGGTGGCGGCATAGCGCGGCCGCATGCTTCAGTTCTGCATCCTGAGCAGGACGGCGCCGAACAGCGTCACGAAGACCGAGAATACCTTCACCAGATTGACGCGTTCCTTCAGGAACAGCGTGCCGAGGATCAGGGCGAAGACGAGGCTGGTTTCGCGCAGCGCCGAGACGAGCGCGATCGGGGCCTGGGTGAAGGCCCAGGTGATCAGCGCGTAGGCGGTAAAGGAGAGCGGGCCGCCGATCCACAGGGAGCGCCGGCATTTGGTCAGCGCCGTGGCGACGATGTCGCGCCGGAAAAGCGACATGCCGATGCACATCATGGCGCCGTTGAGCGGCGCGGTTGCGCTGTAGAAGGCCAGGCTATCTCCGGCCACGCGCGCGCCTATGCCGTCGTTCAGCGAATAGGCGGCGATGAAGATACCCGTCACCAGCGCCAGCGAGCACGACACCAGATTGAACCGCCCGTCGGTTTTCGCGGTCAGCACGAGGCTGATGAGACCGAGGCCTATGATGATAACGGCCGTCGTTTCGAGCGGAGTCAATGTTTCCCCGAGGACGAGGCCCGCCGAGGCCGCCGTGATCAGCGGCGCGACGCCACGCGCGATGGGGTACACCTGACTGAGGTCGCCCACGCGGTAGGCGCTCGTGAGAAAGAGGAAGTAGCCGAGGTGCAGAACCGCCGAACTGGCGACCAGCGGCCACGCCTCGCGTGCGGGCAAGCCGGTATGGACCAGGCATACCAGGCCGATTACGGCGCTGCTGATCGCGACCGCGAGCGCGCCGGCCGTCTTGTCCGGCTGGGATTTCAGGAGCGCGTTCCAGCCGGCATGCAGCAGCGCGGCGATGAGGATGATGGTCAGGACAGACGTGGACATGCCGGATTCGCTGTGAATATTCGCCGGCTTACATAAGGCAAAGATGCCGCCTTGAATACGGCCACGGCGCGCGAATCCAAGGGCCTGATGCGCTGGGATCCGCCAGCGGGAACGAAAAGAACCGCGGCAGTGTTGCCGCGGTTCCCCAATGAAAGTCCGATATCCTCAGACCGAATAGTACATGTCGAACTCGATCGGATGCGGCGTCATCTCGAAGCGCAGCACCTCGGCCATCTTCAGCTCGATGAAGCTGTCGATCTGGTCGTCGTCGAAGACGCCGCCGGCCTTCAGGAAGCCGCGGTCCTTGTCGAGGCTCATCAGGGCCTCGCGCAGCGAGCCGCAAACGGTCGGGATCTTCTTCAGCTCCTTCGGCGGCAGGTCGTAGAGGTCCTTGTCCATCGGCTGGCCGGGATGGATCTTGTTCTTGATGCCGTCGAGGCCGGCCATCAGCAGCGCGGCGAAGCCGAGATAAGGGTTCGCGCCCGGATCGGGGAAGCGGATCTCGACGCGCTTCGACTTCGGCGAAGAACCGAAGGGAATGCGGCATGAGGCCGAGCGGTTGCGCGCCGAATAGGCGAGCAGGACCGGCGCCTCGAAGCCCGGAACCAGCCGCTTGTAGGAGTTCGTCAGCGGGTTGGTGAAGGCGTTGATCGCCTTGGCGTGCTTGATGATGCCGCCGATATAATAGAGGCAGGTTTCCGACAGGCCGGCATATTCATTGCCGGCGAAGGTCGGCTTGCCGTCCTTCCAGATCGACTGGTGCACGTGCATGCCGGAGCCGTTGTCGCCGTAGATGGGCTTCGGCATGAAGGTCGCGGTCTTGCCGTAGGCGTTGGCGACCTGGTGCACGACATATTTGTAGATCTGCGTCTTGTCGGCGTTGCGCACCAGCGTGTCGAACTTCATGCCGAGCTCATGCTGCGCGGCGGCGACCTCGTGATGGTGCTTTTCGGTGCGTACGCCCATCTCCGCCATGACGGCAAGCATCTCGGAGCGCATGTCCTGGCAGGCATCGATCGGCGGGACCGGGAAATAGCCGCCCTTGACGCGGGGCCGATGGCCGAGATTGCCGGTCTCGTAGTCGGTGTCGTCGTTGGACGGCAACTCGCTGGAGTCGAGCTTGAAGCCGGTGTTGTAGGGATCGGCCTTGTATTTGACGTCGTCGAAGATGAAGAACTCGGCCTCGGGGCCGACATAGATCGTGTCGCCGATGCCTTCGGCCTTCATGTAGGCCTCCGCCTTCTTGGCGGTGCCGCGCGGGTCGCGGTTGTAGGATTCGCCCGAGACCGGATCGAGGATGTCGCAGATGACGACCATGGTCGACTGCGCGAAGAAGGGGTCCATGTGGACCGTCTCGGTATCCGGCATCAGGACCATGTCGGACTCGTTGATCGCCTTCCAGCCGGCGATCGAGGAGCCGTCGAACATGACGCCGTCGGAGAACATGTCCTCGTCGACCTCTGCGATGTCCATGGTCAGGTGCTGCAGCTTGCCCCTCGGATCGGTAAAGCGCAGATCAACGAATTTCACCTCGTTGTCCTTGATCTGCTTCATGATGTCGTTTGCAGTCGTCATAATATGTTTTCCCTGTGACAGTTTGATTCGTTCGGACGCCGCCGGTCAGACGGCGTCGATTCCGGTCTCGCCCGTGCGGATGCGGATGACTTCCTCGACATTCGACACGAAGATCTTGCCGTCGCCGATGCGGCCGGTCTGGGCCGCCTTGCGTATGGCCTCGATCGCCGCTTCCACCATGTCGTCGCCGAGGACCACCTCGACCTTCACCTTCGGCAGGAAGTCGACCACGTATTCGGCGCCGCGGTAGAGTTCCGTGTGCCCTTTCTGGCGGCCGAAGCCCTTGGCCTCGGTCACCGTGATCCCCTGGAGCCCGACCTCCTGGAGCGCTTCCTTCACTTCGTCGAGTTTGAAGGGTTTGATGATCGCCTCGATCTTCTTCATGTCCGGTCTGCTCTCCAATGGTTGGGACGGGTTATGTTCCCGGCTCCGGCCAAGGCCGTAGCATGAAGCATGCCAAGCCGGGGCGGGGCGGCGCTGTCACAGGTCGATGCCGCAATAGGCGGCAAGAGGTGCCTTTCGCGGCGTCCGAGCGACGGCCCGAAGGCCCTTGTAGCGGTGAGCCGTCGGCGCTCCTGCTCGAAAAGAATGCATATTGCCTATCCGTTGGGCAGTCCAGCCTGGCTTCGAGGTCCTGCGCCTTCGCACCTCTTTATCCTGCAAGCCTCGCCGCATCCGAAAGCGGTCGTTGCGGCGGGCAGGGAATGAGCCCTATGTTCGCCTCGTACAGGATGGAGGACCGATGCCGTATGAACTGCTGACCCCCGGCGAGATGGCCGAAGCCGATCGCCTGACGATCGAGGCGGGGCTGTTCGCCGGCATCGAACTGATGCGGCGGGCGGGCGCGGCCGTGGCCGAGGTCGTGCTGGAGCGCTTTCCCGGAGCCGCGTCGGCACATGTGCTGTGCGGACCCGGCAACAATGGCGGCGACGGCTATGTCGCGGCGCGGCTGCTCGCCGAAGCCGGCATGGCGGTCACGGTCTGGAGCATGGCTCTGCCCGGGGCCGGAACGGACGCGGCGATTGCCGCCCGGGAATGCGCCATCGAGTCGGAGCCCCTGGCAGGCTTTCGCGCCGATGCCGGCGACGTGGTGGTCGACGCACTGTTCGGCGCGGGCCTCTCCAAGCCGCTGGAAGGAGACGCGGCACGGGCGGTCGATGAAATCGAGCGATCCGGCGCGGCCGTCGTCGCCATCGATCTTCCTTCCGGCATTTCCGGCGCGAGCGGTGAGGTGCTGGGCGTCGCGCCGCATGCCGATGTCACCGTGACCTTCTTCCGGCTGAAGCCGGGGCATCTGCTCTATCCCGGCCGCGAATATTGCGGCGATACGATCGTGGCCGATATCGGCATCCGCGAGGACGTGCTGGAGCGCATTGATCCACACTGCTTCGAGAATATGCCCGCCCTTTGGCGGAGCGCCCTGCCGGTGCCGGCTGTCGACACGCATAAATACAAGCGCGGCCATGCCTGCGTCTTTTCCGGGGGGGCCTCGGCGACCGGGGCGGCGCGGCTGGCCGCGATGGCCGCGGCGAGGGTCGGGGCAGGGGCGGTCACCGTGCTCTCGCCGGCCGCGGCGATGCTGGTCAATGCATCGCATCTGACGGCGATCATGCTCGCCAAGGTGGACGACGTCGCCGACCTCGACGCCTTCGTCGAACGGCGCAAGCCGAACGCTTTCGTTCTCGGTCCGGGCTTCGGCGTCGGCGAAAGGACGCGCGAACTGGCGCTCGCGGTGCTGGAAAAGGGCGATTGCGACGGGCTGGTGCTCGACGCCGACGGCATCACCTCGTTCCGCGACGCGCCGGCCTCTCTCTTCATCGCGGCCGGTTCGGGGCACGCGCCTCCGCTCGTGCTGACGCCGCATGAGGGCGAATTCGCCAGGCTTTTTCCCGGGCTCGCCGGGGACGCCGCCCTTTCCAAGCTAGACAAGGCGCGCCGGGCGGCGGCGCGCGCCCACGCCGTCGTCGTCTACAAGGGGCCGGACACGGTGATCGCAGCGCCGGACGGGTGCGCCGCGATCAATTGCAACGGCACGCCCTTCCTCGCGACGGCGGGGTCGGGCGACGTGCTCGCCGGCATGACCGCCGGGCTCCTGGCGCAGGGCATGCCGGCCTTCGAGGCGGCGTGTGCGGCGGTGTGGATGCATGGCGAGGCCGGCAGCCGCTTCGGGGTGGGGCTCATCGCGGAGGATCTGCCGGGGCTTTTGCCGGCAGTGCTGGCGGAGATCTTATGAGGGGTCGACGGTTGTGCCACTTGCCGAAATTACCCCCTCACCGGTTTGCTTCGCAAACCACCTCTCCCCCACTCTGTGGGGGCGAGGAGGGGTGCCGGGCCTTGCGGCGTGCTTTTCCTCTCCCCCGGGCAGGGGGGAGAGGTGGTTTGCGGAGCAAACCGGTGAGGGGGTGCCTTGATTACGCCCGCACCCGCTCCGCCTTCGGATCGTACATCGGCTTCAGCGAGGCCTCGGCCGGGAAGCGCTCGCCGGCGATCTCGATCTCGTAGCGCGAGGCGAGCACATCCGCCGCGCTCTCGCCCGCGCACGGCACGTAGCCGAGGCCGATCGCGCCGCCGAGATGATGGCCGTAATTGCCCGACGTGATCGTGCCGACGATTTTTCCGTCGCGCAGGATCGCCTCGTTATGAAAAAGAAGCGGCTCGGGGTCGGTCAGCCGGAACTGCACGAGCCGGCGTGACAGGCCGGCATCCTTCTTGCGCAGCACGGCGTCGCGGCCGATGAAATCGCCCTTGTCCGGCTTCACCGCGAAGCCGAGGCCCGCTTCCAGCACATGGTCCTCGTCGGTGATGTCGTGGCCGAAATGGCGGAACGCCTTCTCGATACGGCAGGAATCGAGCGCATGCAGGCCGCAGAGCTTCAAGCCGGTTTCCGCGCCGGCCTCGACGATGGTCTCGAAGACATGCGCGGCCTGTTCGGTGGGCACGTAGAGTTCCCAGCCGAGTTCGCCGACATAGGTGACGCGGTGGGCGCGAGCGAGCCCCATGCCGATCTCGATCTCCCCCGCCGTGCCGAAGGGATGCGCCTCGTTGGAGAAGTCGTTGGGGCTGATCCTGCCGATGAGGTTCCGCGATCCCGGCCCCATCAGGCAGAGCACCGCTTCGGCGGCGCTGACATCGGTGACGACGGCGAATTCGTCGCGAAGGTGCTTTCTCAGCCACGCAAGGTCACGCTGCAGCGTCGCGCCCGGCACGACGAGGAGGAAGGCTGTTTCCGACAGCCGCGTGACGGTCAGGTCGCTCTCGATGCCGCCGCGCTCGTTCAGCATCTGCGTATAGACGATGCGGCCGGCGGGCACGTCGAGGTCGTTGCCGCAGAGGCGCTGCAGGAAGGCGAGCGCATCGCGGCCCTCGACGCGGATCTTGCCGAAGGAGGTCATGTCGAAGAGGCCGACGCCGTTCCTGACGGCCAGATTCTCCTCGCGGTTGTTTTCGAACCAGTTCTGGCGCTTCCACGAGTAGCGGTATTCGCGTTCCTGTCCTTCGCGCGCGAACCAGTTGGCGCGCTCCCAGCCGGCAACCTCGCCGAAGACCGCGCCGCGTGCCTTCAGATGCTCGTGCAGGGGAGAGCGACGAATGTTCCGCGCGGACGCCATGTGCCGGTAGGGAAAATGGTCGGCATAGAGCAGGCCGAGCGTCTCGGAAACGCGCTCCCTGAGATAGCGACGGTTCCTCTGGAAGGGTTCGACGCGGCGGATATCGACTTCCCAGAGGTCGAAGGGCGGCTCGCCGTCGTTGATCCACTCGGCCAGCGCCATGCCGGCGCCGCCGGAGGAAACGATGCCGATCGAATTGTAGCCCGCGGCTACCCAGTAGCCGGAAAGCTCCGGCGCCTCGCCGAGATAGTAGCGGTCGTCGGGGGTAAAACTCTCCGGGCCGCAGAAGAAGGTATGGATTCCGGCGGTGCCCAGCATCGGCATGCGGTTGACGCCCATCTCCAGGATCGGCTCGAAATGGGCGAAATCCTCCGGCAACTGATCGAAGCAGAAATTTTCGGGAATGCCGTCCATGCCCCACGGCTTTGCCTTGGGCTCGAAGGCGCCGAGCATCATCTTGCCGGCGTCTTCCTTGTAGTAGGCGCATTCGTCGGGCACGCGCAGCACCGGCAGGCGGCCAAGTCCCTCGATCGGCTCGGTGACGAGATAAAAATGCTCGCAGGCGTGGAGCGGGATCGCCACGCCCGATTTCGCGCCGAACTCGCGCGCCCACATGCCGGCGCAGTTGACGACGATGTCGGTCGCGATCTCGCCGCGCTCGCCGTCCTTTTCCCATGAGACGCCGGCGACACGGCCGTTCTTCACCAGGACGTCGCTGACCTTGACGCCTTCGACGATCCTCGCGCCGCGCTGCCTTGCGCCCTTGGCGAGAGCCATGGCGATGTTGGCGGGGTCGCACTGGCCGTCGAGCGGCAGATGCACCGCGCCGACCACGCCGTCGATGTTGAGGTGCGGGTACATCTCCTTGACGTCGGCAGGCGAGATCTCGCGCACGTCGACATCGAAGGCGCGGGCGACGGTCGCCTGCCGGTAAAGCTCGTGCTTGCGCTCCTCGGTCAGCGCCACGCTGATCGAGCCGACCTGGCGCATGCCGGTGGCAATGCCGGTCTCGGCCTCGAGCCTGACGTAGAGGTCGGCCGAATATTTGGCGAGCCGCGTCATGTTCTTGGAGCCGCGCAACTGGCCGACCAGCCCCGCCGCGTGCCATGTCGTGCCGCAGGTGAGCTGCTTGCGCTCCAGAAGCACCACGTCGGTCCAGCCGAGCTTCGTCAGGTGATAGGCGACCGAGCAGCCGGAAACGCCGCCGCCGATGATGACCGCGCGGGCGCGGGTTGGAAGATCGCTCACGAGGCGGCCCTTGCCTTGTTCTCGCCGGGATAGGCGGAAATGAAGCGGCGCAGCCGCGTCGCCGCCTCCTTCAGGAGCGCGTCGGGCTGGCAGAGGCTGATGCGGATATGGCCCGCCGCCGCCTCGCCGAAGCTCGAGCCGGGCATGACCGCGACCTTCTCGGCTTCCAGCAGGCGCCAGGCGAAGCGCTCGCAATCGGGCTCGACGGTGCGGATGTCGAGCATGGCGTACATGCCGCCTTCCGAGCCGCGCACCGTGACCGCGTTGAAGCCGCGCATCTCTGCCAGGAATATCTCGCGGCGCGCGGCGTAGCGGGCGGCGATCTCGTCCACGCCGTAGCGGTTCTCCAGCGCCTCGATCGCGGCGCGGCTGACGAAATCGTTCAGCCCGTAGGTGGAGACGAGGTTGAGATTGACGGCGAGCCGGATCAGGTCGGCCGGGCCGGTCAGCCAGCCGATGCGCCAGCCGGTCATGCCGTGGCTCTTCGACAGCGAATTGATGACCAGCGTGCGCTCCTTCATGCCGGGCAGCGCGCGCGGCGAAAGATGTCGGCGCGAGCCACCGGTAAGCGTCCAGTAGACCTCGTCGGAATAGAGCCAGAGGTCATGCGCGCAGCAGATTTCGGCGATCCCCTCCAGCGTCTCGCGTGTATAGACGGCGCCGGTCGGGTTGTTCGGCGTATTGACGAGGATGGCGCGCGTCTCCGGCCGGACGGCCGCCTCGACGGCCTTCGCATCGGGCTGGAAGCCGTCCTCGGCGCGCGCTTCGACTACCGTGAAATCCGCGCCGGCGGCGCGGAACGTGCCGGGATAGGTCGCATAATAGGGCGCCACGACCACGGCATGGTCGCCGGGATCGAGCGTGGCCTGCACGGCGGCGTAGAGCGCGGACTGGCCGCCGGGGGTGGCCAGCACCTCGTCGGCCGTCGTCGCCACGCCGGTCGCTTCCGTGGCGACCTTCGCCATGGCCTCGCGCAGGCGCGGCAGGCCCGGCAACTGGGTATAGTGGTGGTGGCCCGAGCGGACGGCGGTGACGCAGGCCTCGACCGTTTCCGACGGCGTGTCGAAATCGTGGTCGCCGACCGAGAGCATGAGGATATCCTCGCCCTTCTGGCGACGGGAAAGCGCGGCGAAATGCACCTCCCAGCCATCCTTGCCGGAAGGGCTGATGCCGGAAATGCGGGATGAAGGATGGGGCATTCTAGCCTCGTTGTTCTTTCTTGAGCCCCCCTCTCCGCCGCGCTTCGCGCGCCACCTCTCCCCCTGAAGGGGGTGAGGAAAAGAGGTGGCGAGTCCGGCTCCCTTCCTCGCCCCTGCTTGCGGGGGAGAGGTGGACCGGCGAAGCCGGGACGGAGAGGGGGAAATTCATTTGATCAACTTCTCAATCTCTCGTTCTCCGGATCCCAGACGGCCTGGCCGGCCTGCACGGTGGCGGTGAAGCGCTCGCCGAATATCTCGACTTCCACCCGCGTGCCCGGCTCCGCCAGGTCGGAGCGCAGCATGCCGAGCGCGAGCGCCTTGTCCACCCTGTGGCCCCAGCCTCCTGACAGCGTCTCGCCAGCAACCTTTCCGTCGTGCCAGAGCGTCGACATATAGGGCGCGTCGCATGCGCCTGGATTGTCGATGGCCAGCGTCACGAAGCGCTTCGTGACGCCCCTTTGCCTTTCCTTCAGGAGCGCCGCCTTGCCCTTGAAATCGGGCTTGTCCCATTTGACGAAACGGTCGAGCCCTTCCTGCAGGATGGTGTAATCGGTGGAAAGGTCCTGCTTCCAGGCGCGGTAGCCTTTCTCCAGCCTGAGCGAATCGAGCGCGAACATGCCGAAGGGTTTCAGGCCGTGATCTTGGCCGGCTTTCCATATCGCGTCGAAGATGACGGGCGTGTCGGCCGCATGCGTATGGATTTCCCAGCCGAGCTCGCCAGCGAAGGAAACGCGCACGAGTTGAAGCCAGCGATCCGCGATCTTGCAGGATTGATGCGACAGCCATGGCAGCGACAGGTCGCCGTCGCAGAGGCCGGAAAGGATCGCCCGCGACTTCGGCCCGCTCAGGATCTGGCAGGAAAAGGCTTCCGTCATGTTCTTGAGCGACAGTTCCGAGCTCTCCGGCAGGTGCTTCCGGAGCCATTCAAAATCGTGAAGCTCGGCGGCGGCGGCCGTGATGAGGAAGAAAAGGTCCTCTTCCAGCGCCATGATCGACATTTCGGTGACGATGCGGCCGTCATCGTCGGCGAAATAGCCGAGGCCTATGCGGCCCGGCTTCGGCACCACGCCGGTGATCATGGTGGAAAGCCACTCCCGCGCGCCGGCTCCCTGCAGGCGGAAGCGCGAGAAGCCGGGCAGGTCGAGGATGCCGGCGGCGTCGCGCACGGCGAGGCATTCCTCGCGGATGCGTTTCTGCCACGGGCCGTCGCGGCGGAAGGTCTGCGTCGCGGCTTCGGAAACGTCGTCGCCGGGATGCGCGTACCAGTTGGCGCGCTCCCAGCCATTATAGGCGCCGAATTGCGCGCCGAGCGCCTTCACGCGCTCGTGGACCGGCGATAGCTTCCTTCCCCGCCCGGCGGGCCAGCTATGGCGCGGAAAATGGATGGCGTATTCGTGGCCGTAGACCTCCACGCCCTTGGCGACGGCGTAGTCCGGCGCGGAGGCGAAGGCGGTGAAGCGGCGCGGGTCGCAGGACCACATGTCCCATTCGGTCCGGCCCTCGGTGACCCATTCGGCCAGCACCTTGCCGGCGCCGCCGGCCTGCGCGATGCCGAAGGTGAAGACGCAGGCCTCGAAGGCGTTCGGCACGCCGGGCATGGGGCCGATCAGCGGATTGCCGTCCGGCGCGTAGGGGATGGGGCCGTTGATGACCTTGGAGACGCCCGCCGTGCCGAGGATCGGCACGCGTTCGGCGGCGTCGTTCAGGTACCATTCCAGCCGGTCGAGATCGTCTGGGAAGAGCTGGAAGGAAAAATCGTCGGGCATCTTGTCGTCGGGCGACGCCCAGTGGGCCCGGCAATTCTTCTCATAGGGTCCGAGATTCATGCCGTATTTCTCCTGGCGCAGATACCAGGACGTGTCGACGTCGCGCAAAAGCGGCAGCTTGTGGCCGACCTCTTCCGACCACGCCTTCAGCTCGGGGATTTCCTCGAACAGGATATACTGGTGGCTCATCACCATGATCGGCACGTCGCGCCCGAACATCCGGCCGACTTCTCCGGCGCGGTAGCCGGCGGCGTTGACGACGTATTCACAGCGGATTTCGCCTTCCGGCGTCGAGACTATCCATTCGCCGCGATCGCGCCGCACGCCGGTGACGGGGCAGAAGCGGACGATCGTCGCGCCCCTGTCGCGCGCACCCTTGGCCAGCGCCTGCGTCAGCTGCGCCGGGTCGATGTCGCCGTCGCTCGGGTCGTAGAGCGCGCCGCGCAATCCCTGTGTCTCGATGAAGGGATAGCGGCTCCTGATATCGTTTTCGCCGACGATCTCGATCTCCATGCCCTGGGTGCGGCCCATGCCCTTGACGCGCTGGAATTCGCGCATGCGCTCCTGGGTATGTGCGAGCCGCAGCGAGCCGGTGACGTGGTAGTTCATCGGATAGCCGGTCTCCGCGGCGAGGCCCCGGTAAAGCTCGGTTGAATAGCGCTGCATGTTCATGACCGACCACGAGGCCGAAAAGGTCGGCACGTTGCCGGCGGCATGCCATGTCGAGCCGGAGGTGAGCTCGTTCCTTTCGAGGAGGACGCAATCGGTCCAGCCGGCTTTCGCCAGATGGTAGAGCGAGGAGACGCCGACTGCGCCGCCGCCGATGATCACCACGCGCGCGGCGGATGGAACCTTCGCCATCATTTCTCCTCCATTCACCATCAAATCGGCGCGGCTCGAAGTTTCGAATACGCCTTCCCAAGCCCCGCATTTCAAGCGATCTTTAGCCTTGGCAGAGGCGAATCGCCGGCTCTGGCATTGCTTCGCAGGCGCGAAGGCGGCAAAAATCGAGGGGAATCGGGCTGCGGATATCACCAAGGGACAGGAAATGCTGGCGCCGGACAACAAGAACCTGACGGCGGACGAAGAGGCGGCGATCGTCGACGAGGCGATCACGTCGCGGCGGTCGGTCCGGGCCTTCCTGCCGGACCCGGTGGATGAGAAGATCATCCGCGAAATCCTGGAAGTCGCTTCGCGGGCACCGTCTGGCACCAACATGCAGCCCTGGAAGGGCTATGTCGCGACAGGAGAGACCAAGCAGCGGATCACCGACGCCGTCATGAATTCCGGCATCCGCGCGGAAAAGGCGAAGTGGGACGAATATAAATACTATCCCGACAAGTTCTTCGAACCTTACTACGCCAGGCGGCGCGCGGTCGGCTACGCGCTCTACGGCGCGCTTGGCATCGGCAAGCGCGATGTCGACCAGATGCGCGCCCAGCACGACCGCAATTTCGTTTTCTTCGATGCGCCGGTCGGCATGATCTTCACCATCGACCGGCGGCTGAACCAGGGTTCGTGGATCGACCACGGCATGCTGCTCCAGTCGATCATGATCGCCGCGCGGGGAAGGGGATTGCATACCTGTCCGCAGGCGGCGTTCGCGCCTTACCACAACCAGATACGGCCGGTTCTTGGCATACCGGACGAGGAGATCGTGGTGTGCGGCATGGCGCTCGGCTACGAGGATACGTCAAAGCCCGAGAATACGCTCCGGACCGAGCGCGAGCCGGTCGACGGGTGGGTTAAATTCTTCAAGTAGACCTGTGTCCGTCGAGGCCCGCCCTTCGGGTTTCGCGCCCGGGATGAGGGAGGCCGGTGCAAGGCCGGAACCGGCGCGGCCTAGCGCGAGCTTTCAGCGCCCAAGGCCGTTGAAAACGGCCCTCACCATGAGGTGCGAGGGAAGCGAGCCGCGAAGGACGCACCCCTAACATCGCATCACTCCAGCGCCGCCGGCACCGCATTGCCGCTGACATGGGCGCCATCGGTGGATTTCAGCGTCGAATAGGCGATGATGGCGGAGAGCGTGATCAACCCTTCCAGGAGAAAGACGATCCTGAAGTCGGAGACGCTCGCATGGCCGCGGGGGCCGCTCAGGAAGGCGAGCAGCGCCGAGGCCACCCCGACGCCGATCGTCACCGAGGTCTGCCAGGCGACGAAATAGAAGGCGCTGAAACGGCCGAGCTGTTCCGACGGGATATCCGAATAGGAGAGGTTGCCGGTCGAACCCCACTGGGTCGAGCGGAAGGCCCCGAAGATGAAGATGTAGGCCGCGAGCAGCCAATAGGGTGTGTCGGGCCGCATAAGGGCATATCCGGCGACCAGCGCGGCCATGATCGGCGTGTTCATGAGCAGGGCGCGGCGGAATCCGAAAGTCCGCAGGATAAGCGGCAGGAAAACCCTGAGCGAGATCGAGCCGAGGGCAACCAGGAAGGTGAGCGAACCGGACTGCACCGCGCTCATCCCGAACCCGACCTGGAACAGGAGAGGCAGCAGGAACATGACCGAGGACAGGCCGATCGTGTCGAGCCCGCCGCCGGTGATCATGGCGATGCGGAAGGTGGAGATCTTCAGGAGGCGCAGGTCGAGCAGCGGATAGCTGGCGCGCATGCAATAAAGCGCGGCCGTCGTGAGCAGGACGGCCGAGCCGGCCAGTTCCGCCAGCACCGTCCAGCCGGACGCGCCCGTTAGCGAGTCCATCCCGAGCACGAGAAGCGTCATGCCGCCGCCGATCAGGAGGAAACCGGGAAGGTCGAAAGGCATGCCGGTTCCGCGCGGGGGGTTGGGGAAGAACTTCGCGGCGGAAAGCCCGGCGATCAGTGCGATCGGCACGTTGATGAAAAATATCCAGCGCCAGGAAAGATAGGTCGTCAGCGCCCCGCCGAGCAACGGCCCCACCATGGGGCCGGTCTGGCTGGCGAGCGTCATGTAGGTGTTGATCTTCAGCGTCTTGTTGCGTGGGAAGCTTTGCAGGATGACGACCTGGCCGAGCGTCCCCATCAGCCCTCCGCCGAGTCCCTGGGCGGCGCGCGCGAGCACGAGGCTCCAGAAGTTTCCGGCGATGCCGCAAAGCGCGGAGGCGCCGGCGAAGAGGATGAGCGCGCAGCAATAGCCGCGCCGCGGGCCGATGCGTTCGGCAAGCCATCCGCTCGCCGGCATGGCGACGATCAGGCTCATCACATAGGCGGTGATGACAAGACCGAGATGGCTGGGCGATTCGCCGAGGCTTTCGCCGATGCCCGGAAGCGCGGTCACAACGACGTTCTGGTCGAGACCGGTCATGAAGTTTCCGCAGGCGACCGTCGCCGGCACGAGCAGCGAGACCGAAACGATCTCGGCGGGCTCGATCCTGCCCGAAACCTCCGCGCTCATTGTCCTGATCCGTATCGCCACCCGGCGCCCCGAGCCGGAGCGTCAGGCGTGACGAATGCGCCCGTGGCCGCGCCTCTTCAAGCGACAGATGCGGCGTGCGATGAGGCCACCGGCGCCTGCCTGATGCGGCAATTGCCGCAGCTATCTGGAGAAGGGCGTTGTCGCTGCCGTGACCACGTCCGGAAGTCCGGCATGTCGTCGTGTTACCGAGTTTGAGCGGCGGGCTGCCCTTCGGTGAGGAACAAAAGGCGATCATGGAAGTTTGATGTTGCGAAGGGTCCCACAGGAGCATCCGAACATGAAAATCCAGAACAAAGCCGTCGTGGCCGGCCTCGTCACCTTGCTGAGCCTCGGTGTTGCGTCCGGCACCGCCTGGGCGCAGGCCCAGGACACGACGAAGATGGACGACAGCGGCGCGGCGCAACACAAGAAGAAGCAGCCCGGCATGAAGTCCGAGGGCAATGCCCGGATGAAGGAAGGCGGGAATGCCGGAATGAAAGCCGAGGGCGGCGCCGGCATGAAGGCCGAGGGCAATGGCAAGATGAAAGCCGAGGGCAACGCCAAAATGAAGGGTGAGCCCGGCATGAAGTCCGATCACAGCGGCAAGATGGGCGCCGCGGATTCAGACTCCATGATGAAGGGCAGGCATGGCGACCATATGAAGGGCGACCATATGAAGGGCGATCACATGAAGGGTGATCACATGAAAGGCGAAGCCCGGAATGGCGGGATGAGCCATGACAGAGGCGTGTCGGTGAGGGTGACCGACCAGGAGCGCACCCAGTTCCGGGCCGTCTTCCGGGAACATCATGTCCGGCCCGTCGAGCATGTCAATTTCGAAGTCGATATCGGCCGTCGCATCCCGCACACGGTTCATCTGTACCGTCTGCCGCCGCGGATCGTGGAGATCGTTCCGGCATATGAGGACTATGAATATTTCGCGCTGGCCGACGGCCGCATCGCCATCGTCGACCCGTATACCTGGGAGATCGTCTACATCCTATCGTGACGCTGCGTGCGGAGCGTCAGGTCCGGCCTCCGGCACGGATCATTCAATGGAGGTTCCATGAACTCCGCCGACCTCCGGCGGAGTTCGCCTGAGCGGCGGCGGAGGGCGCCGCCGAATGCTCAGCGCACCTCGTAGCCGGCTTCCTCGGCGCCGTGGCCGAGCATGGTCCAGAACGAGCGGGCGAAGGAACGGAAGACGTAGAGGTCGAAGGCGTTCTCGCCGGTTCGCTGGATTTGCGCGAAGATGTCATGATGGACGGTCGCCAGACCGGACCCCACCGGAAAGGCCGGCAGGGCGAAGTCGATGGCGAAGAATTTCGACAGCAGCCATTCCGCCTTCGGCCCCGCGACGCGGATCGCGGTGCGGCCATGCGACAGGTCGGTCACCGTGCCGGTATCGGCCGCGACTGCCGCGCTCAATCTTTCGGCAAGGCCCTCCGCCTGATCGGCCAGGAGAAAACGGCCCGGCGCGATGCCGAACGCGCCCCTGCCATCGGCATAGGCTCCCGCGCCCGCGCCGTCGGGAAGCGAAAGCCCGGTCGCCTTGCGGATTGCGGCCATCAGTTTCTTTTCCGCGCCGTGCCATGCGGCGGCCTCGACGATCGAGCCCGGCCGGGTCTCCGAAAGCACCACGCCGACGCCGTCGACGAAATTGCCGTGAGAGCCCGGTTTCCAGACGGGAGCCAGCGGGGAAAGCGGCTCAACCATGCATGCGGCTCCCTTCGGGGTCGTAGAAATGATGGCTGGCGATCTCGACGGGGCCGAAGCGCTTGCGCACCGGGTCGCAATAATATGCCCGCTGGCCGATGCGCTCCTTGCCGCCCCTGACCATCGCCAGCCCGATATATTTGCCCAGCGCGGGCGAATAGCAGACGGCGGTGATATGGCCGATATCCTCGCCTGGCTCATCGAGCGAGCCGCCGGTCACGACGTGCGCGCCGCCGTTCAGCGCCCGGCCGTCGAGCGAGACGACGCCGGCAAGCTTCAGCCGGTTCGGCGACAGCAGCCCCTCGCGGTCCATGAGAGCGGAGCCGGCGAAGGGCTTTTTCTTCGAAAGCATCCAGTCGAGATAGAGGTCGCGGGCGGTGGTGCGGCCGTCGATCTCGGTTCCGGTGACGTGGCCTTTCTCGATGCGCAGCGTGCCGAGCGCCTCCATGCCGTAGGGCACGATGCCGAAGGGCTCGCCCGCTTCCATCAGCGCTTCCCAGACATGCAGGCCGTAGCCGGCGCCGCAATAGACTTCGTAGGCCATCTCGCCGGAGAAGGAGAGGCGGCAGATCATGACCGGCACGCCGTCGATCTCGCCGTGGACGATGCCCATGAAGGGGAGCGCCTCGTTGTCGACCTTCGTGCCGGTGACGCAGGCGGCGAGCACGTCGCGGGATTTCGGCCCCGCGATCGCCGCGCCTGCCCACTGGTCGGTGACGGAGGTGAGATGGACCCGCAGTTCCGGCCAGACGATGTCGAGATAATATTCGAGCTGCTGCATGACCTTGCCGGCATTGGCCGTGGTCGTGGTCATCAGGAATTCCTGCTCGCCGAGCCGCCATGTCGTGCCGTCGTCATAGGCGATGCCGTCCTCGCGCAGCATGAGCCCGTAGCGCGCCTTGCCGACGGCGAGCGTGGAGAACATGTTCGTATAGACGCGGTCGAGGAATTCGGCGGCGTCCGGCCCCTGCACGGCGATCTTGCCGAGCGTGGAAACGTCGACCATGCCGACGCCCTCACGCACGGCCTTCGCCTCGCGCACATAGGCCTGTTCCACCGTCTCGCCCGGGTGGCCGTAGATCTGAGGCCGGAACCACAGGCCGGCGGCATACATGCGCGCGCCTTGCTCGACATGCCAGTCATGCATCGGGGTCAGCCGGTCGGGCCTCAACTCGCCGTAGCGCTCGCCGGCGAGCGCGCCGAGCGAGACCGCCGAAAAGGGCGGGCGGAAGCGGGTCGTGCCGACCTCGGGAATGGAGAGGCCGCGCGCCTCCGCCATGATGGCGAGGCCCGGCACGTTGGAGGTCTTGCCCTGGTCGGTCGCCATGCCGAGCGTCGTGTAGCGCTTGAGATGCTCGACCGAGAGGAAGCCTTCCCGGCGGGCAAGCCGCACGTCCTCCGCCGTTACGTCGTGCTGGAAGTCCACGAAGGCCTTCCCGTCGGCGCGCACCTCTCGATAGGGCGCGGGGTTCGGGTCGAGCGCCGGAGCGAAGACCTTCACGGCCTTCGCGCGCGAAGCCTTTTCGCCGGCCGCCTTTTCGCCGGCCTTGCGGCCCTCGGCGATCGCCGTTTCCGTATCGGCCGCGCCGGCGAAGGCGCCGGCGCCGATCCAGTTCTGTGTCGGCGACGGCGGCAGGAAGGCTTGCCTTTCGGCATCCCATACCGGTTTTCCGCCGGCCTGGCTGGCCAGATGCACGACCGGCGACCATCCGCCGGACATGGCGAGGCAGTCGGCGGCGATGATGCGCGGCTCGCCGGACAACGTGCCGGCGTTGTCGAAGCGCCGCACCTTGATGTTGGACAGCCCCTTGCCACCCTCGGTCCCGACGACCGCGTAGCCGAGCAGCAACTCGGCGCCGGCCTGCGCGGCAAGCTCGCGCGCGGCGACTGATACATCCGGGCGGATGTCGACGATCGCGGCGACCGATGCGCCCGCCTGTTTCAGCGCAGCGGCGGCGCGATAGGCGCTGTCGTTGTTGGTGAAGACGGCGATGTTCTCGCCGGGCAGCACGCCGAACTCGTTGGCGTAGCGCTCCGCCGCCGAAGCGAGCATCACGCCCGGGCGGTCGTTGCCCCGGAAGACCAGCGGCCGCTCGAAGGCGCCGGTGGCGAGGACGACGCTGCCGGCACGGATGATCCAGTGACGATGGCGCGGCTCGCCCCTGGCCGGCGTGAGCTTATGGTCGGCAACCCGCTCGAGCGCGGCGAGCGTGTTGTTGTCGTAATAGCCCCATACCGTGGTGCGCGGCAGGATGCGCACATTGGGCGTCGCCGCCAGTTCGTCGGCCAACGCCTGCGCCCATTCGGCGGCGGGTTTGCCGTCGATCGTTTCGCCGGACCACTGCGTCGATCCACCCATCTGTGCGTCGAGGTCGGCGAGGACGACGCGGCCGCCACCGGCAGCCGCCGCCTTCGCGGCCGACAGGCCGGCCGGGCCGGCGCCGACGACGAGAACGTCGCAGAAGGCGTTCATCTTTCCGTAGCGGGCATTGTCGGCGGCATGGCCGGCGCTGCCGAGGCCGGCGGCGCGGCGGATGAAATGCTCGCAGAACATCCAGAAGCGCGTGCCCTTCAGCGGACCGACGACCGGTCCCATGAATGTCTTGTAGTAGAAGCCGGCGGAGATCAGCTTGCCGCCGAGCTGGTTGACCGCGCCGATATCGAAGCCGAGGCTCGGGAAGCGGTTCTGGCTGACCGCTGAGAGGCCATCATAGATCTCGACCATGGTCGCCGGGATGTTCGGCTCGCGGACGTCGCCGGCGAGGATGGTGACCAGCGCGTTCGGCTCGTCGATCCCGGCGGTCAGCACGCCGCGCGGCCGGTGGTATTTGAAGGACCGGCCGAAGAGCGTCACGCCGTTCGCGAGGAGCGCGGAGGCGAGCGTGTCTCCGGCATGTCCCGTATAGGCCTGGCCGTCGAAGGTGAAGCGGATAGTGCGGGCGCGGTCGATGCGGCCGCCCGACGCGGCGCGGCGCGGGCTCATGCCTTCTCTCCGCTCTTGTGGCGGGCCGCCGATTTGCGTTCCTCGTGCTCGCGGGCGAAACCGACCGAACCGACGGCGTGGGTCATCGTGTTGCGCACGACCACGATATGGCTGCGGCAGCCGCCGGAATGCTGCCAGTATTCCTTATGGTCGCCGACCGGATTCGCGCGCTGATAGACGTAGTCGTACCAGGCCTCGTGGTCGGTCGAGGCCGGATCGGGGCGGACGCGGTTGGCGTCGCCCTGATAGGTGAATTCGGCGAGGTCGCGCGGTCCGCAATAAGGGCAGGTGATCAGCATGTCTCAGTGCAGCCGGGGCGTCGAGCCCTGGCCCTTCTCGTCGATGAGGATGCCGCGCTTGAAGCGATCGAGCGTGTAGGCGGCGTTGATCGCGTGCGGCTGGTCGCGGGCGATGGTGTAGGCGAAGGCCCAGCCCGAGGCCGGCGTCGCCTTGAAGCCGCCGTAGCACCAGCCGCAATTGAGATACATGCCGGGAAGGGGACCGGTCGTGATGATCGGCGAGCCGTCCATGGACATGTCCATGATGCCGCCCCACGAACGCAGCAGCCTGACGCGGGCGAGGCCGGGGAACATGGCGACCATTTCGCTCATCACGTCCTCGACGATCGGCAGGTTTCCGCGCTGCGCATAGGTGTTGTAGCCGTCGATGTCGCCGCCGAAGACCAGTCCGCCCTTGTCGGACTGGGACATGTAGAGATGGCCGGAGCCGAAGGTGACGACCGTATCGACGAAGGGTTTCAGCGATTCCGACACGAAGGCCTGGAGCACGTGGCTCTCGATCGGCAGCTTGTCGATCCCGGCGAGCTTCATCACGTGGCCGGTCATGCCGGCGACGGCCACCGCCGTCTTGCGGGCGCGGATCTCGCCGCGCGTCGTCCTGACGCCGGTGATCCTGTCGCCGTCGCGCAGGAAGCCCGTCACCTCGCAATTCTCGATGATGTCGACGCCGCGCCGGTCGGCGCCGCGCGCGAAACCCCAGGCGACGGCGTCGTGGCGGGCGGTGCCGGCGCGCGGCTGCAAGAGCCCACCGACGATCGGGAACCGTGCCGAGGCGGAAACGTCGAGGCCGGGGACCTTGCGCGCCACCTCCTCGCGCGACAGCAGTTCCGCGTCGGCGCCGTTCAGCCGCATGGCGTTGCCGCGGCGGGCGTAGTCGTCCATCTGCGAGGGCGTATGAGCGAGGTTGAGTACGCCGCGTTGCGAGAACATGACGTTGTAATTCAGTTCGTGGGAGAGGTTTTCCCACAACTTCATCGAATGCTCGTAGAACCGCACGCTTTCCGGCAGAAGGTAGTTGGAGCGGACGATGGTCGTGTTGCGGCCGATATTGCCCTGGCCGAGCCAGCCGCGCTCGATGACCGCGACATTGCTGATGCCATGCTCGGCGGCGAGGTAGTATGCGGTGGAGAGACCGTGGCCGCCGCCGCCGACGATGATCACGTCATAGGCCGGCTTCGGGTCGGGCTTGCGCCAAGCCGGCTTCCAGTCCCTGTTGCCCGAGAAGGCATTTCGCAAAAGCGATAGCGCCGAATATTCCGCCATATTGTCCTGCCGAAGCGCCCCAAGCGGTGCGAACCTATAGAGACGTGGATAAGGCCAAGGCGAGGAAAGCGCCATGGCTTTTCGGCCAGCCGACCTCGGATTCTTCGGATCGAGTCCCGGCCTGGCTTGCCGTCGCGAGGCGCGCAGCTATAAATCTGTCCGCCGGGCGTCGAGGGTCGCTCGAACCAGGGAGGCGGTGGCGACACCGTTCGACGATGAAACGCATTTTCGGCTGCGCCTTGTTTCTTCTTCTCGCCGCCGGTCCGGCCGTGGCGGCCGACATCGTCAATGGCGATGCCGACCGGCAGACCATCACGATCATGGAGGGGGGCGGAACTTCGCAGCGGACGCTCGATCCGGGCGAGCATGCCGATGTCTGTCCGGACGGGTGCATCGTCTCCTTTCCGAACGGCAGCGAGATGGCGCTGAGCGGCGTGGAAAGCGTCGAAATAAGGAACGGTGGCGGTCACCTCGACTGAGAGGGTCGGCGGTGTCGCCATCCAAGGCGGAAGAAGAGGAGTTCGGGGGAAGAATGAGCGGATACATTCTGGCGATCGACCAGGGCACGACTTCGAGTAGGGCCATCATTTTCGATGGTGCGATGAAGATCGTGACGCAGGGCCAGCAGGAATTCCCGCAGATCTATCCCGCCTCGGGCTGGGTCGAGCACGACCCGGAAGACATCTGGAATTCGGTGGTGGCGACGGTCAGGACGGCGCTTAGGAAGGCGAAGCTGAAGGCGGCGGATATCGCCGCGGTCGGCATCACCAACCAGCGCGAGACGGCGGTCATCTGGGACCGTGCCACCGGAAAGGCGATCCACAACGCCATCGTGTGGCAGGACCGGCGCACCGCGCCGCTCTGCCAGAAACTCAGGAAGAAAGGCCTGGAGCCGAAATTCTCACGCAAGACCGGGCTGCTGCTCGATCCCTATTTTTCCGGTACGAAGTTCGCCTGGCTGCTCGATCATGTGAAAGGCGCGCGCCGGCGCGCGGCGAAGGGCGAGCTTGCCGCCGGCACGATCGACACGTTCCTGATCTGGCGCCTGACCGGCGGCAGGAAGCATCTGACCGACGCGACCAATGCCTCGCGGACGCTGCTCTACGACATCGGCAGAAACGAATGGGACGACGAGCTGCTGAAAATCCTCGACGTGCCGCCGAACATCTTGCCGCAGGTCAAGGATTGCGCCGACGATTTCGGCGTCACGGACAAGAAGCTCTTCGGCGGCGAAATCCCCATCCTTGGGGTCGCCGGCGACCAGCAGGCGGCCACGATCGGCCAGGCCTGCTTCAAGCCCGGCATGATGAAATCGACCTATGGGACGGGCTGCTTCGCGCTGCTCAATACGGGCGGGGAGATGGTGCGGTCGAAGAACCGGCTGCTCACGACCATCGCCTACCGGCTGCAAGGCAAGACCATCTATGCGCTCGAAGGGTCCATCTTCGTCGCCGGCGCGGCGGTGCAGTGGCTGCGCGACGGGCTCGGGATCATCGGCCACGCCAGGGAGAGCGGCGAGCTTGCGGCAAAAGCCGACCCGGCGCAGGCGCTCTATCTCGTGCCGGCCTTCGTCGGCCTCGGCGCGCCGCACTGGGACGCGGACGCCCGCGGGGCGCTTTTCGGCCTGACGCGGAATTCAGGGCCGGCGGAACTGGCGCGCGCGACGCTCGAATCCGTCGCCTTCCAGACCCGCGACCTGCTCGACGCCATGCGCAAGGACTGGAAGGGCGCGGCGAAGACGGTTCTGAGGGTCGACGGCGGCATGGTCGCCTCGGATTGGACCATGCAGCGCCTGGCCGACATCCTCGATGCGCCGGTGGACCGCCCGGAGATCCTGGAAACGACGGCGCTCGGCGCGGCATGGCTCGCCGGTTCGCGGGCCGGCGTGTGGCCGAAGGCGGCCGACTTCGCCAAGTCCTGGGCTCTGGAGCGGCGTTTCCAACCGCAGATGGACGGCCGGACACGCGCGGCGAGGCTCAAGGGCTGGAAGGACGCCGTGCGCCGGACGAAAACGACGGGCTGAACATCACCGCCAATGAAAAAAAGCCCCGGCGCTGTGCCGGGGCTTTTTCATTTTTTCAGGCCTGGACGGCTGCCTCAATAGGGCGAGACGCACTGGCGGCGGGGCCCGCTATAGGGCTGGTAGGTGTTGTCCGAAGCCCTGTAGGAGCGATAGTGATCATAGCACCACTGAACGTGGGCGCTGCCGCCCCGCGGCGCATTGGCAATTGCGTTGCCTATGATGGCAGCGCCCAGGAAAGCCGTCGCCGGGAACCACCAGCCATTATACTGGCGATAGCCGTGGCGCCAATGACGGTAGCCGCGATGGCCGTTGTACCAGCCATAGCCGCCATGGTTATAGAAGCCGCGATTGGGGTGGCCATTCCAATGGCGCGGGCCGTTCCAGTGGTGACGGCGCCAATCGCGCGAGACGGCAAAGCCCCTATGGTTGGGGCTGCTGCCGCCCGGGCCGAGGCCCGTGGTGTCCTGCCCCATTCCCTGGGCTCCGGCCGGCGCTATCATCGACAGGGCGAGCGCGCCCGCGCACAGGGCTGAAAATAGTTTCCGCATATCCTTGCTCCTAAACTGTTTCGGCGTCCCTTTCATGCCAAACGGACTTATGTGTTGAATAGTTCCCTCGCAAGGTATCCATTGGCCGAATGCTTGCCATGTACCGGCGCTTGAATTTGTCTGCTACCGGGCGAGGCCCGCGAGGAAAAACAGATGGATAGACAGGCTCCGCTTTCGCTTCATGTGCCGGAACCGGAGGTCCGGCCGGGCGGGACGCCGGACTTCTCCGACGTGAAGATCGCCGCGGCGGGTTCGGTTCGACGGCCCGAAACGGACGCGAAACCGGAAGATATCCGCGACCTCGCCTATTCAATTATCCGTGTGCTGAACCGCAAGGGCGAAGCCGTAGGGCCTTGGGCGGGGCTTCTTTCCGACGACGATCTGAAGGAAGGGCTGCGGCACATGATGACGCTCAGGGCCTTCGACGCGCGCATGCTGACGGCGCAGAGGCAGGGCAAGACCTCGTTCTATATGCAGCATATGGGAGAGGAGGCGGTAAGCTGCGCCTTCCGGCGCGCTCTCCGGCCCGGCGACATGAATTTCCCGACCTATCGGCAGGCCGGGCTCCTGATCGCCGGCGACTACCCGATCGCCGAGATGATGAACCAGATATTCTCCAACGAGCGCGATCCGCTGAAGGGCAGGCAACTGCCGATCATGTATTCGTCGAAGGATCACGGCTTCTTCTCGATATCGGGGAACCTCGGCACGCAGTTCGTGCAGGCGGTAGGGTGGGCGATGGCGTCGGCCATCAAAAAGGACACGAAGATCGCGGCGGGCTGGATCGGCGACGGCTCGACGGCGGAAAGCGATTTCCACGCCGCGCTGGTCTTCGCCTCGACCTACCGGGCGCCAGTCATCCTCAATATCGTCAACAACCAGTGGGCGATCTCGACCTTCCAGGGCATCGCGCGCGGCGGTTCGGGCACGTTCGCCGCGCGGGGTCTCGGTTTCGGCCTGCCTTCGCTCCGGGTCGACGGCAACGACTATCTGGCGGTCCATGCGGTCGCCTCCTGGGCGGCGGAGCGGGCGCGCCGCAATCTAGGCCCCACGCTCGTCGAATACGTGACGTATCGCGTCGGCGCGCACTCGACCTCCGACGACCCGTCCGCCTATCGGCCGAAGGAGGAATCCGCCGCCTGGCCGCTCGGCGACCCGGTGCTGAGGCTGAAGAACCACCTGATCGTGCGCGGCGCCTGGTCGGAGGAACGCCACAAGCAGGCCGAGGCGGAGGTGATGGATACGGTCATCGCCGCGCAGAAGGAAGCGGAGAGCCACGGCACGCTGCATTCGGGCGGGCGGCCTTCGGCGCGAGACATGTTCGAAGGCGTCTATGCGGAGATGCCGCCGCATCTGAGGCGTCAGCGCCAGGAGGCGGGAGTTTGACGATGCGGCCATGTAGTACCCCGACGGGATACGCCGGAGGCGCCTGCTGATGTCGCGCCGGACGATGATCGAGGCGATCCGCGACGCGATGGACGTCGAGATGGGGCGGGACGACAACGTCGTCGTGTTCGGCGAGGATGTCGGTTATTTCGGCGGGGTGTTCCGCTGCACGGCGGGGCTGCAGGCAAAATACGGCCGCGACCGCTGCTTCGACACGCCGATCAGCGAACTCGGCATCGTGGGCACGGCGATCGGCATGGCGGCGTATGGATTGCGGCCTTGCGTCGAGGTCCAGTTCGCCGACTATGTCTATCCGGCCTACGACCAGATCGTGTCGGAGGCGGCGCGGCTGCGCTACCGCTCGGCGGGCGAATTCACCTGCCCGATCGTCATCCGCATGCCGACCGGCGGCGGCATCTTCGGCGGCCAGACGCACAGCCAGAGCCCGGAGGCGCTGTTCACGCATGTGTCGGGGCTGAAGGTGGTGGTGCCGTCCAACCCGTATGACGCCAAGGGGCTGCTGATCGCGGCGATAGAGGATCCGGACCCGGTGATCTTCCTGGAGCCGAAGCGCCTCTATAACGGCCCCTTCGACGGCCATCACGAGCGGCCGGTGACGCCGTGGTCGAAGCACAGGCTCGGCGAAGTGCCGGACGGGCACTATGCGATCCCGCTTGGCCAGGCGGCGGTCCGACGGGAAGGTAGCGCGGTGACCGTGCTCGCCTACGGCACGATGACGCATGTGGCGGAGGCGGCCGCCGAGGATACCGGCATCGACGCGGAGGTGATCGACCTGAGGACGCTGCTGCCGCTCGATCTCGATACGGTGAGGAAGTCGGTGGAGAAGACCGGGCGCTGCGTGGTCGTGCACGAGGCGACGCTGACCTCGGGCTTCGGGGCGGAGCTTGCCGCGCTCGTGCAGGAGCACTGCTTCTTCCATCTCGAGGCGCCGGTGAGGCGTATCGCCGGCTGGGACACGCCCTATCCGCACGCCCAGGAATGGGACTACTTCCCCGGACCGGAGCGCGTCGGCCGGGCGCTCCGCGAGACGGTGGAGGTCTGATCCCATGGGTAAGGAAAGGGCGGAGCGGACGATCAAGCTTCCGGATGTGGGCGAGGGCGTCGCCGAGGCGGAACTCGTCGAATGGCACGTCAGGGTCGGCGACCTCGTGCGCGAGGACCAGGTGCTCGCCGCCGTCATGACCGACAAGGCGACGGTGGAGATTCCTGCTCCCTCCGATGGCGAGATCGTTTGGCTCGGCGCGGAGATCGGCGACACGGTGGCGGTCGGCTCGCCGCTGGTGCGGATGCAGGTGGCGGGCGAGGGCGGGGACGAGCCGGAAGCCAAGGCGGCTGAGACGGGGCAAGAAGACGATCTCACCCCGGAGGGCCTGGAGCAGTCGCGCAAGAATCCCGCTCATCCGGCTCGGACTTCGTCCTCGCCACCTTCTCCCCGGCGGGGAGAAGAGGAACCGGCCGCGCCGCGGCGCCCCCTCTCCCCTGGGGGAGAGAACGCGAGCGGCAGCGAGCGGGTGAGGGGACGGAATGTGACGTCTCGACCGGGTGCCACGCCGCGCCACGAGGGCCAGAAGCCGATCGCCTCGCCGGCGGTCCGGCTTCGTGCCAGGGAGGCGGGCATCGACCTGAGGCAGGTTCCCGGCACCGGACCCGCCGGCCGCATCACCCACGAGGACATCGAAGCCTTCTTCGCGCATGGGCCGGGGCAGGCGCGGGGCAGGGGCCTTTCTCCCGACAGCAGCGTGGAAGACGTCAGGATCGTAGGGCTGCGCCGGCGGATCGCCGAGAAGATGGCGCTCGCCAAATCGCGCATCCCGCACATCACCTATGTCGAGGAGATCGACGTCACAGCGCTCGAGGAACTGCGCGCGGCGATGAACAAGGAAAAGCGCGCCGAGCAGGCGCGGCTGACCATCCTGCCCTTCCTGATGCGCGCCATGGTGAAGGCGGTTCGCGAGCAGCCGGGCATCAACGCCGTCTTCGACGACGAGGCTGGCATCGTGCATCGCCATGGCGGCGTCCATATCGGCATCGCCACGCAGACGCCGGGAGGCCTGATGGTGCCGGTGGTGCGGCATGCCGAGGCGCGCGACATCTGGGATTGCGCGGCGGAGGTGGTGCGGCTGTCGGAGGCGGCGCGGGCCGGCACGGCGAGCCGCGAGGAACTGACCGGTTCGACCATCACCATCACCTCGCTCGGCGCCATCGGCGGCGTGGTGACGACGCCGGTCATCAACCATCCGGAAGTGGCGATCGTCGGCGTCAACAAGATCATGGTGCGGCCGGTGTGGGACGGCGCTTCCTTCATTCCCCGCAAGATGATGAACCTCTCTTCCAGCTTCGACCATCGCGTCGTCGATGGCTGGGACGCGGCTCTCTTCGTGCAGCGGCTGAAGACGCTGCTGGAGACGCCGGCGCTGATCTTCGTGGAGGGGTGAAGATGAAGGCTCTCAACACCCCCTCTCCGTCTCGGCTTCGCCTCGACACCTCCCCCCTTGAAGGGGTGGAGGACGGGTGGGAGCCATTCATGCCGGGCCCCTTTCCTCGCCCCCTGCAGGGGGAGAGGTGGTCTGCGAAGCAGACCGGAGAGGGGGCAGCTATGCGGAGCGCGAGCCGATGAAGGAAATCTCCTGCAGGCTACTCGTCATCGGCGCCGGGCCGGGCGGCTATGTGTGCGCCATCCGCGCCGGCCAGCTCGGCGTCGACACGGTGATCGTGGAAAAGGCGAAGCCGGGCGGCACCTGCCTCAATATCGGCTGCATCCCTTCCAAGGCGCTGATCCATGCGGCGGAGGAATATGCAAGGCTCGGCTCCATGGCCGCCGGCCCAAGCCCGCTCGGCATCACCGCCCAGAAGCCGGCGCTCGATCTCTCGAAGACCGTCGCCTGGAAGGACCATATCGTCGGGCGGCTGACCGGCGGCGTCGCCGGTCTCCTGAAGAAGGCGAAGGTGAAGAGCCTGGAGGGGCGGGCAACGTTCCGCGACGGCAAGACGGTGGACGTGGAGACGGAGACAGGCACGCAGACCATACGCGCCGAGACGATCGTGATCGCCACGGGCTCGGTACCGGTCGGGCTTGCCTCGCTCCCCTTCGGCGGAAAGGTGATCTCCTCGACCGAGGCGCTGTCGCTGAAGGCGGTGCCGGAAAGGCTGGCCGTGGTCGGTGGCGGCTATATCGGGCTGGAGCTCGGCACCGCCTTCGCCAAGATGGGTTCGAAGGTCACAATGGTGGAGGCGCTCGACCGCATCCTGCCGCAATACGATTCCGAGCTGACGCGGCCGGTGGCCAAGAGGCTCGGTGAACTCGGCGTCGAGGTGCTGACCGGCGCAAAGGCCAAGGGGCTCGCCGGCAAGGCCGGCGCGCTGCTGGTGGAGGTCGCCGGCAAGGAAAGGAAGATCGGCGCCGATCTTGTGCTGGTGACGGTCGGCCGCCGCCCGCTGACCGAGGGTTGGGGCATGGACGAACTGGTGCTCGACCTCGAAGGCCGGGCGATCCGCATCGACGATCAATGCCGCACCTCCATGCGCGGCATCTTCGCCATAGGCGACGTGACCGGCGAGCCGATGCTGGCGCACCGCGCCATGGCGCAAGGGGAGATGGTGGCGGAGATTGTCGCCGGCCGCAAGCGGAGCTGGGACAAGCGCGCCGTCCCCGCCATCTGCTTCACCGATCCGGAAGTGGTCAGCGTCGGCCTGTCGCCGGACCAGGCGGCCGCCGGCGGGCGCGAAGTGAAGGTCGGCGCCTTCCCGTTCCGCGCCAACGGACGCGCCATGACGCTGCTCGGCGAGGAAGGCTTCGTCCGCGTCTTGGCGCGCGCCGACAACCATCTCGTGCTCGGCATCCAGGCCGTGGGGCAGGGCGTCTCCGAACTGGCCGCCGCCTTCTCGCTCGCCATCGAGATGGGCGCCCGCCTCGAAGACATCGCCGGCACCATCCATGCCCATCCGACCCTCGGCGAAGCCTTCCCCGAAGCCGCCATGAAAGCCCTCGGAAACGCAATCCATATCTGACGGAGCAGTCTCGATGCCTTCCGATCTCTTCAGCCTGAAAGGCCGGCTGGCGCTGGTCACGGGCTCCAGCCGGGGGATCGGCTTCGCGCTGGCCGAAGGCCTTGCCGCGCATGGCGCGGCGGTGGTGCTCAACGGCCGCTCCGCCGGAACGATGGAGGAGGCCGTCGCGGCGCTGGCGGCCAGAGGCCGCGAGACCCGGGGCGCCGCCTTCGATGTCACCGACCGGGCCGCCGTCTCCGATGCCGTCGGCAGGATCGAGCGCGACATCGGGCCGATCGACATCCTCGTCAACAATGCCGGGATGCAGTTCCGCGCGCCGCTCGAGGATTTCCCCGAGGACAAGTGGCAGGAGATGCTCCAGACGAACATATCGAGCGTCTTCTTCGTCGGGCAGGCGGTGGCGAAGAGAATGATCCCGCGCGGGCGCGGCAAGATCATCAACATCGCCTCGGTGCAGAGCGAACTCGCCCGGCCGGCGATCGCGCCCTATACGGCGACGAAGGGCGCGGTGCGCAACCTAACGCGCGGCATGTGCGCGGACTGGGCGCGGCACGGACTGCAGGTGAACGCCATCGCGCCCGGCTATTTCAGGACGCCGCTCAACCGGGCGCTGGTGGAGGACCCGGAATTCTCGGCCTGGCTGGAGAAGCGTACGCCGGCCGGCCGCTGGGGCAATGTCGAGGAACTGGTCGGAGCGGCGGTGTTCCTCGCCTCCGATGCGTCGAGCTTCGTCAACGGCCACGTGCTCTATGTCGACGGCGGCATCACCGCCTCGCTTTGAGGGGACGGCACCAGCAAGGACACTGGGATGACGTGCCGGGGAGGCGGGTTTGGCCGCCGTCTTTTCCGGTTGACCGCCCCCGCCCCCGTCCTTATGTTCCGCGCACTTTCCGGGGCGCCCGATCGCGCCGTTCGGGAGCGCGTAGCTCAGCCGGTAGAGCAACTGACTTTTAATCAGTAGGTCTCGGGTTCGAACCCCGACGCGCTCACCAATAAAATCAATGATTTAGACGAAATCTGTGCTTTGAAAAATCCCCGATGGGACGCATTCTCGGACACGCCAAACGGTCGGAGGGGGACCGGGGGATTTCCGCGATCCGCCTTCATTCAACGGAGTCTCGAAAGTTTTTCCCAAACATCGGGGACCCTATCGGATCGCCGGAGGGCTCAATCGCCCGATAATGCGTGCCGGGCCGCCCCGACCCATGTCCACTCAGGGACGTGCAATGCACCGATGGGTGCGGGCGGACCCCGAATGGTTCGATCCCGTCCTGAGGCTTCGGTCGCTTCCGCCCTTCACCTCCTTGATCTGCCCCTTCGGACAGCTGCCGTCATCAACCAGTACGGTCTGGCCCGCCGGCAGTTGGCCCTTGCCCGGGTCATGGCGCAAGATCTGAACCTTGGCAGAAGCCGGCGCTACGGAAAGCAGCCCGACCACCGCAAATGCGGCGAGGTGTTTCACGTTCATTCCTCCACCTTCCCTGTCCCGATCGCCAGACTACCATCCGGGCAGGTTGGGCAACAATAGCGAGTGGGCATCATTCCCCGTCCGCCCAAGTCACCCTACCATCTTCACGCTGGCCAAGCGGCGCACCTTCATGCGCTTCCTTTCCATCCCGGTCGGCGTCACATAAGCCGCCTCTGATCTGTCCTTGCGACACTTCCGGCACCGCATGGCCGCAGGCATCGATATCCATCGGGTGCTTCGCCGCAGTTGCCCACCCACCTGCGAAAGCTCACACGGCCGACCGGTCAGAACTGGGATATGATCAGCTCGGTCAACTTGTTCGGATCGGGGTTCTTTCCCACCCGGATCAATCGCGTGTGGGCTGACGAGAAAGCTTTCTGCAGCACCTCGTAGGTGTGCTCCTGGACCTCGGCGGGGCGCCTCATGAACGTTGCGCCACCCGCTTCGGCTTCCCGGCAGATCGCGCCGTACGGCTCGATCTCGGCCATCACGATTGCCGACATGCGTCGGGCGACTTCCCTGGCGTCGATGTCGTGCAAAGACGGCTGATCGGCGTCCGTGCGCTCAAGGTAGATGAGGTCCGTCAGTTTCGCGCTGTTCCCGAGATATGCCTCGCCAAAGAGCGCCTTGGGTGAAATGCGGCGGCGCACGCCTTTTGCGCCACGCCGGCGCAGCATGTACATCCAGGAGAGTTGGTCGAGCAAGGTTCGGTCTTTGTGAACACGTTCGCGGATCGCCGGCTGGCCCTCGATGTTGTAGCCATAGACCTGCAGCCGTTTGGGAGCGCGAGTGACTTTACCCGTGTCGTCGATGACGCCGAGATCGTCGCTGAGAAATTTCCATCCGTTCTCGATCACGAGCTTGAGAAGGCTCGTGGTCTTCCCTACGCCGCCCCAGCCGACGACCGCCATCCCGCGGTTCTCGAACGTCATCGAACTCGCATGCATGAAGCTCTGTCCGAGCTCGAGCTGGGCGAGCTGGGTCGTCCAGTCGAAGATATCGTACATGAAATTCTTCGCGACCGACTGATGCTGGTCGAGATAGTTCCAGTCCCTGAACCTTGCCGCCGACCCCCGAAGTCCTTTCGTCGTTTTCTCGTCGGCGGTTGGCGCGCTGAGCGTCACGTCTATCACGTCATCGCGCACAGCCGGCTCGTAGACGTAGCCGCCGCGCTGCACCCTGATCTGGTCCGAGCCGATCAGCACGGACCCGTTCCTCCGGAATGAAGCGGCGGGCAATTCCGAAACGAAACGGAATAGGACGTCGGGGGCGGTTCCCTTGGTCGGCAGGCCTTCGCGCAATTCGCTCTCGATCTCGTTCGCGATTGGACCGGTGCCGTCAAATCCGATCGTCAGACGCCCCATCTTTCTCGCCAGCATGGAATTCCTCGATTGCCATTGGATCCGAATTTCCAGCAGCGCTAGATGCTTCGCTGGACGAAATAATGGCGTCGGCGGTAAAGTGTTCCGTCGCATCCCCGTTCATCGGGGCCACCCTGGCATTCCGGCCGGCGACGGAGGGAATGTCCACGGCGACCGGATCGGCGGTGAGATTCGCAAGCCGAAGGAGGCAAGGCGTCAGGCGAAATACTGGCCGCCGTTGATGTTGACGATCTCGCCGGTGATCCAGCCCGAGCCTTCCGAGCAGAGCCACAAGGCGGCGGATGCGACGTCCGGCGGATAGCCTGCGCGGCCCATCGGAATGCCGGCAATCGTCGCGTTCTGGGCTTCCTTCGGCGTGAAGGTCTCGTGAAAGGGCGTATCGAGGATGAGGCCGGGGGCGACCGCGTTGACCGTGATGCCGCGCGGGGCCAGTTCCTTCGCCAGGCCGCGGGTGAAGCCGAACATCGCCGCCTTGGAGGCGGCGTAGGCCGTGCTGCCGTTGCCGCCGCCATTGTGGCCGGCAAGCGACGCGACGTTGATGATGCGTCCATTGTCGCGCAGATGCGCGGCCGCCGCCCGGCAGCAATAGAACATGCTGTCGAGATTGACGGCCATGACGTTGCGCCAATGCTCGTCGCTCATGCCCGCGACAAGTTGCCGGGCAAGCAGGCCGCCGGAATTATTGACGAGAATGTCGAGGCCTCCAAGCTCGCCGGCGATGCGGTCGACCGCCGCCGTCACGTCGGCGCTCTTCGTCGCGTCGAGCCTGAAGCCGAGGCAGCGCCGGCCGAGCTTTTCGATCCCGGCGACTACCGCCTTTCCCTCTTCTTCGTGCGAATACCAGCTGATGGCGACATCGGCACCGGCGCGTGCCAGTTCCAGGGCGATCTCGCGTCCGATGCCGATCGCGCCGCCGGTCACGAAGGCGATTTTTCCGGAAAGGCTGGCCGACATGAGAGACACCTCCGCAGGACGGTGAAAATTGAAGGAGGCAGCCTTCTTGGACCAGGGTCGGTTGGGGATCAACACGCGGAGCTGCGTCGGTAACGAAATCGCCCCTGGATGCATCGAAAATGCCCGACGATGTAGGTCGGCCGATTCCTACACCGACCAAGGAGCACCGCAGATCAATCAGGCACGCCCTGACGGATCGACGGCGCGATCGCGGATGTTGGTGCCCTCGGCGACCGCCGCGCGGTCACCGACGGCGTATGGGCAGGCGCCTCAATGCGGCGTGGCCGTCCAGGCCGGCAGCGGCTCCAGGCTCCTGTTGAACTGCCGCCACCATGCGCTCTCGTCCATGCCGGATCCGGCGCGCAGCAGCGCGGTGGCCTGCGTGAAGGCCTGCCGGGCAATCTCGTTGAAGGTGAGGTCCGGGTCGTACGGCACCGACACGACGAGTTCCTGGCCCGTCTGGCGGCCCTCGTCCTCGACCTGGAAATAGAGCCAGACGATGAATTGGGCGCCTTTTTCGGTGCCTTCGGTGTTGCTGATCTTGATTGAATCGATGCCGGCCGCGGTGATCTTCATTGACGCCTCCAGACAGGAACGGGCCTTTCCAAAGCCGATGCCAAAATAGCGCGGCCAGGAGAATGTTCCGGCGCTCGTTCCGGCATGGTGAACGGTTTGCAAACGAGCGGCTTCATGCCGCCGCGCGCTTTTCGTCCCTGTCCGTTCGGGGAAGTCGCCTCAGGCGACGTAACGCGCGGGATCGGCGGAGAAGCGGTCGATCAGCTTTGCGAGGTCCGTTTCGTTGACCATCCGGATCGCCTCGCGCGGCTTGACCCATTTGCGCTTGCGCTGGCCCTTTTCCCGCCACTTGGAGGCGATTTCCGTTACTTCGAGCGGGAACACGTTCACCTCGCAGCGCGATTCCGCGCCCGAGGAATGGACCTTGTTGTAGAAATAGCTGCCGGCCGAAGAGTGGGCGATGCCACCGGAGATGCCGGCTTCCTCGAACGCCTCGCGGGCGGCGGCGTCATAAAGTGCTTCGCCTTCCTCCGGCCATCCCTTCGGCAGCACCCAGCGCCCGGTGTCGCGACTGGTGATCAGCATGACCTCGACGCCTTCCTCCGTCCTGCGCCAGGGCAGGGCCGCGACCTGCAGCCGGCAGCGCGGTCCGCCGAAGAGGCGGCGCACGCTTTGCGGCAGCAGACTATTGGCGAAGGGTCCCGTCAGCATCGGAAGCGGCATATGTCCAGAAGAATCACCTATCGCACATGGTAACCGCAAATCCGTGCATCAAGTGTAAAAATGCCGGGATCGGCGCAAAAAGCTGCACAGCTATGCATTAGCCGGCAAATGTCGCGCATTCCGGTGAAAGGTCAAGTCCCGCAAGGAGATGACCTATCGCATTCCTTCGAAAAAGGGCCGGGCGGGCGGCGTCAGCCGCGATGGTCGTCGGCGATCGGCTTCTGGTAGGAGAAGCCCATGTCCCAGGGGAAGTAGATCCAGGTGTCCTGCGAGACTTCGGTGACGTAGGTGTCGACCAGCGGGCGGCCCTTCGGCTTGGCATAGACGGTGGCGAAATGCGCCTTCGGCATCATCGCCCGCACGATCGCCGCCGTCTTGCCGGTATCTGTGAGGTCGTCGACGATCAGGATGCCCTGGCCGTCCTCCTCCAGAAGGGCAGGGGAAATCTCCTTGAGGATCGCGAGTTCGCCCTGCGCGGTGTATTCGTGGTAGGAGGCGACGCATACCGTCTCGATCATGCGCACGCCGAGTTCGCGCGAGATGATGGCGGCCGGCACCAGCCCGCCGCGCGTGATGCAGACGATCGCGCGCCACTTTCCGTTGACCCCGGCGAGCCGCCAGGCAAGCGCCCGCGCATCCCGGTGGAACTGGTCCCAGGAAACGGGGAAGGCTTTTTCGGGAAGGGAGGACATCGCTTTGCACTCCGGCTGCGCTTCGGAATGCGCCCTGCGATAGCCGGATTTCGCGATGATTGGCAAGGGCAGGGAACGCAAAATCGGATGTGCCCCCCGAAGGCGGTCTCACGCCTACAGGCAGGCCTTTTGGGCGCGGGGCGAATGGACGTGCTCCGGCCGGACGCCCAGTCCGACCCAGGACGCGAAGCGCCTCTGCAGCCAGGGCAGGGCGGAAATGACGCGGATGAAGAGCGGCGGCTGCGGGTCGCGCCGGCCGCTCTTGAGCAGGGGCGTGAGGATGAGCCGATGCGCCTGGACCTGCGCGAACTGCACCACCCTGGTCGGCCAGAGCCGGCGCTCGCGCACCCGCTCCAGATCCGCGTCGGTCAGCGTGCCGGCCGCCAGCGGTCCCGACAGGAGGTTCGCGCAGGCGACGGCGTCCTGGATGGCGAGATTGATGCCGACGCCGCCGACCGGCGACATCGCATGCGCGCTGTCCCCGATCATGACCAGACCCGGCCGCGACCATTTTTCCAGCCGGTCGACGGTGACGGTCAGGAGTTTGACGTCGTCCCAGCTCGCGATCTGGTCGATATGGGGAGCGAGCCAGGGAACGGCGTCGATCACCGACCTGCGGAAGGCGTCGAGACCGGCGGCGCGTATCTTCGGTGCCCCGTCCTTGGCGATGACGTAGGTGCATTGCCAATAGTCTCCGCGGTCGATGGTGACGACAATGCGGCCGGCGGCCGCGTTGAACAGCACGTCCTCGCCCTGCTCGGGATCGCGGTCGACGCGGAACCAGAACACGTCGATCGGCGCGCCGATATCGAGCACCTTCAGGCCGCTCCTGTCGCGCACGGTGGAATGGCGGCCGTCTGCGCCGATGGTGAGTTTCGCCCGGATTTCGATGTCGCCCTTCGGTCCGGCGGCGCGCACGCCGGCGATCCGGCCGTCCTCCTCGATGAGATCGGTCGCCTCGGTATTCATCCTGAGTGAGAACGAGGGCAGTTTTTTTGCCGCGTCCGCCAGGAAGTCGAGGAAATCCCACTGCGGCATGAGCGCGATGAACGGGTAGTGCGCCTTGATCCCGGTGAAGTCGGCGATGCGCAGGTGCTTTTCGCCGAAATTGCCGCCGAGGCGTTCGGCCTTCTGGTGCGGCCGCTTCAGAAAGGCCTCGGCGAGGCCGAGCTCGTGCATGATCTCCAGGGTGGATGGATGGACTGTGTCGCCGCGGAAATCGCGGAGAAAATCGCCGTGCTTCTCCAGGACCACCGTCTTCACCCCGGCGCGGGCAAAAAGATAGCCGGCCATCATGCCGGCCGGGCCGCCGCCGACGACGCAGCACTCCGTCTCGATCGCCGCCATCAGGCTGCCTTGCCGATACCCGCCACCATGGCGGCCACCTCGGCCTCGGCCGCGGCGAGCGCCTCCGCCGAGCGCGAGCGGATGACGAGGTCGGTGGAAAACTTGCCGTCGAACGATTTCGGATAGGAGCCGATGATGGTGTCGGGATGCGCCTTCTGGATGGCGGCGAGCGCTTCGGCAACCGCGCCTTCGCCGTGGGGACAGTGCACCGTCGTGGAGAGCAGTTTCTGCCCCGTCCTGAGCGTCGGCACGACATTGTCCAGCATGGCCTGGAAGATCGAGGGGACGCCGGCCATCACATAGACGTTCTCGACCTGGAAGCCCGGCGCGGTGGAGATCGGGTTCCTGATATGCTTCGCGCCGACCGGCATGCGCGCCATGCGCTTGCGCGCGGCCGTCATTTCGAGGCCGCGCTTCGAATAGGCCTCCTGCATCATGGCGAGCGCGGCCGCGTCGTAGTCGCAGGGCACGCCGAAGGCCTTTGCGATGGAGTCGGCCGTGATGTCGTCATGGGTGGGTCCGATGCCGCCGGTGGTGAAGACATAGGCGTAGCGGGACCGGAGCGCATTGACGGCCGCGACGATCTCGTCCTCCTCGTCGGGCACGATCCTGACTTCCTTGAGGTCGATGCCGATCGCCGTCATGATATCCGCGAGGTGGCCGACATTCTTGTCCTTGGTCCGGCCCGAGAGGATCTCGTCGCCGATCACGACCATCGCGGCAGTCACGGTTTCAGGCATGGACGCGCTCCTTGAAAAAGGAGGGAAGTGGTAGCGCCGACGGACGGGTATCGCAATGGTGCCGGGCCGGTGCCGAAAAACCGCGATTGCGGTTCCCCGCGACATATGGATTGTCATCGGGCGAAGAAATGCTGCAATCTAGCGGACGAGCCCGTCGATCCAGAAAGAGCGGGCCTTTGGAGGAGTACATTATGGAAATGCCGCCGCCTTTCATCGATTCCCCCGCTGCCTGGATCGGCGAGGACATGGCCAGGCACAAGGAGCGCTGGCTGGTCGAGCTTTCGAAGGAGGATATCGCCGAACTGGAAGCGGCGGGCCGGGCTTACCTCGCGCGGACGAACGATATCGGCGCGCTGAAAAAGAAGGATTTCCCGCTGCCGCGCCTCGCCGGTCATCTCGCGGCGCTGCGCGAGAAACTGGTCAACGGCATCGGCTTCGAGGTCCTGCGCGGCCTGCCGGTGGAGAACTACTCGCGCGAACTGGCGGCGACCATCTTCTGCGGGGTGGGCGCTCATCTCGGCAGCGCGCGCTCGCAGAACGCGCAGGGCCATATCCTGGGCCATGTCCGTGACACCGGCGCCAACGCGAAGGACACCAACACCCGCATCTACCAGACCGCCGAGCGGCAGACCTTCCATACCGATTCCTCGGATGTGGTCGGCCTGCTCTGCCTGCGCGACGCAAAGGAAGGCGGGGAATCGCTGCTGGTCAGTACCGTAACCATCTATAACGAGATGCAGAAGCGCCGGCCGGACCTCGTGCCGCTGCTCTTCGATCCCATCGCCACCGACCGGCGCGGCGAGATTCCGGAAGGCCAGAAGCCTTATTTCGAGATACCCGTGCTCAACTGGCACCGCGGTCACCTGACCGGGATGTACCAGCGGCAGTATATCGACAGCGCCCAGCGCTTCCCGGACGCCCTGCGGCTGACCGACCGGCATGTCGAGGCCCTCGACCTTTTCGACAGCCTCGCCAACGATCAGAGGCTGCATCTTTCGATGCGGCTCCATTCGGGCGACCTGCAGTTCGTCTATAACCACTCCATGCTGCACGACCGCATGGGCTTCCTCGACTGGCCGGAACCGGAAAAGCGCCGGCACATGCTGCGGCTATGGCTCTCGGTCCCCGGCGACCGGCCGTTGCCGGAATGTTTCAGGCAGCGTTACGGTTCGATCGAGATCGGGGATCGCGGCGGCATCATCACCAAGGACACGCGGCTCAACGCGCCGCTGGGATAGGAATCTTCCGTGGCGGCCAGACCGTCGCAAAGGGAATTCGGGGCAAGTTCGTCATATGTGAATGGCGAGGCGTGCCCCGCCTTCCCGGCGCGCCGCACATTCCGTTTGCACAAAAAAAATGCAAGGCGCGAAGCCTTGCAAGATAAACGCGTCCGATCCTCATTCCGGTTTCCCGGCGGCTGCGCATGACCGCGCCAGGATCGCATCCTCCCAAGACTTTGACCGCGTAGGAGAGCGGATTTTGTCTCCGCTCCCTCGTTTATCCAGAAATCTTAGACCAATCGCGAACGGATTGTCACGGAAAATTTTGCCCTGAAAAGCGCTTTGATGTGCTGCACTGCACAACGAAGCGGCATGTCATGCGCGTCGGGCGGGCATGGGCCCAGTCAAGAAATCGCCGCACCTGCCTTGGGTTTCCAAGCGGCCTTGAAATGGCTATGAAGCGCGTGAAATTCCCGCTCCTACGCCGCCGATTCCACCGGCCCGCATTTTCACGGACCCATCCATGCGATTGTCGCACTATTTCCTGCCCATCCTCAAAGAGAACCCGCGCGAGGCGGAGATCGTCTCGCATCGCCTGATGCTGCGTGCGGGCATGATCCGCCAGCAGGCGGCGGGCAGTTTCTCCTGGCTGCCGCTCGGCAAGCGCGTGCTGGACAAGGTCACCCGGATCATCCGCGAGGAGCAGAACCGCGCCGGCGCGCTGGAAATCATCATGCCGACCATCCAGTCGGCGGACCTCTGGCGCGAGAGCGGCCGCTACGACGATTACGGCAAGGAGATGCTGCGCATCAAGGACCGGCACGAGCGCGACATGCTCTACGGGCCGACCAACGAGGAGATGGTGACGGAGATCTTCCGCGCCTATGTGCGCTCCTACAAGGACCTGCCGCTCAATCTCTACCACATCCAGTGGAAATTCCGCGACGAGGTGAGGCCGCGTTTCGGCGTGATGCGTTCGCGCGAATTCCTGATGAAGGACGCCTATTCCTTCGACCTCGACTATGAGGGCGCGCGGGCCGCCTACAACCGCATGTTCGTCTCCTATCTCAGGACCTTCACGCGGATGGGCCTGCAGGCGATCCCGATGCGCGCCGACACCGGCCCGATCGGCGGCGACCTGTCGCACGAATTCATCATCCTTGCGGACACCGGGGAGAGTGCGGTGTTCTGCGACCGCGAATTCCTGTCGCTGCCCGTGCCGGGAGCCGACACGGACTTCTCCAACGACAAGGAGATCGCCGGCATCGTCCAGGAATGGACGCGGCCCTATGCGGCGACCGACGAGATGCACGACGAGGCGGCCTGGGCGGAGGTACCGGAAGGCGAACGCCTTTCCGCGCGCGGCATCGAGGTCGGGCACATCTTCCATTTCGGCGAGAAATACTCGAAGCCGATGGGCGCGAAGGTGACCGGGCCGGACGGCAAGGAGCATTTCGTCTCGGGCGGCTCCTACGGCATCGGCCCGAGCCGGCTGGTCGCGGCCATCATCGAGGCGAGCCATGACGAGAACGGCATCGTCTGGCCGTATAACGTGGCGCCGTTCCATGTCGTCGTCATCAACATGAAGCCGGGGGACGCGGCCTGCGACGCGCTCTCGGAAAAGCTGCAGGCGGCCTACGAGAAGGCGGGGCGAGAGGTGCTCTACGACGACACCGACCAGCGGGCCGGCGCGAAATTCGCCACGGCCGACCTGATCGGCATCCCCTGGCAGGTGATCGTGGGGCCGCGCGGCGCGGCCGAGGGAACCGTGGAGGTGAAGGAGCGGGCCACCGGCGGACGCGACGTCAAGAAGGTCGACGAACTCCTGTCGATGCTGGAGAAAGACGCGTGACGCAAGCGGCGGCCGGCGTGGCGACGAGCAAGGGGCAGGCGAAGCCGAACGGCGTCCCGACCGCCGGCGCCGGGCCGTTCTCGCTGTTCGAGCGCATGGTCGCCTGGCGCTACCTGCGCGCCCGCCGCAAGGAGACGGTGATCTCGGTCATCGCCTCTATCTCCTTCCTCGGCATCATGCTCGGCGTTGCCACGCTGATCATCGTGATGGCGGTGATGAACGGGTTTCGCGAGGAACTCCTGACGCGCATCCTCGGCATCAACGGCCACCTGATCCTGCAGCCGATCGACCGTCCGCTCGACGATTACGACCAGGTCGCGAAGCGGATCGACGGCGTGCCCGGCGTCAAGATGGCGATCCCGCTGGTGGAAGGGCAGGTGCTCGCTTCCGGCAAGGTGGGAGCCGGCACGGGCGCGCTGGTGCGCGGCATTCGCGAGGCCGACCTGGAGAAGATCGACCTCGTCGCCAAGCAGCTCAAGGGCGGTACGCTCAAGGGCTTCGACAATAGCGGGGGCGTCGCGATCGGGACGCGCATGGCGGAGAATCTCGGCCTCTCGCTCGGCGACACGATCACGCTGATCTCGCCCGACGGCGACGTGACGCCCTTCGGCACGACGCCGCGCGTGAAGGCCTATCCGATCACCGCGATCTTCGAGATCGGCATGTCGGAATACGATTCCACGATCATCTTCATGCCGTTCAAGGAAGCGCAGGCCTATTTCAACTTCGACGACAAGGCGCAGACGATCGAGATCTATCTCGACAATCCCGACGACGTGGACGCCATGCGGCCGAAGATCGAGAAGGCGGCGCAGCGGGAAGCCTACCTGGTCGACTGGCGGACGCGCAACCAGACCTTCTTCTCCGCGCTGGAAGTCGAGCGCAACGTCATGTTCATGATCCTGACCCTGATCGTGCTGGTGGCGGCTCTCAACATCATCTCCGGCCTCATCATGCTGGTGAAGGACAAGGGCAGCGACATCGCCATCCTTCGCACCATGGGAGCGACCAGCGGCTCCATCATGCGCATCTTCCTGATGGCGGGCTCGGCGATCGGCATCGCCGGCACTTTCGCCGGGGTGGTGCTTGGCGTCATCGTCTGCCTCAACGTGGAGCGCATCCGCGAATTCTTCTCCTGGATCCTCGGTACGACCCTCTTCAACCCGGAACTCTATTTCCTCAGCCAGTTGCCGGCCCACATGGATGCGGGCGAGACCATTTCGGTGGTCATCATGGCGCTGGTGCTCTCCTTCCTGGCGACGCTCTTCCCGGCATGGCGGGCCGCCCGGCTCGATCCGGTCGAAGCGCTGAGGTACGAATGATGGCGGGAGAGCCCATTCTCGAACTGAAGGCCGTCGAGCGGTATTACGTTCAGGGGTCGAAGCGGCTAACGATCCTGAACGGCGCCGAATTTTCGCTGAAGCGCGGCGAGATGGTCGCGCTCGTGGCGCCGTCCGGCACCGGCAAGTCGACGATGCTGCATGCCGCCGGCCTGCTCGAACGGCCGAACGGCGGCGATGTCTTCGTCAACAACCGCGCCTGCGGCCGGCTCTCCGACGACGCCCGCACCGCGATCCGCCGCAACGAGATCGGCTTCGTCTATCAGTTCCATCACCTGCTGCCGGAATTCTCGGCGATCGAGAACATCATGATGCCGCAGATCATCCGCGGCCTGTCCCGCACCGAGGCGCGCGAGCGGGCGGCGCAGCTCCTCGACTACATGAAAATCGGCAAGCGCGCCGAACACCGTCCGGCCGAGCTTTCGGGCGGGGAGCAGCAGCGCGTGGCGATCGCGCGCGCGGTGGCCAACGCGCCGCTCATCCTGCTCGCCGACGAGCCGACGGGGAACCTCGACCCGGGGACGGCGACCTATGTCTATGAGGCGCTGGAGGCGCTGGTTCGCCAGTCGGGCCTGTCGGCGCTGTTCGCCACGCACAACCACGAACTGGCGCGGCGCATGGACCGGCAGGTCACGCTGGCCGACGGCAAGGTCGTGCCGCTCGGCTGACCCGCGCCCTTTTCCTCACATCCCCGGAACGTCCGACCTCCGCTGGCCCATAAGCGGCATGGGTACTGTTGACTCTCGAACAGAAATAGAACATAATAAGAACATAAAGGGATAGGAGATAAACATGCCGGGTATCGTTCAGGACGTCTTTTCGCTGGTCGCCATCAGCCTTTTCATCGTTTCGGCGGCGATGTGGATCGGGGCGCTTTGAGGCAGTAGTTGAGGCCGCGCGGCGGCCGACATCATCCCCGGGCGTGTCCCGGGGATTTACGACTGTCTCGCAGGCGAGCGCTTGCCAGGGTCGGGACGAGCCCGACCATGGCGGATGGGGTTAGCGGTCGTCGCGGATGACGACCGTGCCGAGCAGCAGATCGTGAAGCGTGCGCTTGTGGTCGGCGAAAAGGCTGACGAGCAGGATGAGCGGCGTCAGCACCGCGTTCGCAGCCCAGAAGAAGACCGAGTGCACGACGGCCAGCATCCCGTCGACGGGACGACCGTCGAGGCGCTCCAGCCTAACCGACATGGCGCGCATGCCGAGCGTCGCCTGCCGCCTGCCGCCGAGCGTGCTCCAGACATAGAGGATCGCGACGATCGGAAAGAGGATGGCGAAGAGCGTCCAGCCAAGGCCGAAAGTGAGCAGGCCGAGGAAGAGCACGATGATCGCCGCCGGTATCAGGAGCAGCAGCACGATCATGTAGTCGATCAGGAAGGCGAATATCCGGCGGGTGCGGACGCCGTCGTAAAGGCGCGCATTGTCGAAGGGGTCGTGCGCGACCTCCCTGCCGAGGATTTCGCCGTCGATGGTGCGGGTCGCGTTCATGTCGATCCTTCCTGGCGCGGACGGTGAATGACGCCGCCGGCTTGAGATGGTGAGCGGCGGCCGGATTTCAAGAACGACGCCGATCGCCCTCGGAACAAAGCCCGCTATCCCGCGAAAGCGATTGCGGTATGGCAGAGCGCGGCGATCGCCGCGGTGGCCGGCAGCGTGACGATCCAGGCGATGACGATGTTGCCTGCAATCCCCCAGCGGACGGCGGAAACGCGCCTCGCAGCGCCGACGCCGATGATCGCGCCGGTGATGGTATGCGTCGTCGAGACGGGAATGCCGAGCCAGGTGGCGAGGAACAGGGTAATGGCTCCGCCGGCCTCGGCGCAGAAGCCCTGCATCGGGTTCAGCCGCGTGATCTTCGATCCCATCGTGTGCACGATGCGCCAGCCGCCGAAGAGCGTGCCGAGCGCCATCGCCGACTGGCAGGACAGCACGACCCAGAGCGGCACGTGGAATTCGTGGCCGAGATGGCCCTGCGAGAAGAGCAGGACGGCGATGATGCCCATCGTCTTCTGCGCGTCGTTGCCGCCATGGCCGAGCGAATAGAGCGAGGCGGAGATGAACTGCAGGTGGCGGAAGGCGTTGTCGACCGCGAAAGGCGTCTGCCGGACGGATATCCAGGAGACCGCGAGGATAAGCATCAGCGCCAGGAAGAAGCCGAGCGCCGGCGAAAGGACGATGGCCGCGGTCGTTTTCACGAGGCCCGACCAGACGATCGCGCCGACGCCCGCCTTGGCGACGCCGGCGCCGACGAGTCCGCCCACCAGCGCATGCGAACTGCTCGAGGGAATGCCGAATATCCAGGTCAGGATGTTCCAGACGATGGCGCCCATCAACGCGGCGAAGATCACCGACGGATCGACGATGCCGGCATCGACGATGCCGGTGCCGAGCGTCTGCGCGACATGGAGGCCGAAGACCAGGAAGGCGATGAAATTGAAGAACGCCGCCCAGAACACGGCATATTGCGGCCTCAGCACGCGGGTCGAGACGATGGTGGCGATGGAGTTCGCCGCGTCGTGCAGCCCGTTCAGAAAGTCGAAGAACAGCGCGACGGCGATGAGGCTGACGAGAGCGGGAAGGGCAAGCGAGGTTTCCACCGCGCTAGCGTCCCGGTTCGGAAATTCGTTTCATCTTGACATCACCCGCCGTGCGAGTCCGAACCGAAAGGACACTGGCAACCCAACGACCCATCCATCGGCCTCAGACGTTCTCGATCACGATGCCGCTGATCTCGTTGGCGACGTCCTCGAAGCGGTCGACCACCTTCTCGAGCTGGCCGTAGATCTCGCTTCCGATCAGGTAGGCCATGGGGTTCGTCTGGCCGTGACGCTGGAAGAGGTCGCGCAGGCCCGCATCGTGCAGTTCGTCGGAGCGTTCCTCGACCTTCGTAACTTCCTCGGTGATCGCTGCGAGACGGGCCGCATGGGTGCCGATGCCGTTGAGGAGCGGGATGGCCTCGGCGGTCAGCCGCGCGGCCTCGACGATGACGCCGCCCATCTCCTGCATCAGCGGGTCGAAGCTCTTCTGCTGGAAGAGCGTGACCGTCTTCACCGTCTTGCGCATCATGTCGATGGCGTCGTCCATGGACTGGATGAGGTCCTTTATGTCGCCGCGGTCGAAAGGCGTGATGAAGCTCTTGCGGACCGCCTGCAGCACCTCGCGCGTGATGGCGTCCGCCTGCTGCTCGAGGTCGATGATCTCGCTGCATTGCCGCTCGACATTGTCGCCGCCGGCCAGCAGCTTCTGCAATGCCTCGGCGCCGCTCACCACCGTGCGCGAGTGCTGGGCGAACAGGTCGAAGAAGCGGTCCTCCCGCGGCATCAGTCTGCGAAACCAGCCCAGCATCGCTTCTCCTTTCCCGGCGAACGCGATTCGTCCTCCTGGCCGATGTAGCCCAAGGACGCACGATCACCCAGCGAATAGGTCGCGTTGTCCGCAATTAGACTAAACGGTAGTAGGACGATAGGGCGGTGACGGACCGGTAACAGCCGGAAATCGTCGGCCGCTCGACAGACGGAACCAAATCAGGCTGGACGGCAGACGAAATGACGGCACCGACGGAACTGCGCGTATCGAAAGACCGCCGGATGCTCACGGTCAGCTTCCGGGACGGAGAGCGCTACGAACTGAGCGCCGAGATGCTGCGCGTGCTTTCACCCTCGGCGGAGGTCCAGGGGCATTCACCCGAGCAGCGGGTGACCGTGCCGGGCAAGCGCGACGTGGCGATCGGCCGGATCGAGCCGGTCGGAAACTACGCGGTGCGGATCGTCTTCGACGACCGGCACGACACTGGCATCTTCACCTGGACCTATCTCAGGGAGCTCGGCGAACAGCGCGAGGAGCGCTGGCAATCCTATCTCGACGAGCTGGCGGAGAAGGGGCTGAGCCGATAGTCTGCCGGCGTCGCCACCGTTCGACGGACCGCGCTACAGCAACTGGCCGATGATGCGACCGGCCTTCAGGAACGCGACGGGATTGACCGCCTTGCCATTGTGGCGGACCTCGTAGTGCAGATGCGGGCCGGTCGAGCGTCCAGTGGTGCCGGTCCTGCCGAGCGTCTGGCCGAGTTTCACCTTTTCGCCGACCTTCACGTCGATCTCGCTCAAATGCGCGTACCGGGTCGAATAGCCGCCGCCATGGTCGACTTCGACCATATTGCCGTAACCGCCGGCCCATCCGGCGCGGGTCACCACGCCCGCGGCCGTGGCGGGAACATCGCTGCCCACCGGGTCGCGGAAGTCGATGCCGGGATGCAGCGCCGATACGCCGAGGATCGGGTCGCGCCGCACGCCAAAGCCGCTGGTGACCACCGCGCCCGGCGCAGGATTGGCGATCGGCACCTTGCGGGTCTCGGCCTTCAGGAGATCGAGCCGGTCGAGCGCGTCGTCCAGTTCCTTGACCTTGGTGTCGAATTTGGAAGGGTCGTTCACCGCGATCAGCGGGCCGCCCACATCCTCCTTGCCGTAGTCGTCGGCGATTTTCAGGCCGGCGGATTGCAAGGCCTCCTTGACGGCATCGCCCGTCTGCCACGCTCTCTGCGACAGGGTCTGGACACGTCGCATCTGTTCGGTCTCGATCGAGCGCAGCGAGGAATTGATTGCCGCGAACAGGCGGTCCGCACGGTCGGCCGCCGATGCGTCGCCGGCAAAAGCAAGCCGCGTCTTCCACAGAGCCGCGGGCCCGATATCGGCCGTGCGGAGGCCCTGGGTTTTGGCTGACGGCGGGAGGGCAGGGGGCGCATCATTTTCCGCGCGCGCGTGTTCGTCCGGCTTCGGCGAAGGCAGCGGCGCAGAATCCGACGCCTTCTCCAGCTTCTCCGCCCGCCTGAGGATAGGGCCGAGGCGCCCGTGCTGGCGCGTGAGCTGGGACTGCCGGGCCAGCAATTCGCTGACTTTCTCCTCCACCGCGCGCTGATCCAGAAGCTGCCGGCTGGTGATGCGGTCGAGCTGGGAGCGCAGCGCCGAGATGCGGTCCTCATAGGCCTGCTGCATGCGCGCCTGGTGCGCGACCGAGGCGCCGATCAGATTGTCGCGCAGGACGAGATAGGAGGTGGCCAGGAGGTAGCCGATGGCGATCACCGCGCAGACCGACCCGGCGACGGCCGCCACCCACGGGCGGATCGTGAAATGCCGGATGGTATCGCCGCGCGCGATGATAACGGTGTGCGGCTCCTTCCGTTTTCCGAATACGGTCGATTGAGGCGGATTTGCCACGGATCCCATGCCGTCCCGAATATGAACGGCTCGGATTACACATCGTTAGGGTTAACAAAGCTTTGCCCGCAACCGGAAATCCACTCCCGGTTGCGGGCAAAAGGAAGAAATCCGCTTCAGCAACTCACCGGCGACGGGGTCTCTCCGCGCCCGGGATCAAAGCATTGCCGGCGTCAACGCCTAATAGAGAGCCTCAATGCCAGAAAAGAAGAATAAGAATGATAAGAGGAATCGGCACCCCGAGCAGCCACAGAAGAATACCTCGGCCCATTTCTTGTCCTCCAGATTGGATCGTCGATGAGAAACGTCATCGGCTTCGATTTGTTCCGGAGGCGGCGCCGAGGAGGGCGCCGCTCGCACATCGAGGTCAGGCGGCCAGCGCCTCCTCGTATTCGGCGGAGAGCGCCAGCCACCTGTCCTCCTGAACGGAAAGCTTGCCGGCGAGTTCGCCGCGCTCCTTCGTCAGGTCGGCGGCCTTGCCCGGCTCCTTCTCATAGAGCGCGGGGTCGGCGAGGCGCGATTCGATCGCGCCGATGCGCTGGCGAAGGCGCTCGATCAGCGCTTCCGTGGTCTTGATCTCCTTGGCCAGCGGTTCCAGCGCAGCCCGGCGCTGCGCCGCCTCGCGGCGGCGGTCCGCCTTGCTCGCCTTGTCCGCCTCGCGACGGTCCCGGCGGTCGGACGCGCCGCCGGTGACCAGTTGACGGTAGTCGCCCAGGTCGCCGTCATAGGGTTTCACCGTGCCGTCCCTGACCAGCCAGAGCCGGTCGACGGTCGCCTCTATCAGATGGCGGTCGTGCGAGATCAGGATCACGGCGCCGGAAAAATCGTTGAGCGCCTGAATGAGCGATTCCCTCGAATCGATGTCCAGATGGTTGGTCGGCTCGTCGAGGATGAAGAGGTTCGGCCCCTCGAAGGAGGCGAGCCCCATCAGGAGCCTGGCCTTCTCGCCGCCCGAAAGATCCTTCGCGGCGGTGTTCATCTTTTCGGTCGCAAGGCCCATCCGCGCCACGCGCGAACGCACCTTCGATTCCGGCGCGTCGGGCATCAGCCGCCGCACATGCTCGAAGGCGTTCTCGTCGGGCCGCAGATCGTCCATCTGGTGCTGCGCGAACATCGATACCCTGAGCTGCGGCGCGACCGTCATCGTGCCGGCCTCCAGCTTCAGCCGCCCGGCCAGAAGCTTGGCGAAGGTCGACTTGCCGTTGCCGTTGGCGCCGAGCAGCGCGATGCGGTCGTCGGCGTCGATCCGCAGCGACAGGTGCCGGAGCACCGGCTTGCCGGGCTGGTAGCCGACGGAGCCGCCTTCGACGGCGATGATCGGCGAGGCGGCCGCCTTGACCGGCTCCGGGAAGCTGAAGGGCCGCACCGTCTCATCGACCAGCGTGGCGATCGGCTTCATCCTTTCCAGCGCCTTGAGGCGGGACTGCGCCTGCCTGGCCTTCGTCGCCTTGGCGCGGAAGCGCGCGACGAATTCCTCCATGTGCTTGCGCGCCGCATCCTGTTTGGCGCGGTTCTTCTCCAGAAGCGCCGCCTTTTCCGCGCGCTGCCGCTCGAACTGGTCGTAGCCGCCGCGCCAGAGCGTCAGCTTCTGCTGCTCGAGATGCACGATCGAGGTGACGGCGCGGTTGAGCAGGTCACGATCGTGCGAGATGAGGAGAACGGTGTGCGGGTATTTCGACAGATAGCTTTCCAGCCACAGCGTGCCTTCGAGGTCGAGATAGTTGGTGGGCTCGTCGAGGAGCAAGAGGTCGGGCTGGGCGAAGAGCACCGACGCCAGCGCGACACGCATGCGCCATCCGCCCGAGAAGGAGGAGGCCGGCCGCTTCTGTGCGGCGTCGTCGAAGCCGAGGCCGGAGAGCACGGTCGCCGCCCGCGCCTCGGCCGAATGCGCGTCGATGTCCATCAGCCGGAGATGGATCTCGGCGATGCGGTGCGGGTCCTTCGCCGTCTCTTCCTCGGCAAGGAGCGCGGCGCGCTCGGTGTCCGCCTTGAGCACGATGTCGATCAGCGGTTCTTCGGTGCCCGGCGCCTCCTGCGCGACCTGCCCGATGCGCATGTTCCTGGGCAGCGAGATCGAGCCTGTCTCGGCGGCGAGATCGCCCGTGATGGCGCGGAAGAGCGTCGTCTTGCCGGTGCCGTTGCGGCCGACAAGCCCGGCCTTGGCGCCGGCGGGAAGCGCCAGCGAGGCATGGTCGAGAAGCAGGCGCCCGGCTACCCGCAGGGAAAGATCGTTGATGGTGAGCATGGCCGCCCTTTTGGCCGAGACGGGCCTGGAAGACAAGAGCGGGTGATGGCGGCGGCTCAGCGGCCGCCGCCGACCTTCGAGGCGGAGCGGCCATTGCCGCTCCGCCTCCGTGCTATCGCATGCGGATGATCCGGCACAGATCGACCAGGCTATCGTCGTAGCTGTCGCGGTCCCGCAATATGCCGGCGCAGCGGCGCTTGTACTTGTGCAATTCGGCGTTCGACATCCCGGCCACCGCCGCCTGCATGCTCGCGCTTCCCGGACCGGTGCCGGTACCGCTGCCGGTGCCCGGGCCTGTGCCGCTGCCTATTCCCACGCCTACGCCGACGCCGTTGTCACCACCGGCACTGACGCCGGCGCCGATTCCGCCGCCGCCGATCCCGACGCCCGCGTTGACGCCGTTTTCGCCGCCGACACCGACGCCCGCGCCGACCCCATTACCGCCAACGCCGACGCCCGCTCCGACGCCGTTCGACCCGCCGACCCCGACGCCTGCCCCCACACCGTTGGCGCCCGCGCCGACCCCGGCGCCAACACCATTGGCCCCGCCAACGCCCGCACCGACACCAACGCCTTGGGCAATAGCCGGGACGCAAGCAAACATCATGCCTGCCACGCCACATGCAAGTATCCGCGATCTAGTGATATTCATACGCATCGCCATATCCTCCATACAGGTGGTAGCCGGAAGATATTCTTGTGGAAATCCTCCGCCTGTGGAAGCAACGATCGCCATCACCGGAAGTTGCTTTTCGGAATGATCACTCGCGCGATGGGTTTTCCATCCGTTTACGGAATGCATAAAATTCAAAAAATAGGAATCGGCCGCTTTCCGGCGAAGCCGCATATCGCCCGGGCGTCTCCGGTTCAGGCGAAAGCCTGTCCCTCCGGCATGCGCTGGAATTGCACCAGGTCGAGCGACGGCGGCGACTTGCCGAGCACGCTGAGGATCATGTGGGCTTGCCCGCGATGATGCGTCTGGTGGTTGAAGAAATGGTCGAGCGCCGGGGCAAGCCGTTGCGAGACGGTCCTGAGGTCCGTGACCGTCATATAGGTGAAGCGGCCGGCCAGCGCCTTTTCCGAAAGGCCGGAGATCCAGTCGGCGATGCGCTTGTCCTCCGCCTCGCGCGCCAGCCTGAGCGGATCGAAATTCGGATGGACGATGCTGTCGAGCGCCTTCGGCGCCTCACCCTCGCTGGTGAAGCGTTTCATCCAGATGCGATCCGCCACCAGGAGGTGGTTGAGCGTGCCCATCATCGAGCCGAAGAAGGCGCCGACGTCGCGGTTGAACTCGGCGTCGGTCAGTCCGGCGGCTGCGTCGTAGATGCGCCCGTTCGCCCAGGCATTGTAGGCGGCGAACATCAGGAAATGCTGCTTCATCTTTCCCGGGTCCTCGGTGTCGTCGGCGGAAGCACTACACCGGCGCGGAGGCCGGGCCAACGGCAAACTAGGCCGCGCGGCATGGACGATGTGGCCTCTTCACAAGGCCGGTTCGCCGCGCTATGCAGCCCGCCACTTCGACAAAGCCAACCGAATTCAAAGGATAGCAGATGGCGATCGAGCGCACCTTTTCGATGATCAAGCCGGACGCGACGAAGCGCAACCTGACCGGCGCCGTCACCAAGATGCTGGAAGAGGCCGGCCTGCGCGTCGTGGCGTCGCGGCGCGTGTGGATGAGCCGCCGCGAGGCCGAGGGCTTCTACGCGGTGCACAAGGGCCGGCCGTTCTTCGACGAACTTTGCGAGTTCATGTCGTCGGGACCGACCATCGTCCAGGTGCTGGAGGGTGAGAACGCCATCGCCCGGAACCGCGAGGTCATGGGCGCGACCAACCCCGCGAACGCCGCGGAAGGGACCATCCGCAAGGCATATGCCCTGTCGATCGGCGAGAATACCGTCCACGGCTCGGACGCGCCCGAGACGGCGGCGCAGGAAATCCGCTACTGGTTTTCCGATACCGAGATCGTCGGCTGAAAGCCGCGCCGCCGCGGCCGCTCGCCGGCCGCAGGCGGTCTCTTCTTCATCAGGCCTGCAGGCGTCTCTCGGCCTTTTCCGTTCCCGGAGGATCGTTCCTTGCGATGGCAAAGGCGATGAATTCTTCCTCGGGCAGCGCGGAACTGTAGAGCAGGCCCTGGAACACCTCGCATCCGAACAGATGCAGGAAGATGCGCTGCTTGTCGTCCTCGACATGCTCGGCGACGGCGGTGAGGCCGAGCGTGGTCGCCATGGCCAGGATCGTGCGCACCAGCGCGCGGTCGCTCTCCCGCGTTTCGATGTCCGCGACGAAGCCGCCGTCGATCTTGAGTTCGTCGAAGGGCAGCTTCTTCAGGTGCACCAGCGAGGAATAGCCCGTTCCGAAATCGTCGAGCGAGAAGCGTATGCCGAGCTTCTTCAGTTCGGCCATGCTGGCCGCCGTCCGCTCGTGGTTTCGCGCCATGACGTTCTCGGCGAATTCGAGCGTCAGGCAGGAGGCATCGACGCCGTGCTTGCGGACGAGCCCCACGAGGCCCGGCACGAAGGTGGCGTTGGCGAAGGACTGCACGCTGATGTTCAAGGCCAGCCTGAGATGCGCGGTCTCGGGCCTCCGCTGCCAGCCGGCAAGCGCGGCGACGCCCCGGGCGAGGACGAAATCGCCGATCTCGAGGATGAGACCGCAATGCTCGGCCAACGGTATGAAGACGCCGGGTGGAATGTCGCCCAATTCCGGGTGCCGCCAGCGCAGCAGCGCCTCGGCGCCGCAGACACGCCCGTCGCGATCGACCTGAGGCTGGAAGTGCAGCGTGAGCTGGCCGCCGGAAATGGCCACGCGCAGGTCGTTCAGAAGGCGGAAACGCTGCGATTCCTGTTCCAGCGACGCGGGATCGAAGAGAGAAATCCCGTTCCGCCCGCCGCCCTTGGCCTCGTACATCGCGATGTCGGCGCGGCGGATCGGCTCCTCCGGGCCTGATTCGCGGCCGTCGAAGGCGACCACCCCGATGCTTGCCGAGCCTCTGTGATGAACCGGGCCCAGCACGAAGGTGGTGCGCAGCGCCGAAAGCGTCTTTTCGGCGACGGCCAGCGCGCGTTCGCTCCCTCCGGGCAGGCCGTCCGCCAGATCCTCCAGCATGATGACGAATTCGTCGCCGCCCATGCGAGAAACCATTCCGTGCTCGCCGGCACATTCGCGCAGGCGGACCGCCACCTGCATCAGATACCGGTCGCCGACGTGATGGCCCTGGCTGTCGTTCAGGTTCTTGAAATTGTCGAGATCGATGAAAAGCAGGGCGCCGGCACGGCCGCGCTTTTGGGCGGAAGCGAGCGCGGTAGCGATGCGGTCGATCAGCATGCGCCGATTGGGCAAGCCCGTCAGCGAATCGTAGTAGGCAAGCTTTTCGATCTCCACTGCCTGGCTCTTGCGGGCGGAGACGTCCATCAGGTAGCCGTGCCAGGTGATGGCGCCGCCGTCCTGCTCGGGCTTGGCGATTAAGCGAAGCCATTTGAGTTCGCCCCCCGGTGTCCGCGCCCGGAATTCGTGGTCCCAGGCCGTCAGCGTCCGGCGCGAAGCGACCAGCGAACGGAAATAGGCCGCCTTGTCTTCCTGGATGACGAAGCTACTGAACTCGGCCGTCGTCAGCAGGCGCGTATCTTCCGCCAACCCCATGATGCGCTGGAAGCCGCTGCTCAGATACTGGACCGAATAGGAACCGTCGGAAGCGCGCTTGAACTGGAACAACCCGCCGGGCAACTGACTGGTCAGCTTCTGGAACTGCTCTTCGAGTTGCAGGCGCTTGACTGTCTCGGTGATCTCGTGGACCGAGCCCTCGTAATAGAGAGGCTTGCCCGTGCCGGAATCGTGGACGATCCTCGCCGATTCCGTGATCCAGATACGCTCGCGTGTCTTGTGCCGGTAGATTTCGGAGACGAAATCCTCGACCTTGCCACGGCGCTGAAGGATATCGCGGAATTCAGCGCGCCGGTTCGGTTCGACATACCATTCCTTGCCGATGTCGTCGACGGAAGCCAGCATCTCCGCTTCGCTGTCGTAGCCGTTGAGCCTGACCAAAGAGCGGTTGGCGGCGAGCTGCCGCCCTTCGAGCGAGGAGCGGTAGATGCCTTCGTGCAGGTTTTCGATCAGTTCCGCCGTATTCATGCGCTCGCGCAGGGCTGCACGATAGCGCCGGCGATAGCCCACGAGCACCACGGCGAGCGCGGCCGAAAGCATGAGACTTCCCGCCGCTAGAGGAGATACGCCGTCAAACCCCGACAGAAACGTGGATGCGTTCATGCCTTCGAAATGCCACCTGATCCGGCGTGACTTTAGGGCAGGTGGCTTTCGAATTGTCTAATTCACGGAAATTCCCGACGGCATAATTAATCACTGGTTGCGATCGGTGGCGTTCGCATCGAGTTAGAGCCTTCCATCTAACCATGAAAGGCTCTGGGGCCTACAGCCAGCCGTTCTTGCGGAAACGCCAGTAGAGGATGACACAGAGCGCAATCATCACAAGCAGGACGGTCGGATAGGCGTATTCGAAGCCAAGCTCGGGCATATCCTTGAAGTTCATGCCGTAGATGCCCGCCAATGCCGTCGGGACGGCGAGAATGGCCGCCCAGGCGGCAAGCTTCTTGGCGATGGCCGTCTCCTGGCTCTGGCCTACCAGTACGCTCGCCTCGAAGGCGAAGGCTAGCACCTCGCGCATGTTGTCGATCTTCTCCTGCACGGTGCGGATATGGTCGGTAACGTCGTTGAAGAGCGCGTGCATGGCGGAACGGATCTGCGGCAGTTCGGTGCTGGAGAGGCGCCTGCACACCTCGACCAGGGGGCCGGCGGCGTTGCGGAGGCGCAGGAGGTCGCGGCGCAGCATGTAGAGCCGTTCGATGTCCTCGGCGCCCATCGGCCGGGCGAGCACGCTGTCCTCTATTGCCTCGACCTCGTCCTCGATCGTGTCGAGCACGGGCATGTAATTGTCGACGATGAAATCGAGCAGCGCGTAGAGGATGAAATCCTCGCCCTTGGCGAGCGCGTTCGGGCAGCTTTCCCAATGCTTGCGCACGGAGGCGTAGGTGGTCGAGGGACCGTGCCTGACGCTGACGATATAGCCGGCGCCGACGAAGATGTGCGTCTCGCCGAAGATGACGCGCCCCTCGATGAGCTGGGCCGTACGCGCGACGATGAAGAGGGCGTCGCCGTAGCGCTCCAGTTTCGGCCGCTGGTGCGGGTGTTCCGCATCCTCGATGGCGAGGTCGTGCAGGCCGAACTGCGCCTGCACGCGCAACAGGAGATCCCGGCTCGGCTCCAGAAGGCCGATCCAGACGACATGGCCGTCCTTGCGCGCCCAGGCGCCGGCTTCCTCGACCGGGACGTCGGCGAGGCGCCGGCCGTCCCTGTAGACGCTCGACGCGATGACGCCGGCGTGGGGATCGGTTTTTGCGGGACTTGCCGCCTTGGCCATCGTTACCTCCCCGATGCCTCAACAGCTTTTCGATGAAAGTCTTATCCTGGCGCCGCGTGGCGGAATTATTGTCGCGGCGCCGTCAGTTGTCGAAATTGTCGTCGGAACCCGAATCGTCGTCATCCTGCTTCGACGGAGCGCTCTTCTGCTCCTCCTCCACCGGCGGCCGGGCGATCATTCCGACCGAAAGGCGGACGGGATAGTGCACCGAAAGCGGATCGAGGGTCGACTCGTCGCCGCTGGCGAACCAGATGGCAGTGGCCGAGCCGATCCGCGCATCGAGCGCATAGCGATGGCCGGCAAGGATTGCCGTTTCGTCGAAGGAGAGCTTGAAGGCGATCGGATCGCCGGTCGCCGGCTGGGTGTTTCGCGCGACGGGCTGCGGCGCGACGCCGGGCACGGACTTGTCGACAAGCCGCACCTCCAGGAGCGCGTCCGACGGAAGCGGGACGCGTCCGTCGTAAGCCACCGTGCCGGTTATGATTTTCTGCTCGGCATGGGCAGGGGAAGCGAAAGCCAGGAATGCGGCAAGGAATGCCAGCGCGCAGCCGCGTTCCGCCCGTCCGGTTCCGGAGCGGGGGAGCGCCAGCGTGGCAGCCGGTTGCCTTCTCTCCCCCTGCCAGGAGGACATCCCGGCAGGGGGACGAGGGACGGCATGCAAGTTTTCGGATCGACTCGTCCAGAATTTCATTTGCCCCTCCGAACGCGATCTTCAGTCGCGCTCCCACCGTTTCGCCGCGGTCTCGTCGATCTCGCGCGCGTCCACCCAGCCGCCTTCGCCGCCTTGCCGCGGATGTTCCTTCTTCCAGAAGGGCGCGCGGGATTTCAGATAATCCATGAGGAAAGACGCCGCCTCGAAGGCCGCATGCCGATGCGTCGAAGCGGCGACGACGAGCACGATGTTCTCGCCTGGCGCAATCCGCCCGTGGCGGTGGATGACGCTGAGACCGGTGAGCGGCCAGCGCTCCATGGCCTCGGACGCGATGCGCGCGATCTCTATCTCGGCCATCGCGGGATAGTGCTCGAGTTCCAGCGCCGCGAGCCGGCCGTTCTCGTCGCGACAGAGGCCGGTGAAGGTGACGACGGCGCCGACATCGCGCCGGTCGCGCGTCAGCCGCGCGATCTCGGCGGCCGTATCGAAATCCTCGGCTTGGACGCGGACGAGCGGAACGACATGCGCCGACATCTTCAGCCGCCCGTCATGGGGGGAAAGAGAGCGATCTCGCGCGCCCCGGCGATCGCCTCGTCGTGGCCGACATGCTCGCGGTCGATCGCCACGCGGATCACGTCGTCGTGCTCGAGCGCCATTTCATATTCCTCGCCCCGGCCTTTCAGCCAGGAGAGCAGATCCCTCACGGTGCGGACCTCGCGCGGCAGCACGATCTCCTCCTCGCTCCGCCCGATGCGTTCGCGCACCCAGGCGAAATAGACGAGCTTCAGGCCGTTTCCATTCGGCCCGGTTTCATTCATCGATGACATGCTTCAATCCGGCGCGGAAATAGTCGTAGCCCGTATAAAGGGTAATGATGGCGGCGATCCACAACAGCACGATGCCGATCTGCGTGGCATGGGGAAGAACCTTGTCCCCGGCCGGGCCCGCGATCAGGAAGCCGAGCGCGACCATCTGCACCGTGGTCTTCCATTTGGCGAGGCGCGTGACCGGCACGGAAACCTTCAGGCCCGCGAGGTACTCGCGCAGTCCCGACACCAGGATCTCGCGGCAGAGGATGATGATGGCCGCCCACAGCGAATATCTGTCGATGGTGCCGTTATGCGCCAGAAGCAGAAGCACCGCGGAGACGAGGAGCTTGTCGGCGATGGGGTCGAGCATCTTGCCGATGTTGGAGGTCTGCTTCCAGATCCGCGCCAGATAGCCGTCCAGATAATCGGTGATGCTGGCGACGACGTAGATGACAAGTGCCGTCCAGCGGGCGAAGTCCGTGGGATGCGTGCGCCCTTCCAGATAGAAGCAAAGAAGAATGAGCGGGACGGCCAGTATGCGGCCATAGGTCAGCAGGTTGGGAAGATTGAACGCGCGCCTGCGCATATGCCCGCCGCTCTTTGTTGCCTCGACAGTCAAATCAGATATTTCCCTCCCGGGTCAACGTGAGTCGGTGGAGAAACCGCCTCCACTTATCCTTTCCATTTAGCCCTTTTCATGAAAGTGGCCATAGATCAGCCGCGCCATGGCCTCCGAGATGCCGGGGACGGTCATGATGTCGGCGACCGCCGCGCGGCTCACCGCCTTGGCCGTGCCGAAATGGTGGAGCAGCGCGCGCTTGCGGCCCGGGCCGATGCCGGCGATCTCGTCGAGCGGGTTCTTCACCATCTCCTTCTTGCGCCGCGCCCGGTGCGAGCCGATGGCGAAGCGGTGGGCCTCGTCGCGGAGCCGCTGGATGAAATAGAGCACGGGGTCGCGCACCGGCAGCGAGAACGGATCGCGGCCTTCCATGAAGAAGCGTTCGCGGCCGGCTTCGCGATCGACGCCTTTGGCGATGCCGATCACCGTGACGAAGCCGGTCACGCCGAGATTGTCGAGGATGGTGTTGACCGCCGAGAGCTGCCCCTTGCCGCCGTCGATCAGGATCACCTCGGGCCATGCCGGGAAGCTTTTTTCGGTGACGATCTCGTCGTCGCTTTCTTCGGGGATTTCAGCGCCCGGCAACCCGTCCTCCTTGAGGAGACGCGAGAACCGCCGCTCCATCACCTCGCGCATCATGCCGAAATCGTCGCCCGGCGTGATCGCCTCGGAGCGGATATTGAACTTGCGGTACTGGTTCTTGACGAAGCCCTCCGGGCCGGCGACCACCATCGCCCCGACCGCGTTCGTGCCCATGATGTGGGAATTGTCGTAGATCTCGATGCGGCGGGGCGTGCGCTCCAGGCCGAAGGTCTCCGCGAAGCCCTGGAGCAGCCGCGCCTGCGAGGAGGTTTCCGCCAGCCGGCGGCCGAGCGCCTCGCGCGCGTTCTGCCTGGCGTGGTCGGTCAGGTCCTTGCGCTCGCCGCGCTTCGGGGTCGCGATGGCGATCTTGCGCGAGGCCTTTATGGAAAGCGCGTCCGCCAGCAATTGCTGTTCCTCGACGGCATGCGAGAGAAGGATGCATTTCGGCACCGGCTTGTCGTCGTAGAACTGCGCCAGGAAGGCGCCGAGCACCTCGGAGGGGCCGAGCGAGGGATCGGCCTTGGGGAAATAGGAGCGGTTGCCCCAGTTCTGGCCCGTGCGGAAGAAGAAGACCTCGATGCAGGTCTGCCCGCCCTCCTGATGGACGGCGAAGACGTCCGCTTCCTCCAGCGTCTGCGGGTTGATGCCCTGATGGCTCTGGACGTGGGAGAGGGCGGCCAGCCGATCGCGCAGGATCGCCGCCGTCTCGAAATCGAGCGCTTCCGAGGCCTGCTGCATGGCGGCCGAGATCTCCGCCTTCACTTTCTGGCTGCGGCCGGAGAGGAAGCCTTTCGCCTCGGCCACGAGGTCGAGATAGCCTTCGGGGCTGATCTCGTTCGTGCACGGGCCCGAGCAGCGCTTGATCTGGTAGAGCAGGCAGGGCCGCGTGCGCGTCTCGAACACCGAATCCGTGCAACTTCTCAGAAGGAAGGCCTTCTGCAGCGAGTTGATCGTCCGGCCGACGGCGCCTGCCGAGGCGAACGGGCCGAAATAGTCGCCCTTCCTGGAATGCGCGCCGCGATGCTTGAAGATGCCCGGCGCGCGATGGTCGCCGGTGATGAGAATATAGGGAAAGGACTTGTCGTCGCGCAAAAGCACGTTGAAGCGCGGCCTCAGCCTCTTGATGAGGTTGGCCTCGAGCAGCAGCGCCTCGGTCTCGGTACGGGTGACGACGAACTCCATCGCCGCCGTCTGCGCCACCATGCGGCCGATGCGGTTGGTATGGAAGCGGCCCTGCGCGTAGTTGGTGACGCGCTTCCTGAGGCTGCGCGCCTTGCCGACATAGAGCACGTCGCCGCCGGCGTTCATCATGCGATAGACGCCCGGCGCGTTCGGAAGCCGCTTGACGAGGGACTGGATGAGTTCGGCGCCGACCTTCCCGGCGCCTTTCTCCGTACCGCCTGAATCCCAGGCGATTTCCGGTGCGGGCCGCGCCGCCGCGTCCGGCGAGCCGGAGACCTCGTCTTCCGCGTCGGCGCCCGCGTCCTCCACGTCCAGGAGCTCGTCCTCGTCGCCTTCCGGCAAGGTGTCGATCCCGACGATGCGCTTTCCAGATGGGCCGAAGCCGTTCATTCCCGTATTCCCGTCACGTCCGGCGTCTGCCAGGCGAGATGCTGGCCGCCGTCGAGCGCGATCATCTGGCCGGTGACCGAGGGCGTGTCCCAGAGATAGCGGATCGTGGCGCCGAATTCGGAGAGTTCCGGCGCCTTCCCGAGCAGCACCGCCCTGACCTGCGCGTCGAAATCCGCCTTCGTCTGGCGTTCACCCTGCAGGGCCGGGCCGGGGCCGATCGCATTGACCCGGATCCGTGGGGCGAGCGCCTGCGCCATCGTCCGGGTGGCCGTCCAGAGCGCCGATTTCGACAAGGTATAGGTAAACGTGCGCGGCGAGAGTTTCCAGACGCGCTGGTCGATCATGTTGACAATCAGCCCGTCCTCGCCCTCCGGCAGGGCGCGGGCGAAGAGCCGGGAGAGTTCGACCGGCGCCTTGAGGTGGACGGCGAAGTGCCGCTCCCAGGTCTCCCAGCCGAAATCGGTCACCTGGTCGTCGGCGAAGATGGAGGCGTTGTTGACCAGGAGGCCGACCGGCCCAAGCGCCTCCTCGGCCTCGGGCAATATGCGGCCGACGGCATCCATGTCGGTGAGATCGGCGCGCACGAGCGCCACCTTTCCGCCCTTATCGTTAAGAGCCTCGGCCAGCTCGCGCGCGTCCCTATCGGAGCCGTGGTAATGGATCGCGACGGCGAAGCCGGCGGCCGAAAGGTCGCTGGCGATCGCCGCGCCAATGCGCCGTGCGCCGCCGGTGACCAATGCCGTCGTCGGATTTTTCGCCATGTTCTTACCTGCTTAGCACGAATAAGGCGGAAGGGGACGAAACGTGGCAACGCGAATTCCGACCGGGTGTCTAGCCGATTCCCTTGTTCGCGGCGACCGGGAACGGAGTGCGCTTCCATGTTGCCATTCGAGCAAAAACAGGATCTTGGCCGCCGCTTTTGATGCGTGTTGCGAATGTGCAACGTCAATTTTCTGCCTCGTTTGCGCCGATGAATTTCCCCCTTTCAGGTGCGCTTCGGCCGCATTTTCCACCGACATAGGCATGCAGGCAATTCCGGCCGTTTCCTCCCGAGCGGCGCAGGGTGTCAAGGGGAAGGCGCGTTGTGTCCAGCCTTCCATGGCAGGAGTAAGGAAATGAACATGAAGACAATCAAGATCAGCAAGCCGCTTGCCGCCGCGATCGGCGTCGCGGCCCTTATAGGTGTGGCCCCCGCATTTGCCGCCGACGCGATCACCGAGCAGGCTCCGGCTCCGGCGCCTGTCGTAGAGGCTCCGTCCGGCTGGGCCGGCGGCTACGCCGGTATCCAGGCCGGCGGCAACTTCTCCGGCCGTACGCATACGCCCGGCAACCATATCCACACGGATGGGTTCCGCGGCCGCGGCTTCGGCGGCTTCAACTGGCAGAACGGCAATTTCGTGTACGGCATCGAAGGCGACGTCGGCTATGACGGCTCCTCGGGCTCGCATGACGGCGTCCGCTCGCGCAGTGGTATCGACGGTTCGCTGCGCGGCCGCGCGGGCTATGCCCCGAACGACCGCCTGCTCATCTACGGCACGGCCGGTGCTGCGGCGAAGAGCCTGAAGATCACCACGCCGGTCAGCAGCGACCAGAACGCGGTCTATGGCTGGACGGCCGGCGCGGGCATCGACGCCAAGCTGACCGACAAGGTCTTCGCACGGGTCGAGTACCGCTATACCGACTACGGCAAGGAAGCGTTCAACGTGGGCGGCGTCAAGTCGAACGTCCGCGACAACGCGAACACGATCGAAGCCGGTATCGGCGTCAAGTTCTGATCCCGGCGGAAAGGCCCGGAAAGGCCGGGCCATTCCGCTTCAGCTTCCAGCAACGAAAAACCCCGCCAGTCACGGCGGGGTTTTTTGCGTCAGGAGCGGGCTATCTTCGTTTCAATGATGGGAGCGCCCCTTCGGACGATACTGACCGTCGGGCGTCCTGCGGAACATCTCGTTGAGCTGCGGATGGCGCACGGGCTCGCCGGTATCGTCCTCGAGCAGGTTCTGCTCGGACACGTAGGCGATATATTCGGTCTCGGCGTTTTCGGCGAGCAGATGGTAGAAGGGCTGGTCCTTGCGCGGACGCGCGGCAGGTGGAATCGCCTGATACCACTCCTCGGTATTGTGGAACTCAGGATCGACGTCGAAGATCACTCCGCGAAACGGGAACAGCCGGTGGCGCACTACCTGGCCGATCTTGAATTTCGCGGTTTTCACCTGGCTCATCATGCCGCTTAATAGGCCCAATCACATCGACTATTCAATAGTGGTCCGCTCGGCTTGACGGGGCGTGGCGGCTTGCTCTAACGCCGTCCGGTCAAAGAGGCGGGGCCCTATGTCGGACGTCTTCGGCCTGGTCCTGCCGTTCTTCGGACTGATCTTCGTCGGCTTCGTGGTGGCGCGCATCGTGCGCCAGCCCGTCGAAGCGCTCGGCTGGATGAACATCTTCGTCATCTATGTCGCGCTGCCGGCGCTGTTCTTCCAGCTCCTATCCAAGACGCCGATCGAGAAGCTGACCGAATGGACGTTCCTGTTCGGATCGGTTTTCTCGACCTTCATCATCTTCCTCGTCATGTTTCTCTCCTCGCTCGCCTTTTCCCGCGGCGCGATCGCCGAGGGGACGATCCGCGGACTGGCCGCCGCCTACGGCAATATCGGCTATATGGGACCGGGCCTGGCCATCCTCGCGCTCGGCGAGCAAGCGGCCGTTCCGGTCGCGCTCATCTTCTGCTTCGAGAACATCATGCATTTCACCGTGGCGCCGATGATGATGGCGATCGCCGGCAGCGACAGGGAGCCGCCGCTCAGGCTTGCCGCCGGCGTCGTCCGGAAGATCGCGCTTCACCCTTTCATCATCGCCACCGCCTTCGGGGTGGCGGCCGCCGCGTTCCGCTTCCAGGCGCCGGTCGCGCTCGACCGGCTGCTCGACTACCTGGCGAAGGCGGCCGCGCCCTGCGCGCTGTTCGCCATGGGCGTCACGCTGGCGCTGCGGCCGCTCAAAAGAGTGCCGCGCGAACTCGGCGCCATCGCTCTCCTGAAGCTCGTGCTTCATCCGGCGCTCTGCTATGTGATGCTGAGCCTGGTCGGCCATTTTTCGCCGACATGGGTGTTTTCCGCGGTGCTGCTGGCATCGCTGCCCACGGCGACCAACGTCTTCGTCATTGCGCAGCAATATCATGTCTGGGTCGAGCGCGCCTCGGCGAGCATCCTCCTGACCACGGTCCTCTCGGTCGGGACGGTGACTGCGCTGCTCTACGTCATCAAGAGCGGGATGCTACCGCCGGACCTCTTCCCCTGAGGCGCGGCTCGGCTCCGTGACGCGGCCGCCGAAAATATGCCGCCAGCCGGCGCCCGGACGCAGGCCCTCGCGCATGAAGAAGCCGCGAAGCGGCGCGAAGCCCGCGAGCAGGCCGATGCCGGCGCTACGTATGAACTGCGCCGGCAGGAAGTCGGAAAGAAGCGAGTAGTTGAGCATGTTGACGGCGCTGCTCCGCGCCATGATGTCCGGCCGCCGCCTGGCGTCGTAGCGCAGCAGCGCCGCCGGCGCGCCGGGATCGTCGCGGCTGGCGCGCGCGGTCGCCACCAGATCCTGTATGTCGCGTACGCCGAGGTTCAGGCCCTGCGCGCCGATGGGCGGAAAGACGTGCGCCGCCTCGCCGACCAGCGCCACGCGTCTGGCGCCGAACCGCGACGGCATCGCCGAGGACAGCGGATAGACCTGGCGGCCGGGCTCGACCTCGATCTTGCCGAGCATGGATTGCATCCGCTCCTCGATCTCGCGGGAGAGGGGACCGTCATCCATCGCCATCAGCCGCGACGCCGTCTCCGGGCGCACGACCCAGACGAGGCTCGAGCGCCGGCCGGGCAGGGGAACCTGCGTGAACGGGCCGGTCTCGGTGTGGAATTCGGTGGAGATGCCGCCATGCTCGCGCGCATGCGCGAAATTGAGGACGAGCGCCGACTGGACATGGCCGTGCCGGTGCGTGCGGATGCCGGCCGCCTCCCTTGCCGGCGAAGCGCGGCCGTCGGCCGCCACCACCAGCTTCGCGTCGATCGTCTCGCCGCCAAGGGCCGCTTCCGCCCCGGCATCGGAAAGCCGGTAGCCGGAGACGAGCTCTTCGCGCCATTCGATTGCGCCATGTTCGCGCAAGGCCGCTTCCAGGCAACTCAGCAGGTGCGCGTTGGGGATGTTGTAGCCGAAGGCCTCCTCGCCGATCTCGCTGGCGCGGAAGGTCACGGTGGGGCTGCGGACCAGCCTCGATGTGGCGTCGACGATGCGCATCGCGCCAAGCGGCGCCGCTTCGCGAACCAGCGCGTCGAACAGGCCGAGTTCCTTCAGGAACGTCAATGACGGCATCATCAGCGCCGTCGTCCTGCGATCCTCGGGCTGCGCCGGCGGTCCGGCGAGGACGACGGAGAAACCGGCGCCGGCGAAGGCGAGCGCGGCGATCATCCCGGCGGGACCGGCGCCGGCCACCAGAATGTCCGAGGATTTCGTTCCGTTCATGCGGCTGCTCCTTGCCTGGGCGCCACTGCCTCACCCTATGCGTTTCCGAGGATATATGGTTCTTGGGCCTTCGGACAACGCGGCCTTTCGATGCGGCGTGGAGAGGCGGCCCGCGTTTTGGCTGGATCGCATGGTCAGCCGCACCTTCGCGCGGCGCCGTCCGCGACGCCGAATCGGCTTCCACTTTCATGCGCTTGGCTTTATTCTCCCGCGCGGAGAGGACAATCTATGGCCACCATGAACCGTGCGATAGGCGGCGGGGGTACCCTGTTGTCGAATGAGGGCGTTCGGCGTCGCTCGGCGGCGCCTTCGGAGACCCGATCGTTCCGCCCGCATCGACCATGGCATGGCCGGAAAAGGAAACCCGCCGAGTTCTGCCGTCACTTTCGCCGCAACCTCGGACAGCGCCCGTCGTGAAGCGCAAGAAGGTCACCTGGCCCCAGGCGCGGGCCTTCTCGGTCCATCTGCTCACCGCGTCCGGCTCGTTCCTGGCCTTTCTGTCGCTGGTGGCGGCGAGCGAGGAGCGCTGGCCGGCCATGTTCTGGTGGCTCGGGCTCGCGCTTTTCGTCGACGGTATCGACGGCCCCATGGCGCGCAAGCTGGAGGTCAAGGAAATCCTGCCGACGTGGTCGGGCTTCATGCTCGACAACATCATCGACTACGTCACCTATGTGCTGATTCCGGCCTTCGCGCTCTACCAGCGCGGCTTCATGGGCCCGGGCCTCTCCTTCACCTCGGCCGCGCTCATCGTCATCACCAGCGCCATCTACTATGCCGACACCGGCATGAAGACGAAGGAGAACTTCTTCAAGGGATTCCCGGTCGTCTGGAACATGCTGGTCTTCACGCTCTTCGTCATCGAGCCGGGAGAATATGCCTCCTTCGCCGCGGTCGTGGCGGCTGCCATCCTGACCTTCGTGCCGATGCACTTCCTGCATCCGGTGCGGGTCAGGCGCCTGCGCGAGATCAACCTGCCGGTCTTCCTTGTCTGGTGCCTTCTCGGCATCATCGCGCTTCTGGAGGGGATGGAGGCGCCGCCCCTGATCAAGGCCGGTATTGCAATCACCGGCATATACCTCTTCTTTATCGGGGGCGTCATGCAGATGTTCCCGAAGCTTGGACTGAAAGGCACGAACGATGGCGAAGGCGATCCGCATCCATGAGCACGGAGGACCGGAGGTCCTGAAATTCGAGGATGTCGATCCCGGCAAGCCGGGCAGGGGCGAAATTCTCATCGAGCACGGCGCGATCGGCCTCAACTTCATCGATGTCTACTACCGCACCGGCCTCTATCCGCCGCCCGGCGGCAGCCTGCCCCTCACGCCGGGCGGAGAGGGCGTCGGCAAGGTTCTGGAGGTCGGTGAGGGGGTGACCGGGCTGAAGCGTGGCGACCGCGTAGCCTATGCGGTGGGTCTCGGCGCCTATGCCGAGCGGCGGGTCGTCGCGGCGGACCGTGTCGTCAAGGTGCCGGACGGCATATCGGACGAGCAGGCGGCCGGCATGATGCTGAAGGGCATGACCGCCGAGTATCTCCTGCGCCGCACCTTCAAGGTGAAAAAGGGCGACACCATCCTCTTCCATGCCGCGGCGGGCGGCGTCGGGCTGATCGCCGGCCAGTGGGCGAAGCATCTCGGCGCGACCACGATCGGCACCGCCGGATCGCCCGACAAGGTCAAGCTCGCCAAGGCGCACGGCTTCGACCACGTGATCAATTACCGCGAGCAGGATTTCGCCGAGGAGGTGAAGAAGATCACCGGCGGCAGGCTCTGCGACGTCGTCTATGATTCGGTCGGCAAGGACACTTTCGAAGGCTCGCTGAACTGCCTGAAGCCGCTCGGACTGCTCGCGCTCTTCGGCCAGTCCTCCGGCCCGGTGCCGCCGTTCAATCTCGGCGTGCTGGCGCAGAAGGGATCGCTCTACATCACCCGGCCGACGCTGTTCACCTACAATGCGAAGCGCGAGGATCTGGAGAAATCCGCCAGGGCGCTCTTCTCCGTGGTGAAGAGCGGCGTCGTGCGCGTCGAGGTCAGGCAGCGCTACAAACTCGCGGAAGCGGCGCAGGCGCACCGCGATCTCGAGGGCCGCAAGACGACGGGCGTCACCGTCCTGGTGCCCTGAGATGCATTCTCCTGACTTCGCGTGAAACGATTGAAGCTATTTCAAATGGACCACGCTTTGCGGGCGCGCTTTTTCTCGCCTAGGATCGCCGCGGGAACAAAAAGCAAAAATCCGGAGGAGCACATTGGACGCTGAACGCGGCAATGTCGGCGGGCCCCTGCTCGACGTGCGGGGGCTTACCAAGATTTTCGGCTCGCTGAGGGCCTGCGACGGCGTCGATCTCAAGATCAACCGTGGCGAGATCCACGCGCTTCTCGGCGAGAACGGCGCCGGCAAGTCGACCTTCGTCAAGATGCTGTTCGGCTCGCTGGAACCCTATTCGGGCGAGATCTGGTGGAAGGGTGAGAAGGTCCGCATCGCCAGCCCCGGCGAGGCGAGGCGCCTCGGCATCGGCATGGTCTTCCAGCACTTCTCGCTGTTCGACGCCTTGACCGCGGCAGAGAACATCGCGCTTTCGCTCGACGACGGCTCCCCGATCGGCACGATCGCGGCCAAGGCCAAGGCGCTTTCCTACAGCTACGGGCTGCCGCTCGATCCCTATTCGCTGGTCGGCGATCTTTCGGTCGGCGAGCGCCAGCGCATCGAGATCATCCGCTGCCTGCTGCAGACGCCGGACCTGATCATCCTCGACGAGCCGACTTCCGTGCTGACGCCGCAGGAAGCGGACAAGCTCTTCGAGACGCTGGAAAGGCTGCGCTCGGAAGGCAAGTCGATCCTCTATATCTCGCACCGCCTGGAAGAGGTGAAGCGCATGTGCGACGGCGCCACCGTGCTGCGCCACGGCAAGGTCGTCGGCCATTGCGACCCGAGGCAGGAGACCGCCTCCTCGCTGGCGCGCATGATGGTGGGCAGCGAGGTGAACGCCGTCACCCGTCCGCCTGTCGATGCGAGGGTCGACCATTCGCCGCTGCTCGAGATCCGGGCGCTCAGCCGCAAGGCCGCGACCCCGTTTGCCGTGCCGCTCCGCGCGATCGACCTGTCGGTCAAGGCGGGCGAGGTCGTCGGGATCGCCGGCGTGGCGGGCAACGGGCAGGGCGAGTTCTTCGAGGCGATCTCGGGCGAGGTGCGCCAAGAGGATGCCGGCTCGGTGCGCATCTCGGGCAAGGACGCCGGGCATCTTTCCATATCGAAGCGCCGGCTGCTCGGCGCCGCCTTCGTGCCGGAGGAACGGCTCGGCCATGGCGCCGCGCCGCTGATGCCGCTCTCGGAGAACCTGCTGCTTTCCCGCTTCGCGACGGATGGAAAGGCTTTTCTCGGTCCGCTCGGGACGATCAGGACGGCGACGATCGAGAGCGCCTCGGAGCGCATCATAAAGCACATGGACGTGCGCATGAGCGGCAAGGACCCCGAGGCGGCCGCGCTTTCGGGCGGCAATCTGCAGAAATTCATCGTCGGCCGCGAACTCGACCGCCAGCCGAGCGTCATGGTCGTCAACCAGCCGACATGGGGCGTCGACGCCGGCGCCGCGGCGCGCATCCGCCAGGCGCTCATCGAACTGGCGCGCGCCGGCTCGGCCGTGCTCGTCATCAGCCAGGACCTCGACGAACTCTTCGAGATATCGGACTTCATCGCCGTCATGCATAACGGAACGATGTCGGCGCCGCTGCCGATCGCCGACGCGACGTTCGAGAAGATCGGCCTGCTGATGGGCGGGGCGTCGCCCGAAGAAGGACATCCGGTGGGGGAGGCGGCCTGATGCGCATCGAACTCGTCAAGCGGCCGCAGCATTCGATCCTTTTTTCGGCGCTTTCGCCCGTTGTCGCGCTGATCCTCACGCTGCTGTTCGGCCTCGTCCTGTTCGCGTTGCTCGGGCGCAATCCCGTCACGGCGATGTATATCTACTTCGTCTCGCCGCTGACGGAGGTCTGGCAGATCCACGAACTGGCGGTGAAAGCCGCGCCGCTTATCCTGATCGCGGTCGGCCTTTCGGTCTGCTACCGCTCCAACAACTGGAACATCGGGGCGGAAGGCCAACTCGTCGCCGGCGCGCTCGCCGGGTCGATCCTGCCGGTGATGTTTCCCGACTTCCAGAATTTCATGCTGCTGCCGCTCATGATGATCATGGGCATGATCGGCGGCGCGCTCTACGCCGGCATTCCCGCGATCCTGAAAGTGCGCTTCAACACGAATGAAATTCTCTCCAGCCTGATGCTGGTCTACGTCGCGAACCTCTTTCTCGACTGGATGGTCCGCGGTCCGTGGCGCGACCCGAACGGCCACAACTTCCCGCAGACGATCCAGTTCAGCGATGCCGCGACCTTGCCGGCGATCTTCCCCGCATCGGGCCGCGCCAGCTGGGACTTCGTCTTCGCGCTCGTCGCGGCGCTCGTGATCTGGTTCATGATGGAAAAAACGCTGAAGGGCTTCGAGGTCAGGGTAATGGGGCAGAGCCCGCGCGCCGGCCGCTTCGCGGGATTTTCGAGCGGGCGCATCGTCATTTTCTCGTTCGTCGTTTCCGGCGCGCTCGCCGGCCTTGCCGGCATCGCGACCGTCTCGGCCAACATCAACCAATTGCAGCCGGTGATCTCGCCGGGATACGGCTTCACGGCCATCATCGTGGCGTTCCTCGGCCGGCTCAATCCGCTCGGCATCGTCGTGGCGGGGCTGGTGCTGGCGCTTTCCTATCTCGGCGGCGAGGCGGCGCAGACCGCGATCGGGATCTCGGACAAGACCGCCAGCGTCTTCCAGGGCATGCTGCTCTTCTTCGTGCTGGCCAGCGATACGCTCATCTACTACCGGATACGCATCGTGCGGTCCCGCGAGCGGGCCGGGGAGGTCGTCCATGGACATAGCTGAAGCCATCCTGACGACGGTCGCGACGGCCTCCACGCCGCTCCTGATCGCGGCAACGGGCGAACTGGTCGTCGAGCGGTCGGGCGTGCTCAACCTCGGGGTCGAAGGCATGATGCTCATGGGCGCGGTGAGCGGGTTCGCCGTCACCGCCCTGACGGGCTATCCCTGGCTCGGCGTGCTGGCGGCGGTGATCGTCGGAGCCGTCTATTCGCTTCTGTTCGGCTTCCTGACGCTTACGCTGGTGACCAACCAGGTCGCGACCGGCCTGGCGCTGACACTGCTCGGCGTCGGCCTTTCCGGGCTGATCGGAGTGCCGTTCGTCGGCCATCCGGGCATCCAGATGACCAGCCTGTACATTCCCGGGCTCACCGGCCTGCCCTATGTCGGCAAGCTGCTTTTCGGCGAGGACCCGCTGTTCTACCTGTCGATCGTCCTCGTGATCGGGGTCTCGTGGTTCCTGTTCGGGACCAGGGCGGGGCTCACGCTGCGCTCGGTCGGGGACAATCATGGCTCCGCGCACGCGCTCGGCATCCCCGTCATCCGCATCCGCTACCTGGCCGTCATGTTCGGCGGCGCGTGCGCCGGCCTCGCCGGGGCGCAGCTGTCGATCGTCTATACGCCGCAATGGGTGGAGAACATGACCGCCGGCCGCGGCTGGATTGCGCTGGCGCTGGTTGTCTTCGCGTCGTGGCGGCCGTGGCGTGTCTTCGCCGGCGCCTATCTCTTCGGCCTGCTGACGATCGCCGAGCTCAATATACAGGCCGTCGACCTGTCGACGCTTCACCAGCTGCCGGGAGCGGTTTACGATCTGCTGGCGCTGATCAAGGCGATCCCGTCGCAATTCCTGTCATCGATCCCGTATCTGGCGACGGTGGTTGTGCTAGTTGTAATCTCGCGCAACCGGCGACTGACCATGATGAATACGCCGGCCTCGCTCGGGCGCGCTTTCGTTCCCGACCGTTGACGATAACAAGCGTTGGAAGTTCACTCAGAGAGGTAAGACTATGAAGAAGCTTTTACTCGCATTGACCGCCGCGACCGCCCTGGTCGCCGCGACGAACGCCCAGGCGGCCGACAAGTTCAAGGCCTGCTGGGTCTATGTCGGCGCGATCGGCGATTTCGGCTATAGTTTCCAGCACAACCAGGGGCGCCTGGCGGTCGAGAAGGCGTTCGGCGACAAGGTCGAGACCACCTATCTCGAGAACGTCTCCGAAGGCCCCGACGCCGAGCGCGCCTTCGAGCGCCTCGCCCGCGAGGGCTGCAAGCTGGTCTTCGGCACCTCCTTCGGGTTCATGGATCCCGAATACAAGGTCGCCAAGCGGTTCCCCAAGGTGCTGTTCGAGCACGCGACCGGTTTCAAGACGGCCAAGAACATGGGCGTCTATAACCTGCGCTGGTATGAAGGCCGCTACGTCATGGGCCAGATCGCGGCCAAGGTGTCGAAGTCGCATATCGGCGGCTATATCGTGTCGTTCCCGATCCCCGAAGTGCTGATGGATATCAACGCCTTCGTTCTCGGCGCCCATTCCGTCGACCCGAACTTCAAGCTCAAGATCGTCTGGGTGAACTCCTGGTTCGATCCGGGCAAGGAGGCCGACGCCGCGAAGGCCCTGATCGACCAGGGCGCCGATGTCCTCGGCCAGCACACCGATTCCACCGCGGCGATGCAGGTCGCCGAAACGCGCGGCGTGCACGCGTTCGGCCAGGCTTCGGACATGATCAAGTTCGGGCCGCACGCCCAGCTCACCGCTCTCGTGGACAACTGGGCCCCGTACTATGTGAGCCGCGTCAAGGCGGCGATGGACGGCACCTGGAAGCCCGACAATGTCTGGCTCGGCATCAAGGACGACCACGCCGTCGAACTGGCGCCCTTCACCAATATGTCCGACGACGTGAAGGCGATGGCCGAGGCGACCGAGAAGAAGATCGCCGGCGGCTGGAATCCGTTCACCGGACCGATCAACAAGCAGGACGGCACGCCGTGGCTGAAGGACGGCGAGGTGGCCAAGGATTCCGTGCTGCTCGGCATGAACTTCTATGTGCAGGGCGTCGAAGGGGCGCTGCCGAAATAAGCCTGGTCCCGACCGGCTTCGAAACAAAGGGCGCCCACCGGGCGCCCTTCCTTTTTCGGGGTCATGACACAACTCCTGACAAAAGGCTGTCGGCAGGAGTTGCTATCCAGGGCAAAATCCGGGCCGATCCGGCCGGGATTTGCTCCAGCAACCCGAACCTGCCTCAGGAGATCGTCATGCTGAAATTCCATCATTGTCCCTGGTCGCGCTCTTCCAGCATCCTCTGGCTTCTGGAGGAACTCGGCGAGCCGTATGAAATCGAGATCGTGGACGTGCGCGCGCCGGGCGGGGCGCCGGAAACCTACCGCGAGGTCCAGTCCAGCAAGAAGGTTCCCGCCATCGAGCATGAAGGCACGGTCATCACGGAACGGGCGGCGATCTCGATCTATCTCGCCGACGCATTTCCCCGGGCGGGCCTGGCGCCGGCGATCGGCGACCGGGACCGGGGGCCGTATCTCACCTCGCTCGTCTATTGCGATTCCGTCTTCGATCCGGCGGTCGCGGCGCGGGCGCATGGATTGACCTATGAGAGCCGGGATTATTCCTTCGGGCTGTTCGAGGACGTCGTCGCCAATCTGGAGCGCATCCTTTCCCGGCGACCCTATGCGGCCGGCGAGCGCTTCACCGCCGCGGACACGCAGCTCGCCAGCGCGCTCGCCTTCACCATGGGCATCATGAAGGTGGTTCCGGACAAACCCGCTTTCGTGGACTATCTCGGCCGCCTCTCGGGCCGCCCGGCCTATCAGCGCGCGACCGCGAAGGACGCGGAGATGGCCGGGAAGGTCACTCCGCTGCCATTTGCCGGCGGGTGATCCGAAGCGACTTCTGGAGCGGCATCGGCGCGAGGCGGCGGGAAGCGCCATCGAAAAGTCCGGTCAAAACACGGATCAGCGGCTTGCGGGCCGGCATCTCGACGAAGCGGCAAACGAAAAGGGCGGCGGCAAGCATGGCCGCCGTCACCAGCGCGAGCGCCGGCCAGCGGCCGAGATGCGGGGCAAGCGCGTTGAGCGCCAGATAGCCGATGTTCTGGTGCAGCAGGTAGAGCGGATAGGTGAGGCCCCCGAGAAGCAGGATGAAGCCGGTCGGCGCGATCCTGCGGCGCAGCAGCACCGCGCCGACGAACAGCGCATGGATGACGATATTGGCGCCGAGAAGCTGGGCAAGCGAAAGCGAGACGCCGTAATGCGCCTGCATCCAGCCCTGGGTAACGGTCAGCGTGTCGCAGGAAAGCAGGAAAGCCGCGACGGCAAGCACCATCGCCTCGACGGAGCGGCCCTTCGTCACGATGTGCTGGGCGAGCATCCCACCGGCGAAGAAGGGCGCGTATTCGGTGAGCAGCGCCAGGCGCAGGGCGCCGCTCTTCAGCACGAACTCGTTGGCCGCCGTGATGAGCAGCCATGCGGCTATCACCTGCAGCCGGTGCCTGCGGAAGAGGCCGGTCATCAGCAGGAGCGCGATCCAGCCATAGAAGACGATCTCCAGCACGATCGACCAATAGACGCCGTCCATGAAGGGACGGTGGAGGGCAGGGGCGAACATCAGGAGATTGGCGAGGTAGGCGGAGACATCGGCAGGCAGGCGCGGGTCGCGCGCGACGGCGAGCACGATGAAGCTCGCGCTCATGCAGGCCAGGTAGCCCGGATAGAGCCGGGCGAAGCGGGCGATGGCGAAATCCCGCCAGGTCCTTCCCTCGGCCGACCATGCGATGACGAAGCCGCTGATCAGGAAGAAGAGATTGACGCCGAGATAGCCGAAGATGGCGAAGGGCGCCGCGGCCGGATAGCCCGCGTCGAGGAACGGCTCGGGTGCCGCACCGCGGAAGAGATAGTGGAACCCCACGACAGAGAGCGCCGCGACCAGCCGCAGAAGGTCGAGCGAAGCCATCCGCCCATCCAGCTTCCGCGATCGATCGTCCATTGTGCCGCACCTCGTTGTCCGAAAGGACAATAGGACGAACCCCGGCGCGAGGGGTTAAGCGGGAGATCATTTCTTAAGATTTGGTAAATGCAGGACGAGGCGGCGCTGCCGAAAAACTACAGGTGTTCCGACAGGCGACGGAAAAGCGCTCGCATCGAGAAGTATCCCGCGCCGCTTCTGCCGGCTCTATGTCTATACAACTCCTTCGCGACTTTATGTAGGGCCTGCGAAGACCCCGACGACCCGGCTCCGGAGGTGGAATTTCCATGCAGCAGGGCTCTTTTTTCATGGCGGCGAAGAGTTGGGTTCAATTTGCACGGTTAACATTAAATTAATTCACCCACTTTTCATCCCGTTAACAATATGTTTACCTTGTCTGATTGCAGTTGCTTTCACAAGGGCTTGGCTCCTTGGTTCGTTGACGCCACCGCGAGGTTCGCTCTTGTCTACGAGGTCAACGTTCGTTGCCTCAGGATGTGGTCCGAAGGTGGAGGGCTGCCATCTACAAGCGTGCTGGAGCACAAGGTAAACAACGCAGTCGCCTCGACCTCGTCCTTGCGGGACGTCATGCCGCTATTCGCGGCACCTCATGATAGTTGGGATTCTTAAGCCGCTATCTCGTTTCCCCATTTGAACTCGGTTCCGTCGGCCCACACCCTGTGCATAAGCACCGCCAGTTTCCTGGCGACTGCCACGATTGCTCGGCGCAAACCGCGTCTTTTTGCGAGGGCCATTCCCCACGCACGAAGTTTCGACCACCGCTGGGAGCGGCACAGAAGCGCTAGCGAGGCCTGGTAGAGCGTCGTGCGCATCGATGCGTCACCGCACTTGGAGATTCCCCCGTTCCGGTCGACTTCCCCCGAGGCGTATTTTCTTGGCGTCATTCCGAGATGCGCGCCAACATCTCGTGACTTTTGAAAGCGGTCAGGATCGTCGATGGTGGTGATGAAGGTCACCGCGGTCAAAGCACCAACACCGGGGATGGTCATCAATCGCCGGCAGGTTTCATCTTCGCGAACCGATTGCAGAAGCATTTTATGCAGGACCGCATATTGCTCACGAAGTGCGGCGCGGGCTATCAGCATCGGACGGATCATGACTTCCAGCCTCGGAAGCGGCGCTACCAGCTCGAGCGCGATCCGTTCGAAATTCGCTTGCGAGATGCGACCGGACAGCTTCACGCCAAACACTCGAAGCGTGCCGCGGATCTCGTTCTCGATGTCGATCTGCTTGATAAGCAGCGTTCGCCGATTGGTCAGGAGCATCCGCATCTCCTGGCTTTTCTGGCTCTTCACGTGAACGATCGAATACCAGCCTACACGCATGACCTGCGCGATTGCCCGTGCGTCATTGCGGTCGGACTTCACGGGCATCGTCTTTGTCGTGGCCCGTAGCTTGCGTGCGTCGATACAGAAGGCGTGAAGGCCAACTGCCCGCAGCTCTCCGTATAACCAGCGGGACAGCCCTCCAATCTCCAGACCGGCGCGAGAGATCGTGACACCAAGACTGCATAGCCACGTCATGATCTCATCGGGCTCTGACGGAACAGATCCTTCCTTGAGGATACCCCCCTGCTCGTCGACAACGCAGATGGCCGTTGCGTTCAGAGAGACATCCAGGCCAGCAAAATATTTCATGATATCAGCTCCCAATTGAAATCACCTCTTTCCAACCTCCCGAAGCCGTGCTGGCTCGAAAGTAACTGCAATCACCTCATCTACAACCCTAGGCTTTCGCGGGGGGCGAAAACCCAGCTTTCGAACATTGTATTCCCCTCAGGAAAAAACGGCGCGGATCCTGGATTCGCGGCGTGAACATGGGAGAGCGACTATGCGTGTTAGAATTGCACTTGCCGCAGCGACGGCGTTGACGGCTTTGGGGTTTGCCGCACCGGCAATGGCTACTACTCCTGCGGTTACTGGTACGACCGGCGTAAATGTCCAGGTCAATATCCTGCCGACCGTCTCGATCTGGGCCCCGACGGGAACCCTGACCCTCAATCTCGATGGATCCAACGCACCGAACAATGACGCCGCGGTGGCTTCCACCATTTCCTACATCAACAACGTCGATGCCAACATTACGGCGTCGGTGTCTAACATTCCGGCCGGGACCACCGCCGGCGGTGGCATCCAGTTCCATATCTTCGGCAATACCAATAACGTCAGTGCTGCATTGGCTGCCATTGCCGCCAACGGATATACACCTGTCGGCGCTATCAGCTTCAATGCCACGAACCAGGCGACACCGCAGACCCTGGTCCCCAGCACCGGGGTCAATACGAGCGCGGTCAACCAGAACGTCGTCTATGCAGCAGGCCTGCCCGGCGATCTGCCGGCTCCGACCGAGGCCAACTTGGTTGTGACTTATACGATCACTTCCAACTAGGCTGGCTCACCTGACGCGCTTTCGCGCGACGACGGAAGGGCCCGCTCCCCTCTCGTTGGTTTGACATTGTCTTCCGCGCGCCCGGCGCGCGCGGAGACGCACTGATCATTTGCCCAGCGGTTCATGATGCAAAAACTTGTTCGATACAGTTTTCTGACAGCTCTGGTGGCGGCCTTTACATGGAATGTAGGGCCGGCGGGCGCCCAGGGTTTCATGGTCAGGCCAATGACGATGCGGGTCAATCCGCTGCCCCGGCAGACCATCGAATTGCCGCTCGAGATCAATAATACCGCGATCGATGGTCCCCGGACGATCGATCTGCGCCTCGTGGATCTGACACAGGACGACCAGGGCACCTGGCGGCTCGTCGAACCGGGTACAAAGGTCGACCTGTCCGGGCACCAGTCCAGCCTTCAATGGACGAGCCTTTCCGAAGACAGCGTCTCGATCGCACCGCAGAAGCCGGCCAGCATCATGGTCAAGCTGACGCCGCCGCCGAATGCTCGCGGCGCCTATTTCGCGGGCATCGTCGCCGAGACGCCGATGCCGGCAAATCCCGTTGGTGTCATGATCCGTACTCGGTTCCTGATCCCGCTCATCATCGAGATCCGCGGCCGCACCGTGCGCGAGCATATCGGCGTCACGGATGTCGGGATGACCTACCGGACCGACACCGGAGGCGCACCGACGACCAGCGCCGCGATGACCGTGGTCAACAGCGGCCAGACCTATTCCCGGGTGCGTGGCGAACTGACCATCGAACGGCAGAACGGCCAGCAATGGCGCGTCGTCACACGGATCCCTATAAAGGAACGCGGTGTCATACCCGGCGTGACGCTGAAGCTCGGCACCGATCTGGAGCGCAGGCTGCCGTCCGGCCCCTATCGGCTTCGCGGCGAACTCTTCGTCGATGGCCGGCGCGTGCCTCCCCTCGAGAAGATCATCCAGTTCAAGGGCGATCCGAACGCGACGGTCGCCTATGACGCGACGCTTCTGCTCAGGCCGAGCGTGGTCGACATGAAGGTGGTACCGGGCGCGACCCGCACGACGATCCTCAGCATCGAGAATACCAGCGCCTCTCCCGTCAAGATCGAGATGGGCTCGAGGACGCCGCACAGTCTGATCGGCGTGCAGATGGGAAAGATCATCGGCAGCCAATTGTCGGCGGAGCCGTGGACCAAGATCCAACCCTCCTCCTTCACCTTGCGGCCGAACGGACGCCAGAACGTTCGTGTCATCAGCAGCGTGCCGAAGGACGGCGTCGAGCACCCGAACTATTATGCCGATCTCGTCCTGGACGGCACCTATCCCGACGGCCAGAGCGCCGGCGAGACGTTCTCGACCGTCCATCTCGACAATATCGAGCTGAAATCGACCGTGGCCGGTGCGATTGAGCGTGCTTCGCTCTCCCAGGCCGACAGTGGCAACGATATCCTCCAGATACAGTTCGCCAATATCGGCGATGTCGATGTCACGCCAACCGCGAGCGTTTCGGTCGCCAGTTCGGAAGGCGCGCTGGTCGCTTCCGCCGTTTTGTCCGGAGACAACGACGCCTTGCTGCCTCTCGGCCAGCGAAATTTCAGCGGCGAACTCGACCTGTCGAAACTGAAGCCCGGCGACTACACGCTGATACCTGCCGTGCAGATCGGCGAAAAGACGAACGTCAGCCGCAAATACATCCTGTCCGTGAAGAACGAGGAATATACCGGTTCCGACGGAAAGAAGATCGAAGTTCCGAGCGTGTCCCTGTCCGAGCCGGAGGAAAAGACCGCTTCTTCGGCTGAAGGCGGCGTCAGCATGGAGGCGGAGAAGCCGGTAAGTCTCGACAAGAAGGCGGCGAAAGACTGATCGATTATACTGTACGAATGCTCGGCTGCGGGGCTGGGGGGAGTGAGAGAGATGAACAAGAAGCAGATTTATCGGTTGCTGGGAGCGTTGGCCGTCGCACTGGCCGCCGGCACCTGTCAGGCTGGCGCCGTTCAGCCTCAGGCGCAGGGCCAAGCCCATGTCGATGTGAACATACAGCCTTTCGCATCGCTCCATTTCCTGACATCGAATTTGCTGGAACTGACGGTTCCTCCATCGAAGTCCACGATCAATACCTCCGGCGCGGTCCAGTTCGTGGTCGACGGTAACGCCAGGGCAACGCTCACCGCCGCGCCCAGTCAATTTCTCTATGTAACGCCCCAGCCGGGCGGTGATGGAGGCTGGATGGGCAAGGCCGTCAACAATGGCCACTATGTGGGCTACCAGGTGCAATTGACCTTCCCAAGCAATGGCGTGATGGGTTCGCCCAAGGCGATCGCGGCCATGCCATTGTCGGAAGCGGCGGGCACCACGCCGGCGCTGTCGGTCTTCCTGCCGCTTACGGCGGGGCAGCGTCCAGGGACCGTGGATCTGCTTGCGAATGCGAACTGGACGGCCGACGGCGGTCTGCCCTTGCCGGGTACGTATGTGGGCCAGATCATACTGACGCTGACCGCCGACAATCCCTGAAATGCCGGGGGTGATCGTTCATAGCCAGTTGCTCGTGACGGCCGCGCTTTTGCTGGCGCTGTCCGGAACGGATGCCGTTGCCGGCGCGACGGCGACGGCTCAAGCTCATGTCGCGATCCATATCGGGCCCATCGCCACGATCAGCTTTCCGAAAGGAACGAATTTCACGATCGTCGTGCCTGACGTGGACTGCCGACCGGACTTCGACCACGACCATCGTCATTCCGATTTCGATCGCGATCCGCATCATTCGGATTTTGACCGTGATTCACGCCACTCGGATTCCGGTCATGGCGAGCATCGTCCCGATTCCGACCATGGCCATCATCCGGATTCCGACCATGATCCGCACCACTCGGGATCGGACCACGACCAGCATCATTGCGACGCTTCCTGGTGGCCGCCGATCCCGCCCGTGCGCATTCCCTTCGTGGTCAAGGGAAATGCGCTGGCATCCGTTTCGGCGATCCCGGATGCCTTCCTGAGGATCAAGCCGGGCTTCTATCTCGGCAAGGCCGTCAGCCACCACGGCGAGGCGCTCGGTTATCAGGTCATGGTGCGTTTCCCGTTTCCCAAGGGCGTTTCAGACTGGGAGCCGGACTGGTCCGGACCGGGAGGCTGGAACGTCCTGGGAACATGGCCGGGCTTCCAGCACCTGCCGTTCCAAAGGCAGGTCGCCGAACTCCCGGGAGCGAACGGGGTCGGCACGCCTGCGCTTTCCGCGGACCTGGCGCAGTCGGGCAGTTCTGCCGTCGGCATCATCTATATCGTGGCGAAAAGTGACTGGACTGCATGGGGCGATCGAGCGCCGCCAGGCTTCTATCACGGGAGTATCGAGGTTACAGTATCAGCCGCGCAATGAACATGTAGTCTGTTCTTGCCGGGGTCGGGGGTTAAGATGCGGTATCAGTATGGGTTGTCAGGCGCGTTAGGCCTGTTCCTTTCGCTTTTGCTGTTTACTTCCGCAATGGCCGCGAATGCCGGGCGGGTAAGCAACGTCTTCGTGGATACGGATCTCAGGCAGGCGCTTCAGGATATTTCGGCGCAGGCCGGCGTAAATATCATTTCGGACGCGAGCGTACAGGGCACCGTTTCGGTGACGCTCCAGAACGTCTCGGTGGACAAGGCGCTGGAACTCATCCTTGCCGGGACACCCTACCTGGTCAAGAAGAACACCGACTACTATCTCGTCTACAGTCCGGATGAGAATTCCGACACGTTCAGCAACGTCTCCAAGACGCGTGTCATCCAGGTCAAATACCTACCGGCCGACCAGGCGGAAAAACTGCTGCCGCCGATGCTGCAACGCTATGTTCGCGTCGATAAGGATGCCGCCTCGCTGGTCGTCACCGCGCCGCCGCAACTGATGGCCAGGATCGTCGACGACATAGGCAAGATCGACAAGCCGACATCCGACAACACCACCATCATTCCGCTGCACTTCGTGACGGCCCAGAGCGCGATGGCCCTTCTGCCGGCGAACCTGCAGCACTACGTCCGTGCCGACGCGGCCCGCAATGTTCTTGCCATCAGCGCGCCGCCCGACGTGCACAGCGAAATCCTGAGGCAGGTGCGCGAGGTCGACCGTCCGCGGCCGCCCGGCAGTTTCGACCTGCCGGACTCCCATCCCGTGCAGGTGGTCAAGCTCAATAATGCCAATGCCAAGACCACGGTCGCGCTGCTGCCCAAATCGCTGCAGCAATATGTCCAGGCCGACGAAGACACCAATTCGCTGGCGATCAGCGCCCCCGAGGTCCTCGTCAGGGAGATCCGGTCCGACATTGACGCGATCGACACGCGCCGCAAGCACATCATGCTAGACGCGCGGGTGGTGGCCCTCGAAACGTCTGACCTCCTGAATTTCGGCGGCCAATGGTCGATGCCGACGCTTTCGGCCGGAACGGTAATCGGCGATGCAGTCAAGTGGCCCTGGGCGCTTGAGATCGGCTACTCTCCCGACCGTCAGTTCACCGACGCGCTCTCGCTCACGCTCAACCTTCTCAGCCAGAACAACGAGGCCAGCATCATAGCCAGCCCGCAGGTACTGGCCGAGGACGGGAAAGAGGCGCAGATACAGGTGACCACGGAGGAATATTTCCCAATATCGGCTACGAACGGCGCTTATATCGAGACGAACCTGGAGAAGATCCAGACGGGAACGATCCTCAAGATCACGCCGCAGATCGGTGCCGACGGCGACATCACTCTCAACATGAACATCGAAGTGAGCGACGTGATCGCGCGCGGACAGCAAAATCTCCCGGTGGTTAGCCGGCGCACCGCGCAAAGCACCGTCCAGATACAGAACGGCGGTACCGCCGCTGTTGCGGGCCTGGTCGATACAAGGTCGCAGGTCGGGGATGCAGGTGTCCCGGGATTTGCCGACACGCCCTTGCTCGGTCGCGCCTTCCGCACCAAGACGCTCGATCAGAAGACGCGGCAAGTTGCCGTTTTCATTACGGCGACCGTCGTGGACGGCCGTGACAAGAAGTTCAAGGATGGGGAAGCCTATCGCCAGGCCTTGCCGCCGGTGAACAAGGAGACCTATCGAGACAAGCTGCGTGCTGCGCTTGCGGAATTGAAAGTCGACAAGGTCCAATGATCATCACAAAGTGCTGCTTTCGCGCCTTGGCGGGGATCGCGTTGTGCGTTCTTGCCGGTTGTGTCGGGACCGACCGCAGCGTCACCCTGGCCGAGGCTAAAGTCACGGCCATTCCCGCCGGCGACAGTCGCTTCGTCCCTCCGGATATTCTGGCGAAGGCGATGCTGCAGGCCGGATTCACGCAGGACCAGATCCTGAAGGACGGGCCCGAAGTCGCCTCACAATTGGCTTTGGTCGGCGGTGCGCAAATACGATACGGGAAAATCACGGCCGCGCTGTTCGCCATCCACGGAGATACACTCTACGTCAGCAGCAGCACGCATGGCACATTCACGGTCGCGCTGAAGCCATCCTGATCGATCGCGGCCATTCCTGCGCCGCGGTTGTTGGGGCCGGTCCACGCCCTCAGAAATACGGCCGCCGGGAATCTGGCGGCCAATCGCGGGGCAAATCCAGCCTTGATCGCAACCGGCCTTCCTCTCCTTCATTTCGTGGGAGGATTGGAGCCCAGAATTGATTTTCGGCAACTAGCTACCTGCGCACGAAAAGGACGCCGCACCCGCCGTCATCCAGCGGCCCGCTTCCTCCGAGACGGGTCAAAGCTCAACCCAGGCGGTCAGGCTAAATCCGCTCCAGCCAATGCCGGGCCAGACATATGAAGCGGACGATACCGTCCTGCATTCCCTAAGATCTCGCGCAGAATGGCCGAGGATCATGTCTTATGATCTTGGATATAATATCGGCCTGGAAAAGAGGACGTTTCAAACAATCGACAACCGCCCGTACGGCACAAGGCTGTCACTCATGTCCTGGGCCCAGACCGTTGCCTCAGTCTCCGGGCCTTACACATTAAAAAATTGGTCGGAGCGGCGGGATTCGAACCCACGACCCCTTGACCCCCAGTCAAGTGCGCTACCGGGCTGCGCTACGCTCCGAACCGCCGGAAGCCTTATATTCTCGGGGGTTTGGCCGCAACCCCAAATCTGTCGTCGGAGAGGGATGCCGCGTCCAAAGGCGGGAAAACGATCGGAAGTCCAAAAGAAATTGCGTGGACATCAGCCTCTCGGAGCTGGGCGCATTCAGTCCGCCGCGTCTTCCAGTTCGCCGCGCTCCTTGGCCTCGGATATCTTGCGGATGGCTTCGGCGAGCGTGTCGGAACCCTGCGCGCCCATCACCGCGTAACGGCCCTCGATCAGGAAGCACGGAACGCCGCTCACGCCCATGCGGTTGACCGTGTCGATTTCCTGCCGTACCGCGTCGCGGTCGGCGTCGGTCGCGAGAAGCGTCCGCACGACGGCTTCGTCCATGTCGCACTCGCGCGCCGCCCCGACCAGCACTTCGTGGTCGCCGATGTTCTTGCCTTCCTCGAAATAAAGCTGGAACAGCCGTCGCGCCACGCGGCCCTGCACGTCCTCGCCAGACGTCGCGGCCCAGCGGATCAGGCGGTGCGCGTCGAGCGTATTGGGCGAGACGGTGATCGCGTCGAAATCGAAGGCGATGCCCTCGCTTCTTCCGATTTCTTCAAGATTCGCATGAACTTGCCTCAGCCGGTCGCCGTCGCCGAATTTCGCCCGCATGTATTCTTTGCGGTCCTTGCCTTCCGGCGGAATGGTCGGATCGAGCTGGAACGGGCGCCAACGGATGCCGACATCGATGTCGGGCAGCGATGCGACCGCCTTGTCCAGCCGCTTCTGCCCGACGAAGCACCAGGGGCACACCGCGTCCGAGACGACATCGATAATGATTTCCTTGGCTGCGGCCATCGTCGGACCCTCGCTATCGGCGCTTCCACCATGTCGGGAGCTGATATCCATATAGGGATATCTTTTGAGGATGCTCGTAATCCTTCCAGCGGGCAACCCATTGCGCCGGCGGATGGTAGAGCGGCACGACGTAGAAGCCGCTCAGGAGCACGCGGTCGAAGGCGCGTACCGCGGCGACGAACTGCTCTTCCGTGCGCGCATCGAGGAGATCGCCGATCAGCCCGTCGACGGCCGGGTTCGCGACGCCCGCGAAATTATAGGTGCCGTCGAGGTCGCGCGCCGCCGAGCCCCAGCGGCCGACCTGCTCGGTTCCCGGTGACAGCGAGGCGGGATAGTTCTGCAGGATCACGTCGAAATCGTATGTCGATAGACGCTGCTGGTACTGCGACGCGTCGGCGCTTCGGATCGAGGCCTCTATGCCGAGCTTGGCCAGCGTCCGCTGCCAGACCATGGCGATCTGGTCGCCAGTATTGCCGTTGAGCAGGATTTCGAAGGCGAGCGGCTTGCCGTCCGGCCCGACCATCTGGTGACCATCGAGCCGGTATCCGGCTGCCTTGAGCGCGTCATATCCCTTGCGCAGGAACGTTCTGTCGTAGCCGCTGCCGTCCGAGACGGGCGGTGACCACTTTCCGTCCATGATTTCGGGTGTGACGGCGTCGGGATAGGGCTTCAGCAGGGCGCGTTCGGCTGCGCTGGCGGGGATACCGTCCGCGGCGAGAACGGAGCCGTCGAAATAGCTCTTCGTCCGTTCGTAGGCGCCGGCGAAGAGATTGCGGTTCGCCCACTCGAAGTCGAACAGGTCCACGAGCGCGGCGCGCACCTTCGGGTTCTTGAAGACCTCCCGCCGCGTGTTCATGACGAAGCCGAGCATGCCGGAGGGCAGGCCGCTTCGGAAGGTGTCGCGCACGACGCGCCCGTCCTTCGCCGCCGGAAAATCGTATTCCTCCTTCCAGCGCAGCGGATCGCCCTCGATCCGGACATTGACGATGCCCTTGCGGAAGGCCTGGAACATCGCGTTCTCGTCGCGGAAATAATCGATGCGGATCTCGTCGAAATTGTCGAAGCCGACCTTGGAAGGGAGGTCCTTCGCCCAGTAGTCCGGGTTGCGCTTGAGCACGATCGCCTCGCCGGGCCGGATGCTTTTGAAGACGTACGGGCCGCTGCCGATCATCGGCTTCAGCGTCGATTTGTCGAAATTGTCCGCGTTGGTCGCATGTTCCGGCAGGACCGGCATCAGCCCCAGGATCAGCGGCAGTTCGCGGTCGGGTTCCTTGAAGGTGAAGCGGACGCCGTGCGCGCCGACCTTCTCCATCTTCGCGATCTTCTTCAGCGTGATGCCGTAGCGTGGAAATCCCTTTTCGCCGAGAAGCTTGACGGTGAAGAGCACGTCCTCCGGCGTCACCGGCGTGCCGTCGGAAAACCGCGCCCTGTCGTCCAGCGTGAACTCGACATAGCTGCGCGCGTCGTCGGTATCCACGCTCTTCGCGACCAGGGGGTAGAGCGTGAACGGTTCGTCGTAGGAACGCTGCATGAGGCTGTCATAGACATTGTAGCCGTATTGCAGATCGAGGATGCCGCGCGCGGCGGTGCCTTCCACGATGAAAGGATTGACGCTGTCGAAGGTGCCGGGAACGGCGTAGTCGATGCGGCCGCCCTTCGGTGCGTCCGGATTGGCGTATGGGAAATGCGTGAAGCTTTCCGGCAGCGCCGGCTCGCCATGCATGGCGATGGCGTAGGAAGGTTGCGCGGCGGCATCGCGCATCGACGGGACCAGGAAGGCGAGGGCGAGGACCGTCGCGCAGGGCAGGCAGCGCATTGCCATTCTCCACAGGACAGCGCGTGGCGTTGATTCGCCGGGAACCTTACCATGCCGGGCAGGCCGGGAAAGGAAGCGCACATCCGGCTAGTTCCGCCGTTCTCTTCCGATGTCGCGGCAACGGCTTTTCAAAAAGCCGCCGGGCACTGGATTTGGCCGCCATAGCGGTGTAACAGGCCCGCATAAGTCATCCTGTTGCCTCATTTGACCAACAGGAAGCGGGGGAATTTCGGTCCAGCGGGCCGGCCAAGGGGCTTTCAAGAGGATTTCCATACGATGACACGCCACACCACCCATGCATGCCGCCTAACGGTCGCCGCGGCGGCGCTGGCTGCCGCGATGGCCGCCGTCGCGCCCGCCGATGCGCAGAACGCGCCGAACCAGCCGCCACGCGGCTGGTTCAAGGCGTGCTCGAAGCAGCAGGACGTCGACATCTGCAACGTGCAGAACATCGTGATGGCCGACACCGGCCAGTTGATGACCGGCGTCAGCCTGATCGACATCAAGGGCAAGGTGAACCGCAAGGTCTTCCAGGTCACCGTGCCGACCGGGCGCATGATCCCGCCGGGCATCAGCCTGCAGATCGACGGCGGCAAGGCGCAGAAGCTCGACTACGTGATCTGCTTTCCGGACCGTTGCGTCGCCGAGGCGCAACTCAACGACACGCTGGTGGCTTCCTTCAAGAAGGGCCAGAAGCTGACGCTGACCTCCATCAATTTCCAGAACCAGCCGAACCCGCTCGACATCTCGCTTGCGGGCTTCACCGATGCCTTCGACGGCGCCCCGCTGAAGGAATCGGACCTGCAGGACCGCCAGAAGAAGCTCAAGGATTTCGTGGCGAAGAACAACGAGGACTTCGCCAAGAAGCTCAAGGAAGAGCAGGACAAGGCGAAGCAGGGCAAATAGCCTTCACGGCGGAGGGCAGCCGACGGGAACCGCGTCATGAACCTGCACCATGTAGCGGGGGAGCCGGACGCGGACACGGAAGGCTGCCATCCGCTTTTCCGCACCGCGCCCTCGACTGTCGAGTTCAACAAGCTGCGAAAGCGGCTCCTACGTGATGCGCGCCAGGCGATCGCCGATTTCGGCATGGCGCGGGAGGGCGAGCGCTGGCTGGTGGCGCTATCCGGCGGCAAGGATTCCTACGGGCTGCTGGCGTTGCTGCTCGACCTCAAATGGCGGGGCCTGCTGCCGGTTGAGTTCCTCGCCTGTAATCTGGACCAGGGCCAGCCCAACTTCCCGAAGAACGTCCTGCCGGATTATCTGACCGGCCTCGGCGTGGCGCACCGCATCGAATACCAGGACACCTATTCGATCGTCACCGACAAAATAGGCGAGGGCGCGACCTACTGCTCGCTCTGCTCGAGGCTGCGCCGCGGCCATCTCTACCGCATCGCGCGCGAGGAAGGCTGCGCCGCCCTGGTGCTCGGCCACCATCGCGAGGACATCCTCGAGACCTTCTTCATGAACCTGTTTCACGGCGGGCGGCTCGCCGCCATGCCGCCGAAGCTCATGAACGACGAGGGCGACGTGATGGTGCTGAGGCCGCTTTCCTATTGCGCCGAGGCGGATCTCGCCCGTTTCGCCGAAGCGATGCGCTTTCCCATCATCCCCTGCGATCTCTGCGGCAGCCAGGACGGGCTGCAGCGCAACGCAATGAAGGCAATGCTCGACGACATCGAGCGGCGCATGCCGGGTCGCAAGGACACGATGATCCGGGCGCTCACCAATGTACGCCCTTCGCACCTGCTCGACCGCAAGCTCTTCGATTTCGCGGGATTGGGCACCCGCGCCTGACGCTTCTCACACCGGCGGGTTGTGCGGCTGGAAAAGCCGTCCGCGTTCCGCGACCAGGATCACCGCCAGCGCCGCCAGCGAGACAAGGCAGAACCCAGCCGCGAGCGGCGTGACCGTTCCGTTGTAGGCCTGGCCGATGATGGTCCCCAGTATGCCGCCGAAAAAGGTCTGCATGAAGCCGAGGAAGGCCGACGCGGTCCCCGCCAGGCTGCCGAGCGGCTCCATGGCAAGCGTGTTGAAATTCGAGCCGAGCATGGCGAAAGGCACCATGGCGCTGGCGAAGATGGTGATGAACAGGAAGAGCGGTATTCCAACCGTGATCGAGAGGAAAAACCACAGGAGGCTGATCGCCAGGAAGAGCAGTAGCGCTCCCTGCGACAGCCGGCGCATGCCGAGGCGCCCGACCAGGCGCGAATTGGCGAAGTTCGAAACCGCGATCAGGCCGGCGACGCCGGCGAAGATCACCGGAAACATTTCCCCGACGCCGTAGAGGTCGACATAGATCTGCTGCGAGCAGTTCACGAAGCCGAACATCGTCGCGTACACGAAGGTGCTTGCAAGCGTGTAGCAGAGCGCCACCCTATTGGTGAGGACGACGCGGAAGCCTCCGAGGATCGTCCCCAGCGTGAATGGCCGGCGGTCCTCCGGACGCAGCGTCTCGGGCAGGCGCAAGATGCCCCATCCCGAGATGAGGAGGGCGCCCCCCGCCATCGCCGCGAAGATGAAATGCCAGGTCGCGAACAGCATGATCAGCTGGCCGATGCTCGGAGCGATCACCGGCACCGCCATGAACACCATGAAGATCAGCGACATGACTTCCGCCATGCGGCGTCCCTCGAAGGAGTCGCGCACCACCGAGACGGTGATGACGCGCGTAGCCGCCGCGCCGACGCCCTGAACCAGCCGGCACAGAAGCAACGTCTCGAAGGTCGGTGCGACCGCCGCGGCAGCCGCCGCGAGGACATAGATGATCAGCCCCGAGATCAGCGGCGGCCGGCGGCCGAAACGATCCGCGAGCGGGCCGTAGAAGAGCTGCGCGACGCCGAAGCCGATGATATAGCTGGTGATGACGTATTGGCGATGGTTGGGGGTTTCGACGCCGAGGCTGCCGCCGATCTGCTGCAGGGCCGGCAGCATGATGTCGATGGCCAGCGAGTTCAGCGCCATCAGCGCCGCGGCAAGCGCGATGAATTCCCAGCGCGGGACGCCGAAGACACGGTCCGACGCCTGCGCCTTGGCAACTCGCGCATATGCATTCTGGTCCATGAAACCCATTCCGGCGGCAAACGAAAATGCGCCGGCTGACCGGCGCATCGGCTATGTGGGCCCGGCGCCTGCCGGACAAGGAAATCGGGCTTGCGCCCGGTGACGAACGCTAGGCGGCGCCTTTGACGCTGATGCCCTTCTCGTCGAGGAAGGATTGCAGCTCGCCCGCCTGGAACATCTCGCGGATGATGTCGCAGCCGCCGACGAACTCGCCCTTCACGTAAAGCTGGGGAATGGTCGGCCAGTTCGAATATTCCTTGATGCCCTGACGAAGCTCGTCGGAGGTGAGCACGTTGATGCCCTTGTAGTCGACGCCGACATAGTCGAGGATCTGCACCACCTGGCCGGAAAAACCGCATTGCGGGAAGCCCGGCGTGCCCTTCATGAAGAGCACCACGTCGTTGCCCTTCACTTCGTTGTCGATGAATTCCTTGATACCGCTCATATCGCTTGCCCTTGGATGCGCCGGCTGAACGCCAGGCTGAAGTCCTTACTACCTATCTATCACTCAACCCGGACGGTTTGAAGGGCGGACGCGCCGATTTGAGATGGGCCAAGGGCGCAATCGCCTATTCTGGCCCAGGATCGTTTCGACTCGGGCCGTCGAGCATCGATCTGATCCACGGGTGCGATCCGACATCGGCCGCATCGTCGACGTGCACGGCTTCCCATCCAAAAGCACGCGCCGCTTCGATCACCGCCGGCGAATCGTCGAACAGCAACGGCGGTTCGGGCTGCGGCCCGATCCGGCGATCGACCTGTTCGAAGAAGGCGCGGTCCGGTTTGGCCACGCCTAGACGGGCCGAATAGAGGATGTCCTCGAATATGTGCCGAAGGCCGAGGCCGTTCCACAGATGGAACGCCCGCAAGTGCTCCTGGTTCGTTGCGAGGAACAGCCTCGCCGACCGGCATTCCCGAAGGGAGCGGGCGATCTCGACCAGTTGCAAGTCGAGTTCGCTGTCGCGCTCGAACCAGTAGGCGACGAACGAAAAGGGCGATCCGGAAAATCCGACAGCCGGTAGCGTCTCTTCGAGCGCCGCGATCAGCGACTTCCTTCCGACGATCACCTCGGTCGAAAAGACGCCCTTGAAGAACCGTTCCACGAGCAGGTCCGGCTCGATGCCGAGATCGGCCTTGAGTTCGCCGTCCCAGCGCCGCCATCGCGCCGGGTCGGAATGCATGCCGCGGATGATGACGCCGTCCACGTCGAAAAGGACGGTGCGCACGCGGACTATTCCGGGGCGCTGGTCTGCAAGGCGAGAGCGTGCAGCGCGCCGCCCATCCGGCCCCTCAGCGCCTCATACACCATCTGGTGCTGCTGGACGCGGCTCTTGCCGCGGAAGCTTTCGGCCACGACTTCGGCCGCGTAGTGGTCGCCGTCGCCGGCTAGGTCCCGGATGGTCACCGTCGCGCCGGGAATACCCTCGCGGATAAGCCGCGCGATCTCGTTCGCATCCATCGCCATCTTTATGTCCTTGCCTACCTATCCATGAAGGTCGGGAACCAGCCTTCATGCGCCGCCTTGAGATCGGCGACCGATATGGCACGTGCCTCGCCGAGTTTCAATTCCGCGCCGCCGGTCCTGCCGATGCGCCGCACTGGAACGCCGGCCTTCGCGGCGCGATCGAGGACGGATTTTTCCGACGCGCCCGTCACCGTCACGACGTAGCGGCCCTGGTCCTCGCCGAAGAACGCGGCAATCGGCGCTGCGCCGTCCGGCGCGTCGATGCCCGCGCCGATGCCGGAGGCCATCGCCATTTCCGCCAGCGCCACGGCGAGCCCACCGTCGGAGCAGTCGTGGACGGCGGTCGCCGAGCCTTCGCGGATCAGCGCGCGGACGAAGTCGCCGACTTTCTTTTCGTGCGCGAGGTCGACGGGCGGCGGCGGACCTTCCTCCCGGCCATGGACGACGCGCAGATAGGCGGACTGGCCGAGATGCGTGCCGTAGCCTGCCGGCGCGCCCAAGAGCAGGATCGCGTCGCCTTCGCCGGCAAAGGCGATGCGGGCCATGCGCGACCAGTCCGGGAGTAGTCCGACGCCGCCGATGGTCGGTGTCGGCAGGATGCCGCGGCCGTTGGTCTCGTTGTAGAGCGAGACGTTTCCGGAAACGATCGGGAAGTCGAGCGCCTTGCAGGCTTCGCCGATGCCCTTCACCGCCGTGACGAGCTGGCCCATGATCTCGGGGCGCTCGGGGTTGCCGAAATTGAGGTTGTCTGTGGCGGCGAGCGGCTCCGCGCCGGTGGCGGTCAGGTTGCGCCAGCATTCGGCCACCGCCTGCTTGCCGCCCTCGAACGGGTCCGCCTCGCAATAGCGCGGGTTCACGTCGGAGGAAAAGGCGAGCGCCTTGGTCGGATGGCCCTCGACGCGCACCACGCCGGCGTCGCCGCCTGGCCGTTGCAGCGAATTACCCTGGATGAGCGTATCGTACTGCTCATAGACCCAGCGGCGCGACGAGAGATCGGGCGAGCCGACGAGCTTCAGAAGCGCCTTGGCGACATCCGTCTCGGGGACGTCGTTCGCGGCAAGCGGGGCAGGGCGCTTCGGCTCGACCCAGGGCCGGTCGTATTCCGGCGCCTGGTCGCCGAGTTCCTTGATCGGGAGGTTGGCGACTTCTTCGCCCTTATGCAGGATGCGGAAGCGCAGATCGTCCGTCGTGCGGCCGACCACGGCGAAATCGAGGCCCCATTTGGTGAAGATGGCCTCGGCCTCCTTCTCCTTTTCCGGGCGGAGCACCATCAGCATCCGCTCCTGGCTTTCCGACAGCATCATCTCGTAGGCCGACATGCGCTCCTCGCGCACGGGCACACGGTCGAGGTCGAGTTCGATGCCGAGATCGCCCTTGGCACCCATCTCGACAGCCGAGCAGGTCAGGCCGGCGGCGCCCATGTCCTGGATGGCGATGACGGCGCCCGACGCCATCAGTTCGAGGCAGGCTTCGAGCAGGCATTTCTCGGTGAACGGATCGCCCACCTGCACGGTCGGACGCTTCTCGTCGATCTTCTCGTCGAATTCGGCGGATGCCATGGTGGCGCCGCCGACGCCGTCGCGGCCGGTCTTGGCGCCGAGATAGACGACCGGCAGGCCTACGCCCTTCGCCTCGGACAGGAAGATCGCGTCCGTCTTGGCCAGACCCGCCGCGAAGGCGTTGACGAGGATGTTGCCGTTATAGGAGCGATCGAAATTCACTTCGCCGCCCACGACCGGCACGCCGAAGGCGTTGCCGTAGCCGCCGACGCCGGCGACCACGCCCGCCACCAGATGCCGCGTCTTCGGATGGTCCGGCTCGCCGAAGCGCAGCGCGTTCATCGCCGCGATCGGCCGCGCGCCCATGGTGAACACGTCGCGCAATATGCCGCCCACCCCGGTCGCCGCGCCCTGGTAGGGCTCGATATAGGAGGGGTGGTTATGGCTCTCCATCTTGAAGACAACGCAGTCGCCGTCGCCGATATCGACCACGCCTGCGTTCTCGCCGGGGCCGTGGATGACGCGCGCTCCCTTTGTCGGCAGCGTGCGCAGCCATTTCTTCGAAGATTTGTACGAGCAATGCTCGTTCCACATCGCCGAGAATATGCCGAGTTCGGTAAAACTCGGCTCGCGCCCGATCAGGTTCAGGATGCGCTGGTATTCGTCGGGCTTGAGCCCATGCGCGGCGATGAGATCGGGCGTGATCCGGGGCTCGGACATCACCATGCAGGCAGCGTTCCTTCGCGCCCCCCTTTGTCCTGCCGGACATCTCCTCCACGAGGGGGGAGATCAGCCTTCATTTCCGTTCGCGCCAATCCCGACCGATGCAGGAAGAAAGCCGGCGCGGACGGCCGGCGCGATCTCCCCCCTCGTGGAGGAGATGTCCGGCAGGACAGAGGGGGGCAACGTAGAGCGCTCATTGCTGCATTCATCTATCGTTCTTATGCCGCACAGGCATCCGAACCGCCGGTCCAGCGCTTGAGATCGGCGCCGATGCGGGCGCCGGCCGACCCGCTCAGGAGCGGGCCGTAGGCGGCTGCCTTCACCGGCTTGCCGTCGGCCTCGATGACGAGCTTGGGCAGCCCGTGCGCGGCCTTCTTGTCGACGACCAGGATACGCGGCTTGCCGGCCTGGGTATCGAGTTCGGGAATGACGGCGTAGCTGTCGAAATCCTTGTCTTTCGAGCGCGTCCAGCAGGTATGCGCGTTGGTGTTGATGCGCTGCAGCAGCGCGACCGCGGCTGAGTTCTCGCCGGCCACATTCGGACGGCTCGACTGGCAGGCGGCGAGCGTGGCCAGACATACTGCAAGCGAGACGATAACCCCACCCCCGGCCTCTCGGCCGGACCCTCCTCTTGCGGGGGAGGGAAGGCGCCGGCCTCGCCGCTTTCCTCCCCCTTCGAGGGGGAGGTAGCCCTTCAGGGCCGGAGGGGGTGAATTCAAGGGAGCATCATTGCTTTCCGGAAACTGTGGCATCATGCGGCCCTCCCGACGAGCCCTTCGAAAAGCGGCCTTCCGTCCATGCCGCCATGCGCCGCTTCGATCAGGTCTTCCGGATGCGGCATCAGGCCGAGGACGTTGCCGTTTTCGTTGATGATGCCGGCGATGTCGTTGATGGAGCCGTTGGGATTGGTGCCCTCGGCGTAGCGGAAGACGACCCGGCCTTCGCCTTCCAGCCGCGCCAGCGTCTCCGCGTCGGCGAAATAGTTGCCGTCATGATGGGCTACAGGACACCGGATCACCTGGCCGGGCGCATAGCGGCGGGTGAAGGCCGTATTGGCATTCGCGACTTCGAGCTTCACCTCGCGGCAGACGAATCTCAGCGACGCGTTGCGCATCAGCGCACCGGGCAGCAGGCCGGCCTCCAGCAGGATCTGGAAGCCGTTGCAGACCCCCATCACCATCACGCCCCTGGCAGCCTTTTCCGCCACCGCGCGCATGACCGGCATGCGCGCGCCGATCGCGCCGCAGCGCAGATAGTCGCCATAGGAGAAGCCGCCGGGAATGACGACCAGATCGACGTCGGGTATCTCGCTATCCGTCTGCCAGACGGTGACGGGCGGTTTCCCGGATATTTTCGTCAGCGCCGCGATCATGTCGCGGTCGCGGTTGAGGCCGGGAAGCAGGACGACGGCGGATTTCATGGGCGGAGCGGGGCCCTTCTGGGGAACACCTTGCGCTCCTTACCCGAAAGCGTCACGGATCGCGAGACCCCTCGGCGATCCGCCTCGAAAAAGCCGGGGACGGATCGTCGCGCCTATTCGGCGGGCGCCACCGCAGGCTTCGGGGCGCGGCTGCCGGGCGTGCCGGGGATGTGCGCCCAGGCCGGGCGTTCGAACAGGAATTCGCCGACGCCGAACCGCTTCACGAGGAGATAGAGCGCAACCGGCGCCGCCACCGCCATCACCAGCACGGCGATGCTCAATTCGCTCGTTCCGGTGAGGATGCCGGTCTTCTGGGCGATGATGCGAACCGCCGACATGGGCAGCGTGAAGGCGAGATAGACGACGAGCGAATGCTCGCCCAGCCAGCGCAGCCAGCCGGTGTAGGGCAGCTTCATCAGGAGACAGCCGAGCGTGCAGAGCGCGACGGCGCCGAGAACGGCGAGCGCCAGATGAAGCGGCGGGAAGGCCGCCAGTCCCATATGCATCTCCATCGGGGCGGGATGTCCGTCCGGCCAGAAGACCAGGAAGGCTTCGAGCAGCGCCCAGAGCGCCAGGCCTGCCCAGGCAAGGACAGGGCGGAGGGCGGCCGCCTCGACGATGCGGAAGACATGGGGCGAGCCTGCATAGCCGATGTAGAAGAACACGAAATAGGCGCAGAACTGCACCACCGCGTAGCTTGGCGACTGGATCTGCGCCATCTGAAGTGCGGCAGCAACGACGATCACCAGCCAGTGCGGCAGCTTCGCCTGCCAGGCGAGCTTGGCGACCAGGCTGAACACGGCGAGCATGTAGATGAACCACAACACGCCATAGGGTTCGACGATGGCGATCGCGATGCCCGACAGCATGCCGGGGATGTCATGGGCCGCGATGCCGACCTTCAGTACATAGTCGATCGTCACCCAGACGGCGTAGAAATAGAGATAATGGACGACCCGCCGGTCCGCATAGCGGGCCCATTCGCGCTCGATCACCTGCGACAGGAAAAGGCCGGAGATCAGGAAGAATTCCGGCATGCGGAACGGCGTGGCGAAGCCGATCACATAGTGGAGCACGCCCACGCCGCCGGTGTATTTGCCGACATTGTAGGCCGCGTACATCATCACCACGAGGATGATCGACAGCCCCTTGGCGGCGTCGACCCAGTCATATCGGCGTCCTTGGCTCATATCCCGCAATCCGCATCTGATTGAACGCGGAATCTAGCGGGACATGGCGCAGACTGTGTTAAGCGAGAAGGTAAAGATGAAACTATCCGGCGGTTTAGTTAACTGGCGGGCTTGGGGGTCACGGCCATTTGATCACGATCGGACCCTGTTTGGTCACGATGACAGGTCGAACGCCTTCTGCGCTTCGGCCAGTTCGCGCAGTTCGAGGCGGCGCTCGATGCGGTCGAGCCGGTCCTCATGTCGGGCGAGCACGGCGTAGATATTCGAAATGTCGGTCTGGATAGAGATAATATGTCCGCGCATGGCATTGTGCCCTTGGCGCAGTTCATCGATTCCTGCCTCGATCTTGTCGAGGCGGAACTGGATGTTCTTTAGCACCTCATAGATCAATTCATTGGAGATCTCGGCCATCAGCGAGTCCCTGCAACTTCAGGTAAGCACTATAGCATAGTCCTCAATCACCGTATTCGCCAGCAGCTTCTCGCACATCGCCTTTAGGTCGGCCTGCGCCTTGGCCCTGTCCGAGCCGGCAAGTTCGAGGTCGAAGACCTTGCCCTGCCGCACCTGATCCACGCCGGCGAAGCCGAGCCCGGAAAGCGCATGCTCGATCGCCTTGCCCTGCGGGTCGAGCACGCCGGATTTGAGGGTGACGGTCACGCGGGCCTTGATCATGCGGAGATATTCTCGCTTGCTGCTTGTGTGTCCTTCGAGGCTCGCACCTCAGGATGAGGACCGTTTGCGCCTCTCAACCGTGAAGTTCAATGCTCCAGCCAGTCCCCTCGTGGTCTGGCCAAGGACGCAGCCTTCCTCATCCTGAGATGCGAGCCCGAAGGGCGAGCCTCGAAAGACGCAATCGAAGCTCAGTGCGGCTTGCCGCGGCCGTTCGGCGATGAGGAGACCAGAACCGGGCCCGTAGGGCGCGGCGGCTCGTTCTCGTTCATGATGCCGAGCCGGCGCGCCACTTCCTGATAGGCCTCGACCAGCCCGCCCATGTCGCGGCGGAAGCGGTCCTTGTCGAGCTTGTCCTGCGTGGCGACGTCCCACAGGCGGCAGGAATCCGGCGAAATCTCGTCGGCGACGACGATGCGCATCATGTCGCCCTCGTAGAGCCGGCCGCATTCGATCTTGAAATCGACCAGCTGGATGCCGACGCCGAGGAAAAGGCCCGACAGGAAGTCGTTGACGCGGATGGCCAGCGCCATGACGTCGTCGATCTCCTGCGGCGAGGCCCAGCCGAAGGCGGTGATGTGCTCTTCCGACACCATCGGATCGTCGAGCTGGTCGGCCTTGTAGTAGAATTCGATGATCGAGCGCGGCAGCACCGTGCCTTCCTCGATGCCGAGCCGCTTGGCGAGCGAACCGGCGGCGATGTTGCGGACCACGACCTCGAGCGGGATGATCTCGACTTCCTTGATCAACTGCTCGCGCATGTTCAGACGGCGGATGAAATGGGTCGGGATGCCCATCCGGTTCAGGTGGTTGAAGATGTGTTCTGAGATGCGGTTGTTGAGCACGCCTTTGCCGTCGACGATCTCGTGCTTTTTCTTGTTGAAGGCGGTGGCGTCGTCCTTGAAGAACTGCACCAGCGTTCCCGGCTCCGGACCCTCATAGAGAATCTTGGCCTTGCCTTCGTAGATGCGGCGGCGTCGGTTCATGGAGCGCTTCTCTGGGTTCGCGGCCGGGTCGATCGCACCGGCGGAAAGACGGCGCGGCAGCGGCCGTAGTTGCGGCTAATGAATGCCGGTCTCTATCGCAATAGCGGCGCTGGCTCAATCGCCAATCGGCCTAATCAACCGATTTGGGCTCCGTAAGATCCAAATGCCCCATGGAAGAGTGCGGCATCTTGACCCTATGGCGTCATTTTGGTTTCTGCGGCAAACGCCCATATAGGGGCGGCAAGTCGTTTCCGGTGCAGAGGGACCATCATGGCCAGCATGGATGATCGCGAGAAGGGCTTCGAGCGGAAGTTCGCGTTCGATGAGGAACTGCGCTTCAAGGCGACGGCGCGCCGCAACAAGCTCTTCGGACTGTGGGTCGCGGAGAAGCTCGGCAAGAGCGGCGCCGACGCCGAGGCCTATGCCAAGGCGGTCGTCATCGCCGATCTGGCGGAGGCTGGCGACCAGGACATCATCCGCAAGGTGCAGAAGGATCTCGACGGCGCCGGCATCTCGCTATCCGATGGTGAACTGAAGTTGCGCCTGATCGATCTGATGGCCGAGGCCCTGCGGCAGATCGAGACGTCGCGCGCCTGACCGCCGCGCCGCCTGTCGTTTATCGTCAGGCTTTTTGTTGGGCCACGGTCTTCCGGCGCATGCGTCCATCTGATTGAATGCCGCGGCATTCGATCAGGGACGGTATTCATGACACTTGCTCAGCGCCTCCGGGCCGGCGAAACCCTTTTCACGGCATGGTCGGGCGTTCCCGACTCCATGACCATCGAGACCGTGGCGCGTACCGGTTTCGAGGTGGTGACGCTCGACATGCAGCACGGCGCGCACCACGAGGACAGCGTCGCGCGCGGCATCCTGCCCATCCTGCAAGCGGAGAAGCACGCCGTGGTGCGCATTCCCGTGGGCCGCTTCGACATGGCGAGCCGCGCGCTCGATTTCGGCGCCGAGGCTATCATCGCGCCGATGATCAATTCGGCCGATGACGCCCGCTCTTTCGCCGCGGCGATGAAATATCCGCCGCTCGGCGAACGTTCCTGGGGCCCGACCTTCGGGCTGCCGAGACGCCAGAAAGCGCCCGACCTGAGTGCATGGCTGAAGAATTCCAACACGGACACGATCTCGTTCGCCATGATCGAGACCCGCCATGCGCTCGATGCGCTGGACGACATCCTGGAGGTGCCGGGGATCGACGCGATCTTCGTCGGACCCGGCGATTTCTCCATCGCGTGGACGAATGGCGGCCAGATCAACACCACGCTCGAGGACATGATGCCGGCGATCGAGCGCATCGGCAGACGCGCGCTTGATGCGGGCAAGCTGACGGCCATCTTCGCCGTCGATCCGGCCATTTCGGGACGCTATGTCGATATGGGCTATCGCCTGATCGCGCTCGGCAACGAAGCCGCCTACATGTCGCTTGGCGCCAGCGACCTGATCGGCCGCGCGCGTGCCTCGATGAAGAAATAGGCGGGGCGACCGCTACAGCCGCGACAGGAAATTGGCGAATGCCATGGAGCCTTCCGGCCATGGTCCGTAGCCGGCAGCATCGTCCAGATGGCCGGCCTCGCCCGCGTCGATGAAGAGCGATCCCCAGGCGGCGGCGATGTCCTCGGCGGTTTCGAACGCGCAGAAAGGATCGTTGCGGCTGGCGATGGTGATCGACGGAAAGGGCAGGGGGTCGCGCGGATAGGGCCCGAAAGTTTGCAGGTGCCGGGGACGGACGGCGCTGTTGGCCACGTCCGGCGGCGCGACGAAGAAGGCGCCGGCCACGGGCTTTTCGAATTCCCTGAGCCCTTGCACGGCAGTCGCGACGCCGAGCGAATGCGCGATGATGACGACCGGCTTCTCCGCTGCGTTGACGGCTTCCGCGAGCGTCCGCGTCCAGTCCTCGCGCACCGGCTTCGTCCATTCCGCCTGCACTACCCGGCGCCCGGTTGAAAGCTGCTTGCGCCAGCGGCTCATCCAGTGTTCGGGGCCTGAATCCTTCAAGCCGGAGACGAACAGGATATCGGTGTCCTTGACCTTCATGGCGCGCATGTAGGCCGCCTTCGCGATTGGCGCAACGGCCCGTTTGGCGGCAACGATGAACGGCTTGTTCGCTATCCCGCGGCTTGCAAGCGGACCCGGCCCGCACGATTTTCGTGGAAAGCCGGATTGGCCGGCGTTCTTTGGAGATTCCAGTGGTGGAAACGGTTCTGGACAAGCCGCCCTTCGCCGCGACGGCGCCGGTCAGCGTGGCGCGCGTCGGGCTCAAGGCGCGCGATGCGGATGCGCTCGCGCGTTACTACAGCGAGGTCGTCGGCCTCGCCGAGATCGCCCGCGCGCCGGGCCGCATCACGCTCGGCGCCGGCGGAAGACCGCTGCTCGAACTCGAAGCGACGCCGAGTGCCAGGCCGGACGACCCTCGCGGCGCCGGCCTCTTCCATACCGCGTTCCTGCTGCCGAGCCGCGCCGATCTGTCGCGGTGGGTGCGCCACGCCATCGCGAACCGGATCCCGATCGACGGCGCGTCGGACCATTTCGTCAGCGAGGCGATCTACCTTACCGATCCTGAGGGCAACGGCATCGAGATCTATGCCGACCGCCCCCACGAGAAATGGAAATGGAACGGCTCGGCGGTCGACATGGGCACGGTACGGCTCGACATCCCCAACCTCGTCAGGGAAGTCGGCGACGACGATGCCGGCTGGAAGGGCGCGCCGGAAAACAGCATCGTCGGTCACGTCCACCTGCGCGTCGGCAAGCCGGCCGAGGCCGAACGCTGGTGGCGCGAGAAGCTCGGCTTCGACGCGGTCGCGCATTACGGCGACGCGGCAGTGTTCCTCTCAACCGGCGGCTATCATCACCATATCGGCGCCAATTCCTGGCACAGTGCCGGCGCCGGCCGCCGCGATCCGGATCGGGCCGGCCTGGCTTGGGTGGAGTTGATGTCGAAGCGCGGCGAGGGCGACAAGACGCTCACCGACCCTTGGGGTACGGAAGTGAGGGTGGTGCCGGAAAAGGCCTAGTCGCCCGGCCTCTTCGGTGACGGAACGTGACCCCGGCCAGCCAGCAATCCCTCGACCGAAATATCCTCGTCTATCTCGGGCCAGTGAATACCTTCGCCACGGCCTATAAATCGCCAATTGCTGCGTTGGGAGGTCGTGGCATCGCGTAGGCGAGGATACCATTGAACCGGCACTGAAAGTTCACGTCCATCCTCGAGCGTAACCTGGAGCATTGTGTCCGAAACATGGACATCCACCGCAACGGGATCAACCGCGAGTGCCAAAATGGTCATTCCAAGCCTCCAGAAAGACATCTCTATATTGCATGACGAACGATCTGAGGACGGTCAACTCATGTGCGCGAAAGCGTCTTGATGTGGCGAGTTCCAACGGATCAAGCCAATATTTGGCGAGCTTCTCGCCGTATTCAACATGAATGTGGGGCGGTTCGCCGTTTTCCCGGCTGTAGAAGAAAAAGCGATAGCCGTCTATGGCAAGGACTGTCGGCATCGCTCCCTCGATTGAAATGCCTAACCAAACACCCGCTTGAAGATCGTATCGATGTGCTTCGTATGATAGCCGAGGTCGAACTTGTCGCGGATTTCCTTTTCCGACAGCGCGGCGCGCACTTCCTTGTCGGCGAGCAGTTCCTCAAGGAAATCCTTGCCTTGTTCCCACACCTTCATGGCGTTCCGCTGCACCAGATGGTAGGCGTCTTCCCGCGAGAGGCCCGCCTGCGTCAGCGCCAGCAGCACGCGCTGCGAATGCACCAGCCCGCGAAACCTGTTCAAATTGGCAAGCATGTTTTCGGGATAGACGACGAGCTTCTCGACCAAGCCGGTCAGCCGCGCCAGCGCGAAATCGAGCGTTATCGTCGCGTCCGGCCCGATCATGCGCTCGACCGAGGAATGCGAGATGTCGCGTTCGTGCCAGAGCGCCACGTCCTCCATCGCCGGCAGCGCGTAGGAGCGCACCATGCGCGAAAGGCCGGTCAGGTTCTCGCTCAAGACCGGGTTGCGCTTGTGCGGCATCGCCGAGGAGCCCTTCTGGCCGGGGGAAAAGTATTCCTCCGCCTCCAGCACCTCGGTGCGCTGCAGGTGGCGGATTTCCGTCGCCAGCCGCTCGACCGAGGAGGCGATGACGCCGAGCGTGGCGAAGAACATGGCGTGGCGGTCGCGCGGGATCACCTGGGTGGAGACGGGCTCCGGCTTCAGGCCGAGCTTCCTGGCCACATGCTCTTCGACATAGGGGTCGATATTGGCGAAGGTGCCGACGGCGCCGGAAATGGCGCACACCGCGATCTCCTCACGCGCCCTGACCAGCCGCTCCCGGCCGCGGGAGAACTCGGCATAGGCCTGCGCGAGCTTCACCCCGAAGGTCGTCGGCTCGGCGTGGATGCCGTGGCTGCGGCCGATGGTGATCGTGTCCTTGTGCTCGAAGGCGCGTTTCTTCAGCGCCGCCAGCAGCGCGTCGAGATCGGCAAGCAGGATGTCGCTCGCGTGGGTGAGTTGCACCGAGAGGCAGGTGTCCAGCACGTCGGACGAGGTCATGCCCTGGTGGATGAAGCGCGCGTCGGGCCCGACGAATTCGGCCAGATGCGTCAGGAAGGCGATGACGTCGTGCTTGGTCTCGCGCTCGATCTCGTCGATGCGGGCGACGTCGAACTTCGCCTTGCCGCCCTTTTCCCGGATCGTTCTCGCCGCTTCCTTCGGGATGATGCCGAGTTCGGCGAGCGCGTCGCAGGCATGCGCCTCGATCTCGAACCAGATGCGGAACCGGGTTTCGGGCGACCAGACGGCGACCATCTCCGGTCGCGAATAGCGGGGAATCATGACGGGCGGCCTTTTCGGCTGGCTGCTTGACGTGGCCTGCTACCAGAAATGGAGCGGCCGCTCAACGGCTGGACCAGACGGGCAGCTTGTCTCCGGCCGAAGGTGTCGCCGCGTAAACGCCGCGTGCGATGGCGCGCGCCATGGTGGCGCTGGCGGCCGCATACAGATCGATGGCGGCAACCGGGTCGGGCACGATGCCGCTCCCACCCGTCGCCAAAGCGAAGACGAGGTCGCCGTCGAACGGCGTATGGCTCGGCCACATGGCCCGGGCAAAGCCGTCATGCGAGGCGATGGCCAGCCGCTTGGCGGCCGCCTTGGTCAGCACCGCGTCGGTGGCGATGACGGCTATCGTCGTGTTCTCGATCGCGCTCGAGGGGCGGCGCTTGAGGGAGATGTCCTGCGTGTCGGCCGGCAGCGGCTGGGGCAGGCCCAGCCCCCCGAACTCCCCTTCGATTTCAAAAGGAGCGGCCCAGAAATGGCGGCTCTTCCCGATCGTGACCGAGCCGACCCCGTTGACGGCCGCCAGGGCGCCGATCGTGATGCCGTTGGCAAGCACCGTGGAGGCGGACCCCAGGCCGCCCTTGAGACCGGCGACGGTCGCGCCGGTTCCCGCTCCGACGCTCCCGAGCGAAAAGTCCGCCGCGGCATTCTTCGCCGCCTCGTAGCCAAGCTCGCGATAGGGGGAATAAAGCCCCCAGTCCTTGTCGCCGCCGTTGATGAGGTCGAACAGAATGGCCGTGGGCACCAGCGGCACGATATTGCCGAAGGCCTCGAACCCTATCCCGCGTTCGCGCAGGGCCGCCTGAACACCGGATGCCGCATCGAGCCCGAAGGCCGAGCCGCCCGAAAGGGTGATGGCGTGGATGCCTTCCACCAGGTTGTGCGCCTCCAGCAGGTCGGTTTCCCTCGTCCCGGGCGCACCGCCAAGCACCTGAACGCCAGCCACGGTCGGCTTGTCGCACAGCACAGTGGTAACGCCCGATTTGATCTTCCCGTCGTCGGCGTTGCCGACGAGGAGCCCGACAACGTCGGTGATGAGGTTTCTCGGTCCGGCCCGGAATGTCATTGCTCAGTGCGCTTCCACGAATGCGTTTCCATCCCATTCGTAGAGACGGTAGGGATTGCCGACCATATCGCCCTTGTCGTCGAAGCGGACAAGGCCGATGGCGGTCGCGAATTTAGTATTCTCGATATGGCTCTTGAAGCTCTGCGAGGGGTCTTCCGGCATAAGCGAGGCCGCCGCGATCTGCAGTGCTGCGTAACCGGGCAGGACATAGCCTTCCGGCACGACATCGGCCGCCTTCAACTGGGACAGCGCGATGAGGTCGTTCGTATCCGACCAGTCCGGCAGCCCGATCATCAGCGTACCGCTGGCCAGGGGTACGTCGCCCGGCGCGGCTCTCAGCGCCTCGCCGCCGGCAATCGTCAGCTTCAGCCCGAGCTTCGCCGCGTCTCGCCCGATGATGGCGATATCGGAGCGGTCGCCGCCGACGAAGACATATTCCGCGCCGGCCTTCTTCAGGCGGCCGACCAGGCCGATCTGGTTGTCCATCTGCGGACGGTAATTGTCCGTGAAGACCGGCTTCAGCCCGGCCTGCTCGGCGGCTAGGCGGAAATTCTCGGAAAGGTCGCGTCCGTAGATGGTGCCGTCGTCGATGATGGCGAAGAGCTTGTCGGCCCATCTTTTCGTCAGGATGTCGCCGACCGCCTTCGCTTCCTCGTCGTCGCGCGGCGCCAGCCGATAGACGGGCCAGCCGGTCTTGTAGCGCTTGTCGGTCAGGCTGTTGGCGCGCACGCCCGGCGTGATGACGGGGATGCGGGCTTCCTTCAGGATCGGCAGGGCCGCCTCGATCGCCTCCGTGCACAGGAAGCCGACCACCGCGCCGACCTTGGCGTCCACGAATTGCCGCGCCGCCCTGGAACCACCATCCGCGGTGCAGGCACTGTCGGCGGTCTCCAGCGTCACCGTCGCGCCCGCATAGTTCGCCGCCGCGGTCTCGACGCCTTCCCGGAGCTGTTCCCCGAGCGCGTGGGAAGGGCCGCTCAAGGGGGCGGCGAGTCCGATCGATATCCCGGCCGCCGCCGCCGTCGAGGCGATCGCGCCGAGCGAGCAGGCCGCGAGAAGAGCCAAGGCTGTTGGACGGATCGGCAAATTGCTTTCTCGGGCTGGGAACTTGCGCCTGTGTGCTGAGCACTTTCTCTAGATCGGCCTCGCGCGGCTGGCAACTCGCGGACGATCCCGCGATACCGATGCGTTACGCAGATCTCGCGTTGGAGCAGATGTCGCGTTGGACAAGCCGCAACTTCGATGGCGAAATGCCGTGGTTCGGACCCGCATCCCGATTTTGCCTTAATTTCTAGAGACGACAGGAATCGCGGAGCGGATTTTTCCCGCTCCGGCCAGATAGGGGGATATTCCGATGAAGACCAGGACAGTGGCGGCGCTCGTCGCCGCCTCGCTTGCCGCAGCCTGCACGACGACCGATCCTTACACGGGGCAGCCGAAGCTGTCGAACACGGCCGGCGGAGCGCTTCTGGGCGCAGCGGCGGGTGCCGGCGTCGGCCTTCTCGCCGGCGGCAACGACCGGCGCAACGCGCTCATCGGCGCCGGCATCGGCGCGCTCGCGGGCGGCGCGGTCGGCTCCTACATGGACAACCAGGAGGCGCAGCTCCGCGCCCAGTTGCAGGGCACCGGCGTCTCGGTGACGCGCGAGGGCAACCGCATCATCCTCAACATGCCTTCCAACGTCACCTTCCCGACCGACCAGGATTCGGTGCTGCCGGCCTTCTACCCGACGCTGAACGCGGTGGCGCTGGTGATGAACAAGTACAACCGGACCTTGGTCGACGTGAACGGTCACACCGATTCGACCGGCGGCGACCAGTACAATCTCGACCTGTCGCGGCGGCGCGCGGCGTCGGTCGCGAGCTATCTCGAGGCGCAGGGCGTCGACGGCCGCCGCTTCGCCGTCAACGGCTTCGGCAAGAGCGATCCCATCGCCTCCAACGCCACCGAGGCCGGCCGCGCCCAGAACCGCCGCGTCGAGATCTACCTGACGCCGATCACGTGAGGCGTCACCGACTTTTCTTCTCCCCGCGAATGTGAGAGGTGGTCGGCGCAATTGACCGGCGAGGGGTCGTCTCAGGTCAAAATCTCACAGCGCCCCGGCGATCCGCGCGGCCAGCCGCGCATTGTTCTCGACCAGCGCGATGTTGGTGGCGAGGCTCCTGCCGGCGGTGAGTTCGAGTATCTTCGAAAGCAGGTAGGGCGTCACGGCCTTGCCGCCGATGCCCTCGGCCTCCGCCACCTCCTGCGCAGCGGCGATATGGCCGGCCATCTCCTCCGCCGGGATCTCGTCCGCCTCCGGGACCGGATTGGCGACCAGCATCCCGCCGGCAATGCCGAGTGCAGCCCTCGTGCGGAAGAAGCCGGCGATCGCCTGCGGGCGGTCGAGCCTGAGCGGCGCGGCATAGGGAGAACTGCGCGACCAGAAGGCCGGCATCACGTCCGAGCCATAGGCCACTACCGGCACGCCGCGCGTCTCCAGCACTTCCAGGGTTTTCCCCACGTCGAGGATGGCCTTCGGCCCGGCCGAGACCACGATGACCGGCGTGCGCGCCAGTTCGTCGAGATCGGCGGAAATGTCGAAGCTTTTTTCCGCGCCCTTGTGGACGCCGCCGATGCCGCCGGTCGCGAAGACGGAGATGCCGGCCAGCGCCGCCGCGATCATGGTGGCGGCCACGGTGGTGCCGCCGGTCCGTTTCTCCGAGATGGCGAAGGCGAGGTCGGCACGGGAGAGCTTCATCGCGTTTTCCGTGCGGGCGAGCGCCTCGCGCTCTATGTCCGAAAGGCCGATCTTCAACCGGCCGCCGATCACCGCGATCGTCGCCGGCGTCGCTCCCTCCTCGCGGATGATCCGCTCGACCGCCGCCGCCATGTCCCGGTTCTCGGGATAGGGCATGCCATGCGTGATGATCGTGCTTTCAAGCGCCACGACCGGCGCGCCGGCGCCGAGCGCCCTGGCTACCGCCGGGTCGATGTCGGTGAAGGGGCGTGCGCTTTCGGGGATCATTTCGTTTTCCACTCCGGGGCGGAGGCTCATCCCACATCCCGTGCCTGAGGCACAAGGGCCAGTGCCTCGGCAAAGGCCCGACCGTCATAGGCGGAGATGACGCTGTCCGTCTCTATGGTGAGCAGGGCGGCGGCAAGTCCCTCGCGGACCGCTTCGCGCAACCCGCTTCCGTGCAGCAGCGCCGCCACGGTCGCTCCGGCGAGCGCATCGCCGGCGCCGGTCGAATCGGCCGTGCGGCGCGGGGAGGGCGGGTCGATGGCAAAGGCTCCGGCCGCATCGAAGGCCACGACGCTGTCCTTGCCCGCGCTTATCACGCCGGAAGCGAGGCCCGAGGCTGCGAGCGTCCGCGCCAGTCCCTCCGGATCGTCATCCGCTCTGCCGCCCGAAAGCGCCGCCGCCTCGCGCCGGTTCATGAACAGGCAGGCGATACGGGAGAGGATCGGCTTGAGGCGCACCGCCTTGGCGGGCGAAACGGCGACGGCGAAAAGAGGGTGCGCGCCCGCCAGTCCGGCCAGCCTGGCCAGCGCCGGCTCCGGCAGATTGGCGTCGCAAAGCACCGCGTCCGCTTCCGCGATCACGTCGCGGATCGCACGCCTGCCGATGAGCTTGGCGAAGGCGAGATCGTAGAGGCCCATGTCCGCCAGCCCCGCCACCACGTCGCCGTTCGCCTCGACAAAGGCGGTATAGCTTGGCGTCGCGCGATCGAGGAATGTGGCGGAAAGGTCGGCAATGCCGGCCTCGCGGACGGCGCGCGCCACCGCCTCGCCGGCCATGTCGCCGCCGCGCGTGGAAAGCAGCGTCCCGGCGCAGCCGCGCCCGACCGCGTTGCGCAGCGCGTTGAAGGCGCCGCCGCCTGCTTCCTCGCGCATGATGCCGGGATTGGACGCGCCCGCGACATAGGCGCCGCTGATGCGGCCGCGCCGGTCGATGTGGGCGCCGCCGGCGGCGAACAGTTTCGGCCTGGTCACGCGGGTCGAATCCTAGCGCGGCGCGACGGCATCGGCGAGGAGGGCCGAATCGGTCGCCCGGCCGCGCGAGCCGGCGGCCATAGGGCGCGGCCGCCGGAAGGGCGAAATGGGGAGCCGAAGCAAACGAAATAGGAACAAAATTGAAAAATCACATAAGGACAAAGACTTGATCCCTATTGCAAAACAGGAACAAAACAGGTACAGATAGAAAAGGGATCACACATTGCCCGGCCCTCATTGACGACCAAGGGGTAGTATATCATGGCTCAGAACATGTTGCGGCTTGTCGAGGACAATTCGGTGGATAAGACAAAGGCTCTGGACGCGGCGCTTTCCCAGATCGAGCGGGCGTTCGGCAAGGGCGCGATCATGCGGCTGGGGGCCAACGAGCAGGTGGTCGAGATCGAGACCATCTCCACCGGCTCGCTCGGCCTCGATATCGCGCTCGGCGTCGGCGGGCTGCCCAAGGGGCGCATCGTCGAGATCTACGGGCCGGAAAGCTCGGGCAAGACGACGCTGGCGCTGCACACGGTGGCCGAGGCGCAGAAGAAGGGCGGCATCTGCGCCTTCGTCGATGCCGAGCACGCGCTCGATCCGGTCTATGCGCGCAAGCTGGGCGTCGATCTGGAGAACCTCCTGATCTCGCAGCCCGATACGGGCGAGCAGGCGCTTGAGATCTGCGACACGCTGGTGCGTTCCGGCGCCATCGACGTGCTGGTGGTGGATTCGGTGGCGGCATTGACGCCGCGGGCCGAGATCGAGGGCGAGATGGGCGATTCGCTGCCGGGCCTGCAGGCGCGGCTGATGAGCCAGGCGCTGAGGAAGCTCACCGCCTCCATCTCGCGCTCCAATACCATGGTCATCTTCATCAACCAGATCCGCATGAAGATCGGCGTCATGTTCGGCTCGCCGGAGACGACGACCGGCGGCAACGCGCTGAAATTCTATGCCTCGGTCCGCCTCGACATCCGCCGCATCGGCTCGGTCAAGGACCGCGACGAGGTGGTCGGCAACCAGACCCGCGTCAAGGTCGTGAAGAACAAGCTCGCGCCGCCCTTCAAGCAGGTCGAGTTCGACATCATGTATGGCGAGGGCGTGTCGAAGACCGGCGAGTTGATCGACCTCGGCGTCAAGGCCGGCGTGATCGAGAAGTCGGGCGCCTGGTTCTCCTATAATTCGCAGCGGCTCGGGCAGGGGCGCGAAAATGCAAAGCTGTTCCTGCGCGACAATCCGGAACTCGCTCGCGAGGTCGAGACGGCGCTGCGCCAGAATGCCGGGCTGATCGCCGAGCAGTTCCTGGAGAATGGCGGCCCGGGCGATCTCGACGGTGACGTGGAAGCCGCCGGCTGAGCGCCTTTCCGCATTCGTTTCCCCTGTGACGGAACGCCGGCTTTCGAGCCGGCGTTCGCATTTGCGGGCGGCGGCGTGTGCGCGCTTGCGGTGTTTATGGCCGGAAGCTACAAGGCCTCACCAACTTCCCGGCGCATGTCCGGCAGTTCTTCAGAAGGCATGTTCATGAGTGGCGTCAACGAGATCCGGTCGGCATTCCTGGAGTATTTCGCGCGGAACGGTCACCAGATCGTGCCGTCGGGACCGCTCGTCCCGCGCAACGACCCGACGCTGATGTTCACCAATGCCGGCATGGTGCAGTTCAAGAACGTCTTCACGGGGCTGGAACAGCGCTCCTATTCGCGTGCCACGACCTCGCAGAAATGCGTTCGCGCCGGCGGCAAGCACAACGACCTCGACAATGTCGGCTATACGGCCCGCCACCACACTTTCTTCGAGATGCTCGGCAATTTCTCCTTCGGCGACTATTTCAAGGAGCTTGCCATCGAGCTTGCCTGGAAGCTGATCACGCGCGAGTTCGGCCTTGCCGAGGACCGGCTTCTCGTCACGGTTTACCACACCGACGATGCCGCTGCCGAACTTTGGAAGAAGATCGCCGGCCTGCCGGAAGGCCGCATCATCCGTATCCCGACCAGCGCCAATTTCTGGGCGATGGGCGATACCGGACCGTGCGGGCCCTGCTCGGAGATTTTCTACGACCATGGTGAGCATATTTCAGGCGGTCCTCCCGGCAGTCCCGACGAGGACGGCGATCGCTTCATCGAGATCTGGAACCTCGTCTTCATGCAGTTCGAGCAGGTGACGAAGGAGGAGCGGATCGACCTGCCGCGCCCCTCGATCGACACCGGCATGGGACTGGAGCGCATCGCCGCCGTGCTGCAGGGCGTGCACGACAATTACGACATCGATCTCTTCCGCGCGCTGATCCGCGCTTCCGAGGAAGCGACCGGCGTCAAGGCGGAGGGGAAGAACCGAGCCAGCCACCGCGTCATCGCGGACCACCTCAGGGCCTCGAGCTTCCTCATCGCCGACGGCGTCCTGCCCTCCAACGAAGGGCGCGGCTATGTACTGCGCCGCATCATGCGCCGCGCCATGCGCCACGCGCAGCTTCTCGGCGCGGCCGAGCCGCTGATGTGGCGTCTCGTCCCGGCGCTGCTGCGCGAGATGGGCCAGGCCTATCCGGAACTGGTGCGCGGCGAGGCGCTCATCACCGAGACGCTGAAGCTGGAGGAAACCCGTTTCCGCAAGACGCTGGCGCGCGGCCTCGGCCTGCTGTCCGAAGCCACCGAGGAGATGTCGAAGGGCGACAGCCTCGACGGCGAAACCGCTTTCAGGCTCTACGACACATACGGCTTTCCGCTCGACCTCACCCAGGACGCGCTGCGTCAGCGCGGCATCGGCGTCGACCTCGAGGGCTTCAACGCCGCGATGGAGCGGCAGAAGGCGGAAGCGCGGGCAAGCTGGGCCGGTTCGGGCGAGGCCAGGACAGATGCGATCTGGTTCACCGTGCGCGACCGGGTCGGTCCGACCGAGTTCCTCGGCTACGGGACGGAGAAGGCCGAAGGCGTGGTGACCGCGCTCGTCCGCGACGGCGCGCTCATCGACGAGGCAAGGGAAGGGGAGACGGTCGGCATCGTGGTCAACCAGACGCCTTTCTACGGCGAGTCCGGCGGCCAGGTCGGCGATACCGGCATGATGTATGGCGACCACCTCGTCATCGAGGTGACCGACACGCAGAAGCGCGGCGACGGCGTCTTCGTGCATACCGGGCTGGTCAAGGAAGGCACGGTCGGGACAGGCATCGCGGTCGAGATGGAGGTCGACCACGCCCGCCGCACGCGCCTGCGCTCGAACCATTCCGCCACGCATCTGATCCACGAGGCGTTGCGCGAGGTGCTCGGCACGCATGTGGCGCAGAAGGGTTCGCTCGTCGCGCCCGACCGGCTGCGCTTCGATTTCTCGCATCCGAAGCCGATCGCGCCGGAGGAACTGGAGCGCGTCGAGGACATGGCGAACGAGATCGTCGTGCAGAACAGCCCGGTCACGACGCGGCTGATGGCCGTCGACGATGCGATCGCGGAGGGCGCAATGGCGCTTTTCGGCGAGAAATACGGCGACGAGGTGCGCGTCGTATCGATGGGCATGGCCGAGCACGGCGAAAAGGCCGGGAAAGCCTATTCGGTCGAGCTCTGCGGCGGCACCCATGTGCGTTCGACCGGCGATATCGGCCTGATCCGCCTCGTCTCGGAAGGCGCGGTCGCGGCCGGCGTGCGCCGCATCGAGGCGCTGACCGGCGTCGATGCCAGACACCATCTCGACGAGCAGGAGCGGCGCGTGAAGGCGATGGCCGCCGCGCTGAAGGTCGGCCCGGCGGAGGCGCTTCCGCGCCTGGAGGCGCTGCTAGAGGAGCGGCGCAAGCTGGAGCGCGAGCTTGCCGACGCGCGCAGGAAGCTGGCGCTTGGGGGTGGGTCGCCGGGTGCCGCCAGCGAGGTCAAGGAGGTCGCGGGAACCAAGTTCCTAGGCAAGGTCGTCGAGGGCGTTTCCCCGCGTGACCTGAAGTCGCTCGCCGACGACGGCAAGAAGTCGCTCGGCTCCGGCGTGGTGGCCTTCGTCGGCGTCGGCGAAGACGGCAAGGCGAGCGTGGTCGTCGGCGTCACCGGCGACCTGGCGTCGAAATTCTCGGCCGTCGATCTCGTCCGCAAGGCCTCCGCCGCGCTCGGTGGGCAGGGCGGCGGCGGCCGGCCCGACATGGCCCAGGCCGGCGGCCCGGACGGGACGAAGGCCGCCGAAGCGCTCGAGAAAGTAGCCGAGGCGCTCGGCGCCTGACCGATCGCCGGTTGGCTGGTATGGTGCGTTCTCCGAGGCTCGCTCTTCGGGCTCGCACCTCAGGATGAAGGAGTCGGGGTTCGCTCTGCTCGCAACTTGGGGCGAGCGAGATGTGCACCTGCGTCACCTTATGATCGGGTGGCCTCGCAGGCCGGTTCGCATCGAAGTCCGATCCTTGAGGTTCCTTGCTCTTCAGGACGAGGGTCTTGGCACCGATCTATCTCGAACAATCCCGAGGTGCCCGCGAAGCGAACTCTGATCCCTCATCCTGAGGTGCGAGCGTAGCGAGCCTCGAAGGACGCACCAGCGAGTCGGTGCACAGAGTCGCTCAGCGCAAGGCAAGCTCGCGCGGCCTGTGCGGAAAATCGGGCGGCAGGATGTGGATTTCGCGGCGTTCCCTGTGGCTCATGGCGTTGAGGATCGCCAGCGCCGCGCTGACGCGCGGATCGGCGCGATGCCGCGAACGGGAGAAGAGCTCGGTGAAGAAATCCATTGCCGGACCCCATGCTTTCCTCCCGATTCGGACGTAACATAGTTGTTTGACCGCTATATTGCAGTGCAGCAAATGCATGGCTGCCTGCGGCCGAAAGGCGCGGGACGACCCGGCGGGTCGTTGCCCTGGGCAGAAGCCCTCCGATGGCGTGCCGTCGGGGTCATCTGCCCCTGTTGGATGACGCTTTGCCTTAGGAGCCGGATCGGATTTTCCTACCTTTTGGATGCACGCCATGTCTCAGCCCGTGAACTTTGTTGATCGAGGCCGCCGCTGGCCCGCGGGCGCGACACTCCTAAAATTGTCAGGATATTGAACGTCGACTTTCGCCCTGTCGAACGTCGACCGTCGAAGGACCACCGAGATGTACAGCGCAGGCAGGAATGTCTGCGGCATCTGGTTGGGAGGACAGCGCCGCGGAGTGATGGAACGGCCCGGAAAGCGGTCGTTCCGATACGGGTGCATACTGGGAACAGCAGTCGCCATCGTCGAAGCCGGTTCAGCCGGCGCCTTCGCGCATCAAGCGCCGTCGGGATGGACTTATCCCTGGGCGTGCTGCCACGACATGGACTGTCGCGAAGTGCAGTCGAGCAGCATCGGCGAGGAACCCAAAGGCTATGTCATCCGATCGACCGGCGAGGTCATCCCGATGACCGACAGCCGGATCAAGAATTCCCCGGACGGCGAATACCACTGGTGCTCCGTCGCCGGCCGGAATAACACCCGCACCATCTGCCTGTTCGTTCCACCGAAGGATTTCTGACGGGGCCACCGGTCATTCGATGCCGGGCGCGGGGTGTTCCGCGCCCCGGAGCGGCTGTTCGGGCATGCGTATCAGGAACAGGAAGGCGACGAAAACGCTCGCCGCGGCGGCATAGAAAATGATGGCGAATGGGGTCGAGGTGACGTCGGCTACGGCCATTCCCCCGCGGCCGAGCGGCAGGTCGTAGCCGAGCGCAATGGCGCCGAAGGCGGCCACTCCCATCGCGCCGCCAAGCGAGCGCATGAAGGTGATGAGGCCCGTGGCGACGCCGAGATGCGCGCGGTTCACCGCGTTCTGGACGGCCACGGTGCAGATCGGCAAGGTGGCGCCGCTGCCGATCCCCGCGGCCGTCGTCAGGAGTTCCACCGTCAGGACGGACGCATGGCCCGCCATGAAGCCGAGGGCCGCCAGGCAGGCCGCGCAGAAAAGCGCTCCTATGAGCGCGATGCGTTTGTAGTGCGTCACGTGCGAGACGAGCCGGCCGCTGCCCATGGCGCCGGCGACGGTGCCCAGCATCAGCCCGAGGAGCGCGGTGCCCGAATCCTCGACCGAGAGGTGCAGGAACAACTGCATGTAGATCGGCAGGTAAACCGACAGGCCGACGAAAACCGCCTGGGTGATGAAGGTCGTGATGGTGGCGTTCCTGACGATCGAATTCACCAGGATTTCGAGCGAGATCAGCGGCTCCGCGGCGTTCAGCAGCCAGCGGGACAATGCGATCCACAGGAGCAGGGAAAGGACCGCGAGGCCGACGATCGGCGCCGACAGCCATGGATAGGTGCTGCCGCCCCAGTTGAGCGCGAGGAGAAGCACGGCGGTTGCCGCCACGAGGAGAGCCGCGCCGGGCGCATCGACCTTGTGCTGCCGGGCAGCGATGCTGAGCTTCTTCAGCGGGTTGTTGAGGATCACCACGGCGAACGCGCCGAGCGGCAGGTTGATCCAGAAGATCAGCGACCAGTCGAGATGCCCGGCGAAATAGCCGCCGAGAAGCGGGCCGGCGATGCTGGCGACCGCCCATGTGCCGGAAATCCAGGCGGCATAGCCGGCCCGTTCGCGCGGCGGCACGAGGTCGCCGATGACGGTCTGGGTCAGCGCGAACAGGCCGCCGCCGCCGACGCCCTGGATGGCGCGGCCGACGATGAGCATGAACATGTTCACCGAAAGCGCGCTGACGACCGAGCCGGCGAGGAAGATCAGGATGGCCGCGTAGATGACGGGCCGGCGGCCATGGACGTCCGAGATCTTGCCATAGAGCGGCGCCATGGCCGTCGCCGTGAGCAGATATGCGGTGACGATCCACGGCAGGTATTCCGCATGGCCGAGCGCGCCGCCGATCGTCGGCAGGGCCGGCGCGACGATCGTCTGGTCGAGCGCGGCAAGCAGCATCGAAAGCAGGACGCCGCCGATGATGGCGTTCTTTTCCCGCTCACTGATCGGCGGCGCGACGAATCCGGCTGGCTGTGACGGCTGAACACGCTTGTCCATGTGGTCGGTCCTATGCGGTCCGCGCGCCTGCGGGCAGCAATGGCCGGACAGGCGAACACGGCGTCGCGAATCTCTGTCTGGCTGTGGACCCTGGTGAGGAACCTGGGCTTCGAACCCTGGTTGCCCAGGGCCGCCGGACTACCGACCGGCCTGCGTTTCCATCAACAGCGGGCGGGGGATACCAGATGGGGAGGGCAGTGTCGAGCCCGGACGCGGATAGTGGAGATGGTAGCCCGGCAATGAAATGTCTCGCTCGCCACCTTCTCCCTACTTCTCGGCAGCGAGGAGGGGCGCCAAGCCTTGCGGCGACTCCCCTGAAGGCCGCTTCGTCCGTTACAGCGGAATATTGTCGTGCTTCTTCCAGGGGTTCTGGAGATCCTTGTTGCGCAGCATGCGGAGCGCCCGCGCGACGCGCCGGCGGGTCGAATGCGGCATGATGACCTCGTCGACATAGCCGCGCTCTGCCGCCACGAAGGGCGACAGGAAGCGGTCTTCGTAGCCTTTCGTGTGAGCGGCGATCTTTTCGGCGTCGTCGATATCCTTGCGGTAAATGATCTCGACCGCGCCCTTGGCTCCCATCACGGCGATCTGCGCCGTCGGCCAGGCATAGTTGATGTCCCCTCGCAGATGCTTGGACGCCATCACGTCATAAGCCCCGCCGAAGGCCTTGCGGGTGATGAGGGTGATCTTCGGGACGGTCGCCTCGGCATACGCAAACAGGAGCTTGGCGCCGTGTTTGATCAATCCGCCATATTCCTGCGCGGTGCCCGGCAGGAAGCCCGGCACGTCGACGAAGGTGACGATCGGAATGTTGAAGCAGTCGCAGAACCGCACGAAGCGCGCCGCCTTGCGGCTTGCATCGCTGTCGAGCACGCCGGCGAGCACCATCGGCTGGTTGGCGACGAAGCCGACGGTGCGGCCCTCCACGCGGCCGAAGCCGGTGACGATGTTCCTTGCGAAGGAAGCCTGGATCTCGAAGAAGTCGCCTTCGTCGCAAGTCTTCAGGATCAGTTCCTTGATGTCGTAGGGCTTGTTGGCGTTGTCGGGTATGAGGAGGTCGAGCGATGGATCGTTTCCCGTCGCCGGCTGCGCGCAGTCGATTTCCGGCAGCTCGCCAGTATTCGAGGCGGGCAGGAAATCGATCAGCCGCCGCATCTGGAGCAGCGCCTCGACGTCATTGTCGTAGGCGCCGTCGGCGATGGACGATTTCGTCGTGTGGATCGAGGCGCCGCCGAGTTCCTCGGCCGTCACCGTCTCGTTGGTGACCGTCTTCACGACGTCCGGCCCGGTGACGAACATGTAGGAGGTGTCCCGCACCATGAAGATGAAATCGGTCATCGCCGGCGAATAGACGTCGCCGCCGGCGCACGGGCCCATGATGACGGAGATCTGCGGGATGACGCCGGAGGCGAGCACGTTGCGCTGGAAGATCTCGGCATAGCCGCCGAGCGCCGCCACGCCCTCCTGGATGCGCGCGCCGCCGGCATCGTAGAAGCCGATGATCGGCGCCCGGTTCTTCAGCGCCATCTCCTGCACCTTGATGACCTTCTCCGCATGGGCCTCCGAGAGCGAGCCGCCGAACACGGTGAAATCCTTGGCGAAGACGAACACCGTGCGGCCGTTGACCGTGCCCCAGCCGGTGACGACGCCGTCGCCGGCGATCTTTGTCTTCTCCATGCCGAAATCGGTGGAGCGGTGCTCGACGAACATGTCGAACTCCTCGAACGAACCCTGGTCGAGGAACACCTCGATGCGCTCGCGCGCGGTAAGCTTGCCGCGCCTGTGCTGTGCTTCGATGCGCGTCGTTCCGCCGCCCTTGCGGGCGATCTCCCGGCGACGCTCCAGTTCGGCCAGCACGTCCTTCATGGCGCTCTTCTCCCGGTAAATGGATGTGATTTCTGTTAGCACGTGGGCCGCCGCAAGCAAGATATCCGCATTGCTAATATCGTCGGCGCTCCGTATCAGCGGCTTCGATGTTTTCCCTCGTAGAAACTGTCCTCTTTGTCTTCGGTCTGGTGGCGCTCGGCTATGCGTGCGGCGTTTCCAGCTATTTGAAGCCGGCCGTCGGCGACGCCGTCTCGGAATTCGTGGTGCGGCTCGCCCTGCCTTTGCTTCTGTTCCGCACGATGGGCCAGGCTGATTTCCACGGCACCGCGCCATGGGCGCTGTGGGCGACCTATTTCTTCGCCGTCGCGGTCACCTGGATCGCCGGTCACATGACCGTCACGCGCGTTTTCGACCGCGACGCCGCCGCCGGAGTGGTCGGAGGCGTCTGCGCGGCCTTCTCCAATACCGTGCTGCTCGGCATCCCTTTCATGCTCGGGGTCTATGGCAGGAGCGGCGTGGAGATCCTTTCGCTCATCATCTCCGTCCACCTGATCGCGATGATGATCGCCTCGATCGTCCTTCTCGAGATTTTCGGAACCAGCGAAAAGATGCCCGGAAGGTGGCGCGAGATGGCGGTGGGCTTCGCCTCGAAGCTCCTGAGCAACCCGATCGTCATCGGTATCGCGGCGGGGCTCGTGTGGCGGTTTTCGGGGCTGGCGCTGCCCTCGCTCGCGCAGCGCTTCGTCGACGCGATCGCGGATACGGCCGGGCCGCTGGCGCTATTCGCGATGGGGCTCGGCTTCCGCAAGTTCGGCATCTCGGGCAACCTGCTGCCGTCGGTAGTGCTGTCGGCTTTGAAGCTGATGCTGATGCCCGCGGTCGCGCTGGCCGTCGCCTGGATGCTTGGCCTGCCGCCCCTGGCGGCGAAGGTGGCGGTCGCCACGGCCTCGATGCCGTCCGGCGTCAATTCCTACCTTATCGCGGTGCAGTTCCGCACCGGCGAGGCCCTGGCCTCGAGCCAGATGACGCTCGCCACGATCGCCGCCGTCGTGACGACCGTCTTCTGGCTGGCGATCGCACACGCAGTCTTCGGCTAGAGCCTTTCATGGCTAGATGGAAGCGTTCTGCCGGAGGGAATTCGAGCCTTGGCCTGCCCTCGGGCCGGCCAAGGGCCGGACCCGGGGGTCGAGGACTTCGGGGCAGGTCGTACCGGTGGTACGGCCAAGTCCGAAGGCTGAAGGATTTGGCCCGAATTCACCCGGCCCGTAGGGTTTCCCGCTGGCGGGCGCCCGCTTCGTCGGGCGGACTTGGCCGTACCACCGGTACGCCCCGCGCCGCCCTCC
>MKRJ01000007.1 GCA_001896885.1 Rhizobiales bacterium 65-79 | reverse complement strand
CCACTGAATGAGGGGGGTCAATTTTGGACGCCGATCCTCCCAGCTAAGGGGTCAATTTTGCACGCCGGATCACACTCGTCCGCATCGTCAGAAATCAGGCCCCGCAAGGCCGGGCTTGCTTCAAACAGCGCCTCGATATCGACCGAAAAGGCCCGGCTATCGTCGGCGGTCGGCTGAGTGGCAAGAATAGGGGCGGGCGCGGTTGCCACAGTATGCCCGACATAGCCTGCCAGGATAGCCGTGAAGCCGATGCGGGCCGACTTTTGAATGACGATCTCCGACACGGCCGGATCGTCCAGCGCCTCGCATATGCCCTTCTGATAGGCGTACAGGCGCATGCGGCCCGGAGTGGCGCTGGCGGTCGACGGCAAAAAGATGTTGCCTTCTATCCAATCCGCCAGCGGCAGCACCTTTGGGGGCCGTAGCGCTTCCAGCGCGTCACGGCGGATGCGTTCAATCACTTCCATCGGCCAAGCCTTCCAGCGCGCCGCGTATCTCGCGGTCGAGGGCGGCAATATCATTCGGCCCGAGATGGGGCATCGTGGCGCCATAGCGGCTAGGGACCGCCAGCACGGCCGCGCGCACGTCCCGAAGGACCGATTGCCATTCACGGGCGACGGCTTCCCCGCTCACCATCTCGCCGGCTGCCAGGCGATTCTTTGCCTCTTGCGCTTCCGCTTGCGCCTTAGTGAGCCTCAGCCGCTCGGCTTTGAGTTCATCTCCACCTTGCAAGGGGCGCCCGACCCGTGACGCATGTTCGCGAAGGTGAGCACAATAGACCTTGACCGACACGGCAAGATCGAAACGGGCGGGACCGACACGGCTAAGGACGCCCGAACGCACAAGTTCACTGACGCGCTGCCGCGTGATGCCGAATAGGCCGGCAAGCTCGCTCTCATGCACGGTAGCCGGCAGGCCCATCGGGGAGGTGGGAGGCCGATCGTCACCTAACAGGTCCGAGAAATCGTAGTCGGCCATCGGTAAATCCTAACTTCTAAAATTTTGTAGGGAGGTTTGAATCGCGGTCAGCGTTCCCCGCAACCGGCCGCTCATGGGAAGGACCCGAGCGAAATGGGACAGGATTGAACGAAGAGGGGCCATCTATTAGCCCACGCTGATGTTAGGACAGGTTCTAATTTGCGACATGTGCGACGTGTCGTCCGAATAAGCCCCTATACGTGTATGCGCGCGCGCGTTAGGCGATAAACCGGAGTGCTTGTCGCACATGTCGCAAAATGGGTTTGAGCGCATCTAAGCGCCCTCGAATGGATCATGTTCAACTACGCGAAGGCCTTGGTAGCCGCGACCGCGTATCCCAAATCGATCTTTGATCGCATCGAAGCCGCGCTGTTGCAGCGTCTCGGGGAACGTTTTCTTGCGGCTGCCCGGTTCCTCGCCATTGATCACGGCATAGGTTCGCCACGACTCCCAAAGGCGGTCGACAGAGTCGGCAAGACGCGGGCCACTCTCGCAACACTCGGCAACCCACTGCCCGAAGATGTCTTGTTCGGCGAAATATGAATCCGTCGCCAGCGTCACTATCTTAGGCCGTATAAGGCCATGGCGCTGCCAATCCAGGCAGCCGGCGATCAACCATGAAAGGATGCCCGGCCATTCGGCCCTAAGGCGCTCAGGCAATGTCACGTCCTTTTGGGCGGGCGGGTGATCGAAGGGCAGGACCATGAAGCGCCGCCGTATGGCAGCGTCGACATCCTTCAGGCTCGGACGGTTATTGCCGAAGATGGTGAGCTTGAATTCAGGGGTGAATTCAAAATCATCTTGCCGCATGAAGCGGGCTGTAACCTTATCTTGCCCGGTCAGGGTCTTGATCCTGTTTTCCGCCCATGCGCGGCCTTTCTCCGTCTCCGATGCGCGCGCCATTCGCGAGCCGTGCAAACGGGCGATCTCAGTTGGGTGGCGATCATGCTTCGCGGCCGTGAGCGTTTCCATGGCGATGTTTACGGCGTATTCGCTCAGCACGTCGCCGATTGTGTTGATGGCCGTTCCCTTGCCCGAACCGCCCGGTCCATAGACAAAGAGCAATACCTGTTCGCGAGTGTCCCCGGTCAGGGAATAGCCGCCCCATTGCTGCAGGAAGCGAATCGCAGCCGAGTCCCGGCCCAAAGCTTCGTCAAGGAATCTCAGCCAAAGCGGGCAATCCCGTTCCGGGTCGAAGGAGTCCATCGGGACAGGCGCGACCGCGGTAAGTCGGCTAATGTGGTCTTCCGGCCGTCCCCGTCGCAATCCGCCCGTGCGGAGGTCGACAGTGCCGCCAGGTGTCGCCAATAGCCAATGGTCGCGATTCCAGGCATCGGATGTGCAGGCGAATTCCCGCACGGTGCGTGCGCCGCGCTCGATCGCCTCCCATGTCCGCACCTGCTTTAGCGCTTTCATCTTCGGGTCGGATTTGGCGAAGGCGGTCGACAGGTTCCGGGCATAATGATGCGCTAACTTCGTTTCCTCCCGGCGCCATACGTTGCCGTCGAACCGGAACCATCGGCCTGCATGGTGGTCGAAAAGCAACTCGCCCTTGTGACGGGCCGTAAAAGCACGGATTACGCCGTCTTCGTCTAAGGCAAACAATTTAGAGTTCGGACCATCATCGGCGGGCAACTCGGGCAGGTTGTCGAATTCTTTGGGATCAATCTCTATCGTGCGCGTCCATCCATAGTCCCCGGCAATGTGAAACAGGCTGCCGATATCTACGCCCGAGCGCCGCCCGAAAGAGCGCCATTGCCCGCGCATCTGGCGGGCATTGTACATGTCTGGCTCGACCGCTCGGGCAGACCACTCGTCCCATAGCCGGAAAGCCTCCTCGGTGCCTTCGCTGGCCGCGTGAAGGGCCATTCCGACGCGCACCCATTCATCGCGGCTGCAATCGGGGTCGATGAAGTCGAGCGCCCGCTTTACCTCATCCCAATCGACGGGCAGAGGATCATATAGAAGGTCGCTGAAGTCGTAGCGGTCGTCGCGCTTCGGCGGTAGCAAGGCGGCTGGCCACGGCGGCAAGTCCCGCAGCGTCTCGCCTCCGATGACGCGCCAACAGCGTCCATCGGGAAGGACCGCGCCAGGGGCGATCACGTAGCCGCCTTCACCGCGAACGTCAATGCCCGCAGGCAGATGCGAAGCGGACGTTCCTACGCCCTCAGCGTGGCGGAAATAGACATGCTTTCCATTGCCAGGAGTCTCGACAATGAAGCTTGAAACGGCTTCAGGATCGAAGGCGAGCCCGCGAAGTGCTTCTATGCCGTCTTCGCCGGCGCGGTGGCGATCGAGGTCGAGAACGTCGAAAGCAATGCCGGTTGGAAGCGCGGGGAGGGCAGACGGCCATTGCAACCACCATGCGCGCACCTTTGCGGGATCATTGCTGGCGTCTTTGAAGCCGTGACGGGTGAGGGGGCGCTTGTCCGCACCGCACGGGAAGACCGCAAATCCCTGCCGCGTAAGGTTGAGCGCCAGCGCCAAATTGTCGTCGAATAGGTCGCTAAAGTCTTGCGATTCGAGGCCGAAACTGGTATTATTCACCACGTAAATCCTTGACTGAAACCCCGTGCGAACCGCCAAGCCTCGCGCGGGGTTTTTCTTTGTTGAATTACAGCGATCATTGTACCACGGATTCGTCAGAGAGTCCATGTAACTGATTGGAATAACTATAGAATTTCACTTTTAGGGTGAAAGTCGCTGCCCGCTTTGATTCAGGGTTCCGCGTCGGGCTATCCACCGCAAAGTACAGCGCCGATTTACAGCACCGCCGATCTAAGCAATTGATTTTTCATATTTGTGGTTGCCGCCGTCGCACCAGCCGCGCCGCGGCCCGACGCTCCCGCTTCAACTCTCGCCGTAACAATCGGCGCAGGCGGAACCGGCCCGGCCGGGACCCGTTTATGCGGCGAAAGGAGTTGGCCATGCCCGACCCGCGCCCGCCCGAGCCGCCCGTCACGCCGCCGCCCGCGCCGAACTGGAAGCCGGACGTGAAGGAGCCCGATCCCGACCTTCTGCCCGACGAGGAGCCCAACCCCAATCCGGACGAGAACCGCGAGCCGCCCAGGCAGGCCGGAACGCAGCCGCGGCCGATCCCGAACCCGATCCCGCCGCGTCCGGAGCCGTTTCCCGGGCCGGGGCCCGATCCGGACCCGCAGCCCCCGTTGCGCTGAAGCGCAATCGCAAACCGGGCAGGCGCCGGGCCCGGAGCAGGCGGGGCTGCCGTCATTTTCCGACGCGCTCCATGAAGGCCATGGCGCCATGCGGGGCGCGCACCTTGCCCGAGGTGATGAAATAGACGAACACGTCGCGCGGCCGGACCGGAGCCGCGTGCTCCGGGTCGGCCAGCTTTAGGTCGTCCGGCGCCTTGCCGGCCGCCCACAGCTTCGCCCGCGCCGCCCATTCGTCGAGCGCCTTCTCCGGATAGCAGGTCGGGATATCGTCGGCGCCGGTCTGCAGCCGCGCATAGACGAAATCGCCGGTCACGTCGGCGATGGCCGGATATTTCTCGTGGTCGGCATAGACCACGGTGACATCGTGCCTGCGCAGCAGTTCCACGAATTCCGGCACGACGAAGGTGGAGTTGCGCACCTCGACCGCATGGCGCAGCTTGACGCCGTCCTGTTTCTCCGGCAGCAGCGCCAGGAACGCGCCGAAATCCTCCGGGTCGAACTTTTTCGTCGGCGCGAACTGCCACAGGATCGGCCCGAGCTTGTCGCCGAGTTCCGAGACGCCGGAGCCGAGGAAGCGCCCGACGGATTCGCCCGCCTCCGCCAGCACGCGGCGGTTGGTGGCGAAGCGGATGGCCTTCAGCGAGAAGACGAAGCCTTCCGGCGCGTCCTTCGCCCATTTGGCGAAGGTGGCGGGCTTGAAGGTGGAATAATAGGTGCCGTTGACCTCGATCGTCGGCACCTGGCGCGCGGCATAGTGGAGCTGCTTCGCCTTGGCCAGCGTCTCGGGATAGAAGGAGCGCTCCCAGGGCTCGAATGTCCAGCCGCCCATGCCGGCGCGGATTTGGCCTGCCCGTATCTCGCCGGCGCCGGTCGTTCCTGACTTTGCCACGCTGCTGCTCCTGAATCGAGGGATGCGGACGCGAGGGTGCGCGGGCGGGCGGCGCTTGTCCACCCGCAATGAAACGCTGCTGACATTGCCGACACAGGCTCCGCCCCCGGGTCCGGTCTCCGGCCGGGTGAGGGGCATGTGCGGCAGCTTCCAGGCCGTGCCGCTTCATGACGTGTCGGATGGTTCCAGCGTCCAGAAGGCGAGGCCGTGGGTGACGTCCAGTATGTCGTGGACCTCGTGACGGGGCCGGCCGCCACGGGCCGGAGGATGGCCGGGCGGGCGGCCAGGCCGCAACGGCCAGACGCGGCGAACCAGCCCGTCCTGCCGGCCTCCCTTGATTTGCGCGCCTGCGGCGACGCGGGCCCGCCAGCGTGCGAAGCGCCGCGCCTCGCGCGGCAGATCGTCGAGCACGCGGGCGAGCGCGGCCAACCGCATCGCAAGGCGTCTCGCGTCGACGGCGTCGTCGGGCGAGGGCGGGGTAGGGATGCGGAACGGCTCACCGAAGCCCGGAAAGGAGATGCGCGGCACGCCGCGAGGCGCCGGCCGGCGGCGACGGAACCGGCGCAGCGGATCGAAGAGCGGGAAGGAGGGCCGGAGGATGGATGCATGGTTGTCGCCATCCGAGTGCCGGGCAATTGTTTTTGCCGCCCCCCTCTCCGCCTCGCCCACGCCGGTATCGCGGCGGAGCATTGTGAGCGGGTTGCGCGGGTGAGCCGCGATACAGGCGGTGCGCGGCACCTCTCCCCCCGTTCCGGGTGGAGAGGACGGGCCTTCGGCCTGGCTCCCGTCCTCGCCCCCTTCAGGGGGAGAGGTGTCGGCACGAAGTGCCGACGGAGAGGGGGCGAACTTTGCCATGTGTCTCGGCCCGCCCGGACGCACGGTCCGCAACGTGACGATCATCCCGCGCGCGGCGACGATGATCAGCCGCCGCGCCGCTGCTTCCGCCGGGCGCAACAGGCGCAGCACGGCTCGATGAAGATGGCGCGACAGGGTACCCCCAGCCCCTCCCCATAAGGGGGAGGGGGACCTGGGATCGGCGCCCTCCAGCCCCGCCATGGCGACGAGCATGGCCAGCACGCGCTTCAGCGCCTCGCGGTTTTTCTCGATCGCAGCATTCCAGTCCATCGCCGCCTCCTTTCAGGGCGGCGGGATTGTAAGGCGGGGCGGAGGGGTGTGGATAAAAGGGGCAAGCACGGGCTTCGTCATCCTGGCCGATGCCGAGCGGCCACAGGTCGCGAGCCGGGATCCATGCCTGAGCGAAAACGGCAGCGCGCGACCGCGCAGTTCCGGACCGCCGCGTTCTTCGGCAAGGGTTCCGGCCCCGGGTCGCGTTCCGCGGAGCCTGTCCCCGGGCTTGCGCAAGGCAAGACCCGGGGGCTCCAATTGCCCGAGGATGACGAAAGGAAGGGCTGCCTTGGCCCCGGCGGAGCCAGGCCCTAGAATTCGCAAGAGGGTGATCGGGAGAGCAATGCGTTACCGGCCACCGCAGCCACGTAGGAATTCAGGAAGCGGCCAATGACGGGCACATCAATTTCGCGGGGAGACTGACATGGGTACGGCTTCTCGCCCCAGAACCACCGGCATCCGGCAATTCATCGATCCCGAGCGGCAGCGTGACTGGATAGAGGGCAAGATCGACTTTCCGGATGCGGATGAGCGCCAGCAATCCATGGAGCTGCGCTTCAAATATGCCGCCCGGTTCGAGAAGCTGCTTCGTCGGCCGCAGGCAGCGGAAGTGCTCGGGATTCTGGGAATATACGGCGCGAACTGCATTCCGGTCCCGCGCAGGACCGAGCGCACCTACTGGTCGGTCTCCTGCCTGCCGTCGACCTCGGACAAGCCACTCGTCCGTGTCAATGCGAGCTGGATGGAGCTTTTCACACTCTATGCCGAGGGCGAGGATGTTCGCGCCAGGTTCATCGTGCATCTGTCGGATTTCACGACGGACCGTTCCGCCACGCCGGACCGGGTAGACGAAGCCTTTCTCGAGCAAAGCGTCGCGGCGCCGGAGGATGTCGGTCATTTCCTGGCGCATGGCGCGGACACGTTCGTCATCAATGTGCGCGGCGCCGCCTCGATCCGCCAGTTCCTCGCCAACCCCCGCGCCCTGCGCGCCATCCGGACATTCAACCTGACGCACATGAACGGTGGTCGGAACGCCTATCAGGCGAGCCATTGCTATAGCGTTGCGGATTATATGGTGGGGGAGTGAGCGGTGATGGGAAGGCGCGCCAGCCTGGCGACGAGCAGGGCTTGCCTCAGCGCTTCGCGGCTTTTCTAGATTGCGGCGTTCCAGTCCATCGCCGCCTCCTTTCACGCGGCGGGATTGTAATGCGGGGTGGGAAGGCGCGGAGAAATATAAGGACGGAGATGAGTTGGGCTACATTCCCCTTGCGGTTGTCAAATAGCTCAGCCTAGACTTCGGGAAGGGGGCAAGGGGATGAGCTACAAGGCAATCGAGCTTGATAGGCTCAATGTAAACAGGTCGAATGATCGTCACGGCGAACTCGAAAATGAGACCGCTGCGATTGCATGGTTGTTCGCGCATCACCAACCCCAAATGAAAAAACTCGCTCGCGACATTGTCGAATCGCGAGGCCTTTACGAACCTCCTTTGGTTTATCCGGAAGGAAAGACTTATATCGTCTTTGACGGCAATCGCCGCACGACTTGCATTAAGCTTCTGGCCAATCCCAAGCGAGCGCCGACTGTCGAACTGCAGAAATTCTTCGCTGACCTGAAGGATAGTTGGGCCGGTCCCTTTCCCACAAAGCTCATTTGCCGTGTAGAGACGGACCGAGATGTAATCGACGACATCTTGTTCCGAAGACACACCGGAAGTCAGGGCGGTGTGGGCCAAGCCAATTGGGACGGCCGGATGAAGACGACCTTTGTCAATCGGACTGGCAAGGGCGGCGGCATCAACGTTGCGGACGAGATTGAAGAACGGTTGAAGAGCGCGGGACTTCTTCCCGATCGCAAGAAACTGCCGCGAAGCAATCTGAACCGGCTGCTTTCTGCTGAAGCCTTTCGTAATCGGGTTGGCATTACAGCAGCCAAAGGCAAGTTTGAGTTCACCCGAAAAGAAGAGGCTGTGCTTCCAGCTCTTGCACGTATTGCCGATGATCTCGTCCATCGCCGGATTACGCTGGATGACGTATGGGACGTGGACCGCAAATCGGCCTATCTCGACTCATTAGAAAATGAAGACGTCCTGCCGACTGCTGCTGATGCGATCGACAGTGACAAAAAAGGCTCGTCAGTGAAGGGCGAGAAACTTGCAAAAAGCAAGAAAGCACCTCCCTCAACGCGTCGGGTCCGACTTATTCCTGATACTGACTATGGAGTTGCGTGGTCAGGACGCCTGCAGCGGCATCACGCAATTTGGGATGAACTTCAGTTCGCTCTCCACCTTGAAAATCATCCCAACGCTGTCGCCGTTTTGTGCCGTGTTCTGTTGGAGCTTTCGGTTGATAATTATATCAGGCAATCGAAGATGACGGCCGTTTCCGAGCCAGATGCGCTCGTTAAAAAGATTGTATCGTGTGCTGAAGATCTTGAAGCTAAAGGGAAGATTGATGCGCGATATCTTCAGGTTGTCCGTAAAGCGCGAACCATGGACGAGATCGTCTCAATAGATACGCTGAACAAGTACGTTCACTCTTCGAACATTGCGCCTGCACCAAAAGATTTGTCTTCCCTGTGGGACACGTTCGCGCCTTTGGTTGTCCTGTTCTTAAATGAATGATGTGAAGGACATGCCGAACGACCGGTGGCGAGCTCTCAGACGGCCGAGCACCCGCTTCCTAAAGCGATATATAATGCATTCAGATCATCACGGCTTCATCGGCCGCATCTACGATCTGAGCATCGTTGGATTGAACTTCGAAAGTTACGAGGAAGTAGCTCGGCACCCTGATTGCAAGTATGCACTTGACACTAACTACTGGGTCTCGGGCTTGGCCGCGCGTGTGGAATCTCTCAATTTAATCGGAGATATGCTATGGCTCGATCCGTATCCCGATTTCGCTAAATTTCCAATCACTCAATACGATTGGCTCACGGTTACTACAGACGTTTTTCTCATGCGATTCGTCTCTGTGATCGACTGCGCTCTGCTGCTAGTAAACGAAGTTTTCCGGCTGGAGTTGGATGCCAAGCAATGCACGATTGGGAAGCTCCGCAGGAAAGGTATTCCGGCAAGCGTGAACGCTCATCTTCAGATGATGCTGGACGAACAGGAGGCGCTAAGGGTGGAGCGAAACGCACGCATCCACCATGGCGCCGAGCGCGAATTTACCGAGGATGACCAAACCTTTAGAATGGCGGCTCGGTTTGGCGTCATAGGAAAAGATATCCACGGGCGGCGGATTAATGCTGACCGATCATTCAAAGAAGGCCTGGTAGTATTGCAACGCTACTTCAACCGCTCAACACGCCTTCTTCAGAAGCAACTTGACCCTCTCTATGATTTATTATGGGAAGAATTTGAGGATCATTTTGGACCTCTGATAGCAGCCGCAACGCACGGGTTTAACGCAAGATCGCGACATAAAGCCAGTTCTAGGTGAAAGGCGACGCTTGACGGCCAGCCGGGATTCTGTGTTGAGTCTCTAGATCGCCTTGATCGTCAAGACTTCTGACAGCCACTTTGGCGCCCCAGCAGCCGTCTCGCCGCACCAGATCAGATCCCTCTACTCCGCCGCCTCGCGCTTCCGCCCCGGCCTCCGCTCCATCAGTTCTTTCAGGAACTGGCCGGTATAGCTGCGCTTCTCGGCCATGATGTCCTCCGGCGTGCCGGAGGCGACGAGTTCGCCGCCGCCGTCGCCGCCCTCAGGGCCGAGGTCGAGGATCCAGTCGGCGGTCTTGATGACCTCCAGATTGTGCTCGATGACGGCGACCGTGTTGCCCTGGTCGACCAGTTCGTGCAGCACTTCCAGAAGCTTCGCCACGTCATGGAAATGCAGGCCGGTGGTCGGCTCGTCGAGGATGTAGAGCGTCTTGCCGGTCGCCTTGCGCGACAATTCCTTGGCGAGCTTGATGCGTTGCGCCTCGCCGCCCGACAGCGTCGTCGCCTGCTGGCCGACATGGATGTAGCCGAGGCCGACCTTGGCCAGCGTCTGCATCTTGTCGCGCACGGCGGGCACGGCGGCGAAGAACTCGGCCGCTTCCTCCACCGTCATGTCGAGCACGTCGGCGATCGACTTGCCCTTGAACAGCACCTCCAGCGTCTCGCGGTTGTAGCGCTTGC
>MKRJ01000006.1 GCA_001896885.1 Rhizobiales bacterium 65-79 | reverse complement strand
AGATGTCGGCGATCGCCAGTCCCTTGCGCATGCCATGTCGCGGCAGGATGTCCCGCTCGTGCCGCCAGGTCATCTTGGTCTGGGTGCGAAGGATCGGAATGAAGCAGCCTTCTTCCAGGAAGCTTTGGCCAGGGTAGAATTCGCTGTCGTATTCCTCGACGGCAATGCGCGGGTTCGCTTCCTGCAAGGCGCGAAACTTGCGGGTCGACCAGCCCACGACGCTTGAGGTGACGATCGAAATCCTGAGTTCCGGCCTTTCTTCGCAAGCCTTTACCAGATGGGTCGCAAGCGTGTGGAAAGCCAGATTGTTGAGCCGCAGCAACCGCTTGACGTTGACATAGAAGGTGCCTTTGACGAGTGCGATGGACGCCGTGAGCAGCCGGGTGCAACCATCCATCTCGTCGACCTGCCGCGGCCGCATGGAACCAATGATCGAAAATTCCTGATTGTTCTCGTCATAGCGGACGTTGAAGGTTGGACTGCCCATATCCGACATCAGTTCCTCCCCCCTTCCAACGAGAGTTCGGCAACCAGCCTTATTGCCTTCGGCATCACTTCGATGGAGAGGTCCGCCCCATAGTCGACGGCCAGTTCGAGCAGCCCGACGCTGGCCTCCATCGGACCTTCCTTGAACAAGGCGGCCCGGTACCGATCCTCGATGTCTTCGCCCGCCAAACCGGCTATTGCATCCTGGTAGAAGGCGATTTCGGATTCCCCGCAGGGAACCGTGAGCTCGATCCTGTCTCTGTCCGCCTGGCGACTGACGCGGCAGGCAAGATTGCCCGCCACGCCGTGGACGCGAAAGACCGTCTCCAGCAACTCGTTGAATGCGGAGGAAAACAAGTTCGCGTAGAGAAGCGAGTCCGTGCGATCATGGCTGATCATGCGCGCGAAATAGGAGGAAAGCCGGTCGCAATAGGACCAGTTCGACGCGAAGGCCGCGATGTCGAGATCGATGCTGAGAAGCGGGGCGAAACAGCGGCCCACGCGGGTCACGTCCGCCTGAGACATATGCGCCCCGCCACGATGTAAAACTCCACCTGCTTCGCTTCCCTGGCTGTGTCGGAGAGCGGACCTTCTCGAGCCGGATTTGCCAAGCGGTCCACCTCCCTGCAACGATGTGGAAAGGCTGTCGAAACGCCAACGCCGATCGCCGGGCCGATTGCTTGCCACGCGGTCCGCTGGGGGACTATTACACCCGATGATGAACGAACCCTCAAAAACAGCCGCTGTTGTTTCCCCCGGGGAGGCGCAGGGCGGTTCTGATCTCGCCGGAGAGCTTGCCGCGGCGAGGGCAGAGATCGCGCGGCTGACCGCCGAATACGACGATCTCACACTCCTGTATGAAGCCACCATCGAACATGGCGAGGCAGTGGAAGACCAGTTGGCCGACAGCAATCTTGCGCTTCAGAAGACCCAGGCGCGGCTGGAGGCGGAGCTTCTCGATGCCGAGCGCTATGTGATGTCCATATTGCCCGCGCCACGACAGGCGGTTCCCGCGACGGAATGGTCACTGGTGCCTTCCACGGAGCTTGGCGGCGATTCCTTCGGCTATCACGACATCGATGAAGATCACATCGCATTTTACCTGCTCGACGTGTGTGGCCATGGGGTGGGCGCGGCGCTGCTGTCGGTTGCGGCCATCAAGGTGCTGCAGTCTTCGGCATTGCCGGCTACCGACTTTCGCGAGCCGCACAGCGTGCTTTGCGCGCTCAATGAAGCCTTTCCGATGGAAAAGCAGAACGGCATGTTCTTCACCATCTGGTATGGCGTGTACCAACGCACGACGGCGACGCTTCTCTATGCGAGCGGCGGCCATCCGCCAGCTATCCATCTGCGCGCCGGCGCCGACGGACGCACGAGGTCGACGCATCTGATGACGCGCGGCGGGATGGCGATCGGCGCCCTTCCCGACATGAGTTATGAATCCGAACGCATCGCGATCGAACCTGGCGACCGGTTGCTGCTGATCAGCGACGGAACCTTCGAAGTGTCCGGCCCGGACGGCGACATGCTCGGCATCGACGATCTGACAAAGTTCGTGACGATGCAGAGCGATCACCCGCAGGCGGTCCTCGACTGGGTGCGGTCCTTCAATGCGGATGGCCCGCTGCCGGACGATTTTTCGTTACTTCGCATTCAGTTCTGACCAGGAACGGCGAACCAAAAAAAGATTCCGGCGGGGTTGTTGGGGGTGATTGACCCCAAGCATCGCAATCGAGCAATGGCCGATGTGGATTCGAGAAATTCAGTGCCTCGACGCCAATGACGAAAAGGCTATCCCAAGCCTTCGGCCATGGCATAGCTAGCCAGTACATCGCGAATATCGCCGTTCGTATCCTTGGGCAGCACGGCGCGAGTTGTGATCGACTCCAGATGGTGTCCCATGAGGTGCACGGCGCGCGCCGTCTCCCCAGCGCTGAGCATCGCAAGAATTTCCCGGTGTTCCGACACCGCGCATTCGGACGAGTGCGGGCGCCCATAGAGCGCCAGGATCAATGAGCTGCGCGCCACCAGTTCATTGACGTAGCGGATCAATGTCGCGTTGCCGGTCATCGACGCGAGCAGGCTGTGAAATTCGCCGGCAAGGCGGATCGAGGCGGAGCCGTTTCCGGCACGCGCCGCCTCTTCGGCGGCAATATGATTGGCAAGTTCGTCTTCCTGCCCCTTGCTCAATCGCCCGGACAGCGTTTCCACCACCAGCCGCTCCAGCGCCAGTCGGGTAGTGAAAAGGTGGTGACCTTCCTCCAGGCTCGGCCTCGCCACCACGGCTCCCCGGTTCGGACGCAGTTCGACAAGACCCTCCTGGCTTAGTCGCACCAGCGCCTCGCGCACCAGCGTGCGGCTGACGCCCAAGCGCTCGCACGGCCTGCCTACAGCATCGGCGCGGCCTTTCCTCCCGGCTGGGGCGAGGACAACGTCATGGCCATTCGCACCGGCCATGAGGCGGTGCTGGAGGAAGGCATGTGTTTCCACGTCGTGCCCTGCCTCTACAAGGATGGCGTGGGATGCGTGGCGGCAAGCATGCCGTCGGTGTTGACTTCGAAAGGATTCGAGGCGCTGGCCGACGACCAGGTAGTGCTGCGGACCAAGTGAGAGACCGTCGCTGGAGCGCCCCCCTTCAGGTCATGCCGGCGGGAGCATAACGGCCTTCTTCCACCGCGTGGCACGCAATCTGGTGGTCACCGTCGCGAAGCAAGACGGCCGGTCGTTCGCTCTTGCAGCGCTGATTGGCCAGCGGGCAACGGGGATGGAATGCGCAGCCCGAGGGCGGATCGATCGGGCTGGGGACCTCCCCCGCGGTGATCTCGCGATCCCTGTTTGGCGCGTCGAGGGCAGGAATGGTGTCGAGCAAGAGCCGCGTATACGGGTGCAGCGGTTCCTCGAACAGCGTCTCGGATGGCGCTTCCTCGACAATCCGCCCCAGATACATCACCGCGATCCGGTCCGACATGTGCCGGACGACGCTCATGTCGTGGCTGATGAACAAATAGGTCAGGCCGAGCCGATCCTGGAGATCACGCATCAGATTGAGGATTTGCGCCTGCACCGACACATCGAGGGCCGAGGTCGGCTCATCGCAAACCAGGAAGGCCGGCTCGGTGGCCAGCGCGCGCGCGATCGAGATACGCTGCCGCTGTCCGCCGGAGAATTCGTGCGGATATTTGCGGCCATCGCGGGGCGACAGGCCAACCGTTTGCAGCAGTTCTTCGACGCGCGCCCTCACTTCGTTCTCCGTCGAGCGCAGCTTCAGTTCGCGGATCGGCTCGGCAACGATGTCAAATACGCGCCACCGCGGATTGAGGCTGGAATAGGGGTCCTGGAACACCATCGTCGTCAGACCCTGCTCGCCCCCCGAATTGCTGAAGGCGATCTCGCCCGATGTCGGGCTGTAGAGGCCGACGACCAGCCGCGCCACCGTCGACTTGCCGCAACCCGATTCGCCGACCAGGCTGAGGCAGCCTCCCTTGGGTACATCGAAGGAAATCTCGTCCACGGCGCGCAGATAGCGCCGCGGCTTGCGTTCGATCAGGCGGTTCAGGAACGGAGCGGAAATATCGAAGGTCTTGACCAGGGCCCTGACCGCCAGTGCGGCGCCCGCTTCCGTCGTTCCCTTTCTGGTTCCCGTCACCCCAACGCTTTTCGCGCTCATGCTTCGACACCTCCCGAATATAGCCAGCACGCCGTGCGCGAACCCTCCGTCTCCACCAGACCCGGCACGGCGATGCGGCAGTGCGGGCCGGCTAGAGTGCAACGAGAATGGAATGCGCAGCCTTCCGGAATGGAATCCGGTCGCGGCATGGAACCATCGATCTGCGCGAGCCGGGCCACGCGGCCTTCGAGCGGCGGGATCGAATCCATCAAACCCTTGGCATAGGGATGCTTCGGCGCGTGGATCACCGCGTCCACATGGCCTACCTCCACAATGCGGCCGGCATATAGCACCGCGACACGGTCCGCGGTTTCAGCGATGACCCCCATGTCGTGGGTGACCAGCATGACGGCGGCGGCACGTTCCCGGCAGATCCGCCGCAAGAGAGCGGTGATCTGGGCCTGGATCGAAACGTCGAGCGCCGTCGTTGGCTCATCGGCGATGATCAATTCCGGCTCGGCTGCAAGCGCCAGGGCGATCACCACGCGCTGACGCATGCCCCCGGAGAACTGATGGGGGTAATCGTCGATCCGGTCGGACGCGGCGGGAATGCCGACTTCCTTCAAGAGGTCGATGGCGCGCCGCCGCGCCTGTGAGCGCGACAGATGCAGATGCAGCCGGATGGTTTCGACGAGTTGCGCACCGACGGTGAACAGAGGGTGCAGGCTGGTCAGCGGATCCTGGAAGATCGCGCCGATGCGCCGGCCGCGGATTTTCGCCATCTCGCGTTCCGGCAGATTGTCGATTCGCCTGCCATCCAGAAGGATCTCGCCTTCGGCGATGCGGCCCGGCGGTTCCAAAAGGCCAAGCGTCGCCATGCCGGTCATCGACTTGCCCGCGCCGGACTCGCCGACAAGGCCGAGGATCTCACCCTTGTTGATGGTCAGCGAGACATCGGACACGGCGTTCAGTACCCCGTGACGCGTCGGGAAGACGACGCGCAGGTTCCGCACCTCGAGCACCGGATGTGCAATGGCCGCGCCGCTATGTCCGGTCGTCGTCGCATGTGCCTGCATCAGCATGAACATCCTCCCTGCCGGATCGGATAAGTCGAAGAGAAAATCTCCTGCACCGGCGGATGCCCGAAGGTCCGGTCCGGATATTTCGCGACCAGTCCGTCGAACTGCCGCTGCGCCTTCTCCTGTGCGGCATCGAGGTCCAGACCGGCGACGCGCCCGTCGCGCATCGACAGTCGGCCGTCGACGAAAACGGCTCGTACGAGCGTACTGTGGCCGGCAATCATCAATGTCTGGATCGGATCGATGGCCGGCCCGGTGTGCGGACAAGCCAGGTCGAATATGGCGATGTCCGCCCGGCAGCCGGGCGCCAGCCGGCCAATGTCGTCGCGGCCAAGCGCGTGTGCGCCCCCCAGGGTTGCTGCGTCGTAGAATTCGCCGGAACGGCAGGCGTCGGCTCGCCCTTCGGCCATGCGGCACATCGAGACGCCGAGCGCCATGTTCATCAGCATGTCCGGCGGAGCGGTGTCCGTGCCCATGGCGATGTTGATGCCCATGTCGCGACACATGCGGAACGATTTCAGCATCCCTCCCTGCCGGGCAGCGACCAGCGGGCAATGGACGATGCTGACACCATGGTCGCGATAGAGTTGGAGATCGTCCGCCGTCGCGTAGGTTGCATGAGGGGCGAGCAGGCGCGGCGAGAGCATCTCGAGCTCTTTCAGCCATTGCGGCGCCGTCCTGCCGTGCATCCGACGCATCGTATCGAGTTCCATCTGACCCTGCGCGCAATGCAGCCGGACCGGCAGTCCGCGCTCCGCCGAGGCGCGCCCTGTCTCGCGCAGCAGTTCGGCGGTGCAGGTTTCGACCCTGTCGGGGGCCAGCATCGTCCGTATCAGGTCGCCTCGGCCGCCCTCGTGCCGATCGCAGAACGCCAGCGCGGCGCGTAGGCCCTGCATTCCCCGCGCGTCGTCGAAAATCGGCCGCAAGGCGCCGTCGGCGTCCACCACCATACCTCCTGACCGGTAAGCGGGGCCGAGATAGACCCGCAACCCGAGTTCCGCCGCCGCTTCCGCCGCGGCGTCGAACTCCTCCGGCGTTTCCGCCCATTCGCGATAAAACAGGGAGGCGATGGGAGCGGCCGTCGTTATGCCGTTGAGCAGGAGCTGGGCGAAGGCGTAGCGCTTTTGAAACGCCAGCTCCGCCATGGTGTACATCTCGTATGGACCGCGCTCGACATAGCTCATCGGCCAGACGCGGCCCTTGCGCCATGCCGGCTGGTTGTCATAGCCGAGGATAGTCGTGTCGAGGTCGGAGAGCGCATCGAGATCGATGAAGCCGGGACCGATCAGCGCCTGGCCGAGTTCTATGCGGCGCGCGACCGGACCGGCATAGTCGAGACCGACGAAACGGATCTCGCTCCCCTCGATCACCACGCCTCCGTCCTTGAACAGGACATGGCGACCGTCCTGGTTGCCCACCACCCAGCGCGCGCCAAGCCAGGTCGACCCCTCGGGCCGCGCACCCAGCGTCAGGCCGTGCAGCGGGCTCTTCATTATGAGCCAGCCTCCATGACGCCGCCGCGCGCAACGACCCTGCCGCGCTTGACGACGAGCGAACGCGGGCGGTGCGTCACGACCGCCTCGGCCGGCGTCTCCCCCTCCACCAGCACGAAATCGGCCCCGCAGCCGGGGGCGAGGCCATAGCCCTCCAGTTCCATCACCTTCGCGCCGCCATGGGTACAGACGTCCAGCGCCGCTTCGAGTTCGTCATCGCGACGGAAATTGTTCCGCAGGCCGATGAACATGGCGCGTTCGAGCATGTCGCCATTGCCATAGGGGCTCCATGTATCGCGAATGCCGTCATTGCCCCCGGCCACGACCACGCCGGCGGAACGCAATCTGGCGACGGGCGGCGACGGCCGCGCGGCCGGCCCCGTGGTAAGGATATGGATCGAAAGTTCGGCGAGTTCGTCGATCAGCCGGCTCGCATAATCGACATCGGTCATGCCGAGGCAAAAGGCGTGGCTCACGGCCACCTTGCCCTGCATGCCGAGCGCACGGGTGCGCTCCATGATCATTTCCAGCGAAAAGGCGCCGAGTTCGGCCGGCTCGTGCAGATGAATGTCGACGGGTCGCGCATATTTCTGGGCAAGACCGAAAACCGCGTCCAGGTGGCCTTTGGGATCGCGGTCGATGCCGGCCGGATCGAGCCCGCCGACGATTTCTACGCCCAGTTCCAGCGCCTTCTGCATAAGTTCGACCGTTCCCGGACGGATCATCATACCGCTTTGAGGAAACGCGACGATCTCTATGTCGACGCAATTGCTCAGTTCCTCGCGGGTGCGCATGATGCCCTCGAGGCCGGAGAGGCCGTGCACTGTATCGATATCGACATGGCTGCGGATATGCGTGGTGCCTTGCGCCACGGAGGCAAGCGCCTGGCGACGCGACTGGCGCGCCGGCTCGATGCCGAGGCGGGTCTTGGCGTCGCGCTCGTTCTCGATCTTATCCAGCAGGCGTGGGCCGACCTCGTTGCGGTACCAGGCCATGCCCATCAGCGACTTGTCGAGATGGGTATGCGCCTCGACGAGACCCGGTATCGCGATGCGACCCCCGCCCTCTTCCACCCGATCAGCCGGAGCGGCAATCCCCGGTTCGATGCGGGCGATGCGGCCATCCTCGACCAGGATATCCGCGCTGGTTCCACCCATGGGGCGTATGTTCCGGATAAGCAGGCTGGAAGTCATCGGTTCTTGCCTCAGCGGAGTTTGGGGTTGAGTGCGTCGCGCAGCCAGTCGCCCAGGACGTTGACCGACAGCACCAGCAGGCTGAGCTGGATCGCCGGGAACACCACGATCCACCACTGCCCGGAAAAGAGGTACTCGTTGCCTATGCGGATCAGCGTGCCGAGCGACGGCTCGGTGGGCGGCATGCCCACGCCGAGGAAGCTCAGCGTCGCCTCGATCAGAATAGCGAGACCGAAATTGAGCGTCGCGGCGACCAGGATCGGCGTCAGCGTATTCGGCAGGATATGGGAACGCATGATCCGGCCCGGACGCACCTTGAGGAGTCGCGCCGCCTGCACATACTCCTTGCCGCGCTCCACCATCGCCAGCGCACGCACCGTCCTCGCATACTGCACCCAGGCCGACAGCGAGATGGCGATGATCAGGATGACCGGCGCGAATCCATCGCGCAGGTCGGTGGGCAGTATCTCGCGAAATACGGCGCTGACCAGGATCGCCATCAGGATGGTCGGGATCGAAAGCAGGACATCGCCGACGCGCATCAGCAGATTGTCGACCCATCCGCCGATATAGCCGGCGGCCAGGCCGGCCATAAGGCCGACCACAAGCGAGACAACGACGGACGCGATCCCGATGATGATCGAAACGCGCGACCCATAGAGGATGGCCGACATGATATCCCGGCCCTGTACGTCCGTGCCGAGCAGGTAGGGCCATTGCCCGTTATGCTGCCAGACTGGCGGCAGTTCGGCGTTCCACAATTCCAGCGCCGCGAGATTGTACGGATCCTGGATGGCCAGGAGCGGCGCCAGGAACGCGGCAATCACCAGAACGACGAGCAGCGCGCCCGCCGCCATGGCCAGCGGACTTCTCTTCAACGACCACCAAAGGTCGCTGTCACGCCAGCGGGCGCGCTTCGCGGTGGGCGCCTTGGCGGTCTCAACAGGTGCCATCGCAGCCTCCCTCAATGTCCCTGGTGCCGGAGTCGCGGATCGATGACCGCGTACGTGATATCGACGAGCGTATTGATGGCGACGAAGATAAAGGAGACGATGCAGAGATAGGCCGCCATTACGGGAATATCGACGAACGTGATGGCCTGCATGAAGAGCAGGCCCATGCCCGGCCACTGGAATACCGTCTCGGTGATCAGCGCGAAGGCGATGAGATTGCCGAATTGCATGCCGGTCATCGTGATGACGGGCATCAGACAGTTACGCAGCGCATGGCGGAATTGCACCCTGCGCGCCGGCACGCCCCGGGCCCGGGCGAACTTGATGAAATCCATGCGCATGGTTTCCAGCATTTCCGCCCGCACCAGGCGCATGACGAGCGTGATCTGGAACAGCGCCAGCGATAGTGACGGCAATATAAGCGAAGCACGCCCGGAGCGGGTGAGAAAGCCGGTTGACCACCAGCCGATATGGACGACGTCCCCGCGGCCGAAGGCTGGGGCCCATCCAAGCGTGACCGAGAAGGTCAGGATCAGCATGATCCCGACCACGAAGCTGGGCAGCGACACGCCGAGAATGGAGCCGAACTGCAGCGTCTCGGAATACCAGGTTCCCCGATGGATGGCCGTGACGACGCCGAGCGGGATGCCGATGAGCAGCGACAGGATCGTCGCCACCAGGACGAGTTCGAGCGTAGCCGGGAACCGTTCCGCTATGAGTTCGGACACGGGCCGCTGGTTGCGGTAGGAGATGCCGAAATCGCCGTGGGCGGCGTTGACCACGAAGCGCTCGAACTGGACGAAGACACTGTCGTTGAGGCCAAGATGCTCGCGCAACTGGTCGCGCTGGGCCTGCGTCGTCTGCTCGTTCACCATCATCTCCACCGGGTCGCCGACAAAGCGGAAGATGAGGAAGGCCATTGCGGCGACGGCCAGCATGACGACGGCTGCATTGAAGATGCGCTTTACAAGAAAGACCAGCATGTCGTCCTCCCGGGAAGAGACTGGGGGCCCCGGCAACGCCGGGGCACCTGTCGTCAAGCTGCTCGGCGTCTATTTCCGGACGTACCAGAGGCGCGGCTTGTTGTCGGGAAACTGCGGCATCTCCTTGACGTCCGCGGTCGTGGCCCAGACCATCGGCTGCTGATGGAGCGGGATCATGAGCACTTGGTCCTTGGCAAGCTTGAGCGCCTTGATCTGCAGGTCCAGCCGCTTTTCCCGATCCAGCATGACGCCGGCCTGGTCGATCATCTTGTCCAGTTCGGGATACGACCATCCACCCCAATTGAACACACCCGCGTTTCCGGTCTTGGTGTGCAGCACCTGGAGGAGGAGGCTATAGGAGTCCAGCATCGGTTCGGTCGCCCAGCCCAACGTGTAGACGTCCGCCTTGCCGTTGGTGAATTTCGGGGTCTGCACCGAACGCGGTCCCACGTCGAGCTTCGGCTTCAGCCCGATGCGCGCCCACATCGATGCGATGGCCTGACAGAGCTGTTCCTCGTTGACGTAGCGGTCATTGGCGCAAACGAAGGAGAACTCGAATCCGTTGGGATAGCCCGCCTCGGCCAGCAGCTTCTTCGCCTCTTCCGGATCGTAGGGCGCGGGTTTGTCGAGTTCTGCGCTGTAGCCAGGTATCTCCGGCGCCACCATCGTTCCGGCAATGCGCGACTTGCCGCGCATGACGCGATCGCGCAGCAGGGTCAGATTGATCGAATCCTGGAGCGCCTGCCGGACCCGCAGATCGTTGAACGGGTTTTTCGCACCCCCGACCAATGTGTCGCGCCGGTTCAGGCCCAGCATGATGGTGCGGATATCGGCGCGCTGGAGGAGCTTCACGTTCGGAGCGGCTTCGAGGCGGGGCAGATCCTGCACCGGCGTGTCGTCGATGAAGTCGACTTCGCCCGACAGCAGCGCGGCCACGCGGGTCGCCGCGGAGGCGATGGGTATGAACTCGATCCGGTCGAGGTCGTGCTGGGGCTTGTCCCACCAGTTCGGATTCCGGACGAAGACGGTCTTGGCATCGGGCTGACGCGACTCGAGCATGAACGGCCCGGTCCCGTTGGCGTGGGTGGTCGCATAGCCTTCAACGCCGGCGCCTACGTCCGTCGGCTTTTCGGCATGGTTTTCGACCAGCCATTTCTTGGAAAAGATATGGATGTTGGTGAGATCGTTGAGAAGCAGCGGATAGGCCCCGTTGAGCTCGATATCCACGGTATGATCGTCGATCTTCTTCGCGCTCTTGTAGGCTGGGAGATTGCCCTTGAGGGGCGAGGCCGGATCGCTGACGCGCGTGAGCGAGGCGATGACGTCGTCGGCGGTGAACGGATCCCCATTATGGAACTTGACCCCTTCGCGTAGCTTGAAACGCCAGACCGTGTCGGACATCACCTGCCATGAGGTCGCAAGGGCAGGCTCGATCTTGAGATCGCGATTGTAGCGAACCAGCCCCTCGTAGACATTGTTGAGGACATTGATGGTGAAACTGTCGCCATACGAATAAGGGTCCAGCGAGACGATATCGCGGTTGGAGCCCCAGCGAAGCGTTTCCGCGGACGCTGATATTGCCGTCAAGCAGGCTGCGAACAGCGCTGAAGCGACGATTCTTGCTTTGAACATGGATTGAATCCCTCTGGCTTGCCTTGGCTGTGATGCTCCGCGACAACGTCACGGCACGAGTCGGGTCTGCGGGCAGGCTTCTTATTCTAGGCCAAACCGTACACGGCCTGCTATGTAAATCGTATACATGCATAGCGGTCCACTGGCAAGATAATTGTATACGATATTGACGAGAAATGGATTCTATCTTATTACTCAACCATATGGGGAGCCAAGGGTAGGCGATGACACAATCAAGCCGAAGCGAGACCATCTACTATTCGCTGCGACGCGCCATCATCGAGCAGGCGTTGCGCCCCGGCATGAAATTGCCGGAAGATACCATCGGCGAGCAATTCGGCGTGAGCCGTACCAGCGTGCGCAACGCGCTCGTACGACTGAGCGCCGAGGGCCTGGTGGATGTGCAACCGAACCGCGGCGCTTGTGTCGCCGAACCGACACTTGAGGAGGCGCTCGACATTTTCTCCTTGCGACGCTGTCTCGAGCGCGAGGTGGCCAATCGGCTTTCCCGGCAAATCACGCCCGCGCAACTGGCCAAGCTGGAAGCGCATGTACGCGAGGAACAAGCGGCGCTCGGTTCCGAAGGGCCGCTGTCTATGCGGCTGGCCGGCGAATTCCATATCCTGCTGGCTCAGCTCACGGGATCGAGGCCATTGACCCGCTATGTCAGCGAAATCGTTTCACGCTGCTCGCTGATCCTAGCGCTTTACAGTCGTCCGCACTCCAGCCGCTGCGGCCTGGACGAACACCGGCAGATCATCGAAGCGCTGCGAAAAGGTGATCCTGAACGTGCGGTAGCGGTTATGGGGCAACATATCGAGGCGGTGGAGGAGCGGGCGGAAATCCGCGAACACGCCGAGGAACCCGACGTCCGCGCAATTCTCGGCGAATACGCCAAGTCAGCCTGACCTGCAGCCGATCAAGTCTGTCCCGCCAGGAGGAAAGAATGTTAAGTCCCGAGCACCCGGCAACGGGTCACAAGGATCATGTCAGCATCGACTTCGCCCGCATCACCGAGCGCGAGCGCTATAAATTGCTGATCGGCTCGGTGGTGCCGCGGCCGATCGCGCTGGTCACGACGCGTCATCCGGACGGCACCGTGAATGCCGCGCCCTTCAGCTTCTTCAATTGTCTGTCGGCCGATCCGGCGATCCTGGCGCTCGGCGTGGAAAACCAGAGCGACATGTCGTTCAAGGACACCACGCTCAATGTCCGCCTGACCGAGCAATTCACGGTCAACGTGGTGGACCACGCCATAATGGATGCCATGAATGTCTGCGCGGTCCCTTTCCCTTCCCATGTCGACGAACTGGCCGAGGCCGGACTGACAGCCGTTCCGGGCGAGGCGGTCGGATGCCCCTATATCCGGGAGGCGCCCATAGCGTTCGAATGTCACCGTTATCTCACGCTCGGCCTAGGCAAGTCGCGCGAGATCATCCTCGGACAGGTCGTGCGCATGCATGTTCGCGAGGATCTCTTCGACAACGAACGCTTCTATATCGATCAGCTTGCGCTCGACGCTGTCGGCCGCATGGGTGGGCATGGCTACTCGACCACCCGCGAACAGTTCGACCTGCCGACCATGTCTGTTGAACAATGGTCGGCGATGAAACCGACATTGCAGCGAACCGCCGGCTAGACGAAGAAACGCCATGCGCCTGGCCGTCATCAATCCCAATGCGACCGCCTCGATGAGCAGATCGATCGCAGCGGCAGCGGGCGCCGCCGCGGCTCCCGATGCCGAGATCGTCACCCTCACGAACCGGGCCGGGCCGCCCTCTATCCAGGGAGTGGTCGACGCCGCCTATGCCGTCCCCGGGCTGCTCGGATTGATCCAGGCGCATGAGGATGTGGATGCCTTCGTCATCGCATGTTTCGACGACACCGGACTGGACGCCGCCCGCTCTGTGGCAGCCAGGCCCGTCGTCGGAATTGGCGAGGCAGCCTGCCAGGTAGCGAAGCTGATCGCATGCCGCTTCTCGATCATCACAACGCTGCAGCGCTCGGTGCCGGTGCTGCGTGGCAACCTCGAAATGCGGGGCCTGGAACGCAGTTGCGCCTCGGTGCTGGCGACGGGCGTCCCGGTGCTGGCCCTCGAAAACGCCACGAAGGCGGTGCTGGCCGGAATCGATGCAGCCGTTCGCCAGGCCATAGAACGGGATGGCGCCGAGGCCATCGTGCTCGGCTGCGCCGGCATGGCTCCGTTGGCGCAATCGCTGAGCAGCAAATTCGACATTCCCGTAGTGGATGGAGTAGCGAGCGCCGTCGGCCTTGCATCGACCCTGGTGCGCATGCGGCTCAATACTTCTCGACGGGGTTTCTATAGCGGCCAACGCGCATCGCCGACCGGAATGCCCAAAACTCCGCGGCGGCAGCTATCGTAGCCGATGAGCCTCTCCTGGCGCTCTCTCAGTTGGCCGGACGGAGCTGAGACCTGTCTCCTAGAGCGCATTCGAGCAGATTACGGAAAGCTCCACGCCATTCGGGAAGGCCAACCTGTTCAACTTGACAGCTGCTAAGACCTGCTGCCTGGAACCGAGTCGCGGCGGGACCTTGTAAAGCAACTTCTCGTCAGCAAGCCTGTTCGTCCCCCTGCTGATCCGCGATTAAGTAGCGGACGAGGTCGAGGGCGAAGGACGGAAGCCGCTTCATGTTGGCGAGAAGGCCGAGTGGAACCGACTCCACCACTCCACACGCTGGAAAAATCACTAATCTAGTCGAAATATTCATATTTTACATGAGTATTTATCGGCTTTTTCGAATGTGACTTTTCACTATCCTGATTCCTGGAACTTCATTGCATGAAGGCGATCGGGGCGACGCATCCATGTCCATCGAGCTGTCCGAGCGTGTCAAAATCCTGAAGCCGTCGGCAAGCATCGCGGCCAGGCAGCGGGTCGTCGAGTTCGAGGCGAAGGGCCGTCGCATCATCGACTTCACCTTGGGCGAGCCGGACATGGACACGCCTGCCCATATCGTGGAAGCCGCGATCGCCGCCATGCGGCGCGGCGAAACCCACTATACCGCGACCCAAGGCATGCCGGCGCTCCGCAAGGCAATTGCCGCCAAGTTCTCGCGCGACAACGGCATCGGCGTCAGCCCCGACAACGTCATTGTCGGCAACGGCGCCAAGCAGCTGATTTTCGAGGCATTCGCGGCCACGCTCAACCCGGGCGACGAGGTCGTCGTCCCGGCGCCTTATTGGGTCTCCTATCCCGATATCGTTTCCGTCAACGGCGGCAAGCCGGTCATCGTCGACTGCGACGAAAGCGACGGCTTTCTGCTGCAACCGGAAGCGCTCGAGGGCGCCATCACGTCGAAGACGCGATGGCTCGTGCTCAACTCGCCGAACAATCCAAGCGGCGCGGTTTATGACCGCGACACGCTCGAGAAGATCGCGGCCGTGCTGCGCCGCCACCCTCGCGTCGCGTTGATGGCCGACGAGATTTATGAACATCTGACCTATGGGGACGGCCGCCACATCACATTGCCGCAAATCGCTCCGGATCTCGCAGGACGCTGCCTCATCGTCAACGGCATGTCCAAGGCCTACGCTATGACCGGGTGGCGCCTCGGCTATGCCGCAGGCCCGGGCGATCTGATCAACGCCCTGGCCAAGCTGCTCGGCCAGAACACGACCTGCGCAAACTCCATTGCGCAGGCGGCCTCCGCTGCGGCGCTCGAAGGGGATCAGCGCCCGGTCGCCGCCATGAGGGAAGACTATCGCAAGCGCCGCGATCTCATGGTCACCCTGCTCGGAGCGGTAGAAGGCTTTCGTTGCCGGGCGCCGGCGGGCGCGTTCTACCTGTTCCCGAACGTCTCCGGGCTCATTGGGCGCAGGACGCCGTCCGGCGCTACGCTCGCCAACGATCTGGACGTGGCGCGCTATCTGCTCGAAATCGCCGGCGTCGCCGTCATGGACGGCATCTCCTACGGCAAGTCCCCTTACCTTCGCCTGTCCTTCGCCACCTCGGTCGAGAATATCGAGGAAGGGTGTCGTCGCATCGCCGATGCGTGCGGGAAACTGCTGTGAGGCGGCGATGAATTGCATCCGCCGAAGGAGGCCGTATTGAGCCAGCCGCTTGCCAATCCTTTGCCGCCTGTCGCTCCGGCGGCCCTTGTCGGGGCTTTCCGGGAACTTGCGACAGCGAACATCAGCGACAATCTCGAACGGCAACCGGGCGCCATCGGGCTCCGTCCATTCCATGGCGGCGGTCCCATGGCCGGCGTTGCGTTCACCGTGAGGACGCGCAACGGCGACAACAGGGCAATCTATGAAGCGCTCGAGCTGGTACGCCCGGGCGACGTGCTGGTGGTCGACGGAGGCGGAGACACAACGCGCGCGCTCGTCGGCGAGATCATGTGCGCGATCGCGCAAAGCCGCGGCGCGGCAGGCTTCGTGATCGATGGCGCCATCCGGGATGCGGACGCGCTCGCCAAGGGCGGCTTTCCTGTCTTTGCCAGGGCGAGCATTCATCGCGGCCCCTACAAGAACGGTCCCGGCGAGATCAACGTACCTGTCTCGATAGGCGGCATGGTCGTCAGTCCGGGCGACATAGTCGTCGGCGATGGCGACGGCGTCGTGGCCTTCGACGCCGGCAAGTCGCAATCCCTGCTTGCCGCCGTGCTGGCGCAAAAGGAGAAGGAAGCCGAGATCCTGCGCATGATCGCCGCAGGCACCTATGTCGGTGCCGGCATTTCCAAATCCTGATCTTTTGGAAGGTTCCCAAATCGCCCTTGCTGAATCCGGTGAGGATGGAAGCGCCTGCGGATGGGCAGGGAGACCGGCGCCACGGCGGCCGGGTCGCGCCGCAAGCGACCCGCACGACGCAGGCGCGCGCGACGGCACCCTATCGCCGATACTGCGTGGAGAAGTCGCAGACCTGCAGCATGAGCTGGGCTACGCTTTCGTTGAAAGCCGTCGGGCGGTCGTTGCGAAACATGGCGCCGTAGGGAACGGACGGCAGCAATGGCTTCGTTGGAATGATCCTGAGCTGGCCTGTGTCGGCGAGGGGCCGAAAGCAGGCCGTGGGAAGATAACTCACGCCCAGCCCGGCGAGCGTCAACCCGACAAGCGCGACAAGGCTGTTGGTCGAGAGCTCCCGTTCGAACGCTATCCCCTCGGTCCGCAGCCAGCGGGAGAAGTATGAGCCCGACCCGGAATCCGGGCCCTGGGACAGGATCGTGTAGACGCCCAGTTCCTCGAGGGAAAGCGTTCGCTGGTGGCTTATCAGCTCGGGGCTCGCCATCCAGGAATTCTGGACTTCCGCCAGTCGGATCGACGAAACGAGCGGATCGAAGAACGTCTCCGGTATGACGATGATGTCGATCGTGCCTTCGAGCAGGCGATCGAAAAGCGAGCGGCTGAGATCGACCTCCGGAAGCAGATGGATGCCGGGGTATGTGGCCCGAAGCGTGGTGATGAGGCGCGGCAGCCATGTGAGGGCGGTCAGTTCGGTGACGCCGAGCTGCAGATGCCGGATGGGAAACCGGCCCGCGCTTTTCATATCCAGTATCTTGTCGCGGGTTGCCAGCATCTCCTGGCCGAGTGCGATCACGCGCGCCCCTTCCACGGTCAGCCGTGCGCCACGCTGGCTCCGATCGAACAGGCAGAGGCCCGTCGCCTCCTCCAATTCCTGGATACGCTTCGAGATCGCCGATTGCGTCATGTTCAATTTCGTCGCCGCGCGCTCGAAGGTGCCCAGTTCGGCGATCCAGCGAAGCGCTTCGAGTTGTCTGAGCGTGATCATGCGTTCCTTAGAATCATGAAATAAACGACTTGTTAGGCAGTCAAATTATTCGCTTTTTTTAAAGCATCACACACAGCACATTTTTGCAAGGACAGGCCGATACGTCGGACGCCGAATGTCCAGGGAGAGTCGCTCGTGACGGAAAGCAACGGCAATGGCTACCGGGTCGGCATCGACATCGGCGGCACGTTCACGGATGTGGTCCTCGTCAACGAGCAGACGGGCTCGGTGGGCGTCGTCAAGGTGCCGACGGTGCCGGCAGACCCGTCCGAGGGCTTCCTGCACGGGTTGAATGACGCCTTGAGGGACTTCGGGGTCGACCCGAAGCACATCTCCTTCCTTGTACACGGCACCACAATCGCCACCAACACGATCATCCAGGGACATGGCGCCAAGGCAGGCCTGATCACCAGCGAGGGTTTCAGCGACATCCTCGAGATCGCCTACCAGACCCGGCCGGTCCTCTACGACATCTTCTATGACAAGCCGAAGCCCCTGGTGCCGCGCCATATGTGCGTCGGCGTTCCGGAGCGGATGTCGCCGACGGGCGAGGTGATCGTCCCGTTGGATGCCGCCGCGGTCGAGAGCGCGGCCCGCAGGCTGCTTGCGAGCGGCGCGGCGGCTATCGTTGTCGCATTCCTCCATTCGTACCGGAATCCGGCTCACGAGCGGGCCGCCGCGGAGATGATCGCCCGCATCGCGCCGGACCTGCCCGTCGTCACCTCGGCCGAGGTCTGTCCCGAATATCGCGAGTATCCGCGCACCAGCACCGCGGCCGTCAACGCCGTGCTGCTTCCGAAGGTGGCGCCCTATATTTCCCGCCTCGAGGAGCGTCTGCAGGAACGGGCCGTTTCCACGCCGCTGCACCTGATGACCTCGAGCGGCGGCATCGCAACCTCCCAGATCGCCAAGCGATTCCCAGTGCATCTGGTGGAGTCGGGTCCCGCCGCCGGCGTCATCGGCGCGTCCTTCGTGGCGGAAGACCTGCATGACGAGCGTCTTTCGCGCCGCATCCTGGCGCTGGACATCGGCGGCACGACGGCCAAGGCCTCCCTCATCGACGACGGGATGCCCGCCCTGGCGGACGAGTTTGAGGTCGGTGCGGCCGCCGTTGCGACTTCCACCGCCGGACGAGGGCAGGGCTACCCGATCAAGATGCCCGTCATCAACCTCGTCGAGATCGGTGCCGGCGGCGGCAGCATCGCCTATATCGACCCGGGCGGGGCTCTGGCCGTGGGCCCGGAAAGCGCGGGCGCCGATCCGGGGCCGGCCTGCTACGGCAAGGGCGGAACACATCCGACCATCACCGACGCCAATCTGGCCCTCGGGCTGCTCAATCCGGAATATTTCCTCGGCGGCACCTTCAGGCTGCATGCCGGGCTTGCGCGGGAGGCGATCGAGCGCGAAGTGGCCGGTCCGCTGCGAACAGGCGTGGAAGAGGCCGCGCAGATGATCATCGACATCGCGAACGCCAAGATGGTCGCCGCGCTGCAGCTCGTCTCGGTCAGAAGAGGCATAGATCCGCGCGAATATGCCCTCGTTCCTTCCGGTGGCGCGGGGCCGCTGCACGCCATGGCGATCGCCCGCCAGCTTGGCGTTTCGACCGTCGTCATTCCGCCCACGCCGGGTCTCAACTCGGCGCTTGGCCTGCTTGCGACCGACGTCAAGCATGAGATCGTGCATCCGCTTTTCCGTCCGACGCTCGACATCGACCGCAATGTCTTTGTCGACCTTCTCAAGGAAATGGAGCGCAAGGGCAGGCAATTGCTCGGCACCGAGAAAGTGGAAGGCGAAGGCATCGCCTTCCTGCACGAGGCTGAGGTTTGCTACGCCGGGCAGAACTACCCGCTGCGCGTGGCGGTGGATCCCGCCGGTGATGCCTCCATAGAGACGCTCAGCACCCGCTTCCGCGAGCTGCATCGCAGCCGTTACGGCTTTGCCAGCGAGACCGAGCCGACCATGCTTCTCAATCTGCGCACGACGGCCATAGGCCGGGTCGAGCGGCCGCGCCTGAACCGGCTTGAGGCCGGCGGCGTCGATCCGGCGGATGCCCGGAAGCAGGTGAGGCGCGTGTTCTTTGGCGGAGACGTGGAATGCCCGGCCTACGATCGCGAACGGTTGAAAGCCGGCAATGAGATCATCGGCCCGGCGATCATCGAGCAGATGGACACCACGACCGTTCTGCCGCCGGAAGCGTCCGCCAGGGTGCACGAAAGCGGCAGCCTGATCGTCACTTTGGGGGCTGTGCAATGAGGGCCGCCATGATTCCCGATACCCAGACCCGCGAGCCGGTGGCTTCGTTCGAGCTGCCCGACATGGATCCGGTGACGTTCGAGGTGCTTCGCAATGCCTTGATCAACGTCACCGAGGAGATGGCGCTGACCATCAGGCGGGCCGCCTATTCGACGAACATCAAGACGCGCGCCGATTTCTCCTGCGCGTTCTTCGACAACCAGTTGCGCTGCGTCGCCCAGTCCTTTGCCCAGCCGGCGCATCTGGTCTCCATGGCGACCATCGCCCCGACGGCGATCCGAGAATTCGGCATCGATCGGCTGCGAGCGGGTGACGCGATCCTGGTCAACGATCCGCATCGCGGCGCGAGTCATCTGAACGACATCGCCTGCATAGCGCCGGTCTTCGTCCGGGACGCGCGCGTGGGCTTCGTAGCGAACATGGCGCATCACGTCGATGTGGGCGGCTCCTCCCCGGCAAGCCTCGGGATCAGCCGCGAGCTCTTCCAGGAAGGCCTGATCCTTCCGCCGACCTGCATCGCGCGTGAGGGCCGGATCGATGAGAACGTGCTCGGTCTCCTGCTGGCCAACGTCCGCGCCCGTCGCGAAACCAATGGCGATTTGAGAGCGCAACTGTCGGCCAACTTCGTCGGGGCACAGCGCCTTGGCGATTTGGCCAGCCGCTACTCGCCCTCCGAAATCGCCCATTTCTGCGATGAGCTCATCGCCTATACGGAGCGCTGGACGGCGCATGACCTCTCGCGCCTGCCCAGCGGCAGCTGGGAGGCGGAAGCCTTCCGCGACGATGACGGCTTCACCGACGAGCCGATCCGCCTGAAGGCGAAAGTGACGATCGGCGATGGGCGGATCTCGCTCGACGTGAGCGGATCCTCGCCGCAGCGCGAGTCGCCGATCAACTGCACGCGGACCATGACGACCTGCGCCCTGGCTTTCGTCGCAAAGTGCCTCACATCGCCGGGCATCTCTGTGAACGCGGGCTTCCTGTCGCGGATATCAGTCACAGGTCCGGACGGACTGATCTGCACGGCCCAGCGCCCGGCGGGTGTGGTCGGCGGCTGGGAGACCGGGCAGAAGCTGGCCGAACTCATATTGCTGGCGTTGCAACCGGCCCTTCCGGAGATCATCCCGGCCAGCGGCAAGGCGCTGATCGTCAATCTCGGCTTTGGCGGCCAGGACCCCGTGCGCGGCGAATATTATTGCTACATGGAGACGATAGCCGGCGGCGGCGGCGCGCGGACGACCAAGGATGGCGCCACGGCGGTTCAGACCAACCTCCACAATACTGAAAACGCGCCGATAGAAGAAGTGGAGCTGAACTACCCCATCCGCATCGCCCGCTACGAACTGATCGAGGACAGCGGCGGGCCAGGCCGCTTCCGGGGCGGCCTCGGCGTACGGCGGGACTTCGTTTTTCCTGACGCCCCCTGCACGTTCACGGCACTCTCGGACGGGCGGAAATTCGCCCCCTGGGGCCTGTCGGGAGGTCTTCCCGGCGCCTGCGCACGATTTGTGCTCGATCCGCAGGGCGAAAACAGGGACCTGCCTTCGAAGATCACAATGGAGGTGCCCCGGGGCGGATGCGTCAGCATTCGTACGCCGGGCGGCGGCGGAATGGGCGATCCGCGCAAGCGGGAACGCAGCGCGCTGGAGGGCGACCTGCTCAACGGCTACGTCTCGCCGGAGGCGGCACGAGAGTTCTACGGCCTCTCGGAAAAGGAAGCCCGGGAGTTTTTCGGCCGCGTGCGCGGCAAGGGATGAGCTTCGCCGCCCGGGCCCGGCGCGGCCGTCGGTGAAAAGGATGAAACGTCTGTGCGCCGTTCGATGCGGCCAGACAGTGGAGAATGAGGACAATGAGTGCGCAATACGATGTTGCGATAGCGGGGGGCGGCATCGCGGGCGCGAGCCTCGCATTTTTCCTGGCCCAGCGCGGACTTCGCGTGGTGTTGCTGGAGCGGGGGAATCCGGCATCCGGCGGAACGGGGCTCAGCGCGGCGATCGTCAGGCAGCATTATTCCACCGAATTGATGGCGCGGCTGGCGATGCGTTCTGTGCGCATCTTCCAGGACGCTCCTCGCCTTCTCGGCCGTGACGCCGGCTACCGCAAGGTCGGCTATGTGTTCCTGGCCGCGCCCGACGTGTTCGCGGCGACGGAGCGCAACGTATCCATGCAGAGGCGGATCGGCATCGAGACGCGCCTGATGGATGCGAACGAACTGAAGCGGGCGATGCCATGGCTGAATATTGACGGGGTGGCCGGCGGCGCCTTCGAGAGCGAGGGAGGCTTCGCCGATCCGGAAACCGCAACGACGGCGTTCCTCGAGGCGGCCCGGGAAAGGGGCGCCGATGTGCGCTTGCAGACGGCGGTGCGTGGTTTGCTCCGATCCGGCGATCGTATTGAAGGCGTCCTGACGGATGACGGGGAAATCACGTCCGAATTCGTTGTCAACGCGGCGGGACCCTGGTCGGCGCCGTTGGCGGCCAGCGCCGGGATCGAGCTGAAAATGCGCACGGTGCGCGAGCAGGACAGCGTCTGGGAGGCGAAGCAGGGCAGGGAGCTGCCGCAGCTCTCGGTCTCCAACGCGGTCGATGCGATCTATATACGGCCGCTCGGCGAGCGGCGCTTCATCGTCGGGCGCGGCTTTCCCAAGCATTACCAGGATGTCGATCCGTACAATTATAAGAAGACGGCGGACGACGATTTCGTCGCCGACGTCAACGAGCGGCTCACGCGCCGGATTCCATCCTTCGAAGGCGCCCGTCTGATCAACAGCTACGCCGCCCTCTACGACGTGACGCTCGACTGGTACCAATATGTCGGTCCGCGAAGCCGGCTGTCGGGATATGTCGATTTCTGCGGCGGCAGCGGGCATGGCTTCAAGGTGGCGCCGGCAATCGCCGAAGAACTCGCCGGCTGGATCGCGGAAGGCGAGGTTGCCAAGGACTTCCGCCGGCTGTCCTACGACCGGGTCGGCGATAACGATCTATTCGTGCAGAGCTACGGAGGGAACCGCGGATAAGTGGCCCCTTCGGGGAGATGCCTACCCGATCGATGAGGGAGGAGGGCGGCATCGATGTGAGCAAATGTGACAATGGAGGAGTCGAATGGTTACCTGTTCATATATGAGGAAGACTATCGCCAGGCTGGCGCTCGGCGTTGCCCTGGGAGGATGTTTTCTGACCGCAGCCCACGCGGCGGATACCGTCATCGGATTTACCTCGAACGGCTTTCAGATCGCGGCCTTGGCTGAAGCCCGCGACGGGGCGATGGAGGAGGCCAAGAAGAAAGGCGTCCGGATCGACTACATCACCGCCAAGGATGCGGCGGACCAGCAGCGCGCCGTCGAAAGTCTCATCGCGAAGCATGTCAGCGTCATCGCCATCGATCCCCTCGATGCGGTTGCGATCTCGGAAAGCGTGCGGGCCGCCAACGAGGCAGGCATTCCCGTGGTGATGTGGGTCGGCAGCGCGAAAGAAGGCAAGGTCGCCGCGACGGTGCTTTCCGATGAAATGACGGGCGGCTACGACATCGCCAAATGGACGTTCGCCAAGATGAGTTCCGGAAAGTTCGCCCTTCTGCAGGGCGACAAGGGCCATCAAGCCGGCGCTCTCAGGGAGAAGGGCGTGCGCAAGGCTCTGACCGAATTTCCGGCCATCACCATGTCCGACTATGGCGAGGCGAAATGGAACCGCGACATCGGCGCCCGCGTGGCGGACAATTTCCTGACCCGGACTCCTGATCTCAAGGCGATCATCGCGTTGAACGACGAGATGGCCTTCGGTGCAATCGCCGCCATGGAGGCGAGGCAATGGCCCCAGCCCATGATCGTGACCGGCTACAACGGCCAGTGCGACGCGCTGAAGAGCGTCCTGGAGGGAGGCAAGCTGTCGGCAACCCTCTATCAGCCGTTCCGCGACATCGGCGCCAAAGTGGTCGATCTCGCCGTGGATATCGTAGCCGGCAAACAGGTGGACCAGACCGTCATGGTCCCTTCGATCGTCGTGGATCCCGAACTGGCGAAGAAGGCGCTTGATGAGACTTCCGCCGATATCTCCTCCGGTCTAAGACATGCGGTCAAGCGGGCAGCGGCGGGATGCAAGAGCTGACAAGGAGCGGGAGCAGGGTCGCGCCATCGGCGGCGAAGCGTCGCCTGTGGAACCAGAGCGCGATAACCTCCTATGGCGCCGCGGTGCCGCTGGCGGTTCTCATCGTCGTCCTTGCGCTGGCCAGCCCCTACTTCCTCACTCTTGTAAACATCCGGAACATCCTTCTGCAATCGGCAATCCTGGGCGTTCTCGCCTTCGGGCTGACCGTCGCGCTGATTGCGGAAGAGATCGACCTGTCGATCGGCGCGGTCGAGGGGCTGACCGCCGTCTTCGCCGCGATCCTGTGCATTCAGCTCGGCGTCCCCTGGCCGGTGGGCGCCCTGCTGGCCGTGCTTGCCGGTTTCCTCATCGGCTATGCGAACGGTGTGATGACGACGGTATTGGATATCCCCTCCTTCATCGTCACGCTGGGCACATTGGGCATCGCATCGGGAGTGAGCCTGCGGCTGACGGACGGGAATTCCATCTCCGGGTTCCCGGCGGGCTACGTTGTCATCGGAAGAGGCAGCCTGTTTGGCGTGCCGCTCTCCACGATCGCGCTTTTTGTCCTCTTCCTGATCATCTGGTTCCTGCTGCGCTGGACGCGCTGGGGCCTTCGGCTTTACGCCACGGGCGGCAACGCCGCGGCGGCGGCCGAATTGGGACTGTCTCCCGCCAGATTGAAGACGTTGGCGCTGGCGATAAGCGGTGCCTGCGCGGGCATCGCCGGCGTGCTGATCAGCGCCCGGCTCAATTCCGCCAACGGCTCCCTCGGTCAGTTCGACCTGCTCGACGCGATCGCCGCGGTGGTGATCGGCGGCACCTCGCTTACCGGCGGTCGGGGATCCATCCTCGGCACGCTGTTCGGCGTGCTGATCATGGTCATCATCCGGAACGGCCTTGACCTGCTCGGCGTATCGCCCTTCTGGCAGACGGCGGCCGTCGGGGCGATGATCCTCATCGCCGCCATTCTCCACAAGTTCGCGGCAAGGCTGGGATCGTGACATGGACGCGATCGCGCTGACGAATCTCTCCAAGCGTTTCGGGCCGGTTACCGCTCTCACCGACGTTTCGTTGCGCATCGGCATGAACGAGGTGGTCGGCATAGTCGGCGACAACGGCGCCGGAAAGTCGACCCTCCTGAAAATCCTGAGCGGCTTCCACCAGCCGAGTTCCGGCACGATGAGCATCATGGGCGAGCCGGTGACGCTGACCTCGGTGCAGCATGCGCGCCTGCTCGGCATAGAGACGGTCTACCAGGATCTCGCTCTGGTAAAGGAACTTTCCGTTTATGAGAACATGTTCCTGGGACGCGAGATCACCAGGAAGCGCCTCGGCCTCCTGACCATGCTCGATCGGAAGGCGATGCGCGAGACCTGTGCGGGATATCTCCAGCGTCTTGGCCTGCGGCTGCCTTCCCTCGACTGCGAGATCGGCGAGCTGTCAGGCGGCCAGCGGCAGGCGATCGCGATCGCGAGGTCGACTTTTGCGGGCGGCAAGATACTTCTTCTCGACGAGCCGCTTGCGGCGATGGGCGTGCGCGAGGGCGCGATCATCCTCGACCTGATCCGGAGTTTCCGCGCGCGGAGGGACATGACGATCGTCATCATCGCGCACAATCATGCCCAGGTTCTCGACGTCTGCGACCGTGTCTGCCTCGTTCAGCACGGTACCGTGACATTGGACAAGAAAAGCGAGGAGACGTCGGTCGAGGAGCTCATGCGGGTTATTTGCTCCGGATATGCCGTAAGCCCTCAGTCGTAGCTGCGCGCCTCTTTCAGGGACTGGCTGGAAGCGTTCTGCCGCCTGACGTTCCGGACCGTTGTTAGCGGTTCTTGCACCCGCACGAATTGCGGACGATCAGGGTCGGCTCGATATGCAAGGTCCGCGGATGCCTGCCCGGGGTCCGTATGCGTTGTTCGAGCATCAGCGCCGCCCTTCGGCCGATCTCGTCGCAGTCCTGCGCCATCACGGTCAGCCTGGGCATGAAGCAGTCAGCCCAATCGAAATCGTCGAAGCCGGCGAAGGCAATGTCGTCGGGCACGCGCAGGCCGGCATCGTGGACCGCGTGCATGATGCCGATCGTCGTCAGATTGTTGCCGCCGACGATGGCCGTCGGTCGTTCCCGGCCCGTGAGCATCCGCTCGGCGGAGAGGCGCGCTCGGTTGATGTCCGTATTGTCCGTGGACAAAAGCGCCGCGTCGAATGTCAGGCCATGGTTCGCGAGCGCGGTCTTGTAGCCCTGTATACGCTCGTTCGCGGTCGTGAAGCTCGCCGGCCCCGCAAGCATGCCGATGCGCTTGTGGCCGTGTTCGATGAGATGGGAAACCAGCTCGACGACCGCGTTGCGGTTCTCGACGCCGACCTGGTCGAAACCGGCCGCGACCAGCCGATCGACGAGGACCGAGGGTATGGCGTTCTCCTGCAGGTAGGCGAGCGAGCGGCGGTCGGCGTCGTGGCAGGGCGCGAGGATGATCCCGTCGACCCGCCGCTGGTGCAGGGCCTGGACGACTTTCAATTCCTGGGTAGGGTCGTCCCGCGTGTTGGCAAGCAGCACCATCATGCCGAGATTGGCGCACTGCTCCTCGATGGCGTTGACGATGTCGCCGAAATAGCGGTTCGCCGTGGTCGACATGGCGATCCCCACCATGTTGCTGCTCGACCGCGCCAGGGCTCGCGCGAGTACGTTCGGCGTATAGCCGACGGCCTTGACCGCCTGCTGGACGGCGGCTGTCGTCTCCGGACTGACGTAGCGCGTTCCGTTTAGGACGTGGGACACGGTCGATGTCGCGACCCCCGCGCGCCGGGCTACATCCGAAATGGTTGCCACTGTCCCTTGCAACCGTGCCCGTAGGGGTCGGTTGTCCCTTTTCGCCACGCCATCACTACCCGCGCCGGACCCGCCGGATCAACCGTCAATTCGCTACGCTGTCCGCTCGATGCCGCCCCGGATTACGGCCCTTGCGGCCCCCGGCGGTACATAGATGACAACATCGCAGAAACGCATGCAAGCGTTTGCGCAATCGCTTGTCTAGGCAAAATTTGCAGAAATGGACCGTCCCTTCGCTTGACATGGCGTTCCCGCCCCGTAGGCTACCCGACGAGGAGATGGAGCATGAGGACGCTCCGCCGGGAGGATCACACCATGTTCGGGCGCAGGTTCCGGCCGGGTTGCTGTTCGACCCTCGTCATGCCTGAAGCGCGGCTGTCCATCGCGACGGTCGGAAGCGTTCGTTCATGACCTCGCTCCTGGAAATGCGCGGCATCGAAAAGCGCTTCGGCGGCGTCCAGGCCCTGAAGGGCGTCGATTTCGATCTTCGCGCCGGCGAGGCCCACGTCCTGCTCGGCGAGAACGGCGCCGGCAAGAGTACGCTGATGAACATCCTCTCCGGGAGCATCGGCCCCGACGCCGGCGACATCCGCCTTTTCGGCAAGCCCGTCCGCTTTTCCAGCCCGGCCGAGGCGCATGCGGCCGGCATCGCCATGATCCCGCAGGAACTGGACCTCGTTCCGGGACTGGACATCACGGCCAACCTGTTCCTCGGCAATGAGGAGCGCACGGCCTGGGGCACGCTGGCGCATCGCCGGATGCGCAGGGCGGCGAGCGACCTGCTGAGGAAGGCGGGCGTCTCGCTCGACGCCGGCAGGCCGGTCTCGTCGCTGAGGATGGGCGAACGGCAACTCGTGGCGATCGCCAAGGCGCTTTCCGCCGACGCGCGCATTCTCGTCATGGACGAGCCGACCGCCGCCCTGTCCGCGACCGAATGCGAGCACCTCTTCGGCACGGTGCGGGAATTGTGCGCACGCGGGGTCGGCGTCATCTACATCTCGCATCGCCTGGAGGAAGTGCCGCGCGTCGCCGACCGCGTGACGGTCATGCGCGACGGGTGCGTGGCGGGCGAGGCGGCGGCGGACGCGCCGCAGGCGGAACTGGTGCGGCTTCTGGTCGGGCGATCGTTCGAGGATCTGTTTCCGCCTCGGGCAGGCAGGATCGGCCGCGAATTGCTCCGGCTGGAGCACGCGCGCTTCGATCCGGCCATCGAGCGCGCCGGCTGGCAGGCGGCGCGGGACGTCTCGCTGACCGTGCACGAGGGCGAGATCGTCGGGCTGGCCGGGCTCATGGGCGTCGGCCGGACCGAGCTTCTTTCCGCGCTCTACGGCTTCGAGGTCGAGGGGCGCTGGTCCGGCACGGTCCTCGTCGACGGCCGGCCCGCCCGCCTCGGCAGCATCGCGGCGGCGCGTCGGGCGGGAATCGCCTATGTCACCGACGATCGCCGCGGGACCGGCCTCGTCCTCAATCATACGGTGGGCGAGAATGTCGTCCTCTCCACCTTGAGGCGGATCACGCCTTGGGCGCTCGTCTCCCCGGGGAAGGAGCGCCGCTACGTCACCGAGGCTCTGTCGCGCTTCGACGTTCGCCCGAAACTGCCGGAAGCCCTGGTCATCAACCTGTCGGGCGGCAACCAGCAGAAGGTAGTGTTCGCCAAGGAACTCGTCAGCGAGCCGCATCTTCTTCTGCTGGACGAGCCGACACGCGGCGTCGATGTCGGCGCCAAGGCGGAAATCTACGGGCAGCTTCGCAGCCTGACGGCGAAGGGCCTGGGCGTCCTGGTGGCGTCGTCCGAACTGCCGGAACTGATAGGCCTTTGCGATCGCATCGTCGTCATGTCGAGAGGCAGGACGGTAGCCGAGTTCGCGGCCGGCGCCAGCGAGGAGGAAATCCGCCATGCAAGCACAATTGGGACCGAGGCGGCATGACGGCTGAGCCCACGAACCCGCCGGTCCAGAAGGCCGCGGCGGCGACGCGGCCGCGGCTGCGTCCGCTCGACTACGTCGTCCGCTTCCAGAGCCTCCTCGGCTTGATCCTGGTCATCGTCGGCGGGGTCGCCTTTTCGCCGCGGCGCCATGGCCACATCCTCTTCCTGCAGCCGGACAACATCGCCAACATCGTCCGCTCCATATCGGAGACCGGTATCCTGGCGCTCGGCATGACCTTCGTCATCATCGCCGCCGGCATAGACCTTTCGGTGGGCGCTGTGCTCGGACTGTCGAGCGTGCTGACGGCCGCGCTGCTCATCAATGCGGGCTGGGGCCTGTGGACGACCCTGCCGCTCGTCCTCGTCTGCGCGACGCTCTTCGGCCTGGCACAGGGAGCGATCTCGACCCGGCTTCATGTCCAGGCCTTCATCGTGACGCTCGCCGGTCTGCAGGCGGCGCGCGGCCTCGCCCTCATCGCCTCGGGCAATGAATTCATCAACATCAACTACGGCAGCGGCCCGGGCAATGCGCCGCCGGCCTTTGCCGTCCTCGGCGAACGCCTGTTCTACGATACGTTCCCCGTCGCCACGCTGGTATTCGTCGTGCTCGCGGTGATGGCGACCTTCGTTCTCAACCATACCCGCTACGGGCGCTATGTCTTCGCCGTCGGCGGCAACGAACGGGCCGCCCGGCTATCCGGCATTCCGGTCGAGTGGATAAAGATCTCCGTCTACGGCCTCACCGGCCTGTGCTCCGGAGTGGCGGGCATCGTACATGCCGGCCAGTTCGCCTTCGGCAGCCCCACCGACGGAACGGGCTACGAACTCAACGCCATCGCCGCCGTGGTGATCGGCGGCACCGACCTCTTCGGTGGGGCCGGAACCATGATCGGGACAATTGCCGGCGCCGTGATGCTCGGCGCGCTCGCCAATGTCCTGCAACTCAATGACGTGAGCGCCGCCATGCAGCTTCTGGCGACGGGCGCGATCATCGTGGCTGCAGCGGCGCTGCAGACATACGTAGGCAGGCGCGACGGACGTTCGCGCTGATCAAGGAGGAGACGGCAATGACCACATCGAAATGCATACGGGGACTGCTGGCGGCGGGAACGGGGTTCGCCGCGCTGATGGCGCTATCGGCCGCCGACGCCAAGCCGCTGGCCAAGACATGCGGGCCCAAGGATCACTACGTGATCGGCTTCTCGCAGGCGAATTTCAAGGAGCCGTACCGCTCGCACGTCAACCATGAACTCGAGCGCCTGGTGAAGAAGTACCCGCAGTTCAAGCTGGTGATCGCGGACGGACAGGCGAGCGACAATACGCAGGTCTCCCAGGTCGAGAACTTCCTGACGCAGCAGGTCGACATCCTGTTCATCTCGCCCTTCGAGGCGGCGCCTCTGACACCCGTCGTCTCGCGCGTCTATAAAGCAGGGATTCCCGTCATCGAGCTCGACCGCAAGACCAATGGCGATGATTACACGAGCTTCGTCGGCGGCGACAACGAGAAGATCGCCGAGGAGGCCGGCCAGTACGCCAAGAAGCTGCTGCCCGACGGCGGGGATGTCGCCATCCTGGAGGGTCTGCCAAGTTCGTCGCCCGCGATCGAGCGTCTCGACGGTTTCAAGAAGGGCATCGCCGACGATCCGAAGCTGAAGGTCGTCGCGGTCCAGCCGGTGGACTGGATGGAGGACAAGGCGGTGACCGTGTTCTCCGCCATGCTGCAGGCGCATCCCGACATCAAGCTCGTCTATACGAGCAACGACCTCGCCGCTGCGGGCGCCTATATCGCGGCCAAGCAGGTCGGCAAGGAGAAAAAGATCAAGATCATCGGCACCGACGGGCTGCCGGGACCCTCCGGCGGCATCCATTCGGTTGCCGAAGGGCAGTGGGCGGCGACGCTGGTCTATCCGACCGGCGCGGCCGAGGCGCTCGATCTCGCCAAGAAGATACTGCTCGATTGCGCGTCCTCCGTGCCGCGGGTTGTGACGGTTCCGACCAAGCTGATCACCCCGGAGAACGCCAAGGAAATCTACGCCAAGGAAAAATTCTGACGTTGCGGCGCGGGGCGACACCGCCCCGCGCCTTTCTTTTCCTGCTTCGGACGAAAAAGATCACCGTTGGCGCTCGCGATCCCGCGCGCCGGGCTATGTCCGAATGGTTGCCACTGTGCCTTGCAACCCTACCCGCCGGGATCGGCTGGCCCTGTTCGAAGCATGCCGTTCCGAGGGATCCTCCCGGTCACGCCGCCGCAGACTTCCGCCTTTCCGTGCGTCAGGCGCCGGGCCGAAAATCATCTAATTCTTCTATGCATTCAGCTAGTCGGGCCGATTGTTTGCTCAAGCATGTGCCCGTACCATCCATATGCCGTCGACTGTAAGAAATATGAGCGATACGAAAAAAATATAAAAATAAATACTTTAGGAAATAAAGCTTAACCGTAAAGAGATCGGCTTTGAGGTGTTTGCATGGCGGAAGATCCGGCCACAGATTTCTTCGTATAAATAGTAGTCGCCTGCAGCGGTTCTTTCAGCCAATTGTCAGGGCACTACGTCGACGCTTGCAAGGAAACGCAAATGACCGATCAAGCCATTCCAAGACGTCCACGCATCGCGCATCTCGCCGGGCCGACGGCGACGATCCAGAACACGCCGCCGCTGGTGACCTCCAACAAGGCGCGCGCCAGGTATGGCCTGCCCTTGCGCCATAATCCCGATGGCACCCCAACGAAGTTCGACGCACTACGCGCGCAACGCCTTGCTGCGCCGATCAAAATCTATGTCGAGCAGTTCTCCGCTCATCCTCTGGAAGCCGATGCCGCCGAGCTCTATGGGCCGCCGGATGGTTATCTGGGTGCCGACGGCAGCTTCCAGAAAGAGAAGATCGCCGACAGTGACCGGCCGGTCTACGAGATCGAACTCTCCCCCGACGACGGTCTTTATCCGCTGCCCTATATGGCACGGCAGGCCGACGGCAGCGCGTGGGAAGAGGAGGCCGCCTTCACCGGCGCGCCTGACGAGAAGGCACGACAGGGTTTTTTCCCGGACGGCTCACGCAGCTTCGAAGAAATCGACCGCATGTCGATCCATGCCGACGGCACTGTGAACGCCATTTCGCGGCAGGCCGACGTCGACTTCTTCCGGGTCATGCCGCCCGGCGGCTTCAAGAAGGGCGTGCCGCAGGGCAAACGCACCGACAAGGGTGAAGGGGATATTTCGCCGGAAAGGCGGGCGCACGACTTTTTCGCCTACAAGCCGTACAACCTGCTTTCACCGCCGCCGCGGCCGACCCTGGCCAAAATCACCAACGACACGCAAGCTATCGCCGACAGTGGCGACTATGATGGGCTGATCTGGACCCAGGGCAGCCCGCAGGTCGAGGAGACTGCCTATTGGTTCAACCTGCTGATCGACACGACGCTGCCGATCTGCGGCAACGCCGCCCAGCGTCCGCAGGGTCAGATTTCCAATGATGGTCCGGCCAACATCGTCGATTCGGTGACCTTTATCCGGTCCCGAGCCTGGGCCGATGCCGAGGGCAGGAACCGTTGCGGCACCATCGTCATCCAGGAGCAGCAGTTCTTTGCGGCACGCGAAGTGGCCAAGGTCGATGCCCGGCCGGGTGGCTTTGTCGCCACCGGCGGCCATGGAGGCATCCTTGGCCAGATCAGCCATATCGGTAACGTCGTGCTGACCTACCTGCCAGCCTACAAGCACACGTACCTCTCGGATGTGAACATCAACAAGCTGCCGACCACGGCCAGGGCAGTTAAGCGCGTCGGCGGTAAGATCACCAACATAAAGGTCACCATCAAGGACGGTGCCGGCAAGCTGGTCGAGAACGCCATCCCGTCGGTCTCGATCGTAAAGGAAGGCGGCTATTCGGAAGAGGACTACATCTCCGATTTCGAAGATGCGCCGGCGATGGTGGCCATCATCGAGCACAAGCTCGGGCTGGGGCGGCTCGGCGGCCTGGTGGTGGAGGGGTTGGTGCCCTACGGCCGGTTGCCTTCGGGTGTCCATGAAAGGCTCGTTATGCGCGCGATATTCAGCGGCATTCCGGTCGTACGTGTTGGCCGCAACGCGCCGGAGGGTTTTGCCGATCCCTCGCCGATGGTGATCGCGGGCGCCAATTTGACGGCCATAAAGGCGCGCCTGGCGCTGATGGCGGCGCTGATGAAGCTCGGCGCTTTGCCGATTGCCGCCGATCCGGACAACCCGACAGACGCTGAAAAACAGGCGACCGTCAAAGCCATCACTGCCTTTCAGTCTATTTTCAATTCACATTGATATAGATCAGCCCGACTTGAATAATAGATGAGCTGTTGACCTTGTGCGCCCTAAATCGGGAGGAAGCATCTATTTCGCGATCGGATTAGTAGTGGCGGCCGGCGGGATGGGCGCATGCCAGGACGCCAATGGGGCGAGGATGCTCCTCGGCGTCGCCAGAAGAAGCGGGGCCGCTTCTCCACTGTAATACAAATACCAGCAATTGTCGGCTATGGCGTTTCCATTGGTTTCGAAGTAGAAACCCCCGGTTTATGCCGAGGGGTGGGCAGTGCTAGCCAACAGATATATGGTCGCCGGCCGCGACGTCGTTTCGGAAACATTCGATGGCGACATCGTTGTCCTCGACCTGAACAGCGGCAAGTATTTCAGCTTCACCGATGCCGGATGCGCCCTTTGGGAGGCGCTGGCGGCGGGTGCGCCCTCGGACATGCTGCTGCCGGCGGGGGCCGGCTATTCCGCTACGGAGCTTCAACGCTTTCTGGAGAAGCTGCTCGAACATCAGCTTCTTGCCGTCCGCAACGACGCCACGGACACTGCATTGCCGGAGGAATTCGCGGAGAAGGTCCGCTCGGCGAAGGAAAAGCCGGACATGTTCGTCTTCGACGACCTTGCCGATTTGTTCAAGGCCGATCCCATCCACGATGTGGAGGAACCTGCCGGCTGGCCCGTCCTGAAGGAAGGCTGAGCCGGGATGCTCGTGGGCGTCGTCGGCGATTCCGCGCCGGTGGTTTCGACCGGCACCATCGCAGCCTATGCACGCTCGGTCCTGGAGCGGGCCGGGTCGCTGCCGAGGAACGACGCCCGCCGGGCGCGCGTCAGGCTTCCCGGCCTGTCGATCGAGGTTCATTCGTTCGACGCAGCCATGGCCGAAGCCGTCACGCGCAATTTCCTCCCGGTTTCCGGGACCGATCCGCTTTCGACGGAGGAGATGGAAATCTGGATCGTCCACGGGGAAGTCCCGGACAGTCCCGTCGCGGCGCGGTGGTCGCGCGGCGCACCCTACGCGCCCCATGCCGTGGCACAGGCGCTCGACATGGCTGGCCTTCGGGCGGAATACTATTTCGACCTCGACCATTGGCACGTCTGCGATCCGTCGCAAGGGACCGCTGTCCAGTTGATGCGTGGCCCTGAGGCCTATCCGCCCTGGGAGACCGGCGCGCCGCTCCGCCCCTTCCTGCATTGGCACTATGCCAGGCGCGGCATGCGTCTGGCGCATGCCGGCACGCTGGGCGTCGGCGGCAAAGGCGTGTTGATGGCCGGCGCCGGGGGCAGCGGCAAGTCGGGAACCGTCATCGCCGGCCTGCTGAACGGCCTGCAGAGCGTCGGCGACGATTACGTGCTCCTGAATGCGGACCGTGAAATCACGGCATATCCGCTTTACGCGACGCTGAAGCAGGACCCGGTAGGCTACAAGCGTCTCGGCCTCGACCGGCGCCTGCCGGCGGGCAGCCTGAACTGGCAGGGCAAGCACCAGTTCCTGATCGGTCAGGTAGCGCCGCGCGCCGTACCGTCCTCTCTCAGGATCGGCGCCCTGCTTGTTCCCGCTGTCGGAAAAGCGAGCCGGACGACGATAGCGCCCGTTCCGCGCGCCGAAGCGATGATGGCGCTCGCGGCCTCGTCCATCCACCAGATGCCCGGCGAGCGGGAGAGCGGCTTCCGCTTCTTCAGCATGATCGCGCAGCGGCTGCCGTGCTTCCGGCTCGATCTCGGCCGGGAACCGGCTGAAATCGCGGACGCGATCGGCGATTTCATCGGACGCCTTTCCCGATGAAGGTCAGCGTCATCATTCCCGTCTATAACCGCGAGCGCTACATCCGCACCGCGATCCTGTCGCTTCTCAGGCAGTCCGACGACGCCGACCTCGACATCGTCGTGATCGATGACGGCTCGACGGACCGCAGCCGGGAAATCGTCTTGGACATGGCCAAAGCCGCGCCCAACATCCGATTGATCGAACAGCCGCATGCCGGAATCGCACGCGCTCGAAACACGGGTCTCGATCATATCCACCCCGAGGCGGAACTAGTGACGTTCCTCGATTCCGACGATGTCTCGGTGCATGGGCGGTTCGCGACGGAACTGCCGCTGTTCCGCGAGGACGCCGAACTGGCGCTGACCTATTCGATGATGACTGTGACGGACGCCATCGATCAAACGTCGTTTATGCCGTCGTCAAATGCCCGCACGTGCACGCTCCAAAGCATTCACTTGGGAGCTGCGATCTTCCGCCGGGCGGCACTGGATGCCGTGGGTCGCTTCGATGAGGAACTGAAGCAGTCGGAAGATCTTGACTTCCTGTTGCGGCTTTTCGAGCTTCCGTTGAAGTACCGCCTGCTCGATCATGTAGCATTGCTCTATCGGCGCCATTCAGAAGGCGTCACCCACAATCGGGCCGAAGCCCGCCGCTATTTTATGCTGGCCCTCTTGCGTTCGATGCAAAGGCGGCGCCGGGCCGGCAATCCTGTTCCGATCCCGAAATTCTTTACCTCTGGCGAAATCGTTGGAGATACGGACCTTTTACTCAGAGTCGTTACGTGAAGTACTCCGCGATCATGCCGGCCTTCAACGCCGCCGCCACGATTGCGGCGGCGATTGAATCCATGCTCGGCCAGAGCCTGCCGCCGGAGGAGATCGTCGTCGTCGACGACGGGTCAGCGGATGCGACCGCCGACATCGCCCGCGCCTGCGATCCATGCGTCAAGGTGATCCGGCAGGATAACCGGGGCGCCGGTGCGGCGACGAACCTCGCCATCGCGCAGACGCGGCTGCCCGTCATCGCCTCGCTCGATGCCGACGACATCTGGCTGCCGGAGAAGATGGAGACCCAGCTTCGCCATCTGGCCGCGCATCCCGAGGCGAGCGCGGTCTTCACGCATCTGAGGACCTTTCGCGACGACGGGTTGCGGGCAGGGGCGGATGTGGTGGGCCCCGGCTGGTCGCGCAGCACCATGGTCATATACAGGCAAGCGGCGGTGGCGACCGGCGATTTCATCGACCTGCCGGGCAGCGGCAGGGGGGAGATGGTCGACTGGCTCGCCCGGGGCCGGCATCTCGGGCTCCGGCTCGACATGCTCGACGAGGTTCATGCCCTGCGCCGTGTCCGGTCCGGCAGCCTGTCCTACGGACGCGACGCCGACAAGGACAAGGGATATGCAAGGGTGGCCTGGCTGGCCTTGCAGCGGCGCAAGGGAAAGGCATGATCGCCCCGCCGCGCCGCATCACCCGCCGCTTTCCGGACTATGGCTGGGCCTGGCCGACGCGCGACCTCGACCTGCTTCTTAAAGCCGTCCTGCTGCGGGACGACGGGGAAGCGATTGCGGCGGCGCTTTCCTGGCTCGCCGCGCACGACCTCGACGAAGCCACCTTCCGCGAGCACAGGCTGCTGGCGGCGCTCTCCGACAGGTTCGGCAAGCGGCTGTCGTCCAGCCCGGCCTATCCGAGGCTCGTCGGCCTCCAGCGCATGCTGTGGACCCGTTCGCGCATGGCCTTGCGCGATTCCTCCGAGGCGCTCGGGGTGCTTGCCCGGGCCGGCATGGAGTTCATGTTCATAAAGGGCGCAAGCCGCATTGCGCTCGACCCCGATGCCCAGCGCGGCCGCGTCTCGCATGACATCGATGTCCTGCTGAAGCGGACGGACATGCGCACGGCCTTTTCGGTCCTTATCGACAGCGGCTGGCAGGCGACGACCGGCGCCGGTTCTCTCCGCCTGGGCGACCAGGCGGAAAATTGCCGCGCAATGAATTTCTTCAAGGGCGATTTCGGCGACATCGACCTGCATAGCCTGGCCTACCATCCGATCCATGCCGACGAAACCGACGACGATGCACTCTGGGCGCGGTCGGTTCCGGCCGCGCTGGGAGGCATTCCGGGGCGCGCTCCCGCGGCATCCGATCGTATGGCGCTTGCGATAGCGCATGGCGCGCTTGACGCCCACACGCACAGCGACTGGCTCGTCGACATGGATAGCTGCATGCGGCATGGGCCGGTCGGATGGCACGATCTTCTGGCGACGCTTCGCGCCCGGCGGATAGGCGTGCCGGCCGCTTCCGCCCTGAGCTATCTCGCCCAGGAGATTGGTGCGCCCGTTCCGGCCGACGTTATGCGGGAAGTCCTGGACATGGCGGATCATGCGGGCCTTGGGCGCAGGCTGGCGCTCCTCGAATGCAAGCCCAGGAGCGACTTCACCGCCTTTACCGCCATCGCCCGCGGCGTCGTCAAGCAGGTCCGGCTGCTGCGTGGAAAGCGCCTTGCGCGCCGTATCCCGGAGACCGTCTGGCGATGCCATCTGGCCGGCCCGGCAAGCGACGGCCGGGCCCGGAGCGCCATGGGCGCCGAATTTCCCGCGCAAGGGCCGGGCGCGATCCGGATCGGCATCTCGCTCACCGTTCGGCTGCCGAAAAAGCGGCGCAGGATCGACTGGGAACTGTCGACGCCGACCCGCCATCTCGCCGTGCTGCGCTACAGGACGATCCTGCCTTTCGGTGGTCTGCGCAGGCTGACATTCGCCGGAACGGTCACGCTCGCGCCGGACGAGACGGTTCTTCTCGTAAGCGCGCGCCCGTCGCGGTTCCTCCGCCCCGGCGCGAGCGCGGATGCGGTGGAAACCTATGGCGCCGTTCCCTTCGTCGATGCGCGGCTCTGGCGGAGATAGCAGGCGGGAGATGGCAGAGATGCCGTCGCCGGGACAAATTACAACCCGATCTCAGGAAAGTCGCGGCATTCCCTTGGGCGGCATGGCGCGTTTCTGGGCGGCGATGCGGAACGGCGCGTTGGGGGCGCCATAGCCGGCATAGCCGCCACGGCGCTCGACGATCTCGAAGAAGAAGCCTTCGCCGAAATTGCGGCTGTAGAGCTGGAAGAACTCGCCGCCCTCGTCGCGGTCGTAGAGGATGTTCCGCCTCCTCAGCGTCTCGACCAGGCCGGGCGCAAGATCGAAGCGCGCTTCGAGGTCGTCATAATAGTTGGGCGATATCTCCAGCGGCCGGAACCCCAGTTCTTCCAGTTTCGCGGAAGTTTCAAGGATATCGTCCGTCGCGAAGGCGACGTGCTGGACGCTGGAGCCGAAACTCTCGGCGACGAAACGGCCGGCAAGCGTCTTGCGGTTCTCGGCGCCGTTGAGCGTCAGGCGCAGGCGGCCGTCGGGACTCTCGATGACCTGGCTGCGCACCAGCCCGGCGGGATCGACGACATCGACCATCGGCAGCTTCGCCGTCCGGAAGATCGCTGTATAGAAGAGCAGCCAGGTCAGCATCTCCTCGTAGTTCATCGTCTGGGCGACATGGTCGACGGCCAGAAGCCCCGCGCCGGCCGGAGCGGTCCGCTCGACCGGCTCGAACTCGACGTTCCAGACATCCGCAAGCCTGTCGTCGATGAAATAGATCACGCCGCCGCCCACGCCCCTGATCGCCGGGATGGCGAGTTCGCCCTCGCCGCGCTGCTCGGCGAAGGGCTCCGCCCCGAGCGCCCTTGCGCGCGCGACCGTCGCTGCCGCGTCGGCGACACGCAGGCCGATCGCGTAGGCATTGGTGCCGTGCACGAGATAGGAGGAGTGCGCGAAACCCTCGTGGCTGGTGTTGACGACGAGATTGATCCCGCCGGCCTTGCCTTGCCGCCAGACGGACACGTCGCGATTGCGGTGCTCCGCGGCGAGCGAGAAGCCCATGCTCGAGAGCAGCGCGCCGAGTTCCTCCCCCTCCGCCTCGTTCGCCGCGAACTCGACGAATTCCACGCCTTCGACCACGATCCGGTCCGGCATGTCGGGCACGTCGATCCGGATGCCGGGCTCCTCGCGCCTGACGCGGTCCATCAGGGCGACCAGCGAACGGCGGCCGTCCACCGCGATCGATTTCGGCGAGCCGCCGCGGAACTGGTCGTTGAAGATCTCCAGCGACAGCGGCCCGTCATAGCCGGTCGCCGCCACCGCGCGCATGAAGTCGACGACCGGCAGGTCGCCCTCGCCCGGCATGTTGCGGAAATGCCGGCTCCAGTAGAGCAGATCCATGTCGATCAGCGGCGCATCGGCGAGCTGCACGATGAAGATGCGGTCGCCGGGGATGGCGCGGATCGAGTTCACGTCGATCTTGCGCGCGGAGGTATGGAAGCTGTCGAGGATCAGCCCGACCGAGGGATGGCCGGCGCGCCGCACGATCTCCCAGGCGTCGCGGTGGTCGTTGATGTGACGGCCCCAGGCCAGCGCCTCGTAGCCGACGCGGATGCCATGCCTGGCTGCCCGCTGCCCAAGCTCGGCGAAATCCGCCGCAGCGCGGTCGATGCCGCCGAGCGCCAGCGGCGAGACGTTGGAGCAGATGAGCATCAAATCGGTGCCGAGTTCGCCCATGACGTCGAACTTGCGCTCGGCGCGGTCGAACGCCTTCCTCCGCTGCGGTTCGGGCATGCCCTCGAAATCGCGGAAGGGCTGGAAGAGCGTGATCTGCAGCCCGTGGTCGCGCACCATGCGGCCGACCTCCGCCGGCGTGCCATCGAAGGCCAGGAAATCGGTCTCGAAGATCTCGACGCCGTCGAAGCCCGCGTTGGCGATCGCCGCCAGCTTCTCGCGGAAATCGCCGCTGATCGAGACCGTCGCGATCGACGTCTTCATGCCGCTTGCCCTCCCGCTTCGTCCGAAAGCCTGGAAGTGCTCGCCATGAAGGCTGTCGAGCACCGCTCCAGGTTCGCAGTCTAACGATGGAGGGACTTAAGCAGGAATATCAATTTCGCGGTGCTCGCTAACATCATGTTATGGCTCCGAGCGCCCCGCCGCCAAAACCTTCGGCCGCCCGAGGGAACTGGCGGCAACCATCTCCCGCCGCAAGACTTGAAGGAATGCATCGGCGAATACGGAGAGTGACATGTCGCTCCGATAGGCGGCATAGGTGTGGAAGGTGCTTTCGGCGTCGATTTCCAGCTTTTTGAGCCCCGGCACGTGGCCGTGGGCCACGGTGAATTCGTCGATGATCGCGATGCCGAGCCCCTGCGCGACAAGGCTGCAGACGGTCGTGCCGAACCGTGCCTTGATGTTCATCCGGTATTCTGTACCGGCATCCTTGAACATGGCGGCCATGACCGCGCCGTAGGGGTCCCTTGGATCGATGCCGATCAGGGGAAATTCGGCCATCTCCGCTGGAGTGATGCGCTCCCGCGCGGCTAGCGGCCCGTTCTCGGGAGCGATGCAGAGCAGCCTGCCGCTGGCGAGATGCTCGAACCCGATCAGCGGGTGATCGAAGCGCGAGGAGATGGCGACGAGTTCGCCCCGGCCAAGCAGGAGGTAGTCGATGGCCTCCTCGATCTTCAGGATATTGATGTCGAGCGCGAGGTCGGGATAGCGGCGGCGAAGGGCTGCGATGGCGCGGGGCAGCATGACGTTGGCGATGCTCGGCACCGATGCGATGCAGAGTTCCTGGCGGTCTCCGCGAGCGAGACTGTCCACGGCCGACTGCAAATCCTCGATCTTGTGATGGACGGTGTCGAGCAGGTCGAAGATATGGCGCGCCTGCGGCGTGGGCACGTAGCGGCCGGCGCGCCGGTCGAACAGGCGCACGCCGAGCGAATCCTCGGAATATTTCATGAGCCGGCTGATGCCGGGCGCGGCGACGTTGAGCAACCGCGCCGCGCCGGCGATGCTTCCCGTCACCATGATGGCGCGAATGACTTCTATCTGGCGCAGCGTAAGCATCCTGGACGCCCCGGAAACAGTCCTGTCGCGTCTCGCGGACGCAAGGCCTTCCTGCTTACCATGCGATTTTGCTTCGGGGGAATTTTCGCCGGACCGTTGCGCCTGGTCAGCGATTGCCGGCCCTGTCCGTATGGCGCAGCGCATTGACGATGACCGCGAAGGCAGGGGAGTTCTGCCGCCGGGTGGGATAGTAGAGGTGATAGCCTGTGAATTCGGAACACCATTCGTCGAGCACTTGGACGAGCCGGCCGGACCTGATCGGTTCCATGACCAGGTTCTCCGGCACATAGGCGATCCCGAGCCCGCTCGCGGCGGCGTCGACCATCGCGATGGACGTATTGAACGTGAGTTGCCCGTCGACGCGCACCCGCAACTCCCGTCCGTCCTTTTCGAACTCCCCGGCGTAGAGGCCGCCCGCCTGCGGCTGGCGGTGGTTGATGCAATTGTGGTCGACCAGGTCCTGCGGCGTCTCGGGCGCCTTGCGCAGGGCCAGGTAGTCGGGCGAGGCGACGGCCACCAGGCGCCAGTCCGGGCTGATGCGGACGGCAATCATGTCCTTGTCCACGCTTTCGCCCAGCCGCACGCCGGCGTCGAAGCGCCCCTCTACGATGTTGCGGAAGCCGTTGTCGACGTTCAGTTCGACGTGGATGTCGGGATAGTCCCGCAGAACCGGCTTCAGCTTCGGCCAGACGATCCAGTCCAGCGCGTGATCGGAGAGCGTGATCCGCACCGTTCCCGAAGGCCTCTCGCGAAACGCCATCAACGCATCGACATCGCTCTCGATCTCGTGGATGCGCGGTGCGAAGGAATGCAGAAGCCGCTCGCCGGCTTCCGTAGGCGAGACGCTGCGCGTGGTCCGCGTCAGGAGCCGCAGGCCGAGCCGTGCCTCCAGCTGCTTTATGGTATGGCTGAGTGTCGACTGCGACGTCCCCAGCTTCGCAGCCGCCCTCGTGAAGCTGCGTTCCTCGGCGACCGCCATGAACAGCAGCATGTCATTCAGATCCTGTCGGTGCATCGCTCGGCTCCAACGGACTTATATCATGGATCGATAAGTCTATGCTAATTGCACCGGATAATCGTGAGGATTGAGACGGTCTATATGGATGACCGCGGATCGGCGGCGGGAACCGGCCGGCAGGTGGAGTCCTTCGCGCCCGGCGCGTTCCTTCTTCTTGGCCCGGCGCTATTTGCCATTGCGGCGACGATCTCGGCACCAAGGCACCAGAACGCATGACGCGACGACGGCCGGCCGCCGCACGGCGCCGAATATATCGACCAACGATAGAAAGGATATTTCCATGAACATTCAACGCGCGGGCTCCCGCCCGTCCAACAAAGGGCCTGCGGACTGGTTCACCGGCGCTGTCCGCATCGATCCGCTGTTTTCCGCGCCCGCGCCGGCGCGCGCCGCGGGCGCCGCCGTCACTTTCGAGCCGGGCGCGCGCACCGCCTGGCATACCCACCCGCTCGGCCAGACCTTGATCGTCACCGCCGGTCTCGGTCGCGTGCAGCGCGACGGCGGCCCGGTCGAGGAAATCCGCCCGGGCGATGTGGTCTGGTTCGCCCCGGGCGAAAGGCACTGGCATGGCGCGAGCCCCGCCACGGCCATGACGCATATCGCCATCCAGGAAATGCTCGACGACAAGGCCGTCGACTGGCTGGAGCATGTCAGCGACGCCGAATACGGCGCCTGAACCCATTTGACCTGAACTGAAGGATGCGAAAAATGCTCGCAACCGTTCTTCACAAGCCCGGCGATGTCCACTGCGAGGAAGTCGCCGACCCGAAGATCCTGAAACCCACCGACGCCATCATCGAGCTTTCGGCCAGTTGCATCTGCGGGTCGGACCTCTGGCCCTATCGCGGGCTGCAGCCGCTGGATGGCCCCATGCACATGGGCCATGAATATTGCGGCGTCGTGGTCGAGACCGGCAGCGAGGTGCGCACCGTGCGCCCCGGCCAGTTCGTCGTCGGCTCCTTCTGCCTGTCCGACAACACCTGCCCGCACTGCCGCTTCGGCTTCCAGTCGTCCTGCGTGCAGCGCGAGTTCATGAGCGGCGCGCAGGCGCCCTATGCCCGCGTGCCGTTGGCCGACGGCACTCTCGTGGCGACCGACGAAATCCCCTCCGCCGACCTCGTGCCGCACATGCTGGCCGCCTCCGATGTGCTCGGCACCGGCTGGTATGCCGCCGATGCCGCCGAAGTGCGTCCCGGCTCGACCGTGGTCGTGGTCGGCGACGGCGCGGTCGGCCTGATGGGCGTCTTGGCCGCGGGCGAAATGGGTGCCGGACGCATCATCGCCATGAGCCGTCACGAGAGCCGGCAGAAGCTCGCGAAGGAATTCGGAGCGACCGACATCGTTGCCGAGCGCGGCGAGGAAGGCGTCGCGCGCATCCTCGACATGACGAAGGGGGTCGGCGCCGATTCCGTGCTCGAATGCGTCGGCACGATGCAATCGATGGACCAGGCGCTCGCCTGTTCGCGGCCCGGCGGCACGATCGGCTATGTCGGCGTCCCGCACGGCGTCAGCCTCGAAGGCGAGCGGCTCTTCTTCGGCCAGAAGCGCATGCTCGGCGGCCCGGCGCCGGTCCGCCGCTTCCTGCCCGACCTCATGGACCGGGTCCTCGGAGGCAAGATCCAGCCCGGCAAGGTCTTCGACCTCAGACTGCCGCTCGAACAGGTGGCCGAAGGCTACAAGGCCATGGACGAGCGGCGCGCCATCAAGACGCTGCTGCTTGTATGACCGTCGCCTCGCCGTCCATGCGGTCCGTCCGTTCTGGCAACCCTGCTGCCGATCATGGCGGCGGTGCTGGCCGCCTTCCTGACCATCGGCCTCGCCCTGCCGGTGCTGCCGCTCCATGTGCACGACGATCTTGGCTTCGGCACCTTCGCGGTCGGCCTGGTGGCGGGCAGTCAGTTCGCGGCCTCGCTCGTCTCGCGGATCTGGGCGGGAGTCTATTGCGACACGCGCGGTGCGAAGCGCGGCCTGGTTCTCGGCCTGTTGACCGCCTCCGCCTCCGGGCTGCTCTACCTGCTGTCCGTGGCGGCCGGCGGCACGCCGCTCCTGGCGATCGCCATCCTTCTCTGCGGCCGCGCGCTGCTCGGACTGGCGGAAAGCTTCATCATCATGGGCGGGGTGAGCTGGGGACTGGCGCTCGTCGATGCGCAGCATGCGGGCAAGGTCATCGCCTGGGTGGGGACGGCGATGTTTGCCGCGCTGGCGGCCGGCGCCCCGCTCGGTTCGGCGCTCTATGGGGCCGACGGCTTCGCCGCAATCGCGCTTGCCACCGCGCTGGTGCCCTTGGCCGTTCTTGCAATTCTTACCCGTCTGCCCGGGATAGCCCCGGTGCATAAGGCTGCACGGACGGCCTATGTCGACGTCATTCGCGCGGTGTGGGTGCCCGGCGTCGGCGCTGCGCTGAGCAGCATTGGCTACGGCGTGATCCTCGCCTTCAGCCCGCTTCTGTTCGCCGACCGCGGCTGGCATCCTGTATGGCTGGCCTTCACCGCCTATGCGGTGGCGTTGATCCTCGCCCGCTTCCTCTTCGGTCACCTGCCGGACAGGCTCGGCGGCGCGCGTATCGCGCTTCTGTTCGTGCTGGTCGAGGCCGCGGGGCTGGCGCTCATCTGGCTGGCGTCCGGTCCGCTCCTGGCCATCATGGGCGCGGTGCTCACGGGGTTCGGCTATTCGCTGGTCTATCCGGGTTTCGGCGCGGAAGCGGTGCGCGGCGTCCCTGCGCAGAACCGCGGGCTCGCCATGGGCATCTACACGGCCTTCCTGGATGTCGCGCTGGGGCTCGGCAGCCCCGCGCTCGGGCTTGCTGCGGCGAGGACGAGCCTGGGCGCGGTGTTCCTGTTCAGCGCCTTGATCGTCCTTGGAGCGGGTGGGATAGCGCTGCGGCTCCTGCGGCCGGTGCGGAGTTGACGTCGACCGACACGGAACACCATTTCCCTCAGGCGGATGACGCCTTGATCGGCCGCGCCCGGTCCCGATCCCCAGGATCGGCGTCTCCTCATTCGAGGTGATCGTCTCCTCGGGCGCGATCGGATCGCCGAAGCTGCTGATGCAGTCTGGCATCGGGCCCGCCGATCATCTGAAGGCCGTAGGCGTCCCGGTCCTGCACGGCCTGCCCGGGGTCGGCGGCAACATGCAGGACCATCTCGACCTCTTCGTGATCTGCGAATGCACGGGCGATCACACCTACGACAACGTCGCGAAGCTGCACCGCACGCTGTGGGCCGGGATCGAGTACATGTTGTTCCGTACGGGCCCCGTGGCTTCGAGCCTCTTCGAGACCGGGGGCTTCTGGTACGCGGATCAGGATGTGCGGTCGCCCGATATCCAGTTCCACCTTGGACTCGGATCGGGCATCGAGGCGGGCGTGGCAAGGCTAAAACGCCGGCGTCACTCTCAATTCCGCCTATCTTCATCCGCGCTCGCGCGGCACGGTCCGCCTCTCCTCGGCCGATCCGGCGGCGCCGCCGCTGATCGATCCGAACTACTGGAGCGATCCGCACGATCTGAAGATGTCGCTCGAAGGGCTGAGGATCGCGCGCGAGATCATGCGGCAGCCGGCGCTTGAGCCCTTTGTCCAGGCCGAACGACTGCCCGGGCCGGAACTCGCGACGGACGAGGAACTGTTCGAATATGGCTGCGCCAACGCCAAGACCGATCACCATCCGGTCGGCACCTGCAAGATGGGCACGGACCGGATGTCCGTCGTGGACCTCGACCTGAAGGTGCGCGGCATCGAAGGCCTGCGCATCTGCGACAGTTCGGTGATGCCGCGCATCCCCTCCTGCAACACAAACGGCCCGACGATCATGGTGGGCGAGAAGGGCGCCGACATCATCCGCGGGCTCGATCCGCTGCCTGCCGCCATCTTCGCCTGGGAGCGCAACGATACCAGGGCCCGCGCCCGCAGCGAAGTTTGCTAGCGCTCTCTCTCCCGGCGCGGGCGGCGACCTCTCACTCGATGGAGGCGCGGGCCGCTCGCATGATCTCGTCGGCGAACATCGAGGCGGCGGGACCGCGACTCCGTTTTTCCCGCTGCACCAGCGAGAGGATGTTCTTCCCCATGGGCCGTTCGCGGATCGGTATGTAGGTCAGGACGCCGTTGCGGTATTCCTCGGCGATATCGAATTTGCTGAGGAAGGCCACGGCGTCCCCGGCGGCGGCGAGGCATTTCATCGTTTCGATGGAATTGGTGAGGAATCTCGGTTCGACCTCCAATCCGGCATCGGCGAAGGCGTCGACGACGATGCCGTGGATCACCATGGACCTGTCGGCGAAGATCAGCGGATAAGGCGCGCAATGCGCCAACGGCACCGAGCCCATGCTGGCCAGCGGATGCTCGGGCGACACCACGGCGCCGAGGCGTGTATCCAGTTTTCCCAACGTCTCGAACTGTGGCGATTTCGGAAGATTGAAGGCGAAGCCGAGATCGGCCTCGCCGTCCGCGACCGCCTGGACGATGTCGCGAATGAACATGACCCGGATCGATATCTTGATCTGGGGGTGGCGGCTGCAGAAGACGGCCGCCGCCTGCGGCACGATCCCGCCCGCAAGTCCGTTCATGGTCGCGATGATCACCTCGCCGCTTTCAAGTGTCTTGAGGTCGCGGATCTCGGCTTCGACCTGGCTGTATTCCTTGATCGTCCTGCGCACATGCGCCAGGAGAACCTCGCCCGCCGGCGTCAGCCGCAGGCCCCGGGGCAGCCGCTCGAACAGCGGTTCGCCGATCGCCTCCTCGAGCTGGAGCACGTGCTTGTTCACGGCGGACGAAGCCACGTTCAGCCGCCCCGCGGCGGCGCGGATCGAACCGCTTCGGGCGACTTCGTCCAGATAGCGAAGCAGGCGCGAGTGCAGCATGGAGCCTCGGCTTTCTTCCGCTCTCGAAAAGCGAGCGGTGCGCGCCAAAAATAATGCTTTTCAGAAGCAGTACAATGGCATCTTATCGCCCGGAAACGCTCGATGCCATACGCGCGAAGACGGAGGAGGACGGAACATGTCACGCCTTGGAGGATATGCCGGGACCGCGGTGCGGGGGGCGCTCTTTGCCGCGCTGCTGTTCGGCGGTTCGACGCTCGCCCACGCAAAGGAACTGCAGAAGGTCGTCTTCATGACGAGCTGGTATGCGCAGGCGGAGCATGGCGGTTTCTACCAGGCCAAGGCGACCGGTCTCTACGAAAAGGAGGGCCTCGACGTCACGATCAAGATGGGCGGCCCGCAGATCAACGGCATGCAGCTTTTGCTTGCCGGCGAGGCGGATTTCTATAACGGCTTCGATTTTCAGGTTCTGAGCGGTGTCGAGAAGAACCTGCCGGTCAAGGCGGTGGCGGCCATGTTCCAGCACGACGTGAACGGCATGATCACCCACAAGGACGTGACCGGCCTCGACGGGCTCAAGGGCAAGACGCTGTTCATCGCGACTTCGGCGCGGGCGTCCTGGTGGCCATGGCTGAAGACCAAGTATGGTCTGTCCGACGACCAGGTGAAGCCCTATACGTTCAATGTTCAGCCGTTCATCGTGGATCCGAACGCGGCGCAGCAAGGTTTCCCGAGTTCCGAGCCGTTCACGCTCGAACAGCAGAATATTCCCTACAATTTCTATCTGTTCGCGGATCAGGGCTATCCGCCCTACGGCATCACGCTGGTCACCCGCGACGACGTGATCAAGACCAAGCCGGATGTGGTCAGGCGCTTCATCCATGCCTCGGTGCTGGGCTGGAAGAGCTATCTTGAGAACCCCGCGCCGGGCAATGCTCTCATCAAGCAGGCCAATCCCAAGATGACGGATGCCCTCCTCGCTTACGGCGTCCAGTCGATCAAGAAGTTCAAGTTCGTGACCGGCGGCGACGCGGCCGTCGACGGTATCGGCACCATGAAGGACGATCGCTGGAAGGCGAGCTATGACTACATGGTCTCGGCCGGCCTCCTCAAGGCAAGCACCGATTGGAAGAACGCCTTCACGACCGAGTTCGTGAAAGGCCTCGACGTCAAGCCGAACTGAGGCTGGAGATGCTCCGCAACACCATGAAAAAGACCGCCGGTGCCGGGCTCGTGTCTCTCCCGCTTGCAGTCGTCGAGGTGAAGGGCGCGCAAAAGACGTTCCCGAACGGCTTTCATGCGCTCGATCCCGTCGACCTGACCGTGCGCTCCGGCGAGTTCCTTACCCTCATCGGGCCTTCCGGATGCGGCAAGAGCACCCTGCTCGGGCTGATGACCGATCTGATCAAGCCGTCCTCCGGCCAGATGCGCTGGTGGGGCGGAACGTTCGACAGCACCGGCGCTGCCGGCAAGCGGCTGTCGATCGTCTTCCAGGATGCCACGCTGATGCCCTGGGCGACGATCCTGGCCAATGTGCGCTTGCCGCTCGATCTGGCGAAGGTGTCGCGCGGCGAAGCCAATGAGAGGGTGCGCGCCGCTCTCGCCAAGGTGGGGCTCGCCGGTTTCGAGGACAGGCTGCCGCGCCAGCTTTCGGGCGGCATGCGCATGCGCGTTTCCATTGCCCGAGCGCTGGTCACCGAGCCCGATCTTCTCTTGATGGACGAGCCGTTCGGCGCGCTCGACGAGTTCACGCGCAACAAGCTCGATGCCGACCTGCTCGAGCTATGGCGCGATCGGAAACTGTCGATCGTCTTTGTCACGCATTCGATCTACGAGGCGGTGTTCCTGTCCACGCGGGTCGTGGTCATGGCGGCGCGCCCCGGCCGTATAGCGCGTGTCATCGACATCGACGCGCCGTGGCCGCGCGACGAGGAGTTCCGCGGCAGCCCCCGTTTTGCCGCGCTCTGTTCAGACCTGTCGCGGGCGTTGAAGGAGGCCTCGGAGGAATCCGGAGGCCAGGCAGCGGGAGGTGAGCGATGAAAGTCGCCGCGATGAGCCGGGAGTCCGCATTGCGCCTGGTGGGCCCGCTGCTGGTCGGCGTCGCCGCCCTGCTCGTATGGCAGCTCCTCTGCACGGCCTACGCCGTGCCGATCTATCTCTTTCCGAAGCCCACCGACATCTGGTCGAGCTTCGCCGCCAACCTGCCCGAACTGATGCGCGCCCTTTCGGTGACCTTGATCGTCACTCTGCAGGCGTTCGTCCTCGCCGTTGTGGTCGGGACCGCCATCGCGTTCGTATTCAACCAGAGCCGGCTGGTGGAGGCATGTCTCTTCCCCTACGCCATCATCCTGCAGGTGACGCCGATCGTCGCCATTTCGCCCCTCATCATCATCCTCGTGAAGGACACGCGCGTCGCGCTCACAATGTGTGCCGCCATCGTGGCCCTGTTCCCCATCATCTCCAACACGACGCTCGGCCTGCGCAGCGTGGATCCCGGCCTGATCAACCTGTTCAAGGCGAACAAGGCCTCGCGCCTGCAGACGCTCGCGCGGCTGCGCATCCCGAGCGCGTTGCCCTATTTCTTCGCGGGTTTGCGCATTTCGAGCGGGCTGGCCCTGATCGGCGCGGTGGTGGCGGAGTTCGTGGCCGGCACCGGCGGCATGGGATCGGGTCTCGCCTATGAGATACTTCAGGCCGGCTTCCAGCTCAACATACCTTTGATGTTCGCCGCGCTCGGCCTGATCACGGCGGTCGGCATCGTGCTGTTCCTCGTGATGGCCGGGATCTCGAACGCCGCGATCGGATCGTGGCACGAGAGCCATGCCGAGGAGCGCGGGCCGCGCTAGCGGCTGTCCACCTGCCTGAGCGTTGAGCCGGGGAGGCCCGGACGGCGGAGCCGTGCCATCCGGCGCAGACGAACTTTCATCCGATCCGTATGGAAAGAAAAGAGGACCAGGAAAATGGGTTACGTGAAAATAGATCACTATGGAAAGGTCCGCACGATCTTCGATATCCTGAACGGCAAGGCGGAAGCGGACCTGCTGCTCAAGAACCTGAACATCCTCGATGTCCATGGAGAGACCGTCTACCAGGGCTCCATCCTTGTCCATGACAAGCGCATTGTGGCGCTGAGTCCGGATGAATCGATCATCCGGGTCAAGGATGTGTTCGACGGCAAGGGTCTTTATGCCATCCCCGGACTGATCGACGCCCATCTGCATTTCGAATCCCAACTCGCCCATCCGACGGCGCTCGCCGAGGCGATGGTTCCGTGCGGGACGACGACCATCTACGCCGAATGCCTCGACCTTCTGAGCGCGGCCGGCGCCAATGGCGTCCAGGCGGCGAGGGACCTCTTCAGGGACTACGACAAGCTGCCCTATCGTCTCTACGCCTTTGCGCCGGGCAAGAAGACGGCTGCCTCGGTGACGAAGGCCGTCCTCGACATGGAGCCCGTTATCGGTCTCGGCGAGTTCGAGCATTTCACCTACAGCTCCGGGGACGAGGATGATTTCCACAAGGCCGCCTGGGTCAGGGAGAAGGCCGGCTTCATGAACGGCCATTGGGGCGTCACGTCCCTTTCCGACATGATCCTGAACTACCTGCCGGCGATCGGCGTCTCCAACAACCACGACGTCTGGAACGAGGACGATCTGGAGAAGAGCATCCGCTACGGCTTTCCGACGCATATCAAGTTCGGCGTCGGCAGCAGCGAGGTGATCAAGATCCTGCTCAGGGCCATCGTCGACCGAAAGTTCCCGACCGACAATTTCATGCTGTGTACCGACAACATCTCCGTCCAGCGCCTGCAGACGATGGGGCACATGGACTGGATCATCTCCCTCTGCGTCGAAATGGGCATCAGCCCGATCAAGGCGATCAAGATGGCGAGCTACAACACGGCCAGATCGTTCCATATGGAGGACCGGATCGGCTCGCTGACCCCGGGCCGCTTCGCCGACATCGTGCTGACCGACAGCCTGTCGAAGATCAACCCGCTCTACGTATTCAAGGATGGCGAGCTGATCGCCCGGGATCGCAAGCTGCTCCGGAACGCCGATATCGACTATTCCGGCATGTGCACCAAGGGCGTCCCCGGACTCGATGATTTGACGCCGGCGGAGCTGGACATCACGCCCATCGAGTTCTCCGAAGACCGGTCCCGGGCCAAGGTCATCCTGTTCGACGTCTATGGCCGCGGGCACGCCAAGTTCCACCAGGAAGTGTGGGCGCCGGTCCAGAACGGCAAGGTCGTGCCCGAACTCGACGGCCGGAAGGTGAGCCGCCTGTCGGTGGTCCAGCGCTATGCGGACGGCAAGCGGCATGTGGTCAACGGGTTGTTCCACGGCGTCCACGTGGACCGCGGCGCGGTAGCGACCTTCTGGCCCGCGCCGACCCCCTATTTCGTCGTGGTCGGGCAGGAAAGCGATGAAATGTGCTATTGCCTCAAGGAAGTGGACAAGTATTCGGGCGCGTGTGTCGTCTCGGAGAACAGGACGAAGAAAGCGGTGATGCCGCTCGAGATTCACGGTGTGATGGCGAACATGACCGTGGACGAATTGACGTCCAGCGCCGCGGTCATCGACTCGGCTCTCGAGGAACTGGGCAACCGCAACGAAGGAGAGCCTGTCGTCAACAAGCTGCTCAGCCTTTTCATTTCGCTGCATCGCTTCCGGTTCATGGAATAGGATCGGGTCCGCAGGGCGCCGCCGTCTCGTCACGGAAAGTGGCACCGACGGACCTCCATGGTAAGGATTGGAAAGGAACTCGTCCTTGCGGCCGGCGCGGTGAATTCGCCGCAACTACTTCAGCTTTCGGGGATCGGAGATTCGGATATTCTGAAGCGCCACGGGATCAACATCGTCCACGCCTTGCCGAAGGTTGGGGAGAACCTGCAGGACCATCTCGGATTGAACGCTGTCTCCTTCGTGCTGATGGTCGGCTCGTGCCTGCTGGCGCTGATCAGCGTGCTGGTGCAGCGTGAGCGCAGGACCGGCAAGGAGACGTGATAGCCGGATCTGCCGCTTCGGTTTGCCGGTTCTCGGTCAAAGCAGCACGACCTGTCCGGTGCGCACCGACTCCTCCGCCGCGGCCCCGATCGCCACGGCCTTCGTCCCGTCTTCGAGGCTCACCTCGGGCCTGCCGCCATGACGGACGAGATCGAGAAAGCGCTTGTGCTGGTGAAAGGTCGATCCGTGGTGGTCGCCGGCCGCGAGGATGGTCCGGTCGACCTCGACCGGCCAGCGCTGTTCGATCTTGGTGGCGCGTGGCGAGATTGCGATCTCGGCGACGCGTTCCTTGCCGCCGGGCAGGAAGCGGGCCGGCCCCGGAACGAAGGCTTCGATTTTCGCCAAATCTCCGGTCGCGGCAATCGCCTCCTGCCAATAGGAGCCTTCCGCGAACATGCATAGATCGAGCGCCGCCCGGACGCCGTTGTCGAAATCGACCACGACGAAGGCGTTGTCCAGCACGTCGGGGCTGCGCCCCTCATAGCTTTCCTCGAGGAAATTGACGTCACGGCCGCCCGACGCATAGACGCGTGTCGCCTCCGCCCCGGTGACAAGGCGCATCAAGTCGAAGAAATGGCAGCATTTCTCGACCAGCGTTCCTCCCGTCTGGCAATTGAACCGGTTCCAGTGGCCGACCTTGCTCAGGAAAGGATAGCGGTGCTCGCGGATGGTCAGCATGCGTAGCCGTCCGATGGCGCCCGAGCGCACCTCCTCGATCATGCGGGCGACCGGCTCCATGTAGCGGTACTCCATGGCGACCCAGACCGGCGTGCCGGCGGCCTCGGCCTGTCGCGCCAGTTCCACGCAATCGGCGACGGTGGTGCAGACCGGCTTCTCGCAAAGCACGGGCTTTCCGAGCGCGATGAGGTCGCGCATGATGGCGGCATGCTGGTGGTTGGGCGCCGCCACCACGAATGCGTCGCATGGATCGGCGGAAAGCAGGTCGCGATAGTTGGTGAAAGCCTTGGTCTCGTTCCCGGCGAGCCTCGCCGCGCTCTCGCGCATGCCTTCGTCGGGGTCGGCTACCGCGACGACCTCCGTCCCGGGCAGGAGTGCTATGTTGCGAATATGCTCCCGCCCCATCATCCCCGAGCCGATGATGCCGTAACGCACTTTTCCCATGCTGTTTCCTGAAGCTCCAGAATATCGACGTCTCGCCGGGCAAAGAATGCGGCGCTTATGCGCCGTTGGCCCAAGTGACGCGAAGCGCCCTTTGCCCCGGCCCCTCGACACGCCCGACGATATCCGGCCGATAGCGGCCGGACCAGCGTTCCTCAAGGGTCAGTTCCGCCGCATCGTCGTTCCAGCGGGCCCCGCAGCCGATCAGCGAAGCTTCCCTGTCCTGAAAGTTCCAGCTTTCTCCATCGTCGAAAAGGATCTCTGCCGAACTCTTGCCGCTTCCGGGCCCAGCGAACAGGGTCAGCGCGACGCGGTCCGCATTGTGGGGCGCGGTATCCGGCCAGCTTTCGGCAAGCGGCAGGATCGCGCCTGACCGGACGAAAAGCGGCAGGCTCCCCAGGGGTGCGCCGGCGATGATCGTTCCGCCGCCTTCGTATACCTCGCCGGTGCGGAAATCGTGCCAATGCGTACCGCTGCCGGGCAGATAGACCGGGATTTCCCTTCTGTCGGGCTCCACGACCGGCGCGGCGAGCACGTCCGGCCCAAGCATGAACTGGTCGAGGTCCTGCCCGCAGGCAGGCTCGTCGAAATGATAGAAGAGCGGTGCGATCAGGGGCGTGCCGTCGCGGTGGGCGCGCCACGCCAGATTGTAAAGCACCGGCAGGAAGCGATAGCGAAGGCGGAGCGCCTCGATGACCGCGTCGGTCGCTTCGGGGTGCATCCAGGGCAGGTTCGTCGGCTGATCGAGCTGCGGCTTCCATGAATTCATCAGGGCGCGCGGGTGTAGCGCCATCATCTGGAACCAGCGGACGAGCAATTCGGGTCCGGGCCTGGGGCCGTCGAAGCCGCCGATGTCGTGACCGACGAACGGCATGCCCGACAGGCTCATCGAGAGCCCCATGCGCAGGTTCCATTTAAGCGTGTGCCAACTGGTGTGGTTGTCGCCGCTCCAGGTTTCCGCATAGCGGGCGATGCCGATCGGCCCGGCGCGGCTGACCGTGTAAGGCCGGCTTGCCGGATCGCGCTCCCCGGTCGCTTCGAAACTCGCCCGTGTCATCAGGAGCGCATGGATCGGCCGCATGTCGATGGCCGGGAGAGCCTTCCCACCCCCGTCTATCTCGGCCGTTTCGTCCCAAAGCTCGGCTTCGTTGTTGTCGTTCCATGCGGCGGTGAAACCAGCGCCGAGAATCTGTTTCTTCACCTGGCCTTTCCACCAGTCGACGGTCTTCGGGTTGGTGAAGTCGAGGCTCGATCCTGGTCCGCCCCAGAACATCTCGACCGCCGGCGATCCGTCGGCCCGGCGCACGAACCAGCCTTCGGACCGGCCCTTTTCGTAGGCCGGATGTTCGGTCAGCAGAACCGGCTTGATGTTGGCGCAGGTCCTGAACCCGAGTTCGCCGAGGCGCCGGAAGAAGCCGTCCCTGTCCGGAAAGCGCTCCTTGCTCCAGGTGAAGACGTAGCGCCGCCCGTCCGGCTTGAGCGTGTAGCCGGAGCCGGAATGGATGGCGCTGATCGGAATGCCCTTCTCACGGCAAGTCTCGGCGAAGCCGGTGATGACCGCCTGCGCCTTCGGATCGTCGGCGTGGTGCATGGTGGTGAACGCAAAACCCATCGACCAGCGCGGCGGGAAATGCGGCTTCCCGGTCAGCCGCATGAGCCTCGGCGCCACGTCCGATATTTTCGGCCCGGCGATGACGTAATAGACGAGCCCCTTCTCGAAGGCGTCGACGTGGCGATAGTGCTCGTAATAGTTGGAATGCTCCGCCCCGAAATCGAAGGCCATTTCCGAGAACGTATCGTAGAGAAGGCCTGTCGCTTCGCCGTCTCCGGCCTCGGCGATGAAGAACGGTGCATGCTTGTAGAGCGGATCGGACCGCTCGGCGTCATAGCCGAGGCTGTCGGTCTGCAGCAGGCGGAAGCGCCTGCCGGTCCGGTCGAGGGGACCCGTCTTGTCGCCCAGCCCAAAATGCCTGTCCGTGAGACGCCGCGCCTGGTAGTGCCGCAGGGTGCCCTGCCGTTCGAGCCATAGATACGCGACGCGCCTGCGGTCGGCGAGAACTTCCTGCCAGCCGCTCCCGGTCTTGCGTCTGAAGGTGAGGCGCAATGGCGCGGCTTCCAGATCGACGCGCCACGGGCCGCCCTCGATCGACAGGACGGCCGCGTCGAGCCGGGTTTTGGGAAGGGAGAAGCCGTCGGTCGCCAGCCGGTCGCGCCCCGCCCAGGGCACGTCTCCTTCCGGGGCGATCATCCAGGTGCGGTCGACCGCGAGTCCGTCTTCCGGCGTGATGGCTACACGCACCAGCCAGTCTTCGAGCATGTCGATCCGCAAGCGGAATCCGTCGCTGAGCCGCGCCGACAGTCCGCCTGCCGTTGCGGCGGGAGAGCCTTCGATGTGCAACACGCCCATGTTCAAGATCCATCCGGTATGATGTCGACCGACACGTATAGTCGGGCCTAGATTGCCGCCTCACCGATTTCGAGCCGCTTGAGCGCCTTGCCGTCGCTCTTTCGGAACAGATGCATGAAGCTTCGGCGGAAGGTGGCATGGGCCTTGTCGCCCCGGCGCATGGACGTTTGCCCGACGAAATGCGCGGTGAGCTGTGTGCCGTCCGGCGTCTCGCAATAGAGGAAGGACTGGCCGCCCAGCTGCTCGATCGACTGCACGGAAACCGGGTGGCCCTTGTCACCGCCGACCTCGAGATGCTCCGGCCGTATCCCGACGGTGACTTCCTGCCCCGGCGAAATGCCGGAGCCGTCGACCGAGACCTCGTAGGCCTGTCCGGCAGCGTCCCGGACTGTCACCTTCCCCGCATCCGTGCCGTCCACCACGGCGTCGATGAAATTCATGCGCGGCGAGCCGATGAAGCCGGCGACGAACTGGTTGGCGGGTTCGTTGTACAGATGAAGCGGCGTGCCGTATTGCTCCACCCGGCCGGCCTTCAGGACGACGATCCTGTCGGCCATCGTCATCGCCTCCACCTGGTCGTGCGTGACATAGATCATCGTATTCCCGAGCCGCCGGTGAAGAGCGGAGATTTCGCGCCGCATCGCCACGCGCAATTCGGCGTCCAGGTTCGACAGCGGTTCGTCGAACAGGAACACGCGCGGCTCGCGGACCACGGCGCGGCCGATCGCGACGCGCTGGCGCTGGCCGCCCGAAAGCTGCTTCGGCCGCCGCCCGAGGAACTCCTCGATCTGCAGCATGCGGGCGGCGCGGGTGACGCGCTCCTTGATCTCGGCCTTGGGGGTCCGGATGTTCTCCAGGCCGAAGGCGAGGTTCTCCCAGACCGTCATGTGGGGATAGAGGGCGTAGGTCTGGAATACCATCGCGAGGCCGCGTTCGGACGCCCGCTGCTCGTTGACCCGGACGCGATCGATCCTCAACTCGCCGCCCGTGATGTCCTCGAGGCCGGCGATCATCCGCAAGAGGGTCGACTTTCCGCATCCGGAAGGCCCGACGAAGACGCAGAAATCGCCGTCCTCGACCTTCAGGTCGATGCCGTGGATGGCGCGCACGCCGGCATAGTCCTTGACGACCCCTTCCAGTTCGAGAGCAGCCATCGTCCCTCCTATTTCACGCCCGACTGGGCAATGCCGGTCGTGATGTATTTCTGCAGGAAGGCGAAGACGAAGGTGATCGGCAGCAGCGTAAGCACCGTCATCGCCAGCAGATGGCTCCAGTTGGTCTGCAACTCGCCCTGGAACGAGTTCAGGGCGAGTTGCAGGGTGAACTGCTCGGATCGCGTCAGCACGATCAGGGGCCAGAGGAAGTCGTTCCAGCGCCACATCACCGAGAAGATCGTCAGGACCGCGATGGCGGGCGCCGAGAGCGGCATCACGATGCGCCAATAGACGCGCCACTCCGACGCATGGTCCATGCGGGCCGCGTCGAGGAGATCGTCGGGGATGGTGAGCATGTACTGGCGCAACAGGAACACGCCCGTCGGCGTGGCCACGGCCGGCCAGATGACGCCCCAGGGCGAGTTCACCATCCCCAGTTTCGAGACGACCAGGAAGATCGGCACCAAATTGATCGTCGGCGGGATCATCAGCGTCGCGATGATCAGCAGGAAAACCGCCGTTCGGCCTCGGAACTTGTACTTGGCCAGCGCGAATGCCGCCATCGAGTTGAAGAGCACAGTGATCACCGTCGCCACGACGGTGATGAACACCGAGTTCCAGAGGTAGCGGGCGAAATTGAACCTCGAGAACAGTTCGGTGTAGTTGCTCACCGCGAAGGCGAGGGCCTGTTCGGGTTGGCGGTCCTTGATGTTCACCTTGAGCCGCTTGTCCGGCTCTGCCGGATCGACCATCTGGGCGACTAGCCCGATGCGGCGGATCTCGGCGAGGTGCCTTCCCTGATATTCGCCGCCGGTGATCCTGTAGAGTTCGAGCGGTTTGTCGTAACCTTCGACGGCGACCGTCTTTGCGGCGAAAGGCAAAAGCGTCGGGGGATACTGGGCAAGCGCCGCGTCGGTCTTGAAGGAGCTCAGCACCACCCAGAGCACCGGCCCGAACATCAGGACGGTCCCGAAGACGAGATAGGCCCAGCTTAGCCAATCCGTCAGGTCGAAGCCATGGCGGCCCCGTCGCCGCGTCAGGAAATTGAGGACGGTCGCCACAGGTTCAGCCCTCCGCCCGGCTGCGGGTCACGGCGAGCTGCAGCAGCGTCAGCACCATCAGCACCGCCGCCATCAGGATGGAGGCTGCCGCCGCCAGGCCGAAGAGCCGCGGCCGTGCAGCAAATCCCGTTTCGTAGATGTAGTGCAGGATCAGGGTCGTCGCCGTCCCCGGCCCGCCCCCGGTCAGGACGAAGATCTCGTCGAATGCCTGCACGGCGCGGATCAGGCTGAGCACCAGCACCACGACCATCGTCGGCGTGAGAAGCGGCAGGGTGATGCGATAGAAGACGCGCCATTTCGAGGCCCCGTCCATCTCGGCGGCTTCATAGACGTCCGACGGGATCGCCTGGAGCCCTGCGAGAAGGATCAGGACATAGAAGCCCATATGGGCCCAGATGGTGACGAACACGATCCAGAAGAACGACCAGTTGGCGTCGACGAGCCAGTTGACGGACGAAAGTCCCGCCTCTTCCAGGCCGGCGTTCAGGAGGCCGTAACGCTGCAGGACCCATTTCCAGATCAGGGCCACCACGACCGGACTGAGCAGCACCGGATAAAAGAAGACCCCGCGGAAAAATCCGCGCAGAACGATGTCGCGGTTGAGGATAAGGGCCGTCACCAGCGAGAAGACGATCATCAGCCCGACCTGCAGGACGACGAACTTCGCCGTATTGTGGATCGCGCGCCAGAAGATGTCCTGCTGGCAGGTGTTTGGGTCGAGATAGTCCTTGCAGGCGAGCAGCGTCCGGAAGTTCTCCGCTCCGACATAGGGGCGCTGGCTGAGCAGGATCGCGTCGCTCCCGGTGGTGGCGTAGAAATAGTTGAGAATAATCGGCAGGAAGGTGAAGGCGCCGAAGATCACCAGGTTCGGCAGCAGGAACATCCACGCCACCCGGCGCATGCCCACCAGGTTCTGGACGAACAGCAGCGGCCGTTCCAGCGAATTGAACGCCGCCTGATAGACCGTACGAACTGCCGTCGACGCGAAGGTCATCACCTTCTCCGGGGAGGCCGGTTTGCGCGACCAGAGGCGTATCGGGCCTCTGGTCGCATTTCTCGGCCGGCCGGCAGCTACTTCGCCGCCGCGACCGCTTGCTTGACGTCCGAATCGATGCGGCCGAGGGCTTCGTCGAGGGTCGACTCGCCGACGATCGCCTGCGTGATGCGCGTGACCGTGGAATTCATGATCGCGCGGTTGTTCTTGTAGCCCTGGAACTCGAACGCTATGGGGCTGAAGCCCTGCAGGTCGTTCGTGAACTGCTTGAGCGCCGCCTTCTCCGCGTTGGTCGCGTTGACGTAGTCGACGCCCGCCTGTTGCAGTTCCTTGTTGGCCGGTATGTTCTTGGTGGCCGCCATGAATTTGGCCTGCACGTCCTTTTGCGCCATGAAGTCGAGCACCTTGGCGACTTCCTCGGCGTGCTTCGTCGATTTGAAGCCGACGACGCCCGCGCCGCCCGGTATGCCGGTGCACGCCGCGGGCCCGCACGGTTCGGGCGCGGCGACCCAGTCGAACGCGTCGCCGACATCCTTGCCGATCCGGGCGATCTGCCACGAGCCGGAGAAATAGAAGACGAGCGAGCCGTTGATGAATTCCTTGGCGGCGTCCTGATAGGCCGAGCCGCCCGACCCGGCCCAGACCTCCTTGGCCATGGTGCCGTCCTTGTTCCATTTCACGAACTCATCGGCGAAGGCCTTGAAGCCGTCGTCGACCGTGACGGGATTGCCCTTCGCGTCGAAATATTTCGCGCCGTAGCTGATGGCGGGGCCGGCGAAACGGTGGCCGGAGCGGTCCATCGCCATCGGATAGGGCGTCTTCGTCGCCTTGGCGACCGCCGTGGCGGCTTTCGCCCAGTCATCCCAGGTCGCGCCCTTGGCCGGCATCTGGACATTTGCCTGTTCGAACAGCGTCTTGTTGACGAAGGGCCCGGTGACCGTCAGCTGGTCCATCACATTGTAGATGCCCTTGTCGTCCGGTCCGTTCACGCGCGCCCATTTCAGCGTCGGCCCGTAATTGTCCTCCCAATAGGAGGCATCCTTGATGTAGGGGGTGATGTCCAGCATGTACCGGGCCAGGCCGCCGAAATCGGTCACGCGGGCGAGATCCGGCCCCTGGCTCGCCGCGAGCTGAACCGGCAGGCTCTCGAGAATGGATTTGTAGGGCACGATGTCGATCTTGACCGTCGTGCCGGGGTTCTCGCTCTCGAACTGCTTCAGCAGCCTGCCCCAGGTATCGCACTCCACCCCGTCCTGGTAGCAGGCGAAGCGCAGCTCCGATGCCTGCGCGCCTCCTCCCGCCACAAGGGCGCCTACCGCGGTTACGAGCAGCAGCGACGTCAGCCTCATGATTCTTCCTCCCATTGTTCCTGCAGTTCGACAAATCCGGCAGCCGGTCGACTTGCGCAAGGGCAAGCGACCGTTTGGTGACGCAGTCTAGGGCGCTCCATGCCCGCCGACAATCGTCCATCGTCCTGAGACGGCAATGGCGTCGTGATCAGGTCGATGACGACGATAGACCGGCCTGGCGCCGGCATTTGAGATGCAGGGAGAATTTTAGCCCGACTAAAAAATCGTCTTGACAGCAATTCGCCTGGTCTGGTTAATTTTAGGAATACTAAAATTGGGAGACGTTGGTGGAGCAGCGGACTTCGCAAGCCGCGCAGGATGCGGCAGGGCAGGGAAGCCTTGCCGCCAGGCTGCGCCGTCGGCGGCGGCAACTCGGGCTGACCCTCAAGGAAGTCGCATCCGGGGCCGGGCTCTCCGTAGGGTTCATTTCGCAGATCGAGCGGGGCATCGCCACGCCGTCGCTTTCCTCGCTTGCCTCGGTCGCCCATGTGCTCGGTTCCGACGTGAGCGGATTCCTGGCGCAGCCGCGCGGCGAGAAGCCGCTGACGCGCCGTGACCAGCGCGAGGTCTATACCGTCGGGGACAGGTCGATCAGCTACGAAAGGCTTTCGGCCGCCTTTCCCGGCAACGTGCTGCGTACCGTTCTCATCCACGAAGGTCCCGGGCACCGCGGCGAGCCGATATCGCATGAGGGCGAGGAGATATTCTTCATCCTCGAGGGCGCGATCACCGTGGAGGTCGACGGCGAACGCACCGTACTGGAAGCGGGGGATTCGATCCACTTCCCTTCCAATCTCAGGCATTCGACCTGGAACCATACCGATCGAATGACGACGATCCTGCATACCTGCACGATGGACGTTTTCGGCGATGGCCCGCAGGCCGGAGCGATCGAGCCGGCGACGGCGGTCATGCGGCGCAGGAGCAATGGCCACACGAAAAAACCGTCTAAATCAACCGGGGGCCGCTGAACGCGCATGGATGGGCGCCGTCCCGTCCATGTTCCACACGCGGCTCCGAACAACAGGGGAAATGGCAATGACATCAATGGCAAAAACGCTGGCCGCTGCACTTCTTGCCGCGGCTTCGACGATCACGCTTTCGGCAACGCAGGCGGCAGCGGGTGGAGTGCTCCGTCTCGACGAGGTGCCGGTCGGCGAACTCGATCCCGCCAAGGCGACGGACTATGCCGACTCCATGCTGATGTTCAACGTCTACGACACGCTGGTCGTGGCCAAACAGGGCGAGGCCGGACTGGTGCCCGACCTCGCGGAAAGCTGGTCGGTTGACGGCAACAGCTATACCTTCAAGCTCAGGTCGGACGTCAAGTTCCAGAGCGGCAATCCGCTGACGGCCGATGACGTGGTCTTTTCGCTGAAGCGCATGCAGGCGGTGGGGCAGGGCCTCTCCTATCTCTTCACCAATGTGAAGGATGCCGTCGCCGTCGATCCGCATACAGTGCGTTTCGACCTGAAGATGGCCTATTCGCCGTTTCTGGCGGCGCTGCAGCGGCTTCCGATCGTCGACAAGAAACTTGTCATGGAGCATCTGGGGAAGGGCGACGGCGACATGAAGGATTGGGGCCAGGCCTGGCTCTCGACCCATGCCGCCGGCTCGGGCGCTTATTCGGTCGTCTCGCACAACCCGCAGCAAGAGACGGTGATGAAGAAGAATCCGGGCTACTTCATCAAGATTCCGGAAGCGGCGCCGGACGAAGTGCATCTGCGCTACGGCCTGGAAGCGGCGACGGTGCGCACGCAGATCCCGCGCGGCGAGGACGACATCACCTCCCAATGGCTGCCACCGGAGGTTCTGAAGTCGCTGGCCAAGGGAGGCGCCCAGCTTCTGCATGAGCCAGGCGGCGGTGAACTCTACATCAAGATGAACACGGCGAAGGCGCCGCTCGACGACGTCAATTGCCGCCTCGCGCTCGCCAGCGCCTTCGATTACGGAACCGCGATCAAGATGGTGGCTATAACGCCCACCGTCTCCCAGGGCGCGCCGTCGACCGGCGCCATTCCCGTGGGCATGCTGGGCGCGCTGCCGAAGGACCGGGCCTTCAAGCATGATCTCGACGCTGCCAAGTCCTATCTGGCCAAGTGCAAGTACAAGCCGTCCGACTTCACGCTGAAGCTGTCATGGATCGCCGAAGTGCCGCTCGAAGAGCGTTTCGCGCTCCTCATGCAGTCGAATTTCTCGGAGATCGGCATCAAGTCCGAGATCGTGAAGGTGCCGTGGGCGCTCTATACCGAGCAGGTGACCAAGGTCGATTCGACGCCCGATGTCTCGCAGGTTTTCGTCAATGCGGTGACGGGCGATCCGGATACGCTCCTCTACGGCATGTACCACTCCACCAAGACGGCCACCTGGCAGTCGTCGGAACATCTCAGCGATCCGAAAGTGGACGCGCTTCTCGAAAAGGCGCGGACCGAGAACGATCCGAAGGCGCGCGAGGCGACCTATGTCGAACTGAACAAGCTTCTCGTCAGCCTGGCGCCGACGATCTACGCCTATGACAACCAGGCCGTCTTCGCGGCGAGCAATCGTGTGAAGGTGCCGGCTCTCTCCGATAGTTCCAAGGAGTTCGGCCTGCCTGGAATGGGCTTCACCTTCCGCCTCATGGAAATGACCGGAAACTGAACGCGGGGGGCGCCGGCGATCCGTCGGCGTCCCTTCCATCCAAGCGGATTCGATGTCGCCAGTCGTTCGCCTTCTCCTGAAACGGCTCGGAATCTCCGTGATCGTGCTGATCGGGGTTTCGATGCTGATCTTCGCCATCGCCCGCGTCATTCCGGGCGACCCGGCGCGGATCGCGCTCGGCCCGAATGCGACGGCCGAGCAGGTGGCGGATCTGCGCGAGAAACTGCACCTCAACGCGCCGGTCGTCGTGCAATACGGCATTTTCCTGCGCGACCTCTTTCACGGCGACCTCGGCCAGTCGCTCTATACCAACCGTGCCGTGACGACGGATATCGCCCAGTTCCTGCCCGCTACGCTCGAACTCGTCTTCGTCTCGGGCTTCATGATGATCGTGCTCGGCCTGCCGCTCGGAGTGCTGTCGGCTCGCTATAGGGGACGGTGGATAGACACGGCGATCCGCCTCGTTTCGCTGCTCGGCGTGTCGGCGCCGAGCTTCGTTTGGGCGGTCATCTTCATGTTGCTTTTCGCCTTCTACCTGCCGATTTTTCCGATCGCCGGCCAGATCAGCGACACCATCAAGCTGCCCGCGGTTACCGGCTTCGTCATGATCGACGCGCTGATCGCCGGCAATCTGGCGGCGTTCTTCGATGCGCTGCGCCACATCATCCTGCCCGCCTTTTCGCTGGCGCTCGCCGGGATCGGCCAGGCGGCCAGGCTGACGCGGTCGAGCATGGTCGAGACCTACGAAAAGCCGTTCATCGAGATGGCGCGCTCCTACGGTTTCATGGAAAGCCGCATCGCCAGTCATTTCGCGCTGCGGCCTTCCCTCATCCCCTCGCTCACCGTCATCGGGCTCGATTTCGCGGCGCTGCTCGCCAACGCCTTCCTGGTCGAGCAGGTCTTCGCATGGCCGGGCCTGTCGCGCTACGGCGTGCAGGTGATCCTGCGCAAGGATCTGAACGCCATCGTCGGCACGGTGCTGGTGATCTCGGCGATGTTCCTCATCGTCAACATCGTCGTCGACCTCCTGATCGCCTTCATCAATCCGCGCATCCGTCTGTCGCAGAGGCCGGCATGAGGCGCGCGCTCTTCATCCTCCTTAGGAACCCGCTGTCGCTCATCGGGATCATCCTCGTGGCGGTGGTCGTTCTGTCGGCGCTGTCGGCGGATTTCCTAACGCCCTTCCCCGCCGACAGGGGAGCGGCGGTCCATTTCGAACTCGCCAACCAGCCTCCTGACTGGCCGCATATCTTCGGCACCGATCTCGTCGGGCGCGATCTCTTCTCGCGCATCATATTCGCCTACCGCATCTCGCTCTTCCTCGGCGTAGTGGTGCTGGCGATCGCCGTTCCGGTGGGCGTCACCATCGGCCTCGTCGCGGGTTATTTCGGCGGATGGATCGAATTCCTGCTGATGCGGATCACCGATGTCTTCCTGTCGATTCCGCCTCTGGTGCTCGCCATGTCGATCATGGGCGTGCTCGCCCCGACGCTCACCAACGGCATGCTCGCCGTCACCGCCATGTGGTGGCCCTGGTACACGCGGCTCGTCTACAATCTGGCGCGCTCCGAAAAGGAGGAGGGCTACGTGCTTGCGGCCGAGATCATCGGCGCCTCGAAACCGCACATCCTCTTTCGCGAAATCCTGCCCAATTGCGTGCCGGCGATCCTCACCAAGATGACGCTCGACATGGGATTCGTCATCCTGATCGTCTCGTCTCTCTCCTTCCTCGGGCTCGGCGTGCAGCCGCCCACGCCCGACCTCGGTTCGATGGTGGCCGAAGGCGCGGGCTACATGCCGGATTCCTGGTGGCTGACGGTCTTCCCCGGCCTCGCCATCCTGTTCGCCGTCTTCGGCTTCAACCTGCTCGGCGATGCGTTGCGCGAACTTCTGGGGGTCGAGCAATGACGTCGCCGACGCTCCGCATCGACGATCTGCGCCTTTCCTTCCGCACATGGCGCGGGCTGACCGAGGTGCTGCACGGCGTTTCGCTCCATATCCGAAAGGGCGAGCGCGTGGCGCTGGTCGGCGAATCCGGTTCGGGCAAGTCGGTGACGGCGCGTATCGTCCTCGGGCTCCTGCAGGAGCTCAAAAGCTCGCGCATCGACGGCGTGGTCGAATTTGAAGGCCGTGATCTGGAGAAGCTTTCGGCGGCCGAGCGCCACAAGCTGCGCGGCACCAAAATGTCGATGATCTTCCAGGATCCGACGACGGCGCTCAATCCTGTCTATACGATCGGCATGCAGTTCCGGGAAGTGCTCGGCCGCCGCGTCAAGGGGATTTCGCAACGCCAGGCGCGCGATGTCGCGACGGCGGCGCTGGCGGACGTTTCCATCCGCGACGCCGACAGGATACTGGCCTCCTATCCGTTCCAGCTTTCCGGCGGCATGAACCAGCGCGTGATGATCGCCATGGCGCTTGCCAACGAGCCGTCCCTCCTGATCGCTGACGAGCCGGGGACAGCGCTCGACGTCACCGTGCAGGCGCAGACGCTGCAACTCATGCGCGCGCTCGTTGAAAGGCACCAGACGGCGGTCCTGTTCATCTCGCACAATCTCGGCGTCGTGCGCGAATTCGCCGACCGCGTCTATGTCATCTACAAGGGCCGCATCGTCGAGCACGGCACGGCGGTCGGCCTTTTTGCCGATCCGCGCCACCCCTATACGCGCGCGCTGATGGAGGCCGTCCCGCACATAACTGGCGGCGGCATACCGGAGATCGACGAGGAATCCGCCGCGTTCTCCGCGCCAATGGCTGTGCATGAGGGCTGCGCGGAACCGGGGGCGTCGGCATGACGGCTCCGATCCTCTCGCTCCAGTCGGTTTCCAAGACGTTCTTCCTCGCGGGGCGCGAGGTGCGTGCCGTAGACGACGTGTCGATCGACGTCGCCGAAGGCGAATGCCTGGCGATCGTAGGCGAATCGGGCTCGGGTAAGAGCACGCTCGCCAACATGATCCTTGGCGTCTATCCGCCGACGGCAGGGACGATCGCCTACCGTGGGACGCCGCTGCCCGCGCGGCGCGAGCTGAAGCATCGGCGCCTCATCCAGTTCGTCCAGCAGAACCCGCTTTCGGCACTCAACCCGCAGCGCTCCGTCGGCGTTTCGCTGCGGCTCGCCCTCGACGTGCACGGCATCGGGAAAAAGAGCGAGCGGCGGGCGGAAGTGGGCCGGCTGCTGGAGGAGGTCGGGCTGCCGGCTTCCTTCATGACACGGGCGCCCGCCGCCCTTTCCGGCGGCCAGCGCCAGCGGGTCGCGATCGCGCGGGCGCTTGCCTGCCGGTCGGAAATCGTGGTGCTCGACGAGCCCACCTCGGCGCTCGACGTGCTTGTCCAGGCGCGCGTGCTACGGCTCCTGCAGGAACTGCGCAAGGCACGCGGGCTCACCTACGTCTTCATCACGCACGATCTTTCCGTCGTGCGCAACATCGCCGAGCGCGTCGCCGTTTTCGAGAAGGGTCGCCTGGTCGAGACCGGCGCGACCGGGACGATCTTCAGCACGCCCGAACGCCCCTATACGCGCCGCCTCATCGGCGCGGTTCCGGTCGTCACCGATGCGGAAATGGCGCTGCGGGAGCAGCTCACCGAGGAATTCACCGGGGAAAGGAACGAAAGTGCCTGACTATTCACATTTCACCATGGCCATGGCCGCCGCAAACGGCCAGCCGGAAGCGGTCTTCGACGCGCTGTGCGCGCTGACTGAGGAGGCCGTCGGCGTCAAGCTCTTCACGGTGATGGCATTCGACGGCGCAACCGGCATGGCCCAGCGCATCTATACCAACATGCCCGACGCCTATCCGGTCTCGGGAACGAAGCCCGCCAATCGTACGCACTGGTCGATCGAGGTGATGGAGAAGCGGCGCACCTTCGTGGCCAACGACATCGAAGGCATCCGGGCCGTCTTCTACGATCATGAGCTGATCCAGTCGCTCGGCTGCGAATCGGTTATCAACGTGCCGGTCGTCGTCCAGGGCGACGTGATCGGAACGATCAATTGCCTGCATGAGGCCGGCTTCTACACCGACGCGCGGGTGAAGGCCGCCGAAACGCTGAAGCTGCCCGGCGCCGCATGCTTGCTCCTCAACGAACGCGCCGCGCGCAAAGAAACCACCCCGGAGGAGTCCACCGATGGCCGATAAAACCATTCGCGTCGCCACCGATGTCGGCGGCACCTTCACCGACCTTGTCGCCTTCGAGACCGACAACAGAACGGGCGAGTTCAGCATTGTCACCGCGAAGTCCGACACCACTCCGCCCAATTTCGAGCAAGGCGTGCTCAACGTTCTGGAAAAGGGCGGCATCGATCCGGCGAGCGTCGATTTCCTGGCCCACGGCACGACGGTTGTCATCAACGCTCTCACGGAGCGCAAGGGCGTCAAGGTCGGGCTGATCACGACGGAAGGTTTTCGCGATACGCTGGAGATCGCGCGCGGCAACCGCCCCGATTTCTTCAACCTCCATTATGAGAAGCCGAAGCCCTTCGTACCGCGCTACCTGCGCCGCGAGCTTCCTGGCCGCATGAGCTACAAGGGCGAGGAGATGCGGTCGCTCGACCTGTCGGGGCTTGCCGCGATCGTCGACGATTTCAAGGCCGACGGCGTCGAGGCGGTGGCGATCTCCTTCCTGCATTCCTACGCCGATCCGACGCATGAACAGAGGACCGTCGAGGCGGTGCGCAAGCTCTGGCCGGAAGTCTCCGTCGTCGCTTCGCACCAGATCACGCGCGAATGGCGCGAATACGAGCGCACCAATACGGCCGTGCTTTCCGCCTATGTGCAGCCGACGGCCGAACGCTATCTCTCACGCCTTAATGACGGCCTCGGCGAGCGCGGCTTTTCCAGAAGCCCCTACATCATGCAGTCGAACTGCGGCGTCGATACGCTGGAAGCCGTCTCGCGTATCCCCATCACGATGGTCGAATCGGGGCCGGCCTCCGGCTTCTGGGGCGCGGCCGAACTCGGCAAGCTCATCGGCGAACCCAACGTGATCGCGCTCGACATCGGCGGCACGACGGCGAAGTGCTCGCTCATCGAGAACGGGCAGGTCAAGATCATGACCGACTACTGGATCGAGCGCGACCGCACCTCCGCCGGCTATCCGATCATGGTGCCGGTGGTCGACCTTGTCGAGATCGGCAATGGCGGCGGCTCGATCGCCTGGGTGGATGAATTCGGCAAGCTCCATGTCGGTCCGCAATCGGCTGGCGCCGTGCCAGGGCCGGCCGCCTACGGGCGGGGCGGCAAGGAGGCGACGACCACCGACGCCAATCTCTGGCTCGGCCGCATCAACAGGGATTATTTCTGCGGCGGCGCCATCGAGGCCGACATGGAAGCCGCCGGCGCCGCCATCGGCGCGGTCGGCGGGAAGCTCGGCGTGAGCCCCGAGGAAGCCGCGCGCGGCATCATCCGCATCGCCAACAACAACATGGTCAATGCGCTGAAGCTCGTCTCGCTCAACCGCGGGCACGATCCGCGCGACTTCACCATGATCGCCTTCGGCGGCGGTGGCGCGATGCACGCTGTGGCGCTGGCCGCCGAACTCGGCATCGGCAAGGTCGTCATTCCCGCGGGAGCCTCCGTCTTCTCCGCCTGGGGCATGATGATGTCGGACCTGCGCCGGGATTATTTCGTCACGCGGCTCGCCGACCTGAAACGCGGCGCGGCGGAGGGCATCGAGGCGCTCTTCGCCGAGACGGAGGAACGCGCGCGGCGCCAGTTCGCTGCCGAGGGCGTCGATCCGGCAAAGGTGCGGATGCTGCGCTACGGCAAATTCCGCTACCAGAACCAGGAGCACACGACCGAAGTGCTGCTCGACGGCGGCAAGGTTACAGACGACCGGTTGTCCTCCATCGAGACCGCTTTCCACGAAACCTACGAGCGCGAATACACCTACCGGCTCGACGCGCCGGTGGAGATGGTGGGCATCCATCTCGTCGCCTCGGCGGAGGTCGGCAAGCTGAAGATGGCGAAGCGCGATGCGACCGGCACGTCGCCCGCGGCCGCCGTCAAAGGTCGACGCAAGGTCGATTACGCTCTGGAAGGCGTGCATGAGGCGACGATCTATGACGGCGAGAAGCTCGAGCCCGGAATGGCTTTCACCGGCCCGGCGATCGTCGAGGATCCGGGTACGACCGTCGTCGTCCATCCGGGCAACTCGGTGACGGTCGACGGCTATCGCAACATCCACATCATGATTGCCCCGTGAGGAGAAAGAAGTTGGTAGCTGTCAACGATCCGATCACGCTGGAAATCATCCAGAATTCCCTTCAGGCGACCGCCGACGAGATGTTCGCCGTCATGAAGAAGACGGCGATGAGTTCCATCATCTACGAGGTGCTGGACATGGGCACCGGCATCACCGACGCCAACGGCGCACTTGCCTCGTCGGGCGCCGGCATTCCCGCCTTCATCGGCGTGCTCGACAAGGCCGTGAAGGTGATGGTGAAGAAATTCGGCGCGGCGGGCGGGATCGAGCCGGGCGACGTGTTCGTCACCAACGATCCCTACTATGGCGGCGTCACCCATCTGAACGACATCGTCGTCGCCATGCCGGTCTTCGCGGAAGGCAAGATCATCGCCTGGACGGCCAACATCGCCCACAATTCGGACGTCGGCGGCATGGCGCCCGGTTCGCTGACCGGCGAGGCGACGGAGATCTATCAGGAGGGGCTGAGGCTTCCCGCCGTCAAGCTGATCGCGAAGGGCGAGCCCATTCGTCCCGTCTTCGACATCATCAAGGTCAATTCGCGCATGCCCGACGTGCTCGAGGGCGATGTCTGGGCCGCAATCGCTTCCGTCAGGATCGGGGCGCGGCGCCTTGCCGAACTCGCCGAAAAATATGGGACCGCGACCTTCGAGAACGCCATGGCCTCGTTCATGGATTTCGGCGAGGAGGTTTCGCTGAAGGAACTGGCGAAACTGCCGAAGGGCACGTTCGAGCTTTCCGAAGAGCAGGATGACGGGCGCGTCTTCAACGTCCGGATCACCATCGACGAGGAGGCCTTCACCGTCGATCTGAGGGACAATCCCGACCAGTCGGCGAGCCCGGTGAACACCAGCCGAGACGGCGTCATGGTGGCGGCGCAGATGATCTTCAAGTCGCTGACCGATCCCTATTCGCCGGCGAATGAGGGTTCGTTCCGGCCGATACGGCTCCTTACCCGCGAGGGCTCGGTGTTCCATGCGAAGGAACCCGCGCCGATCGGCTTCTACTACGAGATCGAGCTCCGGGTTTACGACATCATGTGGCGCTGCCTTGCCGCGCATATGCCGGAGCGGCTCGCGGCCGGCCATTTCGCCTCCGTCTGCGGCACGTTCATCGGCGGCATCCACCCGGATACGGGCCGGCAATACACGATCATCGAGCCGCAGCTCGGCGGCTGGGGCGCCTCGCGCGGGCGCGACGGCAACAGTGCCGTCTTCTGCGGCTTTCACGGGGAGACCTACAATTGCCCCGCCGAGATCAACGAGGCGCGCAATGGCCTGATCGTCGACCGGATGGAACTCAACGTCGAGCCGGGAGGCGAGGGCAGGTATGCCGGCGGCCACGGCATCGTCATGGACTACCGCGTGCGTGCCGATAACGGCTTCCTGACGGCCGGCTATACCCGCTCCAAATTCCCCGCCTGGCCGCTCGACGGCGGCCGGGAAGGCTCGCCGAACTATGTGGAGGTGATCCGCAAGGACGGAAGCCGGGAGCGGTTCGCCTTCGTCTCGGGCCTGATGACGCACACCGACGACGTCATCCGCGTGGTCACCGGTAATGGCGGTGGCCTCGGCGACCCGAAGGAACGCGATCGGGCGGCGGTCGCCGAGGACATCCGCAACGGGCTGATCGCGCCGGAGCGGGCGGCGGATGTGTACGGGCCGGCGAGATGAACGCAAACCCCGCAAGGGAGGGATCGATGAGCGAGAAGCCCCTGAAAATAATGTATTTCAGCCCGGTCGTAGGCGGCGGAGCGCATGACGATGTCTTCGCGGACATGGCGCGCCGGCACAAGCTGCCCGGCACCGAGGTGCATGTGACCTCGCTACCGGAAAGGGAAGGCCGCCTCAGCCATATCGAGTTCCGGGCCTACGAAGCGATGGCGACGCGCGGGATCGTAAGGGCTGCGCGGCAGGCGGCGCGCGAGGGCTTCGACGCCTTCGCCATCGGCTGCTTCTACGATACCGCGCTGCATGATGCGCGCGAGGTGTCGGGCGAGATGATCGTGACGGCGCCATGCGTCGCTTCGTGCGAGATCGCGGCGAGCCTCGCCAATCGTTTCGGCATCATCGTGGGGCGGCGCAAATGGGTGCACCAGATGCATTCCACCGTGCGCGAACACGGTCACGAGCACCGTCTCTCGGGGTTCTACCATGTCGAGATGGGGGTCACCGAGTTTCAGCGGGACCATGCCGAAACGGGGCGGCGGCTGATCGAGGCAGGACGCAAGGCGGTGGAAGAGGATTTTGCCGAGGCACTGATCCTTGGCTGCACGATGGAAGTCGGCTTCTACCACGAGGTGGAAGCAAGGCTCGGCGTTCCGGTGATCGACCCGTCCATCGCTGCCTTGAAGCGGGCCGAATACGGCGCCGTGCTGAGGCGGCAATGCGGCTGGAAGCCGAGCCGCCGATGGTCCTGCGAATCGCCTTCGGAAGAAGAGATGCGCGCGATCGGCGGCTTCGATGGCGGCGATGTTTTCGGCAGCCGCATCGTCGTGGGGGCCGAAGCGCCCGGCCCGCAGCGAAAGGCGGCTTGACGCCGCGACCCTCTTCCGGGGGTGGAAAGAACGACAGGACTGAGAGGAAACCATATGACCAATATTCAGGCGCGTTTCGCGGCGCTCCGCGAAAAGATGCGTGCAACCGGAACCCATCTCGTGGCGCTCGGACCGGGTTCCCACATGCAGTGGCTTGTCGGTTTCCATCCGCACCCTGACGAACGGCCTTGCCTGTTGCTGGTGGGTCTGGAGAAGGAATGCTTCCTGATGCCGGCGCTGAATGCCGAGGGGTCGCGCGAGATGACCGATATCGCCTTCCATGCGTGGAGCGATGAGGAAGGGCCGCACGCGGCGCTTGCCGCGGCGCTCGAGGCGGTCGATGCACGCAGTCCCGGCAAGGTGGCGCTAGACGAGACGATGCGGGCCGACTTCGCGCTGCTTCTCCTCGACGCGCTGCCGGACGCGGAACGCCGCTTCACCGACGAAACGGTCGGTGCGCTTCGCATGCGCAAGGACGAAAGCGAATACAGGGCGCTGAAGATGAATGCGGGCATCGCCGACCGCGCCATGCAGGCGGCTTTGGGCGCCATCCGCGCCGGCATGACGGAAACCGAGCTTGCGGGCGTCATCAAGGCGCATTTCTCTTCGGAAGGCGCCGCGCCGGCCTTCTGGATCGTCGGCGGCGGCGGCAACGGCGCCTTCCCGCACCACCATGCGGGCGAGCGGAAGCTTGCCGAGGGCGACGCGGTCGTCATCGACATCGGCGGCTTCAAGGGCGGCTATCCGAGCGACATCACCCGCATGGCCGCGGTCGGCCAGCCGCCCGAGGGCTATGGCCAGATACACACCATCGTGGACAATGCCGTTCGTGCCGCGCTCGCCGCGGTGCGGCCCGGCGTCAAGGCCAGGGACGTGGACGCCGCCGCGCGCAAGGTCATTTCCGACGCAGGCTACGGCGAATATTTCGTCCATCGGACAGGTCACGGGCTCGGAGTCGACATCCACGAGCCGCCCTATATTACGGCGACGTCCGAGACGGTGCTGGAAGAGGGTATGGTCTTCTCGATCGAGCCGGGCATTTATCTCCCCGGCCGCTTCGGAATCCGGCTCGAGGAAATCGTCATCGTGCGCGAGGACGGCCCGGAGATCCTCTCCTCGCTGCCGCGCGACCTTCATGTGGCGGAGGCCTGAGCGATGGTCGGCAAGCCGCTTGATGCGATCACCACGACGGTTATCCAGGGGGCGCTGACGGCGGCCGCGGACGAGATGTTCGCCGTTCTGAAGAAGACGGCGATGAGCCCGATCATCTATGAGGTGCTCGACGTAGGCACCGGCATCACTGACGCCGCGGGCGAGCTGGTGAGCTCCGGCGCCGGCATTCCGACTTTCGTCGGCGTCCTCGACAAGGCGGTGAAGCGCATCGTTGAACTGCACGGCCTCGCGAATATCCGCGACGGCGATCTCTTCGTCACCAACGATCCGTATTTCGGCGGCGTGACGCACCTGAACGACGTGGTCATCGCGCTCCCTGTCTTCGCATCCGGCGAATGCATTGCCTGGACGGCCTCCATCGCCCACTGGAACGATGTCGGCGGGCGGACGCCGGGCTCGATGGCCGTGGATGTGAGCGAGATATTCCAGGAAGGCCTGCGGCTGCCCGCGGTAAAGCTCTTCGAGGGTGGGAAACCTATCGCCAGCGTTTTCGACATCATCGAGGTGAACTCGCGCCTGCCCGATTTCGTTCGCGGCGATCTCTGGGCGCAGGTCGCGGCCAGCCGCAAGGCCGAGACGCGTATCCGCCAGCTCGTGGAAAGCTACGGGCTCGCGGCCTTCCGCGCCGCGCTGGGTGATCTTTTCGAGGAAGGCGAGCGGCGTGCCAGGACCGCGTTGAGGAATTTGCCGCATGGCACCTTCACGATCGAGGAGGAACAGGACGACGGCGCACTCTGGAAAGCGGCGATCACCATCTCGCCCGAACGGTTCCTGGTCGATCTCACCGGGAATCCGGGGCAGCGGAACGCGCCCTACAACACCAGCCGCGACGGGGCCGTGATTTCGGCGCAGATGATCTTCAAGGCGCTCACCGACCCCACCCTCTTTGCCAACGCCGGTTCGTTCCGTCCGCTTCATGTCGTCACCGAACCCGGCACCATCTTCCACGCAGAAGGCACCGCTCCGCACGGTTATTATTTCGAGACGCGCATCCGGCTTTACGACATGCTCTGGCGCTGCATGGCCCGCGCCATGCCCGATACGCTGCCCGCCGGCCATTTCGCTTCGATCTGCGGCACGGTGATCGCCGGCATCCATCCCGATGCCGGCCGTCGCTTCACCATGGTGGAGCCGCAAATGGGCGGCTGGGGCGCCACGGCTTCGCGCGACGGGCTCGACGCCATGTATTCGGCGAGCCATGGGGAAACCTACAACTGCCCCGTGGAAATCTGCGAGGCCCGCTACGGTTTCGAGGTGATGTATAAGCACCTCAATGAGACCGCGGAGGGCAGAGGCCGGCACTCGGGCGGCAAGGGCCTGTCGCTTGCCTACCGGCTGCGCGCGCCGGCGGTGCTTTCCGCCGGCTACAGCCGCAACAGGGAACCCGTCTGGGGGCTTGCGGGCGGCGGAAACGGCGGCACGAACGGCATCGCAATCGTCCGGGCGGACGCCGGTCGCGAAGCGTATGCGTTCGTCAGCGGGCTGCGGCTTGCGCCGGGCGACACGGTCGAAATCACGACCGCAAACGGCGGCGGTTGGGGCGCGGCGGAATAGATGACGCCGAGGCACGTAGACTAGCTATCCGGCGCGACACCGGCTTGCCGGCTAACTTCCTCCAAAATTTTACCCACGCTCAGCAGATCGATTTCCGGACCTGGGACCGCAGGTTTCCCTTCAAACAACGTCGACCGATGGGTCGAGGTCGTGCGGATATTCCTCCGCAATAGATCATCCCAATAAATGGGATGGAAATTCTAATTATTGACATACAGCTTCGGCTTGCGAATGATGGTTCCGGGATCGCGCCGATGGCGGTCATTGTGCGATCACGGTTCGGAAATCCTGTAGGGCATTCACGCAACGATGCGCGGCATTCTGACGATCGAACGCGGCGAGGTTTACGATCCGCAGCCTCTCGGGGAGCGCAACCTCATCGCGGGAGGCGGCAGGACGCTGGCCGTCGAAGCCGCTGCCGGAAGCATGGGCCTGCCTCGCGAGCGGCATATCGATGCGGGCGGCCTGCGCGTGATCCCCGGCCTCATCGACCAGCATCTCCACCTGATCGGCGGCGGCGACGGAAACGGGATTTCCGGCCGCGTGCCGGAACTTGACGCGCGCACTGTCCTGGCGGGAGGGACCACCACCGCCGTTGGGGTGCTTGGCGTGGAGACCGTCACGCGGGGGCTGCTGCTCCTGCTGCGCAAGACGCAGGAATTGAGGGCCGGCGGACTTTCCGCGTTCATGTACACGGCCGGAATGCCGCTCCCGGCGCAGAACATGCTTGGCACCGTCTTTGCCGACGTTTCGCTGATCGATCAGGTGCTGGGCGCGAAGACCGCGATTTCGGAAAGCCTCCATCCGAACACTGATCCGCACCTGCTCGCCGCCCTTGCCGGCGAACTCATGCGCGCCCGGACGATGACCGGGAAGGCGGCGGTGCTCCACTGCCATGTCGGCGGGCTGGAGGCGGCTCTGGAGCCGCTCTTTGCCCTCCATGAAAAGCTTCGTATGCCGCTGGCGCAGATCGTGCCGACCCACGTGAACCGTACCGAGGCATTTTCGCCGGTCTTCGCTCACGCCATGCGGTTCGCCGAAATGGGCGGCATCATCGACCTGACCTGCTGCGTATCCCGGATAGACGGCAATCCAACCGGCATCGACATCCCCGATGCGGTCCGCCGCTGCCTCGATGCGGGGCTGCCGATCGAGCGCATCACTTTCTCCTCGGACGCCAATGTCCCGGTTGCGGTTCGCGCCGCCGACGGATCCCTGTCGGGTTACCGCACGGCACCTCCAAGTGTCCTCTTCCGCGATCTGATGCGTTTGGTGCGCGAAGCGGAACTGCCCCTCGAAACCGCGCTGTTGCCGGTGACCACGAATCCGGCCCGCGTCCTGGGACTGGTCGGCAGGAAGGGCGCGATCCGGCCGGGATATGATGCCGATTACGTGCTGATCGATCCCTCCGATCGCATACGGTACGTGATCGCCGGCGGAGAGATTGTTTTCGAGGCGGAGTGACCGGATGGTGCAGTATTCCAATCTCGGTATGGGTCTGTCACCCAAGGCCGGCCCTGATCAGCCGGCCATCGTCGACCTTGGAACGACGCCGCCCCGTGAACTGAGCTACCGCGCCTTTGATGAACTGTGCAACGCTGCGGCTCGCGGCTTCCTGCGCAGGGGGCTCGTCGCCGGTGACAGCGTGGCGATCCTGTCGATCAACAGCGCCGACTATCTCGCCGCCGTCTATGGCGCCCTGCGGGCCGGGCTGGTCGTCGTTCCGCTGAACCACAAGCAGCCGCCGGCCACGGTTGCTTTCATGCTCGAGGACAGCGCTGCCAGGCTCGTTCTTTTCGACGAGGCCAATGCCGATCTCGTGCCGAAGGATATTGCCAGGGTACCTCTCCACGGCGGCGGCTTCGACGCCTTCTGCGATCCCGGTCCGTTCGAGCCGGTGCGACCGAAGGAAGGCGACATCTCCATGGTGATCTACACTTCCGGCTCGTCGGGAACGCCGAAGGGCGTCCAGTTTTCGCATCTCGGCCACCTGTGGGCCCTCGACAAGCGCACCGATGCCGCCAGCCCCGCGGGACGGAGAACCGTTGTCGCCGCGCCGCTCTACCATCAGAACGGGCTGGCCTCGTCGCAGGCCGCACTCGGCAGCGGTGGCACCGTTCTTCTCCTGCCCAGGTTCGAGGCGGCGAGTTTCATGCGCGCCATCGCCGACTACAAGGTCGAGATGGTCACCGCGATCCCGACCATGATCGCCATGGCGTTGCGCACGCCGGGCCTGATCGAAAGCCTCGATCTCGGACATGTCCGTCTCGTACGGGTGAGTTCGGCCCCCTCCACGCCGAAACTGATGGAGGACATCCGGAGGATTTTCCCCAACGCGGAAATCGTCAACGGTTTCGGCACGACCGAAGGAGGTCCCGTCTTTTTCGGCCCCCATCCGAAGGGACTCAAGCAGCCGGCGATGTCCGTCGGCTATGCCCATCCCGACGTGGCGCTGCGCCTGATGAGAGACGGGCGGGAAGTGCCGGACCGTGGCGAACTTGAAATCCGCAGCCGCGCCGTCATGGCCGGCTATCTGAACCGCGCCGACCTGACCAGGAAGGCGATGGCCATGGACGGCTTCTACCGCACCGGCGACATTTTCGAGCGCGATGCGGACGGCTTCTTCTATTTCGTCAGCCGTGCGGACGACATGTTCAATTGCGGCGGCGAAAACATCTTTCCTTCCGATGTCGAGGCCATCCTTCTGCGTCATCCCGCGCTTCAGGCGGTCAGCGTCGTGCCGATACCGGACGAGATCAAGGGGTTCAAGCCGGTCGCATTCGTGGTGCCCCGGCCCGGCGCGACCATCGAACCGGAAGAGGTCAGGCGCTTCGCGCTCGAGAACGGGCCGGCCTACCAGCACCCACGGCGCGTGTTCGTCCTCGATGAACTTCCGCTCGCCAGCACCAACAAGGTTGACCGGAAGAAACTGGGTGAGTGGGCGCGCGCCGGCATGGCGCCCGCGCCGGACAGACAGGAAAAAGCCAGATGAAAGCCTTCTACATCCGCGAGCATGGCGGGCCGGAAGTCCTCACCTACAGTACGGACTTCCCCGCGCCCCGGCCGGCGCGCGGCGAGGTCGTCATCCGCGTGCGGGCGACGACGCTCAACTACCACGACATCTTCACGCGCCGCGGCATGCCGGGCATTACGCTCAGTCTTCCGGTCGTGCCCGGCCTCGATGTCGCGGGGGAGGTTGCCGAACTGGGCGAAGGCGTCGAGGGCTGGTCCGAGGGCGATCGCGTCGTCGTCGATCCGATCAACCGCCGGCAGCACGGCGTGGTCGGCGAGACGGTCAATGGCGGCCTCGCCGAGCTTTGCCTCGTGCCGGAGCATCAGCTCATCCGCATACCGGACAATGTCGATTTCGACACGGCGGCCGTCATGCCGACCGCCTACGCCACCGCCTACAGGATGATGTTCACCAATGGCGGCGTGAGGGCGGGCGAGAAGGTCGGGATCCTGGGCGCAAGCGGCGGCGTCGGCGTCTGCTGCGTGCAACTCGCCAAGCTTGTCGGGGCGGAGGTCGTCGCCTTCGCCAGCTCGGAGGAAAAACTGGCGCGGTTGCGCGCCCTGGGGGCCGATCACGCGATCAACTACAAGGAAACCGATTTCCTCGAGGCGGTCCACGGTCTCTACGGCAAGCCCAGCCGGCGCGGGCCGCGGGCGACGAACGGCCTCGACGTCATCGTCAACTATACCGGTGGCGACACCTGGGTGAAATCGCTGAGGACGCTTAAAGTCGGCGGCCGGCTCCTGACCTGCGGCGCGACCGCCGGTTTCGATCCGGTCGAGGATATCCGCTACATCTGGGTCTTCGAACTCAAGGTGCTGGGCTCCAATGCCTATATGCGCGAGGATATCGAGGCGTGCCTCGCGCTTGCGGCGGAAGGCAAGCTCAGGGCGGAGATCGATGAAATCTTCACGCTGGAGAATGCGGGCGAAGCATTCGAACGCGTCGAGGGCCGCAATGTCATGGGCAAGGTGCTGATCCGGCCATGACCAGCGCGTTGAACGAGGAGGAAATCGTCGCCTGGCTCGGCCGCTCGCCTTTCGTCGCCTTCATGGGTCTGACCCTTTTCGGCTTTACCGCCGATGGCCTGTCGCTCGCCATCGATTTCCGCCCGGAGTTCGCCCGCTCTTCGGGCAGCGAGCCGCGCTGGCATGGCGGTGTGGTGGCGGCCTTGATCGACACGGCGGGAGATTTCGCGCTGATCGCGACGACGGGCAAGGCGCCGCCTACGGTGAATTTCCGCGTCGATTATTTGCGGCCGGTGGTCGGAAGCCGGCTGACTGCCGCGGCCCGCATCCGCAAGACCGGTCGGCAGGTCGGCTTCGTCGACGTGGATGTGCTCGATCCCGACGGCAGGCTGGTGGCGATCGGCCGCGCGAATTATGCGGTCGCCTGAGGTTTCGAAAGCTGAGTTCGGCCGCGATTGAGGACCGGCAGCCGCAAAGGCTTCTGTCATGCGGCGCGCTTGAGCATCCCGAACAGGTCGCGCGGATCGTCCGGGTCGGCAAGCATGTCCAGCCGTTCGAAACAATCGGTGCCGACGATCCTGTCCTTCACGAAGCGCAGCGCGCTGAAATCCTCGATCGCGAAGCCGACGGAATCGAAAAGCGTGATCTGTTCGGCCGCCTCTCGGCCCGGCTTCTCGCCGCGGAGGACCTGCCACAGTTCCGTAACGGGATGGTCCGCGGCCAGTTGCTGTATCTCGCCTTCCACCCGCGTCTGCGGCGCATACTCGACGAAGATGTCGGAGCGCAGCAGGATATCGCGGTGCAGTTCGGTCTTGCCCGGACAGTCGCCGCCGATCGCGTTGATGTGGACGCCGGCGCCGACCATGTTGTCGGTGAGGATGGTGGCGAACTGCTTGTCGGCGGTACAGGTCGTTATCACCTGCGCTCCCATGACGGCATTCTCGGGCGAATCGCAGCAGGTGATCTCGAAGCCCTCCGCCGCCAGATTGCGCGCCGCCTTGCGCATGGCCGACGGGTCTATGTCATGGAGACGCAGCCGCTCGATGCCGCACAGGGCGCGAAAGGCAAGCGCCTGGAATTCGCATTGCGCGCCGTTGCCGATCACGGCCATCGTCGAAACGTCGCGAGGGGCCAGATACCGTCCCATCAGCGCCGAAGTCGCGGCGGTGCGCAGCGCCGTCAGCATCGTCATTTCGGTCAGCAGGATCGGATAGCCATTGGCCACGGAGGACAGGACGCCGAAGGCGGTCACGGTCTGAAAGCCATCGCGCACGTTCTTCGGGTGGCCGTTGACGTATTTGAAGCCGTAGTTTTCGCGGTCGGCCGTCGGCATCAGTTCGATGACGCCGTTCGGCGAATGGCTGGCCACGCGCGGCGTCTTGTCGAATTCCGGCCAGCGGCGGAAATCCTGTTCGATGTACGCGGCGAGGCCGCGCATGAAGGCTTCCGCCCCCATTCCGTTCACGAGCCGCATCATGTGATCGACGCTCACGAAGGGCACATAGGCCCGATCCGACGGAGTGATGTGGGTCATGGTCGCTCGAAGCCTCTTCAAAGTGTCGGCAGCCGGCGCAGTTCCGCGGTTTCGATAAGACACCGAATGCCGATCTGCTCGCCCCGCGGCAGCAGGTCCGGGGCCGTCTGGTCGCAGACCGGCCCGATCCTTCTCGGGCAGCGGGAGGCGAAGACGCATCCCCTGGGCGGAGAAAGCCGGCTCGGCAGTTCTCCCTTGATCGTCTCGATGCTGCCGGTCAGCGCCCGCCGCGGCGGCAGCGCCGATTTCACCAGCACTTCCGTGTACGGATGGTAAGGCGCGGGAAGCGACGGGTTCTCGAGGATGCGCCCCTCCACGATCTCGCCGAAATACATCGTGTAGATCCGGTTCGCGACGCTGCGGATGAGATTGATGTCGTGGGTGATGAACAGGTAGGACGTACCGAATTGCGATTGCAGCGATCCGAGCAGTTCCATGATCGATTTCTGCACGGTCACGTCGAGCCCGGAGGTGATTTCGTCGCAGATCACCAGCTTTGGCCGCGTGATGAAGGCGCGCGCGATGGCGACGCGCTGCTTCTGCCCGCCGGACAACTGGTAGGTGAAGCGGTTGAGGAGGTCGGGGGAAAGCTGCACGAGGCGCATGATCTCCGCGACCTTGGCGTTGATTTCGGTCCGGGAAACGCCGCCCTGCAGCTTGAGCGGTCGTCCGATCAGTTCGGCTATGCGTATCCTCGGATTGAGCGACAGGTCCGGATGCTGGAAGATCATCTGGACATCGCGGCGATAGGCTGCGTCCAGCGCCTCGCGCCCATGACGGAAATTACCTTCCAATGCGATTTCGCCGTTAAATGCGTTGAGTCCGACGAGCGCCCGGGCAATCGTCGATTTGCCGCTGCCGCTCTCACCGATGAGCCCAACCGTCTCGCCGCGGCCGACCTTGAGATTGATGTTGTGGACGGCCTGCACCAGGCGGGACGCCCCCCAGTGGAACGGACCGGACTTGACCCGCATTGGATAGCTGACCTTGAGGTCCCGCACTTCGAGGAGGGGCGTGTCCCCGCCTGCGGCGGATCGGTGTTCGGCCCCATCGGCGGCTTCGGGATCCGGAACGCTTGCAAGGAGGCGTTGGGTATAGGGATGCCTCGGCGCCGTGACGATCTGCTCGACGGTGCCCTCCTCGACCACGGCGCCCTGTTTCATCACGTAGGCCCTGTCGGCGATCTGGGCCATGATGCCGAGATCATGGGTGATGTAGAGGATGGCGACGCCGAGGCTTCGCTTGAGGTCCTTCAGCAATGCGACCAGCGCCGCCGCCGTGGTCACGTCGAGCGCGGTCGTAGGCTCGTCCATGATCAGGAGCTTGGGGCCGGTTGCGATGGCGGCGGCGATCAGCGCGCGCTGCTTTTCCCCGCCGGACAATTGGTGGGGATATTTGTCCATCATGGTTTCCGCGTCGGGCAGGCCGACCTTGCGCAGGAATTCCAGGGCGCGGACCCGGAGCGCGGTGCCGGAAAGGCGCGTGTGGACCCGGATCGCTTCCTCCACCTGCCTGCCCACGCTGAGCGTGGGATTGAAGGAAGTGGCCGGATCCTGGGATACGACGGACATTTCGGCGCCGCGAAGCATATGCAGTTCGGGCCGCGTGAGCCGCGACAGGTCACGGCCTTCGAGACGAACGGTGCCTGCTACCTTCCGTCCGTTTTGCGCCAGATACTGCAGGATGGCGTAAGCGAGCGTGCTTTTGCCGCTGCCGGATTCGCCGACGATGGCGACCGCCTCTCCGGGCCCGACGCGTATGTCGACATTGTCGAGCGCGCGTACCGTGCCGTCGCCCGTCTCGAAATCAACCGTGAGGTTTTCGACGGTCAGCAGATCTGTCATCGGCCGGCCTCAGTCTCTCACGCGCGGATTGAGGACGTCGCGCAAGCCGTCGCCCAACAGGTTGAACCCGATGGAAACGACCGCGATCGCGAGGCCGGGCCATGCGACAAGCCAGGGCGCGCGAAGCATGTATTGCCTGGCCTCGGAGATCAGCAACCCCCAGTCGGACGCCGGCGGCTGGGCGCCGAGCCCGAGATAGGAGAGAGTGGCCCCCAGCATGATGGCGAAGGATATGCGGATGGTGCCCTCCACGATCACCGGAGCCATCACGTTGGGTGCGATTTCGCGAAGCACGATGTAGCCGGTGGAATCGCCCCGTGCTTCCGCCGCCTTCACGTAGTCCGTCTGGCGGATGGTCAGCGTCGTGCTTCGCGCGACGCGGGCGATGCTGGGCGCGAATGAAACGGCGATGGCGAGGATCGCGTTGCCGGTGGAGACCCCGATCGCGATCACGATGAGCATCGAGAGGAGCAGGTTCGGGATCGCCACGAAGGCGTCGGCGAACCGCATGACGATCTCGTCGAAGAGTCCGCCGAAATAGCCCGAAACTATGCCGATCGCGGCGCCGACGGTGGTGCCGATCAGCGTCGAAAGGACGCCGAAGCCGATCGTATTGCGCGATCCGACCATGACGCGGGAGAGGACGTCCCGGCCGAACTCGTCGGTACCGAAAGGATGGGCCAGGGACGATCCCGTCAGGCGGGCGGTGAAGCCGAAAGCCTCCGGGTCGTAAGGCGGCAGCATCGGGCCGAAGATGAACAGAAGCAGGTTGAAGCCTACCGCGATGAGGCCGAGGCGGCCGATCGGGTGCGACCACAGCCGGGTGATGATCCTAATCATACTGGACCCTCGGATCGAGCCAGGCGTAGATGATGTCCGCGCCGAAATTGGCGAAGGCATAGCCCGCCGCGATGACGGCGGCCGTGCTCTGGATCAGCGGCAAGTCGCGGTTGTTGATCGCGAAGATCATCAGGCGTCCGACGCCCGGATAGGCGAAGACCTCCTCGACGACCAGCACGCCGCCGAGCAGATAGCCTATGTCGAGCGCGATGATGGTGACGGCCGGCAATAGGCTGTTGCGCAGCGCGTGCTTGAACAGCACCTGCCGGCGCGACAAGCCCTTGAGCACCGCGGTACGGACATAGTCGGAAGCCAGCGCGTCGATCATCTCGGATCGGACCAGCCGCGAGATGTGCGCCATCAGGATGAAGGTGAGCGAAAGGGCGGGCAGGGCGAGATGACGCAGCGCATCGACGACGCCGTCCCCGCTGAAGGATGCATACCCGCCGGCCGGAAAGATGCCGAGCGAAGGACCGGCGAGAAAGGTCAGGAACAGGCTCGCGGTCACGAATTCCGGCAACGCGATGCCCAGATAGGAAAAGAGGCTGACCACCAGGTCGACGGCAGTGCCTTTGCGGGCGGCCGCGAGCACTCCCAGCGGTATGGCGATGCAGATGACGATCAGGAGAGCCGAGAAGGCCAGGATGAGCGAGCGCGAAATCGCAACGGAAAGCACGTCCCAGACGGGCCGCTGCATCGCGACGGATTCGCCGAAATTGCCGGTCAGCGCTCCGCCCAGCCACTCGACATAGCGCAGGACCACGTTCTGATCGAGGCCCAGCCTCTCGCGGACCGCGATGAGATCCTGCGGGGTTGCATGCTCGCCGAGCACCATCGAGGCAGCGTCGCCGGGCAGGACGTTGGTGATAGCGAAGACGATGACGGAGGAGAGGATGATGACGAGCAGGGTACTGAAAAAACGTCGGACGAGATAGTTGGCACTCATGGATGGCATCCCTCATCTCGTCGGGGGACCGGAAAGGTGCCGACCGGCTTGCTCATCGAGTTTTCGGACAGGAGGCAAACCGGTCGTTAGAAAACGGCGATCGTTGGACGTGACCAGGACCTAGCGTTTCGGTGCGTTCTCGGACAGCCATGCCCGCTCCAGCCGGTGGGTGTATTGGAGCGGATGCATCTCATAGTCGTTGACGTAGTCCCAGTTGGCGGCGAGATAATCCTGATAGAAGGGGATGATGTAGGGCACGTCCCTGTTCGTCAGTTCCTGCAGCTTCCTGAACAGTTCGCGCCGCTTCTCGGGATCGAGCGTGCGCTGCTCTTCGGCCACGAGGTCGTCGAATTCCTTGTTGTTCCATCCGGTATCCGCCCATGGGGCGTCCGACGTCATCAGCGATGTGTAGTAGCCGTCCATCGTCGACTTCATGCCCCAGGAGGCGACATAGGCCGTTTCCTTCTTCCATACCTTCGAAAGGTATTCGTCATAGGGCAGCCGCCGCACCTCGATGTTGAACCCGGCCGGCTTGGCCATTTCCTGGATGGCGAGAGCCACCTTCATCCGGCCTATGGGCCGGTCGGCCGTGAAGATCGTGAAGGAAACGCCGTTTTCGTGGCCTGCTTCCTTGAGCAGCGCCTTGGCCTTCTCGATGTCGCGCGTCGGCTTTTCGGGCTGGTAGTAGTACGGATAATCGTCCGACAGGATATTGTCGTAGGCGACCCGGCCATATCCGTCGAGAACGATGTCGACCATCGCCTGCCGGTCCAGCGTATAGCGCAGGGCCTGACGCACCCGGATGTCGTTCAGCGGCTCTCGATCGAAGCGCATGGTAAGGCTGTAGAAGCGCGCGGTGGTCTGCCTGCGCGGCACGATGTGGGGCGTCTGCTTCAGCACCGTGAAGGTGGCGTTGTCCGTTTCCAGCATGGCGTCCACCTCGCCGTTCTGGAACGCCAGCGCCTCGGAGTTCAGGTCCGGGTAGTAGCGCAGCTCCAGCGCGTCCACATAGGGGAAGCTCTTGTCCCAATAGTTCTCGTTGGGCAGGAACTGCAGCTTGCTCTCGATGTCGACCTTGCCGAGCTTGAAGGGTCCGCAGGCGTCCGCGTCCTTGTAGAGGCCTTTCACGCCCTGTTCCTTCAGCACTTTCGCGGAAACGATCTTCATGCGCATGTCGCCGATCGCGATCGGCAGGTCCGCATAGGGAGAGGACGTCCGGATCTTGATGGTCAGGTCGTCGACGACCTCCATGTCGGAAATGGGACCGATCGAGGAGCGCGACCCCGAACCGGTCTTCGGGTCGAGCATGGCGTCGATCGAGGCCTTGACGTCCGCGGCCGTGACCTGCGCGCCGGACTGGAACTTCGCGTCCGGGCGAAGATGGAAGGTGAATTCCGTGGCCTTGTCGTTCGCTTCCCAGCTTTGGGCGAGATCGGGCGCCGCCTGCAGCTTGTGGTCGATGCGGGTCAGCCCGACATAGAGCAGTTCTGCGATGAGGAAGCCCGTATTGTTGAGCGTGTTGAACGGCGACAGGTCGTTCGGATGGTTCTGGACGCTGACCCGCAAGGTGCCGCCACGACGCGCCTCGGCAAGGGCCGCGCGCAAGGGAAGAATGCCGGACGCGCCGGCGAGGGCGACGGAGCCGCCGAGAAACTTTAGAGCACCACGGCGATTGATCCGCATGGTGTCGACGGGCGAATTCGTGGTCATGCCATGTTCCCCTTTGTTACGCCGGGCCTACTCCAGGCGGTGGCCGCAAACGGATTGTTTTGACCGCAAAAAAGTAAGCCCGTTCTCTTGAACTTGTCAATATACGGGATTATAATCCCATCTATTGGGAAAATAGATTGCGGAAGTGACGGATTTCGCCGCAGGAGCGCCTCGATGGTATTTCGGCGAAACCTGCGGTAAGCGCTTGCCCTGGAGGAGACCGTTCGATGAGCCTTGTGCTGACCAAAGCTCTGAATCTGATCGATCTTGTCGAGGGCGGCTGCGAAACGCTCGCGGGCCTGGCGGAGGAATCCGGCATGTCGCGCAGCACGACGCACCGGCTGCTGGCCACGCTGGTGAAGCGCAACTATCTGGAATACAGCGATCGCCGCTACCAGCTCGGCTACCGGTTGTTCGAACTTGCGGAGCGCAAGCGCGAAAAGTTCGATTTCGTCCAGCGCTTGCGCCCGATCACGGAGCGTTATGCGCGAGAGACGTCCGATACCATCCATCTGGCGGTCCTCGACGGCACCAACATCGTGCTCATCGAAAGGATATTCGGGGAGCGCCAGCTTCAGCTCAATTCCTATGTAGGCCTTCGCAACGTCGCCATCACCACGGCTGTCGGCAAGGCGCTGATATCGCAACTGCCGTCGGAGCGCTGGCCGGAATTCCTGGCGACGATCCCCGCGCGCTACCCGAAGACGAGGGATCAGCTCGCCATGGAACTGCGCAAGGCCCGCCAGTCCGGCGTCGCCGTCGACTTCGATGAATGCAATGTCGGCACTTGCGGCATCGCGTCGACCTTCATCGCGCGCGACTCCCTGCGTGTCGCATGCTCGATCAACGGCGCCACGGTCTATTTCGAGGACAACCGGCTCAAAACGCTTGCTCCGACGGTTCAAAACCTTGCCGCCGAGCTCGGAACTGCCTTGCAGTGACCCCTGCCGCCTTGCCCGCACCGCCGCTTCTGGCCTCGGCAGCAGGCGCGATTTGGTGTTTTGGCGAGAGCGTCAGCCTCTGCCGGCGGCCGCTTCCGATTTCTCGAAATGTTCGGCGATCTCGCGTCCGGTAGCGATCCAGACGTCGTCGAAGGACCGGACATGGCGCAGGAACCGGTCGAGGATGCCGATGCGCATCGGCCGCCCGGTGACCTGCGGATGCATGACCATGGTGGTTACCCCGCCCCATTCCCGGGTCTGGTCGAATTCCTCCTGCCAGATCGTCAGGACGTGCTCGCTTCCGAACAGCGCCCGCGGGCTGGTGCGATGGGTGAGCCCGTAGGACCAGTCGTCGAAGCTGTAGTTCACCGGGATCTCGACCGGTCCCGGTCCGCTTTCCAGGACATGGCGGTAAGGCCGGATATCGTCGCGGAAGGAGCTCGAATAGCGGATGCCTCGCGATTTGAGTAATTCCATTTGCTCGGGGCATGTCTCTCCCCAGGGTGCGCGGTAGCCGACCGGACGGATGCCGAGCCGCTTCTTCATCGTGTCGAACGTCCGGTCCATCTCGGCGACGAGGGTCTCGGAATCCGCCGTGTCCGGGCGAAGATGGAGATAGCCGTGATGGGCGATCTCGTGGCCGTCGGCGAGGATAGCCTCGCAGGCGGCCGGATGTGCGTCGACCGACCAGCCGGTCACGAAGAACGTCGCCCTGACCGAGTGCCGGCTGAGCACCTCCAGTATCTTGGGGATGCCCACCCGCGCCTCGTAGCCGCCATAGGAAAGGGTGATGAGGCGACGCGCGTTGCCCGGATCGGCGCCGAGCCAGACCGCTTCGGCGTCGACGTCGAAGGCCGGGAAGAGGGCGCATCTGGCGCCGTTCGGCCATGGGAATTCCGGTGCCGGGCCGGCGGGGTTGGCGGGCTTTGGATCAGGCGACGTCACGGAAGGCCCTTTCAGATCGATTGGCGGAACGGCGTGGACGAAACGATGGTTCTCTTCGGCTCATTCGGCGGGCCGGGGCGCTCGCTGCATCACCTGCGCTACGAGGACGGCCGCCGCTGCCTGAGTCGGGTCGACGACGGCAAGGCCGGTAGCGTCTTCAAGCGGCGCAACATAGCGGGCGAGGCCGGCGCCCGCGAAAACGATCGCCTGCGCCGCTGCCTCGTCGCGCAGCGCGATGCCGGCTGCCACGAGGCGATCGAGCACCCGATCGGGGTATTGCAGATCGCCGTAGTTCAGCCCTAGGCCGCGATGGCCCGCATGGCGTGGCGCCAGTCCGGAAAGCCGCAACTGCCTCAGCAGCTTGCCTCCCGGTCCGGCCGACACGGAGATCGTGCCGAAGCGGTCGCCGAGGGCGATCGCGGCGGCGAAGCCTGCCTCACCGATCCCGACTACCGGCTTCCGCGTGATTCCGCGTGCCGCGTAGACGCCCGGGTCCGAGAAGCAGGCCACGATGAAACCCGCGACATCGGGATCCTTTTCCGTTTTCTCGATGTGGCGCAGGATCGCCGGCGCGGCTTCGTCGGAATCGCGTGCCGTCACGATACCGCGAGGCCCGTCTGCGAGCGTCAGGCAGCGCAGTTCCGGCAGCCGCGGTCCCGCGAGCCATTCGAGACTGCGGGCCAGGTCCTCCGTGATGCCGGTATCCGAGCGGCTCGAGGGATTGAGGATCTCTATACGCACCGGTGTCACTTCCCCGTGGTCGGCGGCGCTTTTCCGTCATCCGCCAGGTTGACGCGGAAATCCGCGATGGTGGACCTCGCCAGTTCGATGGCGTCGGTGATTTGATGACGAAGCCTGATCAGCTTGGTCCACAATAGCTTTTCCGTGTCCGATCCGGGGCCGGCTTCCTTGTACTGCCGTAGGCAGGCCAGCATCGGCACCGGATCGAGCAGCGTGCTGGACCCATAGCTGTCCTGGCCATATTTGCCGACGGCCGTTTCGCCGATGAAAGTGAGCTGGCGGGTTATGCGCAGCGCCACGCCGTTGGCCCGGGCAAGAACATGCTGCGAGGCGTTCGCATCCGCGAGCAACCTGTCCAGCCACTCGACCTCCGGTGCAAGCGCGTCGAGACCATCGGCGATGCGTCCCAGGTCCGAACGTTGGCCGCTATCTTCCAGGACATTGGCGTATCGCGTGCGCAGATCGGCGACACGCTCCGAAAGACGGTAGGGAAGGGCAGGATTTACCAGGAAAGTGTCGAGCACCTGCTTTGCCCAGGTGAGATCGGCTTCCAGCAGATCCGGATCGAGCACGTCGATGGTGTCGAACTTCGTATGATTGTACCAGCCGAGGGTCGCTCCGTTGAATTCGGCGACCACTTGGGGACTGTAGCTGTGGCGTCCCGTGATGGCAGGGACGCCGACACCGAAGAAGGACTGGTCCCCCGTGCGCTTCAGCGACTGGATTTTCTGAGGCAGGCCATCGCCGAATATCTCGCGGGATACGCTCCGGGCAAGATGCCTGAGCTCGGGGCAGCAATTGACATGAAATTCGGTGGTTCCCCTCATCCCCACGCTGTCTATGTTGAGATAGCCGACCGCGCCACGGTTGATGCGTTCCCATTGCGTGTCGACGAAATAGGTCGAACCGGCGGCCTCGGCGACTTCATGCCCGTTCCACGAGGTGAAGACCACGGACCGGGCAAGGCTGTTGCGCCGCGCCGCCAGGCTGCGCGCCAGTTCGAGCATTACCGACATGCCGCTGATATTGTCGGTCACGCCCGGGGTCCAACCGTCGATATGCGTGGAAACCACCATGAAACGGTCCCGCTCGGGCGCGTGCTCCGGGGCGTTCAGCCAGCCGATCGGCTGGTGGAGGGTGCGCCAGACGCGGTTGGCGGTGAGACGCATGTGCAGCCGGACGGAACCCGCGGCGAGTTCGCGGCGCAGCGCCATGCCGCTTCCCCGTGAAATGCTTATGCCGGCGATCCTCGGCATCTCGTGGATGTTTTCCGGCGTCGGGTTGCCCCATACCGATTTCAGCGAGCGCCAGGGAATTTCGGTGCTGTCGTCCTTCCCCCAGTTCATCAGGATCAGCGCGCTCGCCCCTTTGGAGGCGGCGATGCGCGCCTTTTCCGGCGTGGCGGGAGCGTAGGAAACCTCGGCCAGGACGAATTTGCCGGCGACGTCCTTGCCCTCGTAGTCGGCCATGCCGCCGGGGCCGACGTCAACGAGTTCCGCGGTTACCCCGGAAGCCGGCGTCGGTTCGACGTGCAGACAGGGGAGCGACGCGATCTCGGGGCCCTCGGCTCCGCCCCTCGTCAGGCGCGAGGTTCCAACGTCGCTATCGAGCGTTTCGAAAGCCTGGAGCGTCGCGTCGAGACCGTAGCTTTTCATCTGTTCGACGATATACCGCCCGGCTTCCAGGTCGCCGCCGCCACCGCTCTTGCGGTCGGGGAAATGCAGCCGCATGTAGTCGACATGCTTCATGACATTTCCGAAGTCGATCTGGGACGAAGCGCCCTTGGCCATCATTCAAATTCCTGGAGTGTATTTCGAGACAGGAACCGGAGCGCGAAGTCGAGATAGACCGCCCGTGCCGGTTCCAATTGCGAGAGATCGAGCCACTCGTCCACGCCATGCATGTTTCCGCCGGATGGGCCGAACAGCAGGGTGGGGATGCCGGCCTTGCCGGCGAATATGTTCGCATCCGACACTCCCCGCCCGATGCGCAGGTCCGCCGGACGGCCGAGGACGCGCCGGTAGCTTTCGGCGAAGGCGGTGATGAAGGGATCGGTCCGTTCGAGGAGGTAGCCGTCGTAGGACGGCGGACGAATGCCGATCTCGAAGGTGGCCGGCGAGCCGATCGAACGGGCCATGTCCCGGAGCAGCTTCACTCCGCCATCGGCGGTCTCCTCGGCCGGGAAATGCCAGTTGACCGTGAAGCGGCAATATTCCGGCACGCTGATACTATAGGCTCCCGAACCGCATTCGATGCCGATCACGGCATGGCCCGGCACTCCGAAAACAGGATCCGCTTTCCGCTCAAGGTCGCCGATCTTCGCCAGCAGCCGGCCCGCTTCGACCACCGCATTGACGCCTTCGGCCGGATGGGAAGCGTGGGCTGCTCGTCCATGGACTTCCACGACCAGGTTCGCCTTGCCCAGCGCGCCAATGACGACATCGTCGAAATGCGGTTCGCACATGATCGCGCCGTCGATCGGCCCGCATTGCGCGACATAGGCCTCCGCACCGCGCGAATAGGCTTCCTCGTCCGCCAGCGAAGCGAAGATGAGCCGTCCGGACCATTCGTGCCGGCGCCGGAACATGTCGCGCGCGGCGACCATGGCGGCCGCCAGTCCGCCCTTCATGTCCATTGCGCCGCGCGCATGAAGCCGGTTGTCCCGTATCGTCGGCTCGAAGGGAGCGCTGCTCCATCCGTCGGAAACGCCGACCGTGTCGCAATGGCCTCCGATCCAGAGGACCGGGCCTTCGACCGCCCCCTCGATCTCGACCACGACATTCGTCAGCCCGTCCGCCGCGGCGATCCGGCGGGACGGGATGCCCTGCTTCGCGAACCATTGCTCGATCCGGTCCTGTACCGCATGTTCCTGGCCGGAAAAGCTGCGCACCGAAGCCAGGTCGGCAACCAGCCCGACCAGTTCTCCGCCGGCGGACGGCAAGGCTTTCCGCGCCGCCGGCGTCATTCGGCCGGCTCGCGCGTAAACGGCAGGGTGGCTTCGCGGGTGACGAGATAGCCTTCTTCGACCCCGATCAGGATGTCCCCGATGGGCCAGACATATTCCACGCAGCCCAGCATGCCTTCCTCGATCGTCTCCCGGTTGCCCGGAACGAAATAGATGGACGAGACGGTCTGGCGGTGGATGGCGTGACCGCAATCCCGCCGATAGTCGGCTACGCCCTTTCCTTCCGGAAGAAGGCCGGCCTTGCGCAGCATCGGTTCGAGAGGACGAAGGCAGTCGACCCCGATCGCGTGGATCTGCTCGCCGGTCAGCCCGGGACGGATCCGCGGGATCAGATCCTCGACCAGCGCCCTTCGCAGCCGGTCGCGCGCGTCGGCGAGCCGTGGCGTCGCGCATATCGTCCGGGCGATGTCGGAGACCGCGCGTGCGCAGCCGGCGCTGTCCCGCACCACAATGCCCATGTCGAAGGCGATGGTGAGGTCCTCGTGCGAAACCGGGTAGTCGGCGGCGGTTGCCGGCAGCGGGGTGCGGGCGCCGGAATGGACGATCTCGAAATAGGGCGAGTAGTGGCCCTTGAAACCGATACGCTCGCGAAAACGATAGACTCCGTCGCGATAGGCGGCAGCGAGATCGCGCTCGGTCAGATGCGCGCCTTTCGCGCGGGCGAAGAAGGCCTCGGCCGCAGCGAAGCCTTCTATCACGGCGTTCGCCGCAAAAACAAAATAGCCGAAATCCTCGCCCGCGCGACGATCCTGCCAGCGGCGCAGGACGGCATCGCCCTCGACCAGCGCGACGCCCGCGGCAGCAAGCGGCTGCCATAGCGCGGCCGGCATCTCGTTCTTTTGCGCCCCGACCGCGCCAAGGTCCGCGAGCAGCCGGGAGAGAGCGCGCGCCTCGCCATGCGGAACGAAATCCGCCCGGACGATGGGCTTCGCCGCGCAGATCGTGGCATGATCGTCTCCCGCGATATAGACGGCCGTGATGCCATGGGCTTCGGCCATCGCGTCGGGCAACCCGGTGAATAGTTCGACCTCGTAGGGCGAGGTTACATGGAGTGCGTCCAGCCCGGACAAGTGGCAGAGCTTTTCCAGCCGCATGAAGCCTTCGAAAGGACGATCGAGCGCTTCCGCCAGGGCGCGCGCGTGGGGAAACCCGGCGAGATAGGGCTTGAGAGGAACGCAATCCGAGGCCCTGGTCGCAGCCCACTGCGCTTCGATTTCCGCCAGCGACTTGCGATAGACGTGCACTGTGGGAATGGTGCTCGGGCGTTCCAGGCTGATCGAACCGGATGCGGAGAGAGCCTCGTAGCGCGACTGCGGGAGATGTGCGTCGCAAGCGAGCGCTCCGCCCTTCGCTACCTGACGCACCGCCTCGGCAAAATCGGGCGCCGGTTCGACGGGATTCGCGTTCCATGTGAAATAGCGGCCATACCGGATGGTCGCCACATCGGCCGGGAGCGCCCGCGCTGCCTCGGCATCCGGGTCGTTGATGATGACGGTACGTCGTCCCCCGCTTTCCACGAGCACAGGCGCCGCGCTGTGCGGGGCTCCGCGAAAGATGCCGAGATAGGTGAGCTGGGCCATGAATGCCTCGCCGAGCGCCGAGCGCATGTACTGGAGATCGGCGATGAGGCGGGCCGGCATGACGATTCCTTCAACGATGTCGCGGACGTACCGATCGCGACCATGCGTCCGAGCGCGCCATCGATCATTCGCAAGTTTGGGCCATATGTCAATTATTAGAATATTAATCCCAACTATTGAGATACGAACTAGGACTGGAGACACCTCTCGCCATGAATGGCCTCGTCCCATGAGAAGCGGAAGGACGGGGTGGCTTGCGCAAAAGGGCATCGGAATTCGGCATTGTCTGTCGCGACAGTTGACAACTCGGCGGCAAGCCGCCTAAATTCCGAAGAATGAAAACTGATTTCCACACAGCGGAAAACTCCGACAGCGTGCGATCGGTCATCCGCGCGCTCGGTCTGCTCACCGCGCTCGGCAAGGAAGGACGTTCGCTCACCGAACTCGCGCGGGCCGTCGGCATCAGCCCGAGCACGGCGTCCCGCTTGTTGAACACGCTGCAAGGACAGGGCTTCATCGCCAATAACGAAGAGAACAAATATGTTCCCGGTCTGGCGTTGACCTCGCTGCTTTACAGCACCGACCAGTGGGCGCCTTTGCGTCAGGTGGCGCGGGCCGCAACCGCGGCGTTGCGTGCCGAACTGAACGAGACGGTGGCGTTCTTCGTTCGCACTGCGTGCGATCGCCTGTGCATCGAATCCTCGGAATCCGAGCAGGTGGTACGGCGTATTTGTCAGCCCGGCGAGCGCAGGACGATTTTCCGTGGCGCGGCGGGCAAGGCGCTGCTGGCCTTCGGCGAAGACAAGAATCCCTGGGCGGACTTGTTCGGCACGGATGACCGGTTCGAGATGGCGACCGGCAGCGTGCGGACTGTCGCGGAGTTGGCGAAGGAATGCGACGAGATCCGCCGGCAAGGCTACGCCTTCAGCCGGCAGGAATCGACGCTGGAATCATGGGCCGTTGCGGCGCCTGTCTATATCGACGGCAAGCTGGTGGGCGTCCTGACGACGGTCGTACCCCTGACGCGGTTCAGCGAGGCTGGTCTCGCGCAGGTGATCAAGGCGACCAGCGATGTCGCAAATCGTTACTCGAACCAAAGTCATGTGGAGCGAAAGCGTAAAAATGGCAGGCCAAAAGCAACTGTCGGAGCGCGATAGGGCCGAAATCGTGGACGTGATCAATGCGGTTGCGTTCATATTGGATTCGCGCGGCTATGATCGGCTGGGCGAGGTTTTCGCGCCGGATATGCTTTTTGAGAATCCGGGCCGCCTGAAGGCGGATGGCCTGGACAACGTCATCGCGGCGTTCAAGGGCTTCGCCAGCCCGGCCATTTCCCACTTTATCACCAACACCATCCTTTCGACGGACGACGCCGGGACGGTGCGTGCGCTCAGCAAGGCCTTGTCGATCCGGCAGGACAAATCCCTCGTGGCCGCCGAGTACAGCGACGTCATGACGAGAACCGACCAGGGTTGGCGCATCGCGTCGCGCAGCATCAAGGCATTGGGCTGAGCAGGGTCGCGGTGGCTCTCCGAGGCGACCGCGGACGGTAAGGCGCATTTCTTTCAGCGAAGAGTAAAATGGCGAAGTACGACGTTATTGTTGTTGGCGCGGGGCACAGCGGCCTCGTTGCATCCTGGTATCTCGCACGCGCCGGCTGGAAAGTGCTTGTCCTGGAGCGCGGCGAGCAAGTCGGCGGCACCTGCGTCACCGAGGAAATCTTCCCCGGTTACCGCGGCAGCAGTGTCGCCAATTCGAGCCACAGTCTCGACCCGAAGATCTCGGCCGACATGGAGTTGCACAAATTCGGGCTGCAACTGACGCATCCGAGCTTGAGCTCCATCACCTTTTTCTCGGACGGCGACGCCCTCGTCATGTGGCCTGACCGAGAGGAGCGCCGCCGCGAGATGCTGCGCTTCGCCGACGAGGACGACATCCGGGGCTTCTATGACGTCCTGAAATTCTACGAGCGTGTCGCCGGCAAGATGGATGTATCCTTCTACGAGCCGCCGCCCGCATTCGAGGACATCGCGGCGCGTTTCTCGCATCCGGAGGACAAGGAAGCGTTTAACCTGGTGATGTTCGGCAGCGTCGCCGACGTGCTCGATCGTCACCTCAAATCGCCGTGGCTCCAGGCGTTCATGGCCGGCACCGCGATGGCGACCAACCTCGTCGGGCCGCGCACGCCGGGCAGCGGCTATCTCCTGCTGCAGCGGCCTCTATACGAGGCCTCGATGCGCCGCCGCGGCATAGAGGATAACAACGAGCTCATGATGAAGAACGCCTCGCCGCTGGGCGGTGTGGGCGCGGTCACGCAGGCCATGGCGCGCTCGGCCCGGGCCATGGGCGTCGAGATCGTGCTCGAGGCGGAGGTGAAGGAAATCCTCTGCGACAAGGGCCGGGCGTTGGGAGTGCTTTTGTCGGACGGCCGCGAATTCCTGGCCGCACGCGTCCTCACCAACGTCAATCCGAAGACGGTGCTGACCCGCATGGTGCCGCCGAACCAGTTGCCGAAGGAAGTCGAGGACCGGGCGAGGCGCATCAAGATGAGCGGCTCGTCATCGAAGGTGCACCTTGCGCTCGAAGGCACGCCGCGGTTCCGCCGGGCGCGCAGCGATGCCGAGAACGAGGCTTTTCTCAAGACCAATTTCCGTGTCGTTCCCAGCGTCGACGTGCTTCAGGAGAGCTACAACGAAGCCATCATGGGCAGTTGGTCGCCGAAGGTGACTATTTCGGGTGTTATTTCCTCAGCCGTCGATCCGTCGATGACGCCGCCGGGATGTCACTTCATGAGCCTCAGCGTCCGTGGCACGCCCTATCATCTGGCGAACGGCCGCAACTGGGAGAACGAGCGCGAAGCGCTCGGCAAGGCAGTGGTGGCCACGCTCGCCGACAACATCACCAACCTGCATAGCATTCTGGCCGGAGTTCACGTCTACACCCCCGTCGATCTCGAGAAGAAATTCGGCATGGCGGAAGGCAACGGCGCGCACGGCGACATCATCCCCGGCAAGATATTCGACGCGCGTCCGCTGCCGGAATGTTCGCACTACGCCACGCCCATCGAAGGCCTCTACATGTGCGGCGCCGGCATGTGGCCGGCCAACTACATGAGCGGTCTCACGGGCTACAACGCCAGCCATCGCATGGTGGCCGACGCGCGGGCCGGCAGGATCGACCTGTCGGAAGCGGTCTGAGCGCAACGGAATTCAGGGAGCCTTGGTAGTGATTGTAGGCAGAGGCATTCGCGGCAGCGAGTCGTCGGGACTTCGCTCGGCCAATAATTCCGGCGGCGATGTGTGGTCGGACATTCTCATGAACGAGGGTGACGCGCGCTGCATCAGCATCATGTTCGCGCCGGGCGCGCGCACGCGCTGGCATACGCATGACGGCGGCCAGTTCATCTACACCGTGGCCGGGCAAGGCTGGATCCAGGAACGCGGCGGCGAGCGGGTGACGCTCAATCCCGGCGACGTGGTCTGGGCCGAACCAAACGTCGAACATTGGCACGGCGCCTGCGCTCATGGCCTCGTCACCCAAATCGCGCTGCATTTCGGCGACGTGAAGTGGATGAACGAAGTGACTGATCAGGAATACGGAAAATAGAGGACCGGTATTACTCACGGGGAGTAACAAGCAATGAACATTCTGATGTCTGTTTCGAGGAAGGCCGCCAGGTTCGCCCTGGCGGGTTGCGTATTGGCCGTCACGGCGGCCGCATTCGCAACGGCCGCTGGCGCTCAGGAGAAAGACGTCCGGCGTTTTGCCGGCAAGACCCTGACCTTCGCCGGCTACTCGAGCACGTTCAACGAAGAATGGGCGAAGAGCTTCGGCCAGTATTTTGAAAAGCGCACGGGCGTCAAGATCAACTGGCTGCCATCCAGCCCGTCGACCAACATCACCCGCATCCGCGCCGCCGGCGGCAGCCCCGACATTGACGTCATGCTGATGGATTCCGCCAATCTGGCGCGCGGCACCAAGGAGGGAGTTGTCGGCACGGTCGATGTGGCCGACATCCCGAACATGGCGAAGGTGCCGGCCAGCCTCCGCATCAAGGCCGGCATTCCGAGTATGATGTACCGTTACGGCAACTGCTATCGCACCGACAAGTTCGCCGAGCTCAAGCTGGGAACGCCCAATGCGATCGATGTCTGGTCGGCGAAGCCGCTGGCCGGTCGCGTGATGTTCCCCAACACCACCGCCGCGCAATGGCTGATCAGCGCGCCGGCAATCGCCAAGTCGGTCGGCGGCGACTACGCCGACGCATCGAAGACGCTCGAAGAACTTGCTTCGAAGGTGAAGGCCTATGGCCTGTTCAACTCGTCGGGCGATGTCGACGCGGCAATGACTTCCGGCGACGTGTGGCTGACAATCGGCAACAATCAGGGGCGCTGCCTTGCGCTCAAGCGCCAGAAAGTTCCGGTCGATTATGCTCATTGGTCCATCGAGTCGGACGGCAAGAAGTATTCGGACCTGATCAATCCCGACAATCTGGTTCTCGTCAAAGGGACGCCGAACAAGGAAATCGTCGAATTGTTCATGAACGAGTTCCTGTCCGACGACGCGGCCGCCGCGACCGTGCCGCTCAACCGCTTCATCGCCGGCACGCCGCCGACCAAGGCGGGCATAGAAAAGGTGATGGAGGCCGACCCGGACGCGAAGGCCTGGATTATCGAAGACCCGGACCAACTGTTCCTGCCGAACTACGACGAGTTCCTCGTCCACCTGCGCGACTGGACCACGAACTGGAGCAAGATCGCCAGATAGCGTCCGATGGCCGGCTGGCGAAGGCTCGCCGGCCGACCTCCATCGCTTCGGCCTTGCAAGATCAACGGAAGGGGCACGCGGCTGTTTCGACCGCGTTTCCCGGGGATCGGCTCATGAGCACGCTTGAGATCGAGAAGCTTCGGATCGTCTACGGCAAGTATGTCGCGGTTGACGGCCTTGATCTGACGATCCCGCACGGGCAACTCGTCTCTCTGCTCGGCCCCTCCGGCTCCGGCAAGACCTCCGTCCTGCGTGCCATCGGCGGCTATCTGCCGCCGACGAGCGGCACCATCAAGGTCAATGGCCGGGACATCACCCGCGATCCGCCGCAGGTCCGCGACATGGGAATGGTGTTCCAGAACTTCCTGCTGTTCCCGCATATGAGCGTGTTGGACAACGTCGAATTCGGCCTGCGCATGCGGCAGGTGTCGAGAGCCGAGCGTCGCCGGCGCGCCATGGAAACGCTGGACATGGTTCGGATGTCGGCCTTCGCCGCGCGTCTTCCGTTCCAGCTCAGCGGCGGTCAGCAGCAGCGCGTCGCGCTGGCGCGGGCGCTTGTCATCCGGCCGGCAATCCTGCTGATGGACGAGCCGATGGGCGCGCTCGACGCCAAGTTGCGCGCCGAGGCGCAGGAGGAAATCCGCGCCGTTCAGAAGGAGGTCGGCGTCACGGCGATCCTGGTCACGCACGACCAGCAGGAAGCGATGGCGATGTCGGACCGTATCGTCGTGATGCGGGATGGCGCCATCCTCGAGGAAGGCGAGCCGGGCAGGCTTTATCGCGAGCCGCGCACCGCCTTCACCGCGGAATTCCTGGGCACCACGACCTTGCTGCCGGTTGAAGTCCTTGGCGGCGAGGGCGGGCGCTGCCGCGTGCGGCATTCCACGTCGAAGCATGAATTCCTGGCTACCGGGGACTTGCGCGCCGGTGAGGCCGCCAGCGTATCCCTGAGACCGGAAGAAATCCTCTGCAGCCACGAGGCGACAGCCGATTCGATCGCCGGCCGCGTCACCAAGCGCATGTTCTACGGCGTCAACACGTTCTTGCGCGTCGAGACGTCGGAAGCCGGCTCATTGCTGGCGCTTGAGGCGCCGGGCGCCGTGATGGGCGAGGGAACCGGGGTTCATGTGTCCTGGCGTTCCGAGGGCGCGCGCGTGCTGCCGCGAGACCCGTCATGATCGGTCAGGATGACAAGGTCCTGCGGGTCGGCCTTCTCCCGCTCGGCTTCTTCTTCTGTCTGCTGTTCGTGTTTCCGCTGGGCATGTTCCTGTGGACCAGCTTCACGGTAAAGACAGACACCTCGACCGTCCTGACATTGCAGCATTATGTCGACGTCCTGACATCGGACAGCGCACGCGCCGCTTTGGTGACGACCCTGCTGCTCAGCGTCGTGACCGGCGTGGTGTCGCTCCTGCTCGGCTATCTGCTGGCCTACCAGGTCGCGCGCCGCGGCCCGGTGCTGTCGAAACTGATCTTCATGGCGGCGATCGCCTCGCTGTTCACCAGCACCATCGCGCGCGCGCTCGGATGGCGCGTTCTGCTGGCCTACCAGGGGCCGATCAACGGCGTGCTCGTCGGTCTGGGCATCGTGTCCGAGCCGCTCCAACTGATCAACAATTTCACCGCCGTCGCCATCGGTATGATTCATATCCAGACGCCGATCGTGATGCTGGCGCTGATCCCCGTCATCGAGGCGCTCCCGAAGGATCTCGAGCGCGCAGCCATCGGCCTCGGCTCCTCGCGCTGGCGCGCCTTCGTCAGTATCCATCTGCCGATTACCTGGCGGAACGCGGTGCCGATCGGGCTGCTCACGGTGATGGCTACGGCTTCCTACTTCACCACGCCGGTGCTGCTTGGAGGCGGCCGCGTCGATGTCATGGCGATCCAGATTCAGCAAGCCTCGCAAGTGCTGTTCGATTTCGGCTATGCCGCAGCGCTTTCGGTGGTTCTGGTGGCGGTGATCGGCGTTATCGCCTTCCTGGTCTTTCTCTCCACCAACTGGCGACGCGGAGCCGCGGCGCGGGGCGGCTCATGAAACGGCTTTCGCTTGCGTTCGACAGCTTGGTCTGCGGGTTGATGGGGGTTCTGACCGCCGTCACCGTGCTGTTCCTGGTGATGCCGTTGATCGTCGTCGTCCTCACTTCGTTCAATCCGACGACGGTTACGTTTCCGCCGCGCGTCTGGTCGCTTCAATCCTACGCGGTCATTCCGAAGGTGGCGATCGATGCTTTCGTCCGCAGCCTCATCCTCGGCGTATTGAGTGCGGCGCTATCCGTCCTGCTGTGCGTGCCGGCGGCCATTGCGCTCGTCAAGGCCAGGGTCCCGGGGCGTCCCTTCATCGAGATGGCGCTGCGAAGCCCGTTGCAGTTTCCGGCCATCATCCTCGGCGTTGCCTTCCTCCAATATTACTTCTTCTGGCAGCACAAGCTGTCGCTGCCGCTGGTCGGCACCTTCTGGGGCCTTTTGATCGCGCACACGGTCTACACCTTTCCGTTCGTGCTGGTTCCGATCATCGCCCGGCTGTCGGCGCCCGGCGCGCGTCTGGAAGAGGCCGCCGCCGGCCTTGGCGCCGGCACGCTGACGACCGTCATGCGCATCGTCATCCCGTTGCTGCGGCCGGGTATCGTCGCCGGCATGTTCACCGGATTCGTCATGTCGTTCGAGGACGTGGCTGTCACCATGTTCCTCGTCGGATCGAACATGACGACGTTCCCGGTCTATCTGCTGGGCAACGCCGAGGTGTCGAACACGCCGAGCCTCTATGCGAGCGCCAGTCTCGGTGCCCTGGTGGCGCTCGCGCTCGTGCTTTTGGTCGAGCGCTTCTTTGGATTGCGGACCGTCTTGGGCAAGGGCTGATCTTCAGGCCGCGGCATGACGCGGCAAGGTTTTGAATTGGACTGTAGACGCCGAACCGGCGGAAGGAGAAGTAGAGTGACGAACAACCAAGACACTTGCGTCGTCAACGCGCGGGTCAACACGATGGACGCGCGGGGCAGTGTCCAGGAGGCTTTCAGTTTTCGCGATGGGCGCATTCTCAATGTCGGCACGCGCGAGGCCGTTCTCGCGGCATCGCCGGGAGCCACGATTGTCGACGCCCGGGGCGCGTCCGTTTTCCCCGGCCTCATCGACGCCCACGCCCATCTTGAAATGCTGGCCTATGCCTGGGGCCTCGCGGTTGACGTCCGCTCCTCGACCGTGTCGTCGATCGCGGAAATGGTCGAGCGCATGCGCGCGCATGCGGAGACGGTCAAGCCGGGTGAATGGATTCTCGGCCACGGTCAGCACTTCCAGAATCTGAAATTCAAGGAAGGTCGTTTCCCGGATGTCCACGATCTCGACAAGGTCAGCGACAAGCACCCGGTCGTCTATCGTTCGAGCTATCACCTTAACGTTTTCAATTCATTCGCTCTGAAGCTGCTGCGCGTCGACAAGCATACGCCGGATGCGCCGGGCGGCCGCATCGAGCACGACGACGAGACCGGTGAGCTTACCGGCCGCACGTTCGATATGTACGCGCCGCTTCAGGGCCCCCAATCCACGGTGCCGTCACTGGTCGACGCGATGGTCGCGGTGCAAGAGAAGTACCTCAGCGTGGGCGTGACCTGCATCGGCGAAATCCCCCTGCATTCGCACGGTCTGGACGGTCTGTTGCTGATGGCGGCGCAAGGCTGGGGTACGTTGCGCGCGGGCATTTACCCGAAATATCCGACGGTCGTGAAGGAATCCGACTTCACCTCGAAGATGCTGCAAAGCCGCTTCAAGAACATCCAGGGTGACAAGGCCAAGCTCTGCGGCATCAAGCTGTTTGCCGACGGCGGCCTGACCTCCGGTGCCGCGGCCTTGAACCAGGACTATCCGGGACGTCAGGGCTATCGCGGTGAGCTGACCTACACCGACGAAGAGATGACCCGGCTGTGCAAGGAGATCGACAGCGCCGGCTTCCAGATCGCCATCCACGCCATCGGCGACCGTGCGCTGGATCAGGCGCTCGATGCCATCGCCTCCCTGCCGCCGAAGAGCCGGGAACAGAAGCGTCACCGCATCGAGCATGCCGGCAATCTGTTCATGAACCCCGAGCGCATCAAGCGCATGGCCGATCTTCACATTGTGCCCGTGCCGCAGCCGGCCTTCATCCTGACGACGGCCATAGGTTATCGCACCAGCCTCGGCGTCGATCGTATCGGCAAGTTGATGCCGTTCAGGGATCTGATCGATGCCGGCCTGATCATTCCCGGCAACTCGGATGCCATAGGCATCACCAGGGATCAGCACATTCCGTTCCCCGCCATCCAGGCATCGGTCGAGCGCCTTACCAAGTCCGGCGAGGAGGTCGAGCCGGATCAGGCCATTTCGGTCCACGAAGCTTTCAAGATGTACACCAACTGGGCGGCCTTCTCGCTCGGCTGGGAAGATATGATAGGCTCGATCGAGCCGGGCAAGATGGCGGATTTCATCATGCTGGATCGGGATCCCTACCAGATTCCGGTCAATGAACTCGGTAACCTCAACGTGACATCGACCTATATCGACGGTGACCTGGTGTATTCGGCGTAAGGAGATGTCGATGTATCAGGACACGCTGCTGCACATCGCCGGCCGGTGGCGGCCGGCAGCCGCTGGTGCGACGATCCCGGTCATCAATCCGGCGACGGAAGAGGTGGTGGGTGCCGTCGCGCATGCGACGGCCGACGATCTCGGCGAAGCGGTCGCGGCCGCCAAGGGCGGCTTCGCCACATGGCGGAAGGTTTCGCCCTATGAGCGCTCGAAGGTAATGCGGCAGGCCGCCGCGCTGATGCGGGAGCGGGAAGAAACCATCGCCCGGCTGATGACGATCGAACAGGGCAAGCCCCTGAGCGAGGCCCGCGGGGAGGTGCGCAGTTCCGCGGATGTGATCGAGTGGTTCGCCGAAGAAGGCCGCCGCGCCTACGGTCGCGTGATCCCGCCGCGTGCGGAAGGCGTTTACCAGCTGTCGCTGCGCGAGCCGGTAGGCCCTGTCGCGGCCTTCACGCCCTGGAATTTCCCGATCAATCAGGTGGTGCGCAAACTGTCCGCGGCGCTGGCTGCGGGGTGCTCCATCATCGTCAAGGCGCCGGAGGAGACCCCGGCCTCGGCATCCGAATTGATCCGGGCCTTCATCGATGCCGGAACGCCGGCCGGCGTCGTCAATCTGGCGTTCGGCACGCCGTCGGAAATATCGCAGTACCTCATCGCCCATCCCGACATTCGCAAGATATCGTTCACGGGCTCGACGCCTGTCGGCAAGCAGCTCGCTGCGTTAGCCGGGCTTCACATGAAGCGCGCGACGATGGAATTGGGCGGTCATGCGCCGGCTATCGTGTTTGGCGACGCCGATCTGGAATCAGCGGTCAACGTTCTGTCGGCGGCCAAATTCCGCAATGCCGGACAGGTATGCGTCTCACCGACGCGATTCCTGGTGCAGGAGCAGTTGTTCGAGCCGTTCGTCGAAGAATTCGTCAAGAAGGCGCAGTCGCTGAAAGTCGGCGATGGCCTTGCCGAGGGCACCACGATGGGGCCGCTGGCCAATGAGCGCCGTCTGCACGCCATGGACGCGTTGGTTGCCGACGCGGTGAAATCCGGTGCCGAGGTGCGTACCGGCGGCCGGCGCATCGGCAACAAGGGCTATTTTTTCGAGCCGACGGTGATCGTGAAACCGTCGCAGGGGTCGCGGGTCATGAACGAGGAACCGTTCGGGCCGCTCGCCATCATGGTGCCGTTCAAGTCGTTTGATGACGCAATCCACGAAGCCAACCGGCTGCCCTATGGTCTGGCCGCTTATGCCTATACCGGCTCGACGAAGACGGCGGCTGCTCTCGGTGCCACCATCGAGAGCGGCATGGTGACGATCAACCATATGGGCCTTGGATTGCCGGAAACACCATTCGGCGGCATCAAGGACTCCGGTATGGGCTCCGAGGGCGGCAGCGAAGGCATCGAAGCCTATCTGCAGATCAAGTTCGTGTCGCAGATATGAGCGGCTGTCAAAAGTGCTTTATCCATATGCGGTGTTTCAGGCTGCTGCCTTTAGAGGCTTGTAGATGTAGGCTCATAGCCATCAGGCGTTCTGGAATGGGGGTCGGAGCAGTTCTGCCTGTGGCCGAATTCACAAACCGCAGGCCTCGCGCATGAAACGACGAAAGGCGGCATTGAATTCGTCGGGCTTGTTGAAGAAGGGCGCATGTTTGCCGCCGGCAATGTCGAAGGGCGCGCCTGTCCAGATGCTGCCATAGTGAAGACCGCGGATATAGGAATGGTTGAGGAACGGATCGTCGGAGCCGTTGAGGATGGCGAAAGGGACGGTTCCGTCGCGCAGCATGCGCATCTGGCGCGGCCAGTCGGTGACGCCAAGCTTCGAGAACATGTAGACGCGTGCGCGCCCGTCGGTGCGGCCGAGGTTGCGGTGCATGAAGGCGCTTGTCGCCGAATAGGGCGCGGTCGCGGAACCCGCATAGGCCCGCGCCTCCGTGGGAGAGAAATACTGCTTGCCGGCGAGGATCAGATGTGAGCTTGCGTCGTAGCCGGCGCCGAAATCGTCGGGCACCAGATTGAGTGGCGTCGTACCGGCGATGGCGAGCCCCCGGACCTTGACGACGGCGCGAGCCGAAAGCTCGAGCGCGACATACCCGCCGAGCGACCAGCCGAATACGACGGGATTCTTCACCCCACAGGTCTCGAGCACCTTTTCGGCGACTTCCGCATAGGCCGGGACGTTGTAGTCGGTTTCGGGCTCGCCATTGCCGGAAACGCCATGGCCCGGCAGGTCGAAGGCGATCAGACGGAAATCGTCGCGCAGGGCCGCGAACTGGTATTGGAAGGCCTCCTTGCAGGCGGAGTTGCCGTGGATGAAGAGCACCGGCGGCTTGTCTCCGCCGCTGTCGGCATAGGCAATGAGCCCGTGCGGCGTCGAAATCACCTGCTCCCTGGTCCCGAGTCGCCTTTCGCGCTCGGCACGGCCGCGGTTCCTGCGCCACCTCGCCAGCATGGAGGTGCGCGCCATGTCCACCCCCTCGCGCAGTTCCTGCACCGCCGCCCAAAGTCCACCCGGATAGAAGACGAGGATGAGAATGATGATCGCGCCGATCGCGATGCTCCGCCATGGCCCGTAATCCGCGATCGCCTCGGAAAGAAGCGTGATGACGAAGGCGCCCACGATCGGACCCCACAACGTGCCGGCTCCGCCGACAAGCAGGATCGACAGGATGAGGGTGAGGAAGCCGAGGCCGAAGGCGTCCGGCGAGGCGACGCGGACATAGGAGCCGTAGAAGCCGCCGGCCACACCTGCGAAGAAGGCGCTGGCGGCCAGCGCGGCGAGGCGGGTACGCGCCTCCGAGACGCCACGCGCCATGGCATAATATTTGTTGTCGCGCAGCGCGATGACGGCACGCCCGAGCCGCGAGCGGATGATCGTGTAGAGGCAGGCGGTCGAAACCACGAAAATGCCGAGCGCGGTGTAATAGTAGCCGATCTTGTGGTTGAGCACGAAGGAATGCCCGGCGAGCTTCAGCGGGGGCAGAAGCACCATGCCCGACGTGCCGCCGGTCACGTCCGACTGGCTGATGACGATCTGGTAGATGAGCTGCGAGAAGGCGATGGTGACCAGGATGACGTAGATGCCGTCGAGCCGGAGGATGGGCAGCGCGATCGCCGCGGCGAAGGCCATGGCGACCAGCCCGCCGGCGGGGATGGCGAGCCAGGGATCGAGACCAAGCGTCTTGGCGAGGATGCCGTAGGTGTACATGCCGACGGCGAAGAGCGCCACATGGGCGAAGTTCACCAGCCCGCCGAAGCCTAGGCTCAGATCCCAGCTCGCTGCCACGATCGCGTAGATGAAGACCAGGATCATCAGGTGGCGCGAATAGGTGTCGGTGAAGACGAACGGGAAGACGACGAGGAGGGCGAGCGCCACCAGGGCCGGAATGAAGCCGGTACTCTTGCGGAACGGAGGATCGTAGCGCATCAGACCGAGCGCTCGTATTTGCCGAACAGGCCTTCCGGCTTGACGATAAGGACGACGATCATCAGGCCGAAGAGGACGGCGGGCGTCCAGTAGAGGCCGACATAGTAGGTCGAGAAGGCTTCGACCAGGCCTACCACGAAGGCCGCGTATATCGGGCTGGTGAAACGTGCGACGCCGCCGAAGATGACGACGAGCAGCGCCTTCATGAGCGGGTCAGTGCCCATGCTCGGCGTCATGAAGTGGATCGAGCCCACGAAAAGCCCGGCCAGCCCCGCGATCGCCGCCGAAAGTCCGAACGCTCCGGCATAGAGCTTCGGAACGTCGAGGCCCATCAGTTCGGCGGCCTCGCGATTCTGCGCGACCGCCCGCATGGCGCGACCGGTGGCCGAATAGCGAAGGAAGGCGCCGACGGCCGCCAGGATGATGAGGACGAGTACGATCATGAGGATCTGGTTTTTCGACGTCGTGACGCCGAAGAACGTCGCGTCGCCCGGCACCATCGGAGCAAGCTGCTTGGAGCGCGGCCCCCAGACAAGGTCGATCGCATTCTCCAGGATCGTCGCGCCGGCGAGTGTCGTAATGACCGACAGGAGCACGACATTCGGCTTGCGCTCGAACGGCCTGACAAGGGCCAGATGGAAGATGACGCCGGTGATGAACAGGCCGGCGACCGCCGCCGCGGCGCCCGCGAAATAGCCGGCGTTGCCAGCCTCCGTCTGGCTCACCTGCCAGGCGAGATAGGCGCCGAAGGTAATGAAGGCGCCGTGAGCGAAGTTGAAGATGCCGAGCGTCGTCCACACGACCGCCAGCCCCGTCGCCATCAGCGCATAGAGCGCGCCGAGCACAAGTCCTCCGGCAAGCACGAAGAGGAAGGTCTCGAACGTCACGAATGCACCTCCCCGAACAGCATCCTCATGATCTCTTCGTGCGAAGGCATGTCGGCGCGCTCGATGCGGCCGGAGATGCGACCGTGGTCGAAGAGATAGAGGGTCTCGATCAGGCTCTTCAGGAAATCGACGTCCTGGTCGACGATGATGAGCGGCACGCCATCCGCCTTGATCGCTTGGATCGCATCCGCAAGCTCGCGGCGCAGCTTCGGCGAAAGCCCCAGCGTCGGCTCGTCGAGGATCAGGAGCCTGGGCGCGGCGATGAGGCCGCAGGCGACCGACAGCATCTGCCGCTCCCCGCCCGAGAGAAACCGCACCTTCTGGTTCATGCGCTCGCTCAGCCGCGGAAAGAGCCGGAGCGCCTTCTCCGTCAAATCGCCCGGCTCGCCGCGGCCTCTTGCCGCGATCGGCGCGATGCCGAGCGTCTCGCGCACGGTGAGCTCGCGATAAAGCAGGTTGCCCTGCGCCACATGGATCAGTCCCGCACGCGCCACATTCTTCGGGTTCATGCGGCGACGCGTGAAGACGTCATAGTTCAGGTTGCGCGAGCGCCGGCGGCCGCGCTCGCCCGGCCGGTTGAGCTGCTTTCCCTCGAAGAGGATGTTGCCGCTCCATGGATCGATGACGCCCGAGACGGTGCGGAGCAGCGTGGTCTTGCCGTGGCCGTTCGGGCCGAAGAGGCCGGTGCTCGTGCCATGGGCGATGACGAGGTCGACGTCGCGGAAGATTTGCACCGGCTCGTAGCCTCCGGACAGGTGCTGCAGTTCGAGGAGAGGTACGGTGCTCATGCCGAGCCTCCGAGATAGGCCTCGACGACGCGCGGATTGGCGATCACCTGGGACGGGGTTCCTTCCGCGATGACCGAGCCCTGGTCGAGCACCATCAGCCGGTCCGACACGCTGGTGAGAAGCGACAGCACATGCTCGATAAGGAGGATCGTCATGCCCGATTTGCGCAGCTTCAGGATGAGCTTGCGGATTCGCTCGATCTCGGGCGGCGTGAGGCTGGAGGCCGGCTCGTCGAGAAGGAGCAGCACGGGCTTCAGCGCAATCGCGGCGGCGACCATGACGAGCTTGCGGTAGAAGACGGGCAGCGCGCCGGCGATCATGTTGTGCATGGTGGCGGGGTAGCCGGCGATGTCGAGCGCCTCCCCCGCGACCCTCTCGCGCGTCTTCAGGTCACCGCCGCCTCCGCGAGCCTCGACCGCCACCATGACATTGTCGATGGCGCTCAGGCCGGCGAACACGCTCTCGCGCTGAAACGTGCGGGCCAGTCCATCGCGGGCGATCCGATGGCCGGGCCAGTGTCGGATATTGGCTCCGCGAAAAAGCGTTTCGCCGCCGTCAGCGGCAAAGGGCACGTTGGTGATGATGTTGAAGAGCGTCGACTTGCCCGATCCGTTGGGTCCGGCAATGCCGAGGATCTCGCCCTCGGCGACCGCAAAGCTTACCCCGCGCACCGCAACGATGCCGCCGAAGGACTTGGCGAGGCCTCTTGCCTCCAAGATGGGACGCGCGTTCGGATCGCGTGTCACGGCGGGACCGCCATTGGTCATGATTTTCAGCGCGTCGATATCGGAACGGAAGACCTCCGTCCGCGCGTCGGTTCGCGGACGGAGGGGATGGGCCTTGACTATTTCGACATCCAGGGCGGCAGCCTGAACTTGGCGGCGGCATATTTGTCGGGCTTGACCAGGATGCGCTTGCCGTCCCAGATCTGCCAGAACGAGACCGGGACGTGATCGTCGTCCTGAAGCGCCACATGCGTCTTCGGATCGAAGGCGATGGGCCCGGCTACCGAATCGACCTGCATCCTGCCGATCGCCTTGCCGATTTCCTCGTGCTTGGTCGGATCGCCGACTTCCGCGAGCGCCTTGAAGTAAAGGTTCGTCATTTCATAGAGGCCGACGCCATAGGCGCCGGAATCGACGCCGTATTTGTCCTTGAATCCCTTCAGGAGCGTCTGGGCGCGCGGCCATTTCGGCGAGTCGAGCGGCCCGCCGATCAGGTCGTAGAGAACGCCGTTCGACTGCTCGCCGGTCAGCTTGACGAACTCCGGCACCGACGGGGCGTACTGCAGGAATACGAGGCTGTTGGTCGGTTTCTGCAGGAACTGCTTCAGGAACAGGGCCGAATTGCCGGGCAGGTAATCGGCGTTTATGACGAGATCCGGCGGATCCTGCCTGACCTTGGCGAGGATGGCGCTCCAGTCGTTGACTTCGCCGTAGGGTACCATTTCGTCGACTGTGATCGTCCAGCCGGCCGCCTTGAAGAGCGGCTTCATGCCTTCCGATATGCCCTTCGAATAGGGATTGTCGGAGGAGATGACAGCGACCTTCTTGTTGCGAAGCGTGATCGCCCCGTCCTTGGCCAGCCCTTCGACCGTCGGCAGCACGTCGGTGACGTAGCCCTTGAAATCGGCGGTATAGGACCAGCAGCACCAGTAGCTGTCGGGATCCTTGGTCACGATCTTTGCGAATTGCGGCGACGGACCGGCTGAAAGATACGGCATGTCCGCTTCTTTCATGAGGTCGGTTTCGAACATCGACAGGCTGGCATAGCCGGTAAGGATCACCTGGACGCCATCCGTGCCGAGCAGGCGTTCGACCGCGCTCGTCACGTTGGCGGCCGAGCCGTCCTTGACGTCGGCGACGTCGACTTCGAAGGTGTGGCCGGCGACGCCGCCCTTCGCATTCTGTTCTTCCACGGCCCACTTGACGCCGCGTTCGAATTCCTGCCCGTCGGAGGCGGCAGGGCCGGTGAGCGGCGCGAGCACGCCGATCGTCACCTTGTCGGCATGAGCGGTTCCGATCATGCAGAGCGCGGCGGCCGAGGCGAGCGCGGCCGCCGGGAGGATGTTGTGAATTGGCTTTCTCATTGTTCCGTTTCCCTCGGAGATGCAGGCGGATAGCTGAAACGCTAGCCAAGCGGCGATAAGTCTACGACTGGCAATTCTTGCAAAAAGAGCGCCGCGATGGCCTAATCCGCCACTTGGCGACTGACGACAATCAGCGCTCCTAGGGAAGGCGGGACGAGATGCATGGCAGCGCGGCACTGTTGGAACGCCGGGCCTCGGGGGGACATGCGCTCGAGACCGCGGATGCCTTCGTCAGGTCCCTGGGGCTCGAGAACTACGCCTATCTGATGGCCCGAATGCCCTACGGCGCCCCCGGGCGGCCGGAAGATACGTTCCGGACCAACTATCCCGACGAATGGGTGAGCCGCTATGTCGAGCGGTGCTACCGGCTCTACGATCCGGTCGTGGCGCTCAGCGGCCGCTCGCGACTGCCCTTCCGCTGGGGTCATGGCGGATTCCTGAAGAATTTCCCCAAGCTGCAGCGCAAGGTCTTCTACGAAGCCAAGGAATTCGGCATCACGGAAGGCTATTGCGTGCCGATCGCCGGTCCCGATGGCGAGATCGGCCTTTTCGCCGTCTGCGCGGCGACGCGCGGCGAAATCGACGAGGCCGTCGGACATGCCGCGGCCGATATCCAGATGTTCGCGGTCCGCTTTCACGACGAGATCGTCCGTTCCGTCAAGGGCTGGCGCCAGGACGTGGCGACCACGCTATCCCCGCGCGAGCGCGAGTGCCTGCTGTGGACCTCCGCCGGCATGACGACGGAGGACATCGGCACGAAGCTCGGCCTGTCGGATTCGGCCGTCAACTACCATCTGGGCAATGCGAGCCGGAAGCTCGGGGCCATCAACAAGCACCACGCCGCTATCCTCGCCATTCAGGCGCGGCTGCTATGATGGTGACGCGGCGGAGCGATTTTCTGCCGGTCGTGAAGTGAAACGGAATGAAATCCCCCGATCGCGAGCCCTCCCGGTAGTTGAGGTCGGACATCGGTTCGCCTAGGCCTGCATAGGATCGGCCGAAGGTGCTGAGGGTTCATCGATGCGACGGTACTGCCGAACGGGACGGCAGGTCCAAGCCAGGAACCTGCGGCAGCCCGGAGACGATATGATCAACAAGGGTGCGCACCTTCCGCGGAATGAAACGTCCCGACGGATAGACGGCATGCAGGTCCATTGGTGGATAGGCGTAGTTTTGCATGACCCGCACCAGTTCGCCCTTTTCGAGCAGATCGTGAACCAGGGGAAGTTGCACGCCACCCACGCCCAGTCCCGCTCTCAGCGCCTCGACCAGAGCGAACGAATTGTTGGCGCGGAAGGTCGACCTGACCTCAGCCGCCACCGTTCCCTGGGGACCGACCAGGATCAGGTGCTCACCGGCAGGTGTCCAACTGAAACGTACATGGAGATGCCGAGCCAACTCGTCCGGGGTTTCAGGCTTGCCCTCCCTTGCGATGTAGTCCGGCGATGCGACGAGAATGCGCGACACCGACCCGATCTTCCGCGCGACGAGACTTGTCGGGGCGAGAGTTCCAAGTCGGAACGCAACATCCATGGCCTCTTCGACAAGATCGGCGACATGGTCGTCGAGAACCAATTCGACAGTGAGGCCGGGGTGCAGGCGATGAAAGTCCACGATCAGGGGAGCAAGGTATTTTTGGCCCAGCCCGCTGGGAGCCTGGATACGCAGGCTGCCTTTCAGTTCGGCCGAGAGGCCGACGAGGTTGTCTTCAACCTCCGCCACCTCATCCATTATCCGTCTGGCCCGTTCGAGGTACGTTTCCCCGGTTGACGTCAGCGCCAGTTTCCGTGTGCTGCGGTGAAACAGGCGAGTTCGCAGGTGGCGCTCCAGCCCGGTGATCTGCTGGCTTACGGCTGGTTGGGACAGGCCGAGTTCACGGGCGGCAGCCGACAAGCTGCCGAGTTCCGCCACACGCACAAAGGTGGCCATGACAGCGAGGCGGTCCATTGCGCTCCCAGCTCTAAGTTTTCCTTATGAATGATAGTAGAAGAAGCCATCTAGGCAAGCGTCCGCCGCTAAATCATTTCTTCGACGGCACATACGCGCCGCTCAAGGCAGGAGCTTGATATGGACTACAGACGATTGGGAGCATCTGGCTTGAAGGTGTCGGCACTGAGTTTCGGGGCCGGCACTTTCGGCGGCCAAGGTCCGCTCTTTGGATCCTGGGGCAACACAGATGCCAGGGAAGCGCGCCGGTTGGTGGATATTTGCATGGAAGCGGGCGTTACAATGTTCGACACCGCAGATGTCTACTCCAATGGAGCTTCCGAGGAGGTGCTGGGGACGGCCATCAGGGGGCGGCGCGACAAGGTGATCGTCTCGACCAAGACCTCGCTTCCAGTGGGAGATGGGCCAGACGATTCCGGTTCTTCCCGCTCCAGACTGATCAGGGCGTGTGAGGCTGCCCTGCGCCGCCTCGCCACCGATTATATCGACCTCCTGCAGTTGCATGCCTTCGATGCCGGCACCCGTGTCGAGGAAGTTCTCGCGACGCTCGACGATCTCGTCCGGGCCGGAAAGGTACGCTATGTCGGCGTCTCGAACTTCGCGGGCTGGCAGATAATGAAGTCGCTGGCCATCGCCGACAAGTACGGCTGGCCCCGCTATGCGGCTCATCAGGTCTACTATTCGCTGGTCGGTCGAGACTACGAATGGGAACTCATGCCGCTCGGACTTGACCAGAACGTCGGTGCCGTGGCCTGGAGCCCGCTCGGGTGGGGACGGCTTACGGGGAAAGTCCGGCGCGGGCAACCTTTGCCGGAAGTTAGCCGGCTGCATGAGACCTCGGGGTTCGGCCCTCCGGTCGATGAGCAGCATATGTTTCGTGTTGTCGATGCTCTTGATGAGATCGCGCAGGAAACGGGCCGGACGATTCCGCAGATCGCCATCAACTGGCTGCTGGAGCGTCCAACGGTGTCGTCCGTCATCATCGGCGCCCGCAACGAGGAGCAGTTGCGCCAGAACTTAGGGGCAATCGGCTGGACACTTACGTCTGATCAAGTGGAGCGGTTGGATGCCGCCAGCGCCGTCACGGCGCCATATCCTTATTTCCCTTATCATCGTCAGGAAGGCTTCGCCCGACTTAATCCGCCGGCCGTGTAAGCCCGAATGAAGCCTGATCATTCGTCTCCGGCGGATTGGAGCAGCCACGAAAAGGCGCGCCGCAGAAAGGCTTCTCCCGCCGTCCTGACAATCTCACCGTGCGCCACGACGACATGCTCGGGATGCTTTCCGATCAGTTCCAGGATCTTGGGCCGTGCGCTTGCGCGGTTGCGGAAACTGATCCGATAGTCGATCGGCGGATAACCCCATCCCTCGACCATTTTGGAGAGCCTTGCGATCGGCCGCATCCACCAGGGCCAGTGGCTTTTCAGGAACCCCTCGGTGAAGGTCTGCGACAGGTCGGCGATGATGGCGGTGCGGGATGCGCGGTGAAAGAAGATCAGTTCGTCCATGAAAGGCGAATTGGTGAAATGGAACTGGTCGATCTGCCCTTTCCATTCGGCTGGCGGATCATCCGCCAATGCCCCCGAAAAGCGGAGTTCCTTGCACTTGGCGACAGTCGCCGCCGTCGCCCACAAACTGGCGTCCGGGAACGCGGTCTGCCATTCGCCGAGAAAGAGATAGTGCAGCTTGTTGGGACTGACGATGTGCCGGACAGGCCCCAGCGCTCGGACCTCGTCCTCAAGAGCAGCCGTCCTTTCGACGGGCGACCATAGCCACAGCCCTCCGTCGGCAAGGCGTACGACGACCATGCGTGTCGGATAATCGAAGCCTTTGAAGGAGACGATCCCGCCATCCGCAAACCACAGATCCGATCCCAGTGGCTCCAGCATGGCCGGGAAGTCTAATCCGTAAGATGGGCGCTTTCCACCCGTCGACATTTAGATCGACGTATGAAGCCCCGCTCAAGATCATCAGCGGGCAGCGTCGCCGGCCAAACGCCATTGACCGGAGCCTTCCGTGCCCAGAACATCTTCCGCCTTTCGGGACCCAGACGCGCCAATAATAAATGCCGCTCCGCACCATCAGCCGTTCCGGCAATCCCGCCATTTCCGCCTACCGCCTATAACAGTTCCTTTTACAGCTGGGTTCTCTTGCGGAACGAAGCCAGAACATTAATAGAATCAGGAACCTTGGCGAGCGATGGTGCCCAGGAGAGGACTCGAACCTCCACGCCTCGCGGCACACGGACCTGAACCGTGCGCGTCTACCAATTCCGCCACCTGGGCAAGGTGCGCCGCCGATGTAAGCGGGGCGGCACGGCCTGTCAACGTGTTTGATCGCCGAAGGGCAAGCTTTCTCCGGTCGCGCATCGTACTCGTCGCGTCATCGCCCGAGGGCCGTTCCGACCGCCGCGATCGGAGTGACCGTCCACCGGATGAGACGGGTTCAGCCTTCCAGCACTTCCTTGGAAGCGACGCTGGAATCGGCGTTGAGCCGATAGACGATGGGCAAGCCGGTGGCGAGTTCGAGCTTGACGATCTCGTCCGGCGACAGGCCGTCGAGCGCCATGATCAGCGCGCGCAGCGAATTGCCGTGCGCGACGACGAGCATCGTCTTGCCGCCGAGCACATGCGGCTGCATCTCGTGGAGGTAATAGGGCCAGACGCGCGCGCCGGTGTCGCGCAGGCTCTCGCCGCCAGGCGGCTGCACGTCGTAGGAGCGGCGCCAGACATGCACCTGCTCCTCGCCCCATTTGGCGCGGGCGTCGTCCTTGTTGAGGCCGGAGAGGTCACCATAGTCGCGTTCGTTCAGCGCCTGGTCGCGGACAGTCCTGAGCCCTTTCTGGCCGAGCACGTCGAGGATGATCTCGCAGGTCTTCTGCGCACGGGTCAGCGCCGAGGTATAGGCGATGTCGAATTTCAGCCCGCGCGCCTTCAGCTTCTCGCCGGCGGCGCGCGCTTCCTCGCGGCCCTTGTCCGTCAGGCCGACATCGCGCCAGCCGGTGAACAGGTTCTTCAGGTTCCATTCGCTCTGGCCGTGACGGACGAGCACGAGGGTACGAGGCATTTTCTCTTCCTTTGAAAATCAACCCGCTTGGGCGGTGGTGCGCTGGGACTGCCTGAACATCAATGCGCGGCGAGACCGAGCACGTCGAGCATGGAATAAAGGCCCGGCTTGCGTCCGCGCGCCCAAAGCGCCGCTTTCACCGCGCCGCGCGCGAAGATGCCGCGGTCCTCGGCCAGATGCGAAAGCACGACACGCTCGCCGGCGCCGGCGAGGATGACGGAGTGCTCGCCGACCACCGAGCCTCCGCGCAGCGAGGCGAAGCCGATCGTCCCCGTCCGGCGCGCGCCGGTGTGGCCGTCGCGTACCCTGACGCTCGCCTCGCGAAGTCCGACCTCGCGGCCCGCCGCCGCCGCCTCGCCAAGCAGCAGCGCCGTCCCGGAAGGCGCGTCGACCTTGTTGCGGTGATGCATCTCCAGCACCTCGATGTCGAAATCGTCGGCGCCGAGCGCCGCCGCCGCCTCGCGAACCAGCACCGCCAGAAGGTTGACGCCGAGGCTCATATTGCCGGATTTCACTATCGTCGCGTGGCGCGCCGCGGCCGCGATTTTCGCGTCGTCCTCGGCGCTGCATCCCGTCGTGCCGATGATGTGGACGATGCGCGCCTGAGCCGCGTAGCCGGCGAATTCGACGGTCGCGGCCGGAACGCTGAAGTCGAGCACGCCGTCGGCCTTGGCGAAAGCCGGCAGGGGATCGTCGGTGACCGGCACGCCGAGCGGCCCGACGCCCGCCAACTCACCCGCGTCCCTCCCGAGCAGGGGCGAACCGGCCCGTTCGATCGCGGCGGCGACGCGGACGCCCTCCATCGAATGGACGGTGCGGATCAGCGTCTGCCCCATGCGGCCGGCCGCGCCGACGACGACCAGGCCCATTTCGCTCGTCATACGGCGCCTCCGGCGACTTTCCTCTGCGACGGCGACGCCGCCTTCAGGCCGTCGCCCGTGTCGTCGACGAGCTGCAGTCCCTTGTCGTGACGCCCGCGGTAGAAGCGCGCATAGACGCCGTCGGCTTTCGCCAGCAGCACCTGGTGCGGGCCTTCCTCGACGACACGGCCTTCCTCGAGCACCACGATTGTGTCGGCATCGATGACCGTCGAGAGCCGGTGCGCGATGACGATCGTGGTGCGCCCCTTCATGACCGTGGCCAGCGCCTGCTGCACGCGCAGTTCCGATTCGTTGTCGAGCGCCGACGTCGCCTCGTCCAGCACGAGGATCGGCGCGTCGCGCACGATGGCGCGGGCGATAGAGAGGCGCTGCCGCTGCCCGCCGGAGAGCGTTACACCGTTTTCGCCGACCAGCGTGTCGTAGCCGTGCTCCTGCTGGCGGATGAATTCGTCGGCATGCGCCAGCCGGGCCGCTTCCTCGATCTCTTCGTCCGTGGCATCCGGCCGGCCGTAGCGGATGTTGTCGCGGATCGTGCCCTCGAACAGGTAGGGCTGCTGCGAGACGTAGCCGAGCGATCGGCGCAGCGACCGCTTGGTCACTTTCGAGATGTCCTGGCCGTCGATCTCGATCGTGCCCGAATCGAGATCGTAGAAACGCTCGAGCAGCGCGACGAGCGTCGACTTGCCCGCGCCCGAGGCGCCGACCAGCGCGGTCATCTTGCCGGCTTCGGCGGTGAAGCTGACGTCGCTCAGCACCGGCATCTTCTCCGCATAGGAGAAGTTCACGTCGCGGAAGCGCACCTCGGCATGGGTCACGACCAGGTCCCTGGCGCCGTCCACGTCGCGCTGGTGCGGGTCGATGTCGAGGATCTCGTAGATCATGCGGGCGTTGACGAGGGCCCTTTCGAGGCCGACCTGCACCTTGGCCAGCCGGCGCGCCGGATCGTAGGCAAGCAGCAGCGCCGTGATGAAAGCGAAGACGGAGCCCGGCGGCACGCCGTGATAGGCGGCCCGGTATCCGGCATAGCCGATCACGCCGGCGATGGCGAAGCCGGCGAGCACCTCGGAAATCGGCGACATGCGTTCCGAGACGCGGGCGATCTTGTTGGAGCGCTTCTCGGCCTCTTCGATCAGGACGCCGAGCTTCGCGGAAAGCTGGTCCTCCATCGTGAAGGCCTTGACGATGGCGATGCCCTGGGTCGCCTCCTGCATGGCGCCGATGAGGCGCGAATTGTACTCCACCGCCTCCCGCGTCACCCGCCGCAGCCGGCGCATGAGGTAGTTGATCGCGAAGACCAGCGGCGGCGCGATGCCGAGCGCGATGCAGGAGAGCAGGGGGTCCTGGAATATCATCACCCCGGCGAGCCCGATGACCGACACCGCGTCGCGCGCTACCGAGGTCAGCGTCAGGCTGAGGAGATCGCGCACGCCGGCCACGTTCTGGTTGATGCGCGCCGCAAGCTGCCCGGAGCGGGTCGCCGTGAAATAGCTGACGCCGAGCCGCATCAGATGGTCGAACATGCGTTGCTGGTAGCGGGCGACGAGATTGTTGCCGATCTTGGCGAGCAGCACCGCCTGCAGGTAGCTTGCCACGCCGCGGATGGTGAAAGCGAGCATGATGCCGCCGCAGATCAGGCCGAGCAGCTCGTATTGCTGCTTGTAGAAGACCTTGTCGACGACGTCGCGCATGATCCATGCGCTGAAGCCGGTCGACGCGGCGACGGCCACCAGGCATATGATGGTCGTCACATACGTGCCGGCATATTCGCGCCCGTTCTCCGCCAGGATGCGGCGGACCACGGCGATGACCTCGCCGGGGGCGGCGGGCGGATACTTCCGTCTTTTCGCAGCCTTTGCCAGGTGCGCTTCCTTCCGAATTTTCCGATCGAGCCCCAAATAGCGCTATCGCGGCGCGTTGCCTATGCCCATCCCCGGGATTTCGGCCGAATTGCCGCCGTGAAAGCCACGGCTACGCGGATTTCCAGCGGCGCCCGTGCGTCGCCACGCCGAAGCGCGCCGGCGTGCGCGCATAGGCGGCGAGGCCCGAAACGGCGCCGCGCGGATTGGTGATGACATAGACCGGCATGGCCCGCAGCAGCTCCGAGTGCGGCGCCTTGTCCTCGAAGGCGCTGCGGAAGGCGCCGGATTTCAGCGCCGGCACGATCTTCTGGGCGATGCCGCCGGTGAGATAGACGCCGCCGCGGCTCATGAAGACGAGCGCCAGGTCGCCCGCCGTGCGGCCGAGACAGGTGACGAACATCGACAGCGCCTCGACCGCGATCTCGTCCGATTTGTCGAGCCCCGCGGCGGTGATCTCGGCCGGCGTCGCGAGCGTGGCCGTCTTCCCGTCCGCCTTGGCGATGGCGCGGTAGATGTTGACGAGGCCGCGTCCGCACAGGAGCTGCTCGCCGGAAATCCGTCCCTCGATCTTCTCCAGATGCGGGAAGACCTCGAAATCGCGCGGCGTGCGCGGGCCGATATCCATGTGGCCGCCTTCGCCGGGAACAGGGATCCAGCGATGGCAGGCGTGGAGAAGGCCGGCGACGCCGAGCCCGGTGCCGGGCCCGAGGATGACGCGGCTCGCCTCCTCCTCGGCGGCGCCGCTGCCGATCTTTTCCATCTGGTCCGGACCGAGCGCCACGACGGACAGCGCCTGCGCCTCGAAATCGTTGAGCACGACGATATCCTCGAGGCCGAGCGCGGAGGCCATGGTCTTCGGCCGCACGACCCAGTTACAGTTGGTCAGTTCGATCTCGTCGCCCTCGACCGGGCCGGCGACCGCCAGGACGGCCGAGCGCGGCTGGATGGACGTGTGGTCGAGGATCGCGGACTGGATCGCCTCGTCTATATTGGGGAAATCGGCCGTCTGGACGGTCGGGAATTCCTTGGGCTCGGCATAGCTGTCGAGCAGGATCGCGAAGCGCGCATTGGTTCCGCCGATGTCCCCGATCAGGATCGGGAACTTCAGGACGCCGTTGTCGCTGTCGGTAAGCTGCATATTCGGTCTGTTCCCGCGGCAAGCGCCTACGTAATGGTTCATCGGCGGCGAAGGTTCAACGCCCCGCGCACGCTAAATCGGTTGAACCCTATAGAACCACCTGTAGCGCAAGGAAAGTGCAGACGGCGTATGCCGGCGGATTTCCCTTCCGCCGGTCGCTATTGGCCGTGATCGGGGCGGGGCTGCGGCAGCGGGACGTCCGCCGGCGGCGTCGGGGCAAAGGCGTTGACCGGCAGGGTGCCGCGTCCTTCCGCGGGCGCCGAGACAGCCAGCGCCGTGCCGGACTCTGCCGGAGCGGCGAGCACGCTCAAGCAGGCCTTGGGCAGCGCCGAAAGCCGCATGATGTCGCGCGCCTTGGGCTGCGGGTTCTTGGCCGGCCGCCAGGGCTCTTCGGTAAACCACCAGGCAAGCGACTTGTCGCAGCCTTCGTCTTTCGGCTGCCACTGCTCCTTGCAGAGCGGCGAGCCGGGCTGGCAGCCGATGCGGATGTGGAAATGGTCGTCGTGCCCCCAGAACGGACGGATCTTCCTCAGCCAGCTCCGGTCGCCCTTCACCGTATCGCAGAGCTTCTCCTTGACGCCGGGATGGACCAGGATGCGCTCGATCTCGGGGTAGCTGGCCGCCATCTTGAGGATGCCCTCATAGGCGGGTGTCCAGCGCCGGTCGTCGACATGGAGCGAATTCGGCTTCAGCACCGACACGGCGCTGACGGTTTCGCGCTGCTGCGGCGTGTAGCCGCCCTCGGGCATGGGCGTGAACCAGATGTCGGCGTCGAGCCCGATCTGGTGCGAGGCGTGCCCCGTCGTCATCGGGCCGCCGCGCGGCTGCGAGATGTCGCCGATGAGCAGGCCGTTCCAGCCGACCTTCGTCCCGTCCCGGGCCAGCCTTTCCAGCACCCGGATCAGGGTAGGATGGCCCCAGCGACGGTTGCGCGAGGGCCGCATCACTTCCCAGTGCGGCCCTTCGAGCGGCAGGCCGACGCCTCCCTCGAAGCAGCCCTTCGAGTAGAAGCCGATGGACTGCGCCGGCCCCGCCGCAGGCAGCTTCTCCGCGCCGAAAGCGATTTTCGCCAGCGGGTCGCCCGCCGCGGCCGGCTGCGTGGAAACGATCGCGGCGGCGCACGCGAGCGTGGCCGCCAGACGGCATACCGGCATGGTCAAGGAAGGCATAACCCGTCTCCTCTGCCTGTCCGCAGGGAATCCCGACACTGGCGGGCCATGATTAACGAATGACAAACCGCGCGCCGCGGCCGAATCATAGCACGGCCGCGGTGCTTTTCGAACATCGCGGCTGGCCCGTCCGTGACTGACCGCCGCATGGAGGCCGGCCTCACCCGATCGGATGCAGCGTCATCGAGGTGCCGGTCGCCGCGGCGTTCAGGCCGAGTTGTCCCTGGACGCTGATCGTCTGCAGGTGGATCGAGCCGGAGGTGCCGCCGACGAGCACATTGGCGCCCACGCCGGCGCCGACCGTCGCTTCGACCGTCGCGCCGTCATAGATGCCGCCGAGCGAACCGGCGTGGTAGCCCGCCGTCGGCGCGAACACCGCCCAGACGAGCCGGCCCCGCGTCGTGAAGCCGACATCCACGCCGAGCTTGCGGATCGTGCCGGTATAGCGCTCGTGCCCGCCGCGGCTGGAGTGGAAGACGCAGTCCACCGCCTTGGCCGAACCGAGCAGGTAGCCGACCCCGCCGCCTATGTCGCAGGCGAGATAGCCGATGCGGACGCCGCCGCCGGTATCGGGCTCGCGATAGGCGGTCGTTTCCCGGTAGGTGGGAAGGTCGGCTGCGACAGCGGCCGAAACGGTTGCGAGCGAACCGACAAGCAACGTGACCGTGGAAAGGACCTTCTTCATGATTTTACTCCTTCAAATTCATGGGCGTCCGGCGGCTGTTTCCCGCGAGGCCGGATGGTGGTGCGATGCGATGGCGAAAACATGATGAGCCCGCGCACGCCCACGCGGGACGCAACGGCGAAACCATCCATGTTGTTCCGGGTAAGGATGTCGCGGGTCAGCGCCAGGAGTTCTCGCGCCACATCCGCGTCAGCGCGCTGCTGTAGTCGGGATGGATGAGAGAATATCCCGCATCCCGCAGCCTGGCGTTGGAGACGCGCTTGTTCTCGCCGTAGAAGGAGCGCGCCATCGGGGTCATCTCCGCCGCGTCGAAAGGCGTTTCGGGCGGCGGCTCGACCCCCATCAACCGAGCCGCGAAGGCGATCACGTCCTGCGGCGGGGAGGGCGCGTTGTCCGCGAGGTTGAAGATGCCGCCCGCCTCGCGCTCCGCCAGGAGCGAAAGTGCGCCGGCGATGTCGTCGACGTGAATGCGGTTGAACACCTGGCCGTGCTTGACGATGCGCCGCGCGGTGCCGGCCGCGAGATTGACGAGAGCGTTGCGGCCCGGCCCATAGATGCCGGCAAGCCGCAGGATAGCGAGCGGCAAGCGCTCCTTTTCGGCGAGCGCCTGCCACGCCCTTTCGGCGGCAAGCCTTGCGATCGAGCGTCGGGAGACGGGCCGGCACTCGCTTTCCTCGTCGACCCAGGCGCCGCCATGGTCGCCATAGACCCCGACGGTCGAAAGATAGCCGATCCAGCGGAGTTCGGGCATCAAATGCCGAAGCCGATCCTCGATATGCGGCAGGAAGGGATCGCCGCCGGCGGATAGTGCGCCGGTCTCCGGCGCGGCGGAGAGGACGAGATGCGTGGTCTTTCTCAGCGCCTCCGCCATGTCGGCGTTGATCGTGTCGCCGTCGAAGAGGAGAGGTTCGATCCCGTCCTTTCGCAACGCGTCGAGCTTTTCCGCCGATCGCGTCGTCCCGAAGATCGCGTCGTCCCGGTCCCGCTGCAGCGCTGCGAAAGCGCGCGCCGAGTAGCCCGCCCCCAGCAGGAAGATTCGCGTCGTCACGCCGAAAACCTCCCGCCGAGCGCGGCCTGCCATTCCTCGACGACACCGGCGTCGGTCTCCGGCGGCAGGCGCGTCCGAGCGAGTTCGGCAAGGTCCCGCGCTTCCATCAGCCTGGACAGCGCCCAGACGGCGGCGCCCCTGACCAGCGGCGAGGCGTCCGCCAGGAGGTCGACGCATGCCGACACCGATTCGGCGTCGCCGCTGTTGCCGGCGGCGACCAGCACATTGCGCACGAAACGGTCGCGGCCGATGCGCTTCACGGGCGAGCCGGAGAAAAGCGCGCGAAACGCGGCGTCGTCGAGTGCCAGCAGGTCGTGAAGGCGGGGCGCCCGCAGATCGTCCCGCGCGGAAAACTTCGCTTCCGCTGCCGCCTGCGCGAACTTGTTCCACGGGCAGGCGGCGAGGCAGTCGTCGCAGCCATAGATGCGGTTGCCCATCGCGGCGCGGAATTCGCGCGGGATCGGCCCCTTGTGCTCGATGGTGAGGTAGGAGATGCAGCGCCGCGCATCGAGCCGGTAGGGCGCGGGAAACGCGTTCGTCGGGCAGATGTCGAGGCAGGCCTGGCAGGAGCCGCAATGGTCGGCCTCCGGCTCGTCGGCTTCGAGTTCGGCGGTGGTGAAGATCGAGCCGAGGAAGAGCCATGAGCCGAATTCGCGGCTCACCAGATTGGTGTGCTTTCCCTGCCAGCCGATGCCGGCGGCCGCCGCGAGCGGCTTTTCCATGACCGGCGCGGTATCGACGAAGACCTTCACGTCTGCGCCGCTCCGCGCCGCAAGCTTGCCCGCGATGATCTTGAGCTTGCCCTTGACCACGTCGTGATAGTCGCGATTTTGCGCATAGACCGAGATCGCGCCGCGGTCACGCCGGGAAAGGATTTCCAGCGGATCGCCCTCCGGTCCGTAGTTCATGCCGAGCATGATGACGCTCCGCGCTTCCGGCCACAGGCGCTGCGGCCCGCCGCGCCGGTCGGCCGTTTCCTCCATCCAGCCCATCGTGCCGTGGAAGCCGTCGGCGAGGAACCGTGCGAGGCGCTCAGGCGCGGCGCCGATCGCATCCGGCCGGGTGATCCGGCAGATGTCGAAGCCGGCGCTCGAGGCTTCCCTCGTGACGAAATCGCGGAGAGCGCCGCGTCCGGCTTCCTGCTTGCGCGTACGTTCAGAAATCGAGGTCGCCATAGGTGGACACCGGCGAAAGGCCGCGCACCCGGTCCGCCAGCAAGGGTCGGAAGGACGGCCGCGATTTCACCCTCGAATACCAGTCCTTGGCGGCCGGGAAGTCGCTCCAGTTAACTTCGCCCAGATAGTCGAGCACGGAAAGGGCGGCCGCCGCGGCCATGTCGGCATAGGTGATGCGGCCGCCGCCGAGCCAGTCGCGCGTGCCGGCGAGCCAGTTCGTGTATTTCACATGCTGCCGCACATTGCTGCGCGCGGCGCGGATCGCCGCCGAATCGGGGGATCCGCCGCCCTGCGAACTCGGCATCAGCGGTTTCAGCACGCGTTCGCGCACCAGATGCCGCGTAACCTCGCTCTCCATCTTGTCGAGATACCAGTCGCAGAGACGCCTGATCTCCGCCCGCTCCATCGGGTCCTCGGCGAACAGCCGCTTGTCGCGCTTCAAGACGCCACGCGTCTCGTCGATATATTCGGCGATGACCCCCGCGCCGACGATGGGCACGTCGCCCTCGGCGAGCAGCACCGGCAGCGACGCGGCCGGGTTGAGCGACAGGAACTCCTTCCGCCTCAGCCAGGGCTTTTCCTCGATCAGGGCCAATTCCTCGCCATACTCGGCGAAACAGAGCCGTATGAAGCGGCAGGTGGCGAACATGGGATGGTGAAAAAGCGTCAGCATTACGGGGAAACAAGTGCTCTATGGCTTTTGATGACAGGGGCCGGTAAATCTCGGCGACCTGATTCTCGGGGAGATTCGGGCCGGTTCAGGACCCCCGTCCTATAGGGTCAGACGGCGACCGTGACAAGCAAGCGACGTAGAGTCCCGATCTGGCTTTTCTCGTAGCGGAGACTTCATGGAGCACCAGACGATCCTGCAGGCCCTCCTTCTCGGCATCTTGGAAGGGCTGACCGAATTCATTCCCGTGTCATCCACGGGCCACCTCCTGCTTGCCGGTCATTTCCTCGGCTTCGAATCGACGGGCAAGGCATTCGAGATCCTGATCCAGCTCGGCGCCATTCTCGCCCTTCTCAGCGTCTATTTCCGCAAATTGTGGCAGATGCTGATCGACCTGCCGCGCGACCGGATCACCCAGCATTTCGTCGTCGGCATCGTGCTCGCCTTCATCCCCGCCGCCGTCGTCGGCGTGCTGGCGCATAATTTCATCGAGACCGTGCTGTTCGAATCGCCGCGCCTCATCTGCACCATGCTCATACTCGGCGGCATCGTGCTCCTCGTCGTCGATCGCATGCCCATGAAGGCGCGCTACCATGACGTCGAGATCATGCCATGGCTGGTCTATATCGGCATCGGCTTCTTCCAGTGCCTGTCGCTGATCCCCGGCACGTCGCGCTCCGGCGCGACGATCGTCGGCGCCATGCTGCTCGGCACCGACAAGCGGACGGCGGCCGAATTCTCGTTCTTCCTCGCCATGCCCACCATGGTCGGCGCCTTCGTCTTCGACCTCTACTCCAACCGCAAGGTACTCGGCGCAGGCGACGTGCCGATCATCGCCGTCGGCTTCGTCTCGGCCTTCATCGTGGCGCTTGTCGTCGTGCACTACCTGCTCGACTATGTGTCGAAGCGCGGCTATTCGCTGTTCGGCTGGTGGCGCCTGATCGTCGGCGGTCTCGGCCTCGCGGCGCTCGCGATCTGGGGCTGACGACCTGCGGTAACGGGACAGTCGGGGGGTACTTCCCTATGCGATTGCCTTCCCCTCGATCGGGAAAGGCCGGCGGACGAATGTGGGAAGTGTCGGGCCCAGATTGCCCGGATAGCGCCTCAGGCGGCCAGGTCGCGGGTGAACTGGCCGGCGACCCGGTAGCGCCAGAGATAGCTGGGCAGGATCGTGCCGACGGTCTCGCCCGCTATGCCGATGCCCTCGAGGGTGCGCCGTTCCTTCTTGGCTTCCGCTGACACGACATTGTCGATGCCGAGCTGGATGACCTGGTCGCGGGTGAGAAGCGGTTTCGGCAGCATGCCGAGCACCGCCCCCTGCATCCGCGCGATCGACCAGGGCACGTTGACGAGCAGCCGCTTGCGCTCGATGACGCGCAGCATCTCCTCCATGCATTGGCGGAAGGTCAGGATTTCCGGTCCGCCGAGCTCGTAGACCCTGCCGCCCTTCAGGTCGCCGTCGACCGACCGCGCCAGCGCCTCGGCCACGTCGCCGACATAGACCGGCTCGAAACGCGTCTTGCCGCCGCCGATGAGGGGAAGGATGGGCGAATAGCGGGCCATGTCGGCGAAACGGTTGAAGAAATGGTCTTCCGGGCCGAAGATGATCGATGGCCGGAAGATGACGGCGTCCTTCAGCGTCTCGTGGACGGCGCGCTCGCCTTCCGCCTTGCTGCGGGCGTAGGCGGACGGCGAGTTGCGGCTGGCGCCGATCGCCGAGACATGGGTCAGGCCCGCGCCCGCTCCGCGCGCTGCCTCGGCGACGGCGCGCGCGCCGAAAGCATGGACGGCGGAAAAGCTCTGCCGGCCTGAGCCGTAGAGCGTGCCGACGAGATTGACGACATGATCCGCGCCCTCGACGGCCCGGTCGACCGACCAGCGGTAGCGCAGGTTGGCCTGCATCGCCATGATCTGGCCGACATTGCCGAGCGGTTGCAGATGGCCGGCGAGCTCCGGGCGCCTGACGGCGGCGCGGATGCGGTAGCCGCGCTTGGCCAACGCCCGCACGAGATGGCGGCCGATGAACCCTGAAGCGCCGAAAATGGTGACGAGCTTCGGCGTTTCGGTGATCTCGGTCATGTCCCTGTCGTCTCCGTTCCGCGGCCCGCAACCGGCGGGCCGATCGCTGGGTTTCTTAGTCCGATTTTGGCGAAAGGCAAAGGGTGGTGATGCCGCCTTTCGGCGCTATGAGGCTGCCGCCGCCGCGGCCTGCCTTTCGTCGCGTTCGAGCATCTCCTGGGTGGCCCCGGCGACCGCCTGCTGCTCGGCCGGCGTCAGCTCATGGTTGGTCAGCACCTCGACCTTGACATTGCGCTGGGCGAAATCGATGCCGTGCCTGGCGAATTCGTCGCGTAGCCGCTGGTAGGCGTCGCGCCGGACCATCCATTGCGCGCCGCTCGGCTTGGTCATGAACTTGACGCCGATGACCATGTTGAATTCTTCCATGCGCCTGACGCCCTGGAATTTCAGCGGCTCGATGAAGTGCGAGCCATAATCCGGGTTCTCCAGCAATTCGGCGCTGACCTGCTTGACCAGTTTCTTGACGAGCCCGAGGTCGACATCGAACGGCACGCGGAATTCGAGCTTCAGGATGATCCAGTCGCGGCTGTAATTGGTCAGCGACTTCAGTTCGCCGAACGGGATGGTATGGACCGCGCCGCGATGATGGCGCACGCGCAGCGACCGGAGCGACATTCCCTCCACCGTGCCGCGCAGATGCCCCTCCTCGATATATTCCCCGACGCGGAAGGCGTCGTCGAGGAGGAAGAAGATGCCCGACACGATGTCGCGCACCAGCGTCTGCGCGCCGAAGCCGATGGCGATGCCGACCACGCCGGCGCCGGCGAGCAGCGGCGCGATATTGACGCCGAGCGAGGAGAGCACCGTCAGGACGACGATCACCAGCACGGTGACCATCAGGAACATGCGCAGGATCGGCAGCAGCGTCGCCATGCGCGCTTCCGGGCCGGGCATGATGTCGGACGGTCGCGAACTGTAGTCGGCGAGCCGCCGGTCGATGGCGGTCTTGGCCCATACCCAGACGAGATCGGCCAGCAGCAGCGTGACCGCGATATTGGCGGAGATGCCGAAGAGACGGCCGGCGATCGTCTGCGACTGGGACAGCGTCAGGAAGCCGGTGTGCCATGCCGATGCGAGCGCGGCGACGGCCGCGATCAGGACCAGAACGCGGCCAAGACGTCGCGCGATCGGGCGATAGATCTCGTAGCGGCCGACCTCTTCGGCCGGCGCCTCGGCCTCGGCCGGAACCTCGTCCGCCGCGCCCTCGGCGGCGGCTTCGGCCCTGACGTCCTCCTCGGCGCGGTCGAAGAGATGGTCGATCAGCGCCGCGACCGCCTTCGCCGCCGGCATGGCGAGCGCCACGATGGCGACGGTCCACATCAGTTGCATCGCCCCGATCAGCCAGAGCAGGAAGATCGCGGCGACGAGCGCGGTGTAGAGAAGCGGCGCCACCCGGTAGAGCGCCCGGTGCCCGGGGTCGTTCGGCTCGGCCCGGTGCCGGTGGATGCGCCACACCATCGAGATCAGCGCGGCCGCGATGAGCAGCGCGAAGATGACCGCCACGGCGAGCGCGGCGGAACGCACCTGCTGGGTGCCGCTCTCGCTCATGGCCAGATTGCCGAATATGTCGGTGATGGTTGCGCCGAAGATCGTGACCGCCGCCGCGACCACGACCCAGCGATGGGCGGTGCGCGCATGGCGGTCGTCGAGCGGCACCAGCCTGAGGTCGGCGATGCGCGGCGACAGGATGAAGCGCGACAGCGCCCCCGCGATCCTCAGCGCCACGACGGCAAGCAGCAGGCTGGCCACCATGTCGTGGACGAAGGGCGCCCAGTCGAAGGCGAGGAACGCGCCGAGCGCGCCGACCGCGAAAAGCGCGATACCGCCTCCGCCGATTGCCATCCGCGCCAGGGCCTGGGCGAAGCGGCGCCAGAGCGTCGTCGGCCTTATATATTCGAGGCGCACCATGACCGGGTGGAAATATTGCCAGTAGAGCCACTCGATGCCGCCGCCGACGAAGAGGAAGATGACGACATAGGTGATCGTGCGCAGCGTTTCCCCCTCGGGCATTTCCCGGCGCCATGCGTCGCGAAGCACCATCGAGGCCGAGGGCAGAGCCTCGCCCGCATGGTCGAGCTCGACGGCGCGCGCCTTCGTCCTGTTCAGGAAATGCATCAGCTCGTCGTGCGCCATCATCGCCGGGTTCTGGCTTTGCGGCGCCGCCTTGGGCGCGGCTGCGGCGTTCTCCTTCAACCAGTTGACGACGCGCGGGTCGCCGAGAAGGCGGAGCAGGTCCTGCACGTCGCCCGGCGCCGGCGGTCCGGCCGGTGCTGCGGCGGCGGGTTTCTTCGGAAAGAAATTGAGGCTCTGCGCCGTGGCCGGCACGGAGCCGAGGAGGAGCAACGCCAGCAGTGCCGCGATCGCGACGGGAAGGGACCGGAGGCTCATTCCGCGGGCTCCGGCTGAGGGGAGGCGGGAGCAGCCGGCTGCCGGCGCATTTCTCTGAGGTCCGCGGGCCTCAAATCCGGTCTGACGAGGCGTTCTACGCGAATCGAGCCGCCATGCGGAACGAGCTGACAGGCCAGGCGCACGTTCTCCTCCGCGCCGACGCGGCCGAGCGTCTGCCGTTCGACGTCGTTCCTGGGCGGCAAGGGGAATTCCGAGGCCACGACGCGTACGCGGCAGGTGCCGCAGCGCCCCCGCCCGCGGCAGAGATGCGCATGCGGGACATGCTGCATCTGCGCGATCTGCAGGATGCTCGGGCCGGCATCGACGGTGAACTCCGGTCCGCCGACCCAGGAGATGCGCAGCCTGGCGCGGTCGTGCCTCATCCGGATCGCGCGCGCGACGAGAGTCAGCGCGACCAGCGCCACGAAGGTCCAGATCACCTGCCATTTGATGCGGTCGAGCGTCGCCACGGCCTGCTGTAGCGCCTCGCCGGTAAGCGGCGGATTCGGCGCCGCTTCCTCCTGAGGCTCCCGGGCCGTCGAAGCGGCCGCGGCGTCGGTGGGCGCGCCCGGCTGGGCCTGTGCCGTTTCCGTGTTTGACGTCGCGCTCTCCTCCACCGCTGTCGGTTCGTGCGCCGTCAGTTCCTTGCCGGCATGGACGAAGCCGAGCAGCGCCAGCACCGGGATGATCACGGCGAGCGGATAGAGCACGGCGGAGACGCGCGTCCACCAGCGCTGCACCCGCATCCAGGTAAACAGGCCGATGACGCCGTGCACCCACACGAAAACGAGGGTGAAGACCTGGCGCAGGCCCTCGGCGGGCACGTCGACCCAGAACAGGCCGAGGATGCTCTGGAAGGTCGGATCGTAGTCGAAAAGGTCCGCGGCGATGGCGGTACCGATGACATGCGGCGCAAGCAGTGGAATGATGCCGAGGCTGGTGAGGAGCTGGATCGCGTCCAGCCGCGTCATCCGCAGCGTGTTGCGCCAGAAGAGCGCGTGCAGGCCGAGCCCGGCATGGGTGGCGAAGGCGAGCGTCAGCAGCACCACGCCCGGAATGCTCGTCCAGAAGCCCTGGAACCAGGGACGGGCCGCTTCCATCAAATCGATGGAATAGAGGCCGAGCGATACGTTCACCAGATGGAACGCGACATAGACGAACAGCACCAGGCCGGTCGCGATCCTGAGACGCCTTGTCATCTTGCCTGTCCAGTTCCCCCGAACGGACCGATTATCCGGGCAATCCGGTCCGGATGCAATCGGCCGGAAGAACAGGTCCGGCATGGGCGTTGGCGAAGGTATTGGCCATAACGTATTGCGTTATATAACGCAGCGTGTTATGGATCGGCCCCATGATCCGGAATTTTGCCGACCCGGAGACGGAATTGATCTGGGCGGGGCGCCGAAGCCGGCGCCTGCCGCCAGACATTCAGCCGGTCGCGCTACGGAAACTGCGCATGCTCAATCAGGCGCGAGCGCTTTCGGATATACGGGTGCCGCCAGGCAACCGTCTGGAAGCGCTGAAAGGCGCCCGTCGAGGTCAGCACAGCATCCGGATCAACGACCAATGGCGCATCTGTTTCGTATGGTGGGAAGGAGGACCGGGAGATGTCGAAATCGTCGATTATCATGAATGATGCCGATCGGCTGCCCAATCCGCATCCGGGCGAAATTCTGCTCGAGGAGTTCCTGAAGCCGATGGGCGTCAGCCAAAATGCGCTTGCCCGCGCCGTGCATGTGCCGCCGCGCCGAATCAATGAGATCGTCCTGGGCAAGCGCGCCGTCTCCGCCGATACCGATCTCAGATTGGCGCGCTATTTCGCCATCTCGGAAGGGTTCTTTCTCGGATTACAGGCGGATTACGATCTCATGGAACGCCGGCGCCAGATCGGGGCGGACCTGGCCACGATTGCTCCGCGCGCCGCATAGGCTGCGCTGAATTCAAAAGCAGAATAAAAAACCCCGCCGGATCGCTCCGGCGGGGTTTCGCATTCGTGGCAAGGCGCGAGGAGATTATTCCTTGTCGCCGCCCTGCTTCTTCAGCGCGGCGCCGAGGATGTCGCCGAGCGACGCGCCCGAGTCGGTCGAGCCGTATTGGGCGACCGCCTGCTTCTCCTCGGCGATCTCCAGCGCCTTGATCGACACGGTGAGCTTGCGCGTCTTCTTGTCGAAGGAGATGACGCGGGCGTCCACCTTCTGGCCGACGGCGAAGCGCTCGGGCCGCTGCTCGTCGCGGTCGCGCGACAGGTCGGAGCGCTTGATGAAGGTCTCCAGCCCGCTCTCGACCAGCCTGACCTCGATGCCGCCGTCCTTCACCGCGAGCACTTCGCAGGTGACGACCGCGTTCTTCCTGAGTTCGCCCGAGGCCGCGGCCTCGCCGGCCCTGTCGGTCTGGAGCTGCTTGATGCCGAGCGAGATGCGTTCCTTCTCGATATCGACGTCGAGCACCTGCGCCTTGACCACGTCGCCGCGGTTGTACTCCTCGATGACTTGCTCGCCCGGACGCGTCCAGTCGAGGTCGGAGAGATGCACCATGCCGTCGACGTCGCCGTCCAGCCCGATGAACAGGCCGAACTCGGTCTTGTTCTTGACCTCGCCCTCGACCTGGCTGCCGACCGGATGGTTGTGCGCGAACGCCTCCCACGGATTCTCCAGCGTCTGCTTGAGGCCGAGCGAGATGCGGCGCTTGGCCGGATCGACCTCGAGCACGACCACGTCGACTTCCTGCGTCGTCGACAGGATCTTGC
>MKRJ01000005.1 GCA_001896885.1 Rhizobiales bacterium 65-79 | reverse complement strand
CGGCCCACCGATCGCCATCGAGGCCGCATGGTGCGGTCTCGGGAACGGAAAACGGAGAAATACCATGGCCACCATCGGCACCTTCAAGAAGACCGGCAACAACGAGTTCACCGGCGAAATCGTCACCCTCAGCGTCCAGGCCAAGAACGTACGCATCGTCCCCGACCAGCGCGCCACCGGCGAAAACGCCCCCAGCCACCGCGTTCTGGTCGGCCGCGCCGAGATCGGTGCCGCCTGGTCCAAGACCTCCAACGAGGGCCGTGGCTATCTGGGCCTCAAGCTCGACGATCCGAGCTTCAACGCCCCGATCTACGCGAACCTCTTCGACGACGAGGAAGGCGAAACCTTCTCCCTCATCTGGTCCCGCCCGAACGGTCGGCGTGGCGACTGAGCACCAACCAAGGCCCCGGCCGGATCGGCCGGGGCCTTTGCCATGCTCGGCTTGGACGCGCCATCGGCGAGAAATCAGGTATCGATGGCAATCGGATGCCGTGATGCTGGCGGCTGACCAGTCTCGAACTTCCTACTATGAGGCGCATCGTCGTGCGGCGGCTGCGCGGGCGCAAGGCGACTCTGACGAGTTCTGGCACTGGACCAAAGTGGCTGCGGAAATCGCGCGCATCAATCCTACGGCAGAGATGAATATGGAGAACCTACGGCGAGTCGTTGATCACGAGCTTGGGAAACGTTGACAGCGCTGTGATCGGCTACGCCCGATTGGGGCGCCGGTTCAGCCGAACACCTGGGCCGCCGCCGTTCTCGGCGATAAACTCGACACCTGCAGCCTCCAATGTTGCCGTCAAGGCATTCAATGTCGACTCTCTTGGAACAGTTTGAGCGCTTTCGATTCTCGCCAGAGTCCGAATCGTTATCCGAGATGCCGCTGACAAATCTTCTCGAGTCCAATCCAGAAGCGCGCGAGCGGCTCGTATCTGTTCGGGCCTAATGTCCTTTTTCATGACATTTCTACTTGATAAAGTCACAAAAGGTGACATATGGTGGCCTGAGTGGAGACTCGGCCGCACAAGGTGCTTGCAACACCTGGCGCGGCCTGACCACACCCAAAGCTGTTCGGAGCTCGGATCATGGCTGATTCCGACAATACCACGACTTTGCCTTTCGTCACCCGTGGACCGGAGCGTAGCGGTTCGCCCGGACTCGGCGATGCACAGGCCTTGGCCGCCCCCGCAACTGACAGTCGGTCAATGACCGATCCCGCGCTCGTCCTGTCCCTTACCTGGATCGAGGCGCATACTACGACATTGGCTTCTTGCGTGCGGCAGCAAGAAGCTGAAGCCGAATTCGTGAAAAATGGCGGTTTCTCATCCATATCGACCGAGGTGCCGCGAAACGGGGAGGGGACAACAGCCGAACTCCGCTACCTTGCCGCCCGCAAGGCGGAGTTGGACAACGCGGTGAAAGCGGAAATCTTGCTGGAGAAAATTGCGACCACATCTGCCATCTCATTGACTGGCGTGGTGGCAAAGCTTGCAGTCGTCGTTCGCGAAGCCGCTGACAACAGCGATCTCGTTGATTTTCCGCTTCCGCATATTCGCTCGGCGTTGGCTGACCTACGACGTCTCACGGACGAAACGATAGGCGACGACGCTGCCGCGTTGCCAGGTTATGACCAGTCGATCGGATCGCTCTTCGAGCAGCCTGCATCTTCCATCGCCGCCTGGCGCGCATTCCGTGCATGGAGCCAGGGCGATGACGAAACCTATCGAACCTGGATGGAGACCTTCAGGACGTTGCAAAGCGCCCGCCAGTAGACGACGTCAACATCGGCCGATCCGCCAAATCCGAGGATCGCCGCTTTCCAACAATCCAGCGTCAATAACGGAATCCAAGGATACCGCACCCGTCCGCGCCGCCCTATCAAACTTTTGAAAGGGAGTGAGCGGATGCGGATGAAACCGGATTCATCGCAGTGGCGTGATCCACATGCATATGCGTTCGTCAAATGCGCCGCCGCCGATGTGATCGCCTGGGAATTCCTGCGCCGGAATCCTGACTACCAGCGTGATTTCTCTGCGTCCCGCACGACCAAGGCCATGCGAGAGATGCGCAAACGTTGGGGTTTGCAGTTTCGCCGCTAGGCCTGACCGTTCCGCAGCCGAACAGCCTGTCTACTGGGCGCCTGAGATCGACCCGGGCGTCATCAATCTCATCGAGCCCCCGACATCCTTGCGGGCAGAGCAGGGCAGGGCGGCGAACATTCCATATCCGCAGGGCGAGCGTGATGAAATCGGCCTTCATATCCGTCCATCGCCCGAAGGTCCGCAACTGGCGTTCCTGAACGGTGCGCAGCCCGACAAACCGTTAGCCGTCGTCATCCCGCTCGACGACTTGGCGCTCGATCGGCTCTCATCGATCGAGCGATTCATCCACTCGATCGGGGGCAAACACCGTCCTGACGCCCGCTTGACTCCACCCCAGCGGCGGCGTCTGAGCCATATGCTGCGATGCATCGACGGCCGGGAACAGCAGGCGTCGCACTTCGAAGTCGCGATGGCCTTGTTCGGTCGGCGACTTGTCAGTCGTGAAGACTGGCATGACTCATCCTTTCGATACCTGACGCATCGCCTCGCGCGCGACGGCGCCAAGATGGTCGAGCGCGGATACCGCCAGTTGCTGCTCTTTAGACGTCGGCATACGTGATCCTGGTTGCTCCGGTGCGAAATAACGTCATGCAATTCCGCACCTGATTATCCTCCTTCTACTCCTCCATCCTGGCCATGGGTCGTCGTTCACCCGCGACGGCAAGAAGGAGACATCCTCATGAACCCCAACACCGCCGCATTGCCGCCGCGCTACCTGCGCACGAAGGAGGCCGCGCACTTTCTCAGCCTTTCCGCCCGCACGCTCGAGAAACACCGCACCTACGGGACCGGCCCTGCGTATCACAAGCTCGGAGGCCGCGTCGTCTATGCCATCGAAGATCTTCAATCTTGGGCCCAGCGCGGGGCCGTGACGTCGACTTCCGATCCGCGCGGATCGGTGCTGCCCGCCAAGCGCCACACCCTCGCGCCGCCGGCACACGCCGGTCGATATGCACGCTGATCGCGCGCGCCAACCCGATGGCGGCGCACACCCGGCAACCTTCGGAGCGCGGAAAGCTCGATCTGTTTCGAGCACTCCCCGGTGACTTCGCAGCCCGAGACGCACAGGATCTCATGGCCTATCCGTTCTTCTCCCTTTCCAAGTCCCACCGCATCGCCCCGATCGACTTCACCGCCGGCGACGTCTCGATCCGTGTTGAAGCCGTGCCCGATCACGGTATGGCAACCATATGGGACGCCGACATTCTCATCTGGGCCGCCAGCCAGATCGTCGAGGCTCGCGACGCCGGCCTCCGCACCTCTCGGCTGATGGCGGCCACGCCATACGAAATCCTCATGTTCGTCGGACGTGGCACCAGCCTGCGCGACTATCAGCGCCTGAAGGCGGCGCTCGATCGTCTGCAATCGACCACGGTCTCCACTTCTATTCGTCAGCCCGCCAAAGGCCGGCGGCATCGCTTCTCCTGGATCAACGAATGGCAGGAGAAGACCGATGGCGACGGCAAGCCGGCCGGGATCGAACTGATCGTGCCGGACTGGTTCTATCGTGCGGTTCTCGACGACGCGCTCGTGCTGACGATCGACCGCGCGTACTTCGATCTCACGGGAGGGCTGGACCGCTGGCTCTATCGGCTGGTTCGCAAGCATGGCGGTCGCCAGCGCGAGGGCTGGCGCTTCGACTTCCGCCATCTCCACCAGAAATCCGGCGCGCTGTCGCCGTTCAAACGCTTCGCGTTCGAGCTTCGTGACACCATCCGACGACAGCCTTTGCCCGGCTACACCCTATTCCTCGAAACGGAGATCGGTGGCCGCGTCCTACTGGCCTTCGAGCCGTCTCCGGCCTGTGGACAGGCTGTGGATCGCCTCGTGCTGTCAGGAACCCGAACTATCGTGCCATCGGGAACCCGTGGCTCGTGCTATCAGGAACCGAAACAGGGTCTAACCTGCGGAAACAAAACCTGGAACCGTGTCCTTAACTTAGAGTCTAACCAACAATCTAACTTTGAAGAGTGCGCGCGCGATGTGCAAAAGCTCATCCGCGACACCGCCCGAGGCCTCGGTACGGCCGCCAAAAAGAGCGCCGGACCTGCTATTTCATCGGCGCCGCGCTCTCCTGAAACCGCGCCCGAACCGCCCCTTCTGCCGCGGTCAGGAGGTGCGCGATGATCATTGCGCTCCTCAATCAAAAGGGCGGTGTCGGCAATACGACGCTGGCGCTGCATATCGCCGGCGAATGGGCTTGCTGCGGTAAGCGCATCACGCTGGTCGACGCCGACCCGCAGGGCCCGGCGCTCGACTGGTCGCAACAGCGCAGCCGCAGTGGCCTTCCGCGCCTGTTCTGCGTCGTCGGCCTGGCGCGTGACACGCTGCATCGCGAGGCGCCGGAACTGGCGCGGGACGTCGATCACGTCGTCATCGACGAACCGCCGCGCGTCACCGGGCTAATGCGCTCCGCGCTGCTCGCCGCTGACCTCGTGCTGATCCCGGTACAACCATCACCGCTCGACGGCTGGGCCTCGGCTGAGATGCTGGCGCTCCTCGCGGAGGCGCGCATCTATCGGCCGGACCTGCGCGCGCGGTTCGTCCTCAATCGCTGCGGTGCGCGCACCGTGATCGCCCGCGAGACCGCCGAGACGCTCGCCGATCACGATCCGCCCGTCCTGCGCAATACGGTCGGCCAGCGCGTCATCTACGCCGACGCTGCGCAGTCCGGCCGGCTTGCCTTCGAACTCGACGACGACGGTCCCGCCGCGCGCGAGATCGTAGCGCTCGTCACCGAGATCGAAAGGATCGCGCCATGAGCGAGCGATCCGAACGGCGCCGCTTAGCATCGCGCCCGACCAATCTCGACGCCTGGATCAAGGCGGCCGAAGCCGAGCCGGCGCGGATCGCTGATGCGACGAGCTTCTCCGCCCGCCTGACCATCGACATCACGCCGGAGCTGCGTGGACGCATCAAGATCATCGCGTTCCAGCGCGGCGTCACCGTCGCTGACATGCTGCGCGAGCTGTTCGCGCGCGAATTCCCCCAAGCCCCAGGAGACACACCATGACCGGCATCGCGGCCTCCCGCATGCGCGGCGGCCCGTCGCCGGCCGCGCTCCTCCACGACGATCTCACCCATGTCGAGCTGACCTGGGTCGATAAGAGGATCGAGAACTGGGTTCGCTTCGGCACGCACGCACACGAACAGATCCTCGATCGGCGACGGCGCGTCCTGTCTTTCCACCCCGGCAGGATCTTCGCGTTCGTTCGCTGGGCTTCGAATGACTTCGGCACGATCATCTCGCGCATCGACATCGTGCGCGCCGTGGCGCGCGGCGAAGCCTACCAGACGCTGCCATTCGTTCGACCCGGCGGCGACATCTTGCTCAAGATCGAGGGTTGGCCGAAGGTCGAGCGCGTACTGCAGGCGATCGACGTCATCGAGCGTCTCGGCATCGACCCGGAAGCGGTCTCACCCGATCACTGGCGACACGTCCATAACCGGCTCACCGCCGGGCATGAGCCGCGCACCTATACGCTCGAACATCATCGTGCGTTCCTCCTGCGCCGGAGGGCCGAGCCGTGACCCGCGCCGGCCTCCTCCTCGCGACGACGCTCGCTGCGCTTGGCGTCGGCTATCCCGGCCTCACGCCAATGCCGATCAAATTGATCTGGAACGCATCGGCCAGTGCGCCGATCGGCTTCTATTCGATCGACTTCGACGGGCCGTTTGGCGTCACCGATCTCGTTGCAGTCGATGCGCCGGAACCACTCGCGACCTTCCTCGCCGAGCGCGGCTATCTGCCCAAGGGCGTGCCGCTGATGAAGCGTATCCTCGCCGTGTCTGGGCAGACCGTTTGCCGCTCCAACCTCACCATCACGGTGGATGGCGTCGAGGTCGGTGCAGCGCTCGAACACGACCGTGCCGGTCGCGGTCTTCCCGTCTGGCAGGGCTGTCGCCGTGTCCAGACCGGCGAAGTCTTCCTCATGAACTGGCAGGTCCGCGACAGTCTCGACGGCCGCTACTTCGGCCTGATCTCGACCGACCAGATCATCGGTCGAGCCGTCCCGCTGTGGACCGACGAAGAGGGCGCCGGCCGCTTCGAATGGCGCGTGCCGACGCGCTGACCGCTTCCCCATCAGCGGGAGCGGTGCCCGCCGATGGCTTCTTCAACCTCACCGCCATGGAGACTGTCATGCCCCAGATTGGCGAATTCACGCGCGACGAAGCCGGTTTTATCGGACACCTCGGAACGCTCCTACTGCATCAGGACATCATCATCGTCGCGGCAGAGCCGTCCGACGCGGAGAACGCGCCAGATTATCGCGTTCACCTCTTCGACGGTATGAGCAACGAAACAGGCCCGGAGATCGGCGCGGCCTGGAAACGCACCGGCGAGAAGGCCGGCGAATACGTCGCGCTGCTGATCGACGATCCGACCTTCGCGCATCCGATCCGCGCAAACCTGTTCCGTGACGACGATGCCGGCAAGGCCTGGTCGCTACACTGGTCGCGTCCGCGCGATCGTGCCGAGAAGGATTGAGCGATGCGTGCTCGCCGCCAATCGACGAGCCGTCCGCGTGCGTCCGGGCTGCACAGCGCCGCCCGGCGCATGGCTCTCCTTCTCCTTTCCGGCCTTACCCTCGCGAGCGCCATGCCGGCGATCACGATGGCTCAGGACTTGGCCGTCGTTCGGGCGTCGCCGCGCGATCCCTACGCCGATCACATAGCTGAGGCATCACGGCGCTTCGGCGTTCCCGAAGCATGGATCAGGGCTGTGATGCGCGCCGAAAGCGCCGGAGAACCGCGTGCGATTTCCTCTGCCGGCGCGATGGGCCTGATGCAGATCATGCCCGCGACATGGGCCGATTTGCGCGCTCGGCACGGCCTCGGCCGCGATCCTTACGATCCGCGCGACAACATACTCGCGGGCACGGCATACCTTCGCGAGCTGCACAATCGCTACGGCTCGCCGGGATTTCTGGCAGCCTACAACGCCGGACCCGGACGCTACGAGGAGTCGCTTGCCGGTCGCCCGCTGCCTGCCGAGACACGCGCCTACGTCGCCTTGCTCGCGCCGATCATCGACGGTTCGGGCGGTACGAATCCGACCGCGATGGCTGCGATCGACCGATCGGCGTGGACACGCGCGCCGTTGTTCATCGCGCAGTCCGATCGCGCCTCAGCTACCGCGTCCGTGTCGGCCGAGCGTCCTGCCGATGACACCGCGGCTGCGACCACGGCACCCGATGTTTCGGCCATCGTGCCGCAGTCGAACGGGCTGTTCGTCGTGCGAACCCCTTCGGAGGAACCGCGATGATGGCAAACGGCGGCAGTCGCAGCATATCGCACTTCAGCGTGTCCAAGAGGACGCGGAGGTGGGAGGCAGGCAACACGACCGGACGATTGCCGTCCGTAATCGGGGCGGGCGCCTGGAGGGGCAGCAAAGCTGTGTGTCAGCTGCGGCACCGCTGGCGGCGGTCGGCAGTTCGGCCGCACATTTTGCGCCTGTCAAACAGTGCAGGAGGCGAGCGATGGAATTCTTTTGTGGACTGGACGTGGCGATGGACGAGACGGCGGTATGCGTCGTCGACGACGAGGGCGCGGTGCATCTGGAGGCGGCGGTGGTGACCGATCCCGAGGCGCTGTTTGCGGTGCTGAAACCGTTTCTGGCGCGCCTGCGCCGCGTCGGCCACGAGGCCGGCTCGTTGTCGCCGTGGCTGCATCCAGAGCTGAAGAAACTCGGCCTGCCGGCGATCTGTCTTGAGACACAACATGTACGCGCCGCGCTGTCGGCGCAGCGCAACAAGACCGACAAGGCCGATGCGCTTGGCATCGCCCACATCATGCGCACCGGCTGGTTCCGCCTGGCCTATATCAAGTCGGAGAGCTGCTACCGGACGCGGCTTCTGCTGACCCACCGGCGCAATCTGAAGGCCAAGTTCCTTGACCTCGAAAACGCCATCCGCCATTCGCTGAAGTCGTTTGGCATCCGCCTGGGCAAGGTCGGTCGCGGAGCGTTCGAGCAGGCGGTGCGGGAGGCTGTGGGGGATGATCCGTTGACGAGCGAGCTGATGGACGCAATGCTGTCGGCGCGCGCGGCACTGTGGAAACAGTATTGCAGGCTGCACGATCTCGTCGTCAAAATGGTGGCGCGCAGCGAACCATGCCGGCGCTTTATGGCCATCCCCGGCGTCGGTCCGGTGACGGCGCTCTCGTTCATGACGGCGATCGACGATCCCACGCGCTTCCGTCGCTCGCGTGACGTCGCGGCCTATTTTGGCCTGACCTCGCGGCGCTGGCAGTCGGGCACCTCGATCGACATCCAGGGCCGCATCTCGAAGGCCGGCGACGCGGATGTGCGGCGCGCGCTCTACGAAGCGGCGTCTGGATTGCTGACGCGCTTCAAGGGCAGGGACAAGGTCAAAAGCTGGGGCAAGGAGATTGCCGAACGCTCCTGCCACCGCAAGGCCTGTGTCGCGGTGGCGCGCAAGCTGGCGGTGATCATGCACGCGATATGGAGCGATGGAACATTCTACGTCGGCGATGCGGCCGCGGGTGAGGGCGCCGCCGCGCAGCGCGCTCATGTCAAGGACCGTAAGCTGCTCGGATCGCATCGATGAGCGGTGCGGCGGCAAATGAAACGCATGGTGGCCGCACGGTGACGGGCGCCATCTGAACCAGGAGATCCGCCTCGGCGGATGAGGACCGATGCAGACCAGGAACGACGGAACGCACGTTATCCTGCCTGCGGCCGCGCCGATCGACAGACGGCCGGACCGCGCTCGATTGCCTGTGACGATGCTCCGTCAGTCCGATGGAAAAGTGCGCCACGACGGTTCGAGCGCTGCATTCGTGCAGCCGAAACACCCCGTCGCAGAGCGCGGAAGATTGCACGGCGCATCGGAACTCGACGCCCAAAAGCGGAATCGTAGCAAAGAGAATAGATTCGTATATTATCGTAGTCGAAAGGAGGAACGACGATGGTTACAAAGTATCGACAAACACAACCGATTAAGATGGCAGGATAAAAGGCCGCGAGGTGCGGCTTCCGTCGGTTGTGTTTTTTCAATAGGTTATGAGGCGATTTCACGAGGTGCGGGATTTTCTCGCACCTCGCAGCCATACCGCTTTTCCAGTGATTTCTTGTGCTTGGTGCGATGTGCGGAGCACCGGCCATGACCGGCGACAGTGATTTCCGCATCCGGCCAGGCCGCATCCGCTCCACGCGCGCCCAGGCGGCACGTCCCTTCATTGCGCAGGCCCTCGCGGCAGCAAAGAAGGCTGGCGCCGGCGTCTCGCGCTCCGGCCGCATCATGCCCGGCAATCGCTCTCGCTTCGGGCGCGGTCAGCGCGCAAGCATCCAGGCGAACCGGCTGCTCACCGCCCACTCGCGGGGCGCCGTCATCAAGGCGCGTGTCGTGCGCCACACCGCGCGCACCGCACCGCTCGCCACCCATCTCAACTACCTGCGCCGTGAGGGCGTGACCCGTGACGGGGAGAAGGCCCATTTGTTCGGACCGGGCGGTGACGACGCCGATCCGAAGGCCTTCGCGGAGCGGTGCCAGGATGATCGCCACCATTTTCGGTTCATCGTCTCGCCCGACGACGCGACCGACATGGCCGACCTTAGATCCTTTGCCCGCGATCTGGTCACGCAGATGGAAAAGGATCTCGACACCCGGCTCGATTGGGTCGCCGTCGATCACTGGAATACCGAGCATCCCCATGTCCACCTGATCGTGCGCGGCGTTCGCAAGGACGGGCAGGATCTCGTCATCTCGCGCGACTACATCAAGGAAGGAATGCGCGATCGCGCGCGTGATCTCATCACGCAGGAATTGGGACCGCGCGCCGATCTCGATATCCGGCGCAGCTTGGAACGCCAGGTCAACGCCGAACGCTTCACGCAGCTCGATCGGCAGCTCGTCCGCGACGGCCATGCCACTGGCGTCATCGACGTGGCGGTCGATTCGAAGAGCCGGCCCGACGAATATCACGCGCTGAAGGTCGGGCGGCTCCGCAAACTGGAAACGCTCGGGCTCGCCGAACAGGTCGGCCCCGGTCAATGGATGATCGATGCGAAGGCCGAGGCGACGCTGCGCGAACTTGGCGAGCGCGGCGACATCATCAAACGGATGCACCGGGCGTTGACCGAACGCGGCATCGAGCGCGGCTCGGCGAGCTACGTGCTCGCCGCCGAGAGCCTCGATACGCCGATCATCGGCAGGCTGGTCGATCGCGGTCTCGATGACGAGCTGAAGGGCACGGCCTACGCCGTGGTCGATTGCGTCGATGGTCGTACCCACCACATCAAGCTGCCCGACCTCGACGCGGCCGGTGACAGCGCGCCGGGCTCAATCGTCGAGCTGCGCAAATTCGACGACGCGCGGGGGCAGCGCCGGGTCGCGATCGCCGTCCGCTCCGATCTCGACATTGATCGGCAGGTCACGGCGACGGGCGCGACCTGGCTCGACCGGCAGAATATCGCTCGCGAACCGGCCGCATTGTCCGAAGGCGGCTTCGGCGCCGCAGTTCGCGAAGCGATGGATCGGCGCGCAGATCATCTGGTCGGACAGGGCTTCGGCGAGCGGCACGGCCAGCGCGTCACCTTCAATCGCGGGCTGATCGACGCCCTGCGCCGTCGTGAACTGGAGGCCGTTGGCGAAAAGTTCGCCGCCGAGACAGGCCAACCGTTCAATCGCGCGGGCAGCGGCGAGTATGTCGCGGGCACCTACCGGCAACGTCTCGCGCTCGCTTCCGGGCGCTTCGCCGTGCTGAACAACGGACTAGGCTTCCAGCTCGTCCCCTGGTCGCCCTCTCTCGAAAGGCAGCTCGGCAAGCACGTCTCCGGCGTCGCCCGCGACGACGGCGGGGTCGACTGGAGTTTCGGCCGCAAGCGGGGGCTCGGCCTCTAACCTCTCTCGGAAAGGACCGCCGTTATGTCGGCAACAAAAATCCTCTGGGGCCAGATCCTCACCGTTTTCATGATCGTCCTCGCCACGACCTGGGGCGCCACCGAATATGTCGCGTGGAAGCTTGGGTTTCAGGCGCAGCTCGGCCCGGCCTGGTTCTCTGTTTTGGGCTGGCCCTTCTACTATCCGTCGGCCTTTTATTGGTGGTGGTACTTCTACGACGCCTATGCACCGTCGATCTTCGTCGAGGGCGCCTTCATCGCCGCATCCGGCGGCTTCATCTCGATCGCCGTCGCCATCGGCATGTCAGTCTGGCGGGCGCGCGAAGCCAAGAAGGTCGAGACCTACGGCTCGGCGCGGTGGGCCGAAGAGAAGGAGGTGGTGGCAGCCGGCCTTCTCGGCCCAGATGGCGTGGTGCTCGGCCGCTATGATCAGGCCTATCTGCGCCACGATGGGCCGGAGCATGTGTTGTGTTTTGCGCCGACCCGCTCCGGCAAGGGCGTCGGCCTCGTCGTTCCCTCGCTGTTGACCTGGCCGGGTTCGGCCATCGTCCACGACATCAAGGGCGAGAACTGGCAGCTCACCGCCGGTTTCCGCGCCAAGCACGGCCGCGTCCTGCTCTTCGACCCGACCAACACGAAATCCGCAGCGTACAACCCGCTGCTCGAGGTACGTCGCGGCGAATGGGAAGTCCGCGACGTACAGAACATCGCCGACATCCTGGTCGATCCCGAAGGAAGCCTCGAAAAGCGCAACCACTGGGAAAAGACCAGCCACGCCTTGCTCGTCGGCGCGATCCTCCACGTCCTCTATGCCGAGGACGACAAGACGCTCGCCGGCGTCGCGGCGTTCCTCTCCGATCCGAAGCGCCCGATCGAGTCGACCTTAGCCGCCATGATGAAAACCGCCCACCTTGGCGAGGCCGGGCCGCATCCTGTCATTGCCAGCGCGGCGCGCGAGCTGCTGAACAAATCCGACAACGAGCGCTCCGGTGTGCTCTCCACCGCCATGTCGTTCCTCGGCCTTTATCGCGATCCCGTTGTCGCCGAAGTGACGCGGCGCTGCGATTGGCGGATTACCGACATCGTGGGTGACAAGCGTCCGACGACGCTCTACCTCGTCGTGCCGCCCTCCGACATCAACCGTACCAAGCCGCTCATCCGTCTGATCCTCAATCAGGTCGGCCGTCGCCTGACCGAGGATCTGCAGGCGAAGGCGGGACGCCATCGCCTTCTGCTCATGCTCGACGAGTTTCCGGCGCTCGGCCGCCTCGACTTCTTCGAGTCGGCGCTGGCGTTCATGGCCGGCTACGGGCTGAAGAGCTTCCTGATCGCGCAGTCGCTCAACCAGATCGAAAAGGCCTACGGCGCGAACAATTCGATCCTCGACAACTGCCATGTGCGCGTCAGCTTCGCCACCAACGACGAGCGCACCGCCAAACGTGTGTCGGATGCGCTCGGCACAGCCACCGAGATGAAGGCCATGAAGAACTATGCCGGCCACAGGCTCTCTCCCTGGCTCGGGCACCTCATGGTCTCCCGGTCGGAAACCGCGCGGCAGCTGCTCACACCCGGCGAAATCATGCAGCTCCCGCCCACGGACGAGATCGTCATGGTCGCGGGCACACCACCAATCCGCGCTAAGAAGGCACGCTACTACGAGGACGCCCGTTTCAAGGAACGCCTCCTGGCTCCTCCGTCGCTTTCCGTGCCCATGCAAAGGCGACCCGACGATTGGACGACGCTGCCGCTTCCTGCGCGCCCCGAGCAGCTCGAATCTGGGTCAGTTTCCGATGCCACCGACGAAGATCCGACTGAGTCGGAGCGCCGGCACCAACCAGAACTCAACCGCGTGCAGCCTGTGGAGAAGAAGCCGCCTGTCGAGAACGAATTTGAGATCGACGTTGAGCGTGACGACGAGGACGATGTTGCTGCGCGCAGCAAGCGCATGACGCGGATGATTCAGGGCGTGGCGCGGCAGGTTTCGCTCGACCCGAACGATGGCATGGAGCTGTGAGGCGCCGATGCCGAAGTCACCCAGAAAGCAACGCCTCTCCGTCTATCTCGATCCGGGCGTGATGAGCCGGCTCGCCGAACATGCCGCTCGCCGCGATCATTCGCGGTCCCTGGTCGCGGAGGCGGCGATCGAATCTTTCCTTTCGCCGGATGCCGCCGAGCGGCAGGAGGCTGCCACCACCAGGCGTCTCGACCAGATCGATCGCCGGATGGCGCGGCTGGAGCGGGATCTCGGCATCGCGGTTGAGACGCTCGCCGTGTTCATCCGCTTCTGGCTCTCAACGACACCCGCATTGCCGGAACCCGCTGCGCAGGCCGCGCGCGCCAAAGCTGGCGAGCGTTACGAAGCCTTCGTCACGGCCCTAGGACGCCGCTTGGCCAAGGGGCCGAAGCTGCGACAGGAGATATCCGAAGATGTTCCGGGTTCGAAGCGCCTCGATCAATAGCGTTCGGCCAGCGACAACTCCTCTTGGCGGTGATGGTGGGTCACGCTTCTTACGTCCTACGTGTCGGAAATGGTGGAAAACGGAATAGCGGGTTTCGGGCGGCTATGCTGCGAAAGCTGTCCTTCACTGGGCCAACGAGTTTCGGCGGCAACGCGCCCAATCTCCGCCATTAAGGTCAGCTTTGCCACCGTCTGAAAACAGTCATTGCTGGCGACAATGCTAGAGGCCACGGTTGCCAAGAGCGGCGTATCCTCAACCGCACAACGGCCTCTAAAATTGCACTAATTTTCGTCACCGCGATTTAAGCACAAAATAGAACCATCCCTGCCGTTAACTGAACGGTCGTTCCAGTCGTGCGATGGAAACTGTCACAGATAATGATGATGGGGGTGGTGGCTAATGATCGACAGAATCCGCACGCTTCTCGCGCAGAATCCGATGATACCAATCGATTTCAGCGCACTATCGGACAACGCCAGTCTCTATGATGCCGGCCTGACCTCCTTTGCCTCCGTCCAGATGATGCTGGCGATCGAGGAGGAGTTCGACATCGAGTTTCCGGAGGAAAAGCTGACACGGCGGACGTTTTCGTCGATCGCCAATATCGCGGCGGCGGTCTCCGAACTCACGGCTGAATCGGTCTGACCCAATGAATGTGATAAGAAAAATCAGCGACCCGCTGGCGTCGTCGCCCGCGGAGAGCGTCGCCGAACGCATGGCGCGCGTTGCGGCGGCCGCCGCCGCCGCCGTCGACGCCATCGATCGGGAAGGGCGGTTTCCACTGGAGACGGCGGAAGCACTCAAGCACGAGCGCCTGCTCGGCGTCGCCATTCCGGCCGAGCTAGGGGGAGAAGGCCTGACTACGGCGGCCGTCGCCGACCTGGTGGTACAGCTTGCCCAGGCCTGCGGGTCGAGTGCGATGATCTATGCCATGCACCAGATCCAGATCGCCAGCCTGGCGACGCATGGCGTGACGAGCGAATGGCACCGCGCCTTCATGCGGCGCGTCGCGGACGAGCAGCTGCTGCTTGCCTCCGCCACATCGGAGGCGGGAATCGGCGGCAATCTGCGCAATTCGATCTGCGCGGTCGAGGTTGCGGACGGGCGGTTCTCGCTCACCAAGGATGCGACCGTGATTTCCTACGGTGCCAACGCCGACGCGATTCTCGCTACGGCGCGCCGCGCGCCCGATGCCGCCCATTCCGACCAGGTCATGGTCGTCATACCGGACGATGGAAACCGCTCGCTGGACCGCAAATCCGTGTGGGACACGCTTGGCATGCGGGGAACCTGTTCGGACGGCTTCCTCCTGACCGCGACTGGCGAAGCGGCGCAGATCTTCCCAAAACCGTTTTCCGAGATCGCGGCCCAGTCCATGCTGGCGAGCTCGCATATCTATTGGGCGGCGACGTGGTTCGGCATCGCCGCCGACGCCTTCGCGCGCGCGCAGGCCTTCGTGAAGGCCGCCGCGCGCAAGCAGCCGAACGTGACGCCGCCCGGCGCGCTGCGCCTGTCGGAGGCCGCCGCCAAGCTGCAGGAGATGAAGGGCCATCTGGTCGCGGCGATCCACCGCTTCGATGCGGCCCAGCAGAGCGACGACGATCTTTCCTCGATCGGATTCGCCGCCGAGATCAATGCGCTGAAGGTCGCAAGCAGCGAGAAGGCGGCGGATGTCGTCCGCATCGCCATGCTGATCACCGGCATTCTCGGCTACAAGAACGGGACGCCGTTCAGCGTCGGCCGCCATCTGCGCGACGTTACCTCGGCGGCCGTGATGATCTCCAACGACCGCATTCTTTCCAATACCTCGACGCTGCTCCTGATGAGCCGCTTCGACACATCTCTGGGAGGGTGAGATGGACGCCAGCACATTCGACGCCAAGACTCTGCTCGACGATCTGTTCGACAACGGCATCCTGTTCGAATCCGGCGTCGACGGCCTTTACGGCCGCTCCGGCACCTTCGAGGAGGTGATCGAGCGCTTCGAGAAGATCGTCCTCAAGGTCGGCGGCCCGGACAAGGCGACCCGCATCCACTTCCCGCCCGGGATGGCGCGGGCGGCGCTGGAAAAGACCGGATACATGAAGAGCTTTCCCCAGCTTGCCGGCTGCGTCCATTCCTTCATGGGCGACGAGCGCGACCATGCCCGCCTGCTCGGCATGATGGGCAGAGGCGAGGACTGGACGGAAATGCAGGAAGCGACCGAAGTCGCGATGACGCCGGCCGCCTGCTATCCGCTCTACCCCACGGTCGCGCGGCAGGGGCCAGTGCCGGCGGAGGGGCTGCTCTATGAGTTGTCCTCCTACTGCTTCCGGCATGAGCCGTCGAAGGATCCGGCGCGCATGCAGCTCTTTCGCCAGCGCGAGTACATCAGGATCGGCGCCGCCGACCAGGTGCAGGCTTTCCAGAAAAGCTGGATGGAGCGCGGCCGGCGGATCATCGAGGAGCTCGACCTGCCCTGTGAGGTCGAGGTCGCCAACGATCCGTTCTTCGGGCGCACCGGCAAGATGATGGCCAACAGCCAGCGCGACCAGACCCTCAAATTCGAGCTTCTCATACCGGTAACGAGCATCGAGAAGCCGACGGCGTGCCTCTCCTTCAACAATCATCAGGACCATTTCGGCCAGAGCTGGGGCATCCGGTTCGCCGATGGTAACCCTTGCCACTCGGGCTGCGTCGGCTTCGGGCTGGAGCGCATTGCGCTGGCGCTTTTCCGTCATCATGGACCCGATGTCGAGGTGTGGCCCGCCAAGGTCCGTCATGCGCTTTGGGGGGCCTGATATGCGCAGGGTCATTCGCGGGCTCGTTCCCGCCAGCTATCGGCCGAGTTTTCTGCACGCCGCCGACCGGCGCTGGCCGGAGACCAATTGCTACGTCGATCTCCTGATCGAGGTTCTCCACGCGGCCGGTTACGACCCGGTCGCGGCGCTCGGCTTCACGATAGCGCAGGATTTCGAGGGCGACCATTTCACATTCTTCAAATTCCCCACTGCCGACCTGCAGCGGCTCTATGGCGTGGACATAGAGGAGCTGGCTGTTTTCGATCGGCTGGATGCCCGCGTCGTGACACAGATCGGCCGCAACCGGCTTCCGATGGTCGAGGTGGATGCCTTCTACCTGCCGGATACGCGCGGTGTGAGTTACCGGATTGCGCATTCCAAATCGTCGATCGGCATCAACGCCCTCGATCCGGCGAAACGGCGAATGGAGTATTTCCACAATGCCGGCTACTTCATGCTGGAGGGCGAGGAATACGACGCGCTTTTTCCGGCGCAGGACGCAGCGAGCGGACTGCCGCTGTTCCCCTATTCGGAGTTCATGAAGTTCGGACGCAGCCCAGCCTCCGACAACCTCGTGGGAGCCTCGCGATGCCTGTTTGCGCACCACTTGGCCCGGCGACCGAAGGAGAACCCGATCGCGGCCTATGCCGAAACCTTCGCGTGGCACGTGGAGGCGCTTGCCGACCGGCGGCCGGAGTATTTCCATACCTACGCCTTCAACACGCTGCGGCAGCTCGGCGCGAATTTCGAGCTGCTCTCAAGCTACATCGAATGGCTCGGAGGCCATGGCCTTCATGGTCTTGAGCGCGCGGCAGAGACGGCCGGCGCGGTATCGGAAGGGGCTAAGACCATGCAGTTCAAGCTGGCCCGCGCCATGGCGCGGCGGCGCTTCGACGGGCTTGCCGAGATGCTGGCTCCCATGGTCGCGGCCTACGACGTGACGATGGATGTCCTCGACGCGAAAATCGCGCCGGAGCTGGCCTACAAGGCCGCCTGAACCTGCCGGATTTAGGGAGCGGGGAGATTCACGTGGGCGAGGCGCTGTCGATCGACGGAACGGTCGAGCCGCTGGAAAGCGGCTGGCGGCTTGCCGTCTCGCCAGCCGGCGCCTGGATGTCGCCAGGGGCGATCGATCCGGCCACCGAATGGCTCGACGCTGAATGCCCGGGCACCGCTGCCGGCGCGCTCGAAGCCCATGGGCGTTGGGATCGTTCCTTGCCCTTGCCACTGCATGACAAGGACATCTGGTACCAGCGCCGGCTCGATGCCGTTGGGGATGTGCGCCTGGATTTCGAAGGCCTGGCGACGATCGCCGAGGCCTATGTCGACGATCGCCTTCTTTTCAGGTCGACCTCGATGTTCGCGCCGCGGAAAACGGCGCTTACACTTCAAGGCGGCGAACTGCTGTCGATCGCCTTCAGGAGCCTCGACCGGCATCTAGATGAGCTGAAGGGCCCCCGCGCGCGCTGGAAGCCGCGCATGATCGACGATCAGCGCCTGCGCCTCGTGCGTACGACGCTGATCGGCCATATGCCCGGCTGGTGCCCCGCGATCGATATTGTCGGCCCCTGGCGTCCGGTCCGGCTCGTCCGCGAGGCGGTTAGGCCGGTTGTCGAAACCGAAATGCGGGCCGATCTCGACGGCAGCACGGGCGTGCTCGATGTCGCGCTGACGCTTACCGAACCGCTTCCGGACGGCGTGGCCGCAACCGTCGCCTGTGCCGGCGCGACAGCCCGGCTCGAACCCTGCGGCACGCAATGGAAGGCGAGGCTCGAGATCGCGGACGTGGCGCCCTGGTGGCCACACAGCCATGGCGTCCCGGCGCTGCACACGGTCACCGCGACGCTGGGCGGGATCAAGATACGACTGGGCCGGGTCGGGTTTCGCCGCATCGCGCTCGATCGCGGCGCCGACGGGCGCAGCTTTCAACTCGTCGTCAACGGCGTGCCGGTCTTCTGCCGCGGCGCGGTCTGGACGCCGAGCGATCCGGTGCGGTTGCCGGCGCGACCGGATGCGCTGGCCGACGATCTGCGCCTGGCGCTGGAGGCCGGCGTCAACATGCTGCGCGTCGCCGGCACCTTCGTCTATGAATCCGATGCGTTTCACAGGCTCTGCGACGAATTCGGCATTCTCGTCTGGCAGGACCTGATGCTGGCCAATGTCCGGCGTCAGCACCAATGAGACAAAATCGGCTTAACTGAGAGGGGA
>MKRJ01000004.1 GCA_001896885.1 Rhizobiales bacterium 65-79 | reverse complement strand
CGCACTGGGCGCCCTCGTCCTCGCACTGGGCGCCCTCGTCCTCGCACTGGGCGCCCTCGTCCTCGCACTCCTCTTCAAGGTCGTCCCTGCTCCCCATCTCTCCCACTGTTGACCAACCAAGCGTCGGCTCGTTGTCGGGGTCGGGCTCCATCGCGTCCAGCATGTTGATAAGGCGCTCGACCGTTGTGGCGATCGATGTGCGGTCGCCCTTTGCAAGGGTCAGGAAGAACACGCCTTCGGCTTCCGCCAGGGCATGGATGGGTATGTCGTGGGTTGTCATGGTGGTCTCTCTGGTATGGCTTCTTACGGCCGATGCCAGCGAACAGCACTGGCGCCGGGAGGGTAAGAACATGGCCAGAGACCATGCGCGACGGCCTTCCCCTTTCGGGTCTTGTATAGCCGCCGCCCTCCCGGCATAGTGCGCCGGTCGCGCCGACGGCTGTCGGCTCGCTCGTTTCGTTGACAAGGAATGATCCCGGCAAGGATCGCCTCGCCAACGCTCTGGATGCTCACGGCCCGGCAAGGCCGCTCGCGGGAGTTCTTACGCTCCGCGAACCAAGATGCCCTGATTTGCTGAAAAGTTCAATAACGCCCCTCGGGGCGGCTAATGCCATATGATCATGGCGATGATGACGCCGAAGGCGACAAAGGTCGCGAGGCGAACAATCATATGCGATCGGCCCCGGCGCGCTTGGTGCGGCGAAGGATCTCGTGAAAATCGCTGTACGTGATCTTGGACATATCCACGTAGCCCTTCTCCTCCCACTCGGGACGCTTCCTCTCCTGAACGGTTGCCCGGTCATGGAACCCGATTGCGGCGAACACGCCGGCCACGGCATTGGCAACGTCGTCATGGCCGCCCGGGGGATGGTCTATGACATCCCGGCCGGTTCCCCTGCCGGTGCGGCGCTCGAGGTCCACAAGCTGGCGTTCCAGGCGGCTATGGTCGAGCAAAAGGCACTGGCGTGCGTTCACCAGCGGCACGAGGTCAAGATAAAGCTGCGATTTCGGCGGGACCGGGTCGGATAGATATCCCATTCCCGCCTTGCGGAATGCCGACTTGACCCACTCGCCGCCGAAGCGGTCGCCGTACACGAAACGAATACCGTAAGACTTCAGAACGCCCGCGAATTCGGCCACGACCGCTTCCGGATCAAAAGGCGGCTTCGCTTCGCGGAGAACGTCCAGAACGGCCAACTGGCCTTTGCCGGGCTGTTTATGGCCGATCGCCAGGGTCATCGAATCGGACGAGCCGCCGGACGGGTCCACAAAGGCAACATATTGGCCTTGCACCGGCGGCCGTTCATAGGTGCCGATATCGACACAGGCCTGCACGGCCTCCAGCGTCAGCAAGCTTTCGATATCCGACCGGAATTCGGCTCCATATTCCGCAGCGGCGGATTGCGGGTCCGATTCGTAGGCCTCTCGGATGATCTCGCCGTCGCGTGGGACGGTCGGGTTCATACGCCATGTCGGCGCCTTGACGACAAGCACCTTGCCCGGCTTCCCGTAATTCTCCCGGTACTTGCGCCATAGAAGGCCCTTGCGTGCATACGGGCTGGAAATCCCGATCAGCATGGCGCCGGGCATGGTCGCCATCGACGGCCGGACGGCCTGGAACACGTCTTCATCGGGATTTACCGTATTCTCATTCCTCCAATGCGCCACCTCGTCAAAAACCGCCGCAACGACGGTTCGACCGCGAACGCGGCGCTGGTCGTTGGTCGTTATCTCGACGGCAAGCCCGTTCTTCAGTTCGATGCTGTCCGCCGTGACCTTCCTGATAAGCTTCTTCAACATGGGCTGGTCGAACATGGCGGAAGCGTACGCGAAGGCCACCCCAGCCTGGCTCTTGTCCACCGCAAGAAGCTGCACGACGCCGCGTTCGCCGCGCGTCAGCTTCTTGCGCCAGCCATAGGCCTCGGCGCCCACGGTGGCCAGATAGGCGGCCAGGGAGGCGGCTTTGACATCCTTACCGCCTCGGCGTCCGATGATGAACCAGGCCTCGCCAGTGGCCTCGTCAGGCGGCTCCTGGCGCCCCGTCAGCTCCCGGAAGATAGCAAGCTCATCAGCGTCGAGCGGTTCGCCGAACAACGCCTTGTCGATGACGCGCCAATTGGTCCATGATTCGCCGGAGAACCAGGGGCCGAAGAAATGGGGATCCAGGCAAGCCTGGCTATAGGTGATCAACGCGGCGCCGCCTGATTGATCAGGCCGCCCATCAGAGCACGAGCGAGCAAGGCGCGTTTAGCGGCGGTGATTGTCCCGACTCTCGGTGCAGCGTTTCCGCCGCCGCGAATAAGGCTGTCGAGCGCAGAGACGTTGCCTTTCGTCATCGCATCGGCGGCGGCCTTGGCGCCCATGCCTGTTAGGGAGGCTATCCCGAAGCTCGGGTTGACCATAGCTCCGCCGACGCCTAGCGCCGTCATCAGTCCATTGCCCATCGGGGAAAGCTTGCCTACTTGCCGAAGGACATTTTGCGTGGGCGTTCCGCGAACGGCCGTCTCCAGCGCCGCCTGTTCATCGGGCGAGTACCCCCGTGGGTTTTCGAGGATCCTGCGAAGCTTCTGGCGAATCGCATTATCGACATTGCCTCCACTGCCGGTCGATGCCGCCTGAAGCTCGCCACGCCGAACAGCAGTCGCTACCTCCTGGGCTTTGGTGGAACGGGACCACATATCGCGAGCGGTCGCCAAGGCGTCCGCTGCGGCCTGCGAATTTCCTGTAAGCACATCTCCTGCCGCCGGATTGGAGACCAGATCGTCAATGGAACCGATGATCTTGCTGATAGCGGTATTGTTCGACTTATTGCCCGGAATGTAGCCGTTCGACGCGACCTTGCGCAGCGTGTTGAGACCGCCAAGCGTGACGTTCTGGCCTTCCAGACCGTTGATGCGGTTGACCACGGCTGCCGCGCCGGGCTGGAGTGCCGGGTCATAACCCATATCGGCGAGCTTCCCGGAGACGGCGGATTTCAGTCCGGCAACAGCGTTCGGACTGAATATGACCCCGGCATTGTCGGCCGCGTCGTAGGCAGCGCGGCCTGCGGACTGCAAATCGGCAAGGCTAGGGATGGCCGGCTTCTTGAACGCATTGGTGATGCCGTTGATGCCGTTCGCCACGCCCTCTGCCGCGACGTTTCCAGCCGCTCCTAAGGCGGCACCCGTAAGCGCGCCGGTTTTGATATCCTGATCATGTCCGGCGGCATTGGCCGCGCCGTAGCCGGCGCCCTCGGCCGCCATGAGGCCGGAGCGTGCCAGTAGGCCCTTAAGGCCCGTCATGGCATCGGTTCCGAAGCGGCCAGCAAGCGTGACGCCCTTACCCGCAAGGCCGATCGGCGTCATGACGGCCCCGGTCAATTCCGCCGGAAGCGCAGCGTTGCCAGCTCGGGTTGCGGCATTGGCGCTGGCCTGCCGTTCCGCCTGTGTCCCGTCGCCGTTCAGGATGCCGGCGAGCTTGTCCACGAAGCCGAAGCTCGCTCCATTCGCCACGAGACGCACTACATCATCGGCGGCCTGCCCGGCTTTCTGGTACCAGGGCGCATCGTTGAACTGCTGTCTCGGGTCCGGGAAGGCCTTCGCCATGGCGGTCTTGATCACGTCATCCGTCGTCCCGTCAGGAAACTGAGCGATGGAGCCATCAGGCGCTTGAATGTTGATGGGCATTTATCCTGCTCCTTCGGTAAAGATGATGGCGCCCATCAGGGTCAAATCGTTCAGACGGCGGTGAAACGGATCCGTGGCAGCGGCATCGACCACCCGGCCATCCTTCCACGCAAGGGCGTGCCCCTCCTCGTTTTCGAATATGATCAGGACGGCATTCCGGCCGGGCAGGATCGCCTTCAATTCATCCGATGACGGAAGCATGGCCGGACTCTCCGGATCACTCTCCTTCGTCATCGTGGTGGCGAACGGCAGCCCCATTTTCAACAAGGGCAACGTGGCCTCGTTGATGTTGACGCCCCTTCCCTGAGGCAGATCAGGAAGGCCCGTTTCGGGATCGCAAGGGAAGCCGAGAGCTGCGGCCGATTCCTCGTAGGAAATGCCCGCAGCGGTGGCCAGCGCTGCAATCATGCAGTCACCCACACCGGAAGTGCGTTGCGCCACAAAAAGCTTTTCGTCCTTCCGGGCGCGTGCAATGACACCGGCAAGTCGCCGGGAGGACGCATTGACGGCCGCATGAGCGCGGCGCGCCCCGGTGAGCATGATCTGCAACTCTGCCGGATAGCGGTCTTTCATATAGGCGACCATGCGCGGAGCATGCGGCAGCGAAAGCTGGGCTGGGCAAACGCGGCAGTCGAGAGAATCGATGACACCCTCGCCATAGTGTTCCGGTAACGGAACCTCCTCCGCCGCGACGAAATCGAAGATATCGACATTGGTCCATTCCGCGAGCGGAGCTTCGACATGGACATGGTCGGGGACGCTCATCGCCGACATTCCGAGGCCGGGCGCCTTGTCCTCCCGCCGCTGGCCGTGAAGAAGCGTTATCGGGCCGCCATGGTGGCAAAGAAACTCCCGGATCGGCCCGGCGAGATTGCGCGCGCAACATCCTACCCAGGCCTGCAATTTCGGTTCCGTATGGCATCCGTCGCCGAGAGCGTTCGCCACCGTCAGCGCCTCGGCAGGAAGGCCGTTCTCACGCCAGTCGGCTGCGACGTTGGATTTCAGCTCTATCAGGCCATAACGGGCGCCGGCTTCGCGTATGAAGGCTTCGACGTGCGGGAAATTCAGGCCCGTATTCGTCCAGATCAGCTTGAACCGGCCGGCATAGGGCTCGCAGAGGCGTGTAAGGACCGCCCCATCCTTACCTCCGGAAAATGCCAGCATGACAGGTTCGTCGCGACCGAATATCTTGGCGAGCGCGGCTTGCGTTGCGGCTACCTTCCCCTTGTTGGCCGGCAATGTCCTGGCGATCTGGAGGAGCGACGGCATCTATTCCAGTTCCCCTGTCGCCGGATTCCAACGACGAATCTTCGGCGCGTCGGTCGGTCCTGCGGCCTGCTGGCGCGAGGAATTGTAAATCGCATCGCCCGCATCCTTGCCATGGACGATGCGCAATAGCGTTCGCTCGTAATCGTCAAGCTGCGTCTGGAAATAGGGCGACTTCGGATCGAGCGCGCCGGCCTTCGCAGCCAACATCGCTTCTTCCCGCTCCGTCACGGAGCCCAACGCGCCGCCCGTCTTGCTCTGCTGCCGCATGGCGTTCAGGGCCTCGATGGAGGCGTTCGACTTCAAGACGCCGACCTGACGATAGATTTCCGCCGCGTTCGTGTTCGGAAGGTAGCTTTCGGCTGCGCCAAGCAAGCCCGTCGAGCCAAAGGATTTCGACAGGTCGCGTATCTTGCTGGCGGCGTTGGTGATGACATCCGAGGCCGTCTGCTTGGCTTGCGGATCGCCGCCGGCCTTGCCGCCCTGCTGGATGACCGTTCCATCAGCCAAAGTGACCGTAAGCCCGTTCGCAGGGATCTTGTTGCCGCCGACCTTGTCCCACGACTTGGTTTGCGGGTTCCATTGCGCCGCATAGGGTTGTCCGGTCTGCGGGTCGAAGAATTGCTGGACCGTGGGTGCCTTCGTGGGGTTCTGCAGAGCGTTCAACTGGGCCTGCTTCAGTTGCAAATCCAGCTTCGCCTCAGGAGAATTCGCCTTCATCTGCGATCCGAGCAAGGTCGAAGCTACCTGGCGCGTCGTCGCGCTCGCGGCTGGGTTCGACAGGCCCGCGACGATGGAAGCCATGCTGCCGGGTGCGTAGGCGGAAGCGCCGAATGCCTTGAGGGCGTCGGCATCGCTCATCTGACCACCACCAACGGCGGCTTTCTGACCGGCCGTAAGATAAAAATTAAAAGCAGGAGACGGGCCGGCAACTGCCAGCATGCTCGGATCAGCGCCGACGCCGCCGTTAGGAGGGGGAGAGCCGTTCGCCGCCTTGGCAATGAGATCGTCGGAATAGAGCTTGGACGCGGGGCCGTGCTCCTGAGTGACGAGACCGCGCAGGAATCGCTGCATCATGGCAGGATTGCCGAGGTCGATATCGACATTCGGCGAAATCCCCATTGTCGTCGCGATGTTGGCGGCGGCCTGCGTATTTCCTGGCGTCCACCCGCCGGGACCGGCAATAAGCTCGTTGATGGTACGTTTGCCGCCCTGGTTCTTGCGACGTGCGAGCGAGGCGGCTGCCTGCATTCCGGCGAGCGGGCTGGCGAACACCGCTTGCGGGTCGCCCTGGTCCGTGTTCTGCGACGGCCCGACAATACCGGGAACATTCTGGCCGACGAACTTGATATTGCCAGGGTTGTTGTTGCGCATGCCAGCGGGGAGTTTCGAAATATCTACGTCGGGCCCGAAATAGGTCTGTGGAGACATCGTTCCATCGCCGCCAGACGCGGCAAAAGCGCTGGCAACACGCTGCGATGGATAATCGGTCGCAGGAGACTGGGAAGGGCCTCCTATATTTTGAGGAGACCCCGGAGCCGCAGGGAACGCTCCGGCACCGCCGAGCATGTTTTCGAGCAACAGCGAATTGGTGCTGGCGTTGTTCTTCTCGTCGGCGCGGAGCTGACGTTCCATCAAGCCGCCGACAAGCGCATTGGCGAGACGTGCGGCGCCCTGCGTCCACGACTGGACAGGAGACGTGTCGATGCCTTGTGCAAGCATCGCCTCGGCGAGCTTCTGCCGGATCGGATCTGGAGTGCCGCCGATGTCGCCGGGGCGAAGAACAAACCCCATTAGTGTTTCCTCGGCTTGATAAGTTTTCTGGCCTCGCCAAGGTCATGGCGAACATCGCCGGTGCTCTTGAGCCTGCCCGACTGGAACATCTCTGCGATCTCGTCGATGTGGTCGTTCAGATCGCTAAAATCGTCATCCAGCGCCTGATTGAGATCGCCGTGAAGGCGAGTGACGAACTGCTCCCGAGCGAATTTCTCTGTTTCGCCAGGAATCGTCGTGGAGACCCATTGCGCGGCCGCCAATTGCGGGTTTTTCGCTCCTGTATCGCCTAACGCTAAAATACGTTTCAGCCCCTTTTCGAGACTCCCGGGCATATCCGCGACCGCATCATAAAGGTTGACCGTCGAACGCGCGTTCTGCCGGGCCAGACGAAAGTTCTTCGCAAGCGCCGCGCGAAGATCGGCATCCTGTTCCTTTTCGGTGGCCGCAAGGCGGGCGTCGATATCCCGCTCTTCGATCGGTTCGAAGTCTTTTGCGGATATGATGGCATCGCCGGCATTGCGCTGGAACATTTCCTGCGCCAACGTCATGCCGCGCGAGGGGTTTTTGCGCATTTCGCCGTCTATGAGCAGGAAATGCTTCACGACATCGCCGACAGGCGCCCCGTAGCGATCCGAAATCTGCCTCTGGAGGTCCTGGGTCTCCTCGATTTCCTGCTTGATCTCGGCCTCGCGGAACAGCGGGTCAAAATTCTTCGCAATATCGGCGCGAAGCGCCTCGTGGTCATAGGTCGCATCGGCCCATTCGCGTTCGCGCTCGGCATCGGCCGTCTTGTTTGCTTGTTCGAGTTCGTCAGTCACGATCGGCATCGTCAGCCTCCTTGATGGCCGATTTCAAAAGCTCGTCGATCCTCGCCTTGCGGCGTTTGAATGCCGCCGATTTCCGCTTCAAGATGGCGATGACGAGCGGGATATTTTCCTTCTCGATCTGCATCAGATCCTCCCAGCCAAATCGTGAAAGTTGCGCTCAATGAGGGTGCGAAGGTCAACATCTCCAGAGGAGTGCCGCGGGGTGGCCGAAGGACCTCCGGAAATCGAGGCCCCGGCTGCTTTTGCTTTCGCCGCCGCTGCCTTGGCTCGCACGGCCTTTTCCAGCTCTGCGTTCCTCGCCTCAAGCGAGACGGTGTGCTGATAAAGCTGCCTGACGGCCTGTATCTCCTCCTGGCTCATGGCGGGTTGTTGCGGCTGTGGCTGCGGCTGCATCACCTCCGGCCTCGGCTGCGGCATCTGCGGTACGGGGTCGGCTGACCGTGCAAGTTGGGCAAGATCGACGTCGTAGTTCTTGGCCAACCATGTGATCGCGCCCATCGGGTCGCGGTCCAGGAACTCTTCGACGGCGCGATACCGCTGGACGACCTCAGGGAGGGTGGTCTGGTTCTGGCGAGCTAGTTCGACCATGGGTTCCAAGCCCTTGTAGTCGGCCAGTTTGGCGAAGCCGGCGTTGATCTCCCTTTCCCGCTTGTCGAGTGCGTCCGTCAGCACCCGACCTTCCTCCCTGCTCAGCCGTTGACCGGCATTCAGTTTGTCGAAGGCGGCCATCGCGGGCTTGCTGAAGCTGACAGGAGCGCGGGCGCCGGGCTCGGCAACCGGGACCTTCGATACAGTATCGGCGGTGAGGCGGTCGGCTATATCGTCGCCAAGTTGGCGAGGAGCCCTGTCCCCGGCTGTTGTCGCCTTGTCGGCGATGTCCAGCGATTCCCTGACGGTGCGCTCCGGTTCGGAGCTGGTTTCCAATTCGGGTTCTTCGATGTCGGGCATTCTGATCTGCCTTTCGCGTCGGGATGGCTACGCGGCGTTGCCTGTCACGTACGAGGCGAAGTCCGGCGTGATGTCGCGGGGCTTCCGTTCCAGACCGATGTCGGTGAGGATGCGGCGGAGGCTATTGGCGGCGGTCGTCAGCGGGCCGATCTCCACGTCATCGCCGTTCGCCAGACGGACTTCCTGGGCCTCGCACCACGTGCTGAGTGATGCCGCGCGCCGGATAAGCTGCTTCTGGGCTTCAGAGGGATCGCCCCCGATATCCCGCGTGAACTCCGCAACAAGATCACGGTAGCGGCGCGCCAGGGCGCTCCGGCCGTCCAGTTCTTGAACAAACAGCCGCGAACCGTTGGCGACGGCGCTCCGAGCGGTAGGCGGCGGCATGGTGACGGCGGACTGATCTGTCTGCATTGCGAAGGCCTCCTTTTCGCAGACAAATGTAGGCTGATTTGTGGGTAGAAGCAACATACCTCATGAAAAGCATGGAATTCCGCCACTTTCGGCGGAAATAGGCTCCGCCACGGATCTGAAATGCTCGAAAAGCGGCAGTGCGAAGAAAAAGCCGGCGATAACGATTGAGCGTCGGCGGGAGCCTCCGGCCGGATCAGGTCGCGTTAACATCGAGAAGCGAGCCGATCTCTTCCCACAGTCGAAACGCTCTGCCATAGTTCGGATCATCATAGGCGATGCTGCCGTTAAAGCCGACAATGTCGTCCAGGTATCGGTAATGCCCTTCGGCCTTTTTCCTATCAACACCGGCCTTTATGGAACGCTCTATCATCGCAAGGATGGCGCCGACGCTCTTGTCCTCTCTTTCTCCCGGCGCAGTTTCACTGAATGTATTTTTCGCTTCGCGAGATGTATTAAGAGTTTCACTCAATATATTACACTTAGCAACACCTTGAAATTGTTCATTTTTGTCTGAAACCTTGTTACCTATTTTGCCGAGAAATCCCGCAAGATTGTTACCTATCTGGCCCATTTCGGTAGCAAGATTGTTACCTATTTCCTTCCTCGCCGTAGCCATGAGCGCCGCGTCCATCTCGGTATAGCGCACCCTGTAGACATGGCGGCGCTTGTCCATCGGGTTCGCGTTGATCTCGATATAGCCACGCTGCGCGAGTGAGCTGATTGTGCGGGAAACGCTCTTGACGTGCGCTTGGGTGAGCTGGGCAAGTCGCGAAACGGAGGCGTAGCAGCCGATCCCGTTCGCCCCGAGACGATCATGCGCGGCGATCACGCCAAGGACTCGGAAGTCTTCGGCAGTGAGCTTGTCGTCGCCGATGGCGCGGGCTGGGATCGGCGCGTAGATGGGCTTGTCGGTTTTCACGTCGATCTAGCCCGCTTCGGCTTCTTGTGCGCGGCCTTATGATGGCGGCGGCATAACCACCGCACTGCCGCCGGCCGATCGTAGTCGGGATGATGCGCCTCGCTGGCGGGATCGCCGCACACCTCGCAAGGCTGCTGTTTCACGATACCGAGTTTGACGGCGGAGCGGAGGGCGCGATGCGCCCAAACCGCCTGCGGATTCTTCTCCCGCCACCTGGCCTGTGCCCTGTTCTTCATTCCGCGCCTCCATAATAAAGAGAGGCAACGAGGCGGGCAACGGGCCAGCTCAGACCGTAGCGCTGGCGGAGCTGGAAGGCTTGAACGGTGTGGCAGGGCGGTGTATCTTCCAGCCCTTCGATTATGCCAGCCTGCATTTCGATTGCTTGGACGGCCGCCCCTGCCAGGGCGGTCGTTTCTTTAGGAGGCATCCACATAGGCGCCTCGCTTGCCGTTGGCCGCGTTGATGACGGCGACCGCCTGTATGTTGTCGAGCCCGAAACGCTCGCGAAGGTGCGGAACAAGCGGCCGATGAATGCGGATCTCGGATTGGCGTTGGTGCCACTCCGCTACCGCGTCGATCATCTCCGCCGTTGGAGTGAAGGAGACCGGCATCATGCTGGCTCCCCGGTGCGGGCTGCTATGGCAATCTTGGATTTCTGCCAGTCGGCGACATCGCTTTCGAGCCATGCCACGCGGCGCGGCGTGATCGGGATAGGCCGGGGAAAGTCCCCGCGATCCATCAGCTCATAGAGCGTGCTTGTCGCGAGCCCGGTATAATGCTGGACATCTTCAAGTCGGAGAAAACGTTGCATCTTTCTGTTTCCTTCCATCGGTTCCGGGACCATCCCGGAAGCAACTGGAAACAGAATGCTGATTGCGCGAGCGTTTGAATAAGGGTGCAATTATGACGAATTGCGTCCCTGTCTATTTGGACTTTTGAAGCCGGTTATCTATTTCGGATGCAATTTCCTCATAGGCTTCTCGAGCCCCGCGAGCTGCTCTCCTTCGTAGTTCCTTGGGATCGATCCCGCCATCTAGATCATCAACATAACCGTCACCGAGATCCTTCCAACTGCGTTGTCCCTTGAAAATCACATCCTTCGCCATCTTTATATCTAACGGACTTGCCGGCTTCGGACGCGCGCCTCGTCCCGGACGCAAGCCAAGAGCCTCATCCAACGACTTATGCTCATCCAACGACTTATGCTTCCGCGCCAGATATTCTGTATATTCTGTTATCACTCCAATCGCGGCCGATACTGCCCTTTCTTCCGGAGTGTCAGGCCGGAACGGAAGTGCTTCGCTATACAGACGGGCGCGCTCAGCTACTTCGGCGAGCGCCTTTCCTAAATTAGGCCGCTCCTGCGTCTTGCGTTTTCTTGGCATCAGGCCGTCTCCCGCATGGGGATAACGTTTTCCTTCTTCGCCGGTCGCCCGGCACAATAACCCGCCCAAGCTGCCATCAGCCTATAGCGTTTCTGCAGCATGTCGCCCCGGCGATAGGCCGCCTCAACCTTGTCGGAAACGGTGTGCGCGAGTGCCATTTCACAAAGCTCCTGTGGATAGGCGGTTTGCTCGGCCGCCCAATCCCGGAAGGTGCTCCGGAAGCCATGGACGGTCAGCCCTTTGGTCTCATCGATGCCGCGGAGAAGCTCCAGCATCGCCATGTTGGAAAGGCCTTTGCCTTTCCTTGCGCCAGGAAAAACGAAGGGATTGTCTTTTTCGCGCGGCAAAGACTGAAGAATTGCAAGAGCGCGGTCGGACAATGGAACCCGGTGTTCCTTGCCGGCTTTCATCCGCTCCGCTGGCACGAGCCACAGCTTCGCGCCGAAGTCTATTTCCGGCCATTTCGCACCCACGACTTCGCCAGTCCGCGCCACTGTTAGGATCGTGAATTCCAAGGCTTTCGCCGAAAGACTCTCCATCCCGCGAAGGCGCGCCATGAATGCCGGCAGGTCGGCATAGGGCAGCGCCGCGTGATGTTTTACCTTGGCGACTTTGCCACGCGCCGGCAGAAGCTTGTCGAGGTGGCCTTTCCACCGTGCCGGATTCTCGCCGCTGCGGAAATGGCGCGCCGTTGCCCAATCCAGAACGCTTTCGATGCGCCCACGCAAGCGGCTCGCCGTTTCCGTCTTTTCTGACCAGATCGGCTCCAGGATTTTCAGAATGTGGGCGGTCTCGACCGTCGCTACGCCAAGATCTCCTATGACCGGCTTTGCATAGGTTTCGAGCGTGTTCCGCCATTGATCGGCGTGCTTGGCGTTCTTCCATCCGGCGCTATGAGCCGCGATGTATTTTTCGGCGCCCTGCCAGAACGTCACGCGCTTGGCGTCCTCTGCCCTCCTGGCCTGTTTCTGACCAAGACGGACCTCAATGGGATCGATGCCATCGGCGACAAGCTGGCGGGCCTGCCTGGCCCGTTCCCGTGCCTCTTTCAGGGAAAAGGTCTCAATGGACCCCAATCCCATCTGCCGGGCCTTGCCATCCAGCATGAACCGGAAAATCCATGCTTTGGTGCCGAATTGTGATACCTGGAGCCAGAGGCCGCCGCCATCGCCGTAGCGCCCTGGTTTGTTCTTCTTCGCCACCTCGGCGGCGCTCAGGCGATTGATCGTTCTAGCCATTGCCGACAATCCTACCCACAAATGATTGTTGGAATATGCCGGAACGTTTCGGAATTGTCCAGAGCGCAAAGGGGCGGAAATCTGGTATTTTCAGCGGTCAGCGGAACCATCTGGACCTTGGCGGAATAACATCGAAAGGACATCCTCTCCGCCATCCTGCGCCTGCGGCTGCGCGTGCCAGGCCACCTGAGGCCCGGACGGGAAGCGGTTTCCAGCTCCTTCAGCGTTCTATCCAACATTGGCTGGTTCGCGAGCGTGCCTTGGGCCGGCGGCGATCGGGGACGCCGGCGCTGCCGAAACAACGCCCCGCGGCCTCCGAAAACGCCGCAACGATCTCCGGCTCCGCCAGCCTGCCCAAGGCTCCAGTCACCGAAAAGATCGGCGATTCTGACTGGAGGTCAGAAATGAAGATCAAGAGCCTTATCCTCGGCTCCGCAGCGGCCCTCCTCGCTGT
>MKRJ01000003.1 GCA_001896885.1 Rhizobiales bacterium 65-79 | reverse complement strand
CCATCTCGTTCAACCTCGCGCCGGGCATGGCCTTGAGCGATGCTGTCGCGGCCATCGGGCAGGCATCGGACCGCATTGGGCTGCCGGGCACGATCCATGGCAGTTTCGCAGGGACGGCCAAGGTCTTCCAGGAGACGCTGTCTGACCAGCCTGTCCTCATCTTGGCTGCGCTGATCGCCGTATATGCGGTGCTCGGCATCCTCTACGAGAGCTATGCCCACCCGCTCACAATCCTGTCGACTTTGCCCTCCGCCGGAGTCGGGGCGCTCGTGGCACTGACTGTAAGCGGCATCGAATTCAGCATCATGGCCCTGATCGGAGTCATACTCCTCATCGGCATCGTGAAGAAGAACGCGATCATGATGATCGACTTCGCCCTCGACGCCGAGCGCAACGGCCATCTGTCATCGCGCGACGCCATCTTTCAAGCCTGCCTGTTGCGGTTCCGCCCGATCATGATGACGACAATGGCGGCGCTGCTTGGCGCCGTGCCGCTGGCAATGGGACTGGGCGAAGGAGGCGAAATCCGGCAACCACTCGGAATAGCCATCGTCGGCGGTCTCATCCTGAGCCAGATGCTCACGCTCTATACCACGCCGGTCATCTATCTGTATGTCGACCGCTTCCGGCTGCGGGAGCGTCATGCGCACCGTTGGCCGCTGCTTCCGGGCCGGAGCGGCCCTGCACCCGGGCGAGGATAGACAGGCATGGATAAAGACCCGCGCCGGACCTTTGGGCACGCTGGCATGGCCGACCTGTTAAAGTTAATTGGATGCAGAGATTTTGAAGAGGCGATCCAACGCATCCGGGCGATACTCCACTGCCGCCGGAGGCTGGATCAATTCTCACTCAACCCTGACTGGGTGCCGAATGCGTGACGTTGCTTTGAGTGGCGTGCCGGGTCCCCGCAGACGCAGATGGCCAATATCGCGAACGGCGCTGGCCGCACTGGCGGCATTCGGTCTTTCAGGCTGCGTCCTTAACACAGAGCATCCCGATGCCTTGCTGGACGTGCCCGGTGCTTATCGTGCCGCGCCGCGGCACCCCGATTCGGCCCTGCCCACAATGGACTGGTGGCACGGTTTCCGATCGAAGGAACTCACGGCTCTCATTGAACAGGCGCAACTCTCGAACCTCGATATCGCGGTTGCCGTGGCCCAGATCGTCCAGGCCGATGCGCAGGCCGGGATCGCGGGCGCGCCGCTGCTGCCAAGTGTGAGCGGCATGGCAAGCGCCGAGCGTCTCCGGGAGGTGACGCGAGGTAGCGCCGCCACATCCTCGCAATTCAACCTTGGTCTGTCGGCGAGCTATATGCTCGACTTCTGGGGCAAGAACCGCGCGACGCTCTATGCGGCCGAAAAAAATGCGCTTGCCAGCCGGTTCAACCACGAGGTGGTCGCCCTCAGCACAGTCGTATCGGTGGCGAACACCTATTTCCAGATACTGGCCGCTCAAGACCAGATGCGGGTTGCCCGGCAGAATCTTGCTGCCGCCAACCGCATTTCGGGCCTCGTGCAAAAGCAGTTCACAGCCGGAACCGCTTCCCAACTCGATGTCTCGCAGCAGGCAGCGCTGGTCGCCCAGGTCCGGGCCTCCATCCCGCCGATCGAGGTGACGCGCAGGCAGAACATCGCCGCGCTTGCCGTGCTGGTGGCCCGGCCGCCTTCCAATTTCGACGTTTCCGGTCAAAGCCTGTCGCGCATCTCCGTGCCAAGAGTAACGCCCGGCCTGCCGTCGGAGCTTCTGACCCAGCGTCCTGACATCCGTCAGGCGGAAGCCGAACTCGCCGCATCGAATTTCAGCGTAGAGGCCGCGCGGGCGGCATTCTTCCCGCAGATCCAACTGACGGGAACCACCGGGCTCCAAAGCACGGCGCTCGCCTCGCTGTTCGGACCGGGCGCCTGGTACTACACGCTGGTGGCAAGCCTCAGCCAGCCGATCTTCGACGGCTTCCAACTCAAGAACGAGCTGAAACAGGCAAAAGGCGTGCAACTCCAGGACCTGCAGGCCTATCGCAAGGCCGTGCTCTCCGGATTCGCCGATGTGGAGATCGCGCTGGTCACGCTGGAGCAGACGACGATTCAGATGCGCCTGCAGAACGATGTCGTGGCGAATGCTCGCAAGGCATTCCAGGTAGCTGAGGCCCAGTTGAACGGCGGCACAGTCAACTTGATCACTGTCCTCCAGACGGAGCAGACCCTGTTCACAGCAGAATCGACCTTGATCCAGATCCGGCTGAACCGTTTGCTGGCGGCGACCAGCCTTTTCCAAGCGCTCGGCGGCGGCTGGGACAAGCCCGTTCCTCAAACCGCAACGGCAACGCAATAGGACGATCGTGGGCTAGGCCGAACATATGGGCCGCGAGCGCCAAGCTGTCCTTTTCGGAAGAAGAGGTATCAACTCGCTATCGCCCGCCTTCTGCCACTCTGACACTTGATGATATCCAGTTGGGGGCCGAAGGGCAGACGCCTGCGTGCCTTTGCGCCCCACGGGCATTGGCGCACGCTGACCTTCCTGGGTGCCTTGCGGCTCGACTGCCTCACCGCGCCATGCGTCTTCGACGGGCCGATCAATGGCCAGTGCTTCCGGGCCTATGTCGAGCAACAGCTCGTGCCGATGCTCGAACCCAGTGACATCGTTGTCATGGACAATCTCGGCTCACATAAGTCGGCTGCCATCCGGCAGATGATCCGCGCGGCCGGTGCAAGGCTCTGGTACCTGCCGCCATACTCGCCCGACCTCAACCCGATCGAGCAGGCCTTCGCCAAGATCAAGCACTGGATGCGCGCCGCCCAGAAACGAACCATCGACGAGACGTGGCGGCATGTCGGCCACCTCGTCGCAACCATCCAACCCCCAGAATGCGCCAACTACTTCAAAAACGCTGGATATGCTTCCGCCAAAACCTGAAACGCTCTAGCGATACCCACCGGTGCTGCGATTGCTTCGACAGAAGGTCGATGCTCACAAAATTCTTCCCGGTAACAAACTTCCCTGTTCCGACTCCGGATCGCCCCACCCGCTCGGGGGATCGCCTATGGGCGCGGCACGAGGATCCGCATCGTGCCGAGCGCGTGTGCAACGGCACGACCGGAGGAATCTTCCATTGTCGCCTCTATGCTTGCCAAGGTCTTGCCCGAGCGAACGACCTTGCCAGTGGCGATGAGTGTCTCGCGCCCCGGCTCGAGGTAGTTGACGGTGAGCGATACGGTGGTGGCATTGCTCCCCTGCGGAAGCATAGAGCGAAGCGCAACGCCCATTGCGGCATCCAGCATGGAGGCGACAACACCACCATGCACGTCACCGCGGCTGTTTTCCAGGTCGGGTCGTGATTTCAGAATAATTCGTGAGTTGCCACGCGGCTGGTCCGGCTGCGTACAAAACCCTAACAGCCGGTAGTACGGTCGGGTCTCGGCGGGATCCACAGAGGTTCCGCTATTCATCGTTCACCTCCGCCAGGAGCACACCAGCCGAATGCGGCCACTGCACGAAGACGCTCTCGCCTTCACCGGCCAACTCATAGTTTCGTGGCGCCGTTATCGTCATGTCCATTTCGCCGACTTGCATGCCTACACTGATGGCCGGGCCTAGATAGGTCACGCGCCGAACGCGCGCGGGAAGATTGTTAAATTCGGCTCGCTGCGTCCGGGCCACGACAAGATCCTCCGGGCGCAGCGCCAGCACGGCGCGCTGTCCGACCGTTACCTTGTTGCGCACGTGCGCGGCCACAGCGCCGGCCGGGGTCTGCAGTTCCGCCTTATCACCATTCATGGAAGTTATGCGGCCGTGCAGCAGGTTCGCTTGGCCGATAAAGTCCGCCACAAAGATGTCGCTGGGCGTTTCATAGATTTCGCTAGCCGTACCTACCTGCCTGATTTTGCCATCCCGCATGACCACCAGACGGTCCGCGGCGGCGATCGCCTCGGCCTGGTCATGGGTGACGAAGAGGGTAGTGATGCCGATCCGCCGCTGGATGTCGCGGATTTCAAAGCGCATCTGCTCACGAAGGTTTGCGTCCAGATTGGATAGCGGCTCGTCCAGCAAGAGTACCGAAGGCTCAATCACAAGCGCCCGAGCCAGGGCGACGCGCTGCTGCTGTCCGCCCGACAGTGCTTTTGGATAGCGCTCGTCCAGCCCCTGGAGTTGCACCAGATCGAGAGCTCGCTTTACCTTTTCACCTATTTCCACAGCCGCAAGCCGACGCATTTTGAGACCGAAGGCAATATTGTCGAACACCGTCAGATGCGGAAAGAGCGCGTAACTCTGGAAGACAACGCCGATGTTCCTCCGATGCGGCGGTATCCCCTGTACGGACCTCCCCCCAATCCGTATTTCGCCCGATGTCGGTTCCACAAACCCGGCCACCATCTGCAGCGTCGTTGTCTTACCGCAGCCGGAAGGGCCAAGCAGCGCTATGAACTCGCCCTGCTCTATTGAAAGGGATAGGTCGTTTACCGCAACGAAGGACCCATAAGCCTTCGACATTCTTATCAGTTCGACTGCGGACATCGGACCTCGGACCTAAGAGCTATACTGAGCGTGTCCTTAACCCGAACAACCGACCCATGCCGATCGTTCGCTCGATGACGATCAGCACCACGATCGCCGCAAAGACCAGGATCGAACTCACGGACGTGATCAGCGGATCATAGTTCTGTTCGATATAGACGAAAATGCGCACGGGAAGATTGGTCGCCGCCGGGCTGGAGATGAACAAGGAGGCTGCGAGCTCGTCGAAAGAGAGGATGAACGCAAAGACCAAGCTTGCGATGATCCCTGGCCGGATCAGCGGAACGGTGATTTTCCGGAACGTCATCCAGGGATCGGCGCCGAGACTTTGCGCGGCACGCTCCGCATCCCTGTCGATGCCGAGCACCGCGATGGAGACAAAGCGGATCGCGAACGGAAGCGTTATCACGACATGCGTGAAAATCATCGTCGCGACATTACGCGGAATACCCCATCCGGCGAACAACTGAAGCAGGCCGAGGCCCAGAATGATGCCCGGCAGGCTGAGCGGGGCCATGAAGATGCTCTGCAGGATGCGGCCCGACGCGGAGCTTTGGCGCGCCAGCGCAAGGGCGATCATTGTCCCGAGCGTCGTCGCGATCAGACAAGAGCAGAGCGCCACCACCAGGCTAACGATCGCGGAATTCACGAATTCCGGCCGCCTCAGGAATTCGACATACCACTGCAGGCTCAGTCCTCGCGGCGGGAATACGACGTACTGCGTTGCCGTGAAGGACTCCAGAACGATCACGACGACCGGCGCGACCGAAAACAGGCAGACCAACGCCGTGAAGAGACCCAGCAGCCGACGTATGCGGGGCGTCATCAATGGAATACCACCCGGTATCGGCTGTGCTGGACAAATGTATTCTGCGCGACCAGGACCGCCAGAACGATGAAGATCAATATAATGGCCAGGGATGCTGCAAACGGCCAATTCTGAAGTACCAGGGCGTCCTGGTAGATCTCTGTCGACAGCACCCGGAATTTCGATCCGCCCAGCAGGGCCGGCGTGACAAACGAACTCGATGACAAGGAAAATATGATCAGCAGCCCCGACGCGATCCCGGGCATGCTGAGCGGGAAAACGACACTGGCGAAGACGCGGAGCGGACTGGCTCCTAAGCTCGAGGCCGCCAGGGGAACCGCAGGATCGATCGCGTTCAGGGAAGTGGCCACGGAAAGCACGAAGAACGGCAGGAAGACGTTCACAAGCCCGATCACCACGGCCGTTTGCGAGTACAGGATCGAGCCGCCCTCGAGTCCGAAGGCCTTGAACACCACATCGACCAGACCATTCGGCCCCAATATGACGAGCCAGCCGAATGTGCGAACGATTACGCTCACCAGCAGCGGCGACAGGATAAGCAGAATGATCCATCCCTGCTGTCGCTCCGACGCAGAATAGAAATACAGCGCTACCGGATATCCGACGAGAAAGGTAAAGAAGGCCGAGGACAACGCAAGGCTGAATGTCTTGGTCAGAATTATAATATAGTACCTGTCGGACAAAGCAAGTACGTAGTTTTCGATCGTGAAATCCGGGCTGATTCCGCTCAAGCGGCTATATCCATGAAAGCTGTTTACTGCCAGGATTGCGAGCGGAAGGACAAAAAACAGGGAGAATACCGCCAATCCCGGCAGAAGGAGCAAGAGCGTCGTCGGAATGCGAAGCCCGAAACGCCGTTTCGGGCCTGCTACGTCCGTAGTGTCCGTATGCGTGCTCATCAGCATGGTCAGGACGCTTGATCGATATCAGTTCCCTTCGATCTGCCGGTTCCAGAGGCTCGCCCATTTGTCGAGGTTGGCGTTCATGATTCCCCGGTCAATTTGAATCATGTGAGCTATCTCGTCGCCGTTTGGCACCTCTGCCGCAAGCTTGTCGGAGATTTTGGTCTTCTTGTTGATCGGCGCGGTCACGGTGCTTTCGGCAATTGCCGCCTGCGCCTCAGGACTGATCAGGAAGTCAACAAGGGCTTGCGCTGCCTTCGGATGAGGAGCACCTTTCACCACGTCGAAGTAGTTGGTGAAAAAGCCGGCGCCCTCCTTGGGGAAGACAAAGTCAATCGGTGCGCCCTGGTTTTTCAGGATAAAGGCGCGCGCACTTCCATTGACCGTCACCCATGACTGACCCTGGACCATGATGTTGTCCAATTCGGCAGGCGTCGAAGAAAACGTTGTGAGATTGCCCGATGCCTTGAGGCTCTTCAACTTGTCCAGCCCGGGCTGAACGTCTTTTGCCGTGCCGCCTGCGAGTTGAGTCATGATCACCAGCAGATCCTGTGAATAGGCGACATTAAACGTATAGAGGGCTACCTTGCCCTTCAGCTTGGGATTCCACAGATCGTTCCATGACTTAGGCGCTGCTATCCCGGCGTCCGCGTAAGCTTTCGTGTTGTATTCTATGCCGGTGGCGAGCACGTAGCTTGCGACGCCAATGCCGTCCGGATCTTTCGCGGAATCGTATACGTCCGAGAGGTTCGTAACGATGCCAGGATCAAGCTTTTCATAAAGATTTTGCTGCTTTCCCGCAACGTGGGTGAGACCGTTCGACCAATATACGTCGACCTCGGGACTGTTGCGCGCCGCAACCACCTTCGAATAATTGCTCAGCGCCGTGCCTACGACATAGCTGACCTTGATCCCGGTTTTCTTCTCGAAAGCAGGGATCACCTTTTCCTGCATGGCGTTTTCGATCGATCCGCCATATCCGGCGAGTACCACCTGATCGGCCGCCTGGCAGGCGCCGGACAGGGCAAGCGCACCTGCCAGCGACGTCGCATAGACCAGGACGCGGCGGCGGTTGAACCCAGTGAATGTATACATTGCATCCTCCCTAGTTGATCTCGACGAACTACAACCGACCGCGGTCGACCAAATGCATGAGACCACTGTGCACGATATCGGGGACGTCAATTTCGCCTTCCGCCATGCGTCGTCTACGTTCGGCCGCCGATCTGTCGAACGGCATGCGCACACCAGGCCGGCCCGGTTCAGGCCTTGCCGAGCGGATGCTGGCTGAAAGCTCCGCCGCTCTTTCCGGGAAGGTTCCGTCGCCGATGAGAAGCTCGGGATCCATGACGAGCACGAAATAGGCCATGTCACTCATGCCCGGAGAAATTACCGGGCCGCCGCACATGGCCCCAAGCAACTGCACCACGATCGACAGGCCTGAACCTTTGTGTCCGCCCCACGCCTTGATGGCGCCGGCCAGAGCCGCTGCCGGATCGCGCGTCGGCTCGCCCTTGATGTCGATCGCCACCCCCTCAGGCAGAGGTTCGCCGAGCCTCTGGTGGAGGAGCAACTCTCCATGCATAATGGCGCAGGTGCCGATATCCCAAATGACCGGATCGTCCAGCGCCGGGAAGCCGAATGCGATCGGATTGGTCCCGAGTCGCGCCTCTGTCGCGCCTTCCGGCGCCACAATCGCCGGTCCGTTGCCGGCGGCGAACGCTACCAGCCCTTCGCGCGTGGCCATTTCCATGTAGTAGGCGAACAGACCCGTATACCAAGTGTTGAAAGCGCCCACCATCGACATGCCGGATTGCTTCGCCTTCTCAATCGCGATCTCCGTCGCGCGGCGGGCCACGAAATAGCCGACATGGTCGCCCCCATCGAGAAGAGCGGATACCGGTGTCTCCCTGACGATCTTCAGGCCAGTCCGTCGATCACCGGTCTTCTCGAAGCGCTCGGCAATCGCAAGTATCCTCGGGAGGCTGCCGAACGTGACGCCGCGCAACGCCGCATCGACGAGGTGATCTGCCGTCGCGAACGCTTCGTCCTGCGCATATCCGATCGCCCGCATCGCTGCGATCGCCAGATCGTTCGCCTGTGCGACGGTGAGTCTCATCTGCCCTCCTCCACAACCTTCGCGCTAGCCGCTGACCGGCTGGAATTTCGGTATACTGATGTCCTCGTTGACATCCTCGAAGATCACTTCGACAGGCATTCCGATGTACAGTTCGTCGTTCTTTACGCCGACTATGTTGGAGATGATGCGCGGCCCCTCTTCCAGTTCGACAAAGGCGACATTGTAGGGAATGTCCTTCGCGAAGCTCGGATGATAGAGTTTGTGGAACACCACCCATGTCGCGATTTTCCCTCGACCCGAAACCTTCTTCCACTCGTAGTCCTCGGAGAAGCAATGCGGGCATACCGGGCTGTGCGGCGCCCATAGCTTCCCGCACGACCGACAACGCTGCAGGCGCAGTTCGTGACGCTTGGCACCCTCCCAATAAGGCCGATTGAAATCGGAAACGTTCGGAAGCGGCTTCGCTACGATCTGATCCATGTCTTACCTCCTGAGAATGAGAGAATCGCCGCGGTTGGTTCCCCACTGGACCACTTCCGCATCGGGAACCTGGCGCTCGCCACACTCTCCCCGGAGCTGACGCACCATTTCGCACAGATGATTCCAGCCGGAGACGTGAACTTCCGACAGAAGTCCACCATGCGTGTTCACGGGCAGAGATCCGCCGGGAGCAATCGCGCCGCTATTGACGAACTGCCATGCTTCTCCCGGCTTGCAGAAACCAAAGCGTTCAAGCGCTAACCACACGATGCTGGACATGGCATCATAGGTATAGAAAGCGTCGATGTCCTCGTGATCGACCCCCGCCATGCGATAGACTGCAAGATCGCGAGGGTTGGGGACGGGTTCGTTTTCGTCCTGCTGGTGGATTCCCAATCCTGGGCGCGCGCCAGTGGCCTCGCGCCTGCCGGCACACATGCCTTGCATGCCGGAGATATAGACCGGCTTGTGCGGACCATCCTTGGCGCGGTCGGCCGTCGTCACAATGGCGACGCAAGCACCTCCGATCGTCGAACAGATGAAGCGGCTCGCAGACATATCGCGAAGCCTGATGCTCCTCGACAGTAAGCGGCTTTTTCATGAATGCGGCCGGGTTCAACAACGCATGCTTTCTGGTCGAGACCGAAACCTCCGCAAGGTCGCGGCTCGTAGCTCCGTAGCGGTCGAAATACTTGCGCACCGCCATTGCCCAGGCGGCTCCCGGCGAAGTCATGCCGTAGTGCGGGTGCTCGAAATGAGCGCCGCCAACCTCGCGATCGTCCTGAAACTGCCCATGCGCACCGACGGTGCCCGCGCGCGCCCAGTTGATGGAGCACACACAAGCCACATAGTTCGCAAGACCTGCGTCGACGGCCATTGCGGCATGTGCGAGCACCGTCGCCATCTGACGGCCATGGGTCCAGGTCTGGTCCGAAAAATGGATATCGAGTCCGAAAGCCTCGGACACCTGATCGTAGTCTACGCCGAAGGGGGTACCGATGTTGACCAGCAATCCGTCGATATCGCTGCGTTCCAGGCCGGCATTGGCCAATGCGTTCTTGAAAGCGGTTACCAAGGGGACCAATGGGCTCACCGCAGCGTCCATCCGCTTGAACTCACTATTGCCTACACCGATGATCGCCGTTTGGTCCTTGAGGCTACCCATGTGCTTTCTTTCTCCTGTACAAACGCCATCGAGCGCCGGGGTCACCCTGCCCGGGCTTCGATCGTTTCCAGTCCAAGCTGCTTCACGATTTCGTCGTTGTGCTGTCCCAGCGCGGACAGCGTGCCCCTCGGGCTTGGCCGGGAATCGGAAAAGTGCGCCGGAAAGTCCAAGACATCCGCCGGCCCGCCCGCATCGACCACAACTTCCGCGACGCGAGCCTGAGGCTCGGCCATCAGTTGCCGGTGCGTGAGGTACGCCGAGGCGAACCCGCCGAACCGGCGGACCTGGGCCACCACTTCGGAAGCCGGCATCCGGCGGAAGCTCTTTTCATACTCGCCCTTGAGCTCTCGTGCCTTCGGCCCCAGACCGGTGGTCGAGCGGCCATTCTTGTCAAAGCGGGGATCATCGAGCAAATATTGCAGGCCGACGGCCTTCACAAAGCTCGTCCATCCGGGCCGGCCGTTTGCGCCGACGGCACCGCCGAAGGCAAAGGTGACAGGCGCGTCCGCCGTCGCCCATCCACTTTCGGGCGGATCGTAGGCGCCGCCTACTCTCGGCCCTTCGAAACTGTCCGGATCGGATTGGGCAGCCAAATGAACAGTCTTCATGGCCAAAAGCGAATTCAGGAGCGATAGATCGATGCGCTGGCCGCGGCCACTCCGGCCGCGTTCAATCAGCGCAGCTAAAACCGCCTGCGTCGTAAATATCGCGGTGGACACACCCGCCACGTCGGCTCCGAGCCGGACCGAAGGCTGCATGGCGGACCCCAGATACCGGGTATAACCGGCCATCGCCTGGGCGCAAAGTTCCGAGCCGGCCTTGCCCGCCAGAGGTCCGGATGCGCCATAGGCCGAAATACGCGCCACGATCAACTTTGGATTGCCTTTGTCGGATAGGGCCTCGTCCAATCCGAGCCGGGCCAAATCCGTATCCGAGCGATCGGTTATGAGAATGTCCGATCGGGCGAGAAGTGTTTGGAGAATACGTGCGTCCTGCGGCTCGCCGACAAGCCGCAAGCTGCGCTTGCCACGGTTCAGGGCATAAAACACCGCACTGGTTCGCCCGTCTTTCAAGAAGGGCGGAGACCTTCTCATCCAGTCCCCCTCGCCTTCCTCGATCTTGATGACATCGGCAGCGAGGTCTCCGAGACGGCAGGAGGCCATCGGGCCGGCCACACCGTCGGCCAGCTCGATGATTCTTACCCCCTTTAACAACGTATCGACGCTCATGAGCCGCCGACCTCCTGAAAGTCGGCCGGCGAGCGTCGACGCAACTCATCTAGGACGGACTCGGTCGCCCCTCCCGGCACGGGCGGCGGCAAGATCATTCCAGGCGTTTTCGAAAAATGCCACGGGAGCCCACCGACCAGCACCCTGCCCCATTCCTGCGTGTCGATCTCCGCAATCATGCCGTTGTCGCGCACTTGGGAGTGGTAGCGGAGAGTCTCGAAATTCTGGGCGAGCGCACATGGTACTCCGGCGCGCTCCAGCGCGCGCATCCACCAGATCATCGGCCTGGCGGCGAAAATCGGCGTCAAAATCGCGTCCAGCACATCCCCGTTGGACAAACGCAGGGCGTTCGAGGCAAATCGGGAATCATCGGCAAGGTCGGCCTGCTCTAAGGCGGCGCAGAAACCCTTCCATTGCCGATCGTTGTGGACAGTCAGGAATATTTCTCCATCCAGCGCCTGATAGGCCCCATCCGGCATTAGGTTTGGGGAGTTGCTTCCGCGAGGACCAGGCTCCTCGTCCGCGCCAAGCAGTTCCGCCATACGGGTCGATTGCATTTCCATCGCCGATTTCAGCATGGAAACCTCAACCTTTTGTCCTTTGCCCGCCTTATCCCGGTCGAGCAGCGCAGCGAGCACGGCCTCGACCGCAACGATCGAGGTCGTCAGATCGATGAATCCTGTGAAGCGGAACGCCTCGAATTCATCCCCCGGACAGCCGTTAAGACGTGCAAAACCGGAATAGGCCTGCATGATGAAATCCGCGCAAGCCTCGTTGGCGAGCGGCCCTTCCTCGCCGAACCCCGAAACAGAGCAGTACACAAGTTGCGGGTTCAGCGAATGCAGTACGTCGTAGCCCAATCCGAGACGATCGATCACTCCGCCCCGGAAGTTCTGAATGAACACGTCGGCAGATCGCAGAAGTTCAAGGGCTGCATTTCGCCCTTCTTCGGCTTTCAGATCGAGAACCACGCTTCTCTTGTTAACGTTCAGGCACATATAATTCGTGCCCATCCCGCGCTGCAGGGGCTCCACCCATCGCGTGCCGTCACCCGCTGGCGGCTCGATCTTGATGACGTCGGCTCCCAGTTCGCCAAGCAGCGACCCGATCCACGGCCCCGCGGCCATTATGCTGACGTCGACAACACGCCTCCCGGCGAGCGGACCTGCCATTCGCCTGCTCCTTCACACCTACAAGCCTCGAGTTAGGTACACGCTTGTATACAGTCGTGTCAATGCGTATTTCAAGGGAAGCTTGGTGCCCTTGCCCCAAGCAGATTCTTCCGGGATCCGACTCCGGTCTGCGGCCACAGCATCACCGAGTCCACTTGCGGCCGAATGAATACTCACGTATACAAAGGCATCCAGCATTAACGGGAGCAGGCTTTGGGCGTGTCGGAATTCGACGTTATTGTGGTCGGCGCGGGAAATGCCGCTTTCTGTGCCGCGCTCTCGGCCCAGGAGAACGGCGCCCGGGTCGCGGTTCTCGAGCGCGCAGGCAGAGACGAGGCGGGCGGCAACAGTCGCTTCACCGCTGGCGCCTTTCGCTTTGCCTACCGGGGCCTGGAGGACCTGCGGATCATTATGCCGGACCTGACCGAAGAGGAAATCGATCGTACGGATTTCGGGAGCTACACCGAAGAGAACTTCTTCGATGACATGTTTCGCGTGACCCGTTACCGCACTGATCCGGTCTTATGCGAATTGCTCGTAAGGAACAGCTTCTCGGCAATGAAATGGCTGCGTGAGAAAGGTGTGCGGTTCCAACCAATCTATGGCCGCCAGGCGTTCAAGATTGACGGAAAATTCAAGTTCTGGGGCGGACTGACTGTCGAGGCATGGGGCGGCGGACCGGGCTTGATCGACTCGCAAACACGCATCGCCCGCGACCGTGGAATCGACATACGTTATGGGTGCCGGGTCATCGACCTAATTTACAATGGCGAGCGGCTTGAGGGCGTCAGGGTTAAGCATGACGGCCGGCTTTACGAGATTCATGCAAAATCCGTCGTGCTCGCATCGGGCGGCTTCGAGTCCGATCCGGAGATGCGGACCCGCTATCTCGGACCAGGATGGGAACTGGCGAAGGTTCGAGGCACCCGCTTCAACACAGGCGAAGGCATAAAGATGGCACTAGCGATCGGCGCCGCGCCCTATGGCAACTGGTCGGGGTGTCACGCTGTCGGCTGGGATTTTAACGCGCCGGAGTTCGGAGATCTGGCTGTCGGCGATGGCTTTCAGAAACATTCCTACCCCTTCGGAATCATGGTGAACGCCGATGGAAGGCGCTTTGTCGACGAGGGCGCCGATTTCCGGAACTATACGTACGCAAAGTACGGCCGGACCATTCTTGAACAACCGGGAAACTTCGCCTGGCAGGTCTTCGATCAGAAGGTCGTCCATCTGTTGCGCGATGAATATCGGATAAAGCAGGTCACGAAAGTGACGGCCAATTCCATCCAGGAATTGTCTGAGCGCTTGGAAGGGGTAGACAAGGCGCAGTTCGTCACCGAGATTACCGACTTCAACAATGCCATCGGACAGGACGTTCCATTCAATCCGAACGTAAAAGACGGGCGACGCACTGAAGGACTGCGCATCAACAAATCGAACTGGGCGAATACGTTGGACACGCCGCCTTTCCTTGCCTTTCATGTGGGATGCGGCATTACTTTCACCTTTGGCGGTTTGCGAATAAACGAAACCGCCAACGTTCTCGATACAGATTTAAAGCCCATTCCGGGGCTGTATGCGGCGGGTGAATTGGTCGGCGGAATTTTCTACTTCAACTATCCGGGGGGAACAGGTCTCATTTCCGGCTCGGTTTTCGGCCGGCTCGCCGGCACGAATGCAGCCCATGCGGCTCTCGGAAGCACCGCCGACGCGGCGGACCGGAAGGTCAGCTAAGAGCGGACACGCATACCAAGTTGCATATGCATGTACACACTCGTATCTCTAGATCGGCGAGATAGTTCCAAGCTTGCGCAGCTCGCGTCCTGACACCCAACCGACTCTAGAGCCGACGGAGACACATTATGCCGCGAGATGCCAAGCAGCATTCGAATGAACTATCGGAGCCGGGACAAAAATATTCTGATAGCGGCATCTCTCGCGGCCAATGGGTATACGAGAAACTGATCCAGGACGTCCGGGACGGCAAGTATGCCGGTGGAGTCAGGATCCGTGAGGAAGAAATTGCGCGAGCGCTGGGCGTAAGTCGTACTCCCGTCCGCGAGGCGCTGTCACGACTCCAGGCGCGAGGTTTGCTGGAGTTGGCTCCGTTCGGCCTTGTAGTGACGGAGCTTTCCCGCCAACAGGTCCTCGAACTCTATGCGGTCCGGGAAATCCTCGAAGGATCAGCGGCGCGATTCGCGGCTCAACACGCATCAGATTCGGAAATCAGCGCCCTACATAGCATTGCGCGCGAATTCGACAGGGATCACGCCGACCCGCAGAGGCTCGCTCATCTGAACCGGCAATTGCATGGTTCCATCTACGAGGCCGCCCATAACAGATACCTGATGCGGTCGCTGAACGAATTTCAGGATACCTTGGCGCTTCTGGCCAGCACTACGTTTACTGTTGTCGGGCGGCCGAAAGAGGCAAGCAAGGAACATGCTGTCATCATCAAGGCCATTGAGCGACGTGACGCAGATGCCGCAGAGCAGGCGGCACGACAGCACATTCATCGAGCTCAAGAAGCCCGGCTCAAGATGATGCTCGGGATAGTTATGTAGCGACCGTTCCCGACGAACCGTGTGGCCGGGGCGCTTTATTTTTGTGGCCAAACGTCCCCGATGAATTCAGCTTGGAATTTCCTCGGCCTAGCTGTGAAACGATGTGGGTTTCGGACGCTGATCGGCGTCGCAAATCACTGAAATCCCACAAATAGATGGGATCAAATTCCAGGGCCGATTCACACCGCAAGGAGCGCCGTCGCTGGTCGACGTCCAGGGCCGGTTCGACCCGACAACGGGCGACCCGGTGGTGTTGCCTGCCGGCTCCAAATCCATGTTCGATATCAGCACGCTGAGCTTCGACATCTGGAACACGTCGCAGTTCGAGACGGGCAGCGTCACGGCGACGCCCTCAGGCTGAAGGCGGCGTATTTCCACAACGATATCGACGACTATATCGGCATCGTCGACGATA
>MKRJ01000002.1 GCA_001896885.1 Rhizobiales bacterium 65-79 | reverse complement strand
TCCGCCGCGCTGGCTGGTTGCGGAGAACACCTTCCGTCCGCCATGGTATCACCGCAACATCATGAGCGAGTTCATGGGGCTGATCGAGGGCAAGTACGACGCCAAGGAGGAGGGTTTCGTGCCGGGCGGCATGAGCCTGCACAACATGATGCTGGCGCACGGGCCGGACGCCGACGGCTACCGCAAGGCATCGCTCGCCGAGCTGAAGCCGCAGAAGCTCGATAACACCATGGCCTTCATGTTCGAGACGCGCTTTCCACAGATGCTGACTCGCTACGCCGCCGAGACCGAGACGCGGCAGGACAACTACATCGACTGCTGGTCGGGGCTGAAGAAGCGCTTCAACGGCACGCCCGAGGGCGATTGGTCGTGACCGAAAGGCTCGTCCTTCTCGGCAGCAAGGGCGGCCCGGCGATAAGGCCGGGCGGTCCCATGCCGACCTCCTCGCTTCTGGAGATCGGCGGCCGGCGCATCGTAGTGGATTGCGGGCTCGGCGTGACGAAAGGCCTCGTCGATGCCGGCATGCCGCTGAAGGCGCTCGATCTCGTCTTCATCACTCATCTCCATTCCGACCATGTGCTGGAACTCGGCCCGCTGTTGCACACGGCATGGACGGCCGGGCTCTCGACGCCGGTCAAGGTTTTCGGCCCGGCTGGGACGGAAGCCTGTTGGCGCGGCTTCTGCCAGGCGCTCGATTTCGACATCGAGATACGTATCGAGGATGAGGGCCGGCCCGACATCCGGGCACTGGTCGCGTTCGACGAATTCACCGAAGGCCCGGTCATGGAAGAAAGCGGGCTCGCCGTTTCGGCGCTGCGCGTCGATCATCCGCCGGTGACGGAGTGCTATGCGCTCCGCTTCGCGCATGGCGGCCGCAGGATCGTCTTCTCGGCCGATACCGCCTATTTCCCGCCGCTGGCCGACTTCGCTCACGGCGCCGATATCCTCGTCCACGAGGCGATGCTGGAGGCGGGCGTCGACCGGCTGATCGAGCGCACCGGCAATGGCGAACGGCTGAAGACGCATCTGATGACGGCCCATACGTTGGCCACCGACGCCGGCCGCATCGCTGCCGCCGCCAATGTCGGTCGCCTCGTCCTCCACCATCTCATCCCGGCGGACGATCCGGAATTCGGCGAAAATCATTGGCGCGAAGCGCTTCGCGAGAGCTGGAGCGGCCCGCTTACCATCGGCCGCGACGGGCTTTCGTTGACGATCCAAGAAAAGGCGACGGAGGACGCTCGCGCATGAAACTGGCTACACTGAAGAACGGCACGCGCGACGGCAGGCTGGTCGTCGTCTCGCGCGATCTCACCCGCTGTACGGATGCCTCGTTCCTGGCGCCGACGCTGCAGGCGGCGCTGGACGACTGGACGCGGATTTCGCCGCATCTGGCGGCGCTCGCGGAGTCGCTGGAACTCGGCTCGGTGCCCTCGGAGCGCTTCCATGAGCACGAGGCGATGTCGCCGCTGCCGCGCGCCTATCAATGGGCGGACGGCTCCGCCTATCTGAACCATGTCGAGCTGGTCAGGAAGGCGCGCGGAGCCGAGATGCCGGAAAGTTTTCGGTCCGATCCGCTGATGTACCAGGGCGGCTCTGACACCTTCGTCGGACCGCGCGATCCGATCGTGCTGGCCGACGAGGCGTACGGCATCGACATGGAGGCGGAAGTCGCCGTCATCATGGACGACGTGCCGATGGCGGCCGACGCGGAAGAGGCGCGCTCGGCCATTCGCCTCGTCATGCTGGTCAACGACGTTTCGCTGCGCAACCTGATCCCGGCCGAGCTTGCCAAGGGTTTCGGCTTCTTCCAGGGCAAACCGTCCTCCGCCTTTTCGCCCGTCGCGGTGACGCTGGACGAACTCGGAGACGCATGGGATGGCGGCAAGGTCAACCTGCCGCTGATGGTGGACCTGAACGGCAAGCCTTTCGGACGGGCGAACGCCGGTATCGACATGAATTTCGATTTCCCGGCTCTGATCGCCCATGCGGCGAAGACGCGGGCGCTTGCCGCCGGCACGATCGTCGGCTCCGGCACCGTCTCCAACAAGCAGGGTGGCGGGCCGGGCAAGCCTGTCGCGGAAGGCGGCGCCGGCTATTCCTGCATCGCCGAGATACGCACCATCGAGACCATCGGGAAGGGCTCGCCGACAACGCCCTTCATGCGCTTCGGCGACCGGGTGCGGATCGAGATGAAGGACAGGGCCGGCCGCTCGATCTTCGGCGCCATCGAGCAGACGGTGGAGAAATATGAGAGGTGAGGTGCGTGTTTGGTGCGTCCTTCGAGGCTCCGCTTCGCGGAGCACCTCAGGATGAGGGAGATCGAAGCGCGGCTTCTCTCGACTTGAGGCTCCCGCGCAGCCATCGAGCATGAGGCTTATCTATGGAAGGCACCCATCGCCCTCATCCTGAGCCTCGAAGGACGCACGAGCCATGAACTGCAACCGGAGCCTCTGACCTTGCCCAAAAACTTCGCCTCGACCGGCGACCTCGCCGAGAAGAAGGTCTCCTTTACCGAGATCGGCCGTGACCTCTGGGCCTTCACCGCTGAGGGCGACCCGAACACAGGCGTCATCATCGGCGAGGATTCGGTCATGATCGTCGATGCGCAGGCGACGCCGAGGCTCGCCGGCAAGGTGATCGAGAAGATCAGGACCGTGACCGACAAGCCGGTCAAATATGTGGTGCTCTCCCATTATCACGCCGTGCGCGTGCTCGGCGCCTCGGCCTACGGCGCCTCCGAGATCGTCATGTCGGACATGGCGCGCGCGCAGGTGGCTGAGCGCGGCAAGGAGGACTGGGATTCGGAGTTCGGCCGCTTCCCCCGCCTGTTCGAGGGGCACGAATCCATTCCAGGGCTGACCTGGCCGTCGTTGACTTTCAGCGACAGGATGACGGTCTATATGGGCAGGCGGCGTGTGGACCTGATGTTCCTCGGCCGCGCCCACACGGCGGGCGACATCGTTGCCTATGTGCCCGACGAGAACGTCATGTTCACCGGCGACATCGTCGAATACAGATCGGCCTGCTATTGCGGCGACGGGCATTTTTCCGACTGGCCGGCGACTCTGGAAGCCGTGCGTGCCTTCCGCCCCGACGCCATCGCCCCCGGACGCGGCGACGCGCTGGTCGGCGAGGAAAAGGTGAACGAAGCGCTCGACCTGACGAAGGATTTCGTTCTATCGACCTACCGCCCCGTCGCGCGCGTGGCCCAGGGCGGCGGCTCGCTGAAGGAAGCGTGGAGCGCGGCCCGAGCCGCCTGCGACCCGAAATTCTCGACCTACGCCATCTACGAGCACTGCCTGCCCTTCAACGTCGCCCGCGCTTATGACGAGGCGCTCGGCATCGACAATCCGCGCATCTGGACCGCCGAGCGCGACAAGGCAATGTGGGCGGAGTTGCAGGGGTAATCTCGGAATAGAAAACCGGACCTCGATGCTCTACGGCGCCCCCCTCTGTCCTGCCGGACATCTCCCCCACAAGGGGGGAGATCAGCCTTCATTCCTGCCCGCGCTACTCCCCACAGTTGCAGAAAAGGAGGAGGCGCAAACGGCCGGCTTGATCTCCCCCCTTGTGGGGGAGATGTCCGACAGGACAGAGGGGGGCGCGACAGGGCGATACGCTTGCCTGTGTGACGCATGAATCTTGTCGATCATTTTTCCGCCATGGCGCGCAACAACCGATGGACGAACCATGTCCTGCTGCACGCCTGCGCCCGGCTCGACGCCGAGGACTTCATCGCGCCGCGCACGTCGTTCTTCCCGTCGATCGCCGCGACGCTGTCGCACAACTATTTCGTCGACAATTTGTACGTCGACGCGTTGGAAGAGAGCGGGCTGGGGCTTGCCGTCTTCCGTAACGAGCGTGTTTTCAGTCATGCTTCCGAGCTGATACCGCTTCAGGCAAAGATCGATTGGCGTCTCATTCGGTTCTGTGACGGCCTCTCTGAAACTGACCTCCCACGCAAGGTCGTCACCGATCGCGGCGACAAAGGACAGTTGCAGGAGCGTATCGACAGCATCCTTGCGCATCTCTTCCAGCACCAGATCCATCACCGCGGCCAGGCGCACGCCATGCTCGCCGGCACTGAGGTGAAGCCGCCGCAGCTCGATGAGTTCTTCCTCGATTTCGAGCGCGCCGGTGATATCGACGATGCGCTGGCGGAGGGGCGATAGTGCCCCGCTACAGTTACCAGCCTTTCCCGTACAAAACCCCGCCGGAATTGCGCGGCGCGAGGCCCGGCCGCTACCCGGTGGTGATCGTCGGCGCCGGGCCGGTCGGGCTGGCGATGGCGATCGACCTCGCGCTGCACGGCATCCGCTCAATCGTGCTCGACGACAACGACGTCGTTTCCCTCGGCAGCCGCGCCATCTGCTGGTCGAAACGGACGCTGGAGATTTTCGACCGGCTCGGCGTCGGCGAACGCATGGTGGAGAAGGGCGTGACCTGGAAGGTAGGGCGGCTGTTCCATCGCGACCGCGAGGTCTGGAACTTCGATCTTCTGCCGGAGCCCGGCCACAAGATGCCGGCTTTCATCAATCTCCAGCAATATTATGTCGAGCAATATCTGGTCGAGCGCGCGGCGGATTTTCCGGACTTTATCGACCTCAGATGGAAGAACCGCCTCGCCGCGCTTGAAAAACTCGCCGGCGGCGCGCGCGTGACGGTCGAGACGCCCGACGGCGCCTATACGCTGGAGACGGACTGGCTGATCGCTTGCGACGGCGCGCGCTCTTCCGTGCGTTCGTTACTCGGCCTCGATCTCAACGGGCAGGCCTTCGAGGAGCGGTTCCTCATCGCCGATGTCGAGATGAAGGCGGATTTCCCTTCCGAGCGCTGGTTCTGGTTCGAGCCGCCGTTTCATTCCGGCCAGTCGGCGCTGCTGCACAAGCAGCCGGACGACATCTATCGCGTCGACCTGCAGCTTGGGCCGGATGCCGACCCGGAGGAGGAGAAGAAACCGGAGAACGTCATCCCGCGCATCGAGAAGGTGCTCGGCCACAAGGATTTCACGCTCGACTGGGTGTCGGTTTACACGTTCCAGTGCCGGCGGCTTCAGGATTTCGTCCATTGCCGCGTGGTCTTCGCCGGCGACAGCGCCCACATCGTCTCGCCCTTCGGCGCGCGTGGCGGCAATGGCGGCATACAGGATATCGACAACCTCGCCTGGAAGCTGGCGCTGGTGCTGGCGGACGAAGCGCCGGAAAGCCTGATTGCCACCTATGACGAGGAGCGCGTCTTCGGCGCCGACGAGAACAGCCTGAATTCGGCCCGCGCCACCTCCTTCATGACGCCGAAATCCAGGATGGAACGGCTCTTCCGCGACAGCGTGCTCCACCTTGCCCGCGAGCATGATTTCGCCCGCCGCCTTGTCAATTCCGGCCGGCTGTCGAAACCCTGTTCGCTGGCGGGTTTTTCTCTGCAGTCGGATGCGGAAGGCGAGGGCGGCGTTGCGCCGGGCGCGGCGATGCCCGATGCGCCGGTCGGGAACGGCAAGAGCGGCTGGCTCCTCAACCATGTCGGCGGGCGCTTCGCGCTGATGGCGGTAGAGGCGGAATTGCCGGAACAAACGCCGGAAGGGGTGGAGCGTCTTGTCTTGACCCGCGATCCGGGGCGGCGGCGCCGCGTCAATGCCGACAGGATCCTTCTGGACACGGAGGGCCTTGCGACTGCCCGCTACGGCGTCGGCATGGTCTATCTGGTGCGGCCAGACCAGCATATCGCCGCGCGCTTCCGCGACGCCGCGCCGGCGAAGATCATCGCCGCCCTGGCGCGGGCGAGGGGGAGGGCGCTTTCATGAGAGACAAGCAGGAGATCGGGCGCGACCGTCTCGGTCCTCACGGCGACGAATTCTATGCCGCGCTCATGGCCGCGCATGAAGGGCTCTCATTCGAGGAAAGCGCGGCGCTGAATGCGCGGCTGGTGCTCCTGCTCGCCAACAGCGTGGCGGATTTAGCCGAGTTGAAAGCCTTGCTGGCTGCCGCAAAGCATTGACGAACAGGAATTTTACGCAGCTACACGAGGGTGACTTGGAACGATCACAAGCGACGCCGATGTCGTGGAGCGTTTCCGCGCGTCGGGCAGGGGCTGGCAGAGCCGCATGAACGCGGCGCTGAGAAAAGCGGCCGGCCTGTAGGTTGCCCGACAGGCCGGCCGCTTTTGCGCCGGCCTTTACGGCCGGTCGCGTTTCCTCCCTCTGGAAACCTATTCCGCCGCCTCGACCTTGATGACGCCGCGTCGGATCTGGTCCTCTTCGATAGATTCGAACAGCGCGCGGAAATTGCCCTCGCCGAAGCCTTCGTCGCCCTTCCTCTGGATGAACTCGAAGAAGATCGGCCCGATGACGGTCTTGGAGAATATCTGCAGCAGGATCTTGGTCATGCCGCCGTCCACCACGCCTTCGCCGTCGATGAGGATCCCGTATTTCTTCATCCGGTCGACCGGCTCGTCATGGCCGTTCACGCGGTTGTAGGACATCTCGTAATAGGTGTCGGGCGGGCCGGGCATGAATTTCAGGCCGCGTTCGGCCAGCCTGTCGGTCGCGTCGTAGATGTTGTCGGTCCCGACGGCGATGTGCTGGATGCCTTCGCCCTTGTACTTTTTCAGGTACTCGGCGATCTGGCTGGTCTCGTCCTTGGATTCGTTGAGCGGAATGCGGATCTTGCCGCAGGGCGAGGTGATCGCGCGGGAAACCAGCCCGGTGATGCGCCCGTCTATGTCGAAGAAATGGATCTGCTTGAAGCCGAACAGGTCGCGGTAGAAATCCCACCACTTGTCCATGTTGCCGCGATAGACGTTATGGGTCAGATGGTCGAGATAGTAGAAGCCGACGCCTCTCGGCTTCGGGTCGCGCGCGCCGAGCCAGTCGAATTCGGCGTCGTAGGCGGAACCCTTTTCGCCATAGGTCTCGACGAAATAGATGAGCGAGCCGCCGATGCCGACGATCGCCGGCACGTCGAGCGTCTTGTCCTTGCCTTCATAGGGCGTGGCGCCCCTGGCGACGGCATGGTCGAAGGCATGTTTCGCATCGACCACCCGCCACGCCATGGACGGCGCGCAGGGACCGTGCTCCTCGACGAAACGCGTCGCATGGCTGCCCGGCTCGGCGTTGACGACATAATTGATGTCGCCCTGCCGCCAGACGGTGATGGCCTTGGTCCTGTGCTTCGCGACCGCGACATAGCCCATGCGCTCGAACAACTCCGGGAGCTTGTGCGGCTCGGGATGCGCGAACTCGACGAACTCGAACCCGTCCGTGCCGGCCGGATTTTCCCTGCTGATTATGGCGGGTGGCGCGTCGTGCGGGAAAGGTCCCATGGCGTTGCTCCTCGTTTCCAGGGTGCGTCCTTCGAGGCTCGCTGAACGCGATAGTAAACCCGATCCTCCGCACGGTGCTTGCATTCAAACGCCCCAAATGAGGATAGTGTGCATGATTCATGCATGATATAGTGTGCCAATGAGTGAATCGGAAGAGATTGATGCTTTCGACCGCAAGATACTCGCGCTGTTGCAGGTCGATGGGCGGCTCACCAACAACGACCTTTCCGAGCGCGTGAACCTGTCTGCCTCGCAATGCTCGCGGCGCCGCCAGCGGCTGGAGGAGGAGGGGCTGATCCGCGGCTACCGCGCGGTGCTCGATCGCGACCGCCTCGGCTTTCCGCTGGTCAACATCATCTCGGTGACGCTCGCCACGCATAACCGCGACAACGCCCGCCGCTTCGCCGAGCTTCTGGGGCGGCTGCCGGAGGTGCTGGAGGCGCACGCGCTGACCGGCGAGATGGACTATTTCGTCAAGGTCGTGACGCCGGACCTGAAGTCGCTGGCGGAATTCGTCAACGACGTGCTCCTGCCGCATGAATCGGTGCAGCACGTGAAGACCTCGATCGTGCTCCAGACGCTCAAGGAAACGACAGAACTGCCCCTTGGCGCGGTTCGGTGACGGGTCCGCCTGTCGCCGCCCGAAGCGTTGAGAGCAGGGCTATCGCATAGGGACTGCCGTGTCATACCCACCCGCCTTGCGGAGCCTGTCCTCGCCGGCGAGAGGCCGGACCCGGGGGCGAGGCACCCTCCTCTGGAAGGGGAGGGAAAAGCGGCATCACCAAGGCTTTCCTCCCCCCGCCAAGGGGGAGGTGGCCCGAAGGGCCGGAGGGGTTGAAAGGCCAATGCGAGAGCCCCTCAAGGGAGGAACGTCACCCCTTCATCTGCTGCACCAGTCCGAACAAATTCGTGCAGCGGCCGCCCGACCGGCAATAGGCGAGCACGGGCGCCTGCGCCTGGTCGAGGGCCGATTTCATGTCGCGGACATTGTCGGCCGTGATGGCGCCGGAAACGACCGGGATATAAACGAAATTCAGCCCGGCCCTCTCCGCCGCCTTGCGGATATTGTCGTGCGGCACCGCGCCGTCCTCGCTGTCGGGGCGGTTCGAGATAAGGGTCTTGTACCCGGCATCCGCGATCGTCTTCACGTCGTCCGTGGTGATCTGTCCGGTGACGGAGAAGCCGTCGGCGATCGGGCGAATTTCCATGGCGTTGGCTCCTGATGCGGTGGATTGTTTCCGCAATGATGTAGCCGCAAGCCGGGCCGAATCAAAGCCCGTTGAGCGGCACTTTCAGCATCGGCCTGCCGCTGTCGTCCTTCGGCAGATGGCCGGCGCGCATGTTCACCTGCAGCGAGGGGATAATGAGCTTCGGCATGGCAAGCGTCTTGTCGCGCGCCTCGCGCACCTTGACGAACTCGTCCTCGCTTACCCCGTCATGGACGTGGATATTGTGCGCCCGTTCGTCCGCGACGGTGGTTTCCCACCTTATGTCCCGCCCGTTCGGCCCGTAATCGTGGCACATGAAGAGCCGCATCCCGGGCGGCAGCGAAAGAACCCGCTTGATGGAGCGGAAAAGCGTGCGCGCGTCCCCGCCAGGAAAATCGGCGCGCGCCGAGCCGCCGTCCGGCATGAACAGCGTGTCGCCGACGAAGGCGGCGTCGCCGATCACATGCGTCATGCAGGCCGGCGTGTGGCCGGGCGTCTCCATGGCATAGGCCGTCATCGTCCCTATCGTATAGCTGTCGCCGTCGGTGAACAGCCGGTCGAACTGCGAGCCGTCGCGCTGGAACTCGGTGCCCTCGTTGAAGATCTTGCCGAACGTGTCCTGCACGATGCGGATGTTCTCGCCGATCCCCATCTTGCCGCCAAGCTTCTGCTGGATGTAGGGGGCGGCGGAGAGATGGTCGGCATGGGCATGCGTCTCGATGATCCATTCGAGCTTCAGGCCATGGTCCTTTATGTGCTGGATGATCCGGTCGGCATTGGCATAGGCAATGCGGCCGGCCGCATAGTCGATATCCATGACCGAATCGATCACGGCACAGGCATCGGACTTCGGGTCCTTCACCACATAGGAGATCGTCCCGGTTTCCTTGTCGTAGAAGGCTGTGACCTCCGGTTTCACCGAGAGATCGGGCGTGAATGGGATCGGATCCGTCATCGCGGCGCCTCGCATAGACCGTGAAACGATAGTCCATATCTAAGGCGGAACGGCCGCGCTGTCGAATGGACCGCGCCTGTTTCGCCGCATATAAATGGTCGCACGCGATGCATGGGGGGTCTTCTGATGTATCTGGCGATCATCGTCCTGCTCATGCTTGTCTTGCCGGCGGCTTCGGTGCTGGCGGACTATGCCCATTCGCCGGACCCGGTCATGCTGATGGCGCTTATCGGCAAATGGTTCGTCTTCTGGGGCGTCGGGATCAGGCTGGGCTTAGCCGGGCTTCGGCAGTTCTTCCAGCCGCGCTTCACCGCCGTGGAGATATTCGGGATCGCGGGCGACGAAGCCCTGCCGCTCATCCGGGAACTGGGCATCGCGAATTTCGCCCTGGGCGTGGTCGGCGTCGCTTCCATTGCCGCCCCGTCCTTCGTTCTGCCGTCGGCGATCGCGGCGGCGATCTTCTACGGGGTGGCGGGCTTCCGGCATCTGGCCCGCAAGGCCATGAACCGGAACGAAAACATCGCCATGGTCAGCGATCTTTTCGCGTTCTTCGTCCTTGCCGCTTTCATATTTTCCGTCTGGACGGCCTGATCGCCGCTGTGGTCGATGCTAGGCGCCGAACAGCCCGCCCGTCTCCGCCAGCTTGCCGAGATGGTAGTCGCTGTCGCCGAAGGTGAAGTCGATCATCGTCATGCGCTTGAAATAGTGGCCGACGGCATATTCCATCGTCATGCCCACGCCGCCATGGATCTGCACGGCGTTCTGCCCGACCAGCGTGCCACCGCGACCGATCTCGGCCTTGGCGGCGTGCATGGCCCGCTCCCGCTCCTCCGCATCCTCGCTGTCCGCCATCATCGTCGCGAAGTAGGTGATGGAGCGCGCCTGTTCGATCGCCACGAACATGTCGACGGCCTTGTGCTGCAGCACCTGGAAGGAGCCGATCGGCACGCCGAACTGCTTTCTCACCTTCATATAGTCGACGGTAAGCACATGCATGGCCGACATCACGCCGACCGCTTCGGCGGACAGCGCTGCAATGCCCTGGTCGACCACGCGGCGGACGAGCGGCAGCCCGTTCTCCGGATCGCCGAAGACGGCTTCCGCCGGCACCGAGACGTTCTCCAGCGTGACTTCGGCCGCGCGCTGCCCGTCCTGCATCGGATAGCCGCGCCGCGAGACGCCGTCCGCCTTCGCGTCGACGAGAAACACGCCGATGCCCTTCTCGTCGCCGGTGCCGCCGGCGGTGCGCGCGGTGACGATCAGCCTGTCGGCGCTGTCGCCGCCGATGACGACGCCCTTGGCGCCGGAGAGCCGCCAGCCCGAGCCGTTTTTTGTCGCCTTCGTCCCGACCTGGTTCAGGTCGTAACGCGAATTGCGCTCGTTATGCGCGAAGGCGAGCTTCAGCGCACCTTCCGCCACCTGCGGTGCAAGCTCGGCCCGCAGCGCATCGTTGCCGCCCAGGCGCAGGAAGCCGCCGCCGAGCACGACCGTCGGAAAATAGGGCTCGAGCGCTAGCGCGGCGCCGAGCGCTTCCATGACGATCATAGTGTCGACCGGCCCGCCGCCGATGCCGCCATCCTCCTCGGAAAAGGGCAGGGCCATCAGGCCCATCTCGGCATAGCGGCCCCACATGTCGGCGCTCCACCCTTCGGGCGCTGCCATGTATTTCTTCCGCTGCTCGAAGCCGTAATTGTCGGCAAGCAGCCGGGAAAGCGAATCTTTCAGGATCGATTGTTCTTCGGCGAGTTCGAAATCCATGGCTCAGGCGCTCTTTAAAGATGGGGTAGTTCGGGCGGTTGCGCTTCTATCGCAATCTGCGATACTCTGGTAATGAAGAAGGTTGTCATTCTGCCGGCGGCTGCGAAGGCGTTGCGCCGGCATCGGGCCGATGCGGCGCGGTTGCTGGGGAAGATCGAGGTCTATGCGGCTGACCCGGCTGCAATGGCAAACAATGTCAAGGCGCTTTCCGGCAGCCGCGCCTTCAGGCTGCGGGTCGGAGATTACCGAATCGTCTTCGAGGAAACGGAAAGCGAAATAATCGTGACGAAGATCGGTCCTCGCGGTTCGATCTACGACTAGGGAACAATGATCATGAACGTGCGCTATTTCACCAGTCCCGAAGGAGAAGAGATGGCGGTTCTGCCCAAGGCGGAATTCGAGGCCTTGTCCGAGATGGTCGACCATGCCTCGGCGCTTTCCGAGTATCGGAGCGGGAAACTGCCTGGGCTCACGCCGGACGAAACGCGTGCCTTTATCGAGGCCCCGTCTCCGCTTGCGTTCTGGCGTCGCTATCGCGGCTTGACCCAGATCGCGGTTTCGCAAGCGGCGGGCGTTGCTCAGAATTACCTTTCCGAACTGGAAAACGGCAGGAGGGCCGGATCGGTGGAAGTCTGGCTGAGATTGAGCCGTGCGCTCGACCTGCCGGTGGAGCAGATCGTCGGCGCGGACTAGGCCGGGCAAGCCGGGACTTTCCGGAGTGAGCCTCGGAAATATTGCGCGGCTCATCCTCAAAACCCCAGCACCGCCTTGGCGATGATGTTCTTCTGGATCTCGTTCGAGCCGCCGTAGATCGAGACCTTGCGCGTGTTGAAATAGGTCGGCGCGGCGAAGGCGGCGTAGTCCGGCCCGATCGGCGGCTCGTTCCAGCGTTCGTCCGTCTGCGGCTGGTAGGGCATGGCGTAGGGCCCCATCACCTCCATGAGGAGCTGGGTGGTCGCCTGCTGGATTTCCGAGCCCTTGATCTTGAGAATGGAGGAGGCCGGGTTCGGCTTGCCGGTCTTGCCGCGCTTGGCGTCCGTCGCCACAACGCGAAGCTGCGTCAGTTCCAGCGCCTTCAGGTCGATCTCGATCGAGGCGAGCTTTTCGCGGAAGCGCTGGTCCTCGATGAGCGGCTTTCCGCCCGACAGTTCGAGCGCCGCCAACTCGCGGATGCGCGCCACGCGCTGCTTGGAGACGCCGATGCGGGCGATGTTGGTGCGCTCGTTGCCGAGCAGGAACTTGGCGTAATCCCAGCCCTTGTTCTCCTCGCCGACGAGATTCTCCGCCGGCACCTTCACGTCGGTCAGGAAGACCTCGTTGATCTCGCGCCCGCCATCCATGGTGACGATGGGGCGGACCTCGATGCCAGGCGTCTTCATGTCGATCAGCAGGAAGGAAATGCCTTCCTGCTTCTTGGCGGCGGGGTCGGTGCGCACGAGACAGAAGATCCAGTCGGCATATTGCGCCAGCGTCGTCCACGTCTTCTGGCCGTTGACGATGTAGTGGTCGCCTTCCTTCACCGCGCGCGTTTTCAGCGAGGCGAGGTCGGAGCCGGAGCCCGGCTCGGAGAAGCCCTGGCACCACCAGTCGGTCAGGTCGACGATGCGCGGCAGGTATTTCTCCTTCTGCGCCTCGTTGCCGAAGGTGTAGATCACCGGCCCGACCATGTTGACGCCGAAGGCGAGCGGCTGCGGCGCCGGCCATTTCTGCGTCTCCTCGAGGAAGATGTATTGCTTCATCGGCCCCCAGCCGGTGCCGCCATATTCGACCGGCCAGTGCGGCACCGCCCAGCCTTTCTCGGCAAGGATGCGGGTCCAGCGGACGAGGTCCTCCTTGTCCATGGATTCGCCGTCGGCCATCCGCTTGCGGATGTCTTCCGGCATCTTTTCCTTCAGGAAGCTTCGCACCTCCTCGCGGAAGGCGTTTTCTTCGTCGGTGAAGCGAAGGTCCATGGCGATCTCCTTTCCGTTCCCTTCTCCCCGTTCACGGGGAGAAGGTGGCCCGAAGGGCCGGATGAGGGGCATGGGCAGGCCCCTGCAAGATTGGCATTGCCCCTCATCTGCCTGCCGGCATTTTCTCCCCGCTTGCGGGAGAAGAAAGCTAATTGATCTCGAACAATCCCGCCGCGCCCATGCCGCCGCCGACACACATGGTGACGACGGCGTATTTCACGCCGCGCCTCTTGCCCTCGATCAGCGCATGGCCGGCCAGCCGCGAGCCGCTCATGCCGTAGGGGTGGCCGACCGCGATCGAGCCGCCGTCCACGTTAAGCTTCTGCGGATCGATGCCGAGCCGGTCGCGGCAGTAGATCACCTGCACCGCGAAGGCCTCGTTCAACTCCCAGAGCCCGATATCGTCGACCTTGAGCCCGTGCCGCTCGAGCAGGCGCGGCACGGCGAAGACAGGGCCGATGCCCATCTCGTCCGGCTCGCAGCCGGCGACGTTGAAGCCGCGCAATATGCCGAGCGGCGTGAGCCCGCGCCTTGCCGCCTCCTTGTCGCTCATCATGACATTGGCCGATGCGCCGTCGGAGAGCTGGCTGGCATTGCCGGCCGTGATCGTGCCGCCCTCGCGCACCGGCTTCAGGCCGGCTAGCCCCTCCGCCGTCGTATCCGGGCGCGGTCCCTCGTCATGGGCCAGCGTCACCTTTTTGGGGCTGATCTCCTTGGTCTCCTTGTCGACCACCGCCATGGTGACGTCGATCGGCGCGATCTCCCGCTCGAAGCGGCCCGCTTCCCGCGCCGCCGCGACCCGGCGCTGGCTTTCGAGGCTGTACTCGTCCTGCCTCTCGCGGGAGATATCGTAGCGCCTGGCGACCACCTCGGCGGTGTCGATCATCGGCATGTAGACCTCCGGCTTGATCTCCATCAGCTTTTCGTCGCGCAATTTATAGGTGTTGCGGTGGTCGTTCTGGACGAGGCTGATCGATTCCAGCCCGCCGGCGATGCCCGCCTTCACGCCATCGTTGCGGATGGCGTTGGCGAGAAGTGCCATCGACTGCAGGCCCGACGAGCATTGCCGGTCGATCGTCGTGCCGGCCACCGTCACCGGCAGGCCGGCGGTGAGCAGCGCTCGGCGCGCTACGTTCAGGCCCGTCGTGCCCTCCTGCATGGCGCAGCCCATGACGACATCCTCGATCTCGCCGCCTTCGAGACCCGAACGCTTGAGCGCTTCGCGGATCGCATGCGCGCCAAGCGTGGCGCCCGTGGTGTCGTTGAGCGCCCCGCGATAGGCCTTGCCAATCGGCGTGCGGGCGGTGGATACGATGACGGCGTCTACCATGAATTGATCCTTATGACTTCGGTGCGATTGCTACATTCACTAGGAACCCCCTCTCCGCCTCGCTTCGCTCGGCACCTCTCCCCCTGAAGGGGGAAAGGACAGGAGCCAAGCTCGCCGCCGTCCTCTCCCTCACGGATGTGGGGGAGAGGTGCCGACCCCGGAATTGATCCGGGGGAGGCGGAGTGGGGGACATTTGAGGGTTTTGATACATCACGAAGCCTGCGCCGCCTTTCGCCGCTCGGCCTCTTCCTGCTTGAGTTCCAGCTTCGAAAGCTTGCCCACCGAGGTGCGCGGCAGGCTCTCGCGGATTTCCAGATGCGCCGGCATCTCATGCTTGCCGACACGGTCCTTCAGGAATTCCCTCAAGGCGTCGAGCGTCAGCTCCGCCGCGTCCTTCCTGAGCGTCACGAAGGCTTTCGCCGCCTCGCCGCGATAGTCGTCCGGCACGCCGATCACCAGCACCTCGTGCACGTCCGGGTGCTCGTAGATCATCTGCTCGATCAGTTGCGGATAGACGTTGAAGCCGCCGGAGATGATCATGTCCTTCTTGCGGTCGACGATGGTGAAGAAGCCTTCGCCGTCGATGAAGCCGATATCGCCGGTGAGGAAGCCGCCGTCGGAGAAGAACAGGTCGTGCTCGTTCTCGCGGTTGAGATAGTCCTTCGTCACGTTGTCGCCGAAGATGCGCAATTCGCCGGTCTCGCCTTGCGGCAGGACGCACTTCGGGTCGTCGAGCGCGACGATGTCCATGTAGATGCCGGGAAGCGGCACGCCGATCGTGCCGACCTTGTCGCCGCGCCCTCGCGGGATGTTGGTGCCGGCGGGCGAGGTTTCCGTCATTCCCCAGCCGCCGAGGATATCGTGTCCGGTGGTCTTCTTCAGCTTGCGCGCCACCTCGACCGGCAGCGGCGCGCCGCCCGACGCGCAATAGCGCATGGAGGAGAAGTCGCGCTTCTCGAAGCCGGGAACGGCGGCGATGGCGATCCACATGGTCGGCACGCCGGGGAAGCTGGTCGCGCCGTTCTCGATCTCGGCAAGCGCCGTCTCGGCGTCGAAGCGCGTGTGCATGAGAAGCGTGTTGCCGTTGTTCAAGCCCCGGAGCAGGATCGTGGTCAGCGCGTAGATATGGAAGAGCGGCAGGAAAAGCAGGATGCGGTCGTCGCCCTTCCGCGAAAGGCCCTGGCCGGTGTACCAGATGTCGTAGCTGGAGACCGCCGCCGACAGATTGCGGTGCGTGAGTTTCGCGCCCTTCGGCATGCCGGTCGTGCCGCCCGTATATTGCAGCAGCGCCAGGTCCTCGACATCGACCGAGGGAAAGCCGGCCTCGGCGCTGGCGCCTGCGACGAATTCCGCGAAGGTGACGATCTTCTCCCCCGAAGGCGTCGGCCCGGCGAGCGGCGAGGGGCCGAAGGCCGCGTCCTCGCCTACGATCAGCCGGTCGATCATGCCCGCCGGGACGAGTTTCGCCGCGCCGGCCGCCATCTCGCCGATATTGGTCGTCACCACCACCCGCGCGCCGCTGTCGTCGAGCTTGTGCTGGATGACGCGCGGGCTGTCGAGCGGCGACAAATGCACCACCGTTGCGCCGGCCTTCATGGCGCCGAAGAAGGCAAGCGGGTGGTAGGGCGTGTTCGGCAGGAAGAGCGCGATCCGCGCGCCCTTGCCGAGCCCGGCACGCAGGAAGGCGGCGGCCGCCTCGTCCACCCGCGCCTTCAACTCCGCATAGGTCCAGCGAACGCCGCGGAAGACGATGGCGTCCTTTTCGGGGAAATGCGCGGCGGCGCGATCGACGATTGAGCCGAGCGGCCATGCGGGAAGCTCCACCCGGGGCGAAAGGCCCGCCGGGTAGCTCTTCTCCCACGGCCAGGGAGCGGGGAAGGGCGGTATGCCCGTCACACCTTCGATTCCTGCAGGCTGGAGAAGGTCTTGCCCTCATCGGCGAGCCGTTTCAGCAGCGGTGAGGGCGCGAAGACCTCCTTGCCGGTCCGGCCGTGCCAGTATTCCAGCCGGTCCGCGATCTTCTTCAAGCCGGTGAGGTCGGCCCAGAACATCGGCCCGCCGCGGCCGATCGGGAAGCCGTAGCCGTTGATCCAGACGATATCGATGTCGGAAGGCCTTGCGGCGATCTTCTCTTCCAGGATGCGCGCGCCTTCGTTGACCATCGGATACATGGTCCGTTCCGCGATCTCCTCCGCCGAGATCGCGCGGCGGTTGACGCCTGCCTCGCGCGCCTTGTCCTCGATCAGCTTCTCGATCTCCGGGTCGGGCGTCGGCGTGCGCGAGCCTTTCTCATAGATGTAGTAGCCGCGCCCTGTCTTCTGGCCATAGCGGCCCATCTCGCAGATGGCGTCTGCGACGATGGCCCTTATCCCGAGCGACTTGCGGTTGCGCATGCCGATATCGAGCCCGGCGAGGTCGCCCATGGCGAAGGGTCCCATCGGCCAGCCGAAATCGGTGAAGACCTTGTCCACCTGCTGCGGCGTCGCGCCCTCCAGAAGGAGCGATTCCAGGTCGGCCGAGCGCGCCGAGAGCATGCGGTTGCCGACGAAGCCGTGGCAGACGCCGACGACGACCGGCACCTTGCCGATCCGCTTGGCGACGGCGAGCGCGGTCGCCAGCACGTCCGACGCCGTTTTCTCGCCGCGCACGATCTCGAGGAGCTTCATGACGTTGGCCGGCGAGAAGAAATGCATGCCGAGCACGTCCGCCGGCCGCTTCGTCGTCGCCGCGATCTCGTTCACGTCCAGATAGGAGGTGTTCGACGCCAGGATGGTGCCCGGCTTGGCGACCGCGTCGAGCCTGGAGAAGACTTCCTTCTTGACCGCCATCTCCTCGAACACCGCCTCGATGATGATGTCGGCGTCGGCGAGATCGTCATAGCTCGTGGTCGGCGTGAACATCGCCATGCGCTTCTTGTGTGCCTCCGCCGAGAGCGACCCGCGCGAGACCGAGATGCCGTAGTTCCTGTCGATGACGCCGAGGCCCCGGTCGAGCGCCTCCTTGTTCATTTCGAGCATGGTGACGGGGATGCCGCCATTGACGAACGACATGGCGATGCCGCCGCCCATCGTGCCGGCGCCGATCACCGCCGCCTTCCGGATCTCGCGCGGCCGGACGTCCTTGCCGACGCCCTCGACGCGAGCGGCCTCGCGTTCGGCGAAGAAGAGGTGGCGCTGGGCCTTCGACTGGTCGCCGACAACCAGCTTCTCGAACAGTTTACGTTCGGAGGCCAATGCCTCGTCGAAGCCCGTGGTGATGGCATTGCGTACGGCCTCGGCGCAGGCGAGCGGCGCTTCGAGCCCGCGCGTCTTCTTGGTCGCTTCGGCCGCGGCCGCCTCGAACGAGGCCATGTCGGCTCGCGCCGCCTCGATCCGGGCGTTGCGGTCGCGCACGGCGACGAGCGGCCGGTTGGTCCCGGCCGCCTCGCGGGCGAAGGCGACGGCATCCGGGATCAGGTCGTCGACCAGCGCATCGACCAGCCCGGCCTTCTCCGCCTCCAGCGCGCCGATCGGCGTGCCGGACACGATCATCGCCACTGCCTTTTCTGGACCGACCATGCGCGGCAGGCGCACCGTGCCGCCGGCGCCGGGCAGGATGCCGAGCTTGACCTCGGGCAGGCCGAGCCGCGCGCCCTTGTCGGCGACGCGGAAGTGGCAGCCGAGCGCCAGTTCCAGCCCGCCGCCGAGCGCGGTGCCGTGGATCGCCGCGACGGTCGGCTTGGTCGTGATCGTCTCCAGTGTCTCGATCAGGTCGCGCAAGGAGGGCGCCTTCTGCGGCTTGCCGAATTCGGTGATGTCGGCGCCGGCGACGAAGGTGCGGCCGGCGCAGGCAAGCACGATCGCCTTGACGCCAGCGTCATCCCGCGCGGCTTTCAGCGCCGCGTCGAGCGGTTCGCGCAGATGATGGCTGAGCGCGTTGACCGGCGGATTGTCGAGCAGGATGACGGCGACGTCGCCGTGACGGGAAACGGATACGGTGGAGGTCAAGACGAATGGCCTTTCTGCAAGTGAAGAATAGACGGAAAGAGCGACGCCCCTTCGCGCCCCCCTCTGTCCTGCCGGACATCTCCCCCACAAGGGGGGAGATCGGACTTCATCACTGCCGGCCCTCTCCGATTTAAGTCAGGGATTGGCCGAGGCGGCAATGAAAGCTGATCTCCCCCCTTGTGGGGGAGATGTCCGGCAGGACAGAGGGGGGCAACGTAGGGCACGGTCACCTCAGCAATTACCCATCGAGCCCATTTAGGAACCCGGAAATCAACCCCGCCACTTCCTTCGGCCGCTCGACGCAGGGGATATGCCCGGCATCCTTCACGACCTCCAGCCGCGCGCCGGCGATCAGGTCCGCCGTCGTCCGTATGATCGCAGGCGATGTCGTGGCGTCGTGCTCGCCGGCGACGCAGAGCGTCGGCACCTTCAGCGCCCTTGTCGACTCCGTCAGGTCCGCATCGCGCAGCGCCGCGCAAACGCCGGTATAGCCTTCAATGTCGTTGCGCAGCAGCATCGCGCGATAGCCCTGGAAATCCAGGATAGTGGAACGATAGGCTTGCGTGAACCAGCCCGCCAGGATTCCTTCCGCGACCGCCGCCAGTCCGCCCTTGCGCACCGTGTCGATGCGGGCGTTCCAGCCTTCGGCCGTGCCGATTTTATGTGCCGTATCCATCAGCACCAGTGCCGAGACGAGGTCCGGGCGGAGCGCCGCCAGCCCCTGCGCGATCATGCCGCCGACCGAGAGGCCGACCACGGCGGCATGGGTTACGCCCAGATGATCGAGCAGGGCGGCGAGGTCCTCCGCCAGCGTGACCATGGAATAGGGGCCTTGCGTCGCCTCCGAGAGGCCATGGCCGCGCTTGTCATAGCGGATGACGCGGAAGCCCGCCGGCAGATGCCGGATGAGATCGTCCCATATGCGGAAATCCGTGCCGAGCGAGTTGGAGAAGACGATCGCCTGTCCGTCGCGCGCGCCGGCGTCCTGGAAATGCTGCACGATGCCATTCAGCCGCGCGAAAGCCATGCCTCGTGCTCCTCCCTTGCCTGCGACATACTACCGAGTATGTTGCAAAGCAGCATGCCGTTCAATTATCCCTTCCGTCAAGGGTGGCGAGGCGCATTCCTGATGCGGAAGGGGCATAGAGGAGAGGAACATGGAAGAGGGCTTCAGAAACTTCGCGGGCCGCGTCGCGGTGATCACCGGGGCGGGCAGCGGCATCGGCCGGGCGCTGGCCTTGGCCGCCGCCTCGCGAGGGATGCGGCTTGCCCTGCTCGATGTCGACATGAACGGGCTGGAGGAAACGCGCGGATTACTGGCGGCCCACGGCGCCCAGCCGCTTGTCCGCCGCTGCGACGTGTCGAAGGCCGACGACGTGCAGGCGGCGGCCGATGCGGTCTTTGCCGAATTCGGCAATGTGCATCTCCTCTTCAACAATGCCGGCGTCGCCGTCGGCGGCTATAGCTGGCTGGCCACGGCGGACGACTGGCAATGGTCGCTCGGCGTCAATCTGATGGGCGTGGCGAACGGCATCCGCTCCTTCGTGCCGCGCATGATCGCCGCCGGCGAGGAGGGCAGGGTGGTGAATACCGCCTCCGTCGCCGGTTTCCTGTCGGTGCCGGGGTCGAGCGTCTATTGCGCCACCAAGCATGCGGTCGTGACGCTGTCGGAATGCCTGCGCCACGAGCTTGCGATCGAAGGCGCGCGCATCGGCGTTTCGGTGCTCTGCCCGGCCTTCGCACCGACCGGCATCGCCGATGCCGAGCGCAACCGGCCGGCCGGGCTTGGCGCCAAGAACCCGTCCGCCGGCCTGTTCGACACGCGCCTGCGCAAGGCGGTGGAATCGGGCAGGCTCACGGCCGACGACATCGCCCGCATCACCTTCGTGGGGATCGAGGCCGGCCGTTTCTACATCCTCACCCATCCGAAGATCAAAGCCGCCATCGCCACCCGCATGGAGGACATCCTCGAGGAGCGCACGCCGACCGACACGGTGCCGAGGTAGCATATGCGCCGGGGCGAGGTAGGAAGGCCAAAATAGTCTTCGGATGTGGCCTGGAATCCGGGTCAACAAGTTGAGAATTACCCCCACTCCGTCCGCTTCGCGGCCACCTCTCCCCCGTCGAGCGGGGGAGAGGTGGTTTGCGAAGCAAACCGGAGTGGGGGTCGAATTTCGTAAGGATGAGGAGCAATTTTCTGCGTAGATCGACAGCCAACCGCTAAGCCCCCAGCGCCTGGTCCAGATCAGCGATGAGGTCGTCGCCGTCCTCGATGCCGGCGGAGAGCCGCACCAGCGAGTCCGAGATGCCGATCGCCTCCCGCTGTTCGGCCGGAATGGAGCCGTGCGTCATCAGCGCCGGATGCTCGATCAGGCTCTCCACCCCGCCGAGGCTTTCGGCCAGCGTGAAAAGCTGCACGTGCTCGAGGAAGCGCTTGGTGCCGGCGAGGTCGCGGTCGAGCACCGCGGTGATCATGCCGCCGAAGGCGTGCATCTGGCGCTTCGCGACCGCGTGCTGCGGGTGGCTCTCCAGTCCCGGATAAAACACGCGGCGCACGTCCTTCCGGCCTTCGAGCCAGCGCGCGATCTTGAGCCCGTTGGCCGAATGCCGCTCCATGCGGAGCGCCAATGTCTTCACCCCGCGCAGCGCGAGAAAACTGTCGAACGGACCGGCGATGGCCCCGACCGCGTTCTGCAGAAATTTCAGCCGGTCGCGCAGATCGGCGTTCTCGCCGACCACCACGGCGCCGCCGACCATGTCGGAATGGCCGTTGAGGTATTTGGTCGTCGAATGCGCGACGATGTCGATGCCGAGTTCGAGCGGCCGCTGGATATAGGGGCTGGCGAAGGTGTTGTCGGCAACGGAGACAAGGCCGTGGCGTTTCGCGAGCGCCGCGACGCCTTCGAGGTCGACCACCTTGAGCAGCGGGTTGGTCGGCGTCTCGACCCAGAGCATCTTCGTCTCCGGCCGGATCGCCTTTTCGACCGCGTCGAGGTCGGTGAAGTCGGCGAAGCTGACGGAGAGCCCGGCCGAGCGGCTGCGGACACGCTGGAGCAGGCGGAAGGTGCCGCCATAGATGTCGTCGGTCGCCACGATATGCGCGCCCGAATCGAGAAGCTCGAAGATCGTGCCGATGCCGGCGAGCCCCGAGGCGAAGGCGAAGCCCGCCGAGCCGCTTTCGAGGTCGGCCACGGCGCGCTCGAAGGCCATGCGCGTCGGGTTCTGGCTGCGGGCGTATTCGTAGCCCTTGTGCACGCCGGGGCTCTGCTGCGCATAGGTCGAGGTGGCGTAGATCGGCACCATCACCGCCCCGGTGGTCGGATCGTGGCTCTGGCCGCCATGGATGGCGCGCGTCGCGAAGGCAAGTCGGTTTCTGTGCGGGACATTCATCGGGCGCGCCTCAGATGGTTGATGAGATCGATGCGGGTGACCAGCCCGAGGAATTCCTCGCCGTCGAAGATGATGGCGACCTCGTTTCGGTCGAAGACGGGAAGCAGCGCGTCGAGCGTCTGGCCGGCCTGCAGCGTGTGCAGGTCGCTCGCCATCGCCGTGCGCACCGGTGCGTTGAAGCGGTCCCAGCGCCCTTCGTAGGAGCCCTCGACGGCGGCGAGGATATCGCTCTCGTCGATGATCCCGACCAGCCTGCCGCCGTCGAGCACCGGCAGTTGCGAGACGTCGCCGCGCCGCATGCGGCCATAGGCGTTGAGCAGCGTCTCGTCGGGCCCGACATAGAGCGTCGCGCCTTCGCGGTGCGAGCGGGCGACGAGGTCGGAAAGGTCGCCATGCATCTCGCGGTCGGACAGCCCCTGCTCGGCGAGCCAGACATCGTCGAACACCTTGGAGAGATACTTGTTGCCGCTGTCGCAGACGAAGGTGACGACGCGCTTCGCCTCCTGCTGCTCGCGGCAGTAGCGCAACGCAGCGGAAAGGAGCGTGCCCGAGGACGAGCCGGCGAGGATGCCCTCCTTCGACAACAGTTCGCGCACGGCGAGCATGCTCTGCTTGTCCGGGATCGAATACGCCTTCTTCACCAATGACAGGTCGGCGTTGGGAGGCACGAAATCCTCGCCGATTCCCTCCACCGTCCAGCTTCCCGGCTCGATCATCTTGCCGGTCTTGATGAGCGGCGCCAGCACCGAGCCCGCCGGGTCGGCCAGCACCATCTCCGTCTTCGGCGAAACCCTGGCGAAGAAACGCCCCAGCCCGGTGAGCGTGCCGCCTGAGCCGACGCCGACCACCACCGCGTCGACATCCTGGCCGAGCTGTTCCCATATTTCAGGGCCGGTGGTGCGCTCATGCGCGGCGGGGTTGGAGGGGTTCGAGAACTGATTGGCGAAGAACGCGCCCGGCGTTTCCGCGGCCAGTTTCTCCGCCATGTCCTGGTAATATTCCGGATGCCCCTTGCCGACGTCGGAGCGGGTCAGCCGCACCTCGGCGCCGAGCGCGCGCAGGTGCTGCACCTTCTCGCGCGACATCTTGTCGGGAACGATGAGGACGATGCGGTAACCCTTTGGAATCCCGACTTGTGCGAGCCCGAGCCCGGTATTGCCGGCCGTCGCCTCGATGATCGTGCCGCCGCGCGCCAGACGCCTATCGCGCTCGGCGTCGGCGATCATGGAAAGCGCGATGCGGTCCTTGATCGAGCCGCCGGGATTCTGGCTCTCGAGCTTTATGAAGAGCCGGCACCTGCCCGTGTCGAACTTGGTCAGCTCGACGATCGGCGTCTCTCCGACGAGGTCGAGCACGGAAGCGTAGGGTCCGTTGAGGCGGCTCATGGTCGTTCCTTCCTTCGCCCATCATCTGACGCCATATGCGTCGATGGCAAGCCGACCCCCTCACCGGTTTGCTTCGCAAACCACCTCTCCCCCCAATGAAGAGGGGGAGAGGTGGCACGGCGAAGCCGTGACGGTGAGGGGGGCGATCTTCATTCCACCAGAGATATCAGCGCCCGCAAAGGAATATTCGCCCAAAAGCGCTGCGATTCCCGCAAAGGCCTCGCCCGGATCTGGCCAGGTTGTCACGTCTTGATGCGGTACCCCGTCTTGAAGATCCACGCCACGATGGCGAGGCATATGGCCAGGAAGACGAAGGTCATGCCGATGCTGATGCCGACATTGACGTCGGCCTGCCCATAAAAACTCCAGCGGAACCCGCTGACGAGATAGATCACCGGGTTGAAGAGCGTGATCTTCTGCCAGAGCGGCGGCAGCATGTGGATCGAATAGAAGCTGCCGCCGAGGAAGGTCAGCGGCGTGATGATGAGGAGCGGCACGATCTGCAGTTTCTCGAAGCCGTCGGCCCATATGCCGAGGATGAAGCCGAGCAGGCTGAACGTCACCGTCGTGAGCACCAGGAACAGCACCATGAAGAAAGGATGCTCGATCCGGAGCGGAACGAACAGCGCGGCCGTCGCCAGGATGATGAGCCCGAGGATGATCGATTTCGTCGCCGCCGCGCCGACGAAGCTCGCCACGATCTCCAGATAGGAGATCGGCGCGGAGAGGAGCTCGTAGATCGTGCCGACGAATTTCGGGAAATAGATGCCGAAGGAGGCATTGGAGATGCTCTGCTGCAGGAGCGACAGCATCAGCAGCCCCGGCACGATGAAGGCGCCGTAGCTCACCCCGTCCACCTCGCTGATGCGCGAGCCGATCGCCGCGCCGAAGACGACGAAATAGAGCGAGGTCGAGATGACCGGCGAGATGACGCTCTGCAGCTTGGTGCGCTTCCAGCGCGCCATTTCATAGCCGTAGATCGCTTTCATGGCGTGGAAGTTCATGGCCGTTCGCTCACGAGATTGACGAAGATGTCCTCCAGCGAACTCTGGTCCGTCTGCAGGTCGCGGAAGCGGATGCCGGCGGCGCTCACATCGGCCAGAAGCGCGGTGATGCCGGTACGCTCGCCCTGTGTGTCGTAGGTGTAGACGAGCGCCTTGCCGTCGTCGGCGCTTTCCAGGCCGTATTTGCCGAGGTTTTCGGGGATTCGGTCGAGCGGTTCCTGGAGCTGCAGCGTCAGCTGCTTCTTGCCGAGCCGCCGCATCAGCTCGGCCTTCTCCTGCACCAGGATCAGCTCGCCCTTGTTGATGACGCCGACGCGGTCGGCCATCTCCTCGGCCTCCTCGATATAATGGGTGGTAAGGATGATGGTGACGCCGGTCTCGCGTAGCGAGCGCACCAGCTCCCACATGTCGCGGCGGAGTTCCACGTCCACCCCCGCCGTCGGTTCGTCGAGGAACAGGATCGAGGGCTCGTGCACCAGCGCCTTGGCGATCATCACGCGCCGCTTCATGCCGCCCGAAAGCGTGATGATCTTGGAATCCTTCTTGTCCCACAGCGACAGCGCGCGGAGCGTCTTCTCGACGATGGCGTTGTCCTTCGGCTTGCCGAAGAGGCCGCGGCTGTAGCTCACCGTGGCGAAGACGGTCTCGAAGGCGTCCGTCGTCAGTTCCTGCGGCACAAGCCCGACCAGCGAGCGCGCCGCGCGGTAGTCCGAAAGGATGTCGTGGCCGGCCACCGTCACCTTGCCGGCGCCCGGATTGACGATGCCGCAGATGATGCTGATGAGCGTCGTCTTGCCGGCGCCGTTCGGGCCGAGGAGCGCGAAGATCTCGCCGCGCTCGATTTCCAGGTTGATCGTCTTCAGCGCCTGGAAGCCGGATGCATAGGTCTTCGACAGGTTCTGGACGGAGATGATGGGCTGCATGGGGTCCGGCCGTTGGAGGAGGCGGGCGCGCGCGGGCGCCTGACGGTCGCGACTATGTAGGGGAGTCGGGGCTCCATTGCCACCCGGCCGGTCGATCTGCTGACAAGGGCGGAAAAGCCGGCCGAGCAGGACAGGATAATCCCGGACCCCCGCGCGAACCTATCGGGCTGCACGATGCCGTGACCGGCGGGTAACGGGAAGTTCAGGAGCCGGCGCCCTTCCAAACGCAGCTTGTGGATTGCGCGGCCGGGCGGTTCACGCTAATCGGTTTAGCACCTGCCGCCACGCAGTCATTGAGGACTGCAGGGATGGAGTGAGCCGACAGGAACCCGATGGACGTTGATGTAACCGATTTCAGGCGTATGTCCGCGGGTTGGCGGCCCTTCGGGAGCAGGCTGTGACAGCCGCTGCGGTGGAAACCCGCGACGGCCCGGTCATGCAGGTCGAGGGCCTGTCGAAATCCTTCGGCCCGGTCGAAGTGCTGCGCAACATCGGCCTTTCCTTCCACGCCGGCAAGGTGCACGCCATCATCGGCGAGAACGGCGCCGGCAAGTCGACCTTGATGAAGATCCTCGCCGGCCATCTGGCGCCGACGAAGGGCACGATCCGTATCGACGGCGAGCCGGTGACCTTCACCGGCCCGGTCGATGCCGAAGCGCGCGGCATCGTGCTGGTGCACCAGGAGATTCTGCTCGCGCCCGATCTGACCGTGGCGCAGAACCTCTTCCTCGGCCGCGAATTGTCGAAGGGCCTCGTCGTCGACGACCGCGCCATGAACGAGCGGGCGGAGAAGGCCGTGCGCGACCTCGGCGCCGAGATCGACCCGAGGGTGGTGGTCGGGCGGCTTTCCATCGCGCAGCGCCAGCTCGTGCAGATCGCGCGTGCGCTCCTGGTGCCGCACCGCGTCGCCATCTTCGACGAGCCGACCGCCTCGCTTACGCCCATCGAAACCGAGGCGCTCCTGAAGGTGATCGACGACATACGCAATTCTGGGATCGCGGTGCTCTACATTTCGCACCGGCTGCCCGAGGTGAAGGCGATCGCCGATACGGTCAGCGTGCTGCGCGACGGCAATCTGGTCGCGACGCACCCCGCCGCCGACCTCCAGCCGGTCGACATGGCGCGTCTTATGGTCGGTCGCGACGTCTCCAAGCTCTATCCCGACCGCCATGCCGCAGCGGCACGCGAGGCGGCGCTTGAGGTCGAGGACTTTTCGGTGCCGGGCTATGCCAGCAACGCCTCCTTCAGGCTCGGCAAGGGCGAGATCCTCGGCTTCGCCGGCCTGGTCGGCGCCGGCCGCACCGAACTGCTCGAAGGCGTGGTGGGCTTGAGGGCCGCGCACGGCACGGTGAAGCTCGCCGGCAAGCCCGTCCATTTCGCCGATGTCCATGACAGCATGAAGGCCGGCATCGTCTATCTGAGCGAGGATCGGAAGGGAAAGGGCCTGCTTCTCCAGCAGGACCTCCGCGTCAACCTTACGCTCGCCTCGCTCGGCCGTTTCATGCGCGGCCTCGTCATCGACCGGAAGAGGGAGCGCGCCGCGCTCGACGAGGCGATCGGCGAATTCGACATCCGCGCCGGCCGCAGGGAGATGCTGGCCGGGCAGCTTTCCGGCGGCAACCAGCAGAAGCTGCTGCTTGCCAAGATGATGATGCTGGAGCCGGAAATCGTCGTCATCGACGAGCCGACGCGCGGCATCGACATCGGCACCAAGGAGCAGATCTACAAATTCATCGCCGCCCTGGCCGAGGCCGGCAAGTCGGTGATCGTCATTTCGTCGGAAATGCCCGAACTGATCGGCATCTGCGACCGTGTCGTCGTCATGCGCGCCGGCCGGATCGTCGGCGAGGTGGCGGGCGAGCGCATGACCGAGAACGAAATCGTCGTTTTGGCGACAGGCGCCACATCCGAGGAGGCCGCCCTGGTGGCGGAATTGCCATGACCGATCTCGCAGCCGGCGCCGGCAAGAAGGCGCAGCGATCGTGGAAGGATATGGATCTGAGGGCCGTGGCGCCGTTCGTCGCGCTGGTGCTGTTGCTGGTCCTCGGCGCCTTCTCCAGCCCGAACTTCCTGAGCGTCGACAATCTGCTCAACGTCCTGACGCGGAGCGCCTTCATCGCCATCATCGCCGTCGGGGCGACTTTCGTCATCTCCGCCGGCGGGCTCGATCTTTCGGTCGGCTCGATGGTGGCTTTCGTCGCCAGCCTGATGATCATGTTCATGAACAGCGGCGTGATCTCCAGCCTGCCTCTCATGCTGATCGCCGCGATGGCGCTTGCCATCCTGATCGGCGCGGCCTGCGGGCTGGCGAACGGCCTCATCACCACGGTCGGCCGCATCGAGCCGTTCATCGCCACGCTCGGCACGATGGGCATCTTTCGAGGGCTGACCACCTGGCTGTCGCAGGGCGGCGCCATCACGCTCCGGTCCTCGGACCTTCAGAACCTCTACCATCCCGCCTATTTCGGCGCGGTGCTCGGCGTGCCGGTGCCGATCATCGTCATCGTCGCGACCGCCGCCCTCGGCGCCTTCGTTCTCTACCGCACGCGCTACGGCCGGCACGTGATCGCGGTCGGCTCGAACGAGGACGTGGCGCGCTATTCCGGCATTCCGGTGAACCGCGTGCGCACCTGGACCTACATCATACAGGGGCTGTGCGTAGCCGTCGCCGTGCTGCTCTACGTGCCGCGGCTCGGCTCGACCTCGGCCACGACCGGCACCCTTTGGGAATTGCAGGCGATCACCGCCGTCGTCGTCGGCGGCACCGCGCTCAGGGGAGGGGTCGGCCGCATCTGGGGCACCATATGCGGCGCCTTCATCCTTGAGATCGTCGGCAACATCATGCTTCTGTCGAGTTTCGTGAGCGAATACCTGATCGGTGCGATCCAGGGCGCCATCATCATCATCGCGATGCTGGTGCAGCGCTTCCTGATGCGCCGGAACTGAGCCGCTTCTTTTCGGGGCGCGGTTGCGCCCCGGCCGGGTATACTGGGGGCCCGGTTACGATCCAGACAAACCTCGGGAACGCAAGGGAGAAGAGAATGCGTAGATTGTTCATGGGTATGGCGGTGGCGATGGCCGCCCTTGTCGGCGTCGCCCACGCCGACGACAAGAAATTCACGATGGGCGTCTCCATCCCGGCCGCCGACCATGGCTGGACGGCCGGCGTGGTCTATCATGCGCAGCGGGTGGCCAAGCTCCTGATGGCCGAGCATCCCGGCCTCAACGTCATCGTCAAGACCTCGCCCGACGCGTCGAGCCAGGCGAACGCGCTGGAAGACCTGACCACGCAGGGCATGAACGCCCTGGTGATCCTGCCGTCCAACCCGGATCCGCTCGTCAACGCGATCAAGCAGGTGAAGAGCAAGAACATCTTCGTCACGCTGGTCGACCGCGCGCCGTCCAACAATGACGATTCGGTCCGCGACCTCTACGTCGCCGGCAACAATCCGGCGCTTGGCGAAGTCGCCGGCAACTACATCAAGGAAAAGACGCCCAACGCCCAGGTCGTGGTCATTCGCGGCCTGCCGATTCCGATCGACCAGCAGCGCCAGGACGGCTTCGACAAGGCGATCGCCGGCAGCGGCGTCAAGGTCCTGGAGAAGCAGTTCGGCAACTGGAACCGCGACGACGCCTTCAAGGTCATGCAGGACTATCTGACCAAATACCCGAAGATCGACGTGGTGTGGTGCCAGGACGACGACATGGCCGTCGGCGTGCTCCAGGCCATCGAGCAGGCCAAGCGCACCGATATCCAGTACGTCATCGCCGGCGCCGGCTCCAAGGACATGGTGAAGAAGGTCATGGACGGCGACAAGCTGATCCCGGTCGACGTGCTCTATCCGCCGGCCATGGTCGGCACCGCGATGGAACTCACCGCGGCGGCCCTCTACGACCAGGTACCGGTGCGCGGCACCTACATCATGGATGCCACGCTGATCACCAAGGACAACGCCAAGGACTTCTACTTCCCGGATTCGCCGTTCTGATTTGGGAATGACCTGAGGCCATTTGTGGCCGGTTCGCGATTGATGATCCCCGCCCTCACGGGCGGGGATTTTTTTGTCAACATTGCGCCGTTTGGCTTGTGGCGTCCTTCGAGGCTCGCTTCGCGCGCACCTCAGGATGAGGCAGGCAGGCTCTCGTCATCCCGGGCTCTGAAGCATTTCATCCGGCACTGAAATCCGGCGACCTGTCGGCGGTTGGCGCCGGAGCGTTGGCGCTGCCCCCTCATCCTGAGGTGCGAGCGAAGCGAGCCTCGAAGAACGCACGGGTGGGCAGCGACAGCTCGAAGGATTCCCCTGATATCGCTTACCGCACGAAGGCGAGCGGAACCGTGAAGGTCCAGCTCGATCTTCCCGCGCCTTCCGGGATCGGCGGGAAGGGTGCCGCGCGGTGCACGGTCGCGATCGCCGCCTCGTCGAGGATCGGCGAACCCGAGCTGGCCGCGAGCCCGACCGAGCCGACGTCGCCGGAACTGCCGACGACGAACCGCACCTGCGCCACGCCGTTCAGCCGCCGGCCGCGCGCCTCGGACGGATAGCGCAGCGCCCGCCGGAGCTTCGCCACGATCTTGCCGGGATAGTTGGACACCGCCGCGTTGCCGGCGGCGCTCGCCGCCCGGCTGTTGTCGTTCGACGAGGCCGCCCGTCCCTCGCTCCTGCCTTCGGCGACGCCGCGCTTGGCGTCGCTTTCCTCGCTCCCGCCCGAACCCGGCGCGGAAGTCCGCGCGGCGGTGCGGACCGGCTTTTTCCTGGCTTTGGGCGCATGATTATCTGGTTTCTCGGCCGGCTTCGCCGTTTCCTCCGGGCGGGGCGTTGGCACCGGCGCATATTGCGTCAGTTGCGGCTCGTCCTCGGCCGGAAAGATTTCTGCTGGCGTGACCTTTTCGGCGGCGATGGCCGTGGCTGGCCGGGGTGTCACCTCCGGAACGCGAGCCGGTAACGCTTCGGCGAGCGCGGACGCTGCCGGCGCCGCGTCGGCGCTGTCCGACAGGGTCGGCGCGGCCAGGATCTCCGGCGCGTCGGAAACGGAGGGGGCTGCATCGGCCGGAGCAGCGTTCGCCCGGGACATCGCCTCGGAAGCCTGCTGCGCTTTCGCCATGGCGGCCGGCTGCTCCGTGGGTTCGACAGGACGGACTTCCTCGACGGGCGCGGCTTGGGCGGCTGTCTCGCGCACCGGTTCGGCTGCGGCTGCTTCCACCACCGGCTGCGCGGGCTCGGGCGCGCGCGGGGTCTCCGTTTCCACCGGCTCCGCCTTGGCGAAAGGTATGGTGGTTATCGTCACGTTGACGGCCTCGCCGCTCGCGATCTGGTCCATCGCGGCGTTGCCGATGCCGGCGATCTCGTTCGGCATGCTGCCGGCGATCCGCGCGCCGTCCTCCTGCATCCATGCGACGAGCGACGCGGCGGCCACAATATGCAACGCCACGGAAGCGAAAAGGGCGAGCTTCGTGCGGCGGGCGGGCCGGCCGGCGAGGCGCGGTGTCAGCGCCGCCGACGCATCGGGGCCGGCATCCAGCCTGCCGTCGTCGACCGTCGCGTCCTCGGAGGGAAGCTCCACGAAGCGGACCTGTTCGCCGCTCGATGTGCAAAACGCGCTTTCAGGCAGCCCCACCGAGAAGCCGTTCGTCGCGTTGGCCGGACCGGCCAGGGCGAGCGCGCCGATGTCGATCCGGATGGCGGCGTCATGGAGCCGGGAAAAACGGTTTGCCGGCAGCGGCCGCCGCTGCTCGCTGCCGGCTCTGGCCGTCCGTCGTTCGAACGATTTGGACGGGGCAGGGAACACGTATCAACTCCCGAATTCGACTTCCGCGCGCGTGGCCGTCTTCAGTTTCTTGAGGCAGTCGGAAGGCTCGATTCCCGATCCGCTGCATGTCGTCGCGTTGTTGACGAGGACGCGGCTGATCTTCCCGCAATCGGCGCCGGGCACGTCGAAGCGGCTGACCTTGGTCTTGCCGTGCGGCAGTTCGCTGAAATCGAGCACGGTCAGCCGGTCGACCAGCCCCGTGCGGTCGAAAAGCGCGATCTCGAAGGCCGCCTTCGTGATGTCGCCGGAAAGATGGTTGGCGATGACGAAGGTCAGCCTGCAGCCCTTGTCGGAAGGCTGCAGGGCGTTCAGCTCCAGGGAGAGCCCGGCCGGCCCGGCTGTCTCGGCACTTTTCCCGGCATCTTCGGCAAGTGCCGGCGAGACGGTCAGGCTTGGGAGGATGACAAGGGCCAGGCCGGCCATGAGATCGCGCATCGGGTTCA
>MKRJ01000001.1 GCA_001896885.1 Rhizobiales bacterium 65-79 | reverse complement strand
CGCCTTCTTCGTCGGCGTCAACGTGGTGAAGCAGCGCCTGCGCCTCATGTCGGTCTCACCGACTCTGCTCGACGTCTATGCCGAAGACGGCATGACGCTCGAACAGCTCATGGCCTTCAGCGTGTCGCATGACCATGCTCGTCAGGAGCAGGTCTGGGAGAACGTCCGCAATAGCTGGCAGAAGGAGCCGTTCCAGATTCGTCGCATGCTGACCGAGACAACGGTTCGCGCTGCCGACAAGCGTGCCGTGTTCGTCGGCATCGATGCCTACGAGGCCGCGGGCGGCACCATCCTGCGCGACCTGTTCGAATCCGACGATGGTGGCTGGCTTCAGGACGTCGGCCTGCTGGACCGGCTCGTCTCCGAAAAGCTGACGGTGGTCGCCGACGAGATCGCCGCCCATGGCTGGAAATGGGTCGAAGCCGCCGTCAGCATCCCCTACGGCGTCACCCATGGTCTCCGTGAGATCGAAGGCGTTCCGATAGAGATCACCGCGGAAGAGCAAGCCACGCGTGACGCGCTGCAGGGCGAGCTCGACCGCCTGGTCGCCGAATACGAGGACGCGGATGAGCTTCCGGACGAAGTCGATGCCCGATTGGGCGAGATTGAAGCCGCCCTCGAAGCCCTCGACAACCGTCCCGTTCGGTATGACCCGGACGAGGTCGCGATCGCCGGCGTGTTCGTCAGCATCGATGCCGATGGTTCGCTTTCCGTCGATCGCGGCTACGTCCGCCCCGAAGACGAGCGTCCGGTGGAGATCGCGGATGGCGAAGCACAGGAAGAGGAGGTCGATCCTGATACCGGCGAAATCCGCGCACCTACCGTTCAGCGCGCGGTCATCACGATCGGCGGCCAGCCGGTCCAGACCGACGAAGAGGACGAGGATGACGGCCTGAAGCCACTGCCCGAACGTCTGGTCATCGAGTTGACCGCCCATCGAACGCTCGCGCTGCGCAATGCGCTGGCGGAAAATCCCCGCGTCGCGATGACGATGTTGCTGCACAAGCTCGTCAGCGACACCTTCAGCCACACCGCGCCGACCGGTTGCCTCGAGGCGAATGTTCGCCACATCTTCTTCTCGGCCCAGTCCGAGGAGCTGAAGGACAGCCCTTCCGCACAGGCGGTGAACGATCGCCACGAACGCTGGGGAGATCACGTTCCCGCCGACGATCAGACCCTCTGGGACTGGCTGACCAATCTCGATGACGATACGCGCATGGAGCTGCTGGCCCTTTGCGTAAGCTACGGTGTCAATGCACTGTTCGAACGCCCGAACCCATATTCCGGCTCGGGCGTCAGTCAGCACGGTCTCGACGTGCGCATGGCACAGGCCGATCGTCTCGCGCGCGCGACCGGGATGAACATGGTGGCTGCGGGCTGGAAGCCCACGGTCGGCAACTATCTCGGCCGCGTGACCAAGCCTCGGATTCTGGAGGCTGTCCGTGAGGGCGCCGGCGAACGGGCCGCCCAGCTCATCGACCATATGAAGAAGGGCGACATGGCCAAGGAGGCCGAACGCCTGCTGACCGACACCGGCTGGCTGCCCGAGCCGCTGCGTATGTCGGATGACACCGCTCCCGCCGACGCGCAGCTCGCCGTACCGGAGAGTGGCGACGAGGAGCTGCCGGCATTCCTCGCCGATGATGGCGAGGACGATGACCTGGCCGAGGCCGAAGACGACGAACCGGCGGCCATGATCGCAGCCGAATAGCACCTTGGCGCGGGGCGGTTCGTCCGCCCCGCGCACTCCTTCAGTCTTCTCTCAGCCCGGCCTCGCGCCGGGTTTCTCGTTTCAGGAGCCTGTCATGGCCGAATATTTCACCCGTTTCTCGTGCGTGCTCGATGTCGGCACGCCCGGAAACGCCGCCCGTGCGCTAGACCTCTACAACACGCTTTCCGCAGAAGACGCATCCGAGGAGCCTCCTTCGGAGGGCTTCCTGCTCTCGATCGAGCCCAAGCACGGCGGCACCAAGCTCTGGATGCGCGATGATTGCACCGGCGATCCCGAACGGCTGATCCAGTTCGTGAAACGCTCCGCCGTGGAATTCAGACTCACCGGCCGTTGGGGCTTCCAATACGCCAACACCTACTCGCTGCCCCGGCTCGACGGCTTTGGCGGCGGCACGCACGTCCTCGATCTCGCCACGGGCGAGACGGTGGCCTGGACCCACACCGATGGCTGGCTCGCCGAGACGCGATCTGACGATGGAGAGCGGACATGAGCATCCCCGATCACGCTCGTAGCAATTTCCAGACGCTGCTGCGGGCGGCAGCGGACGGAAATCTCGCGCTCATGGAATGCCTCGATGCCGAGACCGGCGCTCAGCGCTATGTCATCTGCGCCGTAGGGCGCGATGGCGCAGACTATGTCTTCACACCCTTCGGCCATCTCGCCGAAGGCAATCCGTATGACGCCTATCTGCCGCCACATCCTGACGATCCGGGCGGCTTCGTGCATTCCGAGACACCTTCATAGTTGAGGGAGCCTGCGCCTTCCGCTCCATCTTCAAAGCGCCCCGCCTAGCGGCCGGGCGCTTTTTTCATGCCAGCCTTCAAGAGTGAGAGGTCCGCCGGGACGGGATGAGTCCGGGCGGTTCGAGAGAGAGCGCCAGCCGGGCTCGTTTGTTCCCGCTCTCCCGAGGATCTCCCGATGACCATCCTGTTGCCCGTGGCCGCCCCGGTCACGCCCGTCGCCCATGCGCCTGCCATCCTTTCGGCTGCCGAAAACCTGCTCGGCCATCTCGAACGCGGCCAGCGCGTCGACACGCCCATCCTGCGTACTGTCATGGAGGCCGCGTCCGGCTCCTCCGACGCGGCTGGCGTCTGGGATTGGAAGACCGCCTACGAGGCCTGCGAGGTTGCCACCGTCCTGTTCTTGCGCAAATACGGAAAGGCACTGTTCCGTAAATCCGCATCTCCGGCAACACGGCTTTTCACCCTCTCGAAAATCACCGGACTGCTCCCGACCCACACCCGGCGCTCGGAGGAGAGTCAGGCACTCCAGCAGTTCTCAACGCCCGTCCCGCTTGGTCTCGCCGTCGTGACGGCTGCGGCAATCGCGCCGGACGACGTCGTGCTGGAGCCTTCAGCCGGTACCGGCCTGCTCGCCATTCTCGCATCGACGGCCGGCGGTTCGCTGATCCTTAACGAACTGGCCGATCTTCGCGCCGATCTCCTTTCGTCCCTTTTTCCGGCGCTTACCGTCACACGGTTCGACGCCGCGCAGATCGATGATCATCTCGATCGGGCGGCCGTTCCGTCCGTCGTGCTAATGAATCCGCCTTTCTCGGCGATGGCGAGCGTCGCCGGCCGCGTCGCCGACGCCGGCTTTCGCCATATCGCCTCGGCCCTGAACCGGCTCGCTCCCGGTGGCCGGCTCGTGGCGATCACCGGCGCCAATGTCGGGCCGGACTTGCCGGATTGGCGCGATGCCTTTGCGCGCCTGCAGGAGCGCAGTCGCGTCGTCTTCTCCGCTGCGATCGCCGGTTCGGTCTATGCCAAGCACGGGACCACGTTCGCCACCAGGCTGACCGTCATCGACAAGCTGCCGGCCGACGACCCGGCGGCCTTTCCGGCGCCGCCCGGCATGGCGCCCGATATCGCCACGCTGCTCACCTGGATCGGGCGCGACATACCTGCACGCCCGCCCGTCACCTTGCCAGCGATCTCCACGCCCGTTGCGGTCACGCCCCCGAAATCCGTGCGCGGCTATCTCGCTCGTGCGGCGTCCTCGCGGCCGGCTGCACCGATCATCGCTGATCCTGAAGGCATCACACTCGCCTACGAGACCGTGGACTGGTTGCCCGCCGAGGGCGCGCGCCTGACCGAGGCGATCTATGAAGAATACGGATTGCAGTCGATCCGTATCCCCAACTCGCAGGCGCACCCGACCAAGCTCGTTCAGTCCGCCGCCATGGCGAGCATCGCGCCGCCGAAGCCGAGCTATCGGCCGACCCTGCCGGTGAACATCCTTAGTCTGCTGTCCGATGCCCAGCTTGAGACGGTGATCTATGCCGGCGAGGCGCACAGCGACTACCTCGCCGGATCGTGGACGGTCGACGAGACCTTCGATGTCGTGAAAGCCGCACCAGCCGACGCGGCCGATACCGTTCGCTTCCGTCGTGGCTTCATGCTCGGCGACGGCACTGGTGCCGGAAAAGGCCGCCAGTCCGCCGGCATCATTCTCGACAATTGGCTCCAGGGTCGCCGCAAGGCGGTCTGGATCAGCAAATCCGACAAGCTGATCGAGGACGCACAGCGCGATTGGTCCGCGCTCGGCATGGAGCGGCTGCTGGTTACACCGCTGTCGCGGTTCCCACAGGGCAAGGCCATCACGCTGTCGGAGGGTGTCCTATTTGCAACCTATGCCACGCTGCGCTCCGATGACCGTGGCGAGAAGGTTTCGCGCGTCCGGCAGATCGTCGAATGGTTAGGCGCCGATTTCGACGGAGTGATCATTCTCGACGAGAGCCACGCGATGCAGAACGCCGGCGGCGGTAAGGGAGAAAGGGGTGACGTCGCCCCCTCGCAGCAGGGGCGCGCCGGCCTGCGGCTTCAGCACGCCCTCCCGAATGCTCGCGTCGTTTATGTCTCCGCCACCGGCGCAACCACCGTCCACAATCTCGCCTATGCCCAACGGCTCGGCCTGTGGGGCGGCGAGGATTTCCCCTTCGCCATCATCCACAATCACCTCGACGCGGCGATGGAGGCCGCCAACATCACCGGCTCGACCGGCACGTTGAACCGGCAGGCGAAAGCCGCTGCGCGCTCTGCATTCGAGTCCGCGAAACAGCGATTCTTCGGGCATCTGCTGACGTCCATGAAGACTCCGACCTTGATCGGTTCGATCGAGCACGATCTGGCGAAGGGCCATGCCTCCGTGGTGCAGATCGTATCGACGGGCGAAGCCTTGATGGAACGGCGCCTGGCCGAGATCCCGACCGAGGAATGGAACGATGTACGCGTCGACATCACGCCGCGTGAATATGTTCTGGACTACCTTGCCCATTCCTTCCCGGTGCAGCTCTACGAGCTCTTCACCGATGGCGAGGGCAATCTGTCGTCGCGTCCGGTCTATCGCGATGGCCAACCCATCGAGAGCCGCGAAGCCGTCGCGCGCCGTGACGAACTGATCGAGCGCCTTGCGTCGCTTCCACCCGTTCCGGGCGCGCTTGACCAGATCGTCCAGCGCTTCGGCACCGACACGGTGGCCGAGGTGACAGGCCGTTCGCGGCGGATCGTCCGCAAGGGCGAGCGTCTGGCCGTGGAGAACCGCGCCCCATCGGCAAACCTTGCCGAGACCGCCGCCTTCATGGATGACCTGAAGCGCGTGCTCGTGTTCAGCGATGCGGGGGGCACCGGCCGCAGCTACCATGCCGAGTTGTCAGCGAAGAACCAGCGGCTGCGCGTACATTACCTGCTCGAACCGGGTTGGAAGGCCGATGCGGCCATCCAGGGACTCGGCCGCACCAACCGGACGAACCAGGCGCAGCCGCCGCTCTTCCGTCCAATCGCGACCGACGTGAAGGCCGAGAAACGCTTCCTCAGCACGATCGCCCGCCGGCTCGATACGCTCGGCGCGATCACGCGCGGGCAGCGCCAGACCGGCGGCCAGGGCCTGTTCCGGCCCGAGGATAATCTGGAATCCTGCTATGCCCGCGACGCGCTGCGCCAGCTCTATCTCCTGATCGTGCGTGGCAAGATCGAGGGCTGCTCGCTCCATCGCTTCGAAACCGCCACCGGCCTCAAGCTGATGGACGACAATGGCATCAAGGACGAGCTGCCGCCGATCACGACGTTTCTCAACCGGCTGCTGGCTCTCACCATCGAGCTGCAGGGCATCCTCTTCACCGCCTTCGAGCAGCTTCTGGATGCGAAGGTGTCGGGCGCGATCGCCAGCGGCGTATACGACGTCGGCCTCGAAACTCTGACGGCGGAAAGCTTCGTCGTTACCGATCGGACGACGATCTACACCCATCCGGCATCGGGTGCGCAGACAAGGCTGCTGACCATCATGCAGCGGGAACGTAACCGTCCGCTGTCGCTCGACGACGCGCTCCGCCTGCTGGGGGATAGTGGTGCGAAGCTGCTGGTGAACGTTCGCTCCGGGCGAGCCGCTGTGCAGGTTCCAGCGCCGTCGCTCATGCTCGACGATGGCGAGATTGAGCGCCGCGTTCGGCTGATCCGCCCGATGGAGCTTCACCACGCTTCGCTGAAGTCGATGGCGGAAAGCCACTGGCAGGAGGCCGACCGCAACACGTTCGCGGCGGCCTGGTCCCGCGAACTTGGCGATGTGTCCGCCTTCAGCGAGAGCACCATCCACATCGTCGCTGGATTGCTTCTGCCGGTGTGGAAGCGGCTACCGAACGAGTCGACCCGCGTCTATCGGCTTCAGACCGACGATGGCGAGCGCATCATCGGCCGCCGCGTTTCTCCGGCCTGGGCCGCGAACGCTGCCTCGACCGGCACGGCCGATCTGACGGCCGACGCCGCCTATGCCGCCCTCATCGACGGGCGGACGATCCTCGACCTCGCGGAAGGGCTTCAGCTTCGCCGCGTGCGTGTCATGGGCGCGAACCGCATCGAGCTTTCCGGCTTCACGGAGGCTATGCGGGATCGCCTTCGCGCCTACGGCCTCTTCACCGAAATCATCTCCTGGTCGCTTCGGTTCTTCGTGCCGGTCGACAGCGCAGGCCCCGTCGTGCTCGGCAAGCTGCTCGACACCTATCCGGTGGCGCGCATCGGCGAGCGGGAGGCAGCGTGATGGCCCGCCGCGACGCTTCCGATCTCGCATCCCGTCTCGGCCAGCGCGCCGAGGCGGTGTGCAAACGCTATCTCGACGCCGGCCGCCGCCAGGGCAACTACTGGCAGGTTGGCGATGTTCGCAACACGCCTGGCCGGTCCATGTTCGTGCGCCTGAAGGACACCGCCAAAGGCCCGGCCGGCAAATGGACCGACGCCGCGACGGGCGAGCATGGCGATCTGCTCGACGTCATCCGTGAATCGCTCGGCCTCATCGACTTCGCCGACGTTGCCGAGGAGGCCCGTCAATTTCTCAGCATGCCTCCCGATCCAGAGCCTGAGCCAAAACCGCAAGCTCGCGCGCCAGCACCATCGGGGTCCGCCGAGGCCGCACGCCGGCTCATCTCCATGTGTCAGACAATCGGCGGCACGCTCGTAGAAGCGTATTTGCGCGGACGCGGCATTACGGCTTTGCACGGATGCGGAAGCCTGCGTTTCCATTCCCGGTGCTACTATCGCCCGGACGAGCACAGCCCGACCGAGACCTGGCCGGCCATGGTCTCCGCCGTCACCGATCTCTCCGACCGTATCACCGGAGCGCATCGAACCTGGCTCGCACCGGACGGCTCCGGCAAGGCGCCGATCGACATCCAGCGCAAGGCGATGGGCGACCTTCTCGGGCACGCGGTCCGCTTCGGGCTCTCCGGCGACGTGCTGGCGGCAGGCGAAGGCACCGAAAGCGTGCTATCGGCCCGTGAGGTCATGCCCGGCATGTCGGCGGCTGCGGCACTTTCCGCGGCGCACCTCGCTGCCATCCAGTTCCACGATGCGCTGCGCCGGCTCTATGTCGTTCGCGACAATGATCGCGCGGGGGACGGTGCGCGAAACACGTTGATCGAACGGGCTAACGCGGTCGGGATCGAGGCGATTGCCCTGTCACCCATGCTCGGAGACTTCAACGAGGATCTCCGCACATACGGCCGTGAGGCGCTGCTGGCGCATATCCGGGTGCAGCTCGCCCCGCAGGACGTTGCCCGCTTCATGCTGCTGGCGGCATAGATCGGGAGCCGAATGGTGACGGCGTGCAGCCGCCGTTCAGCTCGCATGGATGCACAATCCTTTGGAGAGGACCGCGCCTCGGCCTTCGAGAGGGCGGTCGGCCCACATGCGGTTCGGACTGGCAATGCCTGCGGCCGACTATTTTCCGGCGGCGGCAAGGCCGCCTTTCCATCGCGAAGCAAAATAGCCGGCCTCCGGCATCCTCCGCGTTGCTTCGGCCCGGCGCGCGCGCACGGTGCAGGTCCGCTCCGCCCGTGGACTCCGTCGCCATGAAGGCCGCGACGGTCGCGGTCCAGCCAAAGGAGCAAACCATGCGCGATCATGACGACTTTGAACCCTACTACGAATCGTCACCCACCGACCACGTCCTCAACGAATTGCAACTCCACGGCTATCGCCCCTTCGCTGACGAGCCCGACCAGCGCTGCCTGCCAGATGGCAATCAGGTCGCGGGTGCTGTCGCTGACATCTTCGACGCCCTGATCTCGACCTTGGAGGACACCCGCCTCGAACCCGACCTCGACGATCTCCTCTGGTCGACCGTCAACGTCTTCCACCGCGCCACCGAACGGATCGCCCGCGAACTGGACGACAATGAGCAGGCCCAGAAGCGCTCGCAGCGGCAACAGGACGGCAGCGAGGTGAAGTCGGTCGAACTCGAGCGCCAGATTGCCGAGGGCAGGACACTCATCGAACGGCAGAACGCCTTCGAGCTGATGCGCGACCAGGCCGCCGAACACTACGAGCGCCAGATCGGCAAGCCGTGGCTCCCGCGCACCGGCTCAAAGGTCAACCACAGCAACCTGACCTCCGCGATGATCGACAGCCGCGACTTCCTCGCGGCCAGGAAACGAGCCGAGCAGGAGATCCTCCTCCCACCTGGTCCGAAGATCGTCGTCACCGGCGGACTGGACTTCAATGACCACCGACTGATCTGGGCCAAGCTCGATCAGGTCCACGAAAAGCACCCTGACATGGTGCTGATTCACGGCAAATCCCCGAAGGGCGCGGAAAAGATCGCCTCGCTCTGGGCCAACAATCGCAAGGTGCCGCAGATCGGCTTCGCACCCGACTGGACCAAGCACGGCCGCGCCGCGCCCTTCAAGCGCAATGACGAGATGCTCGGCATCGTGCCGAAGGGCGTGATGCACTTCCCCGGCACGGGCATCAACGACAACCTCGCCGACAAGGCCAAGAAGCTCGGCATCCCGGTCTGGAAATTCGGCGGGGCGTGAGCGCCGCCTTCAATTATCCGATGCTCATTTCAAGCGTAGCGCAGCATTCATATTTGCTCTGCGGCACATCCATAGGCACAGGCTAAGCTACCGATAGCTTGGGACCGGGAACGAGAAAGAGCCAGGCGGCCGACCGCGAGATCGACGACTTCATGACCGTCCCACGCTCGCGCCCAGCGTGACGAGAAGTTCGTCCAGTTGCTCAAACGTCTCGCCCATCGCATCCGCCGCCCCGGTGCCGGCAGCGTCGAGAGCTTCCTTCGAGGGATAGAGCTCATGCATTACCAGCAGCGTCTTGCCATCTTTTTCCTCGAAGGTCACCGTGGTGACGGGTCCACCGTCACCGCCTTCGTCATTGGTCCAGACGAGGCGCGAGTGCGGTGTCACTTCGATATACCTACCGACGAACTCGTCAGGGTTTGAGGCGTCGTGGCCGAACACCAAACGATACCTGCCCCCAACACGAACATCCATCTCGCAGGAACGCAGGAACATACCCATCGACTTTGGCGCCCACCACTGCTTGAACAGTTCGGGCTTGGTCCACGCCTCGAACACGATGCGCGCCGGGCCGTTGAAGGTTCGCGTAACAACTAGCTCACGCTCGGCCTTCCGTTCCACCGTCGTGCGGTTCGTCATGGGGATGGGCACACTATCTCTTCTTTCGTCCATCGACTTTCTCCTTCCGTTTCAATTCCTCGACAACCTTGTCCAACTCGTCGAAGCGTGCGTCCCAGAGCTGGCGGTAGCTCTCGATCCATGCCGCCTCTTCCTCGAGCCTACGTAGGCCCAGCTTGCAGGTCCGCACACGCCCGACCTTCTCCGTCGTGACGAACCCCGCATGCTCCAAGACGCCGACGTGCTTCTTCATACCCGTGAGGGTCATGTGGAACTTGTCGGCAAGCTCCGTGATCGAAGCGTCCGCACGTCCGAGCTGCTCGAGAACGCCGCGTCGAGTAGCGTCCGAGAGCGCAGCGAACGAAGCATCGAGGCGTTCTCTCATATACTGAACCATGTGGTTCAGTATATAGCGCACGGATTGACAGCATGCAAGGGGAGGCCGAGCGCGCTGCGTTGCCGACCGCCTTCCGCCAAAACCGACCCCGTCTCGCCGCTGCCTTCATTAACTTTCGGAATCTCAACGCGCCCAGGTCGCGCGGTATGCCGAACGGCAGGCCCCATCCTCCCGCCACGCCTCCAGCGCGTCGTGTCATAGCTCCATCCGCACTTCATGCACGGCGGTTTTCAGCGAGACGCATCACGATCATGGTCGCCCGGCCTTTCGGTCGAAGCTCGCGGCGTTGTGCGTGAACTTGCGCAGACAGTCTTCGAGCATGTCCTTCAGGTCCAAGCGGCCACGCCTCCCGAAGCGATGACGACCACACCCCGTGATCCATTGCGCTGATCCTTGGTCCAGCCGATGGCCTGACGCCATCAACCCGCAAAGGGGTCGGAATACGCAAAGCGTGCCGCCGCGCCGGCTTTGCCGGTGCGGTGATTGCGGCCATCGGCCGAACGCATCGGGCGCCTGTCAGCGGGGGATGGTCCTCCGCCCCAACAGGAGCCGGATCGATGTCCTTCCCCGACGCACATGCCTTCGCCTTCAGCCTCGCCGCCACCCTGATGGTCGCCATCGTTATCTTCCGCGCGGGCGACGGCACGCTCTCGGTGGCCCCCGCCACCGAATACGATGGCGATGACGCCGCCATCGTCGGCGAAATCGACCCCTTCGCCTCATGACGAGGCGAAGATCAGGTCCGCCGGGGCGAAAACCAACACGGTTTTCGCTCCCGCCGGCACTCATCATTTTCTATGCTCGGCGTTGCGCCGCGGTGGTGGAAGGCGCAGCCGCTAGAGCTTTCCTATCGGAGACACCACCATGATCATTCTCGGCATCCTCCTGTGCATTGTCGCAATCGGCTTCCTTTGCCGGTTGCTCTTCACGCTCGCTTGGCCATCAATTCGGGCGCAGGTGGGCTTGGCGCCATTCTCGTCGGCGTGCTGGCCGCGGGATTTACTTTCGGCGCTGGCCAGCTCCTGCTCGGAACCGTTCGCCCGCTCTGGGCGAAGCTCGCGATTGCCCTTGTCTTCGTCGCGCCGGTCGTTGTTGCCGGCCATCATGCCACGCATGGCATCGCGAAACACCTCATGCCTTCCGAGGGGTGGCAAATCGCATTCTCGATTATCGGCGCCGTTGCCGTCTGCATCGCAACCTTCCTGCGGATCGCTGGAATGGCGGGCGACGGCCAATCCGGCCGGGGCCTTGTTCAGGCTCAAGGTCGCGGCGCGACGCAGGCGGACCAGACGAGGTGAACGGCTCCGTCCCGCCTCGGGAAGCATGGGCATAGCCCAAAGATACGCGGCATCGTCGTCATAGCCCGTGATCGCAGCCGCGAGGCGCTTGAAGGCACCGGCATGCCGTCTGAGGCAGCGCGAGCAGATCGGATCGCGATGGGTGTTCTCGGTGGGGCGCGACGGCGGAAGGCGGACACCAGAGCCAGGGAACGCGGATGATGCTCGACGGGAGCAGCGTTCCAGCCGGTTGCAGGCGGGGATGGTCGCCAAAATCTCCGTCTGCCATCCGTTCAGCGAGCGCTCAAACGGCCTCTCCAATGGGCTGATCTGACCGAAGGGCGGCTGACGCCTCGACCGCCTATGCCGCAACAGCGCGTCTCGACTTTCTTCCCCTGCCGGCCAAGGCCGTCATTCCTCGCGAAACAAGAAACTCGATCCTGCACCATCCTCCGCGTTGCTGCGGTCGCAAGCGATGCGTCGTCGGTCGCCTCCGGCCCACCGATCGCCATCGAGGCCGCATGGTGCGGTCTCG